>NZ_FXYE01000004.1 GCF_900184935.1 Actibacterium lipolyticum | reverse complement strand
TGGAGCAGTCCGACATCGACGCCGGTGGCGTCAGCCAAACAGCCGAAGTGGACGCAACCGACCCAACCGGTGCGCCTTCCAACGCTGTGTCGGATGACCCTGCGGATGCGACGGGCAGCGACGATGCAACTGTGACGCCGCTTGCGCCAGCACCTGCTGTGTCAATGGAACTGGTTGCGGATACGTCTGCGCTTGGCACGCCCGTGGTTGCCGGTGAAGAGATCACCTATACCTACACGGTGTCCAACAACGGCAACGTGACGCTTGACGGTGTTGCGATCAGCCCGACGCTGACGGATGCGGATGGCAATGTTCTGACGCTGACCACAGGTCCTGACTTTGGCACGGCCACGTCCGGTTCTGCCGAGGGCACGCTGCTGCCGGGTGAAGTTGCAACCTATACCGCGACCTACATCCTGGAGCAGTCCGACATCGACGCCGGTGGCGTCAGCCAGACAGCCGAGGTGGACGCAACCGACCCAACCGGTGCGCCTTCCAACGCTGTGTCGGATGACCCGAATGATGCAACAGGCAGTGACGATGTGACGGCTGTTGTGCTAGAGGGTTCACCGGCGGCGGCGGCGTCTAAAGGTCTGGTATCGCTGGATAAGCAATTCCCGACGGTCTATGATGCGGAGTATGTTGTCGAAGTCACCAACGAGGGTAACGTCACCCTGACAGGGATGGGGATCGTCGACGATCTGACGACTTTCCTAAGCCCGGCAGAGTTGAATGGCACGCCTACGGTCACAGTCTCTGGCTTGGGTGCGGCGACAGCTAACCCGAACTATGACGGTGTGACCGATACGCAGCTGATCAGCGGCTTGGCGGAACTGGCCCCGGGTGAAACCGCGACAGTTACCATTGGGCTGACCTTCTCGGTTGCCAATGGGGTGCCGTCCGAGGCGAACTCTATCTTCATCACGGCCAGTGAACTGCCTGAACCGCTTGAAGCGGAGGTTGAGCAGGCGCTGGAAGATGTGGATGGCGACAATGCCTTTGATCTGGAAGAATCCAGCACGGAAGACCGGGATGGCGACGGTATCGTCGATGCACGGGACTATGACCCAACCGGTTACTTCTATTGCGAGGAAGACGGCCGCATCCTGTCGGGTGGCGATGTTACGGTCAGTGGGCCGGGTGGATCGCAGTCGGGTGTTGGTACAAACGCCAATATCACGATTGTGGAAGACGGCTCGACTGGGTTCTACCAGTGGTACGTGACTTCGCCAGGCACCTATACGATGAACGTGACCTATCCGTCGTCGGGTATTGCATCGACCAACCGTCTGGAAACCGCTGGCGCGGTCAGCCCATCGGCGCTGGTTGATGTGATCACTGGCACAACTACGACGGATCCGCGCGTGATTGGTTCGGGTGAGTTCGGTGCAACCGGTGAGCTGGCAGATTTCAGCGAAGCGGCGAACCCAAGCTTCTACTTCACCTTCGACATTCAGGCGGGCGACCCTGCGGTGTTCAACAACAACATCCCACTGCGTGATTGTGCAATCAATCCTGCGGATGTTGGGGCCACCAAAGCCGCAGATCGCAGCACGGTCGAAAAGGGTGGCACGGTTGTCTATACCCTGACGTTCGACAATGACGGCGGGATTGACCGGAATGACGTGAACATCGTCGATACGCTGCCGGTTGGCATGCTGTATCTGCCAGAGTCGGCAACGGTGAACGGCGTACAGGTTGAACCTTCGATCAATGGTCGTCGTCTGACATGGACGAACCAGGATCTGCTGTCCAATGGGACCACGACGATCGTCTTGACGGCGCGTGTTTCCACGGCGGCTGAGCTGGGCGATCTGACAAACCGGACTGTGATGATTGATCCGGTGACGGGTCAGGCGATCTCGAACGAGGCGAAGGCCGTGGTGCGGCTAGAGCCTGAGCATGTGTTTGATTGCTCGGACGTGATCGGCAAGGTCTTCGATGATCGCAACGGCAACGGCTATCAGGATAAGGGTGAAACCGGTCTGGCGGGCGTGCGTGTGGTTGGCGTGAATGGCGATCTGATCACTACCGATCAGCATGGCCGGTTCAACGTTCCTTGTGCGTCGCTGCCTGAAAAGATCGGGTCCAACTTCATCCTGAAAGTGGACGAGCGCAGCCTTCCATCCGGTTACCGCGTGACCACAGAAAACCCACGGGTTGTACGTGTAACGCCAGGTAAGTCTGCCAAGATCAACTTCGGCGCAGGGATCACGGATGTGGTCGATGTGGAACTGTCGGCGGGGGCCTTTGTGTCCGGCACGGCAGAACCAGTGGACGCGCTGAAGGCCGGCGTTGGATCGCTTGTTCGTCAGCTAGAGCAAAAACCATCGGTTCTGCGCCTGAACTACACCCGCAAAGGAGAGTCCAGAGAGACTGCGCGCCAGCGTCTGGATGCAGTTGAAAAACTGATCCGCTCCGAGTGGCGAAAACGCGGTCGGTTCAACCTGAACATCGAACGCACGGTTAAGCGCTGAGGGAATGAGTGACATGATTGATAGTAAAATGAAAAAAGCCGTTTCCCTTCTTCTGACCAGTTCCGCGCTGTCGCTTTATGCAGGCGCGGGTCTGGGGCAAGACGCGGGTTTCTCGATCCTAGTGAACGGGGAAACCATCGCGGGCGATGTGGTGGATGTGAAGCAAACCCGCGAGGCGGATATCGCCCTGCGCGATGCGGACATTCAGGTGCGTTATGATGGGTTCGCTGCGGAACCGCGTTTGGATGTGCAGACCATTGGCGGCTCAGGCCCGTTTGTGGCTGGTGATACTGTCACGTTCCAAAGCCGGATGAACTATCCCGCTTATGTGACCCGTGGCGAGGTTCGGATCATTGATCTTGGAACGCCGTCCGGTGCGAAAACCGTTGCGGTTCTTCCGATTTTGCCAAACGGGCGCGTTCAGGCAGCTTTGCCTGAAGGCAAGCAATTGGTTTTCACGCATCGTGTGTATGACGAGCGGGGTCGTTTTGACGAAACCAAGCCTCTGTCTCTGACCGAGGGCGCGGCGCGCCCCATCTCTGAGGTGGCGGAAGAGGGTACCGATCGCACCGCCAAGCGTAGCATTCCTGTGAATGGCGGCGCGGTGACAATTTCCGGCAGTGATGTGCGCCCTGGTGCCCGTGTTGTTGCACTGGGTGAAACGATCACACCAGCGGCAGACAACAGCTTTGTCATTCAGCGGATTTTGCCCCCCGGCGATTACCCGGTTGAGGTGCGCGTGACCGACAGCCAGCGTCAGCAGGTTCTGGAGCGCGACATTAACATTCCAAAGTCCGAGTGGTTCGGCGTTGGTATTGTGGACCTGACCTTTGGCAAAGCCTTCGGTGATGATGTTGCCGTTGAGACGGGCAGCTATTCGCGGGGACGTTTGGCGTTTTACACCAAGGGTAAACTGGCCAACGGCATCACGGTTACAGCCTCGGCTGATACTGGCGAGGAAGATCTGGAAGATATCCTCAGCAAGTTTGATGAAAAGAAGCCTCGCGCGCTTTTGGGTCGTTTGAATGATGACCTTGCCTATCCGGTCTATGGCGATGACTCGACCACTGTGAATGATGCGCCGACGTCGGGCAAATTCTATGTCCGGGTTGAACAGGGCGATAATCACGCCGTCTGGGGCGACTTTAAGTCCTCCATCAACGGCAGCGAGTTCTTGCGGAACGAACGCACGCTTTATGGCCTTCAGGCTGTTTACAAGACGCCTGACTACCGGCCCAACGGCGCCCCCGTAGCCGAGATTGAGGTCTACGCCGCCCAGCCTGACAACCTGCCACAGCGGGAAATCTTCCGCGGGACGGGCGGGTCGTCTTATGTGCTGCGCCGTCAGGATATCTCTGTCGGGTCAGAAACACTCAGCGTCGAGGTGCGTGACGCCACAACCGGCCGGGTCGTGGATCGCAAGCTTCTGACCTATGGCGTGGATTATGACATCAACTATGTGCAGGGCATTGTGTTGCTGCGCAAACCGCTGAGCGGCAGCACATCGGATGGTTCGCTAATCGTCAACAACCCCGGTGGCGACAACACCGTCAACCTTGTGGCTCAGTATGAATACACGCCCACGCTGGAACTTGACGGCTTTTCGTATGGCGGACGGGCGCAGTCTTGGGTGACCGATAACCTGCGTATCGGTGCGACAGCGATGGTGGAAAACACCGGGCTGGCCGAACAGAATGCTTACGGTATTGATCTGCGGTATCAGCATTCCGAAACCACCTATCTTGAAATGGAATACGCCCAAACCGACGGGCCTGGGTTTGGCTTTGCCTCGTCCACGGATGGCGGTTTGACGACGGATGACACGGCCACGGCTGGCGGTGCCGGCGATGGCCGCGCGATCCGCGTGGAAGGTCAGGTAGATCTGGCCGATGTGGCCCCAGGGCGCAGCGGCGTCGTTGGTGGCTATTTTGAGGACCGCGAGGTGGGCTTTTCCACGCTTGATTATCAGGTGACTGACGATCAGACCCTTTGGGGTGTGTTTGCGCAGGTTGACCTGTCGCCATCGACCAGCCTGAACTTCTTCTATGATGACTTTGACGAAGCGACGGGTAAGACCCTGCGCGAAGGTGGTCTGGACATCACTCATGCAGTGAACGACCGCACGACGCTGTCGTTCGGATTGGAACATCTGGATCGCAACACGCCAACCTCTGCGGCCCTGACGGGGTCGCGCACAGATGTGGCGGTGCGCGTTGATCATCAGCGTAACGACGATCTGACGCTTTATGGCTATGCGCAGGGATCGGTCGAGGTTTCGGGCGGGTTGGAACGTAACGACCGTGTCGGCATCGGCGCCGAGATGCAGGTCTCTGACCAGCTGCGCGTGACTGGCGAGGTTTCGGGCGGAACAACCGGGGCAGGTGCACGCCTGTTGGCTGAATTCGACCAAGACGAAAACAACAGCGTTTACTTCGGTTACACACTGGACCCAGAGCGTGACCTTGGCAGCAGCCTCAGCGGCAATGACGCCGGTACATATGTTGTCGGCGCGCGTCGCCGGTTGAACGAACAGACTCGCGTTTTCGGCGAAAACACCTATGATATGTTTGGCGAACGGACGTCGCTGACCAGCCTGTATGGTGTTGAATATCAACCCAATAAATTCCTGACCTATACCGGTGGTCTGGAAGTGGGCCGTGTTGCGGACGATGCGAACGGCGACTTCGATCGTAACGCGCTGTCGTTCGGTGTGGTTTATCAGGACGAAGCCGGCCTTAGCGCCCGTGGCCGTCTGGAATACCGCAACGAACGTGGTGTGGATGGTGCAAGCAACCGTGATTCAGACACTTGGCTTCTGTCTGCTGGCGCGCGCTACAAGATCGACGAAAACCAGCGCCTGCTGTTCAATCTGGATGCCTTGCGCACCGACAGCAGCCTGACAGGCCTGCCTGACAGTGAATATGCCGAAGCCAGCCTTGGCTATGCCTATCGCCCGGTTGATAACGACCGTCTGAACATTCTGGCCAAATATACGTTCCTGTATGACATGGCCGGGCAGACAGTGAACGGCGTTGCCAACTCTGGCCCGCTGCAGCGCAGTCATGTGTTCAGCTTGGACGGCAGCTATGACCTGTCGCCGAAATGGACGCTGGGTGGCAAGATCGGTGGCCGTTTCTCTGAACAGGCGGCATCCGGAACGAACTCCTTCCAAAGCAACGATGCATGGCTGGCAACGGCCAACGTGCGCTACCACGCTGTGCATAACTGGGATGTTCTTGTCGAAGGCCGCGCCCTGCGCGCTCAAGACATCGGAACAACCGAATATGGCTTGGTTGCCGCCGTTTATCGCCACGTCGGGGACAACGCAAAAATCGGTGTCGGCTATAACGCCGGTTCCTTCTCGGACGATTTGCGTGATGTTGTTTACGACGACAAAGGCTTCTTCATTAACGCTGTTCTGAAGTTCTAAAATCACGACGCGCCCGCAAGGATGCGGGGGCACCGTCGGCAGGCTTAACCTCAAACCGCGCAGTTTCATGCTGCGCGGTTTTCTATTTGTGCCCGGTGTCTGTGCTTGACAGTCGTGAAGAGATATCATCTCATCATACCAGTTGACGCGGAGGAGAAGACGATGGGCCAAAAACTGGCGCTTTTGGGTGCGGGCGGAAAGATGGGGGTGCGCAGTGCGACGAACCTTCTGAACACCGACTTTGACGTGGCCCATGTGGAAATTTCGGACGAAGGACGGGCCCGGCTGAAAGACGCGATCGGGGTTGATTGCGTTGATCTGGACACGGCGCTGGAAGGGGCCGATGTGGTTCTATTGGCCGTCCCGGATACGGCGATCAAGGCCGTTGCGGGCGCGATTATCGACAAGGTGCCAAGCGGCGCGATGGTGGTTTGCCTTGATGCGGCCGGGCCGTTTGCGGGCCATTTGCCCAACCGCGATGATGTCAGCTATTTTGTGACGCACCCGTGCCACCCGCCCATCTATAACGATGAAACAACCGCCGAAGGGCGCAAGGATTACTTTGGCGGGATCGCCGCGCAGCAGGGCATTGTTAACGCGCTGATGCAGGGGCCGGATGAACACTATGCCTTGGGCGAAAAAGTTGGGCGCGCGATTTATGCCCCCGTCGCACGCAGTTATCGCGTGACCGTCGAACAAATGGCGTTGTTAGAGCCGGGCTTGTCCGAAACTGTCTGCGCTTCGTTGTTGGACGTGATGCGCGAAGCGATGGACGAAGTCGTCGCCCGTGGCGTGCCAAAAGATGCCGCACGGGATTTTCTGTTGGGGCACATGAACATCTTGGGTGCTGTGATCTTTGACGAAATTGACGGGGTGTTTTCTGATGCCTGCAACAAGGCGATCACGTTCGGCAAACCGATGCTGATGCGGGATGACTGGAAGCGCGTGTTCGAACCCGACGAAATTGCGGCGAGCATTCAGCGTATTACCTGAATGTTAGACCGTGTCCGGAATGCTGGCAGAACGATCCAAGTGGATGGCCATAACCTTGGCCGCCGCTTCGGCGTCGCCTGCGGCGATGGCGTCAACGATGTGGGTGTGTTCGGCCAGCGTGGTATCTTCGTTGCCCGACCAATGCAGCAGGGTGTTGTGGTGCTGAAAAATCCATTTCAGCATAGCATCTGCCAGCGCCGAGATGATCGGGTTGCCGGAAATCGCCATGATCCGTGCATGAAAGGCCATGTCGGCGGCGACAAACGCGGTAACATCCGCGCGCGCGTCCGTTTGTTGTTGAACCAAGTCCCGCAGATCGGCGACGTCCTTTTCGGTGCGGCGGGTGGCGGCGACGCGGGCAAGCCCGACCTCAAACATTTTGCGGGCTTCTTTAAGGTGGTCCAGGTTTTCTGGTGCCACGGACAGCAGCGTTTGAGCTATACCGTCCAGTTGTTGCACCGCTGTTTCCGGGGTCAGCGCGTTCACCCGGCTGCGTTCGCCGTGGCTGACGGTGATCAGGCCCATGTTATGCAACGCCTGAAATGCCTCGCGCACGGCGGGGCGGCCAACGCCCCAGCGATCCATCAGTTCGCGTTCCGACGGAAGGGGGTCGCCCGCGTTCAGCTCGCCGCTGCAAATCATGGCGTGCAGGCGATCAAAAATCGCGTCCGACAGTTTGCGCCGTGTGATCCGGTCAGGGCTTGCGCTTGGCATTGTGTCCTCGGGGTCAACTTTGTTGCCGCTGGTATGATGAGATAACACATGACAGGTCAAGAGCAGATAGGCCCCCCCGTTCTGGCATGGCTGGGCGACGATTTCACCGGCGCCGCCGCCGTGATGGAGGTGCTGGCCTTTTCCGGTTTGCCCGCCGTGTTGTTCTTGGAACAGCCAAGCGGTGAGCGGCTGGCCGCGTTTCCCGGAATGCGCGGGATCGGCATCGCAAGTATGGCGCGAACTCAATCGCCTGAATGGATGGATGAGCACTTGCCGCCCCTGTTCGACGCGCTGGCGGCGACGGGTGCGGAGTTGGTGCAGTACAAGGTTTGTTCGACCTTGGATTCCGCGCCCCACGTGGGGTCGATTGGCCGCGCGATGGATATTGGCGCGGCACGGTTTGGCGGTGCGGTGCCAATCTTGGTCGCGGCCCCGCAGATGCGCCGGTATCAGGTGTTCGGGCAGCTTTTCGCGGGCACTGATGCGGGGGTGTTCCGGCTTGACCGTCACCCGGTGATGGCCCGCCATCCCGTTACCCCAATGGCCGAGGCTGAAGTTGCCCGCCATCTGTCGGCGCAAACCCCCATGCCGATCCGCTGTTTGGATGTGGAAATGCTGCCCGACCGGGCGCGCGCGGATGCCGCTTTGGTTGAAGGGCAGGGCGTGACCATCGACCAGATGACCCCGGCGGACGAGGCGGCGGCGGGCCGATTGTTATGGGAACACCGCGGCGCGAACCGGTTTATCGTCGGATCACAAGGGACGGCATACGCCTTGGTTGCGCATTTCCGGGCCTTGGGATTGTTGCCAGATGACGCGCCGGTTCAAGGCATCGGACGGGCGGAAAAGATGGCGGTGGTGTCGGGGTCAGTCTCTCCGACGACGGCAGATCAAATTGAGTGGGCCTGTGAAAATGGGTTCGAAGGGATCCCGTTTGACGTACTTGCGGCCTGTGGCAAAGGCCTGCACGCGGCCGAGGATACCGCGATTGTAGCGGGCCTTGCCGCCCTCAAGGCCGGGCGTGTGCCGCTGATATTCACCGCCAAAGGGCCGGATGACCCGGTGGTATCACAGCTTCGCCAAGCGGCAGGCGATGACATGGCCACGGTCAACGATCGGATCGGCGGGGCCTTGGGCCGTGTGCTGGGTGCGCTGATATCGCGGGGTGGGTTGGACCGTGCCGTGGTTTCGGGCGGCGATACTTCGGGTCATGTGTGCAAAGCGCTTGGGATCGACGCGTTGACCGCACTTGCGCCAACGATCCCCGGTGCCGCGATTTGCAGGGCACATGCAGACGGGCCGATGGATGGGCTGACATTGGCGCTGAAAGGCGGCCAGATGGGCAGCCGCGACTATTTTGGGTGGGTTCAAGAAGGGGGCGGCGCACGATGACTCGGCTGCAAGCAACATATGATATCGAAAGCCCGCTTGGCATTGCCCATGCGGCGGCAGTGATCGCAGGGGAACAATCCACCGGCACGTTCATCCGGCTGGCGGCGGAAACCGACGCCCTGCGCGACCGATCCGCAGCGCGGGTAGAGGCGGTTGAGGTGACGGCAACGTCTGCCCGCCCGGCGCTTCCGTGTCGGTTGAAGGGCGACAGTTACGAACGGGGTAGGGTGACGATCAGCTGGCCGGTTGAAAACTTCGGCCCATCGCTGCCCAACATTCTGGCGACCGTCGCGGGCAACCTGTTTGAACTGGCCGAGGTTTCGGCGATCCGGCTTCTATCGCTTGATATTCCAGACAGCATTGCGGGCGCATGCCCCGGCCCGCAATTCGGCATTTCCGGAACGCGGCGGTTGATGGGGGTGGAAACCGGCCCGATGATCGGCACCATCGTAAAGCCCAGTGTTGGGCTTTCGGCACAGGAAACCGGCGATCTGGCCGGTGATCTTGCCCTTGCTGGGATCGACTTCATCAAAGACGACGAATTGCAGGGCAACGGCCCGGCTTGCCCGTTAGAGGATCGCGCCAAGGCCGTGATGCAGGCGCTGGACGGTGCCGCGCAAAAGACCGGGCGCAAGGCGATGTATGCGTTCAACATCACGGACGAAATCACCGACATGTGGCGGCATCTAGAGATGTTGGAAAAGCTGGGCGCGACCTGCGCGATGGTGTCGTTGAACTCCATCGGGTTGGCGGGGCTGCGCGCGGTGCGGGATCGCAGCCCGCTGCCGATCCATGCGCATCGCAACGGTTGGGGGCTCGTGTCGCGTTCGCCCGATATCGGGGTCGCCTATCCCGCGATGCAAAAGCTGTGGCGGCTGGCAGGGGCGGACCATCTGCACGTCAACGGGCTGGCCAGCAAATTCACCGAACCTGATGACGTTGTGGCCGAAGCAGCGGTTTCGGTGCAGGCACCGGTCAGCGACGGTGCGGCGCATCAGGCGTTGCCGGTGTTTTCGTCCGGCCAAACCGCGTGGCAGGTTGGCCCGTCGGCGGATGTGCTGGGTAACGATGATTTTCTGATCTGCGCAGGCGGCGGCATCATGAGCCACCCTGGCGGCCCCGCCGATGGCATCACCAGCCTGCGCCAAGCCGCAGAGGCGCACCGGCTGGGCCTTGATGTAACCGAACACGCGAAACAACGCCCCGAACTGGCCGCCGCGCTGGCCACATTTAAGGGGGCGGTTACACGCGGTTGACACGGGCGGGTTTTGCCACGACAAGATGGTATACCATTTAACGGAGGAGTTGCCCGCATGACCGCTACGCTCGCTATCGGCCCGTATAACCAGTCCGAGCGCCCGGCGCTGGAAGAGTCATTCAACGCCCATGTCGTGGCTGACCCGTCCGAAGCGGCGGGGATGGACCCGGCCGCGCGCAGCACGATCAAGGCAATCGCCTATAAGGGTCATCTGCCTTTTGGCGGGGCTGAAATGGACCTGTTCCCGAACCTTGGGCTGGTCGCAAATTATGGCGTGGGTTACGACGCAATCGATGTTGACGCGGCGAATGCCCGCAACATCCGCGTCACCAACACACCGGACGTTTTGAACGATGACGTGGCCGATTTGGCCATCGCCATGTGGATTTCGCAGGGGCGCGAAATGCGTCAGGCAGAGGCATGGGTGCGCGACGGTAAGTGGGCCAGTGACGGGGCCTATCGCCTGAACCGCAAGGTAAGCGGCGGCAAGGTCGGCATCATGGGTATGGGCCGGATCGGGCGCGACATTGCCGACCGTTTGGCCGCGTTCAAGACCGATGTGCACTATCACGCGCGCAGCGAAAAGCAGACGCCGGGTTGGACGTACCACGCTGACCCTGTGGCGCTGGCAAATGCGGTTGATTTCCTTTTTGTGGCTCTGGTCGGTGGGTCCGCCACTGAAAAATATGTCTCGAAAGAGGTGATCGCCGCGCTTGGGAAGGATGGCGTTGTCATCAACATTTCGCGCGGAAGCACGATTGACGAAGACGCGTTGTTGGATGCGTTGGAAATCGGTGCAATCGCCGGTGCAGGGCTGGACGTGTTCGTGGGGGAACCCGATTTGAACCCACGTTTTCTGGCGCTGGACAACGTTGTTTTGCAACCGCACCAAGGGTCGGGCACCGTGGAAACGCGGGCCGCCATGGCCAAGTTGCAGCGTGATAACGTGGCTGCGCACTTGGCCGGTGGCGACCTGCTGACGCCCGTTAACTGACGGGTTTGTCGTCCTCTAGGTAATAGCGGACGTTGTCTTCGAAACTTTCATCGGCGGTAAGGCCAAGGCGTTCGGCCTTATCCGCGTGAATGTCCCATTTCCAGCCTGAAACGATGCGTTTGATTTCGGGCTGGGGATCCCAACGGATCAGTTTGGCGGGCTCAGGCCCTGCGACTTTGGTCATCGCGTCGATCAGTTGCCCGATGGACCATGTGCGCCCCGGCATCTGCATAACGCGGTTTTCACCCAGATCATCGGCGTTCAATTCGGCCCCTTTAATCAGGTTTTCAACGCATTTGCGTGGCGACAGGTAATAGTGCAGGAAATCAGGCTCGACTGGGCAGATTGCCTCTTGCCCGTTCAGAGGTTCGCGCAGGATCGACGACATAAAGCTGGACGCCGCCCGGTTCGGTTTGCCCGGACGCACCGAAATGGTCGGCAAGCGGAACCCGCGCCCATCGACGAACCCTTTGCGGGAATAGTCGTTCAACAAAATCTCGCCAATCGCCTTTTGCCCGCCATAGGATGTCTGCGGGTTGGGGTAGGAGTGATCGCCCAGCGGATCCTGCGCCTCGCCACCATAAATCGCGATGGAGGAAGAGAAGACCAAGACCGGGTTCGTACCCAGTTTGCGGCACCGTTCCAGCACGTTGTAGGTGCCGAAAAGGTTGATATTCATCCCGGCCTCAAAATCCTCTTCGGCGTGGGCGGAAACGATGGCGGCAAGCAGATAGATAACGTCGGTGTCTTCGGTGATCGTCTGCGCGACCGAAGCGGTATCAGCAATGTCGCAGCGGGTGGTTGCAACGGGGAACGTGGCCTCCACCGGGGCGGGGTCATTGATGTCGGCCAAGGTCAGGCTGCTGATCGGTTTTCCACGTAACGTGCCCTTCGCGGCCAGCGCATGGGCCAGCTTTTGGCCAACGACACCGCCGCCGCCTATGATCAAAATGTTCATCTCTCTCCCTCTTCGTCTTAGTCGCCGGGTGGCAGTAATTTGCCCGGATTCAAAATATTCTGCGGGTCAAGCGCGGCCTTGATCGCCCTCATAAAGGGCAACGCGGTGCCGTGTTCTGCTTGCATGTATTTCTGCTTGCCCAGCCCGATGCCGTGTTCACCGCTGACAGTGCCGCCAAGGCGCAGCGCGGTTTCGGCCAGGGCTTTGGAAAACGACTCGGCCCGGGCCATTTCATCGGCATCGTTGGGATCAACGCAGATGCCCGCGTGAAAGTTGCCGTCGCCGACATGGCCAACAATGGTGCTGGTCAGGCCATGGCGCACCGCGTCGTCCTGTGCCTGAACCACCGCCGTCGCAAGCTGTGAAATTGGCACGCACACATCCGTCGGCCACAGGTGTTTCCCTTTGCCCAACGCCGCACTTGCGTAATGCGCTTTGTGCCGCATCGCCCACAGCGCGGTACGGTCTTCGGTGGTGGTTGCCTGCTCCCAGTTGGTCGCGCCGAAATCGTCGGCAATTTCGCGAAAGCTTTGCGCCTGTTCGGCGGTTCCGGTGGGGGTGCCGTGGAATTCCAGAAACAAGTGCGGCTTTTCGGGCAAGCCGGCGTTTGCATAGGCGTTAAAGCCGCGCACCATCATGTGATCCAACAGTTCAATCCGCGCCATGGGCAGGCCAGACTGGATGGTCAGGATCACGCAATTGACCGCGTCTTCGACGTTTTCGAAACGGCAGGTCGCGGCAAGCGTGCTTTCGGGAATACCCTGAAGCCGCAGCGTCAGTTCCGTGATAATCCCCAGCGTCCCCTCAGACCCCACCAACAGATGCGCCAAATCATACCCGGTGGAGCTTTTGCGCGCCTTTGATCCAGTGCGAATGATCGACCCGTCGGCCATCACGGCCTCCATCGCCAAGACGTTGTCGCGCATCGTGCCATAGCGCACGGCGGTGGTTCCGCTGGCCCGCGTTGCCGTCATCCCCCCAAGCGAGGCATCGGCACCGGGGTCGACGGGAAAGAACAGGCCCGTGCTGCGCAATTCTTCGTTCAGCGCCACGCGGGTCAGGCCGGGCTGTACGACGACGTTCAGGTCTTCGTCATTCACGGCCAGAACGCGGTTCATCCGGTTCATATCAAGGCTGACGCCGCCTTGCGTCGCCAAATGCTGCCCCTCAAGCGAGGTGGCGGCACCCACAGCCACAACAGGGCAGTGATGGGCGGCGCAGATGCGGACGATCTGAGAAACCTCTTCGGTGGTTTCGGGATAGGCGACCGCATCTGGCGGCGTGTCGGGGTAATAGGTTTCGTTGCGGCCATGTTGGGCGCGGTCGGCGTCGCTGGTGACAAAACGGGTGCCAAGAAGGGTGGCCAGTTTGGTCGCGGCCTCGGGTGCGATCATCGTTGTATTCCTGCGAAAAGTGCCAAGGCAACGACGGCAAGCATCGACGCGGCCATGAAATAGTTGATGCGCCGTTGCGCAGCGTCGCTCAGGTTCAGCCGGTGCAAACTAGCCCCGGCCCAAAGCCAGCCAAGGTGGATCGGAATCCAGATGATGTTCACGATCAACAGCTTGGCGATCACCTCGAACCCAAGGTTGTCAGGCGCGAAAGGAAAGCCGGTGAAAAGGGTTGTGTTCACGGCGTAACTCTTTGGATTGATCGCCTGCAAAAGGATGCCTGCGCTGATGCCGGGGGCGATGGTGGCGGCGATAAAGGCGATTTTCGATCCGGCAAAGGCAATCCGCGCTGCCAGGTACAAAAGATAAAGGATCGATGCGCCCATCAGAACCCAGCGAATTACCGGAACGGAAAGCACAATCGCGGCGACACCGGTGATGACGCCAAGCGCCACGGCGTTGGTGCCGATGAACAGCCCCACAAGGTATTTAAGCCCTGCGCGAAACCCAAAACCCGCACCCACACCAGCCGTTGAAAGCACGCCGGGTCCCGGCGTGCCGATCAGGAATAAAACGGCCAGCGCGAAGGTAATCACGAGTCAAACACCAGCTGCACCTTCATCGCCCGGCTGCGGTCGCATGCGGTGGTGAAGGCCTTGGCATATTCGGCCAGCGGGAAGCTGTGGGTTAGCAGGGGGGACACGTCGATTAACTGTTTCTGCATCATCTGAACGGCCAGCGGAAAGGCGTCGTGGAACCGGAACGAACCCTTTAGGGCCAGCTCTTTCGCGGTGATCTGCATCATCGGAAGGGACATGTCGCCAGATAGGCCAAGCTGTATCACCTGACCACGGGGCCGCAGCGCGCCGATGCCTGCGGTCAACGCGGTCTCGGCCCCTGAACACTCAAACAGGATGTCCAAGCTGCCCTTGCCGGTGCTGTATTTGGCCAACGCATTGGGGTTTTCGGCGGTGTTCAGGACGACATCAGCGCCGACTGATTGGGCGATCTTTAACCCGGCTGGCGCAATGTCGGTGGCGATAACTTCGCCTGCCCCGGCGCGGCGGGCGGCAAGGATTACAAGGATGCCGATCGGTCCGCATCCGGTGACCAGAACACGGCGGCCAAGCATGTCGTCAGCGCGCGATACCGCGTGCAGCGCTACGGCAAGCGGTTCCGCCGTGGCGGCCTGTGCCGCGGTCAGCCCGTTGGCGATTACACATTGGCTGGCATCCGCGATCAGGCTTTCGCGGAACGCGCCCTGAATGTGGGGGAAGGGCATCGCCGATCCGTAAAATCGCATGTTTAGACACTGGTTTGGCAATCCGCGCAGGCATTCGGCACAGGCGGAACAGGGGCGCGATGGTGACACCGCGACCAGATCGCCGATGGCCAAATTTGATACGCCTTCGCCCAGTTCCGCAACTTCGCCTGAAACTTCGTGGCCAAGGATCATCGGTTCGCGCAGTCGCACCGCGCCAAAGCCGCCGTGGTTATAATAATGAAGGTCCGATCCGCAAATCCCCCCGCGGCGCATCTTGATGCGAACCTGACCGGGTGCAAGGGCATCAACGGGCACGTCTTCAAGGCGCAGATCACGGGCTGCGTGGGCGAAAAGGGCTTTGGTCACGGTTGTCCTTTCGGCGAGGCTTGCATCGCCACTCAAATGGTATACCATTTCATCAAGGCGGTTCCGGCGGGTTTTGTCAATGCCCGACACGGCAACGCATTTCAGGGAGAGAGAATGGACCTTTTCAATTTGACGGGGCGGACGGCGCTTGTGACGGGTTCCTCGATGGGGATCGGATTTGCCTTGGCACGGGGGCTGGCACAGGCCGGTGCGCGGGTTGTGCTGAACGCGCGGAACGCTGACCGGCTGGCCGAGGCCGCAAAGACATTGCGCGACGAAGGCGCGCAGGTTGATACGCTTGTCTTCGACGTGACCGATGCCGAAAGCGTGCGCAAAGCGGTCGATGATTACGACGCGCAGCACCCAATCGATATACTGGTGAACAACGCCGGGATGCAGCATCGCGGCCCGCTTGAAGATTTTGAGGTTGAGGCGTTTGACCGCCTGATGCGCACCAACGTGAATTCAGCGTTTTATGTCAGCCAAGCGGCGGGTCGGCACATGATTGAACGCGGGCAGGGGCGGATTATCAACATCGCCTCGGTCCAGACGGCGCTGGCCCGGCCGGGGATCGCGCCATACACCGCGTCAAAGGGCGCGATTGCGAACCTGACCAAGGGCATGGCGACAGATTGGGCCAAGCATGGGCTGAACTGTAACGCCATCGCGCCGGGGTATTTCGACACTCCGCTGAACGCGGCCTTGGTCGCGGACCCGGACTTTTCCGCATGGCTGGAAAAACGCACGCCCGCCGGGCGCTGGGGCAGGGTGGAAGAATTAGTGGGGGCCTGCATTTTTCTGTCGTCCCCCGCATCAAGTTTCGTCAACGGCCAGACCATTTTCGTGGACGGGGGCATTACCGCAAGTCTTTGAGGGAGAGAAAAGATGGGCGATCTGAATATAGGTTTCATCGGTGTTGGTTATATGGGCCACGGTATGGCCAAGAATTTGGTGCAAAAGGGGTATCCCCTTTGGATCAAGGGCAACCGCAACCGAACGCCCGTCGATAGTTTGGTCAGCATGGGCGCGACCGAGGTGAAGACGCCGCGCGAAATGGCCCAAGTCTGTGATGTCATTCACCTGTGCCTTTCAAATTCCCCTCAGGTAGAGGCAATCATGCGCGGCCCTGACGGCATCTTGGCGGGCGCGCGCGACGGGTTGATCGTGATCGACACGACAACGGCTGACCCGACATCGACAGACGCGCTGGCCCAAGAACTGGCTGAAAAAGGCGGAACGCTGGTGGACGCCCCGCTTGGCCGCACCCCGAAAGAGGCAGAGGCCGGAACGCTGGACGCCATGGTGGGTTGCGACGATGCGACCATGGCCAAGGTCAAGCCAGTGCTTGAATGCTGGGCGGGCAATATCACCCACGTCGGGCCGACGGGCAGCGGCCATAAGATGAAGCTGCTGATGAACTTCATCTCGATGGGTTATGCCTCTTTGTATGCCGAGGCGACGGTGCTGGGCGCCAAGGTCGGTATCCCGCCCGCCAAAGTGCGCGAGGTGATCGGATCAAGCCGCCTGTCGAACGGGTTCTTTGAAACGTTCATGACCTATGCGGTGGAACGCGATCGCGAAATCCACAAATTCACGATTGCTAACGCCGCCAAAGACCTGCGGTACGTCAATGCGATGGCGGATGCGTCTGGGATCACGACCATTATGGCCGGGGCGGCCAAGCACTATTTCACCCATGTCGAAGGGATCGGAAATGGCGGCGACTATGTCCCGATGATTACCGACCATGTCGGCCGTCTGAATGGGCTTGATATGGAAGAGGAAGCCAAAAAGGGGCGCGACTGATGCTGAGCTCTGCGCAGAAGGCGTCTTATGACCAGAACGGGTTTTTGATGGTCGAAGATGTGGTGACGCCGGATCAGTTGAAACGGATGCAGGATGTGACGGCGGGGCTTATCGAAGCCTCGCGCCACATTTCGCAAAGCGACGATGTTTATGATCTGGATAAGGGGCACAGCGCCGAAACGCCGCGTCTGACGCGTATCAAGCTGCCGCATAAACGCGACCCGGTTTATCACGAGGTGCTGACCCAATCGGGCGTTACGCAGGTTCTGAACGATCTGTTGGGGCCGGATACGACGCTGATTACGTCGAAGTTGAACACCAAAGCGCCAGGTGGCGGGGCGGCGGTGGAATGGCATCAGGACTGGGCGTTTTACCCGCATACAAACGATGACCTGCTGGCCTTCGGCCTGTTGCTAGAGGACGTGGAGGAGGATAACGGCCCCCTGATGGTCATCCCCGGAACCCACAAAGGGCCGGTGCTAAGCCACCATGCGAACGGAGTTTTCTGCGGGGCGATTGACCCGGATGATCCGTTGTTCGAACCCGAAAAGGCGGTAACCCTAACCGGTAAGGCGGGCAGCATGTCGGTGCATCATGCCCGGGTATTGCACGGCTCGGCCCCGAATGTTTCGGATCGCGCGCGCAAGATCCTGTTCTTTGAGGTTGCCAAGGCGGATGCGTGGCCCATTCTTGGGGCCAGCAGCTATATCCATGCCCTTGGTCAGCGGCGGTTCTGGGATGACTTGCAAGATCGCACAATCACCGGTCAACCATGCCTGACACCGCGGTTGGAAAACGTGCCCGTCACCATGCCGCTGCCTCCGGCGAAGGATAACACGTCGATCTTCAAGATGCAGGAATCGGGCGGCGCGAAAAGCGCGTTCACCTAATCGATGATCACGGCGCTGCCGTCGGCCAACATCTGTTCGACCAAGGGCATGTCGGCGGCACCGGATTTTACCTTTGCCTCCAACGCATCTTCGGCGGCTTGAACGTTGGCAAGCTGGGCGATGACGGCTTCGATGCGGTTGAACGGTACGACAACCACGCCGTTGACGTCGGCCACGACGATGTCGCCGCTGTTGACGGTCTGGCCGCCCACAACCGCGCCGAAACCGACCCGGCCCGGGCCGTTGGAATAGGGCGAATTCGGGTTCAGCCCGGTGCACCACGCAGGCAGGCCTACCTCGGCTATTCCTTCGTAATCCCGCATTGGGCCATCGGTCACGAACCCAGCCGCGCCTTTGTTTTTCAACATGCCCATGAACTGATCCCCAGCGGCCGAGCAGTTGGCCCCGCCGCGCACGGCCGACACGATCATGTCGCCCGCCTGCATGATGTGAACCGCGCCCATGGTCGCCAAAATCTCTTCTGGTCCGTTGTCAGCGACCAGCGCGACGCCGACCGCATGTGGGGGAAGGTCGGGACCAACAGGGGCGATCGCCGTGTCCATCGCGCCGCGCCCGTCCATTGCATCGCAAATAAAACCGGTGGGAAGGTTGCGAAATGCATCGACCTGCGCCGGGGTGGGGCGCGCGAAATTGCGACGGATCGTCAGGCGAATTGGTTCTTCGATCATGGGATGGCCCTTATGGATTCTGACGCGCGCGCAAGAACAGGCGCATATAGGCCAGCCCCGACGCGGTGGACTGACAGCGCGATTTTTGCATCGCAATTTCCTCGCCCGGAATGTCAGACGCGGCGATGGAAAGTTCCTCAATCCGGTCGCATTGGATCAGGCTTGAAAGCAGATCGTATTTCGTTTCGATCTGCGCGACGGCGGCCAACGTCTCATCCGCGTCGGCGACGAAAGATTGGATGCGGCTGCCAAGCGCGCCTGACCAGCTATCTTTTGCGTTGTTAAAACAAAGCGTTGCAACGGCGGGTGTTTCCTGTGCGTCGATCATGCACAGGCTTTGCGCGGCATCGATACAGGGGGCGGGGTTTGTGTTGTCGGTGACCGCTTTCGCAAAGCAAGCTTCGGCATCGGCGATATCTACCTGCGCGGATGCTCCCGACGATATGAAAAAGGCCGCCATCAAAAGTCCGATCCGATGTAACATGCCAGCCCCTATTTGATTTCTCTTGCATTTGGTATACCAAATTGACAGCTTACGACAAGAGCCTGCGCTATCCGCTCAGGGGAAGGGGGAGAACACCATGTCAAACACGCGTGCAAACAAACGATTCCGGTCTCAGGAATGGTTCGACAACCCCAACAACCCCGGCATGACCGCGCTGTATCTGGAACGATATCAGAACCAGGAATACACCCGCGGCGAATTGCAGGGCGAACGGCCGATCATCGGGCTGGCGCAAACGGGTTCCGACCTTGCGCCGTGCAACAAGATCCACGTTTTTCTGGCCGACCGGGTTAAAGCGGGCATTCGCGACGCGGGCGGGATTCCGATGGAATTTCCGGTGCACCCCATTCAGGAAACTGGCAAACGGCCAACGGCGGCTTTGGATCGGAACCTTGCCTATCTGTCGTTGGTTGAGGTGCTGCATGGTTATCCCATCGATGGTGTGGTGCTGACCACCGGCTGTGACAAGACGACCCCGGCCATGCTGATGGGCGCTGCCACCGTGGACCTTCCGGCGATTGCGCTGAACGGTGGCCCGATGCTGGATGGTTGGTGGAAAGGTAAACGCGCCGGGTCTGGTACGATCATCTGGGAAAGCCGCCGTTTGCTGGCCGAAGGCGAGATCGATTATGACGAATTTATCAGCCGCGCCTGTGCCTCGGCCCCTTCGTTGGGTCACTGTAACACGATGGGCACCGCCAGCACGATGAACGCCATGGCCGAGGCGTTGGGCATGACCCTGACCGGTTCGTCCGCCATCCCCGCGCCGTTCCGTGAACGAATGAATATGGCCTATGAAACGGGCCGTCGGATCGTTCAGATGGTGCTGGACGATCTGAAACCATCCGACATTCTGACCCGCGCCGCGTTTGAAAACGCGATTGTCGTGAACACTGCCATCGGTGGGTCCACCAACGCGCCGCCCCACCTTCAAGCCATCGCACGCCACGCAGGCGTCGATCTGACCGTGAAGGATTGGGAGACTGTGGGCTTTGACGCCCCGCTTTTGGTCAACATGCAGCCTGCCGGTGAATTCCTTGGCGAAAGCTTTTACCGTGCTGGCGGTGTGCCAGCGGTGATGGGTGAATTGGCCAAGGCAGGTCGGTTAAAGGGTGACGCGCTTACGGCGACGGGTCAGACGATGGCTGAAAATCTGGACGGATGGGAAAGCGAAGACACCAACGTGATCCGCCCGGTTAGCGACCCAATGCGCGAACGCGCCGGGTTCTTGGTGCTGTCGGGCAACCTGTTCGATTCAGCGTTGATGAAAACCTCGGTTATTTCGCCTGATTTCCGTCAGCGGTTCCTGTCAAAACCGGGTGCCGAAGGCATTTTTGAAGGCCGTGCCGTGGTTTTCGAAGGGCCCGAGGATTACCACGACCGTATCAACGACGACAGTCTTGGCATTGATGACGAAACCGTCCTGTTCATTCGCGGCGTTGGGTGCGTTGGCTACCCCGGTTCCGCCGAGGTGGTGAATATGCAGCCGCCGGACGCGTTGATCCGCAAAGGCATCAACCACCTGCCCACTGTGGGCGATGGGCGGCAATCGGGTACATCGGAAAGCCCGTCGATCCTGAACGCCTCGCCCGAGGCTGTGGTGGGTGGCGGCCTTGCCCTGTTGAAAACGGGTGATCGGGTGCGGCTTGATCTTAACGTCTCGACCCTTGATGCAGTGGTGGATGATGCGGAATGGCAGGCCCGGCGCGATGCTTGGGTCGCGCCCGAGATCAAACACCAGACCCCGTGGCAAGAAATCTATCGCACGCATGTCGGCCAATTGGCCGAAGGTGGCTGCCTTGAACTGGCCACGGCGTATCAGCGCATCGCGGGCGATTTGCCGCGCGATAACCACTAAGGAGAATTCCGATGCCATCGATTATTATTACCGGCGCTGGCAGCGGCGTAGGCCGCGCCACGGCAAATGCATTTATCGAAGCTGGCTGGCAGGTTGGGCTTGTTGGCCGCCGCGAAGGGCCCTTGGCTGAAACCGCGGGTGACAGTGACGCGCTGTGCCTGCCCTGCGATGTGACGGATGAGGCGGACGTTGACGCCGCCTTCGCCAAGGCCGCCAACCACTGGGGCCGCATTGACGCGCTGTTCAACAACGCAGGTGTCAGCCTTGGTGGCGCGCCGATTGATGAACTGGCCGTGGCTGACATTCGCAACCTGTTGGACGTGAACGTAATGGGGGCCTTCATCGCCGCACGTGCCGCGTTTGGGCAGATGCGCAAACAGGACCCTCAGGGTGGGCGGATCATCAATAACGGGTCGGTGTCTGCCTATGTGCCGCGCTGGGGTTCGGCGCCTTACACGGCGTCCAAACATGCGATCACCGGGCTGACACGTTCGCTTTCGTTGGATGGGCGCCCGTTTAGCATTGCTTGCGGGCAGATCGACATCGGTAACGCGCTGACGGACATGGCGGAAAAGATGACCAAGGGCGTGCCACAGGCCGACGGGTCAACGGCAATTGAACCTGTGATGGATGTGAAGCATGTGGCCAATTCGGTGCTGCAAATGGCCTCGCTTCCTCTAGAGGCGAACGTGCAGTTCATGACCGTCATGGCAACCAACATGCCCTATATTGGGCGCGGATAACCGGCAAACGGGGGGCGGCAAATGGAAGGTCAAGTTGCGGTTGTGACCGGGGGCGCGCAGGGCATCGGCTTTGCCGTTGCTCAGCTTTTGGTCAAACGAGGCGTGCGGGTTGTAAGCTGGGACATTGACCCAGCGAACGATGCCGCAATGGCCGGGCTGAATGGCAAGGGCACCGCGATTGAATGCAACATTGCCGACCTAGCATCGGTTCAGGCGGCTTATTTGGCGACCTGTGATCAGGTCGGCGTTCCAACGATTGTTGTGAACAGCGCCGGGATCGCGGGCCCCAACGCGACCGTCGAAGATTACGACATCGACGCCTGGCACAAGGTGATCGACATTAACCTGAACGGCACATTCTATGTGAACAAAACCTGCGTACCCGGGATGAAATCACAAGGGTATGGCCGCATTGTAAATGTCGCCTCTATCGCCGGGAAAGAGGGGAACCCGAACGCCTCTGCCTATTCCGCATCGAAGGCTGGGGTGATCGGGCTGACGAAATCGCTGGGCAAGGAACTGGCCGGGTTGGATATCGCGGTGAACTGCGTGACACCTGCCGCCGCCCGTACCCGCATCTTCGATCAGATGAGCCAAGAGCACATCGACTATATGCTTTCAAAAATCCCCCGTGGCCGGTTCTTAGAGGTCGAAGAGGCCGCAAAAATGATCGTGTGGATCGCGTCCCCTGAAAATTCGTTCACCACGGGCGGGGTGTTTGACCTGTCGGGTGGTCGCGCGACGTACTAAGCGCCAATCGCGAACCGTTTCAACATCGCCGGGTCAGGCGTGACGCCAATACCGGGTGCGTCGGGCACCGCCACACGTCCCGAGCGCGCGACTTGCCCCTGAATGTCCAATGGGGTGGTCAAAAGCTCATCGCGGAATTTGTTATCGGTGGTGTCGAATTCCAACATCGGCTCTTGTGGGTGCAGCCCGCCGGGCAGGGGTGGCATCGCGGCAAGCAGTTGTAGGTTCGTCGCCACGGCGACCGCTGACCCCCAGACGTGGTTGATAACAGGCGTGAAATGCGCGTGGCACAGCGCCAGCACCCGCAAGTATTCGGATATTCCGCCAAGCGCGCAAACCTCTGGCTGAGCGATGTCGAGCCCGCGGTTTTCAAGGATCGCACGCCAGCCCCAGCGGTTAAATTCAGCCTCGCCGCCTGAAATATTCACGCTTAGCCCCGCACGAAGGTCGCGATATCCATCCAAATCTTCGGGCGCGACGGGTTCTTCGAACCAATAGGCGCCCAGTTCATCTAACGCGCGGCCAACATAGAAGGCGTCGGGCGTGTTGTAGCAGTGGTTGGCATCCACCATGAAATCGAAATCGGGGCCGATGCCGTCGCGCACAGCGGCGCAAAGTTTCACGTCATCGCGTGCGCCCAGCCCAACCTTCATTTTGGTGGCCGCAAAGCCCATGTCGCGGATCGCTGCGGCCTCGTCCTTGAAGCGTGCGATGTGGTCGGCAAGGCTTTCACGTTTCAGCATCATCCCATAGCCATATGCCGGGACAGAGGTGCGATGCGCGCCGCCAATCAGCTTGTGCAATGGCAGCCCGGCAACCTTGCCCGCAATATCCCACAGCGCAATATCGACGCCCGAAAGAGATTGCAGCGGCATCCCCTTTTGCCCGTGATCTCGCATCAGGTTGTAGGCCTTGTGCCAGATCACATCCCGATCAAGCGGGTCCATCCCAAGGATCATCGGCTGAATGACCCCTTCGACGATGCCCTTGTTCGCAACCGCAATCGCGCCAGGGCCAAAACATTCGCCCCATCCGGTGACGCCTTCGTCGGTTTCAACCTTTACCAGATGGGCGGTTCGCTTGGCGTAATACTGCTGCGAATATCCCAGCTCATCGGGCATATCATATTGAAGAACATGGCTTTTAACGCGTGTGATCTTCATCTTGGATGCCTTTCGAAACAGTGGTCTGGGGTTAAATCCGCGCTGCGTAAAAACGAAATCATCTTCACGCTTAGCTGCTTGGCTTGCAAGTTTTTTTGGTATACCATTTTTCACGATCAGAGTGGGGGGAGCACATGGCAAACACGACAGTTGCGATTTTTGGCCTTGGGGCGATGGGGTTTGGCATGGCTGGCGCGTTGGTTCGTGCGGGGCTGACAACGCATGGGTATGACGTAAACCCAGATGCCGTGGCGCGCTTCCGTGCCGCTGGTGGGGCTGAGGGCGAATTTGACGATGTCGCCGCAACTTTGGACGCTGTTGTTGTGGTTGTCGTGAACGCGGCGCAAACGGAATCTGTGCTGTTTGGCGAAAACGGGATCGCTTCGCGCCTGTCGCCCGGCACTGCGGTTGTGATCTGCGCGACGGTTGCCCCGGAATTCGCCCGTGAAATGGCGCGCCGGTGCGAAGAGCTGGGCCTGCACTACCTTGATGCGCCTGTTTCTGGCGGCACGATCCGCGCGGGCGATGGCTCGCTTTCCATCCTTGCCGCGGGTTCGCCCGCTGCATTTGAAAAAGCTGGCCCTGCGTTGGAGGCGATGTCTGAAAAGGTGTTCGACATGGGCGATCAGGTTGGGGCCGGGTCTTCGATGAAGGCGGTCAACCAGATGCTGGTCGGCATCCAAATCGCGGCCATGGCCGAGGCGATAACCTTTGGCATCTCGCAAGGCGTCGAACCTGCAAAATTCCTAGAGGTGATCCGCCAATGCGCGGGCACCAGTTGGGCGCTGGAAAGCCGCGCGCCGCATGTGATTGCAGGCGATTACACACCGCTAAGCGCGGTTGATATCTGGCCCAAAGACCTTGGGATCGTTCTTGATATCGCCAAAGACGCGAAGTTCAGCGCGCCGATCACGGCGGCGGCGTTGCAGCAATATCTGGCGGCGTCGGGTTCCGGTCTGGGGAAAGAGGATGATGCGGCGGTGGCAAAGGTTTATGCCCGCAACGCTGGTCTGACCCTTCCGGGCGAGGGCTGATCCATGGCTCTATTTGGCGCGATTGCCGATGATTTCACCGGCGCGACAGACCTTGCCGGGTTGCTGGCCCGCAGTGGTGCGCGCGTTTCCCTGCGTATCGGCGTGCCCGACGGCCCCGTTGACGCCGCCGCCCCGTTCGAGGTGATTGCCCTGAAAATCCGCACCGTGCCGGTTGCGGAAGCCGTTGAACAGGCGCTGGCGGCTTTGGAATGGTTGCAGCAGGCCGGGGCCAGCCGGTTTTTTTGGAAATACTGTTCCACCTTTGATTCAACGGCGGAAGGTAACATCGGACCGGTGGCCGAGGCTTTGATGGCGCGGCTTAAGGCGGATCAGACCATCTATTGCCCGGCTTTTCCGGAAAATGGCCGCTCGATCTTTATGGGCAATCTGTTTGTCGGGCAGCAGCCATTGGCCGAAAGCCCGATGCGCAACCACCCCCTGACGCCGATGCGCGACAGCAACTTGATGCGGCTTCTGGAACCTCAGGTCACCGGCGATGTCGGCTTGGTGGACCGCTTGACGGTCGCCAAGGGGCCGCAAGCCGTGCAGGGCAAGTTGGCGGATTTGGGTGCCCATGTGATCGTAGATGCCGTTGCGGATGAAGACCTGACAACCATCGCGACCGCCTGTCAGGACATGCCGTTGATGACGGGCGGCAGCGCAATCGCAATGCCTTTGCCCGACCTGTACCGGGCGGCGGGCGTGTTGGATGACGATGGCGGCAACGCTGCGTGGCAGGTTCCGGAGGGTAACGGCCTGATCCTTTCCGGATCGTGTTCTGCGATGACGCAGGCGCAGGTCGCGGCCTATTCGAAGACTGCGCCGTCCTATCAACTCGACCCGCTGACCTTGGCGCGGGATGGTATTCAACCGGTGTTGGACTGGCTGGTGCAGCAATCCGGCGTACCCCTGATCTATGCCACCGCTGCCCCCGATGCCGTTCGTGCCGCACAAGAGGCATTGGGCCGCGAAAAAGCGGGCGCAATCGTCGAAGATGCACTGGCGGAAATCGCGTCTGCGGCGCTTGGTAACGGTGTGCGCCGGTTTGTTGTTGCGGGGGGCGAAACCTCGGGCGCGGTGACGCAGGCGTTAAAGGTTGATCGGCTTGATATCGGGCCAGAAATCGCGCCGGGCGTGCCGTGGTGTTTTTGTAAAAGCGGCAAAACCCCGATTGCCTTGGCGTTGAAGTCCGGCAACTTTGGCGACGAAGGCTTCTTTGCCACCGCCCTAGAAAAACTGGATAAGATATGAGCACCGACGCCACCCTGCGGGAGCTGATCTGCACCCTGGCCAAATCGATGTTTGACCGTGGCCTGACTGGCGGATCCAGCGGTAACATTTCGGCCCGGACAGCTGATGGCGGGCTGTTGGTTACGCCGACTGGGTCTAGCTTTGGCCGGTTGGATCCGGGGCGGTTGTCGTTGTTCGATGCGCAAGGTCGCCATGTTGGCGGTGACAAGCCGACCAAGGAAATGCCGCTGCACAGTGCGTTTTACGAAACGCGCAGTACGGCAGGGGCGGTGGTGCATCTGCATTCGTGTCATTCGGTTGCCCTATCGATGCTGGAAGATACCGATCCAGATAATTTCCTGCCTCCGCTTACGCCTTATGCAATCATGAAGCTGGGTAAGGTCAAGCTGCTGCCCGTGTTCCTGCCCGGTGATCCGGCGATGGGGGATGCGGTGCGCGGGTTGGCGGGCAAACGCAGCGCGGTGATGCTGGCCAACCACGGGCCGGTGGTCGCGGGCAAGGATGTCGAAGCGGCCTGTTACGCCATCGAAGAATTGGAAGATACCGCGCGGCTGGCACTGTTGACGCGCGGCCTTCCGCGCCGAGCGCTAAGCGATGCCCAGGTCCAAGATATCGTCACGCGTTTCGACGTGGATTGGGAGTAAACGCATGAAAACCATTCGGTTGTCAGACGTTGATAACGTGGTGACGGCGGCGGTTCCGTTGCAAGTAGGCGACGATAGCGCGGCAGAGCTGATCTCGCGTGGCCACAAGATGGCGACCTGTGACATCGCCAAGGGCGAACCGGTGCTGAAGTATTCGACCGTGATCGGCTATGCGTCCAAAGACATCGCGGCGGGGTGCCATGTGCATACCCACAACCTTGAATTCCGCGCGGTCGATGTCGCCTATGAATACGGCACCAACCTGCGTCCGGTTGCGCCTGCGGAAACGACCGACACCTTCATGGGCTACCGTCGCGCGACAGGGCGGGTTGGAACGCGTAACTATATCGCTGTGCTGACAAGCGTGAATTGTTCAGCTACCGCGGCCCGTCAGATCGCGGCGCATTTCACGCCCGAGCGGTTGGCGGCCTATCCCAACGTTGATGGCGTCGTTGCCTTTGTGCATGGCACGGGTTGTGCGATCGGCGGCGACGGCACCGGGTTTGAGGTGTTGCAACGCACCCTGTGGGGCTATGCCCGCAATCCGAACTGCGGGGGCGTTCTGCTGGCCGGGTTGGGGTGCGAGATGATGCAAATCGACTGGTTGGTGGAGGCTTACGGCCTGACACCCGGTCCTTTGTTCCAGACGATGAACATTCAGGATGTGGGCGGGTTGCGCCGCACCGTGGAGATGGGCATCGACAAGATCAACGCGATGCTGCCTGTCGTGAACGACGTTAAACGTGAACCTTGCCCCGCCGGCGAACTGATGGTCGCACTTCAATGCGGTGGGTCGGATGCGTGGTCGGGGATCACTGCGAACCCCGCCGTTGGCTATGCTTGTGATCTGTTGGTTGCGCAGGGCGGGACCGGCGTTCTGGCCGAAACGCCCGAGGTTTACGGCGCCGAACACCAACTGACTGCCCGCGCAACCAATCGCGAAACCGGCGACAAACTGATCGACCTGATCCACTGGTGGGAGGATTACACCGCGCGCAATCGCGGCTCGATGGATAACAATCCAAGTCCGGGGAACAAAAAAGGCGGGCTGACCACGATTTTGGAAAAGTCCTTAGGTGCGGTGGCCAAGGGTGGCACGACGCCGTTGATGGGGGTCTATAAATACGCCGAACCAGTTACGGCCAAGGGTTTCACCTTTATGGACAGTCCCGGATATGACCCCGCATCCGTCACGGGGCAGATCGCCAGCGGGTGCAACTTGGTGTGCTTTACGACAGGGCGCGGGTCGGCCTTTGGCGCAAAGCCGTCGCCATCGATGAAGGTCGCGACGAATTCGGAAATGTTCAACCGATTGTCCGAAGATATGGACGTGAACGCCGGGCGTATCTTGTCCGAAGGGGCCTCTGTCGAAGAGGTGGGCCGCGAGATTTACCAGATGTGGCTGCGCATGGCGTCGGGTGAACAGTCTAAGTCTGAACAGCAGGGGCTGGGTGATTATGAATTTGTGCCGTGGCAAATCGGGGCGGTGATGTGATGCGGTTTTCAGCGAACCTTGGGTTTTTGTGGGCGGATCGCCCGTTGCCGGATGCCATTCGCGCGGCCAAAGCTGCCGGGTTTGACGCGGTCGAATGCCATTGGCCCTATGACTTTCCTGCCACTGATGTCGCCGCTGCATTGCAACAGACTGGCCTGCGAATGCTGGGCCTGAATACCCGTCGCGGGAACCCCGGTGAAAACGGTTTGGCGGCTTTGCCCCGTCGCGGGTCAGAGGCGCGCGCGGCTGTAGACGAAGCACTGGCCTATGCCGCCGCCACGCAGACGGCGAATATCCACGTGATGGCCGGCTTTGCCGAGGGGCCAGAGGCCGAAGCGGCATTTATCGAAACGCTGCGCTATGCGTGTCAGCGGGCGAGCGACAGGACGATTTTGATAGAGCCGCTTAACCACTATGACGCGCCGGGGTATTTCCTTTCGACGACCACGCAGGCCGAAACGATCATCGAAAAGGTTGGCGCACCGAACCTGAAACTGATGTTCGACTGTTATCATGTGCAGCTGATGGAGGGCGACGTGACCCATCGGTTGGAACGTCTGTTGCCGCTGATCGGGCATGTTCAGGTGGCGTCGGTCCCCGACCGTGGCACCCCTGATCATGGAGAGTTAAACTTCCCCCACATCTGGCAAACGCTTGACCGCTTGCAATGGTCCGCGCCCGTAGGCGCGGAGTATAAGCCGGTGGGCGACACGGATGCATCGCTGGGGTGGATGTTAGCCGTCTAAGAATGCCTTTTGCGCATCGCGCAGGGCAAAAATGTCTTTGTCATCAACGATCTCGACGTCATCGAGGCTGACGATCTGGTCCTTCACGATCGGCTTTTTCAGCTTGATGTGATGGGCAAGGCCGATGGGCAAGGCGTTGTGCTTGGCCGACAACTTCGCCGGAATCGCCTTAGCCCAGACTTTGAATCCTCCCTCGCCGTCAAGGTATTCCCCTGCTGCGAAATCCGCCTTGGCCGTGGCCACAGCATCGCCGCGCCAGCGGGTGGAACTGCCCGTTGCCTCGCCCCGTAAGCAGGCCGACAGGACTGAGACACTTGTCTCAAGACCAATAAGGTGGAAAGGGCGCCACATCGAACCGTACCAACCCGATGGGTCGGTCAGCAGGCCGTATTGTTCGAAACAGGCGCGGGTGTATTCATCGGGGGCTTTGAAGGTGACGAACATTCCGTATTGGATGTTGTTCAGAACCACGCGCCCGTCCGGTTCGCGGCTGGCGGCGATGTCGACAAGGCCGGGTTTGGCCATCCTCCCACCCTCGCTTTCGGGGCGGAACACGGTGGCGAGGTCTTGAAGGCCGGCCGGGTGAAACGCCAAGCCATCGTCGGGGCAATCCATGCCGGTGGCATTCGCGACCGCGGCCATTTCAATTGCCGCTTTGGTGCCATCGGTGAACGAATTGTACATCTTGGGGTTAAAGTCGCCTGCGGCCACTTCCTCATCGCTCCACCCGAAATAGCCCCAGACGGTATCGGGGGTGGAATAACGATAGGGCGGAGCAAAGTTCATGCCCTTACCGGCGGCGACCAGTTCAAAGCCACAGGAATGGACCCAATCCACCAGTTCACAGATCGCGGCGGGTTGGTCACCATAGGCCATCGAATAGACCACGCCCTGCTTCGCGGCCCGGTCGGCCAGAACAGCACCGCACAGCACGTCGGCCTCTACGTTGACCATAATAACGTGTTTGCCGGCGTCGATGGCGGCAAGCCCGTGGCGCGTGCCTGCAAGGGGGTGGCCGGTTGCCTCGATTATGCATTCGATGGCATCGCAGGCCAGAAGGTCGGCGGCGTTATCGGTGACGCAGGTCGTGCCGTTTTGCACCGCGTCCGTCATCGACGTTGCGCTGTATTGCGCGGCGTCCCAACCGGTGCGGTTTAGGGATGCTTTGGCCTTTTGCACGTCCAGATCGGCAATGCCGACGATGTCATAGCCTTTGATGTATTTCGCTTGCGCCAAGATCATTGATCCGAACTTGCCAGCGCCGATCAGGCCAATGCGGATGGGCCGCCCTGCGTCGTGACGCGCGGCCAGAAGTGACGATAAATTCATTGCTCTCCCCCCGATTAATTGGGGTCAGGCTAGCATGGCTTTTGGGGGCTAACATTGAAGCATTTCTTAAGAGATCGTTAAGTTATTTTGATTGATCTGGTGGCGATCAAGTGGTCCCCTAATCCAACTAAATTTTGGGGGGATCATGAATACCGCAACACCAAAAGGTGGATCAAACGTCAGCCTTGCACGGCGGGCTTGGGCAATCCGGCGCAATGCTTTGCGCATGGGCGAGGTTCAGGGCCAAGGCTATATCGGTCAGGCACTTGGCGTCGCAGATGTGCTGGCGGTTTCGTATTTTCACGCGCTGAACTATCGCGCGGCAGAGCCAGAGTGGGAAGGGCGCGACCGGTTTCTTCTTTCGATCGGCCACTATGCCATCGCGCTTTACGCAGCGATGATCGAAGCCGGGATTTTGCCCGAGGATGAGATCGGCACCTATGGCATGGATGACAGCCGGATGCCGATGTCAGGCATGGCGGCCTATACGCCGGGGATGGAAATCACTGGCGGTTCGTTGGGCCACGGGCTGGGTATCGCCGTTGGGATGGCGCTGGGGCTGAAGCGGAAGAAGAACCCCGCGTTCGTTTACAACATGCTGTCGGACGGCGAATTGGGCGAAGGGTCCACGTGGGAGGCTGTGATGTCTGCCGTTCAGTGGAAGCTGGATAACCTGATTGCCATCGTCGACTTCAACGATCAGCAGGCCGACGGCAAAACCACAGCGGCCTTGGCGAACGTTCCCGAAGCTGGCCGTTGGTCGGCCTTCGGTTGGTTCGCGCAAGAGGTCGACGGTAACGACATGGACGCCGTCGTTGCCGCCTTTGACGCCGCTCGCGCCCACAAGGGTGACCAGCCGCGCGTGATCATTTGCAACACCAAGATGTGCAAAGGCATCCCGTTCCTTGAGGACCGCGAAATCACCCATTTCGTGCGCGTTGAACCCGAAGAATGGGCCCGCGCTTTGAACATTCTGGACGAGGGAAAACCACAATGAGCGATCAAGAACTTTCCCGTCGCAGCTCCAAATACACCCCGCGCAAAGCCCCCGAGGGGGAGCGGTTGGCGACCTCGGCCATGATTGCCTCGCTTGATTCAGAAGGGCGTGACACGATTGCTGCGCCCTTCGGTCACGCGCTGGTCGATATGGCGAAAGACCGGGACGACATCGTTGGGTTAACGGCGGATCTGTCGAAATACACGGATCTGCACGTCTTCGCCAAAGCCTATCCCGACCGGTTTTACCAGATGGGCATGGCAGAGGCGGTGATGGTGTCTGCCGCCGCGGGTCTGGCCCGTGAAGGGTTCACGCCTTTTGCCACGACCTATGCGGTTTTTGCCTCGCGCAGGGCGTATGATTTTATCATCATGGCGATTGCCGAAGAAAACCTTCCCGTCAAAATCGTATGTGCCTTGCCGGGGCTGACCACGGGCTATGGCCCCAGCCATCAGGCGACCGAAGATCTGGCCATCATGCGCGGGATGCCGAACCTGACGATCATTGACCCATGTGACGCGGTCGAAATTGATCAGGCCACCCGCGCCATCGCGGACCATCCCGGCCCCGTTTATATGCGGCTTCTGCGGGGACAGGTGCCCAACGTTCTGGGCGAATACGGGTATCAGTTCAAAATGGGCAAGGCCCAGATGCTGCGCGATGGGCGCGATGTGCTGTTCGTGTCGTCGGGCTTCATGACGATGCGGGTTCTGGACGCGGCGAAACAGTTGCAGGCGGATGGCGTAGATTGCGGCGTGCTGCACGTGCCGACGATCAAACCGCTGGATGTTGAAACCATCGTGGCCGAGGCAAGCAAAAGCGGGCGTTTGGTTGTGACTGCTGAGAACCATTCTGTCACCGGCGGGTTGGGCGAGGCTGTCGCCGCAACGCTGATGCGGGCGGGTGTGCATGTGCCGTTCCGCCAGATCGGTCTGCCGGATGCGTTTTTGGACGCGGGCGCATTGCCCACACTTCACGATCAATACGGAATTTCTGTCGATGCGGTTACCGCGTCGGTCAAATCCTGGCTGTAAGGGAACGACATGAAACTGCTTGAGGGTAAGACCGCAATCATCACCGGCGCCGCCAGCCCACGCGGGCTGGGCAAAGCCACCGCAATGCTTTTCGCCCAACACGGCGCGCGCGTTGCGATCCTTGATCTGGACGTTGACGAAGCGGCCGAGGCTGCCGCCGACCTTCCCGGCGAAGGCCATGTTTCGCGCGTGTGTGATGTGACAGACAAAGCCGCGTGTGAGGCGGTCGCCGCTGATCTGATCAATGCGTTGGGCGCGGTCGATATCTTGGTGAACAACGCCGGGATCACGCAGCCATTGAAGTTGATGGATATCGCGCCGGAAAACTATGACGCGGTGTTGGATGTAAACCTGCGCGGCACGCTTTATATGTCTCAGGCGTTGATCCCGCATTTGCGGTCGCGGGGGCAGGGGTCAATCGTCAACATGTCATCCGTTTCTGCGCAACGCGGCGGCGGCATTTTTGGCGGACCGCATTATTCAGCCGCCAAGGCGGGTATTCTGGGTCTGACCAAGGCGATGGCACGTGAACTGGCCCCGGATGGCGTGCGTTCAAACGCCATTTGCCCCGGCTTCATCGCCACTGACATCACCGCCGGAAAGCTGACGGATGAAATGCGTGCGCAAGTGTTGGAAGGAATTCCAATGGGCCGCGCGGGCACAGCGGATGATGTTGCGGGCTGTTGCCTGTTTCTGGCGTCAGACCTGTCGGCCTATGTGACAGGGTCCGAGGTCGACGTAAACGGCGGTTCGCTTATTCACTGATTTGGCGGGTGAAGGGTTTGCGTTTCGGGCGTAATGTCTGTGGTGCAAAGCCCATGTTTTGAAATCAAGGCCGCAACCTCTGTTTCATGGGTTGCGGCCTGTTTTTCGGCCCAATCCAGAAACAGCCGCACCGGGCGGCGTTTGGTGAAACGCGCGGGGCACAGCGCCCAATATGCGGGAAAACGCAAAACCGGGATGTCGGGCGTGACGGGCACCAACCTTCCCTCGGCCAGTTCGGCACTGGCAAGGGCTAAGGATTCCAACACCACACCGGCCCCATCAAGGGCAAGTTGGATCGCCATAGAGGATCGATCCATCAAAATGGTTTTGCGGTTCGCGACGGTGGTAATGTTGTTGTGCCACAGCCAATAATCCCATTGGGTTATTGCGCGCGCGCTGTCGATCAGACGCGCGGTTGAAAGGGGATCATCGGCGGGCAACCCGGCAAGGTAATCAGGGCTGGCCAGTGGCAGAACATAGTCATGAACCAGCGGCTGCGTGTGCAGGCCTTTCCAATTTCCGGTGCCATACCGAACGTCTAAATCCATAACCTCGCGGTCGAAATCCGTGGGGTCGGGGGCGGCGTCGACGCGCAGATCCCAATCTGGATATTGGGCGACAAAATCAGACAGGCGCGGGCCAAGCCAGCGCACCCCAAAGCTGGGTGAAACCCGCAGGTTCAGCCGCCGGGCGGTGCGGGTGCGGCCAAGGTTTGCCTGCGCATCCGTTATCATGCGCAATGCGGTTCCGACGGTCTGGGCCAGCAACTCACCCTCTAACGTCAGGGTCAGCACGCGGCCCGTGCGACGGAACAGTTTCACACCAAGCTGCTGTTCCAAAAGTTTGATCTGCTGACTGACCGCCGAGGGCGAAACCGAAAGTTCCTCTGCCGCGCGCGAGATGCTTCCGCGCCGCACCACCGATTCGAAATAGGGCATTGCGTTAAGGTTCGGCGTGCGTGGCATTAGATGGCTACTTTCCGCCCGCGTCAGCACCGTTCGTTGCGGCGGCAATTTCCTGTTCGATCACATGGGAAATGTCTTCGGCAAGGCGATCAAGGTGGATGCCAATGGCCACGCGGATTGCGTGTGGATCACGTGCCTTTAGGGCGTCGACAATCAATCCATGATGATCAATCACGCGTTCCCGGTTGCGGCGTTTTACTGCGGCCAGAAACCGTGCGCGCCATAGCCGCGCAAGAAATGTTCCATGGATTTCAGCAAGGGGCTGATTGTGCGCGGCTTGTGCAATTGCGGTATGAAATTTCATGTCGGTTTCGAACATGTCGACGGGATCGGCCGTCTCGAAATCTTGCGACATTTCGTCGACAATCGCTGAAATGGCTGCAATTTCGGCGTCTGTGGCACGTTCACACGCCAATTCGCCCGACAGCTTTTCAACCGACAACAAAACTTCAACTTCGTCCGAGATTTGTTTGACCGAAGGCATCGACACAATCGGGCTGCGTGCGGGGCGGAGTTCGACCAGACCTTCCTTTGCTAAGATACGAATCGCTTCTCTTAGCGGGGTGCGGCTGACCCCCATTTCGGCTGCGTTGTCGCGCTCTTTTATGGATGCGCCGGGGGGTAATTTTCCGCGAAGAATATCGCGGCGAAGTTGGCCGGCAATCTGTTCCGCAAGGTTCTTTTCCATCATTCGAATGGGGTCCGTCCGTGATTGATCCCGATGCCTTAACCCGCCCATGGCATAAGGTAAATTTGGTATACCGAAATTTATTGATTGTCGAGGTTCTACTCGTTATCGTCAGGGAAGATGGTATACCATCTGAGTTCACGCCGTAGGAGGTGGTGTGGGATTTGAAAGGTTGGTCGAAAAAGACCGACACAGGGAGGATAAAAAACAATGAAAACGAAATCACTTTTAATGTCTGCCGCAGCTGCGACCATGCTGGCGGTGCCAGCGCTGGCGCAAGAAACGACGCTGCGTATTCAGACGCACTACGCAACTGAGCATCCAACAGGCAAGGCGATCGCCACATGGATCGACGACATCCAGACAATGTCCGGCGGCAACATCGCGATCGAGATGTTCTATTCGTCGTCTGTTGTTGCGACGGTTGAAACCTTTGATGCGGCCATCAACGGCATTCTGGATTGCGACATGACAGGCGGTGCTTACCAGACCGGTAAGAACCCTGCGTTCCAATTCGTGGGTGACCTGATGGGTGGCTACGACACACCGTGGCAGATGCTGTCTTGGCTGTATTACGGCGATGGCCTTGCCGCAGCGCAGGAACTGTATAACGAACAGAACATGCAGCTGATCGGCTGGTCTGTATACGGTCAGGAATCCATGAGCTCGTCTGCCCCGATTGCTGGACCTGAGGATCTGAAGGGTTGGAAATTCCGTTCCCCACCCGGCATGGAAACAGAAATCTTCGACGAACTGGGCGCTTCCCCAATCGTGATGGACTTCACCGAGATCTTTACCGCGCTTGAAACCGGTATCATCGACGGTGCCGATGCATCCGGTCTGGCGAACAACGTTGGTCTTGGTCTTTACGACATCGTTAAGCACGCCACTTACCCTGGCTTCCACTCGATGCCAGCTGACCACCTGGCGTGTAACAAAGACGTCTGGGATGGCCTGAGCGAGCAGAACCGTCGCATCATCGACACCGCAATGCAGAAGCTGACGCTTCACATCGGTCTTGCGAACCTGAAGGCAAACGCCGAAGCCGCAGCCAAGCTGCAAGCTGAAGGCATCACCCTTTACGACTGGTCCGCAGAAGACCGTGCAGCATTCCGCGCTGGTGCGCGCGTTGCATGGGAACGCTGGGGTGACAAGAACGAGCAAGCACGCAACATTCTTGAAAGCCACAAGGCATATCTGGCCCAACTCGGCCTGCAATAAGCGAACGTTCCGGCCATCTATGGTGGCTTTTTGACGACAACAAGCGGGCCCCACGGCGCGGGCCCGCTTTCTTGAACGTACAAAACGGAACGTTTGCAGGTGGGGAGGCCTGAAATGAACACAAATTCCTTATGGCTTGGGCGAATGCGCGGCCCAGTCAAAAATGCGATGATCGGTTTCATCGCGCTTTCAGCGCTTCTTTATCTCTGGCTTCTCGCTCAGCAATTTCTTGTCGAAGATGCCTATGGCATGTTCGAAATGATCCGCCCCGCAGGGCGCCCTTTGGTGCAACTGGCACTGGCCAGCTTTGGCTTGGCGCTGTTGTTCGGATCACTGTTCCTGTCGGACACGAAAGGGGCGATTGAAAGCGAACCGGACGGTTTCTTTGACCTTGTGTCCATCGTTCTGGGACGCATGGCGATGGTTATGGTCGCCTTCGTCGTCCTGGTGATGTTTTACGAAGTCGTCTCGCGCTATGTCTTTTCCAAGCCCACGCTTTGGGCAAATGAGCTATCCCTTTGGGTCGCCTCGTTCGTGTTCCTGCTTGCCGGTCTTTACGCCATGCAGCAGCGCAGCCATATCCGGATTTACATCATCTATGACATGATGCCGCGTTGGATGCAGAAAGTATCGGATACGATCTCTGTTCTGCTGATCGTTGCTTTCACCTTCTCGCTTGTTTGGGGCGGTTATACCGATGCCAAGAACCGCTTTATGCGGATGGAGACCTTCGGCACTGCGTGGGATCCACCCATTCCGGGCATCATCAAGCCAGCGTTGCTGATCATCGTTGTCTTGGTCTGTATCCAAGCCGTGTCAAACCTGATCGCGGATTGGAACAAAGAAAAAGAACACCACACCCCAATGGACGAAATCGACGAAGTCGAGATCGAAAACATCCGTCGCACACTTGAGGAGAAGTGATCGTGGTCGATATCGGCACCCTTAGTCTTATCATTCTCCTGGGGATGTTTGCCTTGTTGGCAATCGGCATGCCGCTGGGGTTCGCGTCTGCGTTCCTTGCGGTTGTCACCCTGATGTTGAAGTTTGATGCATCCCTTCTGTTCGGTGACTTCGGCCGCGGCCCCTTGTCGGTGCTGGGGCAGGCGGTTTACCGGCAGATGACGAACTATGTTCTAATATCTGTCCCGTTATTTATCTTTATGGCGGCATTGCTGGAACGATCTGGCATCGCAAGGGATATGTATTCGTCACTGAACGTCTGGCTTAGCCGCACGCGTGGTGGCATCGCGATTGTGACCTCGATCATGGCTGTGATCATGGCCGCCATGTCGGGCATCATCGGGGGCGAGGTGGTTCTGTTGGGCCTTATCGCGCTGCCGCAGATGTTGCGCTTGGGCTATGACCGCAACCTTGCAATCGGCACGATCTGTGCGTCGGGTTCGTTGGGCACGATGATCCCACCGTCGATCGTTCTAATCTTCTATGGTCTGGTCACGGAAACCTCGATCAAGGCGTTGTTTACGGCGTCGTTCTTGCCCGGTTTCATGCTGGCGACGTTCTTCATCCTGTACATCGTGATCCGTACGCGGATGAACCATTCGCTTGCGCCACTTCCACCGGCAGAGCCGGGTGACCCAGACGGCAGCGACAAGGGCCTGATGTTCCTTGGCTTCCTGTCCAAATTCACACTGTGGGCGGCAGGCGTGTTGTTCGCGCGGGCTGTGTTCTTTACCCTGACCGGCGCCAATGCCGTGCGCGAGGGGCAAGATCCAATCCCACTGGGCATGGTCACGGACATCCCATGGATTATCGGGACGTTTGCCTTTGCGCTGATCCTGATCCAGTTCGTTGTCGGCCGCGAGCGGACGTCGAAGGGCTGGGAAATGGGTAAGGGCCTGATCGCGCCGATCATTGTGATCGGGGTTGTTCTGGGCTCCATCTATGGCGGTATCACGGGCATTACCGAAGCTGCGGGTATGGGCGTTGTCGCTGTGTTCGTCATCGGCCTTGTCCGGCGCGAAATGACCTTTGACATCGTGTGGGACAGCCTGATGCGCACGTTGCTTTCCACGGGTACGATCATCTGGGTGACCATCGGTGCGGCGGCCCTTGCGGCGGCGTATACGCTGGTCGGTGGGCCGACTTACGTGGCCAACCTGATTGTCGGGGCCGAACTGCCGACAATGGGCATTATCCTAGTGATGATGGTCGTGTTCCTGATCATGGGTATGTTCATGGACTGGGTCGGCATCGTGTTGCTGATTATGCCGGTGTTCCTGCCAATCGTCGTTCGCCTTCCAGCGGAAGAGATTGGGTTCTTGGGCCATGTTGATCCACGCTATATCCCGATTTGGTTCGGTGTGGTGTTCTGTATGAACATGCAGGTCAGCTTCTTGTCGCCGCCATTTGGTCCGGCTGCGTTCTACCTTAAATCAGTGGCTCCGCCCGATATCTCTCTTACGGATATCTTCCGCGGGTTCCTGCCGTTCATCGCGCTTCAACTGTGTGCGTTGTCTGTGCTGCTGATCTGGCCGCCAATTATCACCATCTTCTTATAGGTGATACATGGCACGCATCGAAAAAGTCCGCGCAGACCATTACCTGATCCCGCTTCCGCGTGTGTTGGAAGACAGCATGCATGGCGCAATGGCCGGGTTCGAGGTGGTGACTGCGCGGGTTATCGATGCAGACGGGGCCGAAGGTGTTGGATACACCTTCAGCTGCGGTGTGAATGGCGGCGCAATTGCCGACATTCTGGGCCGCGAAATGGCTCCGCGTGTGAAAGGCCGCGACGCCGACCTGATCGAAGCGATCTGGAAGGATATGTGGTGGGCCTTTCACTATGGCGGACGGGGCGGGCCAACAGTGTTCGCCCTGTCGGCGCTGGATATGGCGCTGTGGGATTTGAAAGCAAAGCGCGCCAACATGCCGCTGTGGCGGTTGCTTGGCGGGTTTGATCCCAACGTGCCCTGTTATGCGGGCGGTATTGATCTGGATCTGACAGCGGCAGAGCTGATCGACCAGACCCACGCAAATTTCGCCAAGGGGCACCGGGCCATCAAGATGAAGGTGGGCCGGGATCGCATGTCAGAGGATGTCGCCAAGGTTGCCGCGATGCGCGAAGCTTTTGGTGACGACCTGCCGCTGATGGTTGATGCCAACATGAAGTTTACCGTCGATGGCGCGGTTCGGTTGGCCAAGGCCTTGCAGGGGTTTGACCTGACTTGGTTCGAAGAGCCTATTCCACCCGATGACCCGGCCGGTCACGCGCGCATCTTACGCGATGGTGGTATTCCGATTGCCAGCGGGGAAAACCTGCGCACGGTTTGGGATTTCCGCACAGCCATCGAAGGTGGGGTAACTTTCCCCGAACCTGACGTGACCAACTGCGGTGGCGTCACTCCATTCATGAAAATCGCCCATCTGGCCGAGGCATTTCACCTGCCTGTCACCAGCCACGGCGCCCATGACATCACCGTTCAGCTTTTGGCAGCATGTCCGAACCGATCCTACCTAGAGGCGCATGGTTTCGGGCTGGAAAATTTTGTGGAGGATCCACTTGAGATCCGCGACGGTTTTGCGATCGCTCCGGAACGGCCCGGCCACGGGGTCAATTTTGACTGGGGCAAACTGGAAAGTGTACGCGCATGAGACTAACCCAAGCCCAACACGAACAGTTCGAAAACGAAGGCTATCTGGTTGTTCCAGATGTCCTGCCCACCGACCTTTTGGAACGTGTGCGTGCGGAATACAGTGATCTGCTGGATCGCCTTTACGCCGATTGGCATGCCCAAGGGCGGGTGCCCGCGCCACAGGGCGATTTCTTTGAAAAGCTGCTGACCAGTTATAAGGCGGGCTGTGATTGGTTCCAGCCGATGGATATTTCCCTGCCGGGTGATGAAATCGCGGCGGATTGCCCCTTCCACTTTGGCCCTGCGGTGTTCGACATGGTGACCAATGCGGGGCTGTTGGATCTGGTCGAAGATCTGATTGGGCCAGAAATCACATCGAACCCGATCCAACATGTTCGGCTGAAGCCTCCATCGGTCACTTTGGATAACGAAGAAGCGCGCGCGCACATCACGGCAACCGACTGGCACCAGGACCGCGCTGTCGCGCTGGAAGAAAGCGACAGCACGCAGATGGTGACCGTTTGGCTGGCCATCACGGACGCAACCCTTGAAAACGGATGCCTGCAAGTGATCCCCGGCCGTCCGCAGATGTACCCGCATTGCCCAAAAAAACAGACGGCGATTGCCGACGGCTGTCTGGACCTGAGCAAAGCGACGCCTTTGCCGGTAAAGGCAGGCGGCGCGGTCATTTTCCACCCGCTGACACCCCATGCATCGCGTGACAACACGTCTGAAAAATTCCGGTGGTCATTCGACATTCGTTATAACGTCAGTGGTCAGCCAACAGGCCGGTCGCATTTCCCCGAATTTGTTGCTCGTTCTGCCGCCAACCCCGGTGCTGGGCTGGATGATTGGCAAGAATGGCGTGGCATGTGGGAAGACGCGCGCGCGGCCTTGGCCCAGAAGGCACACATCCCGATTCATCGTTGGACCTCTGACGCACCAGCGTGTGCCTGATGCTGAACACCGTGAAACAGATTACCGAAGGGCGAAGGCGCTAGCCAATGTCACACCCCGTTGCCCCCAGAGAAGAGCGTACGGCACTGGGCCTTGCGGCAATGGCCGGGGCGGTTTTCTTTTTCACCATGATCGACACATCGGCAAAATGGCTGGTCCTTGCCGGACTGCCCGCGTTGCAGGTGGTGTTCGCGCGTTACTTCATGCATTTCGCAATGTCGGCGGTGATCTTCCTGCCGCGTGAAGGTTTGGATGCCATCCGTTCCAACGCCCCGCGAAAACAGATTTTGCGTTCGGTGTTTTTGTTCGGAAGCACTGCGTTGAATTTCACGGCGCTTAGGTACCTGCCGATCACCGTGACGACGACGATCATGTTTGCCGGGCCGATTGTGGTGACCCTGCTGTCGATCCCGATTTTGGGCGAAAAGGTAGGCATTCACCGCATCGTGGCCGTGTGCGTCGGCTTTTTCGGGGTGCTGTTCGTGATGCAGCCTTGGGGCGAAGGGTTTCACCCGGCGATGTTCCTGAACCTTGGCGCGCTTTGCCTTGCCTCTTTGTACTTCGTCATGACCCGCTTGTTGGCCGGGATTGAAAGCAACGCAACAAGTCAGCTTTGGGCCTCGGGGTTGGCGACGGTATGCCTTGCGCCGTTTGCGTTCTCTGTTTGGGTATGGCCGGATACGGCGGGGTCGTGGGCATTCTTTTTCCTGATCGGGATATTCGGCGGCACAGGGCATATCCTTGTCACCTCTGCGCATCGCTGGGCCGAGGCGTCAATTCTTGCGCCGGTGATCTATATCCAGATCATTTTGGCCGCTGTGTCCGGGATCGTTTTTTTTGACACGTGGCCAACCATTTGGACGCTTGGCGGCGGGCTGATCATCATCGCGGCTGGCACCTATATCTGGCATCGCGAACGGCAAAACCGCCGCCACGCTGGCCCAAAGATCGCGCCGCCTTAGGGGCTGGTGCGACGATCACAGAAATTCGAAACACAAGATTGGGGTCCGGCGGACCTTTGACAGGAGGATGAATATGGGACGGCTTACTGGCAAACGCGCCCTTGTGACGGCAGCGGGGCAGGGTATCGGACGGGCAACTGCATTGGCTATGGCGTCGGAAGGCGCGCAGGTTTTTGCAACCGACGTGAACGAAGCCGCGCTAGAAGGTCTGGATGGCGACGGGATTGAGGCATTCGTACTGGACGCGCGCGACACAGACAGCGTGAACAAGGGCGTGGCGCGGGCACAGCCTGACGTGCTGTTCAACTGTGCCGGCTTCGTGCATCACGGCACGGTCTTGGACGCCACAGACGACGAATGGGATTTCGCGTTTGATCTTAACGTCCGGTCGATGTTTCGCACCATCCGCGCGGCACTTCCGGGCATGTTAGAACGCGGGAACGGTTCGATCATCAACATGTCTTCGGCCTGTTCCAGCATCATCGGTGCGCCGAACCGGTTCATCTATGGCACCACCAAAGCGGCCGTAATCGGCATGACGAAATCCGTCGCGATCGATTATATCACCAAGGGCATTCGCTGTAACTGCATCTGCCCCGGCACGGTTGAAAGCCCCAGCTGGCATGACCGCGTAAAGGCATTGGGCGAAGAGGTTGGATCGTACGAAGAGGCGCTGAAGCAATTCGTTTCGCGCCAGCCCATGGGCCGCGTTGCCAAAGCAGAAGAGATTGCCGCACTTGTTGTGTACCTTGCCAGCGACGAAAGCGGCTTTACCACCGGGCAGCCACACGTGATTGATGGCGGCTGGTCCGGCTGAACAGAATTCTGAAGAAAAGGAAAGACTATGAAACTACTGCGTTTTGGAGATGCCGGAGCCGAAAAACCCGGAATGCTGGACGCTGAGGGCGGCTTGCGCGATCTGTCGGGTGTTGTTGGCGATATTTCGGGCGATGTGCTGTCGGACGAAGGGCTTGCCAAACTGCGCGCGCTGAACCCTGCTGACCTGCCATTGGTCGAAGGCAACCCGCGCCTTGGCCCATGCGTGGGTCAGATCGGCAAATTCTGCTGTATCGGTCTGAACTATTCCGACCACGCGGCCGAAACAGGTGCGGCGATCCCTGAACATCCGATTTTGTTCATGAAGGCCAGTTCCGCCGTGGTGGGGCCGAATGACGATGTGATGATCCCACGCGGATCGACCCACACTGATTGGGAGGTCGAACTGGGCGTGGTCATCGGCAAAGCCGCCAAATACGTCAGCAAAGAAGACGCGCTGGACTATGTTGCGGGCTATTGCGTGATCAATGACGTTTCAGAACGCCACTATCAGACACAGCTGACCGGTCAGTGGACCAAAGGCAAAAGCTGCGACACCTTCGGCCCAACCGGCCCATGGCTGGTCACACGGGACGAAGTAAGCGACCCTCAGAACCTGGCGATGCATTTGGATGTGAACGGCAAGCGTATGCAGACCGGGCACACCAACACGATGATCTTTACGGTTGCCGAAATCATCGAACACCTTAGCCATCTGTTCACGCTGCATCCGGGCGATGTCATCTCTACCGGGACGCCTCCGGGTGTTGGGATGGGGATCAAGCCTGAACCCGTATACCTGAAGAATGGCGATGTAATGGAACTGTCCATCGAAGGGCTTGGCACACAACGTCAGAACGTCGGTCAGGACGCCTAACATATCAACTGGCTTGCGGGGGCTGTTTAGCTTCCGCAAGCCGCTAATATGACCAATGAAGAGACAATTATTTACATAACATATCTTACCAGCAACTTGAGCCTAGCCGCCTTTGTTCTTGCCCGTGGTTTCGCGTGGCGCCAGTTTACAGGCAAGCTCGATCCGTCGAACAGGCAAACGAATGTCGGTTTCTAGGTACTTTGCGGATTCGCATATCAGGTCGAGTGACAGCGCGCCGACCGCCTGCATCGGAATGGCGACCGACGTCAGCGGTGGGGAAAGATACTCCCCCTGTGGAAGGCCATCGATCCCAATAACCGACATGTCGTCGGGAACCTTGAAGCCCGCCTGATTAAGCGCAACAAGCGCGCCAGCCGCCAGAATATCCCCAGCCGCAACAACACCAGTGAATTCCAAACCGTCTTTAAGCGCCTTATGAATCGCGATTTGCGCAGCCTCGGCTGTCCAGTCGGCGGCCTCGACAACAAGGTTTGGGTCGAACCGCGCGCCCATCACATCTTGCCAGCCCTCTTGGCGGCGCTGGATGGTTCTGCGGCCCGATTTGGTTAGAAACAAAATGCGTTCGTGGTTCAGATCGACAAGGTGCTTGGTGGCCATCGCTGCGGCGGATCTGTTGCACGGCGAAACCGAACTAAGCAGCATTTCAGGGTCGTCACCGTTCACCAGCGTCACCGGGCACGCCAAGTTTTGCGCAAAATCCAACAGCGCGTCGTCAACCGTTAGCAACAGCACCCCTAGAAAATCGTCCGAGGCAACTTTGTCGCGAAGTTCGGAATTCGGGTCCGACGATTGGAACGTGTAGTTTTCGATCTGGATATTCAACTTTTGCGCGCGATCACGCAGCCCTTCCAACACGTACATGGTGAACTGGCTTCGCTGAAAATCGATCATCGCATCATGCGATGCAGCAAGCAGTACCTTATGCCCGATCAGGTTCTGCGGCACGCGGTAATTCATCTCTAACGCTGCGGTGCGGATGCGCGCGGCCACGTCGTCACGCACGTATCCGCCACCCGAAAGAGCGCGCGATACGGTCGCCGTGGATACGCCAACCTGTTTGGCAATGTCGGCAATGCGGGTGCGTTTAGTTGATGCCATCAGATTCTCTCAATGCACAAGCTTTATGCAATAAAATTACAGATTGCGCAATTAGTTGCATGTTGTATCCCGTTTGCACAGGGGGATTTATGAATACAGCTTCACCAAAAATGCCTTTTCCAATGCACGCCGTGCTTGATCAGCTGGTAACCGGACTGACGCACCTGTCTGACGAAGGCCGCTTTGACGAGCCTAATCTTGACGGAACCGCGGGCGATTACATCAGCTTTGACAGTTGGGAATGGCCGCAGGGCGTTGGCCTTTTTGGGATCGCCCAATTGTGGGAAGCGCGGGATTACAGTGACGATCTGGGTACGCTTTTGAAAGAGTGGTACGCGAACGCGATAGCAAAGGGCCTGCCCCCTCAGAATGTGAACACAACTGCGCCGATGCTTGCGCTGGCTCTTTATTGGGACAAAACGCGGGACCCGGCACATGGTCGTGTGCTGGACGACTGGGCGAACAAGCTTATGGCAACCGGCGCACGGACCGCGTTCGACGGCTTTCAGCACGATGTTTCCGACAAGCTTAACGATGGTGAAATCTGGGACGACACACTGTACATGGTCGCGCTTTTTCTGGCGGCTTATGGGCAGGCATCCGGTCGGCGCGAATTGGTTGATGAGGCCGAAAAACAGTTCCTGCTGCACACCCAGTTCCTTGCGGATCGTGAAACCGGTCTGTGGTTTCACGGCTGGACCTTCAACGGCCGCCACAACTTCGCAAATGCACGTTGGGCGCGCGGTAATGCGTGGATCACCGCCGGTATCGTTGATCTTTTTGCGCTTGCCGAAGTGTCTGGATCTGTCCGCGGGTTTTTGGCCGAAGTCCTGAAGGATCAGGTCAACGCGCTGTTACCGCTGCAAGACAAAAGCGGCATGTGGCACACCCTGTTGGATGAACCCGACAGCTATCTTGAAACCTCGGCGACGGCAGGAATTGCTTATGGGCTGCTAAAGGCCGCGCGACTGGGCATCGGCCCGTCCAGCTGGAAAGACGCCGGGCTGCGTGCGCTTAACGCTGTTGTTGCATCCGTTGATGAAAATGGGGTCGTGCAGGGCGTCAGCTACGGCACGCGCATGGGCCACGACTTGCAACATTATCGCGACATCTCGATCGAGCCGACAGCATACGGGCAATCCCTTGCAATCCTTGCCCTTGTCGAAGGGTGCCGCGCATTTGAAACCGAAGGACAACCACAATGACGATGATGCAAAGATATGGCGCGGGGCCGGATCAGATTGATGCGATGAACACGCCCGCCTTGCGTGATAACTTTATGGTCGAAGGGTTGTTTACGCCCGGCAAAATCGTCTTTGCGTATTCACATTTTGACCGAATGATCCTTGGCGGCGCTGTGCCAACAGAGACCGCACTGGAATTCGGTGATGGTGCTGAAATCGGCACACCATTGTTTTTCACGGCCCGTGAAATGGGCGTTGCAAACTTAGGCGCCGGCGGTTGGATTGACGTCGACGGAACCCGGTATTCGCTGGCCAACCGTGATGTTCTTTATATCGGTCGTGACGCGGAAAAGATCACACTTGGCAGCGACAACGCCGACAACCCGGCCAGGTTCTATATGAATTCGGTTCCTGCCGGGGTTTCGATTGCGCATCGTCTGATCCGTAAATCCGAAGCCAAGGTTTTGGAACTGGGCGAAGCGGCAAGAAGCAACGCGCGTTCGCTTGCGATGTATATCCACCCCGAAGTTGCGCCATCGTGCCTGTTGTTGATGGGTATCACGGACCCGGCGCCCGGCTCTATCTGGAACACCATGCCGCCGCACCTGCACGAACGCCGGATGGAGGCTTATTGCTATTTCGACCTAAGCGAAGAAGACCGTGTGATGCATTTCATGGGTCGCCCGGAAAACACGCGCCATCTGGTGGTTGCAAATGGTGATGCTGTGCTGTCGCCGGCGTGGTCATTGCACATGGGCGCGGGCACCGGCCCCTATGCGTTTGTGTGGGGCATGACCGGCGAAAACCAAGCCTACGGCGATGTGGATCCCGTTGCGATTAAGGATCTGCGTTAACATGACCCTGACCGCGAATGATCCATTGACCTATTGGCAGGTCACACCATTGAACGAGGCGCTGTACGATGTTGCAGACGCGCCAATGGAAGGGGAAATGGATTCGACCTTTTTCCTGACCAAAGACAAAAACATCATCCCGCACACCTACCCATGCCGGACGGCATATATTGCCGAAGCGCGGGATAAAGAACCTCGGCCCCAGGGGGCGCCTGACTGGTCGCTTGCGCGCAACGTGTTGCCAATGGGTTCGCCCAAACTGGATTTGTCGGGCTTCTGGTTTCGCGCAACCCGCGTATCCGGCTGGGCACGTACCGCGATTGACGCTGATGCGGATGGCACCGCGCGGTTGTCATTGTCGGTCTGCGGCGCAGCCGTGGCTTTCGTAAACGGTGAAAAGGTCGGCTGGCTGGCCCCAGCAACTCGTAACGCCACGGCAGAGGTGACGTTTGATGCGCCCCTAAAGGCGGGCAAAAATGAGATCACCATCTATTTCGATGATCTGGCCGAACGGGATGCGGTTATCCCAATCTCGTTGGTGTGGCTTTCCGGCCCGACGTCCAAACAGGGCCTTCCATTCAACGCAGACCCGCAACTGGTGCGGGGCGTCGAAGCGACCTTCGAAGCGATGCATTTGGATCGCAACAACTATGACGACGCTGAAATCTGGTTGCAGCTTCCCGTGGCGTTCTCGGTTGATACGCAGCTTTCTGTTCGGGTCGCGGGGCATTTCATGTCACATGACCAACAGGTGTTTTCGTTAGAGGTGCCTGCGGGCCAAGGCCGCGTATTGTTGTGCCATTCATCCGACCTTCCCGCGGATTATCGGTATTTCCATATCGCCGTCAGCGTGGACGATTTCGTCACGCAGGCGACCCTAGGCGCAGAGATCAGCCACCGAAGCGCACTGCCCCCCCCCGCCGACACCCTAGACGCACGCATAGAAGAGGCATTGGCTTGGGTCGCGGAAAACGCTGAAACCGATACCGAACGTGCGGTCGCGTGCTTGGCCCGAGGCACAGAAGCGGATCTAGAGACTGCATCGGCGATCATCACCCACGCCCTGCCCGCGATCGAAAACTGTTGGGACTGCGCCGACTTCGCGCTTGTTCCGCTGTTGTGGGGGCGCATCATTCATCCAGAACGGCTGTCCAGTGCCCTGCGGGAACGCGTTGATCAGGCCATCCTGACCTATCGCTATTGGATGGATGAACCGGGCAACGATGTTCAATGGTATTTCTCGGAAAACCACGCACTGCTGTTTCACACCGCCGCCTATCTGGGGGGCAACCTGTTGCCGGATGCAACCTTCCAACGGTCGGGCCGCAAGGGAACCGAACAGCGTGACGTAAACCGCGACCGGTTGATGGCATGGTTTGATCATTTCGAAAGCGTCGAGATGGCCGAATTCAACTCGGCCCCCTATTTCCCGATTGACCTGAAGGGGATGACCGCTTTGTTCGCGCTGGCACCTGATCAAGACATACGCGCCCGCGCCCAAAAAGCCATCGCGCGGTTGATAGAACTGGTCGCGAATTCGGCCCATCATGGTGTGATTACGGCCGCGCAGGGGCGCAGCTATCAGCATTCGCTTTGTGTCACTGATACGCTGGAACTAACCGGAATTTCGCGGCTTCTGTGGGGCAAAGGGGCGTATGGGGCGCATGTGAATTGCCTGCCGCAACTGGCGCTTTGCCTGCGGGATTACGGGCTAAAGCTGCCTGACCTAACAGGCCGCGCGTGCTGGGCAGCCAATGACGCGCAAGAGTGGATGTATTGCCAAGGGCAGAACGCGTTTGCGCATCTTTATCATTACAAAACCGCAGATACCGCAATGGGGTCGGCCGCGACGTATCGTTGGGGCGAATGGGGTTATCAAGAGACGTTGATCCATGCCCGTCTGGGTCATGATCCACGCGCGCAAGTGTGGGTCAATCATCCGGGCGAATTGATTCAATCGGGATATGGGCGGCCATCCTATTGGGGTGGGTCGGCTAGCGTTCCGCGCGTTCAGCAATATCGCGATCTGGCCGTTGTGTTGTTTTCAGGTCAGGCCCCGCAACCCAATTTCACACACTGCTGGTTCCCGACGGCCTGCTTTGATCAGTGGCGTTTGTCAGGCAACCGCGCCTCGGCGGTTTCAGGCAATGGCATGATAACGCTTAGCGCGTCTGGCCCGCTTGAATTGCAAGAACAAGGGGCATCTGCGGGCAACGAACTGCGCCTTGATGGGCATGATGGCCTTTGGGTTCTGCGACTGGGTCAGGGCCACGATCTGGATGGGTTTGAGGCGCGTCACAGTCTTTCAGTTGATCGGGCGAACGATGGCACCTTGCACATCAATGACCCCGAATATGGGTTGGTCACGTTCCACCCCGATGGCCGCGTAGAGGCCGAAGGGCGCGTGCTGAACCCCAAGGGTTGGTCCCTTTCAGGAACCCGAACAATTCTGCCGTTGCAAAGCGACAAAGAGCGCCGCGTTGGCTGAAACTGGCATGGGAGTGCCGCACTAGACGAAATTCAATGGGAGGAAGAATGATGAAAGAGAAATTTTACAAAGGCCTAATTGCGACGGCCCTTTCGACAACATTGTTGTCAAGCGCCGCATTCGCCGAAGAAGTGCGCGTCATGTGGTATTCTGACGGCGTCGAAGGCGAAGTCATGAGCGATCTTCTGGACCGTTTCATGGAGAAAAACCCAGATATTGACGTCATTCTGGACAATGTCGCCTATCAGGTCGTTTCCGAACAATTGCCAATCGCGCTAGAGGCAGGCAACGGCCCAGACATCGCACGGGTTACCAACCTTAAGGCGCAATCAGAACACTGGCTGGATCTAACCCCCTATGTCGCCGATCCCGCCTATTGGCAGGAAAATTTCGGCGACAAGGCTGACTGGATGCGCCCCGACGGTTCGGACGCGATCACGGGCTTTATGACACAGCTGACGCTGACCGGCGGTTTCGCCAACGCGACGCTGTTCGAACAGGCAGGCGTCGCCCTTCCCGGTGCCGATGCAAGCTGGGATGACTGGGTTGCGGCAAGCGCTGAAGTTGCGAAAAGCCAAGGTCTTGTTGCGGCCTTCGCTCTTGATCGTTCCGGCCACCGGTTGAGCGGGCCGAACGTCAGCTTCGGTGCGAATTACATCGCGGCGGATGGCACCCCTGCCCCCATCGACGATGGCGTGAAAGCATTCGTCACCAAGATGGTGGAATGGACGAACGGCGGCCAAAACTATCGCGATGTTTGGGTCAGCGCGGCAGGCTCTTCATACCGCGCCGCGGCCGAGGATTTCATCAACGCTCAGATTCCATATTACTATTCAGGAAGCTGGCAGATCGCCAACCTGGCAACCAAAATCGGTGATGACTTTGACTGGGTTGCCACGGGCAGCCCCTGCGGATCCGACGCATGTTCGGGCATGGCCGGTGGCGCGGGTCTTGTTGCGGTCAAATACACGAAGCAGCCAGAGGCCGTTGGCCGCGTGATGGACTACCTTGCATCCGAAGAAGTGGTGCGCGAATTCACAGAGCGAACGTTATTCTTGCCAGCGCATAAGAACGTCGTCGCAAGCGGCGGGCTTAACTTCGACACCGACAGCGATCAGGTGAAAGCCGCGCTTTCAGCATTCGTAGAGGCAAGCGGGAACGTTGCGCCAAACGCGGCGGCCCTGCCGGCGTGGAAATGGGCGTCGGCCTATTACGGTGCCTTGGTGACACGCACCGGCCAAGCGATGGCGGGCGAGCTTTCGCTGGACGAAGCTTTCGATCGGATGAATGCTGATATCGCAGAGCAAGTGGCACAAGAAAACCAATGATATCCAACGAAAAAACTACGATCGGCGCGGTTCTTTCCGCGCCGGTCCGTTGGCTCGCTGAAGCGATCGACATACCGATGCGCTGGTGGCAAGGGATTGCCGGTCGTCCCGGTATGATTTCGTTCTTCCTCATTCCGAATTTGCTGATCTTTGGAATGTTCGTGTTGGTGCCGTTGTTCATCAACATCGTCTATTCCGTGACAGGCGGAACCGAGCTGTTTTTATCTGACCGCAGCTATGTCGGCGGCGCGCATTTCAACCGTCTGCTTGAATGCGAAAACCATTTTAACCCGAACTCGTGCCGCGAAGATCTTTTCTGGATCGCGCTGTGGAATACGATCAAATTCGTGTTCACGCAGGTTTCGGTGATGATCGTCTTTGCTGTGATTACGGCCCTGATCCTTAACGGCAAAATCCGGGCGCGCGCGTTTTGGCGGGCTGTCTTCTTTTTCCCGGTGCTTTTGTCGCCCGTCGTTGTCGGCCTGATCTGGCAGTGGATGCTGCAGCGGCAGGGCGTCTTCAACTTCATTCTGTTTCAGTTCGACGCACAGGCCATTAACTGGCTGACCGAACGCACATGGGCGTTTGGCGCGGCTGTGGGCGTTTCAATTTGGGCCCATGTCGGGTTTTACGTGCTGATCTTGCTTGCCGGGCTGCAAGCAATTCCGCGGGATTTGTACGAGGCCGCCGAAATGGACGGCACGCCCCCCGCACGCGCGTTTTGGCGCATCACTTTGCCCCTGTTGTGGCCCAACCTGTTGGTTGTCATCGTGTTGGCCCTAATCCGCGCCGTTCAGGTATTTGACGAAGTATATGTGCTGACGGGCGGTGGCCCCGGCACATCAAACCTTTACCTGACGCAATACATCTACGAAGTCGGCTTTGCATCCATCTTACGAAATCCTGGCCTCGCGTCAGCGGCGTCGTTGATCATGGCAAGCATTTTGGTGGTGTTGACCCTTGCACAACTAGGTCTGACCCGCTGGAAGGACAAGAAATGAAGGCCATAACCTTTCTGACCCGCCGTCGCGGCGGGGATACGTGGCATTGGACCGATGTAGTAACGTTTGCGTGGCTTGGGTTTGGCCTGATAATCATGTTTGGCCCCGCGATTTGGCTGGTCATGTCATCGTTCAAATCGCCCGCTCAACTGGCCGAATTCCCGCCGACCATCCTGCCCTATGTCTCGGAAACGGTCGAGGTGCCGGTCAAAGGCACGATGAAAGAACTGCCGCTTTATACCGTCACCACAGAAGGCGAAGCCCCCCGCGAACTGGCCGAAGTTAGGCGCGTTGGGATCATCGCCAATATGGTCGACCCGGCAGACCCTGAAACCGTAATCAAAGTGAACATCAACGACCGCACCCCGGTTCGGCGCGTTGGCTTGGCCTTGGAAAACTATGCAAAGCCGCTGCGCGATTTCAATTTTGGCCTGTACCTGTGGAATTCGGTTTTCGTGACCGGCGTGGCGACAATCATCACTTTGATCACCAACTCGATGGCCGCATTTGCCCTGTCGAAATACGACTTCCGGGGCCGCAACGCGGTGCTTTTGTTGATCGTGGCGACACTAATGATACCGATTTCGGTGAACATTGTTCCGCTCTATTCGGTGGTGTCATCACTGGGGCTGTTGAACTCTCTCTGGGGGGTGATCTTACCGACCGTGGCCACGCCAACGGGCGTGTTTCTGCTGCGCCAATACATGCTGACGATCCCGGACGAGCTGTTAGAGGCCGCAAGGATGGACAAAGCCAGCGAGTGGCAGATTTACTGGCGTATCATCCTGCCACTTACCGCCCCTGCCCTTGCGGTTCTGGCCATTTTCTCGGTGGTTTGGCGCTGGAACGACTTTTTGTGGCCCCTCATCGTGCTTAGCCGAAAAGAGCTGTTCACGCTTCAGGTTGGGCTGAACACATTCGCAGGCGAACTTAACGTGCAGTGGCATTTCATCTTGGCGATGACCGTCGCAACGATGATCCCGGTCGTCTTGGTGTTCGTGTTTTTGCAACGCTACATCACCGCAGGCATCGCCGGCACCGGTTTGAAATAGAGGAAGACGAATGGGACGCATCAGACTGGAAAGCCTGCGCAAAAGTTATGGTCAGGTCGAAGTCCTCAAGGATATCAACCTTGAGATCGAAGAAGGCGAACTGGTGGTCTTCGTTGGGCCGTCGGGCTGTGGCAAGTCCACGTTGCTACGCCAGATTTCGGGGCTTGATCGGCCCACCTCGGGCAACATCTTCATCAACGAAAATGATGCCACAAACGTCAGCGCGGCGGATCGCGGGCTGGCGATGGTGTTCCAAAGCTATGCGCTTTATCCGCATATGACGGTTCGCCAGAACCTGGCCTTTGGTTTGCAAAATGCCAAAATGCCAAAGGCGGAAATGGATGAACGCATTTCGGCCGCCGTTGAAATGCTTGAGATTGGCCCGCTGCTGAAACGCCGCCCCGGCCAGCTTTCGGGCGGGCAGCGCCAGCGGGTGGCGATTGGCCGTGCCATCGTGCGTGACCCCACCGCGTTTCTGCTGGATGAGCCGCTGTCGAACCTAGACGCCGAGCTTCGCGTTTCAATGCGCGCAGAGCTTTCTGCGCTGCACGCGCGGCTGGGTGCCACGATGATCTATGTGACCCATGATCAGGTCGAGGCAATGACATTGGCCGACCGGATCGTCGTTCTGCGGGCGGGCAAGATTGAACAAGTCGCACCGCCGATTACCCTGTTTGAAAAACCGGTCAATAAATTCGTCGCGGGCTTCATCGGGGCGCCAAACATGAATTTCCTGACGCTTGACGATGTTCAGCCGGTATTGGGCAACGTCGGGGTTCCTGCGGGCGCCACCATGACCGGCATCCGCCCGCAACACCTGTCGCCTGCCGAAACCGGGTTGGACATGACCGTTACCTTGGTCGAAGCCTTGGGAACCGAAACCGTCATTCACGGCGTTCTTGGGTCGGGGGCGACCATTTTGGTCACCGTTCCGGGCCACGTGAAAACGTCAAAAGGTGAACATATGACGCTTAACGTGGACCCTGCGCATCTGCACTTTTTCGACGCCGATGAGTTGCGCGTCGAGGCAGCATAGGCTTGGAAACACCAATGAATAAGTTTTCGCTAAACGGGCGCGTCGCCTTGGTGACTGGGGCCAATACCGGGATTGGTCAGGCCATTGCGGTTGAAATGGCAAATGCGGGCGCGCATGTGATTTGCGCGTCGCGTTCGGGCTGTGGCCAGACCTTGGTCAAAATCCCGGGTGCTGAAGAACTGCATCTGGATTTTGCGGATCCGATGGCGGCCAAAGACGTCTTTCAGAACCGCCACGTGGACATTTTGGTCAACAACGCGGGCATCATCCGGCGCGATGATGCCGTTGATTTCACCGAAACCGACTGGGACGAGGTGATGGATGTGAACCTGAAGGCGCTGTTTTTCACGTGTCAGGCCTTTGGCCGTGCTGCGCTTAAGCGTGGCTCTGGCAAGATCGTGAACATTGCATCGCTGTTGTCGTTTCAGGGCGGAATCCGTGTGCCAAGCTATACCGCCGCAAAACACGGCGTGGCGGGGGTGACAAAACTGTTGGCGAATGAATGGGCGGCAAAAGGGGTAAACGTGAACGCGATCGCACCTGGTTATATCGCCACGAACAACACTGAAATGCTGCGCGCAGATCCGGCACGTAACCAAGCAATTCTGGAGCGTATCCCCGCTGGCCGTTGGGGCGATGCGGAAGACATCGCTGGCGCAGCGGTGTTTCTGGCCTCGGATGCGGCGCGGTATGTCCATGGCACCGTCTTAGCCGTCGATGGTGGTTGGTTGGCGCGATAACCAAGACGACCCGCCCAGTGTCTCTGCTATTCTGTCATGCGGGGTTTTCATCGGGATTGGCGATGGTAAGGCTAATCTCATGCGCTGAAAGCGCATCAAGTGCCTGATCAGAGGGCGCAGCATCGGTGATCACGGCATCGAATTCCGAAAGGTCCGCGAAAAGGTGCATCGCAGTGCGGTCAAACCGGGCGTGGTTAACCAGCAAACAGGTTTTGGTCGCGGCATCCATCATCGCCCGCTTAGAGCGCACAACGTCATCATCCATATGAAACACCTGCGTTCCAGACACGGCCGGAACCGATAGAAACGATATATCCGACCGTAGGCGGCGCAGGTTTTCTTCGCATAGCACACCGAAAAACCCGTTGAACTTGGCCGAATACGCGCCCCCCAACGTGATAAGCGAAATACCCGATTCACCCTTTAGGGTGTCGATGATCGCAGAGTTGTTCGTAATGACCGTCAGCGGTCGGCGTTGCGGCAACAATGCGCCCAGCACAGCGGCCGTGGAACCGTCATTGATCATCACGGTCATGCCCGGTTCGATCAATTCCAACGCGGCGTGTGCCATCACGGCTTTTGCCGCCCCGCCCTGACGTTCGCGAAACCGAAAATCGCTTTCAAACTGGGTGCCTGCGTCAATCGTGGCCCCGCCGCGTATTTTACGCAGAACGCCTGCGGCCTCTAGGTCATCCAAGTCGCGGTGGATCGTCATTTTCGACACAACAAAGCGATGCGCCAGATCATCAAGGTCAACCGCACCCTGTTCGACCAACAGATCCATAATCGCTTGTCTGCGTTCGTCACGTTTCACGCCAAATTCCCTTCGGTCCGTCTGTGTTGAGCGCACAATGGCCAATTTCATTCTAACATTCCACAACACATATCAACATCTATTGTGTGTTTTTGTTATTTTTTCTTGTTATAAGTGCGCTGGTAGCGCTATCGAAAGGCAACAAGAGGAGATGAGATGTCAAAACCTTCACCCCATGCCGCCTTCGTCGCCGAAAAAGCAGCGATCGACCCAACGAACTTTGCGCTTGCGAACTGCATCCGTGCTTTGGCCATTGATGCCGTTCAGGCCGCCAACTCTGGTCACCCCGGTGCGCCAATGGGCATGGCGGATGCCGCGACGGTGCTTTTCCGCAATCACCTGAAATTCGATGCTACCAACCCCGACTGGCCCAACCGTGACCGTTTGGTTCTATCGAACGGGCACGCATCCATGCTGTTGTACGCGTTGCTGCACCTGTCGGGTTACGAAGACATGACACGCGAGCAGATCAAGAATTTCCGCCAACTCGGCGCAAAAACTGCGGGCCACCCAGAATTTGGGCATGCGCAAGGCATTGAAACCACAACAGGGCCACTGGGTCAGGGCATCGCCAACGCTGTGGGTATGGCCATTGCCGAAAAGGCGCTGGCCGCAGATTTTGGCGGCGATATTGTTAATCACAGAACCTATGTGTTTTTGGGCGACGGCTGTCTTCAAGAAGGCTTGGGCCAAGAGGCGATTTCGCTGGCCGGGCACCTTGGGCTGGGCAAGTTGATTGCGCTGTATGACGACAACGAAATCACCATTGATGGCCCGACATCGGTTTCATTCTCGGAAGACGTTCCAGCACGGCTGGCCGCCTGTGGTTGGCATGTGCAAGCCGTGGATGGCCATGATGCGGATGCGATTGATGCAGCCCTGGCCGCAGCCCGCAACGAGGGGTCGAAACCGTCACTGATCGCAATAAAGACCGTCATCGGGTTCGGCGCACCCACAAAATCTGGCACCGCCAGTTCGCATGGCTCCCCCTTGGGCGAAGACGAAGCTGCCAAGGCGAAAGCCATCTTAGGCTGGAGCGCCGACCCGTTTGAGATCCCTGCCGAGCTGGCTTTGGAATGGCATCAAATAGGCGCGAAAGGGACCAGCGACCGGCAGGCTTGGGAAGGCCGCTTTGATGCACTGCCCAGCACACAGCGCGATGAATTTGCGCGGCGTTTGGCGGGCGACTTGCCCGAAGGGTATGACGCCGCGGTACAACGCGCCCGCCAAACCCTTTTCGATGCCCCCCAAAAAGTTGCAACACGTAAGGCCAGCCAGCTGGCGTTGGATGCATTGGCACCCTGCTTACCAGAACTGATCGGCGGTTCGGCGGATTTGACCGGGTCGAACCTGACCCGCGTTGATGCGGTCGACACCCAGTTCACCGCGCAAAAACCGGGCCGTTACATCGGCTATGGCGTGCGGGAATTTGCAATGGCCGCCGCGATGAACGGCATGTGTACCCATGGCGGTTTGATCCCCTATGGTGGCACTTTCCTTGTCTTTTCCGATTATGCTCGCAACGCGATCCGCTTGTCTGCCTTGATGGAGGTCGGCGCGATTTATGTGATGACACATGACAGTATCGGACTTGGCGAAGATGGCCCAACGCACCAGCCGGTGGAACACTTGGCCTCTCTCAGGGCCATCCCAAACCTGAACGTATTCCGCCCGGCCGATGCGATGGAAACACTAGAATGCTGGGATATCGCCATTCGGTCCCGCAAAACGCCATCTCTCTTGGCTCTGTCGCGTCAAGGGGTGCCGCAACTGCGCACCGAACGCGGGGATAAGAACCTGTCTGCCAAGGGTGGCTATGTCATCAAATCCTTCGGCGCGTCGCGTGACATCACGCTTTTGGCGACGGGCACAGAGGTGTCGCTTGCCGTCGAAGCCGCGCAGGACCTAAACGAACAGGGTCTGGGCGTCGCGGTTGTTTCGATGCCCACCTGGGAATTGTTTGACGCTCAGGATTTCGCGTACCGCGCTGAAGTTCTTGGATCGGCCCCTCGTATCGCGATCGAGGCCGCCGGGAAATTCGGCTGGACCCGCTACGTAGATACCGAAGACGACGTTATCGGGATGACCGGCTTTGGCGCCTCTGGCCCGGCTGACGCGCTGTATCAGCATTTCGGCATCACCAAAGACGCCATCATCGCACGCGTAAAAACACTGACGAACACGTAAGGAGACGAATATGAAATTCTTCGTAGACACGGCAATCATCGAAGACATCAAAGAGTTGAACGACTATGGGCTGTTGGATGGTGTAACCACCAACCCCTCGTTGATCGCCAAGTCGGGCCGTGATTTCAAAGAAGTTGTCGCCGAAATCTGCGGCTTGGTTGATGGCCCGGTTTCGGCCGAAGTCGCATCGATGACCTATGACGGGATGATCGCCGAAGGCGAACATCTTGCGGCCATCGCAGATAACGTCGTGGTGAAATTGCCGCTGACCCTTGATGGGCTAAAGGCCTGCCGCTACTTCAATGCCAAAGGAATCAAGACCAACGTAACGCTGTGTTTTTCCGCCAATCAGGCTCTTTTGGCGGCCAAGGCGGGCGCAACTTATATTTCGCCCTTCGTCGGTCGGTTGGATGATCTGAACATTGATGGGATGGAGCTGATCGCCGACATCCGCGCGATTTACGACAATTACGGCTTCACAACAGAAATCCTTGCCGCATCTATCCGGTCGGCAAATCATGTGAAGGAGTCCGCGATCGCGGGCGCGGATGTCGCAACGATTCCGCCCAGTGTCATCAAAGGCTTGGCCAACCACGTTCTGACGGACAAGGGCTTGGATCAGTTCGCGAAAGACTGGGCCGCGACAGGCCAGTCCATCCTGTAAGGATCAAAACCGCGCGGCATGTTAGTAAACATATGTTACATGGTAATTGCCATATTGGCGTGCCATGTAACATTTTAATTGCGCGGAACGACCCCCTCCCCTAATATTGGGCATCCAATCGGGAGGGGCAGCATGTACGCGCAGATGGTAAAATCCACAGGCCACGGGGTTAAACCGTTGGACGAGATGGACCCGCAAGAACGTGCCTTTCAGGAACGCATCGACGCGGGCGATAAGATTGAGCCCAAAGATTGGATGCCCGACGGGTATCGCAAGAACCTGATCCGCCAGATCGGCCAACACGCCCATTCCGAAATCGTTGGCCAACTGCCCGAAGGCAACTGGATCACCCGCGCGCCCACGTTGGAACGTAAGGCCATTTTGCTGGCCAAGGTGCAGGATGAGGCCGGGCATGGCCTCTATCTGTATTGCGCCGCCGAAACCCTTGGCGTGTCGCGCGATGAACTGACCCGGATGCTGCTTGATGGAAAGATGAAATACTCCTCCATCTTCAACTATCCGACCCTGACATGGGCCGATATGGGCGCGGTTGGCTGGTTGGTGGACGGCGCCGCGATCATGAACCAGGTACCGTTGCAGCGCACATCGTACGGCCCTTATGCCCGCGCGATGGTGCGTATCTGCAAAGAGGAATCGTTTCACCAGCGTCAGGGCTTTGACATCATGATGAAGATGGCAAACGGCACAGACGCGCAGAAAAAGATGGCGCAGGACGCGCTGAACCGGTTCTGGTTCCCCTCGCTTATGATGTTTGGCCCGTCCGACAAAGACAGCGTTCATTCGGCGCAATCCATGGCGTGGCGGATCAAGATGAACACCAACGACGAACTGCGCCAGAAGTTCGTCGATCAAACCGTTCCACAGGCTGAATACCTTGGGCTGACAGTCCCCGACCCCGATCTGCGCTGGAATGATGAAACCGGCCAATATGATTTTTCTGAACCGAATTGGGATGAATTCTTTGACGTGATCAGCGGCAATGGCCCGTGCAACACCGAACGGCTGAACACCCGCAAACAAGCGTGGGATGATGGTGCATGGGTGCGCGACGGGATGCTGGCCCATGCCGCCAAACGCAAATCTCAAGGGATCGCAGCACAATGAGCAACGCACCTGAACTCCCCCTGTGGGAAGTGTTTATTCGCGGCCAGCATGGCCTGTCGCACCGCCATGTCGGAAGCCTGCATGCCGCCGATGCCGAAGCCGCCCTGAAAAATGCGCGCGACGTTTACACCCGCCGGAACGAGGGTGTTTCCATCTGGGTGGTCGAGGCCGCGCAGATCACCGCATCAGCACCGGGCGACAAAGGCCCGTTGTTTGAGCCCGCCAATTCCAAGGTCTATCGCCACCCGACGTTTTTCGACATTCCCGATGAAATAGGGTCGATGTGATGTCGGACGGCTTGTTTCAATTCCTGCTGCGCATGGGTGACAACACGCTGGTGCTGGGCCACCGCATTTCAGAATGGTGCGGCCAAGCGCCGGGGCTGGAGGAAGACATCGCACTGGCCAACACTGCGCTTGATCTGATCGGCCAGACCCAAATGTGGCTTGGCTATGCCGCCGAGGTAGAGGGCGCGGGGCGCACCGCCGATGATCTGGCCTTTTTGCGCGACGTCTGGGATTTTCGAAACCTTCTGATGCTGGAACGCCCCAATCTGGATTTCGGTCACACCATCACACGACAGTTCTTTTTTGATGCGTTCCACGTCCTACTTCTGACCCGGCTTCAAGCCTCATCCGACGCGCGCGTGGCCGAAATTGCGGCCAAGTCGGTGAAAGAGGCGGCGTATCACCTTGAACGCTCGGCCGATCTGGTGATCGCGCTTGGCGATGGCACCGACGAAAGCCACCAACGGATGCAAAGCGCCGTGGACCTGTTGTGGCCCTTCGCTGGCGAGATGTTCGCAGCCGATGACGTGGACAACGCCATGGCCGCCGCAGGTATCGCGCCCGACCCGGCCAGCCTGCGCGCCGAATGGCAGCGCAAGGTTGATCAGGTGATGGCCGACGCCACGCTGACCCTACCCGAAAGCCAATTCGCCCATCAAGGCGGCAAAACCGGCCGACAGCACACAGAACATCTGGGGCATATGCTGGCCCAGATGCAGTGGCTGCAACGGGCGTATCCCGGCGCGACGTGGTGACATGACCCGCCCCGATATCCCCACGATCTGGCGATGGCTAGACCAAGTTCCCGACCCGGAAATCCCGGTGATTTCGGTCGTCGACCTTGGCATCGTTCGCGATGTGGCCTGGAATGGTGACGTGTTAGAGGTCGCCCTGACGCCCACCTATTCCGGGTGCCCCGCGACCAGCATTATCAACCTTGATGTCGAAACCGCCCTGCGCGCGCGCGGCATCGACAAGATCACGCTAAAGCGTCAGCTTTCACCGCCGTGGACAACCGACTGGCTTAGCGACAAAGGGCGGGCGCGGCTAACGGATTACGGCATCGCCCCACCGCAACCCGCAGGCGGGCCGACCGCGTGCCCGCATTGCGGCGACGCCGATGTCGAACGCATCAGCCAGTTCGGATCAACCCCCTGCAAGGCGCATTGGCGCTGCAAGACCTGCCTGGAACCCTTCGACTATTTCAAGTGCATCTAAGGAGGCACAATGGCCCGTTTCCACCCGCTGACCGTGACCGACGTGCAAAAAACCATTCGTGATGCTGTGGTCGTGACGCTTGCGCCCCCGGCTGGCGCTGATTTCGACTTTTTGCAGGGCCAATACCTTACCTTTCGCAAAGATTTCGATGGCGAAGAGCTGCGCCGCTCTTATTCCATCTGTTCGGGGCTGGATGACGGCGTGCTGCAGGTTGGTATCAAAAAGGTTGATGGCGGCGCGTTTTCGACATGGGCGAACGACAACCTGAAACCCGGCGATACGCTTGAGGCGATGCCGCCGATGGGCAATTTCCACACGCCCATAACGCCTTTGGCCACCCATCACTATGTCGGCTTTGCGGGTGGGTCGGGCATCACGCCGGTGCTTTCGATCCTGCGCACGGTTTTGACGCGTGAACCAAAATCGCGGTTCACGCTAGTCTATGCCAACCGCGCGGTGAATTCGATCATGTTCCGCGAAGAGCTTGAGGATCTGAAAAACACCTATATGGGCCGCCTTGCCGTCATTCACGTGTTGGAATCTGACAGTCAGGACATCGACCTTTTCACCGGGCGCGTGGATACCGAAAAATGCGGCCAGCTGTTCAAGCAATGGATCGATGTTTCCACAATCGACACGGCGTTCATTTGTGGGCCGGAACCGATGATGTTGGGCATTGCTGATGCGCTGGTCGATCATGGGATGGCCAAAGATCAGATCAAGTTTGAGCTGTTCGCAAGCAACCAACCGGGCCGCGCCGCACGCCCCGCTGTCGCGCTTACCGAAGCCGACGGCACGCACGAAACACTGGCCCGCATCAAGCTGGACGGGGCAAGCCGTAGCTTCGCCATGCCAAAAGACAGCACCGTGTTAGAGGCCGCATTGGCCAACGACATCGACGCACCGTTCGCCTGCAAGGCGGGTGTCTGTTCTACCTGCCGTGCCAAGGTTATCGAAGGAGAGGTAGAGATGATGGCAAACCACGCCCTAGAGGATTACGAGGTCGCGCGCGGATATGTGCTGACCTGCCAATGTTATCCGATCAGCGACAAGATCGTGCTGGACTATGACCAATAGGGTTACAACCCTTGCACGCCGTCCAGCACCATGTTGCTAACCAGTTTGGCATAGTCCATCCGGGCCTTTTCGTCGGCACTACGGTTCCACATGTAAAACCAGTTCATCATCCCGAAAACTGACATCGTGGCAGAGCGAAGCTTGGCCGCGTCGGTGCCGAACACCTCGGGCGCGACGGTGCGCATGATCCGGGAAAGGTGCCGGATCAAATCACGCTGATAGCCGCGCAAAATGTCCTGACGGTCGGCTGGTAGCGCGTCTAATGCCATCGTCTGAAGCCGGTGTTCATGATCGGCCCCCTGATAGGCCAACAGCACCTCGGACACGGTGGCCCTTAGCTGGTCGGGCGCGGAAAGCGTGGCGATGTTCAGCCCGCAAATCCGATCGCGCAGCGCCATCAGATAGCCATCGAGGATGGCAAACAGGATATCCTCTTTGCTGCCGTAATAGTGATAGATATTCGCCTTAGAAATATCGCACGCACCCGCCAACTGGTTAAGCGAGGCCCGGTCGTACCCGTGTTCGGCAAACACCTGTGCGGCGGTCTTAAGAATAAGCGCGCGTTTTGCGTTATAATCTGGCGCAATTTTGCGGGCCATTACGCATCCTTCATCCTGTTATCGACAACGCGCTTTGCCTTCCCTTCGGAGCGCGCGATGCCGCCCGGATCAGCCACGATGATTTCCGTGCTGATGCCCACTGTCTCTTTTATCTGGCGCGCCAAACGCGCGGCGGCGGCGGCCCTGCTTTCGGCATCTGCGGCGGCGGGCGTGGCCTCTACGTGGACGCGCATCGCATCCATTCGCCCGGCCTGCAACAGCTCTATCTGGAAATGAGGCGAAAGGCCGGGCACAGACAGAAGCTGCTCTTCGATCTGGGTGGGAAAGACGTTGACGCCCCGCAGGATGATCATGTCATCGCACCGACCGGTGATCTTTTCCATCCGCCGCATGCTGCGCGCAGTGCCGGGCAGCAAACGGGTCAGATCGCGGGTACGATAGCGGATCATCGGCAGCCCTTCTTTGGTCAGGGTGGTGAACACCAGTTCACCCTGTTCGCCGTCCGCAACGGGTTCGCCTGTGTCGGGGTTTATCACCTCGGGGTAGAAATGGTCTTCCCAGATGTGCAGGCCATCTTTGGTTTCAACGCATTCATTGGCGACGCCGGGGCCCATGATTTCGCTTAGCCCATAGATATCGACCGCGTGCATATCGAACGCCTCTTCGACCTCGGCGCGCATGGCGTTGGTCCACGGCTCTGCCCCGAACACCCCCACCTGCAACGAGCTTTCGCGCGGGTCCACACCTTGGGCCCGAAACTCATCAAGGATGTTCAGCATATAGGACGGCGTGACCATGATCGCGTCCGGTTTGAAGTCGTCGATCAGGGTCACTTGGCGCGGGGTCATGCCCCCCGAAACCGGCACCACCGTCGCGCCAAGCCGTTCGATGCCGTAATGCGCGCCAAGCCCCCCGGTAAACAGGCCATAGCCATAGGCGTTGTGGACCATCTGGCCGGGGCGAATGCCCGACGCACGCAGGCTGCGCGCCACCATGTTGGCAAACATGTCGATGTCGTTTCGGGTGTACCCCACCACTGTCGCCTTGCCCGTGGTGCCCGATGACGCGTGCAACCGCACGATCTGATCGCGCGGCACCGCAAACAAGCCGAACGGATAATTGTCGCGCAAGTCGTTTTTTTCCGTGAAGGGAAACTTGGCCAGATCAGCCAGCGATTTCAGATCATCGGGGTGGACGCCAACGTCATCGAACCGCTTTTTATACATTGGCACGTTTTCATACGCATGGCGCAACGACCATTTCAGGCGCTCAAGCTGGAGCGCTTGAATTTCATCCCTCGAAGCAACTTCGATCGGGTCCAGTTCCGATTTTCGCGGCGTCAAATCTTTCATCTTATCCTCCCTCCCGGCCTACTCTTCGAACAGAGCGCCGCCGATTGTGCGTGAAAGCCCACGAAAGCTTGCAATAAGCTTTTCCTCGGGGTCGTGGACGGACACGTCGTAAATACCGCTGCGCCCTGTGCGCGAAACTTCGGTTGCCGTGGCGATCAACCTGTCACCGACGCGGCCGGGCGCGATATAGGTGATCGAATTGTGCTGGGCGACGGTCACCTGATTGTAGCTGTTACAGGCAAAGGCGAACGCGCTGTCGGCAAGGGTGAAAATCACGCCGCCGTGGCACATCCCGTGGCCATTCGCGTGATGCGCCTGAACGACGAGTGCGATACGCGCGAACCCTTCGTCCACCCCCAGTAATTCCAACCCAACCCATTGCGATGCCCCGTCATCACGCCACATCGCTTCGGCACTGCGTTCGGCGCGTTCCTTTGCAGAAATCCCCATCACGCTTTCCCCGTGAACACAGGCGCGCGTTTTTCCAGAAACGCGCTTACCCCTTCGGCGTAATCCGGTGTTTCACCACAGAGCTTTTGCACAGCGGCCTCCCGCTCCAAATGCGTATCCAGGGGTTCGCCCCCCGCCGCCTGAATAAGCTGTTTGGTTTGCCCAAGGCCCACGGTTGGGCCAACTGAAAGGCGCGACGCCAAGGCCCGCGCCTCCTCCATCAACGCGTCATCTGGCACTGCTTTCCAGATCAGACCCCAATCCGCCGCTTTTTGTGCGCCAAGCGGTTCAGCAGTCAGGGCAAGCGCCTTTGCCCGCGCTTCGCCCAACAGCCGGGTCAGCATCCAGCTGCCTCCAGCGTCGGGGATCAAGCCCACCTTGGCAAACGATTGAATGAACTTGGCACTTTCACCCGCCAGCACGATGTCACACGCCAGCGCAAGGTTGGCCCCCGCCCCCGCAGCCACACCGTTCACGGCACAGACAACTGGAATGTTCAGCGCACGGATCTGGCGGACCAGCGGGTTATAGAACTCTGCCAGCGTGCGACCCAAATTAGGCGGGCCATCCATTTTCGAAGGGTCACGGTCGCCCAAATCCTGCCCCGCGCAAAACCCACGCCCTGCGCCCGTCAACAGGATCGCCCGCGCGCCATTTTTTTCAGCCTCTGAAATCGCATCACGCAGCAACAGGTGCATCGCATCCGTAAAGCTGTTCAACCGGTCGGGGCGGTTCAGCGTAAGTTCCACCCAGGTTTCGTGCGTTTGCACCCTAATCGTGTTTTCCAAGATGCCCTCCCACAGCCATCGTAAAAAATTGTTGCATAGACCGCCCGGTCGGTCAATTAATTGTAAAGATAATTTCCGCTGCAAGGATCATCGCCATGACTGTCCAACAAATCAAATCCTTTGCTGCGGGCCAGTGGATTGAACCGGGCACCGGCGCGCGCGCAATCGCTAGTGCGATAAACGGCCAGATCATTGCCCAAGCTGGCAACACTGCGCTGGACGTTGACGCGATGCTGGACAATGCCCGCACCGTTGGCGGGCCAAACCTGCGAAAGATGACCTTCCATGACCGCGCCCGCATGATAAAGGTGCTGGCGGCCCATCTGAACAGTCACAAACAAGCGCTTTACGATCTGTCTTTTGACACGGGAGCCACGCAATCCGACCACCTGATCGATATTGATGGGGGTATAGGCACGATGTTCGTCTATGCCTCTAAGGGGCGGCGCGAAATGCCTGATGCGCATGTTTATCTGGACGCAGAGGTTGAACAGCTAAGCCGCAACGGCACCTTTCTGGGGCAGCATATCTGCTCCCCCCTGCTGGGGGTCGCGGTTCATATCAATGCCTTCAACTTTCCCGTCTGGGGCATGTTGGAAAAGCTGGCCCCCACGCTGTTGGCGGGCGTGCCCGCCATCGTAAAACCCGCCACGGCATCGTGTTATGTGACCGAAGCCTGCGTGCGCTTAATGCTGGACAGTGGGCTCTTGCCAAAAGGCGCGCTGCAGCTCGTTTCGGGCGGTTTGGGCGATATGCTTGATCGGTTGGACGCGCAGGATGTGGTCAGCTTCACCGGGTCCGCCGACACCGCGCTTAAGCTGAGATCTGCGCCGCATATCCAGCGAAACTCCATCCGGTTTATCGCGGAACAAGACAGCCTTAACGCCTCTGTCCTTGGGCCTGACGCCGCCCCCGGCACGCCAGAATTTAACCTGTTCGTCAAAGAGGTTCACCGCGAAATGACGACCAAAGCGGGCCAGAAATGCACCGCAATTCGGCGGATTCTGGTTCCCGAAAATCACGTGCAACCCGTGATCGAAGCGCTAAACGCCCGGCTGGAAAAAACCGTGATCGGCGATCCCCGGCTTGAAACCACGCGCATGGGGGCGCTGGTTTCGGCCGCGCAGAAACAGGATGTGCTGGAAAAGGCCGCGATCCTTGGCCAACAGGCCGAACGCGTTTACGGCGACCCCGATAATTTCACCCTAAACGGCGCGGGGTTAGAGGCGGGCGCATTTGTGCCCCCTATGCTGTTCCACTGCGCCGACCCCGACACCGCCACCCGTATCCACGATACCGAAGCCTTTGGGCCAATCAGCACCATCATGGGGTACCAAGATCTGGACCATGCCATCGCCCTGACCAACAAAGGACGGGGCAGCCTTGTTGCGTCGGTCTTTACCCATGATGGCGATGTCGCGCGGCAGGTGGCCTTGGGCGCTGCGGCGTGGCACGGGCGGCTTTATTTCAACAACCGTGACAGCGCGACGGAAAGCACCGGGCACGGATCCCCCCTGCCCCACATGGTGCATGGCGGTCCGGGTCGCGCGGGCGGCGGCGAGGAACTGGGCGGCATTCGCGGCGTGATGCATTACATGCAGCGCACAGCCATTCAGGGCAGCCCCGACATTCTAACAGCGATTGGCGGTCGCTGGGTGCCCGGCGCGCGCGAAATCACCGCCCCCGCGCACCCATTCACACGCAGTTTTAACGCGTTAGAGATTGGTGAAACGATCCACACCGAAACCCGCCAAGTAACGGTCGAAGACATCGAACATTTCGCGGAATTCACCGGCGACACGTTCTATGCCCATATGGATGAAGACGCTGCCGCCGCGAACCCGTTCTTTCCGGGGCGCGTCGCGCATGGCTATCTGTTGCTGTCCTTTGCCGCCGGCCTGTTTGTTGAACCCAACCCCGGCCCCGTTCTGGCCAACACCGGCTTGGATAACTTACGTTTCATGGCCCCGCTATCACCCGGCGAAACCCTTGGCGTGCGGCTGACCGTAAAGCAGAAAACCAAACGCAATGATGAGTACGGAGAGGTCCGCTGGCACGTCACCCTGACCAACCAGAACGACGAACGTGTGGCGGAATATGAGCTGCTGACGATGAACGCCTATTAACGTGGCGGTGCGGCCCGCGCTTTAGTATACCGCCTGTATGGATGCGCAAACGACGACGGATACCGACCACCTGATCGCGACCTTTTTCGGTGGCAGCGAAATAAAGGTCTGGTCCTACCTGACAACGATCCTTGGCGACATGGCCCCCAATCCCGGCGACGAGGTCAGCGGGCTTGTCCTTTCAGCGTTGACGGAACGGATCGGTATCAAACCTCAGGCGATGCGGGTGGCGTTGCACCGGCTTAAGAACGACGGCTGGATCACGGCCCGCCGCGAAGGGCGGCAAAGCCGGTACAGCCTAAGTGAAACCGGGCTGCGCCAAACCCATGCAGCCAGTCACAGAATTTACGCCCCGCAGATTGATCCGGTATCACGGTGGCATGTGATCATCGCCAAACAGCCGGGCATACCATCCCAAGATCAGCTGCCGCTGGCCCCGAACATATTTCTTGGCTCGGGCCATGCGCCACAGGGTGACGCGACCTTCTGTATTGAGTTCAACCGTGACACCATCCCCCCGTGGGTCGTGGATGCCACAGAACTTGACGGGCTGAAACAGGCCTACGCGAACCTGAAACGCTTCCTTTCTGCGATGCAGCCTCTGCTGGAAAACGCAGACAGGTTACCGCCGCTAGACGCAGCCACGATAAGGTTGTTGACGGTCCATGAATGGCGCCGCGTTTTGCTGCGCCACGCGCCATTGGTCGAAACCCTGTTCGGTCAGGACTGGGGCATCACCCAATGCCGCAACGAATGCGCCGCAGTGTTCAAGCATCTGCCCCGGCACACCGGAGCAGAGCTGGCACAAGCAATCAGCACCTAACCTTATCGGCCAAACCCAGCCGCATACGGCAGCCACGTGGCAAGGCCGGGCACCATCAAAAGCGCAAGCAAGCCGATCAACATCAACACCACATAAGGCGCGGCCCCTTGGATGACCTCGGACAGGGGGGCGGGCGTTATGCCCTTGATGACAAACAGGTTCATACCGACGGGCGGCGTGATCATCGCCAATTCTAGGTTGATCATCAGCAATACGCCGTACCAGACCAGATCAATGTCCATCGCATGCATCGTGGGCAGCAAAATCGGTGTCGTGATCAGGATAATCGCGATGGATTCAAAGAACATCCCCATCACAAAAATCATGGCCATAACCGCCAGCATAAAGCCCATCGGGCCCCAGCCCAGTTGGCTAACCATTTCCGTTACACCCACGGGCAATCGGATGATTGTAATCGCGTGGCCGAACATTGCGGCACCCGCGATAATCATAAACACCATCATCGACGTACGCATCGCGGCATAGGTGCAATCCCACAAGTCGCGCAGGCCGAAATTTCGATAAACAACGACCGCAACCACCAAGGCATAGGCCGACCCAACGGCCGCGGCCTCGGACGCGGTGAAAACACCGAAATAGATCCCGCCCATCACCACAGGCGGGGCCATCACCGCCCAGATGGATTTGCGGATCGCGGCAAAGACCTGATTAGACCCCGCAAACGGGGGCCTGTCGCCACCACGCAATGACGCGCTGACAATCGAATAACCTGCAAAGATCAGCGCCAGTAAAAGGCCCGGGATGATGCCCGCCAAGAACAACGCCCCGATCGAGGCTTCGGACACGATCGCATAAAGGATCATCGGCCCGGACGGCGGAATAAGGATGCCCAATGTGCCACCTGCGGCAACCACGCCAAGCGCTTCGCGCCGGGGGAAGCCGTACTTTTCCATCTGCGGTATCGCGCTTGACCCGATGGACAAGGCAGTCGCCACGGAAGACCCTGAAATGGCCGCGAAAATGGTGCAGGCCAGAACCGTCGCCACCCCCAGCCCGCCGCGAATGTGCCCGATCAACGTATGGGCCATTGCGTAAAGGTCATCGATGACTTTGGCACGGATCATGACCTGTGCCATGAACACAAACAGCGGGATTGTGGCCAGGATCGGTTTGTTCAGATGCGAAAAAACCGTATCCGCAACAGAGCCTATTCCGCCTTCAAACAGCAACAATATGACCGTCGCACTAAGCCCCAACGCCGCAAAAATCGGCACGCCTGTCAGCAGCAACAAGATCAGCCCGGAAAACACCAAGAACGCAGTCATGTTTGCCGCTCCTTTGAAAAGCGGCCAATCAGGCGGGCAATCGCAAACGCACCAAGCAAGGTTGCGGCAATCAGCATCGGCACCTGCGGAATCCATGTTTGAATCTCGATCGCGCCAGAGGAGTAAGAACCGAACATGTGCGCAAATTCGATCGCCTCCCAACTGCTGACCCCCAGCACCAGCGCAAAGGCAAACACGCAAATGTCGCTCCAGACACCTTTTGCGAAACGCCCGCGGCGCCCAAGTTTGGCAGTGACCAGGTCAATCGCGATATGATCGCGTTGGCGGTAGGCTTCGGCCACGCCACACATGATCAACGCGACCAGAAGGTAGCCGATGAATTCGTCGATCCAAACCGGCGGGCGCGAAAAGACATAGCGCATAACGATGGAATAAAGCGTCAAAAACAGAGTTGTTAGGATCAACAGCGAACTCACCGCGCCGAACACTCTGACAACTGGCGACACCAATCGCTCTGAGCGGGGGGCGACAATCGCCGCCCCCGTCTGTTCATCATTTTGGATCATGCTTAAGACTCGCTGCGCTGCAGGTCGATCAGTTCCAACAACTTCTTGCTGTCGGCATCATCAGACCCGAATACCGCATCGAATGCGGGGCGCATCACACCTTCTAATGCTGCGTTTTCTTCGGCTGTCAAAGTGTAAACATTGACGCCCTTCGCGGCCAATTCTTCGGGCGCGGATTTCGCGTTTTCCTCGGCTGCGTCAATCGCCCAAAGCGCGGCTTTGCGCCCGGCATCGTCAAGCGCCGCCTTCGCTGTATCCGACAGGCCGGCGTAAAATTTCGGGTTCAGGTATCCGTGGAAATAAACCGAAATCACCGGAACGACGGAAAAATGATCCTGTACCTCGTAATATTTGCGCGAAATAGCCGCGTCCACGCCCGTTAGGCCGCCATCAATCACGCCAGTCGCCAAGCCCTGATACACTTCGGATCCCGACATCGAAACCGGCGCGGCCCCAAGCGCATCAAGCGAAGCGTTGAAAGCAGGCACAAGGCCACGAATTTTCATGCCCTTAAAATCGTCCGGGGTTTTCAGGAATTTGTCATTGGACGTGAAAACAGAACTGTTGGTTTGGAACATCCATACAACGTTCTTCACACCCTTCTGTTCCAGCTTTTCACCCAAGAACGCTGCAGCCTCGGAATCGTGCCAATTGCGCCAGATGTTCATATCAGCAAACGCATAGGGCGCGGTTGTGACCGTCATGATCGGAAGCGTCTTACCCCACTGAAACTGTACCGAAAACGCGCATTCGACATCACCTTTGGCCGTGGCGATGATGTTTTCCTTGGCGCCGACCAAACTGTCTGCCCCAAAATCTGAACGTCGATCTCGTTATTCGAAAGCGTCTCTACTTCTGCGGCCCAGCGGTCAACGACCTGAGCGATGGCATGTGACGGCGGCAGTTGGTGACTGCATCGCATTGGCGTTGCCGCCGCCGCGCCGGATACGGACAGAACAGTCGCAAGCGCTGCGGACATTACTGTGTGTTTCATTGGTTTCCTCCCATTGGTATCGCGTGTTTCGTGGCGCGTTAAGCGCGCCAGCCAGAGGTTCTTGGCACCCCTGATTGGGCAATCGCCCCGTGCAGCGCTTCGTCCGGCATCTCCTCTTGCAGGATGGCGCGCGCTTTGACGACCGTGTTCAGGTCGATCCCCGTGGCGAACCCCTTGGTTTCCGCCAAAAATATCAAATCTTCTAAAACGATGTTTCCGGTCGCACCCGGCGCAAAGGGGCACCCGCCCAAACCCGCAAGCGAGGCGTCGAACACCCGGCACCCCGCATCCAACGCCGCCGACGCATTGGCCAAGCCAAGCCCGCGCGTGTCGTGCAAATGCATCACATAGGGCGCATCCCCGAACCGGGAGGCCATGCGTTTACACAGCCTCTCTATCTGGCGCGGCCCTGCGTATCCCACCGTATCGGCAAGCCCCACCATATCAGCGCCTGCGCCCATACATTGATCGACCAAACGCATCACGTCGTCTTCGGCCACATCACCGGAAATCGAACAGCCAAACGCCATCGCAATCCCGACGTTGATAATCGGGTCACGGTCGCTTTCATCGCGCAGGCGCACAACATTCGCGATTTCGTGCAAACTTTGTTCCTGCGACCGGCGCACGTTGGCTTCGTTATGGGCCGCAGAGGCCGAGATCACGACCGTGATTTCCTGCACCTCCGTAGCCAAGGCATCCGTTGCGCCCCGTTCGTTCAGCGCCAGTGCAACACCGTGTGCTTGGGGGTGTGAATTCACCGCATCGATGACGTCGCGCACATCAGCGAACTGAGGCGTCCGGGATGGCGGAAGGAACGAGCCCACCTCAAAATGGCGCAAACCCGCGGCGTATTCTTGTGCGATCCAGTCCCTTTTTGCCGCCGTCGAAGGATAAGACTTTGTCAGCTGCAACCCGTCACGCAGGCCGACCTCTCGCAACGCGATTGTGCCGGTCGGGTATGGCTTAAACACACCGCCCATCGTCACACCGCCTTTGTCAGCAATGCGCCAAGTATTTCATCCGTGTGCTGGCCAACACTGGGCAGATCCACGTTTTCCGCCACCATCGGACGGCCATTCATTTCGATGGGAAGCCCCGGTGCGCGGAAATCCTTCTTATCCGCGTAATGCGAGGTGAACAGCCCGCCTTCGCGGTTCACATGCGGGTCGTCATACATCTCTTTCGGGCGGGCGATGGGGGAAAACGGAATGCCGGTTTGTTCAAACGCGTCAAGCAGGTCGTCATAACCACGCCCAGCGACCGCTTTTTCAATGATTGGAAGGGTCCAATCGCGCGCCGCAATCTGATCAACTCGCGTCTGAAGGCGCGCATCAGCCAACAATTGATCCAAGCCCAACACATCGCAAAGCTTGGCCCACTGCCCCTCTGTCACCGCGCCAATAAAAATTGGGCGACCTTCAGCGGTTTTGAAGATGTCATAGACGGGCCAGGAAAATTCACGCTCTGGCATGGGAGGCGCTTCGGTTCCTTCGATATCAAACTGCACCATGTGCTGCGCAACCAGCAGCAGACAGTTCTCAAACAGGCCAACCCTAAGGGCCGCGCCTTCGCGTGTGCGCTGTCGCTGTATCAACGCCGCCAAAACCGAAAACGCACCGAACAGGCCGCCCATGATGTCATTTGCAGATGACCCAATGCGCAGCGGTCGCCCCGTTGGGCCCGTCATATGCGCCATACCGGTCATCATCTGGACGACCTCGTCCATTGCTGTCCGGTTTTCATATGGGCCGTGAAGGAACCCCTTGCAGGACGCCACAATCAAACTTGGAAATGCTTGGCGCAGCTTGTCCGGGGCAAAGCCCATCTTCGCCAACGAAATGTCGCGGAAGTTTTCAACAAACACGTCTGCCGTCGCCAACAATGCCTTCAGCGTGTCGCGCCCTTCGTCGGCTTTCAAATCAAGCGTGACGGATTTTTTGCCCCGGTTGAAAGTCGGAAAAAACCCCGCGCCCATGCCGGTTAAGTTACGCGTTTTGTCACCCTCTGGCGGTTCTACCTTGATCACCTCGGCGCCCAGAAACCCAAGGAACATCCCACAAGACGGCCCCATGATCATATGGCTCATCTCAACCACACGGACACCGGAAAGCGGTAAATCAACGGGCATGTTTTCCCCCTCAGAATTCTTGTTGGGGCGATCCTGCTTGATTCACAGCGGACATAAAATTACAACATATTGAAAATATCATTCTAAAATTTCGAAAGCAAAATGGACGCCAGACAGCTTAGATATTTCGCGACCGTTTGCCGGTTCAAAAACCTGTCGCACGCGGCTGATCACTGTAACGTCGCGACGTCAGCAATCAGTCATCACATCGCCAATCTGGAAGCAGAGTTAGAGACAAAACTCTTTGTACGAAAACCGCGCGGGATGGTGCCAACGGCGGCCGGGATCAAGCTGTTGGATCATGCGAACGGGATACTAAGTGCCGTGGATGCCGCGATCAGCGATGTCAAATATGGGCAATCTGAAATCTCGGGTCATTTTGCAATCGGGATGCCCTATTCCGTGATCAAGGTCATCGGCGCCAGCCTGATGCGCAGCGTGTCAGAGCAATATCCAAAGGTTCGCCTGTTGTTGCGCGAAGGGCTTTCAGGTGTCACCTATGCCACCCTGACCAATCGTGAAATCCAACTCGCGCTTATCTTTAACCCACCCCAAGACCCCCGCACAGAACGCGTAGCCCTGTTAGAGGAAGAGCTGTTTTGCATGGGCCATCAGTCGATCATCGGGGCCACTCAGTCGCCAATCACGTGGGATGAGATGACCCAGCTACCGCTCTTTATTCTGCAAAGTGGCGTGCTGTCGCGGGCCTTGGTCGACAAGCCCGGCATTTTGGCAACGTTAGAGGAAAAGGCGCAAATCCAAGTGGCATCAATCGCCGCCACGCAAAGCGCGCTGACCGAACGGCTGGGGTGCACCTTGGCACCCAAAGTATTGGTATCGGAACTGTTGGAAAGCGGCCAATTGAACGCCCGCCCTATTCTAGACCCGCGCCCCTTGCGCACCTTGTACATGGTCACCCCCGCAGGGGCAGAGCCAACCCAGCTAAGCGAAACGATAACCGAGCTGACCCAAAGGCTGGTGACCGATGCCGTAAACAACGGCCAGTGGCACGCCGCCAAGACAATCAACAGCCGCTAAGCGATGACCACCTGATCATCGACCACCGCAACCGGCACCGCGTCCAGCCCACAATCGGCCCCCGCGACGGGCGCGCCATCCTCTTTGTCGAACACCGCGCCATGAGCGGTACACAACAGTTTCGTTCCATCCGCCGAAAGAAGCTGATTACCCCGGTAATCCAGCGGCAGATATTGGTGGGGGCAAGCGTTGACATAGGCCTTTATCCCCTGCCCCACGCGCACCAACAGAACGGGAAATTCACCGCGCGGCGTTGTGACGGTCCGGGTGATCGCGCCGTTCACGTCGTCCGCGCTGCAAACCACGGTCCCTGCAGGAGGGGCCGTGGAATAATCTGTCCAACTCATTCTGCGGGTTCGGCTTTCAGCACGCCGCGCCTGATCTGATCTTCTTCGATCGATTCAAACAGCGCGCGGAAGTTACCTTCGCCAAAACCATCATCGCCTTTGCGCTGAATGAATTCGAAAAAGATCGGGCCGATGACGGTTTTAGAGAATATCTGAAGCAGAATCCGCGTTTCACCACCACCAACGACGCCTTCGCCATCAATCAGGATGCCCCGCTTTTTCATGCGGTCGATAGGCTCTTCATGGCCCTTCACGCGCTTATGGCTCATCTCGTAATAGGTGGCGGGAGGGCCGGGCATAAATTCCATGCCCGCATCCGCAATCCGGTCGGTTGAGCCATAGATGTCATTGGAGGCCACCGCGATATGCTGAATCCCCTCGCCCTTATATTCGCGCAGGTACTCTTCGATCTGGCTGTGATCGTCGGTGCTTTCGTTGATCGGAATACGGATTTTCCCATCCGGCGAGGTCAGCGCACGTGACACAAGGCCGGTCTGTTTGCCCTTGATGTCGAAATACTTGATCTCGCGGAAATTGAAGGTTTCGGAATAGAACTTGTACCAGGTGTCCATGTTCCCGCGGATCACGTTATGCGTCAGGTGATCGAGGTAATAGAACCCAAAGCCAACCGGGCGGGGGTTCGGTTCGCCCAGCCACTCAAAATCATTTTCATAGCAGGACTCGTCACCGCCATAGGTGTCGATGAAATACAAAAGCGACCCGCCGATCCCGACCACCGCAGGGGCGTCGATGGATTTGCCGGGGCCGGTGTATTCCGTCGCGCCCAGATCGACCGCGCGTTTCAGTGCAACCTGTGCATCCACCACACGCCACGCCATCGCCGGGGCGCAGGGGCCGTGATCTTCGACAAATTGCGCACCGTGAGAGTCAGGCTCGGCATTCAGCAAATAGTTGATGTCGCCCTGCCGATACAGCGTGATGTCTTTGGACTTGTGCTTGGCCACGGGAACATAACCCATCTGGCGGAATAGCGTATCCAAGACCCTGGGGTCGGGATGCGCGAATTCGACAAATTCGAAGCCGTCGGTGCCGGCGGGGTTCGCGTCGCTGATCTGCGCCTTTGGGGCGTTGTGCGGGAACGGGCCCATGTCTTTCCTCCGTGTTCGTGCGTTTTTTGCTTTATCGCAGTAAAGGACTGCACGGGGGTTGCAAAGCAAGGCGCGCGGGCCGCATATTTGCACGATATTTTCAGCAAACACCCACAGGATGCACAAAATGCGCATAGATAGCTTTGACCACGCGATTCTGGACGCACTTCAACGTGACGGGTCAATGACCAACGCCGCCTTGGCCGAGGTGGTGAACCTGTCCGCCTCTCAATGCTCGCGCCGTCGGACCGCGCTTGAGGACGCCGGGCTGATCGAAGGGTACTCTGCCCGATTAAGCGCCACCAAACTGGGCTTTGGCCTGCGCGCAATCACCCGCGTGAACCTGCGCAGCCATGGGCAAGAAGATGACTTTTCCCAGTTCATCCAAGCCCACCCGCAAGTCAGGTCCGCGTTTTCGGTGGCGGGGGATGCCGACTATGTGTTGGACATCCGTGTCCGTGATTTGGAGGCTTTCGCCGACTTCATCCACAAAAAACTGCTGCCCCACCCGCAGGTCGCGCATGTCCGGTCTGAAATCGTCCTGCAAACCCTTAAGGATCGTAAGGGGCTGGATTTGATGGCGTAACCGGCGCCCGACCACCCAGGGTATCGGTCAATTCCTGCGCCGCTTGGGCCACGTGCAGACCGATGGCGTCAATGCGATCATCCGTAAGCCGCGCGGTCAGGCCCGACACGGAAATCGCGCACGCCGCCTCTGCCTGCGCAGACCAGACGACCGCCGCGATACAGCGCAGGCCGATCACGTGTTCCTCGTCATCAATGGCGTAGCCCCGGCTGCGGGTCAGGGCGATATCGGCCAGCGCATCGTCCACCGTCCGCAGGCTTTTTGACGTCATCGCGGGCATGCCAACGCGGCTGGCCAACGCGCGAATATCCGCATCCTCCCACGTGGCCAGAATGGCCTTGCCCATGCCCGAACAGAACACCGGAACCCGCCCCCCGGGCGGCGAGATGGCACGCATAATCTCGCGGCTTTCCACCTGGCTTATGGTGACAAGCTGATCGTGATCCAAGATTCCAAGGTTCGCGGTTTCGCGGGTCACATCCCGCAATCGGCGCAGGAATGGCAGGGCGGGTGCCACGAAATTGCGCCGCCGCCCGAAAGCCGCGCCAACGGCAAATGCCTCGCGCCCGACATGCCACAGGGCGGTGTCGGGCTCAAACTGCGCAAAACCATGCATTTCCAACGTGGTAAGCAACCGATGCGCCGTCGAAACCGCAAGCCCCGAGGATCGCGCAATATCACTGACCCGCATCCCATCATCGGCCTGCGACAGCATCTTTAACAGGGTTAGCGCCCGCGCAACGGATTGTACGCCTTCGGTTTGTGCCATGGTGCCTCAGCTTTCCACATCGTGAAAAACATTTTTCCAAAAGTGACGTTCCTTGTGCCATCACGCTAAGACACCGTCAAATGAAGGAGGATTCCATGACCCAATATGTGAATCGCAGCGGCCTGTCAGTGGCCGCCCCGCTGGCCGCGTTGATCGAAAACGAGATGCTGATTGATGTCAGCCCCGATGCATTCTGGGATGGCTACGCCGCGCTGTTGCGCGACCTGATGCCGGTGAACGCAGCGCTGCTGAAAAAGCGTGAAACCCTTCAGGGCCAAATTGATGCTTGGCATCTGGACCGTAAGGGCCAACCGTTCGACGCCGCCGCCTACCGCAGTTTCCTGACGGAAATTGGCTATCTGGTACCCGATCCGGCCCCATTCACAATCGACACCCAAAACGTAGATGCCGAGATTGCCACCATCGCCGGCCCGCAGCTTGTTGTGCCCGTGATGAACGCGCGCTTTGCGTTGAACGCGACCAACGCGCGGTGGGGTTCCCTTTACGACGCGCTATACGGCACCGACGCGATCGAGGGCAGCGCAACCGGCCCCGGCTATGACGCCGCGCGCGGCGCAAAAGTTATCGCATGGGCGCGCGCGCATCTGGATAAGGTCGCTCCTTTGGCCGGTGGCAGCTGGTCCGGCGTTACCGAAATGGCTGTACGCAACGGTGCGCTATTCGTCACCACCGCCGGGTTAGAGACTGGTTTGGCCAACCCCGCGCAGCTTGCCGGCTATACCGAGGGCGGCAACATCATGCTGCGCGTCCACGATCTGTTGATTGAGGTTGTGGTTGACCGCAGCTCGGCAATTGGCAAGGACGATCCGGCGGGCATTTCCGACATTCGCCTGGAAAGCGCACTGACCGCGATCCAAGACTGCGAAGATTCCGTAGCTGCCGTCGATGCCGAAGACAAATGCACGGTTTATGCCAACTGGCTTGGCCTGATGAAAGGCGACCTGACAGAGACATTCATCAAGGGCGGCAAGACCATGACCCGCCGCCTGAACCCCGATGTCAGCTATCTTGACCCACAGGGGCAGCCTGTTACCCACCCCGGCCGCGCCGTTCTGTTGGCCCGCAATGTTGGCCACCTGATGACGACAGACGCCGTGCTGTTGGACGGTCAGGAAACGCCCGAAGGGATGCTGGACGCCGCCGTCACGGTCGCCGCCGCGATGCATGATCTGAAACGGGCTGAAAACCGCAACTCCCGTGCGGGGTCGATCTATATCGTGAAGCCAAAGATGCACGGCCCCGAAGAAGTCGCCTTCGCTGACACGCTTTATGGCCGGGTCGAAGATATTCTTGGCCTGCCTCGTTATACCGTCAAACTTGGCGTGATGGACGAAGAGCGTCGCACCTCGGCCAACCTGTTGGCTTGTATCGCCGCCGTTAAGAACCGCTGTGTGTTCATCAACACCGGCTTCCTTGATCGCACGGGGGATGAAATCCACACTTCGATGCAAGCAGGCCCGGTGAACCCGAAGGGAGAGATGAAGGACGCCGTGTGGCTGTCTGCCTATGAGGATGGCAATGTCGATGCCGGTCTTGCCGCCGGGATGGCGGGCAAGGGGCAGATCGGCAAAGGCATGTGGGCCAAACCCGATGACATGGCCGAAATGCTGGACGTTAAGATCGGCCACCCGAACGCTGGTGCGAACACGGCTTGGGTCCCTTCTCCTACGGCCGCCACGCTGCACGCCACGCATTACCACCACGTTGATGTGCCCGCCCTGCAGGAAAAGCTGAAAACCCGCGAGGTGGCATCGCGTGATGCGCTGTTGACCCCGCCCCTGATGTTCGGGCGCAACCTGTCGGATGAGGAGGTGCAGCGAGAGTTGGATAACTCTTGCCAATCCATCCTTGGCTATGTGGTGCGTTGGGTCGATCAAGGCGTCGGCTGTTCCAAGGTACCTGACATCAATGATGTCGCCCTGATGGAAGACCGCGCCACCCTGCGCATTTCATCGCAATATCTGGCGAACTGGTTGCTTCACGGCATCTGTTCCGCCGACGAGATCGAGGCAAGCCTGCGCCGCATGGCCCCCAAGGTCGATGCGCAAAACGCCGGTGATCCGGAATACACGCCCATGGCCCCCGGCTTTGATGGCGTTGCGTTTCAGGCCGCGCGGGATCTGATCTTCAAGGGGGCCGAACAGCCCTCGGGCTATACCGAACCATTGCTGCACGCCGCACGCCGCGCCGCCAAAGCATCTTAAGGAGACGACAGTGATTACAATCAAACGGCTCGACGTCGCGGATGCCCGTGTTCTGATCGCAGGGGCCCGCGTGAAGGCCGATGAGATTGGCGTGCCGATGTGCATCGCCATCACCGACGAGGGCGGCAACCTGATTGCATTTGAACGGATGGACGGGGGCAAAGTCACCTCTTCCACCATCGCGATTGATAAAAGCTTCACCGCGTCGGGCGCGAAAAAGGCGACCCACGAATATGGTGCCGCCAGCCAGCCGGGCGCGCCCGCCTATGGCATTGCCGCGGCCATTGGCGGGCGGCTGATGGTGGTGGGCGGTGGCCTGCCTGTGATCGTTGAGGGCGACGTCGTGGGCGGCATCGGCGTCAGTTCTGGCACACCGGGGCAGGATCAAGAGGTCGCGCAAGCGGGCATTGATGCGTTTCTTGGGGGGCTTTGATGGCGCTCTATGAACTTGGCGACAAAGTCCCGAACACACCCCAAAACGGCGATTTCTGGGTGGCACCGGCGGCGCATGTCGTCGGTGATGTTCATCTGGGCGAAGGTGTCGGCATATGGTTTGGCGCCGTCCTTCGTGGCGACAATGAACGTTTAACGATCGGCGCGCGTACCAATGTGCAGGAACACGCGATGGTACACGCCGATCCCGGCTTTCCAGCCCAGATCGGCGAAAACGTCACCATTGGGCATCGTGCCATCGTCCACGGCTGCACGATTGGCGACAATACATTGATCGGCATGGGCGCAACCGTTCTGAACGGCGCAAAGATCGGGCGGAACTGCCTGATCGGCGCGGGCGCGTTGGTGACCGAAGGGAAAGAGATTCCCGACGGCTCGCTTGTTATCGGCTCTCCGGCCAAGGTTGTGCGGGCACTTGATGACGCAGCGATTGCCGGGCTGAAAGCATCCGCCACAAATTATGTGGCGAATGCAAAGCGGTTCACGAACGAACTTAAGCGGATCGACTAGTCACAGGCGTCGGCATGGATTTGAGGGATTAAAAATCCAGACCCAAGTCGATGCAGCCCGCCGAATGGGTCAACGCCCCGGACGAGATATAGCTGACCCCCGTCGCCGCGACTTCGGCAATGCGGGTTAGGGTGATGTTGCCCGACGCTTCCAGCACCACGCTGCCGTCGTTCATCGCGACGGCCTCGCGCATCTGATCGCAGCTCATGTTGTCCAACAGCACCACGTCGGCACCGCCGATTTTCAGAACCTCGGCCAATTGGTCCAGCCGATCGACCTCAATCTCGACCCGCATCATGTGCGAGGCTTTGGCCTTCACCGCAGCCAGTGCAGGGGCAATGCCGCCCGCCGCCGCGATGTGGTTGTCTTTGATCATGATCGCGTCAGACAGCGAAAAGCGGTGATTGAACCCACCGCCATGCAGCACAGCCTGTTTTTCCACGATCCGCAGCCCCGGCGTCGTTTTGCGGGTGCAGGTCACGCGGGCATCGGTGCCCTTGGTCAGTTCCACGTATTGGGCCGTCAGGCTGGCGATACCCGTCAAACGCCCGGCAAAGTTCAACGCCACCCGTTCGGCCGACAGGATCGAGGCGGCGGAGCCTTCGATCGTCATCAACACATCACCGGGCTTGCAGGGTTCGCCATCGTCGATAAGCGTTTCCAGCTTTAGCGACGCATCCATCAAATGAAACGCAATCCGCGCGATTTGCATGCCCGATACAACGCCAGCCTCGCGCGCGTTGATGCGGGCCTTGTATTGCGTGTCACCGGGAATAACCGTGCGGGTCGTGATGTCACCATAGGTGCCCAGATCCTCGGCCAAGGCGTTGCGAACCATAGGTTCCAGCACCAGATCAGGAAGACGAGAGTTCATGGATTACTCCTGTGCAAATCGTGTGCGGATGGCCAGCGCTTCGTCCAAGGTCAGGCGCGAACGTTCGCCTTCTTCGCCGTTCAGGTCGGGAAAATCAGCGCGGTAATGGGCGCCACGGCTTTCTTCGCGCACCAAGGCGGCGGCGGTGATCAGCGTTGCGGTGGCCGTCATGTTCAACAGGTTCTGGCAATCAGGCTGTGCGGCCTCAATCGCCGTGATCCGGGCCAGTGCTTTTTTCAGGCCGGTTGCATCCCGCACAACGCCAACGCAGTTGGTCATCGTCTGGCGCAGCTCTGCCACCAGATCGGCACGCGGAGCGATACCGCCGGGCGCGTCGGTATAGGCAACCATTGCCGCGTCCGTTATCGGGCCCAAACCTTCCGCAATCGAAATCGCCGCGCGGCGGGCATAGACCAGCGCCTCTAGCAGGCCGTTCGACGCAAGCCGGTTCGCCCCATGCAACCCGGTCGAGGCTGCCTCGCCACAGACCCAAAGATTGCCAAGGCTCGCACGCCCTTCGCCATCGGTAGCAATGCCGCCCATGTGGTAATGCGCAGCCGCTGCAACCGGGATCGTCTGTGTCACCGGGTCGATCCCCGCTTTGGCGCACGACTGCGCCACAGATGGGAAATCTGTCAAAATCGCCGCGCCGATTGCGTCGCGCGTATCAAGCGCTGGCGCATTGCCAGCCTGCGTTTGGGCATAGATGCTGCGCGCAACGATATCGCGTGGGGCAAGTTCGGCGTCGGGGTGGACCTCTGTCATGAAGCGCACGCCATCGCCGTTGACCAAGGTCGCGCCTTCGCCGCGCAATGCTTCGGTCGCCAAGGGGGCCGGGTCATCGCCGGTGGCCATGGCTGTCGGGTGAAACTGTACAAATTCGGCATCGGCAATCACAGCACCGGCGCGCGCGGCCATGCCGATCACCTGACCGCGTATCCGCAACGGGTTCGTGGTCAGCGCGTAAAGCCCCCCAGAACCACCACCGGCCAGCAGATATGCCGCCCCGCGCAGCATAAAGGGGGCTGATCGTTCGTCGCCGGAACTGGCAACCTTCACCCCGGTGATCTTACCGTCCGCAACATCCAGCCCAACGGCCATCGTGCCTTCCAGCACTTGGATCGAAGGCGTTTCGCGCACTTGGGCAATCAACGCCCGCATGATTTCAGCACCGGCCTGATCGCCCTGCACCCGCACGACACGGGCAAAGCTGTGCGCCGCTTCGCGCGACATCACGTATTGCCCATCATCGGTACGATCAAACGGGGTGCCAAGCGTCGTCAGATTAAGGATATGCGCGCGCGCTTCGGATGTGACTGCTTCGGCCACGACGGGATTAACCGTTCCGGCCCCGGCGATCACTGTGTCACGGGCGTGCGCCTCATGGCTGTCGCGTTCATCCATCGCGGCTGCAACGCCACCTTGTGCCCAAGCGGAGCTTGCCCCTTCGCCCAGCAATTCGGGCGAGATCATAACGACGGGACGTGGCGCAAGCGACAGCGCCGCATAAAGCGCGCCAAGGCCCGCGCCAACAATCACCACCCGGTCGGTGGTCTGTTCTTGCATGATGCTCTTACAGCCCCAGCTTTTTGGAAAGGTCGATCATACGCCGCACGGAAAGCCGGGCTTTTTCGGCAACCGCCGCGTCCACTTCGACCTGACCGGTCATGGTGTGCAGGGAATACAGCACCTTTTCCAGCGTGATCTTTTTCATGTACGGGCACATGTTGCATGGACCGACAAAATCGACCTGCGGCAAAGCATCCGCGATATTTGAGGCCATCGAACATTCGGTCACCAACATCGCCTTTTCAGGCAGTTCGTCGGTTACGTATTTGATGATCCCACTGGTAGAGCCGGAAAAGTCAGCCTCGGCCACGACATCGGGCGGGCATTCGGGGTGTGCGATGATACGCGTGCCGGGGTTCCATTCGCGGAATTCGCGCAAATCTTGGGGGGTGTATTGTTCGTGCACGATGCACGAGCCTTCCCACCAAACCACGCGCTTTTGCGGAACGTCCTTGGCCACGTTTTGCGCCAGATACTGATCCGGGGTCATGATCACGGTATCGCTTTCCTGCGCCGCAACGATCTGCGCCGCGTTGGACGACGTGCAACAAATGTCAGACGCGGCTTTCACCTCGGCCGTGGTGTTCACATAGGACACAACCGGCGCGCCGGGGTATTTCGCGCGCATCTCGGCGATCCCGTCGGCGGTGATGCTTTCAGCCAGCGAACAGCCCGCATCCATATCTGGCATCAGAACTGTTTTCGACGGGTTCAGAATCTTGGAGGTTTCGGCCATGAAATGCACACCGCATTGCACGATGATGTCCGCCTCGACCTCGGTCGCTTTGATGGCCAGCTGCAAGCTGTCGCCGGCGACATCCGAAATCCCGTGATAGATTTCCGGCGTCATGTAGTTATGCGCCAGAATGGCCGCGCCACGTTCTTTCTTCAGCTTATTGATCGCAGCAATATAGGGGGCATACAGGGCAAAATCCGGTGGCGTCACCACACGGTTCATGCGCGCATATATATCCGACATGCTTTCAGCCAACTTTGTGGATGGCGTAAGGTCATACGCGTCTTCCAACGCAGAGCGAACAAGTGTCAAATCAAGCAAGAAGGGTCCTCCCCCATGGCTGCAAGGGCCGTACACTGAATACGATGCCCGTATCAGAGTTCATCGTTCTACATCCTAAAGATCAGGGGTCAATGGCGGGAATTCAACGCTGACATTCCCCATAAGGGCCACAAACGACGCCAGAGCCGCCTTTTGCGACACTTACAAGGCCGATAAGAAATGCGCGAATATCGCCACCATTGGGCACGGTCATAACCTTCTAATAATCTGTTTTCATTGAAATTATTTCGCCCAACAACAGCCTTTGACTGTGTGGCCCTGCACGAAAAATCCAAGTCGCTAGGTATTCAAACGGCCGTTTCAACGGTCAAGCACACGCGATCATTTTCCTTAAAAAACCGCGACATATCGGCTTGTTATCCATCGATAAGCTGCCGTGGGCAGCGCCTTTTAGCTCTGGCCGCAGCTCTAGGCGACCCCTTTGATCAGCTCCTGCATCATCTCAACCTCTTCGTCAGTCAGATCAGTCAGCGGGCTGCGCACTGGACCAGTTTCAAAGCCTCGCAACCGAACGCCCGCCTTAATCGCGGAAACGGCATAACCCGTTTTGCGGTCGCGAATTTCCGCGAATGGATAATAGAAATCTGCCAGCATTTTTTCGCAGGTTGCATCATCGCTTTCGGTGAAAGCCTTGTGAAACTTCAACGCCGTTTCGGGCACAAAGTTGAACACCGCCGACGAATAGGTGGGCATCCCTGCCCCGCGATACGCCTGAGCGAACAATTCGTGCGTCGGCATTCCGCCGATATACGACAACCGATCACCCATCTTCAGCGTCACCCGGCGCACGGTATCGATGTCACCTGTGCCATCCTTAAACCCGATCAGGTTCGGGCAATCGTCGGCCAAACGCGCGATGGTCTGTGCCGAAACCCGGGACTGGCCACGGTTATAAACGATCACGCCCATCCGGGTGGCGTTACAGACGGCGCGGATGTGCGCCTCTATTCCGTCTTGGGGCGCACCGACCAGATAGTGGGGAAGCAACAAGATACCGTCACCGCCTGCTGCCTCAATCTCTTGGGCCAACTCGCACGCCATTTGGGTGCCATAGCCACAGCCCGAGATTATCGGCTGACCAGGGCAGGCCGCTTTGGCAGTTTTCACGACATCAACGATTTCTGAAGGGGTAAGCGAAAACATCTCGCCGGTTCCGCCTGCGACGATCAACCCGGCGACAGGATAGGCAGACAACCACTCTAGATGTGCGGCAAACGGGCCGGGTGCAAAGCGGCCATCGGAACCGAATGGTGTCACCGGAAAAGACAAAAGCCCGTTACGAATACGCGCCTGCAGGTCGTTATTTTCGATCATCTATGGTGTCCCTTTTTGAGCTGGCCTGATCAGCCGGATGCCCTCGCCCTTACATCTTATACGCTAATATATTAGATTACCGATGCTTGCAACTTTTCCCGCCAATGGTCAAAATAAGCCTTGCCCAAAAAGGATGCGTACCAAGATGCCGATCCAAGAAAACTTCGCGGATGTCCTTAACCGTTTGGGCGCGCCGGTCGCTTCGGGCAATCAATCGGCTTCTGCACGCACGTTGGATTCACTGCGCCGACGCATCATTTCACTAGAGCTACCACCAGAAACGGTCTTGTCACGTAGTGAACTGGCCCGTGAATACAAAATCAGCCAAACGCCACTGCGCGACGCCCTGCAAAAGCTAGAGGCCGAAGGGCTGGTTGATATCTATCCGCAATCCAAAACGCTGGTCACGCGTATCGACTCCGGGCAAATCCACGAAGCACATTTCCTGCGCCTCGCGGTTGAGGTTGAGGTTGTGCGCATTCTGGCGAAAACCGCTGACGACGCGACGATTGCCCGCCTTCGTACCATCGTGGCCATGCAAGAAGCCCTTGCCGAAAACCCCGACGAAATGGGCGCCTTCCAAGATCTTGATGAGGTGTTCCACCAAGCCATGATGTCGGCCGCAGGTCAGGCGGGGCTGCATGGGTTGATCCGCGCGCAATCGGGCCACCTGAACCGGGTTCGTCGGCTTGATATGCCAGACAACCAAAAGATCAGGCGCATTCTGGACGGCCACAAACGCATCATCGCCGCGCTAGAGGCCCATGACCCCGACGAAGCTGTGGCAGCGATACGCGAACACCTAAGCCAGACCGTCAGCCGCATCGAGATATTGCGCGCGCAATACCCTGAATATTTCCGCCCCGTTGCACAGGCAGACTAAAGGCGCGTTTTGGGCTGGTGGGCACCGGGCCCCAGCTGACTCTCTAAATACGCATAAATTACGTGCGTATATTTCGGATTGCTCTTGCAGGCGTATCCCGTACCCAGTGCTCAGGTTTTAGAGGATACCCACAATGCCCCTTTCCAACACCAATGAGCGGTTCGGCTCTGTCTCCAAGGCATTTCATTGGCTGACTGCACTGTTGATCATCACGCTGATCCCGCTGGGGATCATTGCCAACGATATGGGCTTTGACACATCCGAAGCACTTGCACGCAAGGCGTTCCTCTTTTCCCTGCACAAGACGCTTGGTGTCACCGTATTTTTTGTCGCGCTGCTGCGCATTCTCTGGGCTTTTACGCAGACGCGCCCGGGGTTTTTAAACACCGACAAACCCGCAGAAACCTTTATGGCAGAGATGGTGCATTGGCTGCTTTATGCGGCGTTGGTTCTGGTTCCGCTGACTGGATGGATACACCACGCCGCCACAACGGGGTTCGCGCCGATTTGGTGGCCCTTCGGCCAAGAATTACCTTTTGTCCCCAAATCCGAAAACCTTGCCGAAACGTTTTCGGCGCTGCACATCATCTTTGAACGCGTGCTTTTGGTGTCTATCCTGCTGCATGTGGCAGGGGCACTTAAGCATCATTTTGTTGATCGTGACGCGACACTGAAACGTATGTGGTTCGCCACCAAAGAAGCGCCGCAGACATCACCCCACACCACGCATCACGCCCCGCGTATCGCCGCCGTTTTTGTCTATGTTCTGGCAATTGGGATCGGCGCCGCGATGGGCCTCCTCTCGCACCATGATGATCCAGTTACCGCACAGCCACAACTGGCAAGCGTTGACAGCGGATGGACGGTTCAGGACGGCACGCTGGGCATTCAGATACACCAATTCGGAAGCACCGTTGACGGGTCGTTCACCGACTGGACCGCCGCGATCAATTTTACCGAACAGGCCACCAACGGCGTGCACGGCGATGTAACGGTGGAAATTTCGATCCCAAGCCTGACACTGGGGTCTGTCACCTCGCAGGCGCTTGGCCCCGATTTCTTTGATGCGGCCACCTTCGCCACAGCCACCTTTAACGCAACAATAGAACCGCACGAGGCGGGCTATGCCGCCGATGGAACGCTTACCCTGAAAGGGCAAGAAATGCCTGTGACCTTGCTGTTTGACTTAACCATCGAAGGTGACACCGCAACCATGTCAGGGAAAACCACGCTGGATCGGCGCGACTTTGCTATCGGTAATAACTATGCCGACGAAAGCTCGCTCGCTTTCCCGGTAGAGGTAACCGTGAACCTTACCGCAGTGCGCACCCAATAGGCCGCACCTAACAAAAAAAGCCGCCCGTAATGGGCGGCTTTCATGCTGTTTGGTTACTGCGGGTTTAGTCGGCCAGACCAGCTTCGATCGAAATCATCACCTCAACTTCGTCGCTTACCGCTGGTGCAAATGCGCCAAGGTTGAAATCTGAACGCTTCAGCGTCGTCGTCGCGTCAAAGCCAGCCCAAGGTTTTTGCTGCATTGGGTGATCGGCGCTGCCGTTCAGCTTGGCGTCCAGAACGACCGATTTCACCACATCGTTCATCGACAGATCGCCGGTGATTTTGGCGGTATTGTCGCCTGTCACTTCGATGCTGGTCGATGTGAAAGTAACCAGATCAGTATCTTCCGCGCCGAAAAAGTCTTCGGACATAAAGTGACCGTCGCGCTGTTCCCAACCGGTAAACATGGATTTCACAGGCATGGAAACCGTAACGGACGATGCCGCTGGATCTTCCTGATCGAACATGATTTCGCCCTCAAAGCCCGAGAACATGCCGTGAGTGGTCGAAAACCCAAAGTGATTGTAAGAAAAGATCACTTGGCTGTGGCTTGCGTCCAGAACGTATTTCTGAGGCGCTGCAAGGGCGGAAGTGGCCGTCGCGGCGACAAGCGCTGCGGCAAGGGCGAGGTGTTTCATAACGTTAAACTCCGTAAGGGGATAATTTCATGGCCTTAAAGTGCTTAAATTCCCCCAATCGGCAACTGGGGAAAAATGAACATATTGTGTTCGCAAACACCTAAGCCCCCTCTTTGGTGCGCCTTATTCTTCTGTCAGGAGCCCCAATAAGGTCGTGGCGGTATAGTCGCGGCGGAACAATCCCAGATCGCTTAGGGCGGGTATGACCTCGTCCAGCGACAGGTGCATTGATGTCACTGACCCGCCGGGCACACAGACAAACCCGTCAATCGCGCCTGCCTCGGCCCATTGGCGGATCGCATCGACAGCATCACCAACAGTCCCGATAACCTGCCAATGGGCCGAACCGATGACCTCTGGCCGTTCCAACAGTGCATCGGGCGTGGGCGCGTCACGCTCTATCATCCGGCGCAGCAGGTTCGAATGGGTCCGGCTGCGCGGGTTTTCCGGGGCGGGCGGCAGGTCCTTGGCGGTGATCGGGCGATCACCCGGCCATTCGGTTAGATCAAGCCCCGTCATTGCCAACACATTCGCAATCCGCTGTGCACGGGTGTTGCGCGCATGCGTGTCCAGAAACAATTCGCGCGCCTCTTTCCGGGTGGGGGCCAGATACAGGCTAAGGCCGGGTAACAGCCGAATATCCCCTGCACTTCGGCCAATGCCCGCGGCGCGGTCGCGCAAATCTTTGCGCAGATCAATGGCGGCCTGCATATCAGGGGTCGACGCAAAGATCGCATCCGAAACTGAGGCCGCGAAATCACGCCCAGGCCCGGATGCCCCTGCCTGAACCAACGGAACGCGCGCGTCTTTATAGCTGGGCAAGTTCAGCGGCCCTTCGACGGTGAAATGGGCGCCCTGATGGTTGATCGGCTGAACTTGCGCTGGGTCGGCAAAACGCCCCGCCGCGCGATCAATCCGCAGCGCATCGTTGGGGAAACTGTCCCACAGGGCGCGCACCACTTCGGTGAATTCTGCCGCGCGGGCATATCGCTGATCGGCGGGCGGCATGTGTTGTTGTCCGAAATTGCGATTACCGTCCAGCGCGGTGACAATATTCCACCCCGCGCGCCCGCCGCTAAGCCAATGCAGCGACATCAACTGCCGCGCCACCACGTAAGGCGGCAAAAAGGTCGTAGAGACGGTCGAAAGCAGCCCGATATGCGATGTTTCTTTCGCGATGGCGGCCAACAGCAGCGTCGGGTCAAGGCTGGCAAATCCGGGACCCGTTTCCAGCGCGGCCGGGTTCAGGAACAGCGTGTCTGGCCGAAACACGAAATCTAATTTCGCCGCCTCTGCCCGTTGGGCGATATCCACGTAAAACTCTGGTGAAAACAGATTGTTGACCCCGCTATCGGGGCGGCGCCATGCCTCTCCGCTTAGCCAAGTTGGCGACAGGGACATACCGATCCGAAGTTTGCCAGTCATTAGGGCACCTTTTCACCTGTCATGGGGCCGCAGCGGCTCATTTTCGAATTGCTGACCTTTTTACTATGATTTACCGTGCAGGCAAGTTTTAACGTAGGGAACGCGCGGTGTTGGATGTAAACGAAGTCACCGTCTCGTACGGAGCGACCCCGGTTCTGGACGGCGTGTCGGCGCGGTTTAAGGCCGGACGTTTCACCGCCATCGCAGGCCCCAACGGCTGTGGGAAATCAACGCTGCTAAGCGCGGTCATGGGTTTGATCCCCGTTGACGGCGGAATCGTAAATTTGGACGGCACGCCGATACATACACTTCCTCGGCGCACCTTGGCGCGGCGCGCGGCCTACTTGCCGCAGGAAAACCATTGCCCTGATTACATGACCGTGGGCGAGGTCATCGAACTTGCCGGGCACGCCCGATATGGCCTGATGGGCGGCCCTTCGGACGATGACCGCAGCCTGTTTCAAGACGCGTTAAAGGCCGTGGGTCTGGAAGACATGGCCCATCGCCGGATGAGCGTGCTGTCTGGCGGCCAGCGTCAGCGGGCGTGGATCGCGATGTTGCTGGCGCAGGATGCCCCCTGCATCTTGATGGACGAGCCAGTGAACCACATCGACATGACCCACCAATACGCCGTGCTTTCGTTGATGTCCGATCTGGCACGCCAACAAGGGCGCACCGTCATCTGCGTCCTGCACGACCTGAATTTGGCGGCAACCTTTGCCGATGACATTGTGCTGATGCGCGACGGGCGCGTGTCCGCGTCGGGGCCTGTGGACGAGACGATCACCCCCGACAACGTGGCGCGGGTTTTCGGCATGCAGGCCGACATTTTCACACGCAACGGACGGCTTGTTTGCCTTCCTGACTCGGCTCCCGCGCAGCCATGAACCGACCGCTCCCCATGCGATTTGTCGGTTTGGCCGCCGCAATGCTGGCCTTGTTCGGCGCATTGGCCGCGCATCTTGCCATTGGGGTCAGCTTGATCCCCCTGCCGGATATTGCCGCCGCCCTGTTTCGGTTTGATCCGGACTCTTACGACCACACAGTGCTGCGGCTGCAACGACTGCCGCGCGCGCTGATTGCGGCATACGCTGGCGCGGCGATGGCTGTGGCGGGTGTCGTGCTGCAAGGGCTAACACGAAATCCGCTGGCCGCACCTGCAACACTGGGTATCAATGCTGGCGCCGCGCTGGCCGTCGTTCTGGGCAGTCAACTGTTTGGGCTTGGCCTTTGGGCGCAGGGCCTGGCGGCCTTTGCTGGTGGGGCGGCTGGGTTTTGGCTTAGCTTTGGCGTGGCCCGCCTGACCGGTTTGTCACGCGATCCGCGCGGGCTGGCATTGATCCTGTCGGGGGCCTTGGTTTCAATGCTGTTGGTGGGTGTTACCAACGCCGTGCTTCTGGCCGATCCGCAACGTCGGTCGGACCTGCTGGGATGGATCGCGGGCAATATCAACCACGTTTATGCCGACAGGCTGTATGCGTTTTGGTGGGCTGGCGCGTTTGCATTTTTGCTGCTTATGGTGCTGGCGCGCCCCCTGACGCTGATCCAGCTTGGCCATGACAAGGCGGCCTCGGCCGGGGTGCGTGTGGCGTTGGTCACACGTGCCGCACTTGGGGCGGTTGCGCTGGCGGCGGCTTCGGCGGTGGCGATCTGCGGGCCGGTGGGTTTTGTCGGATTGGTGGTGCCCCATATCGCCCGCCCGCTGGTGGGCGCATCAATGCGGATGTTGTTGCCAGTCTGCGCGCTGATGGGTGCAACGCTTTGCCTGTTGGCTGACCTTGGCGCGCGGACGTTGTTCCTCCCTTATATCCTTCACACAGGTATTGTGCTGGACCTGCTGGGCGGCGTGGTCTTTGCGGTGATCGTAAAGCGGGTCTATCTGCGCCCCGGCGCGGAGCGGCCAGTATGAAGGCCGCACGCGCCCTTGATGGTCGCCGTATCCTGCGGCTGAACAGCGGGTTGCAAATACGGCTGGGCAACCTAATCGCGGCGGTTGGTTTGGCTGTCACGGCGGCGATGCTGGCAATTGCCGCGCTGATGCTGGGCCATGCGCAGATTTCCACTGGCGATCTGGTCCGCGCACTTTCCGGTGGCGAGTTATCGGGGGACCAACTGTTTGCGATAATTGAGGTCCGCGCCCCACGCATTGCGATCGGGTTCATGGCCGGGTGGTGCGTGGCGGTGACCGGCGCGATGTTGCAATCGCTGGCCCGCAATCCGCTGGCCGATCCCGGGCTGCTGGGGCTAAGTCAGGGCGCGATGGTCACGATCATGCTGGTGCTGGTCTTTGCCCCCAATGCCCCAACGGGATTCATCCCACTGGCCGCGTTGGTCGGCGGGTTGGGCGTTGCAGCCATTCTTGGCCTGCTTGCCGGAACTGACAGATCCGGCGGCTTGGCCATCCTGTTGATCGGGATTGCGGTGGAAACCGTCCTGTCGTCGGTGTCGTCAATCCTGATCCTTTATGCGCCGCCCGAAACCTCTTACGCGCTCGCAAGCTGGATGTCGGGATCGCTGTTCAGCGCAAGTTGGCCGCGCACCGCTGCCATCCTGCCATGGTGCGCGCTTAGCTTGCCGGTGATCTGGCTGGCCGGGCCGGTTTTGCGGGCGCTGGATCTGGGGGCGCCGCGGGCCTTATCGCTTGGCGTGGGTCTGTCGCGGGCACAGCCTGCAATTTTGGTGGCCGCCGTGCTGCTGAATTCAGCTGCGGTTACGGCGGTGGGGCCGCTGATCTTTCTGGGCGTCATGGCCCCGCATCTGGCCAGCTTTCTGTCACCGGCCAGCGGCCGCGCGCGGTTGCTGCTATCGGGTATGACCGGCGGGTTGCTTGTTATAAGCGCCGATATCCTGACCCGCGCCGGGCTGGTGCAGGCCGCGCTGCCAATCGGGCTAAGCCTAACAATCCTTGGCGTTCCCCTGTTCATCATCGCCCTGCGCCTAAGGGCGCTGCGCATCCATTCCTTGTCGACATGAAAGGCACCGCAATGCGACTTTTCCCCTTGCTCTGCGCCTTGCTAATGGCGCTTCCCGCCGCAGCTGATCCTCAACAGCACGACGTGACCGATGCCACTGGCCGGACGGTCACAATCCCCGATACGTCCACGCGGATCGTGGTGTTGCACGAACCAATGCTGGGCCTACCCTTGTTCGATCTGGGGATTGAGGTTCTGGGCAGCTATGGGCGAAGCGACGATGGCCAAGTGATGACAGCAGTGAATTTTCCGCAAACCGTTCTGGGGGAACGTGCCCCCGCGCATCCGCCCGCCGGGATCGGGCCGTTCGGCAATATCGACCTTGAAAAGCTGCGCGCCCTGAAGCCCGATCTTATTCTTGGCACCGAATACGATGCCGACAAGGCAGCGCGCCTGTCTTCGGTCGCGCCGGTGTACCTTCAAAATACTGGCACCGGACGGGTGCGCGGCATCGAAACCCAAGCGGCGCTGGCGGCACTTTTGGGCCATCAGGATGCGTTTGAGACCCGTCGGTCGCAATACGACGCGCGGCTGGAACGCACCCGCGAAGCACTCCCATTCGACCCAAAGGGCAAATCCTATCTGGCGGTCATCATCCACGACCAGATCAACCTTGTCGGAGAGATGTCGGGCATGGTCCAAGCGATCGAAGATCTGGGCCTGCACCGCGATACCCTGACAGGCGCGGGGGCGATCAACGGGTTGGGCTCTAACTTCGCCGCACCCATCAGTGCCGAGTCTTTTATGCGATTGAACCCCGACGTGCTGATCGTGATGAACAGCTATATGAACGAAGCCCGCGACGCCCCCGCGATCCGCGACCGGTTGGATAAAATCGCGCCGGGGTGGGCGCGTTTCCTGAAACCCGCGCGCGAAGGTCGTGTGCTGTTCCTTGATTCCGCGCGGGTGACCACGCCCACATTGGCCAGCGCCGAACACACGCTGGATGCTGTGGCCGATTGGGTCGCCCAGAAATGAAAACAGCGGGCCGTTTCTGGCCCGCCGTCATTTGCTTCATGGCTGTTAAGGTCAGAAGTTGACCTTAAGCCCAAGACCGAATTCACGCGGGGTCACGGTGGTCGCTTCGTAATAGCTTGCCGGGCGTGCGCGTGTCAGACGAATATAGGTTTCGGAATGATCGTCGAAAATGTTGTTCACATACCCGAACAGTTCCAAATTATCGCGCGGTGAATAGGCAATCCGCGCATTGGCGACAGTGAACGCATCGATCTGCGTCGTCTCGTCATTCGTGTCGTCGGAATAGTACCCGTCCGTATGTTTCACCTGAGCGCTGAACCGCAGATCCGGCGTGATGTCCCATTCGGCGCCAACACTTAGCGTAAAGTCCGGGGAACGCCCGAATTCGTTACCCTGATAATCGGCGGCGGCACTGCGGAACTTGTTAATCTCGGTCTTCAACAGACCCAAACCACCCGTCAGACGCAGATTATCGCGCGCCATGTAATCCGCGCTGAATTCCATCCCATAGGCACGGGCCTTTTCAGCGTTAACCGTAACCGCATAACCAAGGTTTTCAGGAAGGTTTGTGACGACATACCGCTGCGCGTCGGAATAGTCCGTGTAGAAAAGGTTGGCATTCAGGAACAGCCGATCCTCTAGCAAATGCGCCCGGCCGAACAGCTCATAGTTCAACGCGGTTTCTTTCTCAAAGGTCACGTATTCCATCGACGCAATATTGAGGGTAACGCCGCCCGGGGTATAACCCTTGCTGACCTGCGCACCGATGGTGGTGTTGTCAGACAGTTCATATGCAAGCGCCAGTTTCGGCAGCCATTCTTCGAACGTCTGGTCATAGTTCAGATCATTGTTCGCAAGGCTAGAGACACCGTCGCGTTGAATCCGGTCACGCTGATACCGCAGACCACCTGTCAGGGTCCAACGATCGGCAAAGCGCCAGTTCATTTCTGTAAACAGGCCCAGGCTGGTCTTGGTGTCGTCATAGATAGACATCGCACCCAGATTCAGCATTTCGTCCGACTCTGTCTCAGACATGTACAGACCGGCAACCCCACTAAACACCGACACGTCATCACCAAAGGTCACGCGGGTTTCGTTGGACAAATTGGTCTGATCGATCTGCGCTGTGCCACTGGTTACCGGTTCGGTCACGCGGTCGGTCAGCATCTCGGAATATTGCAGCTTGTTGGTGATCGTCACGGCACCGGTCAGGTCATAGCTGACATCGGCAATCGCGGTGTCGGTACGCTGCCGCCAGCTGGGGTTCGCGCTTGCGATACTTTCCAGATCTTCGAACGGTTCGGTCGCGGCCTCCCATGTGGGGCGGTTTGTGTCGGTGTGCGAAAAGGTCAGCTTGGCTTCCAGCTCTGGCATGTCGGTCGGCTGCCACAGCAGCTTAAACCGCGCTGTCTTGGCCTCTTGGTCCAGATTGGTCGCGCCTTCGACGAAGCTTGGGTTGGTATAGTCGATGTAATTCGAGCGGCCGTAATAATCCAACGACAGGCGTGCAGCGACCTGATCCGACAGCGGGCCCGAAACGGCCAATGACGCACGTTTCATGTCGTTAGAGCCGAACTGAAGCTGCGCCGCACCTTCGCGCACGAAGGTCGGGTCTTTGGTGTTCACCACGATGGCACCCGCGATGCTGTTCGCACCCTGCGCACTATTCTGCGGGCCGCGGAACACCTCTATGCTGTCGACATCCCATGCCGAGGTCGAGCTGAAGACCAGCTCGTTATAGCTGAGGTAGTGACCATCCACGTTAACCGCCGCGCGGGGCGAGGTGCCGCCCAAAAACGCGTTGGCACCCGAATTCGGCCCCTCTGCGTCTTGACCACGGATCGTTGGCGCACCCCCCTGCCCGCCAGTGGCGGAATACAGCACGTTGGGCACGTCCAAAATCGCATCTGCTATAGAGTCGTTTTCAACCTCGTTCTCAAGCTCGTCTTCCGTCACCACGGTGACCGACGTCGCCGTCTTATCCAGATTGCGCGTGAAAACTTCGCCCGTCACGACGATCGGGGCAAGTTCGATTGTTTCGGGGTTTTCGACGGCTTGTGCAAAAGCCAGTGGCGCAAGTGTTGATGCGATGCAGGCACCGCCCAACAGCTTCGCGATTGCACGCTTTTTCATTTTCTCACCTAACCAGTTTTAAAGGCTGGCTGGCGTGTTCCGCTTGCTGCCGGTGTTTGTCCCACCATCACAGAAAAAGGAACGTGTTCCGATGCCTGTTGGCGGCGCGATTCCACTATACAGAATGCTTTCCACTTTACAACCAGTCAGCGGGTTTCTTAGGTTACTGTGACCCTATTATTCAGTGACTTGCTCGTTAGCAGCGCATAGCCGTCCCCAATCCTCAACCCGAGGCTGCACATGAACGCCAAGAAGACCACGCCAGACCACAGCCAGCCGGCCGAAAAACGCACTGGTATGATCCAGTCGGTCGCCATCGCGGCGCGCTTCTTGAACGTCCTCGCCAATGCAGAAGAACCGCTGGCCCTTGGTGTGATCGCGCGCCGGACCGATACCGGTGCCTCCAGCGCGCACCGCTATCTGCAAAGTTTGGTGAAGGAACAGCTGGCCGCGCAAGATCCTGTTAGCGGGCTGTACGATCTAGGCCCCGCCGCCCTAAACGTTGGGATCGCCGCCCTGCGCCGCATCGACCCCGTTGAAATTGCTGCCGCCCATATGAAAAGCTTGACGGGCAACAGTGCTGCCAGTGGCGGCGTCGCTATCTGGACAGAGCGCGGCCCCACGCTGGTCCGCTGGTATCGCAGCGCCTTTTTCTCGGTCAACTCTGTCGCGCTGGGGGATGTTCTGCCGCTGGACAACACCGCATGCGGGCTGGTGTTTCAGGCCTTTTTGCCAGCCGCTCGCGTGGATGCGGCGCGGCAAATGCAGCCGGAACATTTTCGCGGAGCGCCCCCGCATGACGACGTGCTGGCTAACATCCGCGCCACTGGCCACGCCGAAATGTCGAACCACCTGTTGCCCCATGTGACCGGGCAGGCTGTCCCGGTATTCGACGCCCAGCAAGAGATTGCGTGCGTGATGACCACCGTCGCCAATCTGGGCCAAAACGCTGGCGACCAGAAGGCGCTCCTTCAGGCCGCGTTAGCGGTGGCACAAGAAACCGGCGGAACGACCCCGTTTCAAGGTTTTGATGCCAACTGACCACCCGGCCTTCTTCTGCATGGCTGATGCCTTAATGGCGGCTTGATGTCAGGGGGGCACCAATGCATTATCCGACAAAAATATTCAGGAAAGGGCTGCCGTGTACGCCGCTAAGTCAGTTTACAAGACATCGAATGGGTCCAAATACCTACAACAACTGTGCAAACATTTCTCTCACAAGGTGGATGTCACCTATGACGCACAGCAGGGCGAATGCGAATTGTCATCGGGTCCTGCGCTGATAAAGGCTGACGCTGAAGGCATTTCTTTTCACCTGACTGGACAAGACCCCGAAGGAATAATCTTGGCCAAATACGTCATCGACTCTCACCTTGTGACCTTCGCCCACCGCGAGAACTTTACCGGCCTAAGCTGGACTGTCACCCAGGAAAACACCTGAGGTCTGGATTGAAAGCCGCCATGCCTTGTCACCAAGTTGGCTGAGGCTGTCGCCGACGTTGGCGAAGCCGTGGCTTACCCACGGAACCCATAAATTGGAGCCGTTATTTATGAGAAATACGCGCAATCCATTGGGTGTGTTCCCGAGAGAACGCAGATTCTGCTTCGGCTACGAACTCCGCAAGCTCCCGTGCGTTGGAAACTTCTTCGAACTGGCTCTTTAGCTTTTGAATCTCTAGGGCGGTCAAACTGTAAGACGCTGAAAGCTCTGAATACCGCTTTGCCTGCGCATAGCCCAAAAGGCTTGCAGCAAGAACAAGGAGTGGCTCGGACGCCCATAAGATGGTTTTGCCCACAACCGGAAAGGCCAATTGTCCGACTGCCGAAAGGATGGCCAAGCCATAACCAGTGCCGATCATTACAACAAAAATGCGCGAAACGCTTTTGTTGCTTCGTGCCTTATAGGCATACCAGCTTAGCTGGTTGTCGATCCTTTCGTTCAGGTAAATTTTTTGTCGTACTAAACAACGCTCTACCCCCAGAGGATCAAGCGGCACATCATCTACCGGCAGCGGTCCCTCTCCTGACAAAAACACGACGCAATCAAACGCTTGCCCCCCGAGGGGTGATCCGACGCCGCAATCGGTTGGTGCCCAAAGTTTCCCGCAGTTTTGGCGGTCGTATTCGCGCGAACTCCGCCAAACACTAGCGGCGCTTGTGAGTAAATATAGGCGTATAACCGCCGCACATATCTGCAGATATTTATGTCCAATAACTTTGCATTATCGGACGCAACAGGATTATATATGAAGATATGGCCCAAAAGACCGACAAGTCACACCCTGACACCTCCCACGTTGCCACGGAAGGCGACAACGCCGTAACAGTTCCCGCAGACCTAGCGGGCTCCGGCACGCTGGACCGCCTTGTGGAAACCGCCCGTGATTATGCTCAACAATCGACGGCCGAAAACACCAACAAAGCCTACAAGAAAGACTGGGCTCATTTTGCCAGTTGGTGCCGCAGGCGCGGCGCAAATGCTCTGCCACCCTCGCCCGAACTGATCGGGCTTTATATTGCCAACTGTGCGGCGCCGGCCGATGGCTCTGCTGCTCTTTCAGTTGCGACAATCGAGCGGCGACTGTCCGGCCTTTCTTGGCATTATCAACAGCGCGGGTTCACTCTGAACCGCAAGGATCGCCACATCGCCACGATACTTGCCGGTATTCGTCGCAAGCATGCCCGCCCGCCCCTGCAAAAAGAGGCCGTGATGACCGAAGACATTCTTGCGATGGTGGCCACCCTGACCTTCGACCTACGCGGATTGCGCGACCGAGCTATTTTGTTGGTTGGCTACGCAGGGGGGCTGCGCCGTTCGGAAATTGTCAGCTTGGATCATGGGCGCGACGACACGCCAGAGAGCGGCGGTTGGATGGCGATCGAAGACAACGGAGCGCTGCTTACGTTGCGGGGTAAAACCGGCTGGCGCGAGGTTGAAATCGGGCGGGGCAGCAGCGACCAATCTTGCCCGGTGCGTGCATTGGAACAATGGCTGCACTTTTCCAAAATCGACTTTGGCCCGATATTCCGCCGCACATCACGCGACAACAAACACGTGCTGGACGCCCGCCTGTCGGACAAGCACGTCGCGCGGCTTATCAAACAAACGGTCTTGGACGCGGGCCTACGGCCTGATCTGCCCGAAAAAGAACGCCTTGCACTGTATTCGGGGCATTCTTTGCGCGCCGGTCTGGCAAGCAGCGCGGAAGTAGACGAACGTTACGTTCAGAAACAGCTTGGCCATGCGTCCGCCGAAATGACCCGGAAATATCAACGCCGCCGCGACAAGTTTCGCGTAAACCTGACCAAAGCAGCCGGGTTATAGCGCGGCTAGTCAAATGCTCCGGGGATAAGCTCTTCCCAGAACGCGAAGATTGCTGAGGCATTCAATGCAGATGTCCAGCCAAAGGTGCGAAACTCTGCCCGCGAAAGCTCGTCATCTAACGAGGCGACAAACAGGCGCTTGTCGGCATCCCTTTGCGTTGGGTTTCGCTGCGCGACCAGATCAGCAACGATAGCAAACTTGCGGGCGCGTTCGACACGTTCGGCTTGGCGCGCGTCGAACTCTTGATCTTCGATTTGCTGCTCTACCCACCGCTTTTCAGCCTGTTCAATCGCCTCTGGGCTGGGTTCCGGGTCCACACGCGGTTTATAATCCTCACGGATTGCCACCGACAGGTAATTTGCGGGCGATTTCACGTCTTTTTGCTGAGACACATAAGTCAGCTTTTCGGCGACATAGTCTTCGCCATGCTCGGCAATCCACTGCCGTACAAGCCGGTCCGACACCCCCTGCCCTATCAACGATTTGTAGACATCGGAATTCCGCAACCCGTCGCTGTCATCAATGTTGAACATGGCCAGCTGCGGGTTTTCAGATATCAGAAAGCGGATGTCAGACACCGCCCTGCCCTTCTTGCGCACCTCTGGTGTGATCAGAATGTCGGAGTTCTTGTTAACCTCGGCCACCGCTGGCTTAATGATCTTGGCGTTAAGTTGCTTGTAGCTTTCGTAATAGCTGCTGCCCTCAACACCCATCAGCTTGCGAAACACCTCTAAGGTCCACCAGCCCGTCGAACCAGTCCGCACAAAGCGATAGCAGTTCTCATACAGCGCCAGCCCGTGGCCCGAGGTAAAATTGCGCTGAATATGCACATTGATCAGCGCGTAAATCTTGGGGTCATGCAGTTTTTGCGCCAAAGCCGGCGAATACGCATATTCGCAGACGCCCGCCTTCAGCTTGGCAAATGACAGCAACGAAGAAACGCCCCATTCCTGTCGGCCGTCCTCATCCAACATATCCCATTCGGCCACGGTTTCGGCCAAGGCGCGCAGGCTGGCCCGCAATGTGTCCATGTCGTTAGAGTTATAGCCGACCATCATCGCCAAGGTCCGCGCGTCGATCGTGTGGCTGGCGGCGCTGGTGAGCGTGTCATAGGCATTCAGCAACAGCACATTAGACAGCTTGCGCTGAAGCAATGTCAGCTTGCCACTTATGTGGATCGCGGCGACATTCTTTCGCACGGTATCGCGACGCAACGCGCCGGTAAGCTGATCTGGATCTATGGTCGCCTGGGCCATTGTGTTTTCTTGTCTGCTCTGGGTGCGAGTCATCGCACAAAAGGTACCTTTATGAAAGTTTTTTCGGGTTCCATTCGGCATCCTGTAACTGGGTACCTAAGCGACGGTTTGCACAGGTTCATGCCCAAAACGGGGCGCGAAACGATGGTTTTCAGGGGTAAAAGCAGCCGAAATCGACATGAAACAGCGGAAATTCGGACGGTTTTAGGCCTACTGCGAATCGGTTCCCTCAATCCTGCTTACAGGTACCTTTGCCCCTGTAAGCAGGTACCATTAAGACCGTATATTGGCACCCAACCGCCTGTATTCAGGTCCCCAATAGCACGTAACCTATTGAAAAAAAATATTTTTTCTAAGCCAAATTCTTGAAAGATAACTAAATAAATAAAACAGTTTATGGGTGTGTCTTATTTCATCTGAGATACAGTTTCGCGGCGAAACCCAATCTGTTCACGCTCCGAATTCAAAAACTGCATCAGTCAGAGTAGAATTAGAAAGTGATGTTCGCTATTCATAGCCATATCACAGAATTCGCCACACATATCATAAGGCGCCGGAAATGAGCAAACCGCCCACCCCTACCCTTCCGCCATATCTGAACCTTGATCCAGAAGCTGCCGCTGCGCGTTTGCCTGACCCTATCGATACTGGGCGATTCGCTAAAGCCGCGGCGTTTTGTGCAAAGGGCCGGGACGATCTGACCAAACGTGGCTACGCACCCGACGGGAAAAAACGTCTGCGCAAATTCTCGACTTGGGAGATTACGAAATACCTGATCCCTGTCGCGCCTGCCCACCTTCGGCGTGTTTTGAAATCAAACCCCGACCTTCCTCAGGGCGAAGGCGACGGTCGTTCGAAGTGGTTCACTCTGGAAGAGGTTTTGATCCTGCGCCATCACTTCGCCAGTGAGGGTGTCAGCACGAAAGAATATCTGCCCTATCGCCCCAAAGACGCCCAAGCAAAGGTCGTGGCCGTCGCGAACTTCAAAGGCGGCGTGGGCAAAACCAGCACCGCCGCACATTTGGCGATGTCCGCGGCGTTGGACGGGTACAAGGTGCTGGTAATCGACCTTGATAGCCAGGGCTCTATGACCTCGATCATGGGTGGTCAGGTGCCAGATGAATGGTCCACAGTCTTTCCGCTGATCGCCAAGGATTACGCGAAAGCCGTCACCGCCGAGAACGAGGTGCGCCGCGCCGGCGGTCAGACCGAACTGCCGCTGGATGAAACCCTTCAAGAGGCGCTTCAGGTTTCGTCGCGAAACGTCATTCAGAAAACCCACTGGCCCAATATTGATCTGATCGGCGCGCAGCTGAACCTTTACTGGGCGGAATTCCAGATACCCGTTTGGCGGATGGGTCTGCGCAGTTGGCCGCTGTGGGATGGGTTGACCAACTTCTTGAACGACGAAGGGCTGTTGGACGAATACGACATCGTTCTGTTGGATACGCCCCCTGCCCTTGGTTACCTGACAATCAACGCGCTGGCCGCCGCCGATATTCTGTTGGTGCCCCTTGGCGCGTCGTACCTGGAGTTCGACTCCACCGGCCGGTTTTTCGACATGCTCTATACCACCTTCGCCTCGATCGAAGATGGTGAAAACGCGGCCCTGCGCGCGGCGGGTTTGCCTGAAATGAAGTTCGAGTGGGATGTAGTGCGCGCCATTGTCACCCGGTTCGACGCCGCCCAACAAACCGACATGGCCAACGTTATACAGGCCTATTTCGGTGATTTCATGAACGCCTATCGTCAGGAATACACCGCGCTGGTCGGTCAGGCGGGCGAACAAGTGAACGGCATTTACGAAGCGGATTATCGCGATTTTAACCGCGATACATACGTCCGTGGGCGCGAAACTTTTGATCGCACCTATGCTGAATTCAAAGAGCTTTTGATCGGCTGCTGGTGGCGCGATGTGAATATGGAAGGGTCTGAAGATGGCTAAACGCAAAAGACTTACCGCCCCAGATGCGCAGGTTCTGCAGGATCTAGAGGAAGGTTTCGCCGCGAAACCGTTGGAAACGAAGTCCATGAAGCCGCCCATCGCCCAAGTCGCGGGCGAGGCTGCGGCCCTTGCTGGCATGGCAAACGTGACCGACCGCGCCGAAGCTGCGCGTGACAAGGCGGATGCCGATCTTTACCGCGCGGCCAGTACCGCCGGGATGGTGGCGCAGCCTGTGGCGCTCGATCAGATCGATGCCGATTACATCCGCCGCGACCGGATCGTTGAAGATGCCGAAGCGATGGCCGAACTTGTGGCCTCAATCAAACAACGCGGTTTGCGCAGCCCGATCGAGGTGACGCAGACAGACGAAGGTTTTGGACTAATCTCGGGCTTCCGGCGGGTTCAGGCGTTTCGCCAGCTGGCGGCTACCAATCCAGAGTTCGCTAATATCCCGGCGTTCCTCCGCGAAGCTGGTGCAGGGGCCGCGGCCTATGTTTCGATGGTCGAAGAGAATGAGGTGCGCGCGAACCTAAGCCATTATGAACGCGGGCGGATCGCGGTTCTGTCCGTCGGGCAGGGGGTGTTCCCATCTGTCGAGGCTGCGGTTGATACGTTGTTCCAAGCTGCGTCAAAGGCAAAACGGTCAAAAGTGCGCAGCTTTGCCGTGGTCCACGAAGGGCTGGGCGATTTGTTGCGGTTTCCCGCTGCGTTGACTGAACGGGCGGGCCTGAAGCTGGCCGGTGCGTTGAGGGCCGGGGAGCAGCCCCGCTTACGCGCGGCACTGGACGAGGGCGACCCACAGGACCCCACAGCCGAATGGCGGCTTCTGGAGGCCGCTCTGACGGGCGTAACGCCTGACCGTGACCCATCGAAGGGTGGGCGCCCTCAGCAGGTGACAACGCTGGACGAGGTGGCGTTGAAAAAGGGCGGTACGCTTGGCGCTCAGATCTCGGGTGACAAGCTGCGGATCGACCTGAAGGGCAGGGTGGTTAACCCCGACACGGCCCGTCGCATCATGCAGCATATTGAAAGGTTGCTAGGGTAGGGGAGTTTCGCGGCGAAACCCGCTTGGGCGTGCGCAGGGCTTTGAAATGGGTGCGCCAGCACCGGGCTGAAAGTCAAACTGCAAGCGCAGCTTTTGCATTGGGCATGCGTTCCAAACTGGCTGCGATCCTTTCGCGCCATTTTGGGCCCCGGCTTTGGGCGTCTTCATATGCGTCTTGCAGATCGTCGGGGCGATCTTCGGCAAGGACAGAGATCAGGAAGCCAGCCTGCCGCCGGTCTTTGGAGGCTTTCAGCGCATCCCGCCCCTTGCGCCGGTCGGCCACGATCAGCTTGTGGATGGCGAACCGTTCGGGCCGGGGGATTTGGACCATGACGCCGCTGCGATACAGGATCGCGGCCTTGATGGGTTCCGCAATCAGATAGTTCAGGTGATGTAGCGCCTGCGCCTCGACACCCAAGGCGGGCAGGGGGCGGCGGCCTTCGTCTGCGCCAAACGATGGGGTCAGGAATTCGACCAACGTATCGCCGCGTGATTGCCGCCAGCGCCAGGTTTTCCCCGGCTCTAACCCCGGAACCGGGTCAAAGGAAAAATCTGTCAGGACATCACTGACCGTCGGCGCGGTGACGTCCCCCAAGGCAAGGGACAGGCGTTCAAAGCTGGCAATGTCGATGTCATCGGTTTGTGCGGCCTGATCAGCGCCAAAGCGCACGCCAAGCTCCCCCTCGTACAGGCGAAAAGCGTGGGTGCCGACGATGGTTCCCCCCAGACGAAACACGCCCGCTGCGGCCATGGCTGACAGCAGGCTGCCGGTGGCGGCATCAAGGCTCATGAATCCTTCGGCGCGTAGCAGGCGTACCAGACGTGCGCGGCTTCTGCGCCGCGTTTCAAGGTTGGCCTTTAGCGCGGCATGACGGGACAGGCGGTCGCGCAATGCGTCACTATCTTCGCCGATATAGTGTTTTCGGACATCCGAGCCGACGCGATAGCTGTCGTACCAATAAACCCTGCCGTTGCGTTCGACCCGCGTTGGGGTTCCGCGCAGATCGGCGACGGCGTCATCCATCAGCGAGCGAAGTAGGTCGTGATAGGCCGCATGGGCAATGGCAGAGTGGCGGGCGATGGTCATGTTCAACACATTTAAGTTTTGTTGAACATAGCGCAATGTTCAACAAAATTCAACGTTGTTGAACACCATCGGTTATTCGGGGTTTGAAAAATACTCTGGAAACTCGGCCCGCAGGCTGGAAATACGCATGATCGTGCCGCTGATATGGTCCCGCATCGCGTTCCCCGCCTGATCGGGATCACCTTTTTCGATGCCATCAATGATCGCCATGTGGCTTTTTACGATGTCCTGCATCTTACCCTCGCGAGGGAGCTCTAGCCGCTGACACCGCGCAAGATGCCCCAACCGGCCAATCAGCATTTCGTGCAAACCTTCCATTCCGAGAGAGTTGAACAGAGTGGCGTGAAAGGCCCGGTCTAGCTGATTGAACATTGCCATTTGCGTCGTGTCACCGGCCAACGCGCCCTGCATTTTTACGAACGTGCGGGCCCGCGTGATGACCGCTTTGTCGCATTCTTCGGCGGCGCGCTTTACGATTTCTGTTTCGATGGCGACGCGCAGCAGGTGGGTTTCCTTCAGTTGTTTTTCGTCAATCCGTGCCACGACGGTTTTGGATTGCGGAAAGATTTCGATCAGGCCATCGCGCTCCAATTTTTGAAGCGCCTCGCGGATGGGGGTTTGGCTGACGGAATATGTCTTCGTCAGATCGCTGCGCGAAATCATGGTGTCTGGCGGCATCTCTAGGTCGATGATCCGGCGGCGCAGATCATCATACACCCGCGAAGCGGCGGACCGTCCCGAAGGCGTGGCCACCAAATTTCCGATTGTCAGCACGGTATGCGCGTTGGTGTTTTCCATTGTGTCCACGCTTTCAAGGGCGGGGTGAGATTCGCAAGTTTAAAAAAGAAACTCCACGATTGCCACAACTTCTCCACTAATATATTAGTTGGATATGCGCAGAATTTGCCCACGATAAAAACGGGCGGGCTTCGCTGTTTCGAAATGGGAGGATACAATGAATTTCAATAATTTAGGTGGTGCATTCAAAGCCATCTCACTTGCCGCGGCGTTGGGAATCACTGGTGGGGTGGTTAATGCTGCGGACAAAACTCTGAAAATTCAGACCAGCTCAAACGCTAGCCATTTCACGCTGGCGTTTTTGAATGAAAACTGGGTGCCCAAGCTTGAAGAGATGACCGGGGGCAGCTTGGCGATTGAGCTTTTGCCGATCGAATCCGTGGTTCCACGGCGTGAAACACCCGAGGCTATTGCCGTGGGAATTCTGGACGGCGACCTGACGTCGATCAACTATTTTGCGGGTATCGATCCAGGTTTTGCGCTGATGGGCGACTTGATCGCGGGTTATGACAGTGCCGATCAGATTCAGACCTTCTGTTCGCAGGGTGGCGGCAAGGAAATGCTGCAAAAACTGCATGACACGCACTTCCCCGGTGTTCATGTGGTGGGCTGTGGCGCATATGCGCGCGAAGCGTTCGTTTCATCGGTGCCGATCAATGGCGTGGCTGACATGGCCGGCCTGAAAATCCGTTCGCCCGAAGGTCTGGCATCGGACGTCTTCAAACGCGCAGGCGCTGCGCCGGTATCGCTTCCCGGTTCTGAAACCTATGGTGCGCTTGAAAAAGGCGTGATCGATGCGGCTGATAACTCGGCCTACGCGAATAACGATGCGAACGGCATGCACAAGATTGCCAAGTACCCGATCTTTCCTGGCATCCATTCGACCCCGATCTTGCAATTCACCGTCAGCCAGTTGGCGTGGGACGACATGACCCCAGCCGAGCGCACGATTTTGGAAGTCTGGTACGAGGCTGCCTATAACGACATGCGCCGCGCCGTCGATCTGGTGGATCGCAAGCTGGTGGCACGTGACCGCGCCGCAGGTGAGATCACGATCATCGACTGGTCTCAGGAAGAGCGCGACAAGCTGCGCGTCATCGCAGAGGCCGCGTGGGTGGATTTCGCAGCAGGCTCTGAGTTGGCGAAAGAGACCTATGAGGCGCACATCAGCTTCATGAAAGAAGCAGGTCTGTTCTGATCTAAGAAGGGCGTGCCGGGCGGGTTTGTCCGGCATGCAGGCCGCAGCCTTTAAGGCGAAGGTAGATCAGTAAAATTCGCCAAATCAGGCGCGGGTGCGCAACCTGAACGGAACGCAAATGTTTCGACGGGGCAGGGGGAAATTGCCATGTCAAAAAGTTATGAAACCGGGCTGGAAGACGCCCCGTTAGAGGTCGCTGGCGCAGAACCTATGGGGGACGACAACGACCTTTCACGGGAAAATTACACCGCAGTCGATCATGTTAGCCACACCTTGGGCATCGCCATTTCGGCGTTCTATCTGGTCGCGGCCGTGATCACCCTGTTCGAGGTTTTTTCGCGCTATGTCTTCAACGCGCCCACCTATTGGGCCTTCGAAGTTGTGATGGTGTTGTGCGCGGCCACGTGGATGCTTTCCTCGGGGTATATCACGCTTAAGAACCGGCACATCGGCATTACGGTTATTCACAACATGGTATCCGCAGCCGCCCGGTGGCGGCTTGACCTGTTTGCGATGATCGTTGGCGTTATCGCCCTGTATATGCTGCTAACCGACGCGTCGATCCGCGCTTATGACAGTATTGGGCGACTTGAAAAGGCGGGCAGCGCGTTCAATTCGCCAATGCCGCTGGTTTTGAAAACGCTGATGGTGCTGGGTGGTTTTCTGTACTTGGCGCAGCTGATGACCAACTTGCACCGCCACCTGAACGCCGCTTGGGCAAAGATGACGGTGAAATTGGTGGCCGTTTATATGGTCATCTATTTCGGCGCCGCATTGTTGGGGCACGCGTTTGATGTTTCGTTTGCCGCCGCCATCTCGGACTTTTTTACGGGTATCGGCAAAGCGATGGATCCGTCCAAAGCGCTGAATATGCGGTCCTATGACCTTGGAACGATCTCTCTCATCATGGTGGTGTTGCTGATTGCGCTGATGATGACGGGGATGCCATTGGGCGTCGTGACGCTGATCGTTTCGGTCATCATGGCGGTGACATTCTTCGGCCCGCGCGGGCTGTTTCTTGTGTCTTCCAACGCTGTTGGGTTGCTGGAAAAATACACGCTGGTGGCCATTCCGTTCTTTGTTCTTATGGCCTCCATCCTTGAACGCGCGGGGATTGCAGAAGACCTGTTCGACGCAATGTCGATCTTTGCTGGCAACCTGCGCGGCGGCGTGGCTGTGCAGACCGTGGTGGTTGCGGTGATCCTTGCCGCGATGTCTGGTGTTATGGGCGGCGAAATTGTGATGCTGGGCCTTGTGGCGCTGCCGCAGATGTTCCGACTGGGATATGACCGCAAGCTGACGATCGGCCTTATCTGTGCGTCGGGGGCTTTGGCCACGCTTATTCCGCCCTCGATCATCATGATCGTTTATGGCCTGTCGGCCGAGGTTGGCATTGGCGATCTGTTCATGGCGGGCGCGACGCCGGGGATCATGCTGGCGTTTTTCTATGCGTCCTATGTGCTGATCCGCGTGAACATAAACCCTTCGTTGGCCCCCACAGCGGCAGAGGTGGCAGAGATCACCGGGACGGATCAAAAGCTGTCCAAGGATCGCTTGATTGCCGTGCTTCTGTGTATCCTGCTGATCGCGGCCGTTATGGGCTCCATCTATGGCGGCATTGCCAGCGTGACAGAGGCCGCGGCGGTTGGCTGTATCGGGTCTTTGTTCGTGGCCGCCGTGCGCAATCAGTTCAAGTGGGAGGTCATCTCGGCCGCGCTGCTTGGGTCGATGACGACCGTTGGGACGATCATCTGGCTGGTGCTGGGTGCGGTGTCGTTCGTGGGTATCTTCAACTTGGTCGGCGGTGGCGATTTTATGCGCTCCATGTTCCTTGACCTTGGCTTGTCGGCGATGGGCACGATCCTTGTGATGATGCTGATCCTGATGGTTTTGGGCACGTTCATGGAATGGATCGCGATTGTGTTCATCACCGTGCCGGTGTTCGCACCAGTCGTTATGACCTTGGCCCCCGAACTTGGCCTGACAGAGGATCAGGCGAAGGTTTGGTTCGGCATCCTGTTTGTCATGAACATTCAGATCTATTTCCTGTCACCGCCCTTTGGCCCGGCCTGTTTCTGGCTGAAATCTGTGGCGCCTAAGGACGTGACTCTTCAGGAAATCTTTCTGTCCGTTCTTCCGTTCATCGCGCTTCAGATCATCGGTCTGATCCTTGTGATGGTGTTCCCCCACATCGCGCTATGGTTGCCCGAAGCGCTGAATTGAGAAGGTTTGACCAATGATTGGACGTGATTCACGGGAAGACATTGATGGTTACGGTATTTGGCCTTGGATCGCTGGGGTGGCCCTTGCCGGGGGGGTGATCTGGCTGATGTTTGCCTTCGCCGCCCCAATTTCCTGATCGGAGGGCACAGTGACAAAACGCAAGTCATATGACGAACTGCGCTCTGCTCGATGGATGGCTCCTGATGACCTTCGCTCTTTTGGGCACAGGTCGCGGACCATGCAGATGGGGTACAGCCACGAAGACTGGGAAGGGCGCCCGATTATCGCGGTGATCAACACCTGGTCCGAGGCGCAGCCGTGCCACATGCATTTCAAGGACCGTGCAGAATGGGTCAAACGTGGCATCCTGCAGGCCGGCGGTATGCCGATGGAGCTTCCGGCGCTGTCGCTGTCCGAGAACTACGTCAAACCGACCACGATGCTGTACCGCAACATGCTGGCGATGGAGGTGGAGGAGCTTTTGCGCAGTCACCCCATCGACGGCGCCGTCTTGATGGGCGGGTGCGATAAAACCACCCCCGGCCTGACCATGGGTGCGGTTTCGATGGGTATCCCGTTCATCTATCTGCCTGCCGGGCCGATGTTGCGCGGGAATTACGCGGGTAAGGTTCTGGGGTCGGGCACTGACGGTTTCAAATACTGGGATGAACGCCGCGCGGGCACGATTTCCAAGGAAGAATGGCAAGGCGTCGAAGGGGGCATTGCCCGGTCGTATGGCCATTGCATGACGATGGGCACGGCCAGCACCATGACCGCCATCGCCGAAGGGTTTGGCCTGTGCCTGCCCGGCGCGTCCTCGATCCCGGCGGCGGATGCGAACCACCAGCGGATGTCGGCATCATGCGGGCGGCGCATCGTCGATATGGTGTGGGAAGATTTGACCCCCGACAAAATCATCACCGAAACCGCCACACGCAATGCTGTGACTGTGGCGATGGCCACGGGCTGTTCCACCAACGCCATCATCCACCTGATCGCCATGGCACGGCGCGCTGGTATTCCGCTGGAGCTGGACGATCTGGACCGGATCGGGCGGACGACGCCGGTGATCGCGAACATCCGGCCTTCGGGCAAAGAATACCTGATGGAGGATTTCTTTTACGCCGGTGGTTTGCGCGGGTTGATGAAACAGCTTGGAGACAAGCTGGATCTGTCGGCCATGACGGTCACGGGCAAAACCCTTGGTGAAGGCTTGGAAGGGGCGCAGGTTTACAACGACGATGTAATCCGCCCGCTGTCAAACCCAGTCTATCACGAAGGCAGCCTTGCCGTGCTGAAAGGCAATCTTGCCCCTGACGGCGCGGTGATCAAACCTGCCGCATGTGACAAGAAATTCCACACCCATTCCGGGCCAGCGATTGTCGCCAATTCCTATGCTGAAATGCGGGCTATCATTGATGAACCTGACTATCCGATGACGCCTGATCATGTGCTGGTCTTGCGCAACGCGGGGCCGCAGGGTGGGCCGGGGATGCCCGAATGGGGGATGATCCCAATGCCCAAAGCCCTGTTGAAAGACGGGCACCGTGACATGGTGCGCCTGTCCGATGCGCGGATGTCTGGCACATCGTTTGGGGCATGTGTTCTGCATGTCTCTCCAGAGGCATTTACGGGTGGGCCGCTGGCCTTGATCGAAACCGGCGATATCATCGAATTGGATATTCCCAACCGCGCCCTGAATGTGCGCCTTTCTAACGAAGAATTGGATCGGCGCCGCGCCAGATGGACAGCGCCAACGCCGAAATACGAACGCGGCTATGGTTATATGTTCACCAAACACATCGAACAGGCCGACAAGGGCTGCGACTTCGATTTTCTTAAGACCGAATTTGGCGGGCCGACACCAGAGCCCGAGATCAACTGATGTCCCTCGATCTTTCATCGCGATTGATCCCTGCGCGTCCGCCCTTGGCGGGTGCACCATCGGGCAAGGCCAAATCGGATGCCATCAGCGGCATGCGGCTGTCGCGGATCGTTATCCCGCTGGCTCAACCCATTTCCGACGCCAAAGTTCTGACCGGCCGCCAGCGCCCACTGACCGAGATCGCAATCTTGATGGTCGAAATGACCAGCGAGGGCGGCCACAGCGGCGTTGGGTTCAGCTATACGTTGCGCGCCGGTGGGCCGGGCATGTTCGCCACCGCGGTGGAGCTTGCCCCCCTGCTGATCAGCGAAGACCCCAATGATATTTCCCGGCTGTGGGATAAGATGGCGTGGCAGGCGATCTCTTTGGGGCGTGGGGGGATGTCTTATCAGACGATCTGTGCATTTGACGTGGCCCTTTGGGACATGAAAGCAAAGCGGGCGGGCCTTCCACTGGCCAAGCTGTTCGGGGCGCAGCGCGACAGTGTGCGTGTCTATAATACGTCGGGGCAGTATCTGCAGGCGTCCATCGATCAGATGAAGGTTTCGGCCAGCGCGTCCGTGTCCAAAGGGATCGGCGGGATCAAGATGAAGGTGGGCCAGCCTGACGGGCAAGAGGATCTGAAACGCATCGACGCAATGCGCACGCATCTGGCCGGTGACGTCGCGCTGATGATCGACGCGAACCAGCAGTGGGACAGGCCCTATGCATTGCAGTTTGGTCGCGTGGTCGATGCGATGGGCCTTGCCTTTATCGAAGAGCCGCTGGACGCGTGGGATTTCGAAGGCCACGCCGAACTTGCGCGCAATCTGGCCACACCAATCGCAACCGGCGAAATGCTGACCAGCCCGGCCGAGCATTTTCAGCTGATCGGGGCAGGGGGCTGTGACATCACGCAGGCCGATGCGCCTCGTATCGGCGGGGTGACCCCGTTCCTGCGCGTAATGGCAATGGCCGAAGCCAACCAGATCGGTCTTGTCCCGCATATGGTGATGGAGCTGCACCTGCATCTGGCCGCTGCCTTTCCCACCGAACCCTGGGTCGAACATTTTGAATGGTTCGAGCCACTGTTTGATGAAAGGCTAGAGATTTCGGGGGGGGCGCATGCACGTTCCTGATAGGCTGGGTCTGGGCCTGACCCCGTCGTCGCAGGCACGTGATTGGACCCAAGACACATGGGAAACGGGCACCTCGGTGACGGTTTAAGACAGAAGGAAGTTAATCAGATGAGCCCTGACACGATTGAAAAGCTGCGCCATGTTTCGGTGGCGACTTTGGCGACCGCGTTGTTCAAACGCGGCTTTCGCAATCAGGTTATACAGGATGTGCGCCCTATCGCTCAGAAGGGGCGCAATATGGTTGGCCCGGCTTTTACCCTGCGCTACATGCCAGCCCGCGAAGACCGCAACACGCTGGCCGAATTTCGCAACCCCAATCATCCGCAGCGCCAAGCGATTGAACAATGCCCCAAGGGTGCCGTCCTTGTCATGGATAGCCGCAAGGACGCCCGCGCGGCCAGTTCCGGTGACATCCTGATTACCCGGTTGATGGTGCGCGGGGGCGAAGGTGTCGTGACAGATGGGGGCTTTCGCGACTCTGTCACCATCGGAGAGTTGGACATTCCGGCGTATCACGCGCGCCCGTCCAGCCCTACGAACCTAACGCTCCATGAAGCAATTGAAATCAATGGGCCGATTGGCTGTGGTGATGTTGCGGTGTTTCCCGGTGATATCATGGTGGGGGATGATGACAGCGTGATCGTCATTCCCGCGCATATCGCGGACGAGGTCGCCACTGAAGCAACCGAAATGACCGCCTATGAGGATTTCGTCGTAGAGCGGGTAAAGGCCGGGGAAACGATCATCGGCCTTTATCCCGCAACCAATGAAAAGCACCTTGAGGCCTTCGCAAAGTGGCGCAAGGCCAATGGGCGGTAACATCTGATCTGACCCCGGCGCGCAAACGTCTTTCTTTGCTATACAAAGGGGCTGCCTTGGGCAGCGTGGCTATGGAAAAATCACCTACTATTCGTCTGGACGAAGCCGACAACGTTGTTGTTGCACGTGTCGAAATAGCTGCGGGAACGGCGCTTTCGGCAGAAGGGGTCACAACCCATCACGATGTTCCGATCGGCCACAAAATTTGCACGCGCCCCATTCGCAAGGGCGACCCGGTTTTGAAATACAACACCATCATCGGGTTTGCGGGCGAAGACATTGAACCGGGCGACTGGATGCACAGCCACAACGTGTTGGTGGACAACATCCAAAAAGACTATCGCCATGGCAAAGACTACGTTCCAACCGAACTGCTGCCCGAAGACCAGCGCGCCACGTTCATGGGATTCAAGCGGGCAGATGGGCGTGTCGGCACGCGGAACATGATTGGCCTGTTCATCACGGTAAACTGCGCCGCGACGGTGGCGCGTAAAATCAGCCAGTATTTTGATGAAGAACGGCTGGCCGATTATCCGAACGTCGACGGCGTGGTTGCCTTTGTGCACCAACAAGGCTGCGGGATGGAGATGACGGGCGAACCGATGGACCTGTTGCGCCGCACCTTGGGGGGCTACATCCGCCATCCCAACACTGCCGGGGCCGTCGTTTGTTCGCTTGGCTGCGAACGAAACAACCTTGGCGTCTTCTTCGAAGAACAAAGCATCGAAACCGGTAAGATGTTGCGTAGCATCACGATGCAACATGTCGGTGGCACCGCCGCCGCCATCGAAGAGGGCAAGCGCGTCATCCGCGAAATGTTGGAAGAGGCCAATAAAATCACGCGCGAACCATGCAGCGCGGAACATATCACCATCGGGCTGCAATGTGGCGGGTCCGACGGGTTTTCCGGGCTGTCAGCCAACCCTGCCTTGGGCAAGGCCGTGGATATTCTGGTGCGCCACGGCGGCACCGCTGTTCTGTCTGAAACGCCGGAACTTTACGGGGTGGAACATACCCTGACCGCGCGCGCCAAAACCCCTGAGATTGGGCAGAAGTTCGTTGATCGCATCAACTGGTGGTTGGAATATAACAAAGGCCGCGACACGCAGATTAACGGCCGCGTCAGCCCGGGCAATAACGCAGGCGGCTTGGCCAACATCATCGAAAAATCCCTGGGCGGGTCAAAGAAGGGCGGTTCGACCGGGATCAACGCTGTTTACGAATACGCGCACCCGATTACCGAAAAGGGTTTGGTCATCATGGATACACCCGGCTATGACCCCGTGTCTGCGACGGGGCAGATTGCTGGTGGCGCGAACCTTGTCTGCTTTACCACGGGGCGGGGCAGTTGCTTTGGCTCTTACCCTGCGCCAACGATCAAGCTGGCCACCAACAGCCCGATGTTCGCGCGAATGGGTGGCGATATGGATGTGAACTGCGGCCAGGTTATCGACGGCGACAAAACGCTGGATGAAATGGGCGAAGAGATTTTCCAGAAAGCCTTGGCCATCGCCAGCGGCGAAAAATCCAAATCTGAACAGCTGGGCGTGGGCGAAGAAGAATTCGCGCCTTGGCAAATCGGCGTCTTGGCATGATCCGGGCCGCTGAACGAACCCCTTACCGCTTAGCAATGCGGCGGCTGCGTTAATCCAATGTCCGCGCTGACTTTTCAGGAGCTTACCGATGCTTGATGACACCCCCTTCACCCCTCATGGGAAACACTTAATAGCTGGCGAATGGATCGCCGGGGCCGCCACGTTCACCTCTGATCCGGCGCATGGCCCGGCGCATGACTTTAGCGTTGGAACGCCCGATCTGGTGGATCAGGCCGTGCGTGCAGCCGAAGATGCGTTTTGGTCTTACGGCTATTCCACCCGCGCCGAACGCGCCGCGTTTCTGAACGCCATCGCGGACGAGATTGAGGCCCGCGCCGATGCCATTACACAGATCGGCATGCAGGAAACCGGTTTGCCCGAGGGGCGGCTTCAAGGTGAACGCGGTCGGACCACCGGCCAGTTGCGCCTGTTCGCACAACACATCCTGCAGGGTGATTACCTTGACCGCCGTCATGATGCGGCGCTGCCGGATCGTGCCCCGCTTCCGCGCCCCGATATGAGGATGATCCAACGCCCGATTGGCCCCGTTGCGGTGTTCGGTGCGTCGAACTTCCCTCTCGCGTTTTCCACGGCGGGCGGGGATACAGCCGCCGCCCTTGCTGCGGGGTGCCCGGTTGTCGTCAAAGGCCATTCCGCCCATCCCGGAACCGGCGAAATCGTGGCCGAGGCAATACATGCAGCGATTGCGAAATGCGGTATGCATCCCGGTGTGTTCAGCCTGATCCAAGGCGGTAAGCGCGATGTCGGCACCGCATTGGTGACACACCCGTTGATCAAGGCAGTTGGCTTTACCGGTTCGCTTGCCGGGGGGCGTGCTTTGTTTGATCTTTGCGCCGCGCGGCCCGAACCCATCCCGTTCTTTGGCGAACTTGGCAGCGTGAACCCAATGTTCATCCTTCCCGGTGCGGCGTCCGCCCGCGGGGCAGAGATTGGCAAAGGTTGGGCCGGGTCGTTGACCATGGGCGCGGGGCAATTCTGTACGAACCCTGGTATCGCCATCGTGATCGAAGGCCCCGAGGCCGAGGCTTTTGCCGAAGCTGCCCGCGCCGCCCTTTCAGAAGTGGGCCCTCAGGTCATGCTGACGGATGGGATCGCGGCGGCTTATCGTCAAGGGCGCGACCGCGTGGCGGCTGACACCAGTGTTCAGCAGGTGTTGACCACCACGTGTGATCTGCGCAACGCGACGCCCTATCTGTTCTGCACCACCGGCGCGGAATGGTTGGCGAACGAAGAATTGGGCGAAGAAGTCTTTGGCCCGCTTGGTTTGATCGTTACGGTCAACGATGTCGCTGAAATGGCCGTGATCGCGAAATCCTTGCAGGGTCAGTTGACTTGTACCTTGCATATGGACGGAGCCGACACGGCTGATGCGAAGACGCTGATGCCGATCCTAGAACGTAAAGCAGGGCGTGTGTTGGCCAACGGTTTTCCGACCGGGGTCGAAGTAAGCGACACAATGGTTCACGGCGGCCCTTACCCGGCATCGACCAACTTTGGCGCGACATCTGTGGGTACGATGGCGATCCGCAGGTTCTTGCGGCCGGTTTGCTATCAGAACATCCCCGATGAATTGCTGGATGCCGATTTAGCGTAAACAGGACTTGCGGCGGCTTGGGAAACTGGGTCGCCGTTATCCCAAGGCCGCAGGCATCAGCCCGCGCAGTGAATTGCCGACGTAAAGCGTGGCGCGCTGCAAATCCTCGGGCCGAAGGATGCCTTCGACAGCTTTGCCGTGATCCAGCAACTCTTCGCGCAGAACACCGGGCAGCAAGCCACTGCTTTGCGGCGGTGTGATCAGCTGACCGTCAATTTCCGCGAAGATGTTGGTTATCGTGCCCTCGCATACCTCGTTGCGTTCGTTCAGGAACAGCAGCTCGTCCACATGGTCGGGCAGGGCGGCGCGGGCGGCATCGTAGTGTTGGCGTTGCGTGGTTTTCACCCGAAGCCACGGGTCATCCGAGGCCAAGCGCGTTTCGGCCCAGTGAAGCTTCCACACATGGGTCTGCACGGTGAACGCCGCGTGGGTCACGCTGACACCACCATCGGCACCCACCAAGATGCGCACGCGCTGTGGGGCGTCATCGCGGATCTGATGCAACGCCGTGTGAACATCTTCCAGATTCAGCGGCACGCGCAGTTTTTCACAGGTCCGTGCCAGTCGCGCCATGTGCCGATCCAGCCGCTGAAACACGCCCGCGCCATCGCGCAGCAGCGTTTCGATCACGCCTAAATCTGCGGGGTGGTTTTCAGGTAGCGCGTCTTCCATAGGGCCTCTTGGAATTCTTCGGTGCCGGTACTGTCGTAGACGATGCCGCCCCCTGCGTTTACCTGCAAGTCGCCGTTGGCCTGCATAAGCAGTGTGCGGATCGCCACGTTGAACCGCATCTGCCCACTTGGCGCGACCCAACCGATCGCGCCGCAATAGGCATCGCGGGGGGTATCTTCTAGCTCGCGGATAATTTCCATCGCGCGCAGCTTTGGCGCGCCAGTGATCGACCCGCAGGGAAAGATCGCCTTTAGGATATCGACCAAGCCGACATTGGGCAAAAGCTGAGCCTGCACCTTTGAAACCATCTGATGCACGGTTGTGTAAGTCTCTATCTGAAACAGATCCGGCACCTTGACCGATCCAACCTGACTGATCCGCGACAGATCGTTGCGCAGCAGATCTACGATCATCAGGTTTTCAGCTTGGTTCTTTTCCGAACGCGCCAGCCATTCGCGTGCTTCTACATCCTCGGCTTCGGATTTGCCGCGGGCGGCGGTGCCTTTCATAGGCCGTGTTTCGATCAGCCGATCTGTGTTCACCTGAAAGAACAACTCTGGCGAACGGGACAGAAGGATGGGACCGCCCAGATCGACATATGCGCCATAGGCGACCGGCTGTGCCTGTTGCAACGCCGCATACAGCGCCGGGGCAGTGGCCGTGGACCGTAGCGTTAGCGGGAAGGTCAGGTTCACCTGATACGCATCGCCAGCACACAGGTAATCATGCACGGCTTGGAATTTTTCCAGATAGTCCGCCTGACCCAACGCAGGGGTCAGGCCTGAAAGCGGCATGTCGTCGTGCGGGTTGGGAATAGGGGCGGCGGGGTAACAGCCATCATAGACCCCCATCAGGATCAGCGGCGTCTTGCGCCCGTCTGGTATCAGATGAGTCAATCGCGGCTCTAGGCAGTATCCCAACTCATAGCTGAAATACCCGGCCAACCACTTGCCAGCCTTTGTCGCAGCGTTCAGGCGTTCGAACGCCTGATGGACCTGTTCAGGACTGTCGGCGCGGATGACATCAACCGGATCGCTAAACGCGGTTGCGCCGTTCAGTGGGCCGTGATCGAATGAAACAAGACCTTCGGTCACGCGCGCACCACAGCGGCATAGCAGTTGGGGTTAGGGACGTGGGTTGTCATGTTGTCCGTGTATCCATCCGTAGGATCCGATTAAAGCGCTCTTTAAGCAGATAAGCACAAGTGGACAAATCCAAGATGGCGCGTGCCACATTCTGGGGGGCTGTTGGGCAGATCGCGGATCTGGCGCTGAATTTACGACCCGTTTCGTAAACTTTGGCGTTGGATTTACGCAAGTTTTACGAAGCTGCTTTGCGGCACACAACCTATGGGTTTATGCCCTGCGAAGTTGCCGAAGGATGCTGCCGGAAACGTTGAAAGCATCAGCTGCGACAAAGATACACGTTCGTTCTGGCTGTCGCGACTGCGCCCGCCGGGCTGATTTGATTCGTTTTGGATCATTTGAGGGCGTCAGATGTTCAATAAAACATAGATTTTTTTGAACAATCGGTCCAGTTTTGGGGTTTTTCGAAAAACGTCGAAGTTCGTTGGCATATCGGGAGCTATACGAAAGGATATCTCGCCTGTGCTAAAAGGGCGCGGAATTTGGCGCACAACCTAAGGTAGTTTTTGCATATGAGGTAATGAAGCCGACAATTGTCCCTTTTTTTTTAAGGAGTTCGCCTTCGCACAGGGGGAATCCGACTAAATCTGTCGATAATTTTGCGAAAAATCTGCCACATTCTTGCCTTATTTCGCCTCGGAATGGCCCCTTGTGGTGAGCCCATGCGCTGCTTTACGCCTAGTTCATCACCCGAGCATTCACTCACGGCTTGGGCAAATTCAACGATCAAGGATGGCTTTGTTAGCCATTTGACCCGGCCTTCTGGACGTTCTCAAGACGTGGGTAACAGAGGTGTCCGGTGTCACCAAATTTAAGCGTGCTTGCTTGCTTACGCAGGCATGGTTGTAACGAGTTTGAAGGGAACGACGATTGTTTGCAGAAGTATCAAACAGCGCCGGAATGCGGGCCAAGTTGGTTCAACCGCGTGATGATCTCAAAGAATCTTCCGTACAGCTAAAAGCCGGCCTGCCGGCCAATTCGCGTTTGGTTGTCCTTCGTGACCTTCCCCAGAACGTCCACCTCCGATCAGAAAGTTGGCGACTTCGATTGTGCGAACTACCGCTGATCGAACACCTCTTTTCACTGTCAAATAACGATAAAACCGAATGTTGCGAGGCCCCGTCATGAACCAGTTCAGTCAGACGAACATGTTTCTCCTCTCCCGTGCTTTTCTAGTGCGGACGGGCCTTGCAACCCTGTTGGCGGTTGTCGGGGTGCTGTCGCTTTTGACGGTGATTTTCTCGTCGCCAGCAAATGCGCAGACAGCGCAAACGATTTTTGAGAATGACTTCAACTCAATCCCGACTTTGGACACGCCACTTGTCAATGACGGCTCCGAAGGTTTCACAACGGACTTGTTCCATCGCGACAGTGATGACGACATCTATTGGGATACCGCATCGCCATCGGGTTCAGAGTATGTTGTGGCTTCGGATGCGCTGCAGCCATCTGTCGGTTGGGGCGTCGTAACCAATGGTACTGACCCAAACCCTCTGCCGTTAGGACAAACAGAGCCTGACGGGAATTTCTTGGTGATTAACTCGTTCACGACTGTGAATGACGTAAACCAAAGGTCCGGCGGTATTGCTGTTGATGACAATGACGGCGATGGGATTACTGGTGAACTTCTAAGTTCAGACAACATTGTTCTTAAGTACGATGGAACATACCAGTTTGGTGTGTTCCTTTCCGACGCTACAAACGTCGGGAACAATGACAACTTTTACAACTTCGACATCCGGGATTCCGTCTCTGGTGCGTTGATTGCTTCTGGCTCCAACGGTCTGCTTCCCGCGGATGATATCTGGCATCTTGTTCAGTTTTCATTCGCGGTTGATGGCACGACATTTGCACCGGGAAATACAGGTCGCCAAGTTGACCTGATCCTGCGCCAGAATACCAACCTGGACAACGGTGCCGATATCGTCGTGGACAACTTCACGCTGGTCTTCATTGAAGATCCGAAGCTGGATCTGAACATGACGGTCGCATCGGTATCGACCGCGAATGGCGACAGCACGACATTGACGGATTTGGGTGACACGATCACCTACAACTACACGATCCAAAACACCGGTAACGTGACAATCGAGGATGTGGCTGTCGACAACCCATTGCCGGTTATCAACGGCGTTACGGGTACAGGCACGTTCAGCAGCTTTACTGTCACCTCCGGCCCAGACGCTGACCTTGACGGGCGCGCTGACTCTTTGGCGCCTGGGCAAACTGCGACCTACACGGCTACGTATACGCTCTCGCAAACCGATATCGACAACACTGCCACGGCGGGCGCAGGCGCTTTGACAGCGATTGATAACACCGCAAGCCCAACTGGCGTGTCTGTCGATGCTTTCAACACTCCAACCGGCGTGGCTCCGGCGACAACTTCTGATACGACCGAAACCGGCTTCACCATTGCTCCCTCGATCGAGATGGAACTGGTGGATGACACCTCGGCCTTGTCGACCCCGGTCGTTCCGAATGATGTTGTGTCCTACACCTATACGGTCGAGAACACCGGTAACGTGACGCTTGCGCTGGATACGATTGCGCCGATCACGCCGACGCTGACCGATGCGGATGGCACTTCGCTGACGCTGACGACGGCCCCTGCCTTTGAGGGCCCGGCCAGCAGCCTTGGGTCTGCCGAAGGCACGCTTCTGCCAGGCGAAGTTGCAACCTATACCGCGACTTACACGCTGACGCAGTCTGACATCGATGCCGGTGGTCTCAGCCAGACCGCGACAGTTGACGGCACCGATCCGAACGCGACCGTTGTCACGGCCACGTCTGACGATCCAGCGGATCTGACGGGCGCGGCTGATGCGACTGTAACGCCGCTTGCGCCAGCACCTGCTGTGTCGATGGAACTGGTGGATGACACCTCGGCCTTGTCGACCCCGGTCGCTGAGGGTGATGTTGTGACCTATACCTATACGGTCACCAACGACGGGAACGTGACGCTTGCGCTGGATACGATTGCGCCGATCACACCGACGCTGACCGATGCGGATGGCACGGCGCTGACGCTGACGACGGCCCCTGCCTTTGAGGGCCCGGCCAGCAGCC
>NZ_FXYE01000003.1 GCF_900184935.1 Actibacterium lipolyticum | reverse complement strand
GATGTGGATGCGTTCATCGCCCAATACGATGTGAGGACGCGCAAGGTGCCGCAGGTCGCTGCCAAAATCGCGATGCGCCTGCTGGCCGCGGGCAGGGCAGGGGATGCGCTCGGCTTCATCGAACGCGCTGATACCAAAGACAGCTGGGTGCCTCGCGAGTGGCAGGATACTCGTCTTGATGTGCTTGAAGCGCTTGATCGCAAGGACGAGGCGCAGACCTTTCGCTGGAGCTGCTTCGAGAACACGCTCGTGTCTGAATACCTGCGCGATTTTCTGAAACGGCTTCCGGATTTCGAGGATATCGAGGCCGAGGACCGGGCCATGGATTACGCGGCAGCACAACCAAGCCTGCTGCCCGCGCTCGGCTTCTTCCTGGACTGGCCATCGCTAGATCGCGCTGCCCGGCTGCTAATCGATCGCCATGACGAAATTAATGGCGACCGTTATGAGTTTCTCGTGCCGGCTTCTGAAGCCTTGTCTGAACGATTTCCGCTGGCTGCCACACTTGCCTTGAGAGCGATGATCGACTTCACGCTTTCGAAGGCCAGATCAAAGCGTTACGGTTATGCCAGCCAGCATCTAGTCGATTGCGCGGCGCTGGCCGAAAGGATTGAGGATTTCGGAACGTTTGAGCCTCACGCTGCCTACGTTGCGCGCCTGAAGCGCGACCATGGACGCAAAACAGGTTTCTGGGGGCACTTCGCATGACGACGCGCTACGACATCATTCCTGATATCCATGCGGACATCGACCGCCTGACGCAAACGTTGTCGACCCTTGGCTATGTGTCGGACGGGGAGGTTTGGGGACATCCAGAGGGGCGTATTGCTGCGTTTCTAGGAGATTTCATAGATATGGGCCGGGCGAATAAGGCTGTCCTGACCCTCGTCCGCACCATGCGTGATCAGGGCAATGCGGTCGCAATCATGGGCAACCACGAGCTGAATGCGCTCTTGTATCATCAGCCTGGTTTGAACGCTGATGGCACCGATGATGGCTACATGCGCGCGCATTCCGACAAGAATCGGGCCCAGCATCAGACGTTTCTGGATGAGTTCCCCGTGGGGCATGCGGACACTGCTGAAATGTTGGAGTGGTTTCTGACGCTGCCCATGTTTCTCGATCTGGGTGGGTTGCGCTTGGTGCATGCCTGTTGGGATGATGTGCGGATCGAAACGATCCTCGCCCGACGTCCGAGCGGCCTTCTGGCACAGGGCGATCTCCAAGAGGTTGCGCTGGAAGACGACGCAAGTTGTTTTGCTGAGGCAGTCCTGACCACTCTGAAAGGACCAGAAGCAGAACTGCCAACGCCTTACTTCTTCCACGATATCAAGGGGCACAAGCGCACGGGGCTGCGCCTCAAATGGTGGCAATCAGGCGCGATGACCTGGCGCGATGCAGCGTTGTCCGTGCCTGACCCCGCAGTGCTTCCTGGAACGCCAATCGAGGGCGAGGTCGCGTTTCGCGCCTATGATGCCGAGGCGAAGCCCGTGTTCTTCGGCCACTACAAAAGGCTTGGCTCTCCGGCGATAGACGCGCCAAATGCGGTTTGCCTCGACTATCCCCGCGTGACATGCGCCTACAAATGGGCTGGTGAACATCAGCTGGATTCGAAAAATCTCATCCTGATCGATTGAGTAAGCAAGAGTGACTGGCAAGCCACGCGAACTTCACCTTTCCCCTCTTGAAAGCATGATGATGCGGTGTCTCACCGCGAAATCTCCCCCGCCAGCACAGCCCTGCCATGCACCGCCAAGATCGCAGAGAATCTCTGGCAGGTGCGCAAGTTGTTAGGATGGCCGAGAGGGCGCAGCGGTTGGGACTGGGCAGGGCGTAATAAAATGAGAACGCCTCTACGGGCTGAAGAGCTGAAGGATGCAGGTTCGAATCTTAATCCTGCACCCAGATAATGTTCCGTCATCAAATTCTCATGCGCCGCTCTTCTGGGCGGCGTTGAAATTCTGGCCTGCCGTGGAGGCAAGTGGGCGCGAAGTACTTCGCGCGTCTGAGGAATTCTCGGCGAGAACAGTCCAGAGTAAGGCCGCGTCTCAGCCTAGAAATCAATATCAGAAAGGCAGATCATCATCTTCGTCAATTGCTTCGCCTTCGTTGCACCGTACCGTCGTTGCAACCACAACCCCTGATACCACCTCCAAAAGCAAATCACGCTCGTATGTGCTCCCATATCCCATGTGAACGTATTTGAGCAACTTGCCTTGTGGGATATGTAACGTTCCAGAATACCATTGCGCGAACACCTTGTCCGGGAACCCGGGAAAGATTGTTGCCACAACGACCTTGGTTCCATCTTCGAGCCATCCGCCCAAGTCGGTGAGATACAGGCGATCATCCACGATCTCCCAACTGCCAATATACCGGCGCCACAAAGCTGTGTGGGAACGTTTGAACTCCGGCCTATTGCCACACTTGGAAAAATAGTCTTCCAGAGGTTCGGTAGACATTTTGAGGTTTTCGCCTTGGTAGATAATTTTCTCTTGGATTTGGGCTGTCACGCTGAACCTCCTTTGTCGAGTAATTGCAATCATATTTGTGTTGATCGAATGCCCAATGGAATTTCAGCAGTGCACTAGGTTGCGATGCATCAGTTTCAGACATGCTGTTTACACGATGGCGATTACCATTCATCGTCTCGGTTTCCGAAGTCGAAGTGATTTCGTTCGATAGACTTGGCCTGGATTGCCTTCATCCCCCATTTCCCGCGCTTCTTGTCGAAACTGGCAATAGCGATACCCTCAACAAGATCGCCAGCCTGTATCCCTTCAGCAGTGATCATGTGTGGTGGAATGAAGATGTCTCCACGTGTGAAGCCCAACCCGTTCGGTGTCACGTTCGTTGCATCACAGAACGGGCGACAAACATCCGAAGAAGGGGCTTGATCCGTTGGCTCGATTTCAACAATCCGCGTGCGTACGCCGCTCTTGGAATGATGCTGGGCAAGGCGAACCGCCACGGCATCCCCGATCTTGGCTTTACCAGGATAAAGCGAGATCGGGCAGATGCCATCAACGCCGCGGGCGACGACCACATGGATCAGAGACTTCTCCCGGTTGATGTGGTCGATGACACCAACTTGGGAGGCCAGGATATCCATAGGCGTGCCGTCAACTCGTGGGCAAATCCGATGAATTGTTGCCCGCCCTGGCTCGGCCTTCGAGGTTTCGTACTGCACTTTGATCGGCGTGCCTTCGGGCAGTCCGCGGATGTCTAGATGGTTCTCAGGCAGGCTCAGTTCGATTGCGAATGGATTCCCCTTCACATAGATCCGACGTCGCCGTCGAGGCTTCTGACCATCCCGCGCATCGATATTGAAAACGTCCCCAAGGCAAGCATCAGTCCATGGGAGGTGAGAGAAGAGCAAAGCTTCTGCCGCATCGCTAAGCCCGCCATAGAAGGTGCGATCAGTCGGGTTCTCGCTGATAGCCGCAAGCCTTTCGGCAAGGCTCAGGGCTTCGCGCGGAATCTGGTACCCGGTGCGGGCCCGGTGAGCCATCATCCGTTCGACCTCGAAACGAGCCTCGGCAGGATGGCTTTCTTCCAGCAAGGTTGCAAACTTGACGCGGACCTTGCCAACGAAGTCATCGTCCTGTGAACAGCTCAGTGCCTTGGCATAGCACGAACGCTTCAGATTGATATCGTTCGGCACCAGATCTCCGATCAGTTCCCACGCCCAGTATTCCGAAGCCTTTTCCCGAGCAAATTCGACGGCAAGTGTCAGCGCTTCATCAGTGCGCCCCATACCCCGTAATAGTTTTGTAAGGTTGAGCTTCAACCAGATGTTATCCGAGAAGCGCTTCATGGCATCCTGCACGAGCGGCAAAATGAAATGGCGATCATCCGCGCGGTCGCTTTCGGCGGCCTCGGACGCTGCGGCCTGGATCACTTGCTCGACGAGCGCAGGGTAGATCTTACCGTCCTTTCCCGTCTGCCGCGTGAAATCTTCGTCACTGAATTGGTCCGGGTTCCAGAGGCGAAGGAAGGGGAGTACTTTGAGGTGGTCCCCTTTAGTCAGCCGCAACGCCTGACGCAGCATGAGGCTGTGCAGTAGATCGGGACCGCCAACGTCCAGCTTCAGGTACGTGTTTAGATGCCTCTTTACGCGCTGCACGATTGGCGATGAGAGTTCGTCATCCTGCTTACCTTCAAGCTCGCCTTTGATCAGCCGGTAGAGTTCCCAGCCCCAGGACTTCCGGTCGTCCGGCTCCAAATTTCCGCTGGCATGGATGTCCGCGTAGATCCGCGCGGCTTCCTCGTGTTTGCCCTGCTTGCTCAGGTTGCGCGCAGTCTGCATGGCGCGACGGTAGGGGTCCGCAAGAGCCAATGCCTTCTCGCGGTGTTCTGCCAGTATTTTGTCTGACGCCGGGACTTCGAAACGCCGCAGCTGGTCCAGATAATCGGACAGCTTCTGCCGGTTGCCATCGCCGGAGTTTTGTTTCAGCAGATCAATGAGGCACCATGCATAGGCTGCGCGGTCAAAATCATCAGCCTCAGGTTCGGCGGTACGCTCCACCGAAAGCACATAAGCTGCCTCAGGCTGACCGCTTTTCCTCAGCTCGGTTACCTCTTTGGAGCGATGGTTCCAACTGCCGCCGCCCGTGCGTCTGCGGCTTGCAATGTCACTGATGATACTCATGGGCGAACCTCGACGGTCAGTGCCGTCCTGACGTCGTCCTGGAGATCGACGAGCGATGGCGTCGGATTAGGGGATGGATTGATCGGCATGAAACTTTTTAGTTGGTTCCTGCCATTGTAGAAGATATCTACCGTTACCGAGTCCGATCCGCGCGCAAGAACGTAGCGCTGGCTCCAATCCTGTTCCTTGAGGCTGAACACACTGATACCCTTTTGCGTCAGCGCTGCCATTAGGCGATCATGGAAATCTTTCAAGAACGGACGGTCAGGAGCGCTCCCTTCGCCCGCGCTAGACTCGCCAACTCCGGGTTTCTGCCCAATCAAGTCGGCGAGGCGAGCCATGATCCCCTCCGCGAAGCCGTCAGGCCTTGGGCAAGTCACGCCAGAGACGGTCCAGGTTTTCTTGTAGCCAATGTCGATCCGAACTGCATCGGCGCCTCGCTTAAAGAAATACGCTTCTCGGTATTGGTGGTGAGCGATGTCCTCGATCTCGACTTCGATGTCATCCAGCCGGTTCCGGATCTGCGTTTGTAGCCAAGTGCGGAACAAGGATTGAGGCGAGACAGCAGGTGACGGGGCCTCGTTTGGTTCAGGCAGCTTGCCGCGCTGGTCAGAAAGCCTCGTTTCACCACTTTGAACAACAGGTTCCGGGGTAGAAGGTGTTTCCCAGTCGTGCCCAACGGGATCCAACACTGGTTCCGGCGGATCGACAAGATACAATTTTCCGCTGGTCCGGGTCATCGCGGTATAGAGCCAGCGGAAATAGTACGACGAGCGTGGGTTCTGCCGGGTCGCGCAACTGACAATCACATGGGTCCACTCGCCACCCTGCGCCTTGTGGCAGGTAATGGCATAGCCAAACCGGAGGCGAAGCGCGTTGAAATAAGGGTCTGAACGTAGTGCAAGCTGGAACTCGTCACGCTCCTTCTTCCGGTCGATATGCTTATGACGCTTAAGGAAATCGACGTAGAGGGCGCGTTGCTGCGCCGATTCCAGGCTGGCGTCGTCGCCGTGCAGAAAATCATCGAGGATCTTGGCCTTCAGGATCAGATCGTCGCCATCCGGTTGCGGCAGAGCAACCATGACGTCCCGGAAATTCAGCGCAATATTAACGGGTTCCGAAATGTCACTATTGCCACTCTTCTGGAGCAACTGCACCGATCGCCGCTCAACCGCCGTTTCAACTGAATTGATCCGCAGGATTTCACCATTGGCGACATAATGGGGCCCACAAAAGCCATTGGCAGCAACGATAACGCTGTCACCGGCGGCAACGGTCGCCATCCCCGGAAACAGCATCGTCCGGATCGCGCGATTGAAATTGGCAGCCTCGGCATTTGAGTGGGTCACGATGATTGGCGCCTCAGGGCCGCGACCCTCGCGAATCTTCATGTAGAGCGGTGTGACGCTGGCCTTGGGCAGGGGAATGACGTCATCGTCGAATGAGAAGGACAGGCTGCTAAAGCGTTGGCTGACGACACCTTCGCGCAACGGCAAGACATTGCGGATTACTGCACTGTCGGCCTTCTGGCGGACAATTTCGGTCAACTCATAACTGGCGGCATCAAGCCCGAATCTCTCGCGCAGGTAATCTGCGTCTAGCGCAGGCGAGGTGGACATGCCTACAGGAGGCAGCTGCGCCGGGTCGCCGATGAAAATGATCTTGCGGGCATTGCCAGAATGGGTTGAGCCCACTTGCGCGATCAGATCCTGCAGCAGGTGTCCGCTGCCAGACCGGAAGAATTCGCTTTCGGAATACACATTCGAGACGAGCGAAGCTTCGTCGATGATAGCAACTGCATCGATAGGTTCCTCGTTATTCCTGACCTTGGCGATCATCTTGAAGGTAGCTGACCCATCGTCGTCATCATCGGTCTGCTCGGTCATGTCGCTATAGTTGTAGATCAGGCTGTGGATCGTGCGCGCTGACTGACGCGTTTTCTTCGCGATCACCTTGGCCGCCCGCCCCGTTGGAGCGGCGAGCGAGAACATCCGCCCTTGGGTAAGCAAGAACTCGGTCAGGCCGCCTGCGAGGAACGTCTTCCCCGTTCCCGCATATCCTTTCAGCAGGAACACCCTTTGGCCGTCGTCTGCCAAGAAACCATCGAGCGCCGCGATGCACCTCTGCTGGTCGGCCGTGAGCTCTTCCTCGAACATGTCGCGCAGCGACATCCGCGTCTGAGGCGGCCTGATCATGGTCACCTGGCCAGTTGCATGATTCTGGCCACTGTTCTCACTCGCTCCGATAGGACGCACGCCGGGTGCGGTTTCGAGAGTTGACGTGGTCGCTATGGGTGGGGAAGATCTCCGCGCCCGCCAGTCGATGTCCGGCCGCATGTGAAGGCAGAACCAGGCGGTAAGCGACCGGGCATCATCGACAAGATCCCAAGCTTCATCTGTCGATACTGGGCGTTTTCCATGTGCTGCGATGTTTCCCAGTTTCCGTATTGTGTGGAACATCGCTAGGACCCGCCTGTCCAGCAGATCCTCGTGCTGAAGCATCTGCAAGCGATCGAACTGGGCCTCATCGCTGCTCAGTGGCAGATCATGGTGCCGGAAGAGATGGCTGACCATGGCCTCCGAAAAGCTGCGCAGCCGGATCGTCGAGAAGTCAGGGAGCTTGTCGGCATTCTGCTCTGCCTCGTCTGCTAGAGTATGCAGGTCTGGCCAGAACGGCAGCAGCAAGCCGAAGCTCTCCGAAGGTTCTGCGGCCATCATTCCCATCTTGTCCCCCTTTACTGGCGCACGGCACCTTTTGCGAAAAGAATTCCCAGGCTTCTGCGCTAGATCACCCTAAAGAGATATGCCTTTGAAATCGGGCCAAAATAGGGGGTAAGCATGACACTTCACTAACTATCAGAACGCTAACCTTGGCTGACGAAGGGAACAACCTTTCAATTGCTGATGAAAGGAAATTGACGGCGCGCTCGTCGGTCAATTTAGATACGGTTTGTGCTCCTGAATCGTGGCACTGGACCCAAGGACCAATTGCAAACCGCCAGCTAGGTTTGCCGCGCCGCCCTGTTGCGGTGTCAGCTTTTCTCGATTCCCCTGCCTCTAGGAAGCCTTGCTGGGCCGAAGAGAGGCTCGGCAAGCATGACCGGGCAACTGTCAGTGGGATCAAACGGGGGCAGTGGATTACGGAGATGAAGGCCAATTTCTAGGTTCGGCTGCCCGGGACGACGTTGCGCTTTCCCGGCGTTGTCATTCGAATAGACTGCCATCAGACCCAAGATATACACCGTCTGACAGGTATACTGGTTCGCCTACGGCATGGCACAGGTCATCGTAAAGTTCGCGCAAATCGCTGAATCCGCTATTGTGGGCGTCATCCAACCGTCGACTGAGGTTGCGCTCCATTTCCTCGGCCAACTGGTGAAGTGCTTCGACGAGATGGTCCCGCGAGCCCGGCAATGTGACCTCCCCGAAAAGACGGCCTTTGCCATCGACTTCGATGCTCACATCTTGTGTTCGGCCCCCGAGGTTTCGTACGCTGAGACGCATCGCGGCGGCCAGCTCCTCCGGATTGGGGTAGACCGGCGCAGCATCAAAGTCTCTCGCTGTCGCTGATTTAATGGCTCCGCCAGCTTCGCCCGCAAGGTTGCCGCAAGTCAGGCGAAGCAAGGTGTGCCCACCAGCCTCAGCATAGTACTGCTCGCGGGCATAGTCGAATTTCGTAGATTGATAGATGGTAACAGTCATGCTGGTTCCTTTCGGTGAACAGTCTTGAAAAGAGAGCAGCGCGATACGATCGGCAGGCATATCACCCACGCGACAGGCGGATCCGCTGTGCAATTTTGGAATTGTTAGGCGTGCCTGACGCCACGAAGATGGGACTTCCGACCGGAAGGTCGTAGCCGACCCTTACTTTGGTGATAGCAGGTCACGATCCGACCCTCGGCATCGACGATTGCCCGAACCTTTGTTGCGGCGGCGATCGTTTGACCGTTGTATCCAGCTGCTTCGAGATGCCGTGCTGCGCGTTCTGACAGGATGTATTCCTCGCAGCCATGCTGTGCTTTCGCCCGCGTCCCATGCACAAGCACGAGATCAAGGATAGCGCCTCGAATACCTCTCTGGGCCATGCGTGCCGCGGCATGGTTGCTGAGCGTGAACGCTTCAGGCTCGCAGATCGACATCATACCCAAGTCTCCTCGAACTGCTTTTTGAACTGGGCCCTGTGTTTCTGAAGTTCACCGAAGCGTCGGTAGATTGGATCCCGATCTGGAAAAACTAGAGAAAACTTCCCTTTCTCTGAGCCTTCGGCCTTTAACCGCTGATACTCAGCCAGCGTTTCCACGTTAATGTGCCGATCTTCCTGAAAGGGGTTCACCCAGTTCTGGATGCGATCATCATCCGTGTAACGCTCAGGATACCAACCTTCTTCATGGCAGTGCTGAGCGACCAGATGATCATATTCCTCAGCCAGATCTGGGTGGAGATCAGCATAGAATGCCCGCCAGGCTTTCAGCTTCTTGAGACCGGCTTTCCTCTGTCCTTCAATACCTTGGGCATGCGCGTGGCGAATGGAATCTGCAAACTCCTCGACCGAAACGTTTGCTTTTCCTTCCTTGGCTTGTTGTAGAACCGTCGACAGACGGATGCGCCCCTTGACGATTGCTTCGATCAGTTCTCGGTCACCGCCGGTGATTTTCTCGAGGAGGTCCGTATCGGTGACATAGCCTGACGCCCCCGGAACATCTCCAGGCTCGGCGCCGACATACCACCTGGCATCGACGTAATCAGCGGCTTGGGCAGACAGCCGATGAAGAGCGGTGTCGAACAGGTTGCGCGAAGGCTCGTTGTAGGGAGCTGGTGATGAAAGACCAAAGCAATGCTTCAGCTTGCTGGCTCGTCGATCAATGTGGTCGCCGATCATTTGCGTGCTAGGACGACCGCTCATCTGGGCCTTGAGTTCAAGCGCATCATCCTGATCCGGCACCTTGAGCGCATGTCCCGCCACAATCGCGAAAAGAACAGGCGCCAGTTCCATGATCTGCTTCTGGCTGACCCCGTACCGCCAGCGCATCAGTTCGTACGCGTTATGGGACGCTGCGGACACATGCGCCTGAATCGAGACTTCTCCCACGCCCATGTCAGCGAAGAACGGATCGAAATCCTGAGGCTTGCAGTTTAGAACACGTGCGATCGCCTCCAGATCCTTGGGCTTGGGCGGATTGGTTCCAGCCAGCCAGCGACTAACGGTGCGCTTATGCTTGTTGATCGCCGCTGCGAGTTCGTCGCGCGATTTACCCTCTGCTTTGAGCTTCTTTCGGAGAAGTTCTGCCTTGAACGCCATTGGTGCCTCCTTTGCATCTATGACCTCAAGATAGGTGCCAAAAACTACTATATCAATTTGGCATTTTTTGTCAAAAATAGCGACTGAGGCCGCTTAAAGATGCTATGATGCCGCGCATACGGCTCAAAGATGACAAAAAAGGAGACATTATTTCACCGGAAACCGCGACGACGCGCCGGCACCACCAAACTAGCTCAAACCGATAGGGCAGTTCGCAGCATCGTCAGAACCAATAATCTACCTACGGAGGCGATCGCCGCAGGCTTATCGCCGATCACCCGTGCTCCGCGATTATCCCACTTGTGGTCTGAACCGCCGCGGCCAGTTCAGTCCTGATGGCTCCCTTGATCCCCAGCCTAGCCAGATCGAGTGCTAACTGCTCTGATCCAACAGCCGCTGCAGCGCGTGTCGCTCGGGGTGAGATATCCTCAGGAGTGTTGTGTAAGGACTGATAATAAGCTCTCTCATAGTCTTAGAACCGGCCTTTATTCCACTCATGCTCTTCAGCACGGCTCAAAGGCTGGGACGAGCCCTCCTTCCGCACGAAGAATTCCTCCTTGCCTTCATGACTCACATGGACGGGCTTGTTGGCTCGTGTGACCTGCACGTGGCAGTTATGCCTGTCGTCGTAGAGGGGCCAGTCGAGTTTCCAGAGCTTCATCACATCCTTACCAAGGTAAGAATCCAGAATGTTGCCCAGGTGAAGCTGGAAGCCGTCCCTGTCTGCTTTCTTTAGTGTGCCATAATCCAGGTCCAGACCAACGGCGTTGCCATGGTCATCCACCCCGATGAACAAGCTGCCACCATCAGAATTCATGAAGGCGGCCACTGTCTTAGCGATCACATGTTCGAGCTTTTTGTTTACCTCGCCGGTGCGCATGTCATAGCGCAGGGTAGACTTGAACTCGACCAGCTGACCTTCGCCTTCCAGGATCGTCTCATGCACAGCGTCAATCTTGGTAGAAGCCTCTGAAGGTTCTATCCGCTTCAGAATCTCGGCGTAGAGAGCCTCAGAGCGCTTTTTCAGGAAAGCGGTGAAGTCATTCTGAATAACAGAGGCATCATCCAATTCGATGAGATGGCTCTTCAGCGCATGTTTCAGCTCTGAATTTTCGTCTGCGAAATCTGCCAGATAGACGGAGGGTGCCTTGGCTCCGATGCGTTTCTTGTTCAACTCTGCGCTGACCAAGGTGATGTTCACAATCGAGTTCGCATAGGGTGTCTCAGCATCACTTCCATGCTTGCGGACATAGGCCCTAGGGAAGAAGTGGTGGTAGTTCTTGCTGCTGGCAATCTTCAGGTACGAGTTATCCAGAAGCACTTTACCGTTGCTGTCGAAATCCTTGGGTTCGTAATAGGCTAGGATACAAAGGATCGACTTACAGATTGCATTGCCGGTCGAGAAATCGGTTTCCTTGAGATCCTGTGAGGAATTGATGTAGAGCTTGAACTCAGGGTAGGGCGGGCGCTGACCATCGATGATGAGGTCAACTTTTTTGATGTCCGCTGCCAGCTTTGACTCTGTGGCGGATGAGTAGCGCAGGGACAGGCTCGACCGCCAAAACAGTTCTTCAAGGTACTTACGCTGCTGTCCATTGGGTGCCTTGCCCGTTTTCAGGAAAAAGTAAGAAAACGGCACGATGAGCGTGTCATAGGGCAGGAGTTGCGACACAGGGATGCGCAAGACGGTGCGGAAATAGTCAATCGTCTTCTCGATGGCAGAGATAGCGTCATCCCATTTTTCGAGGATATCAGCCTTCTCGAGCCCCAAGATGGTCTTACGCTTGCATTCCCGAGTTTCACTGATGATAAGGCTCAGGATCTGCAAGATGACAGACGGCGAGATGTTCTCATACTTGCGATCATTCAATTTCTTCTGGAACTGCTCCCAGCGAGCCTGCATGTCGAAGTCATTGGCTTCGTCATAGGTCTTGGCCGACATGATCTCGAACAGGGTTAAGACCTTGCCGCCCGTGTTAATGCGAGTGAAGACCTCGATTGCGGATTCGATGTCGTTCTGGCGCAAGGTGACTGTGGAGAAGGCATAGGTCTTGAAGGCGCTTGAGTAGGCACTGATCTGGTTGATCTGGGCTTTGTCAAACCCACGCTGTTCCAGCTCGTTGCCCATCTGATAATCGAAGTTCAGCACATCATGTAGAGGAATAGCGATCTCGGCTTCATCCTTGACGGTAACAATGTCTTTTTCCTTTTCCTCGAGGTTTTCCTCAAGGTTCACCACGATATCGTTATAGTCTGTGACCTTTTTTTCACCTGGTTTCTTGATCTTGGCGCCGAGATAGGCTGCAAAAAGCGAGGTGATCCGTTGCTGTCCATCAAGGACATATTGAACATTGCGCCCAAGTGGAGTTTCCGGAAGGTCGAAGCCACCAATATTCTTGATATCGTTGATGCGCTGATCGGTTTCCCAAAGAATAAATGTCCCAATGGGATAGCCCTTCAAGATTGAGTCCAAAAGCTTGGCGGTCGCCTTCAAATCCCAAACAAAATCTCGCTGAAACTTTGGAACCTTTATGATCCCCTTTTTCACATCAGAGATTAGGTCATCATAGGTTTTGGAGTCTGGTTTAGGTTGGTTATTCATTGGTTACCCGATTTCTCAATAGCTTGTATTTGGCCAAAGGCAGTCTGGAAGGCCATCCGGTCATATCGAACATACTCCAGGACCTCCTTTATGCTTTCAAGCGCTATCACCTTTCTGCGGACCTTGCTCTCAACGCCGCTTCTAGGGGCATGAAATTCATGAAGCCTTAAAAAAGTGCCTTCGTCATTGGTGTCAGAAAATCCCGCGAGCTTCTTCTGGATGATCAACAGGTCTTCGTCCAAGCAGGACGGATACTTTGCGATCCGTTCCTGCAGATGCTTGCGTTCCTTGAAGCCCAATTCGGAAAAGCTACGTCCCTTGAGCGGCTTGATCGAATTATCGTTTTTTTCGATGTGAAACATTTAATTTCTCCGCTGCTTTATGGGCTCATGATTTTGGTGGGCTGACCAGACCATGAAATCCTCAACGACTTTTTCGCCCGCGTTGCTGCAACGTGAAGAAGGGACCGATATTGGGTAATCATGTCCTCGCGGTCAGGCGCATCGATGGCCGCTCGAAGCACCCCCGGTGGGGGGAAGGTCCCATCGGACAGAAACGGGATCGCCACTGCGAAAAACTCCAGCCCCTTCGCTCGGTGCATCGTGGTTATTCGGACCCCCGGAACGGACCGGTCGTCAGCACCAGACTGAAGAACCACAGTTTCGAGCTCGGCGGCTCGAAGCGCTTCCCTCACCCGCTCAACATCTTTACGGCGCGCGCATAGGATCGCGATTTCTGCGAGTTGGATCTGGTCTGCCGGCAGCGCCCGGACCCAGGCCACCAGCCCCTCAAGCTCTTGCGCCTCGGAGGCGCAAGAGACCAGCTCCGGCGCGGCGCCATGCAGCAGGCTCACATAACCACGCAGCGTGTCGGTCCCATCGTCAAGGTCGTCCACGCTCACCCCCTCAAGGATGGAGACGGCCCATGCCCGGATTTCTTGCGTGGTTCGGTAGTTCAGACGCAGACGTCTTGAGCGGCCGCGCACCTCGATCCCGCATGATGACATGCTCGCCCGACGTCCGTAGATGCGCTGATGCGCATCGCCGACGATGAAGATGGAATTCTGATCTCCAGCCGGAGATTCCGGAACAATTGCCCGGATTAGCCGGAACGCCTGCTCCCCCATATCCTGCGCTTCATCGACAATTACTGCGGCGTAGGGAAGGTTGGGCGCCTCTGAGGAAAGGATATCTGTCGCCTCTCGATACGCATCATCCGGCTCCGCAAGACCCTCGCTAATCATCCGAGCACGGTAGTCCTCAAATAGGTCCCAAAGTGTGGCTCGCTTTCGCCGGTCAAGCGGGGTTCCGCGGCCGGCACGGGATGCCTTAAGGTAGGCCCGTTTGTCCGTAAGCCCCTTCGCCTGCACGATCTGGGACCACTCTGCTTTAACGAAAGGTTCCGACAATCCTTCAGGAAGCTCGTGGTCATCGAAGACCTCCTGCCAGATCTGATCCAGCCGGTCCCGCGCCTCCCCGAAAAACGCCACCTCGCGGCCGAAGCTCTTACGCTTGAGAAACTGCGAGACCCAACGGTCGAGGTTGATCACCTCGATCCGCGGTGGTCGCACGTCCAAGTGATCAGGGCACAGGGTCCGCAGGTTCGCCTCGATGTCATGGGCGAGGCTGGTGGTGAAGGTGGTCAGCAGGACACGCTGGCCTGCCCGGGCCGGGTCTTCCTTGATCGCGTCCGCGAGGTGTTTGGCCCGGTGCATCGCCACCACGGTCTTCCCGGTCCCGGCTCCGCCGCGAACCATGGCGGGACCGCTATAGTCCCGATAGGCCAGCTTGCGTTGGTCAGGGTGCAAGAACACCCGCCATCCCTCCAAGCCCTCTTCGAAGACGCGGCGCAGTTCCTCCTCGCTCTCAGGGATAAAAATGGTCTGCCGGCTCTCCTCCGTCTCGATCAGTTGGTCGAAGGTAAGATCATCTTCGACTGCCACAGGAGCCTCTTGCGGCTCGTCCGCGACCCCGGTCAGGGCGTAAACCTCTTCATCCGAATATCCGGCCGCCAGCGCGTAGAGAACCTGGTAGGTGAGTGGGTCGAAATCCTCCTCCGCCGCGTCCAGCGCCTCGATCGTCGTCAGGGCTCGGATCGCGGGAAGCTCCTCTTCCTGAACGCCAAGCGCGCGCAACCGCTTGTCCGCAACCTCTGCGAACAGACGGGGCTCCGATGGGGCGGGCGCTTCGGCTTCGACTTTTGTTGCGTCCAGCTCCTCAATCACTCGGATACGGTTCGTGCTTGGGTCCAGCTTGACCCGCCGCCCTACCGCCCAGCGATAGGCCTTATCGTGTTCGTTGACATGCACAAACATGATGTCCCTGCCCACCTCGAAGGCGATGGCGCGGTATCCCTGATCCACACGAAGTGACTTGATCGAACTGTCCTTGGCCCCTTCTACAGTTTCCAGGTTCAACCCGTTCGCGGACGGATCAGACATGTACCGGGTCATCAGGTCCATGAACTTGAGCGAAACCCTGTCCGGGAGTTTCCGCAGGCTCTTCATGCAGCCGATGTCGTAGGAGACCCGTTTGTTGATCGCGTCCATCATGATTTCGTCTCCTGAATTGCCTGAAGTATCCTGGTCACCGTTTCACCGATCTGGTCCGCGTCGGGATCGAACGGGACTAGCTTCCAGTCCGATCCTTGGCAGGCCTGCTCAATCACGCCCACCCAGGTTTCTGACCAGCCGAACTCCATCGTGCCGACAACCCGGCCGTCAGCAACAACATCATCTCCGATATGATCCGGACCGGGCAGTTCCGCCGCGACCAGTGCGTCAATCAGCGGGTGGAACACTTCATCACACAAGGCCCGTGCTTCCGTCCAAGCCGCACTGTCTGCGTCTGTTGGACCGCCTCCCGAGGTCATGTCAGGGGGTGAAAGCGTGTCCAGACCGTTTAGCTCAACATGGAGGCCTCGGACGCCCTGCAGCACGTTGACGAGCCGCCAGAGCCCGCGCCAAGCCTCCGTGTAGAGCGCCTTTGCCGCCGGGTCTTCACCCGGGGTAGGCAGTTCGGCACGCAAAAGAAGTCGGATATCCTCGTCGGATCCAGCCCACTCAGCCGGGGACAGCTTCGTACAGGCCATGTAGAGATCAACCGGTCCAGCCCCGACATGCTCAGCGAGACCCGGAGTCAACAGGAACTCGCGGCCCTCATCTGAGACTGATGCCTGACGCGGGAGCTGGTCAAGCGGACGGCCCATGGCAACGAAAGCACGGATCAGGATGGAGCGCGTCGCGACATCGCCTTCCGATTCACCGTCAAGGATGTGTCTCAGGGCCTGAAGCGAGCCTTCAGCCTGCAAACCACGAACACAGTCAGCATTCGCGGCGAAAGCAGGCGCAGCGAGGACCCGACCGAGGGGCCCGATTTTCGCAGGGCTGAGGGCAGGCTCCGCCAACGGGTTGAGATAGGCCCGGTCATCGGGGTCCAAGTCTCGCCAGGACAGGGTCCAGACCCGAACAAGTCCGGACCGGATCATCAGCATTCGATCGAGGAGATCCTGAGCCACCGTTTCCGCATGATACTCGATCCCGTCCATTTCCAGCACCACGGGGATGGCGCCGGACCGGCCGATGGGGGTGAGGAGAAAATCTATCCTTTTGCGCGGGAGGCCTTTGAAGCGCGCGTCGATCTGAACCTGAGGCTCGATTGTCCACAGGTGTGGTGACGCTTTCGTGCCAGCCCTCAGAACGAAGCCCCGCCGCCCGCCGGACAAAACCTGAGGGGTCAGCGCGTCCTCTCCATATTCACGGGCAAGGACCTGCAGGAGACGGCGCTCCAGCGCGCTCTCCACAAGCGCGCCGCGGATCGACTCATCGATGCCAGTCTCGGTGCGGCTCAGGCTGTCCCATTTTTCGAGAATGGTCTCCATCATCTGACGCGCCCGATCACGGTCCGGCTCACCTGGCCCGAATTGCAACCGATACGGTTTCACGCAGCGGAAACACCCGTTTCGGTCCGGCTCCTGGTTGCACGGGCAGTCACGGAGCGCCTCAACCGCGCGGCTGATCACCTTCCGCATCGTGTCCGGGTGCTGCCCGATCTGACGAAGATACCCGGAACCACCTGGCACGGAGTCGTAGAGGTAGAGGCTGCGCACCGTTGTCATGCCGTCCAACCGAGCGGCGAAGATCGTGGAGCGGAGATGGTCGACCTTTCCCGCGAAATGCCGTCGCATCCCGAGGTTGATCGCGGCGACAAAGCTTTTCAGATCGTCGTCATCCGCCTCTCCGACTACGGGGATCACGATCCGGATCGCCTCCGTGTCGAACTTGCGCATCAGGAATACGCCGGTCTCCCACCGTTCGCGCGCAAGATCCGGCTCCCGCATCACCTTGCAGGTCGGCGGATGTGTTCCGCGGTCATCCTCGCCCCGGGGCGGTTTTTGCAAGGTCCCACAGTGTCTGCAGATCTTGAACGGCTGCGCCGGCCGGTTCTCTCCCGCGATCTTCGGTCCGGGCATAGCGGACTTCGATCCAAAATTGAAATCCCGGAAGGTGCAGGACGGAAGAAACTCGAAGCCGAACGGGGCTCCGCTCTCTCTGCTCGTAAACCAGGATGAAACGATGTCCTCCGGCCCGTGGAAGGGCATCAGCACACGGTCGAACTGACGCTGATCGCGTTGATCTCCGTCCCGGATCGCAGCCTTCTCTTCGCTGTCCACGGAGATGACAGACTTCAGTTGCACCACATCGTGGTGCGATCCGGTATCCGACCACATGTCCGTTCCGCAGCTCGGGCAGCTGGTCGTATCCGTACCTTCGACCCGGCTGGCGACATATGAACAAGCCGGACAGAAGGTCCAAGGCGTCAGATCCTCTTTCCCAAGCTCGATCCGCTCAATCTCCACCTGTCGGCCGTTGGCATAGAAAAACTGACCCGGTGCGAACTCGGAAAGCGCCGAACTTGCCGGGCGCGAATACTCGACATGGATCAGCCCGTCCTCGCCCCCGGCTGCGTTAGTGCGACCCGTGTCATTCCGACGGGACAGGATCGAGGTCAGCTTCACCCCCTCTTCAGGGAAGGCATAATTCGGCAGGACCCCTTTGTCCGTGAGGAACTTGATCACGGCCACCTCGTCGATCCCGTTCCGGATCAGCCGATTGACCTCGGCCCGGTCCCGGGCGATTTCCCCCTCGCGGCGCTCGAATTCCTCTTCTGTCAGTTCAATTCGGCGAGCGCGAAGGCGCTTGAGTTCCCGTGTCGCCTCCTCCCGCTTTTCCACCAAGCGTGAACGCTCCTCAGCGGCCGCGTCAAACGCGGCTCCGATCCGCCACCCGATGGATTTGGAATCCGTCGACGTCAGGTAGCTGCGGACCCGGGTCGCGAGGTCTGTTCTCGCCTGAACCTCCTGCGGAAGACCGGACAAGAATTCGGTCGCAAGCTCATCGCCCCGGTCCTTGATCATCTCCAGCCATTCGATCGGAAATCCTGTCAGCGCGCCAGCCGCCCGGCGTTTCAGGACATCCCTGACCTTGCCGTAGTCCCCCGTTTCGGTAGAGCTGGAGACATAGGCGTCCAGTGTGAAGGCGGTGACCTGGCGGAGCAGAACCTCCTCTGCGGCCAGGAACACGCCTGGCGGGCGCACCTGACCCGCGAGCATGGGTGTCGGGTCCTCCCAGAACTGCAGATCGTGAGCCCTGGAATTCGCGAGCACCATGTTCAACGCGTTGCCGTCGCGCCGGCCACTGCGGCCCATCCTCTGGACGTAATTCGCCTCTTCAGGCGGGACAGAACCCAGAAGCAGGGTCGACAGGTCCCCGATATCGATCCCCATTTCCAGCGTCGGGGTGGCCGAGATCAGGTTCGGTGCCCATTTCGTCTCCCCCTTGATAAATCCGCTCTCGATACTCAGCCGCTCATTGGTCTCCAGGATGCCGGTATGCTCGCGCGCGACGACCCGGTGATTTCGATCCGAAAGGAGAGACCGGCGCAGCGCTGGACGGGATGGCGGCACGATCTTCTCCAGATGCCCATCGCACCCGATCCTCGTGCATGAGGACCCAATCGCGATCCCTGAATTTTCCATCGGTGCGGTCTCACGCCGACTACATCGGCTGCAGACCAGCCCAATCGTGTCAGTGGTCACGGTGACGCGCTCCGGCTCGATGAGCCACGCGTGCCGACTTCCGTCTGGCCCGTCGACGCGCCGCACCAGCCCGTCGGCCTCAAGCCGCCGCATAACGATCGGGTATATCGTGTCCGGGTCGGTCCCGTACCGGATATCCGCCTGACCCAAAGTTCGGAAGAGCCAGTCCCGGTACCAGCTCGACACATGCGCCTTCGTGATACGCTCGAACCCAATCGGCGGGTTGTGAAGAGTGACAGGGATCGGAGCGAGGCCTCGACGACTGTCCGGCGCCGGGAGCGCCCCGGTTCGTCTCACACCGACCTGCTGTTGCGCCGCGAACCAGTTCAGCCCGTAGCGACCACTTGCGGTGGCGATCGCGCTGACAAGATACGGGTGAGCGGCAGACCCTTGTCGCCGCATCCGCTGGACCACCCCGGACAAGAAGCCCGCAAGCAGGTCCGGGTCTAAATCGGGTGCGCCCGGAAGCTCGTTGCGAAGTTCGCTCGCAAGCCGCTCTGCTGAAGCGCGCAAGAGATCTGCGGAGATGTCCGCGACGGCGATCCCATTGACCTCAAGCGTATGGCTGAAATGGGCCCGGTAGCTCAGGTCGACGAAATATTCCCAGCCGAGCCGCTGCTTCATGTGATCCAAGAAAATAGGGTCAGTGATCGAAATCCCGTCCCGGATCAGGTCTTGATAGAGGCGCCGCCAGGTCTGTTCCTTTGGGATGAACAGCGCGGTGAACGCGTCCCCACCCAGCGTGTCGAGCAGGTCGCTCGGAACGGTTTCAATCACCTCTTTGAAGGTCATCCCGCCCGTTTGCGTAGCTCGAAGAGCCGTGTAGAGGGATTTCTGGTAGACCGAGAGGGCATTGCGGGTCTCCGCCACCGCGGCCCGGTGCGCAGCGTCCTGAACAGAATCTGAAAACACAAGGAAACGCGGTTTTGCGTCCGGGAACTCCTCGTTCTGGGCGGAGGTGTAAAGCGTGCCGGTTATTCCGGTCGTAAGTCTGGCCGCCCGCATCCCGAAGAGGAGCAAGCCCCGCGCCTGACCACACGCGGGGCACGACCGGTCGATCCGACCATTCGTATCGGACGGATCATACATCCAGACCGGGGTAGCCGGACCGGTTTCGAGGTTGTCGTGATCGCACGGAGTGAAGGCGATCGAGTCCGAGTCGAGCACCCCCTTCACGATCTTTCCACCGCCGCTAGTCGCTGGAACCATCCGGTCAATCGACTCATGGTAAAAGAGCCGAATACGCTCACCGCCGTTCTCGTCGAAGAACTCCTCATACAGCTGCTCGAGTGGTGCCCAGCAGGTGGCTGAGCTGGGGTTCAGCCGACCCACATGGGCGGTCGCGCCACACCGGTTACAGTTCACAACCGGAAGCTTTTCACGCAGCGACTGACGGTCGAGGTCGAGAGCGTGGAACAGGTCCATCTCCGAGCGGACCCCGCCCGCCTCCAACCGGGGCAGGTTCGTGACCATCCGGGACATTTCACGGATCCAGAGCTGGAGCCGGACGTTGAACAGCGGACGCAGGCTTTCAGCGGACCCGGACCGGGCCCACGCCACCAGCGCCACCACCAATTCGGCGAGCGCGCGATGGTCCGCCTCAGCCCAATCCCGAATGATCTTGACCTGCGCCAGCCCCGCAGCAATCACCGCCAGCGAAGCTGGACCTTTGTGCTCAGCGATGATCTTGAGGGTTCGCTGGCACAAGACGTGATCCTTCAGCTGCTCGCCAAGCGAGATCCGCCATGCCGGATCTGATGGATCCTCTTCCTCGATGAAGGTAAGGTCAGAGTCTGTTCGATCCGGGAAGATACAAGTGGCGAGCCGCCGCGCCGCGCCTGCTTGGTCCAGCTCCTCTGCCTCGCGCAGGGCCGAGTGAATATCGGTCGGATCAGGCAGTTCGAAATATTCCGGATCGTCGAACACCTCGTTCGGGGTCTTCCGGGTCTCTGTGACCACCGCCCCCTCATCGAAGGTCTCCCCGAAGATCGTTTCCGCATAGTGTCTGAGTTCGGTTTTCGCATCCTCGCCGGAGCCGAGCGTCGCGGAGGAACCTACACAGATCAGGTGCTCTTTCGGGGTCTTGAGCCGGTATTTCAAGCGCCGCAACAGAAGGGCGAGGTCAGCGCCCTGCGCCCCATCAAACGTGTGCATCTCGTCGACCACGAGGAACCGGAGCGTCTCCGGGTCATTCTGCGCCCACAGCGGCTTGTCCCGGCCGCGCAGCAGCAGGTAGTCGAGCATCTTGTAGTTCGTCAGCAGGATGTCGGGCGGGTTCTTCCGCATCGTCTCGCGATGGGTGATCACGCTGTCTGCCGTCACCTCATGGGCCGGGTTTTGCGGCTCCGCATCCGCGTAGATCCCTGCGCGCACCCCGTCCAGCGACCCGATGTCCGTGATGGCTGCTGCGATCCGGCGCGCCTGGTCGGTCGCCAGCGCGTTCATCGGGTAGATCAGGATCGCCTTGATCCCGGGCTTGCCTTTGTTCCGCCGACAGTGGTCCAGGATCGGCCAGAGGTAAGATTCCGTCTTCCCCGACCCGGTCCCGGTTGCGACCAGCGTCGAGCGCATCGCCTCTCCGCTCAGGCGTGCGAAGGCGTCCGTCTGGTGCTGATAAGGGGCGAAGCGCAGCGGCACCTCTGGGAAGGGCTGGACCCATGTCCCGTCCGCAGCCCCGTCGATCTGCCGGAACGGCATGTCGACCGAGATCCACGGCCCCTTCAGGAAGTTTCCGGGCTCGGCGATGAACCGGTCCACCATCCCCTCGAAGGCAGGGCTAGTGCTGTTCAGCGTCGTATGGACCAGTTCGCGCAGGCTGTCCTGAACGTGGCGGGCGAGGAGTACTGGGTTCATTCAGCGGCCTCCGCTGACTTCAGCCGCTCGAAATGGGTCCAGGCGCGGCGGTAGTCTTCGATCCGGTCGCACTGGGTGAAGGGGCCGACGAAGTGGCGGGTGACGGTGCGGGGGCCGCCGGGCATCGTATCGTCGATTGCGGTGCAAGTCAGTTCAGGCGGGCTGTCGGCGAGGATCTTGTCCCACGCGGCGCGGCCGGGGCTCTTGCCGCGGTCGTCGAGCCAGCCGACGCCGGGCATGCCCTTAGAAGAGGTCCAGACGATCCGGCCGTTCTGATCGAACCAGGTGCCTGCCTCGTTTAGCTCAACCAGACCAAAGTAAATCCGATAGATGCCGATTAATTCTTCCAGCGATAGCCCTAGAATCTGAGCCGCGAGAACATCCAGTTCTAAGAGCGCGTTTCTTCTTTCCAAATCACTCCTGTAGGCACAGGCTTGGCTCCATTTGGCTGAAAGGCTGCGCGCCGCAAGATCGTTCGGTTCCTTTGCATGGGTTCGTCCTTCCCCAAAAACTTGGGGATACAGATCCTCCCAAAGATCTGCATAGTGACTGGTGACACATGTTAGGCGAAGCACTCTTTCCAGTTCCAAGGAACCCGCGTCGGCCCAAGGAAAACTCGCCGCATCTCTTTCCATGAAGTCAGATCGTCCAGCAATCTTGGTAAGAAAGTCGTATGGCACCGAAAAGAAAAGTGCGGCCGCTTTGCATAAATCCATCCGACTCTTGAAATGGAGACTTTGGACCTGATCTATATGAATCAATTTGGGCGGAATAATCGCTGAAACCAAACTCCGTTCACTATTTATGGGAACACGCTTTCGAACCGCCAAGCGGTAGTCGTCGGTATGTAGCCTTGTAGGATCCCACGACAGTCGAGGGATGAAGTTCTGTTTCTCATGAATTTTGAGTGCGGGAGTAAAGTTGGTACGTGGAACGTAATCCACGGGTAGACTTGATAAGTCGACGATGTCGTAGTGTGAATTGTGAGTGCAGATCTGTCTAGGACACTTACTCCATGGGTTCGCATTGTAAAAAAATGGACCCTGGATAACGGTATCTTCCACATCCGAGAAGTAACTGGCTTGTTTCAGTCTGCCGTCCTTCTGAGCCGCGGATTCCTCCCAAAGTCGCTTCATTTGCCACGAGTCTGTTCCATCACGGAGTTTTGGCAGTTCTGAGAACGTCTCAAGGGCGTGCCAGATTTCTTCCGAAAAAGGTGCTAAGAAGCGAGTTTCTTCAATGGGGACATCTGAATCTTCGATAATCCCGTGAATGACCCGTAGGGTCGAGCGATCAACTGCGACGATCCTACCGCTGTGGCCACGAACATCCCATTTTCCACGAGCATCACGAATTGACGGTATCTCGCCGGTCCCATCGTGTTCGTAGCTATCTTCTACCTGCCTTGCGAGGAACATGTTTGTTAGTTGGTCGAACCCAATAGCTTCATCATGTCCTCGATAAACGTTAAGGCTAAAGCGTTTCTGATCTTCGACCTCTGCGAAATTTTTGGACTTAATCTTGTTTACAAATTCATAGTGCCTGACGACACGTTGGTACCAATGACGCCTTAGCTGACCAGACTTTGGGTCAGACAGGTGTCCATCTTGATGGATCAATGCGCTGTATCCCTTATGGGACACTAGCCTCAAGCTGAGGTCAAGAAAGCACCGGTAGAGGTTGTTCTGCCCGCCCCCAGCGAAGGGGTTCATCACCTCAGACGAGGTCACCTCCATCGCCCCCCGAGTCGACACGAAATCCTGAAGGAAGGCCTCTACCGCCGGAACCGTCCGCCCCTCGCGCCGCACGGGTGGCGCCTTCGGCAGCGCCTCGCTCAAAACTTTCTTCGCGTCTGACGCCGAGAGCCCCGCATAAAGCGGGTCGATATCCGCCAGCACCAGCCCCTCGTTCCACGAGGGCTTGGCCCACGGCGGGTTCCCAACGATCACATCAAACCCGCCCCGCGCCTTCATCACGTCGGCGAAAATCAGGTCGAAATGCACGAAGCGCTCGCGCTCGGCCACTTCGACTGCAACACCCAGCCAGTCAAAGGTTTCGATCAGCGCCTCGACGTTCGTCTCCCGGAAAAGCCCGTCCTGCCTCTTGGCGGCAGCCTTGAACAGGTCCCGCGCGGGCGCGTCCGGCTCCATCAGATCAAGGAAGTCCGGCGACGGATCGGCGAATTCGTCCGTACTGGGCGCGGCCAGCGACCCGTCGGGTGTGAACCCGCCCTCCAGTATCATCGCCATCCCCTGAAGGAACTCCGCCCGGTTGGGCAGCAGGTCCGCCTTGTCGAGCGGCCAAAGCCAGAGCGCGCACCACGCGTCCATCGCGGTTTTCAGGCGCTTATAGGGAAGCGTGTTCGTCGCGTGGTCTGCCCCGATTAGGTGGGCGTTCAGCTTCTCCTTAGCGTGGAAATCCAGCCCCTTGTTTCCGGGGATCACCTTGTCCGGCCAGAGGGTGATCTCGTCATTCGCAGCGGCGCGGGTCTTGGCGAGGTCCTCGGCCACTTGGTCGAACAGGGCCTCGGCGACGCGGCTGAGCTTCTGGACCAGCTTTATCTCGTGGGGTTCGAGCTTTTTGAAGAATCCGCCTTTCCGCCACTCCTTGATCTGATCTTGCGCGTCACCCGCGAAGGGCTTGATCGACTTGTCCTTGTCGAAATTCGCCATGTCCTTGGCGGGGAGAAGGAACTGCCAGACATGGTTTTCGGGCAGGCGATTGCGCCAACCGATCTCGTCCGGCTTGGCGTTGAGCCAGAGGTCTTTCTGGGAGCTGGCGTTGAGAAGGACCGGTTTGTACGCCGCCCGCCGGGCCCCGATCAGGGAGTTCCCGGCATGGAGCTGATCCCCAAACCACGGTGAGAAGTCGCTCGCATGAAGACTGTTCAGCCATAGCGAGATCGCGCCCAGCTCCACCGCGATTGGATTGAGGTCGACCCCGAAGCAGTTCCGGTCGGCGATATAGGCTCGGACCTTCTGCTTCTCGACCACGATCCGGTCCTGCGGGATGGTCTTGCCTGTCTCCTTCTGCTTCCGTTCCAGGTAGAGGTCGGCCAACTGGTTTGTGGTCTCCACGAGGAAGGCCGCGGACCCCATGGCTGGCTCCAGGATTTTCAGGTCCAGAAGGTCGTCCGCGGTCAGTTCCCTGCACCGCTCCATGAGCGCGTGCTTGACCAGCAGCCGGGCGAGCGGTTCCGGCGTGTAATAGGAGGCGGATTTCTCCCGGTCCCGGCCGGCGAGGCGATAGATAAAGGTTCCCTTGGGATAGACGAGGGCCTCTGACCCTTTGAAGACGATCTCATCCTGCTCGAATTCCCCGATCCGGCTGCGCGGAACGAACCAGCTTGGGGCGAGCGGGTCAACCTTGTCGCGGCGGAAAACCTCCTCTTCGTCCCCGTCACCGTCACCGTCTTCAAGGATCTCCTCTTCAAGGTCCTCGTCCGTCTCGTCCGAGTCTTCCTCGTCGTCCGCCCCGGCGGACCGCCCCTTGCGCGGTTTCAGCTCGATCAGGTCCGTCTTGGCGACGACCCCGGTGAAGGAGATCAGGGTCTCATAGACCGCGCCGAGCTGGCCTATCCCGAGCTTAGCGTAGGAGATCCGGCCGGTGCTCTTACCGGTGGACCGGAGCGACAGCAGCCGGATCACCTTTTGGATAGCCTCATTCCTGAGCGGGAGGGCGTTCAGAATAGGGGTGCTTTTCGGGTCCAGTAGAGAGACCTTCACCGCCGGCAGGCGCAACCCGGTCCCCTTCTCCGCATCTGCAAGATCCAGCCCAGTGTATAGAAGGTTCAGGGTCTGCTGGAGGCTTTCCCACAAGAAAGTTCCGTCGCGATCCACAGTGGTCCTGAGCGGCACAGATTCGAGGTCGCGCAACGTTTCAAGCGAATACCCGGTCGCATAAATCGGATTTTTCAGGTCCAGCAAATTGAGACGCGGGTTCGCCTCCGCGTAGAACAGGAACAAGAGCCGGTACATGTAGCGCAGACACTCGCGCGACAGTTCCGGCCCGTCGATCCAGACCCCCTTGTGCGTCCCACCGGTGACATCGAGAACTTCCTGACCCAGAAGCTCGATCGCGTCCCGAACGGTCCGTTTAAGAGATGTGGTGACCGCGTTGGCGTTCCGCTGCGCTTCCTCTTCCAACCGATCCGAGATCGGCGCGCCCTGTTCCGGAACGCGCGCCTCGCGAGAGATCAGGCAGGCCATGACGATCAGCGTGTCCCGCTCAGCCCGGGTGAATATTTCCTGTAGATCGAACCGGAGGACGGACCGGGCCGGCCATTTCCGTTTGTCGATCAGAGCGATCTGAGAGAGGCCCATCACAAGAACATGGCGCGGTCCGTCGGGCAGCTCGAACACCCCTTCAGCAAGGAGGGACTCGATGCTCCGGTCCAAGAGGGCCGCCTCATCAGTTTCTGGCGGGAACTGATCAGCGGTAAAACTCGCTCCTAGCGGGTCCGTCGCCTCATCTTCAGCGTCCGGGAGCGGTGCCTCGATAACCCACAGCGCGTTTCGACCTGTTGCGTCCGCGGCTTTTGCCACAATCGGGATGACCGGGGCGCCTTCAAGTGCGGTGATCACCGCCTCTCGCTTCCAAGTATAGCCGAGAGCGGCCAAGAGCGCGTTCTGGGCATCCCGGACAAGTTCTCGCCGACGGTTCTGATCCGAGGTGTTCCGGACCTGCCGCAGCGTTTCGACCGCCGGGGACGCCACCCGCGTTAGCCGCTCCACAGGATGGGAATTCTTTTCAAGCCCGGACCAGCGCGCCGTGATGTCCTGAAGTTCCTCTTTCAGCACATCTGACAAGGTGCCTGATGGGAAGAATTCTGCTTCGTTCTCAATTCCGATCAGATCCATCCGGTCACCCCACAAATACTGCTTTGACGTCCACATATGGATTGGGGTCATCCACCATATGCCGAGTCCGCTCGAACCATTCCGTCCAGTCTTGGAACATGCGTTCGATCCTCTGTTCCCTCGCACGCCTGATCGTAAGGCGACGCTTTTCCGCCGGAGTCAGCTCGGCGTCGCCGTCAGTCACGTCGCCGAGATCCAGCGCAAGCTGCGTCCGGAACCGTCCTTCAAGCTTCGCGAGGCGGTCAAGGACCTCGTTGAGGTCCTGCTGGATCCGCGCTCCTTGCTCCCGTCGTAGCTCGACGAGATGGGTCTGAAACCGATCAACGGCCACCGAGATCGCGGACTGTGCTAGCCCGAGATCTTCAACCGCTCGTCCCGGAGTGTCCTCCGCCAGCCGCATCCGCGTTATGAAGTCCGGGACTTCTTCGATCCGGACCGTACCGTCTGACCCTCGGATGACGACCGCCCATCGGTCAACGACTGGAGCCCCATTCGCGTTCGGTATGGCCCCGTGCATGACCACAGCCACCTCGCCTCCAGCGAGACGACTCAGCGGGGCGACCGGGGCGGAATGCTCAGGGAAAAAGGTGCTGGCCCGGTCGGCAAACCACTCGAGGATCGGGTGTACGTCCCAGAGATATTGAACGGTCGGCCAAGACCGCTCCTGCATCTTCGCTTGATCGATCGCTTGATTGATGACCTGCGCTTGGTCCGTCAGCTCGATCCGGTCCCCGGAACCAACCGCTTCTTCCGGCATGTACCGGCCATCCACGGCCCCCTCGCTGGCGTACCCGAACCCATCCCGCGCTCGCATGTCGTCAGGAATGACCATCCTGATCGTGCGATCTTCCCGGGAGATCGCCGGAAGAGAAGCAAACACCCGCTCCTCAGGGCGGGACAGCCTTTCCACCATCTTGGATGCATAGGTGAAGGTGTCTGGATAAAGCCGCGGCGGGGCCTGCTTTGCGGTAGTTTCGGCGTCAGGCTCAGGCACAGCCGGTGTCGCATAATCTCCGAAAAGAGCGGCGAACTCATCATCAAGCGACATGTGAGCCTCGGCCTCTGCGGCGCGGACATTCATCTCCGCATCAAAAGCGTCGGCGCCGATCCCCGACGCGATCGCCTCCGCGACGACCGCCTCCTCCTCTTCCGCGTCGCCTTTTCCGAGAAAGACCGCCGGATCACCCACGCCGGACTGTGCAGCCTCGTCCTTCTCGACGAGCTTCTCAAGCACCCACATCTGGCGCACTTTCGGGTGAGAGCTCTCCCCAACGAAATAGGTGATGAGCGGGGCGCGATCCTGTCCGTACCGGTCGATACGACCATTCCGTTGCTGGAACCGCAGAAGGGACCAGGGGAGGTCAAAATGGATCAGTCGGTGAGACTGAAAATGCAGGTTCAGGCCTTCGGAGGCCATGTCGGAGGCGATCAGAATACGAATAGGGGATTTTTCCTGCCCGAACGCTTCGATCACCTCCTGGGTCCGGACATCCGCCTCGACGCTGCCTCCGTCTACTCGAGCCACTTGCTCCTCTGACAGGCCCATATCCTCGCGTAGCCGCTCGGCGAGCCAAGAAACCGTGGCGATACGCTCTGTAAAGATGACGATGCGGTCTCGGGCAGCTTTCCCAGTCCATCGTATCTCGCGCAACATGCGCAAGAGGTCCTGATACTTGCTGAACGCGTCCGTTTCGATCGCGGCGACCTGATCGGCAAGCTCCCGGAGCCTAACCCGATCTTCCTCTGTGCCTCGGGCGGTCCCATTCTCGATACCCCGGATGCGCCGCTCCAGCGTCTCGAAACAGGCGGCCGGGCTTGAGAAGATCGCCTTGGCGAGCGTGGTACGAAACAGGTCGATCGCTCTGCCCCGGGTGGATTGCTCATCGAGATCCAGATGAAGATCGGCGATCGATTGATAGGCCACCTCTTCCTCTGAGCTCAGCGGAAAGTTCCGGCGGATCAGTTTGCGTTCGGGAACCTGCTGGCCTATGTCCGCCGCGACCTTTTTGTCCGACCGGAATCGGCGAACTACGAGATCTTCGATATCGGTTCGATGCAGTCGACTGGGGTCTGGCACCCGCGTCGGATCAAGCATCTCGATCAGACTTGCGAAGCTTTCTTGCGACCCATCATGTGGGGTGGCAGTAAGCAAGAGCAGAGAGTCGGTGCGCCGGGACAATAGCTGTGCCAATTCTGCGCGTTGCGAGTTTGAACCCGCCGCTGCTTTCCGGGCGGCTGCGTTATGCGCTTCATCAATAATGATAAGGTCCCAGTAAGAGTGCTTGATCGCATCCCTGATCTGGGCGTCCCGTTTGAGCGTATCGATAGAGACAATAGATCGGTCAAACTGATCGAACACATTGTAATGGGCCGGGATCCGATTTCGCATCCGCCGGATTGCGGCGCTGTCGAGCCGGGACAGCGGGATCGAAAACCGGGTCCAGAACTCCTTCTGAAACTGGGTCAGCATGGCCCGCGTCGTGACCACAAGGATCCGGTCCGCCCGGCCACGCAGGGCGAGTTCGGAGGCGATCAGGCCCGCCTCTAGGGTCTTACCGAGACCGACGTCATCCGCGATGAGGAGGCGAACCCGGTCCTGTGCGAGGGCACGTTCGACCGGCAGGTGCTGGAACGACAGATCATCGATCGCAGCACGCCCCAAGGTGAGAGGACGGCGGGTCGTCGTTGGTGTGTTCCGAAACGACGCCTCCAAGTGTAACTTTGTGTCAATCAGACCCGGGGATGCGTCGGGCAAAAGTTGGACCGCGCCGGGGTCAAGAACCCGAGCGCCTTCTTCCAAGTCCCAGACGAACCGGCCCTCCTTGTCCCGCACAAGGCCCGAAAGTCCACGGCAGTGGACCTCACGGAATCCACGCTTGAGGGTCGAAGTGCTCAGCACCTTCCATGTAGCGGAGCGTAGACTGATGACGGCGCCAGGCTGCGGCACGACATTCATTTAGGAGGCCCCCAAAACATTATCTCGATTCAACAGCACGATCTGCTGGTCCCGCGGTCTTCGTGCGGCGGGGTCGGTATCAAGCCCCAGCCTCTTAAGCGCGTAGAACAACAGTGCGCGGCGGACCACGATCTGCGCATGGCCCGCCTCCATGCCGTAATCCATCTCTATCGCGCGGCGTTGGTTGTCGGAGAGGTCCGGATGCGGCCCAATCTCGAGCAAGACGTCTGTGTGCCAAGCGCCATCGGAGCTAGAGTCCGACGTAACAGGCCCTTGGTCCCCGACCTCCACGATGCGTGAGAGCAGGAAATCCTTGAAGACCTGGTCATTCTGGCAAAACGCGCGGGCATGCCAACGGAAGCCGTCAAAGGCAAGAGCATGGGGCTCGATCCAGCGCGCGTTTGGCTCAGGGCGCGACATCGACTGATAGGTCACCTGCAAGGCGGCCGGGACACGGATCGCAGCGAGAACATCGCGCAGCGTTTCAGGTGCCACGCCTCGGACAGGTGTTGGCGTTGCCCCAAAGCCCGGAAAGACGCTGATCCAGCTTTGCTCCGCGCTCACCAGCCCCTGATCGACGGCCCGCAGCTGCGCGAAGTACTCCTCCGCATCAGGCTTGAGATATTTGGGCTTGAAGTGTTTGCCGCGCAGGTAGGTGCGCAGGCTCTTGTCATAGACGAGGTTCCGCTTGGCCTGATCGATATAGGCGTTCAGGTCCAGCGATGCCTGCTGTGTTGAAACCCCGAACGCGTCCATCAAATCCCCTCGGTTTATCCGCCCCTGCCAGAACAGGCGAAACTCGATGAACTCATATCGACGTTCGACACCCCAGTTCAGCTGCTTGCCCTTATTGCGAGTCACTTAGTGCCCTCATTTATATGTCGTAAAGCTACACGCGTCCAGTTTTTAGATTGACTCACAAATCAGACCATATGACCCTTGCAGTGTCAGAAAGTCGATTCGTGACAAGCCCATCGCGTTATTAGACATATCACAAACTTGGGGGCTCGCCCTAGCATTACCCTCCCGCACCGCTCACTGGAAGGGAAAAGGAGCTTTTGCATGACGAAACTTCGTACGCTCACCGCATCCCTGTTGATCAGCACCTGCCTGACGGCAGGCGCCGTCGCGCAGGAAAGCTCTCCGCTGGAGGCAGAGATCGTGGCTATCGACAGCCAGATTGCTGAAGTCGACGCCACGATCGCCCGCTATGATGCGGGATTGATCCGTATGCTGGCCGAGAGCCGCCGCGAGGCTCTGCTTCTGTTGCGCACGGTCGTGGAGGCACGACAGGCGGCGGAAGCCGCTGGCGCGATGATCGAGATCACCGTACCGGCAGTCGAGCCAGATCCAGAGCGCGCCGAGCAGCTTCTAGGAGAAATGGCCGCACAACAGCAGCGCGTCGAGGCCGCGGAGCGAGAAGCGGCTTCGGCAGGGGGATTAATCCAGGCGGTGGCCCTCAGCCGCGTGGAAACGGAAAAGCTCACGCTCGCTCAACTGCAGATGGCCTATCTGCAGGCCCGTTACGGCATCGCCTTCCCGGTGACACCGACCATGATGAATTCAGCGCCGCCCATATCCGACCCAACTTCACCCGCTGCCATGACCCAAGGCGAAGAGGTCACTGAGACTGCGCTGCCTTGGGCCGACCCAGACCATCCAGACATCGACTACAGCCTAGCACCCTTCGAGCAGGCGCATAATGCAGGGGATCAGATCTCGGGTTGGTGGGTGATCAATGAAGAGCGGGCCGCAATCGACGACAGTCCATCGGTGGTGGCCATCAACTACTCTGCCTATGACGCGCGCAGCTTCGGTGGTCTGACAGCCCTACTTGCGCAGTGCCGTGAGGGCGACACGTCGGTTGTGTTCGTCCAGGACGATTTCTTGATCAGTGCCATGCGCCGGGATTCCTTCGACATCAACTACCGAATCGATAGCAATCCTGCGCAATCGACGCGCTGGAACGAGCTGACCAATAACAAGGGGGCCGGGCTGTTCGGCTCTGCCTCGGAGGGGTTCCTGCGCGGCCTCTATGATGCCGAAAGCTTTTTCATCCGGCTCACGGACGGCAATGGCCGACGCTACGATGCAGAATTTGATCTCGCCGGAATTCAGGAAGCGATTGAGGCCGTGGCTGGCGCCTGCGGGTGGTCGACGCTAGATCTCTCGCCTGACGACTACCGCGCGATCCAAACTCTCCTGAACGCGGGCGGGTTTGACGCAGGCACCCCGGACGGGGTTTGGGGCAATGGATCACGCAATGCGATGCGGGCGTTCCAAGAACAAAGCGGCCTGCCCATCACCGGCGCAGCCGATCGCACAACCCTCGAAGCCCTTGGTGTCCAGGTCGGCGAATAGCAACCTTGCCCTACACGGCCCCGGATGCAAATCATCCGTGTCGTCCAGCGTTGGCTAACTGGCGGCTTCATGAGACTTGGGTCTTCCCTGCGGGATCAGCCGTTTATGTCTCGTCACCTCTGCTCAAAACAGGTCTGCTCTATGCGCTTTCTACTCGCCCTCCTTCTGTTTTCGTTTGTTGCCGCCCCGCAGGCCCATGCCGATCGCTTGACCGGCGTTGCCAGCGTGATCGACGGCGACACATTGGAAATTCGGGGACAGCGCATCCGGTTGCATGGGATCGATGCTCCGGAAAGCCGGCAGCTTTGCGCCACGGCTGAGGGTCAGCGCTGGCGGTGTGGACAACAAGCGGCACTGTCTCTCGCCGACAGGATCGGCCGCCGGCAGGTCAGCTGCACCGTGCGCGATATCGACCGCTATGGCCGCTTCATTGCGGTATGTCATCAAGACGGTACCGATCTGAACGGCTGGCTCGTGCGTGAAGGGTGGGCCGTCGCTTATCGCCGATACAGCCGCGACTACATCCGCGATGAGACGGAAGCCAGATCCGCACGGCGCAATATCTGGTCCGGACGCTTTGACATGCCGTGGGACTGGCGCCGCGCGCAACGTGGCGGATGACGACGGGCGAGGCTGTCAGCTCGCGATCTTGCTAATCACCGCAACCGCCATACGCATCATCAATGTTGCAATAGTATATTTTCGTATGTATGTTGGGTGAAGATTGTCAAGGGTCCTTGCCATGCGTTTCGAATTCAAAAACCTCCCTCTGGCGGCCTTTCTAGCTCTCGCTTTGACCGGCCCAACAGTTCCGACGCAAGCCCGCACCCAAACCTATCAGATCGATTGCGCCATCCTGCTGTGTTTGTCCGGTGGGTGGCCGGCTTCCGTGCCATGCGCCCGCGCTCGGGCCGAGTTCATCCGGCGCATCACACCTTGGCCGGTGGAGCCGCCACTTCAGATTTGGCGCTGCCCGATGGGTGCGTCTTTCGATGGGCCTGCAAGGTCGCGCCCCACGGACCGGATCTTCGATGCCCTATATGGTGGTTCAGGAACCCCATCAAACTCTTCAGCCCCGCTCTTCGATCAGGCCGCCACAACAGGCGGGATGCGCGGGTTCAGAGGCTCCAACGCGGCCTGGGACAACCTCGTAAGGGCTGATTACGCCCTCCATCTCGTAGAAGACCGCGCCGACATCGATATCAGCGGGCCTGAATTCAACTTCGTGCGCTCCATCCGCGTCTTTGACGTTCGTTATGCCCGCCAGCACGAATCCGGGCGAGATGGCGACTGCAACCGCAGCGCCGTCGTTGTCCTCGGCACCTACGGGATGCAGGGCGATTTTTCCTGGAGGTCGTCGTCACCCGCAGCGCTTCCTGATGCACATGCCGGTCTCGAGCGATGGGGCCAGCACTGCCCGAGCATTTATCACAGATCCGTCTTTGTGGAGTGGCATGACTATAGTGGGAATTACGGCTTCGAGCAGGTCAATTACTGACTGTTGAGCTGCTGCGACGTCGCGCAGGGCCTTGTACGAAATCAAACCTGGAATGCAGGAAAAACCAAACAATCGAGGGCCATAAAGGCCATATTCTATCATGTCAGCCTTTGCGACAGGGCAGCTGCGTGAGAGACGCGAAGTCGATTTCAGCTTTATCCGCATCGCAGAGATCCGGGAAAATCTTTGAGACACGCTGCGGGCCATGGATGTCCCACCGGATTGCCAGAGAACCTGTGTTCCAGCGATATACCCAGCCGACAATGGTTTCTTCATCGGCTGCAATCAAATTGGCGATCGCGACGCCTTCGACCTCATTTTCGTTCACTGTTTACTGACTTCCTGCAATTTGGCGTTGCGGATAGCAGCTCAGATCCAAAGCTTTTGCTGCAACCGTATGCCGGGCCTCGTTAAAATCGGTTACTGTTCGTCCTCGCGGTAACGAATTTACACTGGGAGAAGTCAGCTCCCGTGTTCTCGAAAGATGAAATGGATCAAATCCGGTGGTCGGGCTCCGTGGCGGCTTCAACGATCGCCAGAACCTTGAAGGGGTCAAAGCCAATGGCGCGCGCCAGAACGACCAGCTCGACGACGTCGACCCGGCGCTGACCGCTTTCAAGGCGGGCAATGAGGGATTGATGGCACTTGAGCTTGACCGCCAAGTCCTCCTGACCGAGGCCCGCCTTGATGCGGGCGTCGACCAATGCGTGGCAGAGTGCCACCTGTCCCGTGCTTCTGATTGTCTTTGCCACGCGTCACATACCTTTTGTGACGTCGCTAGCGGATGAAATCTGTTATCTAAAAAGTAGATATATGAGGGTGTTATCGGCGTCTGGTTTCCATGGGCTGCAAGTCTGATGGTCCCGAGGTTGCCCATCAATCCCCTACCAATTGCAGAAATCGGCCATAGTCCTCGCTGACCTCCCGCGCTTCTTCGAAAGCGCGGGCGCGTTCACTGTCGAGGCAACGGAAGTAGCTCTGGATATCCTGAATGTAATCTTCGAAGTCGCCGCGGATGATATCCGCATAGTCCCGCGCGGCCTGCGAATCGCTTGGCAGGAAAGGACGGGATGGCGCAAAGCAGGATTCCGCCAAAACCGGCCCAGGAACGCAGATCAGAAGGGCCATAGCTTGCAATGGGAGCAGGCATGTCAACCTTGGGTTTCTCAAACCTGTTATCTCCTTGATCGCAGACACTGGCCGTGACTAGTGTTTGCGTGACCAAACTACAGCTAAAGCACGATATTACATCTTGCGGTTGATAATATACTATCGTAACTCTAGGCTTCAAGTGGGAATGCCTGGGGTCGCGCCATTGGAGAAAGCGTGAGCCGGGCCATGAACTGGGACATCGAAGCACCAAATGTGGTTACGGAAGCCAGGTTCCGCGAGCTCGTGGAAAGCGGCTATAGCGCAGAAATCCTGTGCCAGGAGTCGGCACATAAGAAAGGCCCCAGCTATTACGGGGTCTGGATCATGCGCGTTGTCTCTGATGACGGGGTGGAAAAGCTACTCGTCACCGCCCGCACGCGGACGACCTACAACGATATCAAGATCCGCGAATTCAAGACGATCTCCGGCGTGGTGTCTTTCTTCATTGGCCTTGGCTTTGCGCATGTCGACCTGCCGCTCGAGGCGGGTACAAGCCGTACGCATAAACTTGCGCCTTCGGACAAGGGCACTCGCAACTAACCTCGTCTGTCTCTGGCTGGTCGCCGCGCCAGCTTCAGCGCAAATGGTGCTGGTCATGGAGAGCGACGGCTCCCTGACGCCGTCCCAATCCCAAAATAGCTTCGCGCGCAATTACAATGACGGCATCGGTCAGGGGTCGGCAGCCGATGAACTTGCGATTTTCGGCAGCGATGAAACTGTGCCAGAGCGTGAAGCGATGCGCTTTGCAGCTCGTGTCGGTCCGGCACCCCTGCCCCGCGCCGATGTCCTAAACGCCATAGAGACCACGGCCCTGCGCTATGCCAGCCACCCCGGCCTAAGGCGCGCGGAGCTTTCCGTCACGGACTGGCTGAGCCTCTACCGCGCCAATATCGAAGTGGAGAGCGCCTATCGGCAGGATGCGATCTCACACGCGGGCGCCATTGGCCTTGGTCAGCTGATGCCCGACACCGCGCGCGACCTTGGCGTCGACCCGCGCGATCCACAACAGAACCTCGACGGTTCCGCCCGCTACCTCGCGATGATGCTGGAGCGCTTCGGCGATCCGCATCTGGCGCTTGCCGCCTACAACGCTGGGCCGGACGCCGTGAGCCAACACGGTGGTATTCCCCCTTACCGAGAAACCCAAAACCACGTGGCCCGCGTCATGGCCGTTGTGGCCCGATTGGAAGGATCAAATTCATGAGACAGATTTCAAACCTCTTTGCCGCCTCGCTGGCGCTATTCCTGCTGATTGCCGAACCTGCCCTTGCGCAAAGCATCGATCTCTCCCCGATCCAAAGCTTGTTGCAGGGCATTGTCGATGCGCTGACCGGCCCTCTTGGTGTGGTCATCGCCACACTCGCCGTACTGGGCGTCTTCCTCAGCTGGTTCTTCAACATCATCGACCTGCGCCAGGCGCTCTGGGTCCTCGTGGGCATCGCCGGTGTTGCGGCCGCCCCCACCATCGTTGCCGCGGTCTTTGCCGGTGGCTGAGCGCTCGCCTCTCTTTCTGGGCCTCGTGCGCCCGCCGAAGCTTCTGGGCCTACCCATCATGTACGCGATGGTCTGGCTTTTCGGCTCGGTGCTCTTGTTCGTCTGGGTCCAGCACATTGCGGTGCTGGGCGTGGCCGCCCTGCTCTATCCCGTACTTTGGAAGGCCGCGGATTGGGACCCGCGCTTCATCGATGTGATGATGACGGCGCTGCAGGAGACGCCACCGACGCGGAACCGCTCTATTCATGGCGGGGACAGCTATGCGCCGTGATGACGCCCGCGATGCTGCGCTCGATGCCCGCACAATGACGCCAGACTGGTATGCGCGCGAGACCCGCCTCGCGCATATGCTGCCCTATGTGAGCCTCGTCGACGACCAGACCGTGCGGACCAGAGTGAACGAACTCTTCCGCTGCATCCGGCTCGAGGGGATCAACAGCTACACGACGGACGATGCCTATCTCGACAAGGTGACGGCGCTTTTTGCCCGCATCGTCGCGCAGCTCGGGCCTGAGTTTAGCTATTACGTCCACAAGGTCTCCAAGGCCATCAAACCGGATCTCGACCCGATCCGTGAGCACAGCTTCGCCGGCGAGGTTGACCGGCGCTGGCGCGCGAAACTCGAGACCAGCGGGCTCCGCGACAAAACACTGACGCTCACCGTCATTCACCGCCCGCCCCCGAAAAGCCTCCTGCCGTTCCTGAGCCGCAGCGCGCCGGACCGACTGAAGGAGGAGACCCGCAAACGCCTGCAGCGCCTCGGTGAGGCCGTGAACGTCTTCCTCTCGGGGCTTACCGAACTCAAGCCGCGCCTGCTGTCAGCCGGATCGGGAGAGTTGGTGGGATTTTTGGGCGCGCTCAACACGGGCACCGAGCTGCCGCTCTACCCGGCCAACACCTACGGCTTTCTGTCCTTCAACGTCGCCAATACCCGGGTGACGTTCCACGGCGATCATTTCGAGCTTTCCGAAGGTGTCGTGGGCCATCGCTACGGCAAGAGTTTCACCATCGGGGAATATTCCGAAGGCACCTCCTGCACCATGTTCGACATGCTGAACCTGCCGGTCGACATGATCGTCACCCAGTCCTTCACGCCGATCAATTCGAACCTCATGGCAGGCCGCATCAAGCGGCAAAAGCGGCAGATGCAGGCGAGCCAGGACGCGGCCCTCTCGCTCATGGAAGCCCTCGACATCGCCGCCGATGACCTCGAGGCCAAGCGCCAGAGCTTTGGCGAACACCACATGGTCGTAACGCTCTTTTGCGACACGCTCGAAGAGCTGCAGACCCTCAGCGCCGAGATCGTGAACGCCGCCGCGACCGAAGGCGTGAAGATGATCGGCGAGCGGGTCGCGGCCAAGGCGCATTACCTGAGCCAACATCCCGGCAACCAGCCCAAGCGCGTGCGTGCCAGCGCCGTCACCAATCGCAACTTCGCGGATTTTGCGGCCTTTCACCGGACACAGCTCGGCAAACCGGCCGCGAAAACCCCATGGGGCCGGGTCGTCACATATTTGCCCACGCCGGAGCAAAGCGCCTATCGGTTTTCCTATCACGAGCAGGGATCGCCCGACAAAGAACCGACCAGCGGCCATACCCTGATCATGGGGCGGCCCGGGTCCGGCAAATCGGTGCTGTCGGCCTTCCTGATGACCCAAGCCCGTCGCGCAGGGGCGCGGATCTTCGTCTTCGATTACCGTCTTGGCATGGAGATGGCGGTGCGCGCCAATGGCGGGCGCTACGCCTCCCTGAACGCCGGCCAGCCCACGGGTCTCAACCCGCTCTGGACAGAGACCGATGCGCGGGGCACCGCGTGGCTCTCGGACTGGCTTGCCACGCTTCTTTACCGCGCCGACAAGCCGCTCACACCGGCACAGACCAATCGCATCCAAGAAGTGGTGCGCCAGAACGCGCAGGCCTCCAATCCGGCCCTGCGGAACTGGCGGGATTTCGCATCTCTTTTTGTGTCCACCGATGATGGCGGCGATCTGCACCAGCGCCTGCTCGAGTGGACCGAAGACGGCCGCTATGGCTGGATCTTCGGGCAGAGCCTCGAGGACACGTTCTCGCTCAAGGGCGATGTGGTGGGCTTCGATCTGACCGGCATTCTCGACAGCGAGGCCGACAAGGAGCGGATGGCGGTCCTCTCCTATCTTTTCCGCCGGGTCGAACGCGAGATCGAGGATCGCCGCCCCACCATCATCGTGATCGACGAGGCTTGGAAGGCGCTCGACAACGCGTATTTCGCCGAACGGTTGTCGAACTGGCTGGTGACCGCGCGCAAGCAGAACACGGTTGCCGTGATGATGACGCAATACGCAAGCCAGCTCGAACGCACCCGGACCGGCAAGACCATCGTCGAGGCCGTGCCGACGCAGATCCTGCTGCCCAATATCCGCGCGCAGCCTGCGGACTACGCCATGCTGAACCTCACGGAGAAGGAACTCGACGTCCTTCTCAACACGGGCAGCAACAGCCGCCTCGCACTGATCCGCGACGATCAGGGCTCGATCGTGGTCGACGCCGATCTGAGCGCCCTTGGGCCCAATCTCACGATCCTTGGCGGCATGGAAAAGGGAGAAGCGCTTGTCGGCGCCGATTACCGCGACCGCCCAGATTTTTGGAGGCTTTCATGATCCGTATTCTTGTCGCTTTGGCTGCGCTCGGCGCGCTTGCCTCCTGCACCCAGTACCGGGAGCCGCAGGCGAACTGCTTCACATTCCTTGCGTCGACGGCACCCGTCGCGCCTGATTGCCACTTCACGCCCCTTGGCACCCCGGAGGGCGACATTGAAGTCTAGCCTGCCTCATATCCTGGCGTTTTGCCTGCTGCCCGGTCTCGGCATCGCCCAAGGCGTGCCGACCAATGACAGTGGGCTGACCGCGCGTGATATTGTCGAGACCGGCGATCGCGACGCAGACTTGGCTGTTCAGGCCGACAAGCTTGCAGTGCGCGAACTCATCGCGGAGATCGAACGGGAGCAGCTTGAAACCCTCCGACGCATCCTCGATGCTCAGACCAGCTTCGGCGGTCAGGGCCTGCCGGCTATGGTCTCGGGGCTGGAAAGCGGCAGCGGCGATCCCGACCGCTCTGTGGCGGCGGTCTATGGCACGGGCGAGATAGATCCCAATCGCGGCGGTGCGCAGATGTTCGGGGATGCGTCTGAGACCATCGAGCAGCTCATCATCCGGGTCGCCCAGGAAACCAGCGGCTTTGCGGGTGTTGGCCGCGCGGGCCTCTCGCCCGTCCAGTGGCGAGCGCTTCTACAGGCCCTCATCTGGCAGGAAAGCCGGTTTACGATTGGGGCACGGTCGCCAGTCGGTGCCTTCGGTCTCACCCAGATCATGCCGGGCACGGCCAGCGATCTGGGCATCAACCCGGAATACTATGACAGCCCCTACCTACAGGTGCATGGCGGCGCGCGCTATCTCGCGACCCAGCTCAACACATTCGATGGCAACATCATCAACGCCCTCGCGGCCTATAACGCCGGACCCGGCCGGGTCTTCGAGTATGGCGGCGTTCCGCCCTTTCGCGAGACCCAGCACTACGTCCAGGTGATCCCCGTACGCTATAACCTCTATTTGACCCGTATCGGCGGGATCGAATCGCTTGGCACGATCGATCCGGCGCTTCTCGCCAATGCCAACCTCTCGCTCACGGGTCATGGGGCAGCCTTTTATGGCAGCAACTCACCAGCCGCGATCCGCCAAGCCGCCCTGCGCATTTCCGACATCGTCACGCGGATTTCCGAGACCGAGGATGTGCAGGAGAGCGTCGCGCTCAACACCAATGCACGCGCCGAACTCGTGCGTCTCGTGGCTGCCCGCATCCGGCTTCAGGCGGCACGCACCCGCGTCATCTCCGCCGAGGAGCTGGCCCAGGCCAGCGCCCGCATGGCCGAAGGCGCGTTCATGGATTTTACGATCAGGGAGATTGAATGATGGGACATCTGCTCTTGAGGACAGCTTTGGCCACGACACTTGGCGTTGGCTTGCAGTTCAGCGCCCTACCCCCTGCCGCAGCACAAGGTGTACCGGTCGTCGACACCCAGAACATCGCACAAAACATCCAGCAGCTCCGGCAGATGATCGAGGACGAGATTCTGCAAAACGAGCAGCTGACGCAGCTCCGCGAACAGCTCGGCCTTCTCACGGATCAACTCGCGGAGCTGCAAAGAACCTATGAAGCGCTCACCCGACTTGCCGAGCTTCCGGAAATCATCCGCACCGAGATGGAAGACGAACTCAATGGCCTGCTCGACCAGGAGTTCGGCGACATCCTCGCCACGATTGAGGCGATCAAGACTGGGGATTTCTCGGGCCTGTCCGGTTCTGGCGCAGGCGAAATCGAAACCCAGATGGACCGGGTGCTGGCCGATCTCGGCTTCGATGAAGACACCCTCTCGGAAATGGCCACCAGCGGCAATCCCGGCGCCAACCGCGTGGCGACGCAGGCAACAACCGGTGCGCTCGTCTCGGCGGCGGCCCAGAACAGCTACGACGATGCAGGCCAATCGCTCGCGCGGGTAGACCGCCTTGTCGGGCTCATCGACGACATGGAAGAGCTCAAGCAAAGCGTCGATCTCAACACGCGCGTGACAGCTGAATTGGCCATCGCCCTCGTGGCAATGTGGCAGCTGGAAGCGATTCAAACCGTGGGCGATGGCACGGGCGGCGTGATTGATGCCGCCACCATCGCCGAAGAGCAGCGCTTCATGGATTTCACGCTACCGGACCTCCGGGCAGACTGATCGTGGGGGCATGACGGGTGGCGACTGAACAAGAAATCATCGAGGAAGAACTGGTCTATGGTGCCCTGCGCCGCGAACGGCTCTGGCAACGCCTTGGTCTGACAGGTCTTGTCTTCGGCATCATCGGCTGTCTGAGCGCAGCAGCAGTCTCGATCCTCGATGTCGATCCGCCCCCCGTCGTTGTCCCCTATGATCCCGCCACTGGTTTTGCCCTGCCCGAGGCGTCCGTTGGGGCCACATCCGTCACCGCCAACCAGGCGATCATCGAGGCGGAGGTGTTCCGCTATGTGACCGACCGGGAGGTCTATAACCAGCTCGACAACGATCTGCGCATCCGCAGCGTCCTGCGCCGCTCGGACGGAGCTGCCGAGAGCGGGCTGCGTCAGATCTGGAACAGCGCCAACGAGAATTACCCGCCGACGGTCTATGGCCCAAATGCTCGGCTCGACGTGGAAATCCTCAGCATCAACCGGATCGGAACCAACCGCGCGACGGTCCGCCTGCGCAAGCGCCTGACGTCCATTAACGGCACCCAGACCGGCCTCTTCACTGCGACGCTTCTCTTCGAGTTCCGCCCGGAGACCCGCCGCTCCATCGATGAGGTCTGGACCAACCCCTTCGGCTTCACCGTGCGCGAATATTCCATCCGCTCCGACAGATTGGAGAATTAGTTTGATCAATAAGGTCTTTGTTGCTGCCATATTTGTTTTGCTGCCCGGCCTTGCCTTTGCCGAAGCGATCCCGCGCGGTGGTCCAAATGACAGCCGCGTGCGGTTGGCAACATATCAGGAAGGCCAGGTCTACCGCCTCAGCGTCTCGCTCACCCATGTCACCACCATCGAGTTTGGGATCGGTGAAAGCATCCGCTCGATTATCGCGGGCGACACGGAAGGGTTTGAGATCGACGGCGTGCCCGGCGGTCAGGCCTTTGCAATCAAGCCCGTCGCGCGCGGTGTCCATACCAATGTGACAGTCTATACGAACAGGCGCAGCTACTATTTCAACGTCGAGGAGGTCCGCAGCCCAACCTTCTACGTGGTGCAGTTCCGCTATCCTGAGGACGATGCGCGCCCGACCCGGGCCATCGCCGCCCAAGCGCCGAACTACAATTACGGCGCCAGCGCACGCACCGAATTCACCCCGACCCGCATCTGGGATGACGGGACGTTCACGTATTTCGCGTTTCCGCGGAACGCACCTGTGCCAGCGATCTTTCGCTACGCGGGCGGCCGCGAGCGCACGGTCAACACGCAAACCCCTGAAGACGGCGTGATCCGCGTCAGCGGCGTAAACCGCCAATGGGTCCTGCGACTTGGCGAAGAGGTGGTCTGCATCGAGGCGATCCCGCCCGCGGAGGCCGCCTCATGAGCGATACCGAGAACACCGAGCTGGAAAAACGCCTCGCCGCCCTCGAGAAAGGCAGTGCCCGCGCGCCCATAGCGGCGCAGCGCCGGTCGCCCCTTCTTGCGCTGATCGTGGTGCTCGTCATCGGCGCGGGTGGTGCCCTGCTTTATCTCCTCTCACAGCCCGACGAAGAGGAAGCCTTGCCGACGGCCACCCCGGACGTCTTCCAAAACGAGGGCGACGGCTTTGGCGCCATCGAGACCTTGCCCCCGCCCGAGCCCGAGGTTGTGTTCGTCGAACCGGGTCCAGTCGAGCCCAACGCCGAGCTTCTGGCGCAGATCACCGCGCTGCAGGCGCAGATCGAGGAATTGCGCAACGCCCCTGAACCGGTCGTCGAGGAAGACACCGCCGCCGCAGAGGCAATCGACGCGCTGACCACTCAGATTGCGGCGCTGCAAGCCGCCTCGGAAGCAGCACAGCAACGGTTCCAGGACGAACTGACGGCGCGGGATCGCAGCCTTGAGCAACTCCGCATGGATCTGGAATTGGCCCAACTCGAGGCCAGCCGACCGCAACCCGCGCCAACGGGCCCCACGGAGGATGAGCTGCGCGCACGCGAGCAAGAGCGACTGCGCCGCGAGGAAGAAGCCCGGCGCATGGCCGAGCTGGAGCGCCGGGCCGCGGAGGAACGCGCCTTCCAGGAGCGGCGCATCGCCTCGCCCACCATCGCGTTTGGCGGTGCCTCAGGAGCGAATGAAACGGCTCTGACCGAACGCACCTTCGGCGAGGTGACGGATTTCGTGCTGAACGGTGCGTTGCCCTCCACCGTGACGCAGGCCGAGGTGATCGCCAATCCCTCCAACACCATCGTGCAGGGCACCATGATCCAGGCCGTCATGGAAACAGCCCTCGACAGCTCCCTCCCCGGCCAGACCCGCGCCGTGGTGTCCGAGGATGTCTACAGCGTCGATGGCGCGCGCCTCTTGATCCCCCGCGGATCCCGCCTCATCGGGCGCTACCGCGCCGGCGTCGATATCGCGCAGCGCCGCGTCACGATTGCCTGGGACCGGATCATCCTGCCCAACAACCAGACCGTCCAGATCAGCTCCTTCGGGGGGGATGAATTGGGCCGCTCCGGTGTCACCGGCTTTGTGGACACACGCTTTGCCGAGCGTTTCGGGTCGGCCGCCCTGATCTCGCTGATCTCGGCCGCGCCAAGTGCCGCCGCCTCCGAGGTTCAGGATGAGACTGCCGCCGACGTTCTCGAAGACGTTGGCGATGATCTGGCAGATGCCACGGACAGCGTCATTGGCGATTACCTCTCTATCGGCCCCGTCATCTATGTCGACCAGGGCGCCCGCGTCACCGTCATGGTCGACCGCGATCTGGAGATATTCTGAGCCCATGTCGCTGAGCTATCTCGAAACCTCGCTCGACCGGATCGACGCCGCCGCTCGCGACGATGTCATCGAGATCTGCATCAACCCTGATGGCACCTGCTGGGGCGAATTCCAGGGCGATCACTTCATGCGCGCGCTGGACCAGAGGCTGACCGGCGTTCAGGTCAGGGACCTCGGCAACCAGATCGCCTCCTCGGCCAACACGACGATGAGCAAGGATCGCCCCATCGTCTCAGTCTCGATCACCTACAAGGGCCGCCCGATCCGGGCACAGGTCATCACCCCGCCCGCCGTGCTCTCGGCCATGTCGATCAGCCTGCGGTTCTTCTCAAGCCTGCCGCTCGAGGGTATCGCGCTCGACTTTCTCTATGGCAAAGAACGCAAGCTCGAAGACCTGCGCGTGGAAAAGAAGCGCGCCTTGCGCGCCGTGGTGGCCGCGGGTTTGATCGATGATGCGCTCGCCTTCTGCGTCGAGAACAAACTCAACATGATCGTCTCGGGCGGCACCTCCACCGGCAAGACCGTCGCCGCGCGCAAAATCCTCTCTCACGTACCGTCCGAGGAACGCATCGTGACCATCGAGGAAGCCGCCGAGCTTCTGCCGACCCAGCCAAATGCCGTGACCCTCATCGCCAATCGTGACGCAGAATTCCAGACCGCCGACGTGCTTCTCACTGCGACGCTGCGCATGCGCCCCGACCGGATTATCCTCGGCGAGGTGCGCGGCAAGGAGGCCATGACCTTTCTGGAAGCCATCAACACCGGCCATGGCGGGTCCATGACCACACTGCATGCCGAAACCCCGCAACTCGCCGTGCAGCGGCTCGCGATCGCGGCACTCAAGACCGAAATCCCGATGACCTATGCCGACATGATCCAGTACATCGAGAACTCCATCGACGTGATCATCCAGGCCGGCCGCCACGACGGCAAACGCGGCATCACCGAATTCTACCTCCCCGGCGCAACTGAGATTGGAACTTCCCCATGAAGACCTTTGAATACAATATCCTGTCCTTTCCCATGACCCGCAAAACCGGCCTTGCCGACATGCAGACCTGCCTGAACGAGAAGGGCGCAGACGGCTGGGAGGTGGTGTCAATCAGCACTTCGGAATTCGCCAATATCGGGCACACCGTTTTCCTGAAGCGCGAAACCACACCCGCTGGAGCCACGGCATGAGGCAGGCGCAGCACCTCGCCTTGGCCGCGCTGGCCCTAAGCCTGACGCCTACCTTCGCCGTTGCCGAGCGCAACCTAGTGCCAACCCTCGATCGCAGCTTTGACGTCTGTCCGGACCGGCCCGCCGAGCCCGTCTGGATGCAGGAAATTCCGCTCCGCCAAGCCTATCAGCGCGTGTTGGTTCAAGACATCTACCGCGCCCAGAACCTCGAGCGCATCGTCGAGACCGGCAGCTGCGACTGCGAGACCCGGTTCCCGTCCTGGGACGCTGCCGAGGCTGTGTTTCGGGAAAAATACGCGAGCAACGAACGGTGGGAAATGCTGCAATCCTCGGACGCCTACAACCGCCGCGCCAACGCCGCCCGAACTGCCGCCAAGGCCATCTGCGACGCCGCAGGCAATTGGTAAGGCAGCCCCGCGATGAGTGTCGTCACCTACTTCGTTGAAACCTCCCAGGCCTATCTCGACACCGCTGCCGAAACCCAGTTTGGTGCGGTTGCGGCAACAGTCGGCACGCTCCTGGTTTTGGGGACAACGCTGGTGGTGATCCTCGTCGGCATCAACATGATCTATCAATATCGGGCCATGGATGGGCACACAGCCTTCTGGCTCGCGGTCAAGATCGGGCTCATCGGGATATTCGCGACCAATTGGATGCAGTTCAACGCGTTCTCATCTGCCATTCTCTATGGGATCGACAGTATCGCGGGCGCGCTGGTGGCCTCGGTCGGCGGCGGCAGTCCGGGGCCCTCTGGAACTTTCGCCGAAGAATTCGACCGGCTGATCGCGGAGCTGGGCGACTATCTGAACGCTGCCGGGTCCGAGCTCAACTGGATGGCCGGCGCCATGCTCGACATTGTCGGTGTGCTTCTGCTCTCGATCCTCGGCGGGTTGGCCGCCTTTATCCTAGTGGCCTCCCGACTGATGATCGCGCTTCTGATCGGGATCGCCCCGGTGATGATTTTCCTGACGCTGTTCGAGGTGACCAAGGATTACTTCGCGCGTTGGTTATCCGCGCTGATTTCCTTTGCGCTATACCCCATCGTCGTCGCAGGCGTGTTCGCAACGATCACAGGCGTTTCCTCCGCGCTCATCGGTGAACTAGGCGATCCCGAAGGGGCCTCAAACATCGGCGCGCTCATCCCCTTCTTCATGATGGTGCTCATGGCCAAGGGCTTCATTATCGCCACACCCTTCATCGTCCGCGCGATCTCCGGCAACATCATGATGCCCGCCCTCTCCGGAGGTCTCGGCGGCGGCTACAGCTTTGCCCGCGCCGCCATGGGAAGCCAGCAGGCCTACAATCGCTACCTCATCGGCGGGGCCAGTGGCGCAGAATACGCAGCCCTCAGGGCGCGGCAGTTCTTTGGCGTGCAGCAAATGCCCGTGAGGCAAGGCATGGGGCAGACAGGTCAGGCAAGTGGCCCAGGGTCACCGGGGGCCGGGTCCCAGATGTTGGCGCAACTGGCCCGGCTGGGAAGGTTGGGGAGGCGGTGACTGGTCTGATGGCCGCGACGCGGGAGAAACTACTATTCCGCTGCTCTTGCGCCAACATCTGGTTCATTACGCTTTGCGATCCTTCAGTTGGAACTGCACACGATTTGCAGATCCTCACTTGTTACAGCTCGGATTTCGTAGGAATGTTTGTCCACTCCTCCAAAGGCGCTGCAATCAAGCTCCTCTTGCGGCAGACACAGTAACAATTCGGGAAATGCTGACTGGTGTCAGCGCTGTCCAAGCTAATTACTTACTCTTCAGGAACCTTAGTATTTCAATACTTCTTTGTAAGCGCGAAAGCGCGATGTCGTTGTGAGGTTAGTTCGCTACATGAGCCAACCGCGCACTAATAAACCTTTCTTGGAAACAAGAAACTGCCACTTATCGAGCCGTGCTTTAGATATCAGTGCCTTCCGATCGATCAGTTGGCAGCAGCACTTCGGAACGCGACGACTGCAATCACAACCCACACGACAAGACGTAAAACCATTGCGCCCACGGTGCGCATCTCAAATGCCTCTCCTTGCAAAATATGCAAGCCGAATAGCGCGAAAACACCCGCAATTCCCGCTGCGAGACCAATAGCCGTCCACGCCGCCCAACGTTGGTGCATCGCGATCCCAATACCAGCAAGAACATAGAGAAATCCGGACAGGAAGTTGAACCACAGAACAAACGGAACCGCATCCCCAGCGGCTTCCTTCGCGGCGGAACCTCCAAATAAAACGCGCCCGCCGGATATGATGGTTAGCATTCCAAACACGACTGCGACGCCCGCCGTAATCCGCAATGACCAACTTTTTGATGAATGTGCTGTCATGGCTCTTCTCCCCTTTCGTATTCCAAAACCCCATCGCGCAAATGAAACAGACGGTCGAAACGATCGTAGATCTTTTCGTCGTGGGTCACCGCGACGATGCAGGCGTCCTGCTCGGAAGCGAGCTTGCGCAACAAATCCACAACGATTCCTGCTCGTTTGCTGTCCAGCGCAGCCGTCGGCTCATCGGCCAGAATGATACGGGGATTGTTGGCGAGCGCCCGGGCAATGGCTACGCGTTGCGCTTCTCCACCGGACAGAAGTGCTGGCATGGCTGCTGCACGGTGGCCGACCTCAAGGTAATCGAGCAGTTCAGTTGCACGCGCCTGCGCATCGGCACCAGACTTGCCCGAGAGTGTCAGCACAAGCGCGACGTTATCGCGCGCGTTGAGAAAGGGCAGCAAGTTGTGGAACTGAAAAATGAAGCCGATCTTGTCGAGCCGGAGTTTGCGCAGATCACCGCGCAGCCAGCGGTTGTCAAAGACAAGCTCCCCATCCAGCGTCACCTGACCTTTCGTTGGGTCGATGATGCAGCCGACGACGTTAAGCAGAGTGGTCTTGCCTGAGCCCGACGGTCCGAGCAGTGCTACCACTTCGCCTTGCCGCACCGTCAAGTTGATGTCACGCAGCGCGTCGACGCGGGTCTCACCCTCGCCAAAGTGCTTGGAAACACCGGAGATTTCGATCAAGGGCGGGCGTGGGCTGTCCATCGTGCTATCCCCCGATTGCCGTGGCCGGATCGACTTTCAGTGCAGCACGCACACCAAGACCGCTGGCAAAGATGCACACGACAATGATGATCCCGCCAAGGGCTGCGGCATTTACAGGTTCCAGCACCACGCGGCGCGGAAAGACGTCCTTCACGAGCAGGATCAGAACTAAACCAAAGCTCCAACCCACCAGCCCAAGTGCAAGAGATTGCTGTACGATCAAGCCGACAATGGTTTTGTCTGGCGCGCCGATCAGTTTCAATGTGGCGATCTGCTTCAGCTTTTCCATCGTCATCGTATAGATGATCAGCGCAATCACTACTGCCGAGACGGTCAGCAAGATGCCTAGGAAAAGGCCGATCTGCCGTTTTGCGCGGTCAACAACCGAGCCGATCAGGATCCCCTCCTGTTCCCCCTGCGTTAGTGCGCCAAGGTGTTTCCATTGACGGACGGTTTGCGCCACCTGCTGCACGTTGGCGTTAGGATCAAGTCTTGCGATCACTGCTGCGACCGTATCGCCGCTTTCCGCAAGCCCAATGCCACGCGCCGCCTGAACCCTTTGAGCGGGTGGCGCCAGTTGTGATTGCAGTACCTGAGCGTCCGCCAGCGTGATGAAAACTGCGGGATCGCCGCCGGAGTTCATGACGTCATCGACCAACCCGACAACCGCGAAGCTGTCCCGCCCAAGGGTAATCCGATCCCCCACTGCAAGCCCGGTCTGCCGGTCGGCGATAAGCTCAAAGTGAGTCTGCGTGATGCCGCGCCCATCGGTAACTGTCTGCGGCCCGCCGGGATGTCCGGGCTCGTAACCGATCACATAGAGACGCAGGGGAACGCCCGCGTTGCTGGCCTCGACAGTCTGATAAGTGATGCTGCCGGTCTCTGCCACGCCATGCAGCCGTGCCACGGCATCACGGGTAGTGCCGGGGATCTGCGATGCCTCTGCGAATGGCCCCTGTGTACCGGATTCTACAACCCAAAGATCAACCTGCGGCGCTCTAACGATATTCAGTGCGTCAGCCACAAGACCGTTGTAAATGCCGATCATCGCCAGAACCACGGCCATCAGAAGGCTGAGCCCAAGACAGGTCAGCACGAAGCGAAACAGGTTATGGCGCACATCCCGGTAAGCAAGATTCATAGCTCATCCTCCGCGATAGGACGCGCTCTGCGCCCTTCGGACAGACCATTGACCGGTGCGGACACGACCAAAGCGCCTTCGGGAACTCCACTTACTATTTCCAGGCGCGCGTCTGCGGTGCGGTAGCCGAGAACGATTGCAAGCTCAGTCATTCGCCCGTCCTGCAACACCCAGACGCGACCCCGATGGCCGTCAAAACCTCGGACTGCGATCTCTGGAACAAGCAGCGCCTCGGCGAGTGTAGCAACGGTAATCCGCACTTCGGCCTGCTCGCCCAGATAGATCTCCGACGGACAGCGATCACAGGCAATCCAGATACGCCGTTCCTCGTTCACCCGGTCACTTTCGATACCAATACGCGCCACAGTGCCCGAAAATATCTCGTGCGGCAGCGACCGCAGACGGACTTCAGCAATCTGGCCCAAAGTGACGCTTCCGGCGCGGGCCTCATCGACATAGGCCAGCGTCCAAACAGTGCGTGGATCCATCAGGGTAAAAATGGAATCGCCCGCACGAACCACGGTGCCCGCTTCGACATGGCGATCTACGACAATCGCATCATAAGGTGCCCGCAGGATATGATGGTCTAGCAGCGCAACCTCATAGCGAAGGGCTGCTTCCGCATCGGTGCGATGTGCCTGGGCGACGCTGATCTCCGTTTCGGCGACGGCAAGTTCAGCCCTGGCGACTTCTAAGTCGCGTTGTGCTTCTTCCGCCACCTGTGCCGAAATTGTATTGTTCAGCACGAGCGCTTGTCGCCGGGCATTGGCGGCCTCGCTTTGCGCAAGCACTGCCTCGGCGCGTACCACATTTGCACGCGTTCGTCCAAGCGTTGCGACTGCAGCCGCAACCACAGCCTCAGCCCGCGCAACGCGGGCTTCCTGTTCGGCGGAATGGAGACGGGCCAGAACCTGACCCTCCGCGACCGCTTCACCACTGTCGACAGCAAGATCCGTCAATGCGGCCCCAACCTCAAAACCGATCCGCGACATGATCCGTGCCTCGACCGTGCCCAAACCATAGACACGTACTGGGACATCCCGCTCCACACGGACAACTAAGACCTGGAGAGGGCGCTGGTTCAAGAACACCCATCCTCCTGCGCCCACCAAGGCGAAGAGCAGCAGAAAGATGAGATTTCGACGTGTCCGCTTTTTCATAGCCCTACTCCTCTCCCGTTACACCACGGAACAACGCGATCTGGGCGTCGAGAACTCGCGCACCCTCCTCTGCAAGCGGAAATGCGCGATTACCCAAAGACCAGCGGATTGCCATGCCTTGGATCAGGGAAATGAGCAGGACTGCGCCGTCCTCTGGCGCAAGGTCGCTGCGAACTTGCCCTGCATCGCGGGCCTGCGACAACTCAGACCGCAGAAGGCCCTGAAGGCGCAACATCAAGGCCCTAAAGATCTGACACAGGTCCGCGTTCTCTGTCTGCAACTCGCGCGAATGCAGAATTGCGGGGATGGCAGGGTTGGCTTCAATTTGGCGCAACTGCACGAGAACGAGCGCCACAAGTCGTTGAAGGGGATCAGTCTTGTTCGCGAGCTCCCTTTCCCATGCACCCTTCATGCCTTCTGCGATGGCGTCCGCTACAGCCAGCCACAAAGTTTGTTTTGAGGGGAAATGCCGGAATATCGCAGGCTGAGTCAGCCCGACGGCGTCGGCGACCGCTTGGGTTGTTAAGCGGTCTGGTCCGAGTTCATCGGCCAAGCGCAAGGTTGTAGCGACAATCTCGGTCTTCCGGTCATTCGCTGCCTTACGCGCCATTTGGAATACCCATTAGTTAGTTATTACTTACTAACTAACATGACTACATCTCGGGTTCAAGATCAAAGAAATGGAAAAATGGCGCTTTCCCAAGCCAAAGAATACCGGGACGACCAGCAACTGAGAGCGTATCAGACGGCCACAGCGTGTCGTGCGGTATTGGCGACAAGATAGGCATCAAAGACCGACGCAACGACACGTACAACCGGCGCTCCTTTTTCAGTCACCGATAGGCGTCCGTCACGACGCGCTATTAAACCGTCAATTTCCAATTCAATAAGATCCGACACAAGTTCACTATACCAGTCTTTTGACATGCCGACGCGCAATGCAGCGTCGTCCAAATCAACCTCGCCACAGCACATCAACCTTTCGATGACATAGCCGCGTAGCGTATCGTCCTTTGTAAGCACGACACCCTTGCCGACAGGCAATTCACCAGCTTCAACAGAACGCGCCCAGGCACCGGTTTCTGACAGGTTTTGCACATATCCCGACGGCGTGCGCCCGATGGAGGTAGAGCCGACCCCAAGCATCATTTCTGCCTGATCTGTCGTGTAGCCTTGGAAGTTGCGGCGCAGCGTCCCTGCCTCGGCGGCTTTCGCCATGGAATCCGAAGGCAAGGCGAAGTGATCAAGGCCGATGGCCACATAGCCCGCATCGGTCAAAGCCACCGCCGCAGCCTGCGATTGCAGCAGCCGCTCATCGACTCCCGGCAAAGCGGTCTCGTCGATGAGTCGCTGCTTTTTGGCCATCCACGGCACATGCGCATAACCGAACAGCGCGATCCGATCGGGTTGCATATCGACGCAGAGCCGGATCGTCTCAAGTAGGGTGCCGACGGTTTGATGCGGCAGTCCATAGATCAAATCAAAGTTGATGCCGGAGACGCCAACCGACCGTAGGCCGTCAACAGATCGACGCACCATATCTGGCGGCTGGATCCGATTGATCGCTTTCTGAACTTTCGTGTCAAATTCCTGCACGCCGAAACTGGCCCGAGTGAAGCCCAATTCGCCAATGCGTCGGATCATTTCGTCGGTGAGCGTTCGGGGATCGCTTTCAATCGCCAGTTCGGCATGAGACGTAACGTTGAAACTCGCCCGCACCGCATCCATCGCTCGCGCGAGGTCATCGGGCACCAGCGCCGTCGGTGTTCCGCCGCCCCAATGCAGGTGCGAGATGTCCATGCGGCCCGGTAGGTGTTCGGACACAAGGTTGATTTCTTTGATCAGGGTCTTGGCATACTCTGCGACCGGGGCGTCCCGTTTGGCCAGCTTCATGTTGCAGCCGCAATACCAACAAAGCTCACGACAGAACGGGACATGTAGATAGAGCGAAACAGGTGCATTCGGATTGAGCGCCGAAACCCACTCCGCGTACTCTTTAGGTCCGATCGCCTTTGAAAAATGCGGCGCTGTGGGATAGCTCGTGTAACGCGGCACATTGCGGCTCATATACGTTTTCAGTGAGTTAGTCATAGTTGTCCCAATTTGTTGCGCAGCATGTCGGCAGTTTGAAGGTTGTTCTGCCGACTCTGATCAACGGCACACGGCCCGAGAGTATTTTGTAGACCGCGCATAATTCTCCTGAACTCAATGGTCTTACGAGACTTGTTCTGCGTCTTTGATTCAGATCACAGGCGAACTCCTTGCTTCGTCACGCGACCTCGCGACCAGCCGCCAAGGTGCGCTCAAGCCAGCAGACGATGGCCTTGACAGACGGTTCCAGCCGATTTGCGTCGGATCCGGTGAATTCTTGAAAAGCGTGGAAGTTCAGCGTGTTTATGCCAACCAAAACGGGTATGTCGCGCGCTATCGCCTCTGCTATGACTGTCCGAAATCCGCGGCCCTCTGCTTCGTGCTTGCCAAACTTATTGACTATAAGAACGTCGGCTTCAGCCATCAGGCGCTCAGCGACGAGGCCAACAGCGCTCTCGAGAGCTGACGGATCCAGCCTGCATCCCTTGGACTCGCGCCCCAGGCTCTGAGATATCCGCAGGACAGGGCCATCCGGGAGAACCTGAACATCCATATCGCAAGGATGACTGTCGCATTCAGTATTGATCTGCACGGTACCGCACGTCCGGTATCCGCGTGTTGCAAGTTCTTGCGCAGCGCTGAAGAGCAGCAGATCAGTGTCGCCTCGTCCGGGCGCCATAGTGTAAGCAATGTTCATGGTCTTGCTTCCTTTTATCAATCGCAGAAGGGTTGGAATTCCACCAGAGCGCCTTCCGGCAAGTTTTCAATCTCTGAAGGGATGAACAGAACGCCATCCGCTGCAGGCAACCGGGCGACGCGCCCCGAGTGCGTCGCGTCCTCAAATATGGCGATTTCCCGTCCCAAACCGTCGAACCCCGAGAGTTCGGCCAGCCGCAATTCACAGCGCCCGTATTTATGATCAAGCGCGCGGGACAAAACGACATGTCGGCGGCGGTTGGGTTGTGAAGTGGTGTCTCCGGCAAGGACTCGGAGAAGCACAGTTCCGAAGAGTTGCCAGCCTATAAACGCAGAGAGAGGGTTGCCCGGCAGACCCAGCCAGTGTGCGTCTCCCAATCGCCCATAAGAGACAGGTTTGCCGGGCTTCATCGCGACACCGCTAAACACCATGGTCGCGCCGAGGCAATTGAGAGCAGGTTTTACATGGTCTTCTTCCCCTACCGAAATACCACCGGTGGTGACAATCAGGTCGACTCGCTTGGCCAGATCGCCAAGTTGTTGACACAGGGCATCTCTATCGTCCTTACCGGCTTCGATCTGGACGAATTCAATCCCCGGTGATGCGATCTGCGCGCTCAGCATTGGTGAGTTCACATCCCAGATGCCCGCGAAGGTGAGGGGCTGACCAGACGAATTGACTTCGTCACCGGTGACAACAAGCGCCACCCGAACTCTGCGGCGTACACGGACGGTTGCTGCCCCAGCAGCAGCGCAAGCCGCGATATCTCGTGATGTGATAAGACGGCCAGCCGGAACAACGATTGCACCCGCAGCCATGTCTTCACCGGCAGTTCGGATGTTCGCGCGTGGCCGTATTTTTCGTGAGATGATGATCGCGTCGTCGATGACATCGACGTCTTCCTGCATCACGACTGCATCCGCTCCCTGAGGAATTGGCGCGCCGGTGAATATCTGCGCAGCAGCACCAGGTCGGATCGATCCGCTTGCCACCTGTCCAGCCGCGATACGAGCAGTCACCTCAAGACGCCACGGACCTGCCCCGGTCAGCGATATGGAGGCGAGCGCATAGCCATCCATCGCTGAATTGTCGAAGGGGGGTGCTGCTGAGAGCGCGCGCACGGAATCGGCAAGAACGCGTCCACACGCAGCGGCAAGCGCCACCTCTTCGGTCTCGGGGACCTCAAAAACGTTCTGGATAATCCGCGCTATAGCCTCGTCAATCGCGACCAGGCCACCCAGATGATCGGCTGCGCCACACCCACACCCAGGCTCATCGATCCGTGTTAAAACGGTCATTGCGCGGCCTCCTTCTGAAAATGACCCGGCCCCACGGTGCAATCGAGGTCACGCAGACGACCGTCCTTGAGCCCATAAATGAGTCCGTGAACCCGAATACCGATGCCATCCTTCCATGCGCGTTGCAGGATTGGTGTCTCGGAAACGCGACGGACACCTTCGACTACATTGAGCTCCGCGAGTTTGTCGCGACGGGCTTCCTCATTATCTTCTTGCGCAAGGTCTACCGCATAGGAGCGTGCCAGACGGCGGATCGGTTCCAGCCAATGATCCGCCAGACCATGCGGCAGGTCTTCTGTCGCGGCCTTTACGCCTCCACAGCCATAGTGGCCGCAGACGATGATCTCGCGGATCGTGAGCGCTTCCACCGCAAACTCCAGAGCCGATAACATGTTCATATCTGATGAGTGGATCACATTGGCGACGTTACGATGCACGAACACTTCACCGGGATCGAGACCCGCGACCACATTGGCCGGCACCCGACTGTCGGAACAGCCAATCCAGAAAAACTCGGGTGACTGCCGTGTTGCCAGTCTCGCAAAGTATCCCGGTTCCTCGGCATTCTTATGGTCAGACCACTGCGCATTGCGGTCCAAGAGATCACCAATCATTTCGTCTTCTCCTTGTGATGATCAAGCCGTCGTTCCCGCATATGATTTCTCATGGTTTCGAGGTCGTCCTCGGTCAGACGGACGCGCGCAATCGGCAGAATAATGGCGTTCTCAAGAATGAGATGGCGTCGTGCATGACCGGCGAAATCAATCATCCGAGCGCAGGCTTTTTCCGAGAAGCCCGTATCGCTGGTCTTATTTACTTCGATCAGAGCCGCTATGGCTGGTGCATCAGCAAGGGCATGTCCGTGATCGGCTTCAAGCTTTTCAATCAACTCTTTGATTTCCTCTTCCGGATCGCAGCGTTCCAACATCATCGGAAAAAGATCGATTTCTTCGTCTGCAAGATGCAGCGGCAATTGTTCCGTTAGAAACTCAACGATCATCTTCCTTTCTGCGCTCTTGGTAGATGACGCGGTGACCAGCTTGTCGATCAAGGCGCAGACTTCCCGTTCGCGCATGTGATCTTCGGCAATGAAATCCAACGGATTGTTAAACGGGCCGGTTTTTGCCTTTCCGCCCCGCGCAGTCGTAAGCAATCGTTCACTATCTTTCGTCACCGGCCTATCCTCCCGATCAGACCATGCTAAAGTCAGCCCCTTCGATGTCCGCGCCTTTGACCAATTGATCGACAAAGTCCCGGGCCTCTTTCGCCCAAGCCGCTTTCTCCATCGCCTCGGCGATTTTTGAGCGCACGGCCTCAAACGGCAGAACCTGGCCTTCCGCCAGCGCATCGAGCCGGATAATATGATAGCCATGCCTTGTCAGAACGGGTTCAGAAGTCGTCTCACCTTCGGACAGCTTGCGGAGTACAGCCTCGAATTCCGGAACGGTATCACCCGGACCGAGTTGTCCAAGCGCTCCACCAGAGTCCTTCGATCCACATTCGCTCTCACGTGCCGCCAATGCCGCAAACCCTTTAGGGTCCCCGGCTAGGACCGCAGCGATAGCCGTTATCCGCGACAGTGCTTTTTGCCGCGCCTCAGCGTCGCGCGGATCGCAAGCGCACAGAATATGAGATGCTTCCCACAAAGGCGGGGTTCTAAACCGGGATGGATCTTTCTGCCACTCTGCCTTGATCTCCTTGGCATTGGGCGGAGTGACACTGACCGCCTGTTCGAGAAGGCCCCGGATCTGGGCCTCCTCATCTGTCTCGAACCGGCCGGGACCAACCTCCTGGCGGGCTGGCGTGACACCTCGGGCAACGGCCTCCTGCAAAAGCAGAGTTCGGATCGCCACTGCATTGGTGGCCTTGCGCCATGCAATTCCGGGTTTGCCTTTCGGGGCTTCCTGGTTCTGGGTTTCGGCGGCCACCAGCGCGTGGGGCACAAGTTCGCCATTGACGATCAGGTCGGGAAAGAGTGCTACGTTCATGAGCTCTACTCCGCCGGTGTTGCTTTGGCAGCGCTGCGCTTCGGCAGAGCTTTCTGCCGCCGCGACCGCACAATCTGATAGCCCGGGCGCAGCAGGAACCGGAACGGTGCCGCAAAGCCGGATACCATGTGCACAAGCCGTGTAAACGGGAACAGGATGGTGATTAGCAGACCTAGAAAGATGTGCGCCTTGTAGAGCCAGTGGACGTCTACAACCATTGCCCAAGCGTTCAGGTTCAGCAGGATCACGCTCTGCGACCAGGTCATGAAGCGCACCATTTCTGCCCCGTCCATGTGCTGCAAGGTCAGAAAGATTGTGCCCAGCCCGATGAACAACTGCAGCCAGATCAAAACAAGAATGCCAATGTCGGCGAAACTGGTGTGGCGCCAGATGCGTGGGTCCATCACGCGGCGGTGGATCAAAAGTGACGCACCGATAAGGGCCGCAATGCCCGCTGTACCGCCAAGGATCACAGCCGCCCATTGCTTCATTGCATATGGAATACCAAGAGTGTCAAGAATCCAGACTGGTGTGAACAGTCCAATCAGGTGGCCGCCGAAGACAGTGATGATTCCGACATGGAACAGTACGGATCCCCACCACAATTGCTTGCGTCGCAAAAGCTGGCTGGAAGAGGATTTCCAAGTGAATGGGTCCTTCTCATATCGTGCAATTGACCCAACAATCAGCACGGTCAGCGCGATGTAGGGCATGATTCCAAAGATGAAGTAGTCGAGGTCCAAGAACATGATGTATCTCCCTATTCGGCCGCTTGATGTGGTGCGGGGTTGATTGGAACGTCCATGTTGGCCAACATGTCACGCACTTGTGGGCACCCGGCGCTAGGATCCGGGCCAAAAAGCACTTCGCTTTCTTCCCAGACCTCGTCCAGTGCCTCCAGATCGGTGGGATCGTCATCCGGCTGCGCCAGCATTTCTGCGACCGCTTCCTGATCCGGTTTCACGCCAGCAAGCTGCAAAAGGCTAGCGAAGACGGCGCCATAAGGACTCTCCCTGCGAACCAGACGCGCGTTCAAGGCCTCAAAGATATGGGCCGCATCCGCCAGAGTATCCTGTGCTTCTGCAAAGGGCCGCGTCGACAGGAATTCCAGAAGCACCGGCAGATGATCAGGAAGTTCAGAAGTAACCGGATCAAATCCACCTTCACGGTAGGTTTCGACCAGCGATACCATGGCCCCACCCCGATCCCGGCTTTCGCCATGGACATGTTCAAACAGGTTTAGCGACAACGTCCGCGACCGGTCAAACAGCATGACGAATGTCTCCTGCAGGTCGTAAATGTCGCGCCCGGCCAGCTCCTCCACCAGCGGGCGCAACGCCCGACGTGCTGCTGCTGTCAATCGCGTATCCGAGGCCAGAACGCCTCCGATCTCGGGCATGGCATGCTGCAACTCGCGCGTCGGGTAACTCAGGATCAGGGAAAAGGCTTTCAGTGTACGGTCCATGTTACTGTACCTCCGCTGGCATTTTGAGGGGTCGCTTGGAGCCACCAAAGAGCGATCCTTTGGAGATACCGGTGGAGCATCCGTTGGTATCAGTGAACCCGCAGCCGCCCTTCAGGTCATAAGCTTCCTCGACCTGTTCGCGGTGGGTTGTCGGAATGACGAAGCGGTCTTCGTAATCGGCCAAGGCCATGATCTTGTACATGTCCTCAATCATGCGCCCGCTCAGGCCGACACGCTCAGCGATGCCTTCGTCGATGACACCTTCCACAGTCTTGGACCGCATGTAGGACCGCATCGCCAGCATCCGTTCCAGCGCCGTGACCACGGGGGCCTCATCGCCCGCTGTCAGCATGTTGGCGAGGTATTTGACCGGGATGCGCAGGTTCTTCACATCCGGCATGCCACCATCCATTCCGATCGCACCCGCCTCGGCGGCGTTCTGGATCGGTGATAGCGGCGGGATGTACCAGACCATCGGCAGCGTCCGGTATTCCGGATGCAGCGGGAAAGCGACTTTCCAGTCCATCGCCATTTTCCAGATCGGGCTTTCTTGCGCCCCAGTTATCCAATCCTCGGGAATGCCGTCGGCCCGCGCCGCCTCGATCACCGCAGGATCGTTGGGGTCAAGGAAGACGCCAAGCTGCGCATCATAGAGGTCTTGGGTGTTTTCCACACTGGCCGCTTCTTCAATCTTGTCCGCGTCGTAGAGCATGACACCCAGATACCGGATACGACCGACGCAGGTTTCAGAGCAGACAGTCGGGTTGCCGGATTCAATCCGCGGATAACACAGAGTGCACTTCTCGGATTTACCGGTGGACCAGTTGTAATAAACCTTCTTGTAGGGACAGCCCGAGACGCACATCCGCCAACCGCGGCATTTCTCTTGGTCGATCAGGACGATCCCGTCCTCCTCACGCTTGTAGATCGCACCAGAGGGGCAGGACGACACACAAGTCGGGTTGAGGCAGTGTTCACACAGCCGGGGAAGATACATCATGAATGTATTCTCATATTCCCCGTAGATCTGCTTTTCGATGCCCTCGAAGTTGTAATCCTCCGAGCGTTTGGAGAATTCGCCGCCCAGAATTTCCTCCCAGTTCGGCCCCTTCTCGATCTTCTGCATCCGTTCGCCGGTGATCTTGGAGCGGGGGCGCGCGGTCGGGAACGCCTCCATCTCGGGGGCGGATTTCAGGTGGTCGTAGTCAAAATCAAACGGCTCATAGTAATCGTCGATCTCGGGCAGGTCGGGGTTGGCGAAGATATTCGCCAGGATCCGCCACTTACTGCCCTGTTTGGGCTGCAACTTGCCCGCCTTGGTGCGTTCCCAGCCGCCATTCCAGCGCGCCTGGTTTTCCCAGTCGGTCGGATAGCCAAGGCCCGGCTTGGTTTCCACATTGTTGAACCAGGCGTATTCAACGCCGTCGCGGCTGGTCCAGACGTTCTTGCAGGTGACGGAGCAGGTGTGGCACCCGATACATTTATCGAGGTTCAGCACCATGCCGATTTGTGCGCGGACTTTCATTCTGCTGCCTCCTGTGCAGGTGCTTCCCAGCTCTTTTCTTTGTCGAGCCAGTCAACTTTCTTCATTTTGCGGATGACCACAAACTCGTCCCGGTTCGACCCAACGGTGCCGTAGTAGTTGAAACCATAGGATTGTTGCGCGTAGCCACCGATCATGTGGGTGGGCTTCAGGACCGTACGCGTGACGGAGTTGTGAATCCCGCCCCGGTTCCCGGTCTTCTCGGACCCTGGCGTGTTCACGATTTTTTCCTGGGCGTGATACATGAAGGTCGAGCCTTCCTTGATCCGCTGAGAAACGACCGCCCGCGCCGTCAAAGCACCGTTGATATTGTAGACCTCAATCCAGTCGTTATCGACGATACCCGCCGATTTGGCGTCCACCTCGGAAATCCAGACAACTGGCCCACCCCTGTTCAGGGTCAGCATCAACAGGTTGTCAGTATAGGTGGAGTGGATGCCCCATTTCTGGTGCGGTGTGATGAAGTTCAGGACCAGCGTATCGCCTTCATCCTGCACGTCCTTGGTGATTGTCTTGAGGTCGACTGGAGGCCGATAGGACATAAAGCCCTCGCCAAACGCCCGCATCCAAAGGTGATCCTGGTAGAGTTGCTGGCGGCCCGTCAGGGTGCGCCACGGGATCAGTTCATGGACGTTGGTATAGCCCGCGTTGTAGCTGACCTTTTCGGACTCAATGCCCGACCACGTCGGCGACGAGATGATCTTGCGCGGCTGTGCGGCAATGTCCCGGAACCGGATTTTGTTGCCATGCTCACCTTCAGCCAGATGCGCGTGTTCGCGTCCCGTGGCCTTCTCGAGCGCGTGCCAAGCCTTCACGGCAACATTGCCGTTGGTTTCGGGCGCCAGCATCAGGATCACTTCGCAGGCGTCGATGGCCGTCTCGATCTTGGGCCGACCGGCCGCCGGGCCGTCCAGTTGCACGCCATTCAAAGCCGACAGATTGTCGATCTCTTCCTGGGTGTTCCAGTTGATCCCCTTGCCGCCATTGCCCAGCTTATCGAGCATCGGCCCAAGAGACTTGAACCGCTCATAGATCGCTGAGTAATCCCGTTCGACCGCCACGAAGGCAGGCGCTGTCTTGCCCGGGATCAGATCACATTCGCCTTTTTTCCAGTCCTTCACCTGATCCTGCGCAATTTCCGCAGGGGTGTCGTGAAGAATGGGCAGAGCGACGATGTCTGTCTCGACATCCAGATATCCCGGGGCGATCTCCTGGAACTTCTTGGCGATGGCCTTGAAGATCTCCCAGTCCGATTTGCTTTCATACGCCGGATCGACCGCCGCCTGCAGCGGGTGGATGAACGGGTGCATGTCCGAGGTGTTCATGTCGTCCTTTTCGTACCAACTGGCAGTTGGCAGAACGATGTCGGAATAAACGCAAGTGGTGCTCATCCGGAAGTCGATGGTCACCAGCAGGTCGAGTTTGCCGCGCGGCGCGTCCTTGTGCCACTTAGCCTCCTTCGGCAGTTGACCACCTTCTTCGCCAAGGTCCTTGCCCATCACACCGTTGTCGGTGCCCAGAAGATGCTTGAGGAAATACTCGTGGCCTTTGCCGGACGATCCCAGCAAATTCGAGCGCCACACGAAGAGGTTGCGCGGCCAGTTGGCAGGATTGTCCGGATCCTCGCAGGACATTTCCAGATCACCGGATTTCAGATTCTCGGCCACATAGGCCGGGATCTCCTTGCCCGCCGCTTTCGCCGCTTTCGCCACCTCGAACGGATTGGTTTTCAGTTGTGGTGCAGAGGGCAACCACCCCATGCGCTCAGCGCGAATGTTGTAGTCGATCATACTGATGTCCCAGTCACCTTCAGGCGCTGTCGGGGACAAGATTTCATCGGCTTTGAGCGTCTCATAACGCCATTGGTCGGTGTGCGCATACCACGCTGAGGTCGAGTTCATGTGGCGTGGCGGACGGTTCCAGTCGAGCGCAAAGGCCAGAGGTTGCCAGCCGGTCTGTGGCCGGAGTTTTTCCTGGCCTACATAGTGCGCCCAGCCACCGCCGGATTGACCGACGCAGCCGCACATCACCAGCATGTTGATTACACCGCGATAGTTCATGTCCATGTGGAACCAGTGGTTCATCGCAGCCCCGATGATGATCATCGACTTGCCTTGGGTCTTTTCGGCATTGTCCGCAAATTCCCGCGCAACGTGAGCGATCTTGTCGGCAGGCACGCCGGTGATCTTTTCCGCCCATGCTGGCGTACCCGGCATGTCGTTGCCGTAATCGGAAGTAACCCAGTCACCACCAAGTCCGCGATCAAGTCCGTAATTCGCACAGAACAGATCGAACACGGTGGCGACGAGAACCTCACCATCCGCTGTTTTGATCTTCTTGACGGGGATATTGCGGGTCAGAACGTCAGGGTGGGTCGCGTCTGTCTTGAACTGGCCAAACGCCTCGCCGCCGAAGTACGGGAAGTCGACGCCAACAACATCGTCGTAATCCTCTTCCAGAACGAGGCTCATCTTCAGCCTTGTTTCAGCTTCCTTCGCCTTTTCCTCGAGGTTCCATTCGCCATCTTCGCCCCAACGATACCCGACTGACCCGTTCGGTGCGACGAACCCCTTGGAAATCTCGTCATAGGCGACGGTCTTCCATTCGGGGTTGTTCTCTTCCCCCAGCTTGCCGTCCAGATCATCGGCGCGCAGAAAGCGGCCTGGAACAAGCTTGCCATTCTGCTCGTCAAGCTTCACCAGCATCGGGAAGTCGGAATACTTGCGGGTGTAGTCCTCGAAATACTCTGTCTGATTGTCGAGGTGGAACTCACGCAGGATCACGTGACCAAAGGCCATCGCAAGTGCCGCATCGGTGCCTTGCTTGGCATTCAGCCAGACATCGCCGAATTTGGCAGCCTCGGAATAGTCTGGGCAAATCACGGCGGATTTGGTGCCCTTGTAGCGCGCTTCGGTGTAGAAATGCGCATCCGGTGTCCGAGTCTGTGGAACGTTCGAACCCCAAAGCAGCAGATATCCTGCGTTGTACCAGTCCGCGCTTTCGGGCACGTCTGTCTGTTCGCCCCAAGTCATTGGGGACGCCGGCGGTAAGTCGCAATACCAGTCATAGAACGACATGCACACGCCGCCCATCAGGCTGAGATACCGGGAGCCTGCGGCGTAACTGACCATCGACATCGCAGGGATCGGCGAGAAGCCAAACACGCGGTCGGGGCCGTAGGTCTTGGCGGTGTAAGCGTTGGCCGCGGCGGTAATTTCCGTGGCCTCGTCCCAAGTGGCGCGCACGAAGCCGCCCTTGCCGCGGGTCTCTACATAGGAGGCACGCAGGATCGGATCGGCTTGCAGCTTTGTCCACGCCTCGATCGGTTCCATCGTTTCGCGCATCTTGCGCCAGACCTTCATGAGGCGGCCCCGCACAAGTGGGTTTTTCACCCGGTTCGCGGAATAGAGATACCAGCTGTAGGAGGCGCCCCGAGCGCAGCCCCGCGGCTCATGGTTGGGCAGATCAGCGCGGGTGCGCGGGTAGTCGGTCTGCTGCGTCTCCCAGGTCACGATCCCGGATTTGACGTAGATCTTCCAGCTGCAAGACCCGGTGCAGTTCACACCATGGGTAGAACGGACGACTTTGTCGTGCCGCCAGCGGTTGCGGTAGGTATCCTCCCAATCGCGATTTTCACGAGTGACTTGGCCGTGGCCGTTCGAGAACTGTTCCAGTTCTTTCGACTGGAGAAAGTTCAATCTGTCGAGCAGATGGCTCATGTCAGGTTCCTTTCTTACTGAGCAGGTTGTGCAGCGGCAGCGGAGCCGCGACCACGTTCGATGTCATGGAGAAGCCCACCGGGCCGGGTGTAGAAGACCCAGGTCACGATCAGGCAGATCAAGTAGAAGCCGAGGAAGGCCCAAAGCGCGCCATTAGGTGCCCCGGTCATGGCAATCGAGGTGCCATAGAGCTTGGGAATGAAGAACGCGCCGTATGCTGCAATGGCCGAAGTGAAGGCGATGATCGCGGCACTCTCGCGCTCGGCTTGCTTACGGCTGGCGGCAGCATCCAGTTCCGGCATCAGGCGCGGAATTTCACGACCCATGATTGCAGGGATCATCTGGAAGGTGGATGCATTGCCGATTCCGGTCAGCAGGAACAGCGCCATGAAGCAGGCGAAGAAGCCCATGAAACTGCCCCCATCTCCGCCCGAAGGCAGGAAGAAGATCACGCCGTAAACCGCGACAATCATACCGAGGAAGGTCCAGAAGGTGACTCGCCCGCCGCCGAAACGATCGCTGATCCAGCCTGTGCCTGCACGGCTGAGCGCGCCAACAAGGGGACCGAGGAATACGTACTGCAGTGCATTCACTTCGGGGAACATCAGCCGTGTCAGCAACGGGAAGCCTGCAGAGTAGCCAATAAAGCTGCCGAAAGTTCCGGTATAGAGAACGCACATCACCCAGTTGTGGAACCGGCTAAAGATGATAGCCTGATCGCGGAAGCTGGCTTTGGCATCAGCGATGTCGTTCATACCCAGCCATGCCGCGATGGTCGCGATGAGGATAAAGGGCACCCAGACAAAGCCTGCATTCTGCATCCAAAGCTGGCTGCCATCATCAAGCGTGACCGGTGCACCGCCCATGGCTCCAAAAACACCCGCCGTGATGACGATGGGCACCAGGAACTGCATGACAGAGACGCCGAGGTTGCCGAGGCCCGCGTTGAGGGCGAGCGCATTGCCCTTTTCCGCTTTTGGAAAGAAGTAGGCGATGTTGGCCATCGAGGACGCGAAGTTGCCACCGCCTAGGCCGCACAAGAGCGCCAGCGACAGAAAGATCAGATAGGGTGTATCAGGGTTCTGTACGGCGTATCCAATACCCATGGCTGGCAGCAGCAGGGACCCGGTTGAAAGCGTCGTCCAGAGCCTGCCGCCAAAGATCGGCACCATAAAGCTGTAGAAGATACGCAGGGTCGCACCCGAAAGCCCGGGCAATGCGGCCAGCCAGAACAACTGGGACGAGGTGAAGTCGAACCCGATTGCAGGAAGGCGCGCGACAACCATCGACCAGACCATCCAGACCGAGAAGGCCAGCAGAAGCGCAGGGATCGAGATCCAGAGATTGCGCCGCGCGACCGCACGACCCTTGTTGGACCAGAAGGATTCATCCTCTGGCTGCCACTCCGTGAGCGTGCGTGGCATGGTTGTCCGCTCCGGCAAGTGGATCGGCTGCATCTCAGGGAGCTCGGGGAGCTCGTCGAGGGCTGGGCCGTGTGCCGCCCGTTCCATTGCGCGTACCGAAAAGTGCATCCAGCCGAGCGCTATCGCAACGAGCGCGAACAGGAGCGCAAAGCAACTGGTATAAATACCTGTCAATTCTAGCAAAGCGCCAAAGCCTATGGGGAGGACAAAGCCACCCAAACCGCCGATCATACCAACTAGACCGCCGACCGCGCCCACATGGTGCGGGTAGTAGACCGGGATGTGCTTGAACACGGCGGCTTTTCCGAGGCTCATAAAGAACCCCAGGACGAACAGTGTGATGACAAAGGGCCACAAAGCCATTTCTGTCGAGAACGTGATCGGGCCGTCCTTGCCCTGAATCACGTAGTCCGTTGGCGGGTAGGACAACATAAACAGCAGCACCAGGCTGAAACCAAAAGTCCAGTACATCACCTTCCGCGCACCAAACTTGTCGGAAAGGTGGCCACCATAGGCGCGAAACAGCGATGCAGAGAGCGAGAATGCTGCTGCGGACATGCCCGCAGCACGTACGTCGAGGCCATAAACGTCGATGAGGTAATGCGGCATCCAAAGTGCCAGTGCCACGAAGGCACCGAAAACAAAGAAGTAATAAAGCGAGAACCGCCAGACCTGCAGATTGCGCAGAGGAGCAAATTGCTCCGCAAAGCTTGGTGCTTTGACGCCGGACTTACGGCGCGCAATCAGTTCCGGGTCATCCTTCGCAAACACAAAGAAAATGATCGCCATGATCGCGAGACCGACAGCCCAGACATGTGCAACACCTTGCCACCCATAGGCTACCATTACGAAAGGGGCGACGAATTTGGTGACAGCTGCACCGACGTTGCCGGCCCCGAAAATCCCAAGGGCCGTGCCCTGGTGGCCCGCGTCATAGAAGCGCGAAACATAGGCGACGCCGATGATGAACGAACCGCCGGCTAAGCCGATCCCAAGGGCGGCAACCAGATACATGGTGTAGGTGGAGGCAAAGGTCAGCGCCCATGTCGCCATCGCGGTCAGCAGCATCTGCGCGGTGAACACCAGCCGACCGCCGTATTTCTCTGTCCAGACGCCAAGAAACAACCGCGTGATCGAGCCAGTCAGGATCGGCGTTGCAACCAAAAGGCCGAACTGAGCCTCGTTGAGGCCCAGTTCGGCTTTGATGCCAACACCAATGATGGAAAAGATCGTCCAGACCGCAAAGCACGCTGTAAATGCAACGGTGCTGAGCCCTAGGGCTCTGTTTTGGTCGGCTCTGCCGACGGTTCCGGCACTGTCCATGGTAGGTCCTCCTAGCAACATGCCCAATTCGGGCTTGTGTACAGGGTTGGAGGATTTCGAGACGCGAAAGGTTGATCTACATCAAGAATCGGGAAAAGTGTAATGAAATAAATGACTTACCGAAATACATCAACTCTCATATGATGGTTCATCAAGTCAGGATCCGTACATATCAATCGATCACTTGACATTTATCAAGTGGGTCTAAAAAATATCGTAAATTAAGAAATTTGGAGGCAAAAGTGGACATGTCTGAGTCGTATAAGGAAGAGATTCGCGACCTGACATTGTTCGCCAACATGGACGAGGCGAATTACCGTGCCCTCATGCGCGGCGCCTATGTTCAGAACTTTCCACCCCGAATTGATCTAATTCATGAAAATGAGCCACCGGACTTCCTGCATGTCGTCCTGTCGGGTTCCGTCGATCTGTTCTCGGCGTGGAATGGGCGAGAGACAAGCATGGCGACCGTCAGACCCGTGTCGACCTTTATTCTTGCAGCCAGTGTTCGGAATTTGCCATATCTGATGTCCGCCAGAACACTCGAGAAAAGCCGCATTGCCCTTATTCCCTCCCAGGATGTTAGGGCCGTATTTTCTGAGGATAGTGCTTTTGCTCAGGCAATCGTTGCAGAACTTGCCCAGTGCTATCGAGCAGTCGTGAAAAACACCAAGGATCTCAAGCTACGTACCTCACTTGAGCGTCTCGCAAACTACTTGCTGCGTCAACAGGACCGCACTGGGTCGCTCGAGTTCGATCTGACGATGGAGAAAAGGCGCTTGGCGTCCTTTTTGGGCATGACACCCGAGAACCTCAGCCGAGCATTTAAGGGCTTGGAGCCGTACGGTGTCAAAGTCGCACAAAACCATATTGTGATCACCGACCTCGAAGACCTGACACGTTACGCCAAACCTAATCCACTCATCGACGACTATTCAGCATAAGGACGCAACCATGACAAAATCAATGCCCGGCGCCGCCGGCGATCTTGCAGAACAGCAGCCGGATATCTGGAACGCCTATGCCGCCTTGGGCAAAGCCTGCGCCGAGGCAGGGCCTTTGACCGATCGGGAACGGCGCCTTGTGAAACTGGCTCTTGCAATAGGCGCATCATCGGAAGGGGCAGTGCACTCACACAGCCGTCGTGCACGTTCTGAGGGCATCGAAGACAGCGCTCTCGCACAAGTAGCGCTCTTGGCCATCGGACCGCTTGGCTTGCCCCGCGCGGTTGCGGCCAAGACCTGGATCGAGGACACTGCTAAGAAGTGATGATGTCTTGACGTTGCCTAAGCCTGTAGAATCGTGCCGCATTTGCGCAGAACGAAGGCGCGGCCGATCCTTGCTCGGCTCGTGCAAGCCAGGTTTTGCAGATATCGGCATTCAGACAGTCCAAACACCTCAATACAGCTGACTGAAGCTCTGTTTCTCCGCAAGCGTCTTGCTCAAACGCTGTTAATGCGTCGGTAACCTGAAGCATGTCCCCCATCTGACCAAGTCGCGCATCGCGAACAGCAAAACAACTGCCGAGCGCCGCTCGAATGCTCATTTGATCGATTCCTTAGAGTACCCGTCAGCCTTCAGACGCAGGATAGTATCCCGGTTGGGGCAAAACTCGGGCGGTGGCACGTCATCCGCCACTTCTGCCAGCCAGCTTGTGCAGGTGTCGCCACTCTTGCATTCGTAGCAGTTGATGATGCTGTCGCGGATTCTATCTTCCACATCTTGCGTTAAGCGTCGCTTCGGCAGTTTGACGCCGGTGACGTTGAACATCTTGCGCCTGAGCGCCATTCGCTCTTCGAAGGCGCCTATCGTTGTCTCAAACAAACTTGAAGTCATGATACGACACTCCTCCCGTGAGTTTCACAAGATCACTCTATACACAAAGCAGGAGAGTTCCTTGATCTGGCACAAACTCTCTGAAATGGAGCGGCGCAACGGCATTGGGCGTGTGACCACTGCGGACCTGAGTTTAACCCGATATGTATCGCTCCAGTTGATCAATCACAAATTTCTGGTCGCTGATCTTGCTTTTCACTAAGTCGCCGATCGACACAATACCTATGACCTGGTTCTCGCTGATAACCGGCAAATGACGGATCTTCTTTTCAGTCAGCAATGCCAGACCCTGATCTGTTGATTGACTGGGGTCAGCGCAAACAACTGGCGTCGTCATGATGTCTTTGACTTGGGTTTTCGGAGAAGATTTACCCTTCAAGAAGACTCTTCGCGCATAATGACGTTCGGTGACTATGCCGACCAGTATTTCGCGATCCAAAACAACAAGTGCTCCGATGTCGTGATCCGCCATCGCCTTGATTGCATCAAAGACGGTGTCATTGGGCGCTACACTGAAAACTTCTGCGCCTTTCTCATCCAGAATGTTTCGAAGTGTTTTCATGGAGAACAATTCCGTCAAGCAATTGTGGAATGTTTTATAGTTGATTTAAGCAAATGCACATTGATCGACGTCAAGCCTCGCTTTGAGCATCATCCCAGCGGACTGACCCCAAACAGCCATGGGTGCGCCCAGATCAAACCGCCAAAGAGTGCTACACCCGCAACAAGGCGCACCGACGCCGCAGTCCAAGAGGCAGGTATGACATTCCCGGAACTGGCGGTGACAGCATCATGCAAGCACTGCCATTCTGGCCCCATTTCGCGCTGCCGTCGCTGGTCCACCAGACGCCCGCCAAGTGCTGCAAACGTCGCAAAGACCCCGAAGAGAAGTACATGCGCCAGATCCCCATTGGGAACGACATGCGCCGCAGCCCACAACGCGAGCGCCACGAGCAGCGGATGTCGGATCACCCGAATAATGCCGGGGCGCTGGGGATCAAAACGCTCATTCCGCGCGCCACCGAACGAAAAAGGGTTGGGCCGCCCGATCGCCAAAGTCAAAATCAAACAGACGAGCAGCATAATGACCAAGGTCACATGTCCCTGCCATGGTGCCCAGTCCCACAAGGGCACAAAGGGCGCGCGGCCTGCAGCACCAATCAGCCAGGCCAAAGCGGCCAGCGATAGAAGAGAGTAGGCAATGCTGAACCCACGCCGCCCGAGCCGCGCCTGAAACCACGGCCGCACCGGAGGGCGCAGCGGTATTGAATGGGTCACGAAGAACGCGATCCAAGTCAGGGCGAATTCCAACCAGCCCATCACGCTCCCCTACCCTCCTGGCCTCTTGTCTGGCGGCAAACGGAGCAGCAGCGGGCCATAGACAGTAGCGAACCCGCCAAAGCCCGCTATCCAGCCAAGACCCGCGACCACATTGAGCCAATCTTGCGCATTGGGCCAGAAACCTGCACCCACACGCGCCAGCACCGCGATCAATACGGCGGTATAGATGCCCACCGTCCCGACACCGGCCGTCAAAGGTTGGCCAGTATGCCCGAGTGTAGCGCGCGTCATCACGGCCAGTGTCATCAACCCAACAGCACCTGCCATCCAAAGATGTTGTGCCGCTGCTGTTCCAAATGTGCCGGGCCAGAGAATCTCCGCACCGATTGCAAGGGCGCCCAATGGTACAAAAGCATAGGATACATGCAGAATTGCAACCAACGGCTCGGGTCCCGTCCGATACCCGGCCCATCGCACCAAGCGGACAGCCTGTGCGATACCTGCCATCAACAGAACAATACCCGTCAGTAGATAATGCGGCCAAATCACCCACATCAAGAGTGCTGCTAGCAGGACGAGAAGCGCCGCCTTGTCCAACCGCTGCATTGGAGGCGTGGGCAAGCGCCCGCCTCCTCGTTTGGCCAGCCAGTTACGTGTGAAGGAGGGCACGACACGCCCCCCGATCACCGCGATCATCATCATGCCCGCCCCGAGCCCCAGACGCAGCCCGTATCCCTGCGGAGCGTAGAGGCCATGTGCGGCCTCCCAATGAAACAGCCCATTGGCGAGCGTGAACACCGCCAGCATGCTCAAGACGATAAGATTGCGCCAATTCTTGCCCGCTACGATCTCGCGCGCGATCACGGCACCCAAAGCGGCAGGCATCGCGAGGTCCACCGCCGCTACGAACAGCGGTGGCAAAACCTGTGAGACACCCACAACGATACGGCCTGCGATCCAGAGGGCAAAGAGCCCCCCCAGTGGCCAGCCCACAATCGGCAACCGCCCCGTCCAGTTCGGCACAGCCGTCAACAAGAACCCAGCGATCACGGCTGCAAGATAGCCAAACAGGAACTCATGTGCATGCCACGATACGGGATCGAAGTCAGTTGGCAGCACCAAAGCGCTCGACAGCATCGGAATCCAAAGCGCCATAGCCAGCGTTGCCCAGACTGCCGCCCCGAAGAAAAACGGACGAAACCCGAACGTCAGAATAGCCGGACCGCGCCACGCGCGCATCTGTTCTGCCGTACTGCTCATGTTCTCGGCCTTTCAGCCTGGACGCCTGCCTCAGTCAGGATCTCATCCAGCGGCACATCGTGCGGCTGCGGATAAATGGAGGACAATCGTGCGGATTGAAATCCGATCCCGATGGTAAAAGGCCGCGGGGCAAGGGCCGCCAGCGTCCGGTCAAAATAGCCGCCGCCGTAGCCGAGGCGGTAGCTTTCAGCGTCCCAACCCACCAGTGGTGCCAGCGCAATGTCAGGTGTGAGCATTTCTGCGCCAGGTGGCGGAACAGGAATATTCCAATCGCCACGTACCATGACTGTCTCAGGCGTCCAGCGGCGAAAGACCAAAGGGGCTACCTTTCGTTCGACCAATGGCAATGCAATCGTGACACCACCTGCGTGCAATTCAGCCATCAACTCGCGCAAGTCAGGCTCGCCCTTGATCGGCCAATAGGCTGAGAATACCCTGCCCCGCGCTCCGCCGAACCGATCAGCCAAAAGGTCACGCACGTGTCCGACCAGCGAGGCGCCCACTGCTTGGCGGCACTCGACACTAAGCGCGGCACGTTCCGCTCGCAGGCGCGCGCGTTCCGCATTTCGCCAACGGGCCACATCGCGTTCCTGTTCGGGGTCCACCGCCAGCGGATCGAAATAACCTGGCGCGATCTCTCCCGCGAGGCAGGGTGACGAGGCATAGCGCCTTGATGCGTCGAAGTTTGACATCGTCCTCCCTCAACTAGGCTCGAATTGCGGAAAGAGCACGTCGTTCTCCAGTCGCATATGTTCTTCGAGATCGGTCAGGAATTCCGTCAGCCCGTTGTAAAGCGCCGTCCAGGTCCCACAAGCCCCGTCCGGCAAGGTCAGATCGCTGGTCAGACGACGGATTTCCGCAACTTCGGTGGCATGATCGTCATGGTCGGCGCGCATCACGGCGATCGGATTTTCGATGCCCGGCACCCCGCCTTTGCGAATGGCAGGAAAGAGGATCAGCTCCTCCTTCTTCATGTGCACTTCCATGTGGCCGATCATCCGCTCCAACACATCGGCAAGGCCGACGGGCACATTGTCATCGCCGAAATGAACGGTCTCGATCTTCTCTGCCATCTGGGCGAGGACGGGAAGATGCTCGCGGTGCAGCGCATGATAGCGCGTCTCGATGTAGCGGGTCAGCTCGGCGGCGTCATTTGGTGGCGTGTCGGTCATTGTCGCGTCCTTTCATCAACGTAGGGAAGGAATGGCGTGGGGACATACGCCTTGCGCATCCTGCACCGCCATGTGGAGCGACCGAGCGATCCGCTCGGCGCGGGTAATGACGTGGTCGGCCCCTTGATGAGTGCAGACTTCGTGTGCGGTTTCGCGAAACAGGGCCAGCCACCGGTCGAAATGCGCCCGTGCTACCGGCAGGCCGGTATGGGCGGGCACCGGCGCGCCATGATAGCGCCCGGTCATCAGCGCAACCGAGGACCAGAAATCGACCATGCGGGCCAGATGTGGGGTCCAGTCGGTGATGCGGTCGGCAAAGATCGGGCCTAGCGTCTCATCTGCACGGATTTTGCCGTAAAACCGGTGGACAAGCTCCGTGAGCATTGCGTCATCAAGGCCGGTCTCAACCATGACCGCGCGGGTCATCTCTGGACGGGCCGAGGCAATGCGAGGGGTCGTTTCGGAGAGTTCGGCCATGGCGGCCTCCAGGTCTTAGAGCTTGCAAACAGCGATAGACCTGTTAATTGGTATTGTAAATACCTATTGATTGGCTGGAGAAGCACATGCGTCTCACCTCATTCACAGATTACGGCCTACGCATGCTGATGCGCATGGCCAGCTCCCAGGACCGCGCCTTTTCGACGGCCGAACTTGCCGAGGAATTCGAACTATCGCGTAACCATCTCAGCAAGATCATGCAGCGCCTCTCACGGGGCGGGATTGTCGAAACGCGCAGAGGCGGCGGTGGCGGCGCAGTGCTGGCACGAACACCGCATGACATCCGGCTAGGTGATGTTGTGCGCCTGCTCGAGGAAGATCAGCCATTGGTGGAGTGCTTCCAAACCCAGACAAACACATGCTCGCTTGACGGGCGGTGTCGGCTCAAAGCCCGTTTGCGCACCGCCGAAACGGCGTTCCTCGCAGATCTGGATCGCTCGACGCTGGCGGATATCGCCCTTCCCCCACTATCCGCAGACGCATGACATTCAATCCACAGCCCGCCGACCTAACGAAAGGACACTTAATGTCAACGTGGCTACCCGAGGTGCCCCTAGGTGGGCAAGAACCGTAAGTCGATCCGGCTCCACCTCGCTTCAATTTTCACCAAATTCTCGCACCCGCCGAACGCCCGACATGGCGCGCCAGAAGGCGATTCCATGTTACACACACAGTGCACACAGCGCCCACTAAGTTGTTGAAAGCATTGCTAAAACCGTCCAATCCATCACTAGACGGAGTTCAAACTCAGCCCAAACCAGACAAATGTAACTGCTGCTGCCAATAACTTTCCTGCGCCATGCGCAACAGACATGCTATCCTCGCCACCCTATCGCGCAACCAGCTTTTCACCACGGTCCTCTCGCAGCATCGCTTCCATGTCGTCCAAGCCATCGACAGCGGAGCGCATCTGCGCCTCATCAACGACGCTCGCAGCGTCAGCATCCACGACCTTGCTTCCAAAATCCATCTCCATCTGGCGCTGTTCCTCGGCGATGACGGCTTGAACGACAGGCGCGGTCTTTTTGGGGGCGACGTCGGATTGCCCTGACGTTTGACTGCCAGCATCTTGGCGTGCGGTCTCCACGACGGCGTCAGACCCACCTGCTCCGTTCGAAGGCGGCGTCATCGGCATGGCGCGCATACTCAACGGCAGATTGCCTTGCGGCGCCCCTCCCCCCGGCTCCGGAAATGGCAGATTCCCCGTCTGCGCAGCATGGATCGCCTTGAACAGCCGGTCGTCAAAATACTGGATCCGCTTCGCGCGGACCGGCATTTGGGCATCGATCACCATGACGATCTCGTCGAGTGGCAGGCGGCGCGCCTCGTCTTCGGGGAGCAGAGAGCTCTCTTCGGTCCGTGTTGATTGGCTGCGCCCCTCGAAGGGGTTCTTGCCGATGGATTGCGACCGCGTGACGACGGTTTTCGTGGTCTTGCCGACTGCCTTGCTCAGCTCTTCGACAGTTTTTTCATCGGAGGGCGTCAGGTAGAGCTTCACGCCCGCATTCCCCTGCAAGGCGCGGCGGGTGTTTTCGCCGTAGATTTCATCGAGGGCGGGGATGGTTTGGGTGACAACGGCGAGGTGACCACGATAGGTGCGCAGTGTCTCGATGCTTTCGACCACGATGGGCATTTTGCCGAGGCGATTGAACTCGTCGAGCATGATCATCACCGGCCAGGGCTCGTCTGGCCCGGGATCCTTTTCCTGCATGGCCGAGAGCAGGTCGGAGAAAAACAGCCGGATCAGCGGCGCGAGCGGCTTCACCATCAGCGGCTGGACCACGAGATAGACCGAAAAGGGCTTTTTCCGGATCGTGCGGAAATCAAAATCCGACACCGCCGTCGCCTCATCGATGGCAGGGTTCTGCCATTGATCGAGTCCCGAGGTCATCAGGAGCGAGACGTAAGAGGTCAGCGTGTCGTTATTGGTCGACGCCAGCCGCGTGAAGATCAGTTTGGCGGCCCTGTTGTCGACCTCGTGGCCCCGCGCGAAATACTCCTTCTGCTTGTTCCCGCCCGAGGCAGCGATGCGGTAGATCTCGCCCAAGGTGGGGCGCCTGCGCTGGAAGGCCAAGAGCCCTGCCGCCACGAAGAGATCGATCCCGCCCTTGAGGAGGCCCTGCACCCGGTCATTGTCGCTTTGCAGGAAGAGCGTCGCGAGGAGCTGCAATTCCATCTGCTGGCGCGCGGGATCCTTCAGCTCAAAGATGCGTAGGAGCGGGTTGTAGCGGTGCGTGCGCTTGCCCTCCCAATCGGTGGGGGCAAAGCGATAGACCTTGTCGCCCTGGGCAGCGCGGTGGCGCGCCGTGGCCTCGAAACACTCGCCCTTCACATCGAGCGTCACGGCAGAGCCTTGCCAGGTGAGCAGGTTCGGAATGACAAAGCCCGTGGTCTTGCCGCGGCCCGTGGGCGCCACGATCAGGGCATGGGGGAAGACTTTCGAGCAGATGTATTTCGCGCGGGAGCCGGGCGTCCCAAGTTTGCCGAGGATGAACCCGGTCCCGGGCGCGCCAAAAAACCCGTTGGCCTTCATCTCGCGCGCAGTCTGCCAATGGGTCTGACCAAACCGTGTGAGGGCCGATCCCGAGAGGGCGAGGCTCAGCATCATGCCGGCGGCGGCAAAGCTGCCGACGATCAGGTGGATGAGTTGGGCGTCCTCTGGGCGGCGATCGAGGATCGCCAGATAGTTCTGCACGATATAAGCAAAGTCGATCTCGGCCCCGAAGCCAAGGTCCTGGTAGCTCAGCACGGCCGAGGCGATGGTGTAGCCCATGGCGGCGGTCACCAGCGTAACGAGAAGCACACCGGTGGCGATCCGCGCTTTTCCCATGGAGGCGCTCAATGGACCTGACCCCGCTCGGTCTCGCCATCAACGTCCGTCGCGCGGTGTTTTTCGTATTCGGTATCGGCAAGATCATCGACCACCTGGCGCAAGGCCTCCGTGTTGGCCGTCGCTGCATCCGATTGCAGGTAGACCTTGGCGACATAGAGCCGGTCGAGGCGGTCCTCGAGAACCTTCTCCAGCGCATCGGCATCGCCAGATGTGAGCCGGTCGAGTTGGCGAACGTCCAGTACCCGCGCGATCTCGTCGCGGAAGGCGTCCCGCTCCGCCTCGGTCTCGAAGGGCGCGGACAACTCCCCCGCCCGCTCATGGTCCAGGACACGCGCAATCTCGTCTGCAAGGCGGTCGGCACGGTCAGACAGCGAAGCAGTTTCATCGCGGGCTGCGAGGAGTGTGTCGCGCGTTCCAGACCCAAGCCCATCGCGCATCTCGTTTTCGCGGCGGACCTGATTGATGGCCTCCGTGTCGCGTATCTCGACGACGGCCGCATAGGTCGCGCCAAGCCCGCGGGCGAGGTGGGACGGCATGTCCGGATAGCGCGCGCGCAAGTCATCTGCGACAGCATCCGCAACAGGTGTGCGGACATCGCGTCCCTCCATGATGCGGTCGACCTCGCGGGTGATCTCGCTGGCGCGGGCCGCATCGGTGATGGTCTCCCTGTAGGGCTCAGACCGGTCGATCACATCGCCAGGACGTGCGAGCAGGTCCGGGTGTGCCTCGAGATACGCGCGCTGCTCCGTCTCGATCCGGCGCTCCGCCCGCGAGACAACCTCCCAATCCCGGTCCTCGATCTGCTGCGCTGTCAGGCCGTCTGCGCGCATCTCCTGACGGATTGTCCCTTCCATCGCCCGCACCGCGCCCTCATGATAATGGAACCGCTCGCTGACCACTTCCGCTTCCATGACACCATCCCGGCGCAGCACGTTCTCCCGTTCCAGCAGCGTGCCAAGCGCGACATGCACATCGTTGAGAACGTCGCGCGCCTGTTCCAGATCAGCGCGGCGTTCAAGGTTCAGATCCCGCGCCTCGGCCACCTTGGCGAGATCATTGGCGATCCATTGATGCTCGAGCGCTGCATTTGAGGCCCCGGTCTCGATCCGGGCCACCACTTCCGATGTGCTGATCCCGGTGCCCCGTAGTGCCGCGTCAATGCGCGATCTCAGGTCGGGCTCGGCCAGACGCTCAAGCTGGCTGGTGTCGATGTTCGCCTCGGAATAGATCCCGCCCTCCGAGGGGGTCTCTGACAGCGCGGATGATCGCAAACCGAGAGGCTGCATGTGCTGGACCTGCGTCTGGATCTCGATGAGGCGTTTTTCCAGGACGGGACGTTCCGCGTCAGGCTTCTCGGCGATCATGCCCTGCACCCGCGCGAGCTTTTCCGCATAGAGGCTTCTCAGGTCCTCGAAGCTTTGATCCTCGGCCATATAAACATCTCCTGTTCGGTCCACCTGCCCGCCATGCGCGAGCACCTCGCCCGCGCGAAAAAGTGCCGCGGCGATGTCTTCCCGGGCCTCCCGGGAGGCCTCTGCGGCAAGCGAATGATAGACGGTTCTGGTGTTGGCGATCTCTGCCAGCGTCCGGGTCAGGTCCTGCCCAACACGTTCCCGCTCGCGGGGCGCGCGACCCTCGTCTTTCGCCGCATAAACCTCGCTGGTGCGGGCTGGGTAATGCACGACGCCGCGCTCCACCCGCCGCGTGGCTTCCAGCCGCACGCCGTACTTCTCCGCCTCCTCGACCATGGCGAGGCGGAAATCGTCATAGTTGAAGCGGTGGTTGCGGCCGAGGAAGAAGAACTCGCCTTCTTGCGAGCGGCGGTTCAGCACCAGATGCGCATGGGGGTGATCGCGGTCCTCATGCACCGCGATGATGTAGTCGAAATGCCCCTCATCAGTCTGGAAGAACCGCTCGGCCACATCCGTCGCGATGTCGCGCACATCCTCGCCGCGCGTGCCGATGGGGAAGGACATGAGCAAGTGGGTGGTCTGGCCCAGCTTGGGCTTGAAGCCCGCATCCCAGCGCTTGGCAAAGCGCGCGGTCAGGTCCTTGATGTCACTCGCCTCGAGTTTCGCTTTGCCATCCAGGAACCCGCTACTGTCCACGATATGTGTGGACTTGGTGGTGAGGTAATCGAGCTGGTTTGCGAGCTGCGATTTGGTATGCGTGCCGCCGCCCCGGATCGCCTTGAACACCGCTGGCCGATGCCCCGCTGCCGCGCGGGTAAGCTGGGTCTGCTTGGCCACATGCAGACCTTGCATCGAGCCCCGGACGCGGCTCCAGCCATCCCGGAAGACCTCGCCCGTGACGGCATGGACGGCATCATTCAGCCGCATGCGCAAACTCCCTCAGCGCGGCCGTGGCCTCGAGCTGCATCGCGTCCCGACGGCGGCGCAGGAGCAGATCGATCTCGTCAGCGGAATCCAGAATGAACCGCGCCAGCCCGCGCATCTGCGCAAGACGCAGTTCCGTGAACACCGGGCCAGCCGCATGCCCCGTGCGGTTGGCCTGTGTCATCTGCTTGGCGATCTGCGCGACCCCATTGCCGACCTCGTGCAGAGAGGCGCGGTAGCGCGCCATCTCAGCAGCCATCTGCGCGTCCGGAACGAACACCCCACCCGCCGCCTGGATCAGCCGCCGCAGCCCCTCGGCCCGGCTCTCGATCCCCGCCTTCGCCAGCACCTCGTCGAGCGCCACCAGCTCCGTAGCCGTGACCTTCACACTGACCGCTGAGACCGGGATCGCAGCATCCGTCTGGCGCTCGGCATCAGCTTTGAGCGTGTACTGGATCGCCCGCACCGACACGCCAAACCGTTCCGCCAGCACTGAAGTGGAAACGCCTTCCGCAGCTTCGCGAACGATCTCCATGCGGTCCGCATCTGTGAGACGTTTTGAGCGCGACATGCGAAGAAAGACCCCCTATTTCCTGCCACCTTCCACCAAGGCTGCCTCCACCTTACGATAATATACAAACCTGTCAATTATATACTTACGTCGCATTCAGGGTCAGGCAGCCTTGGTGTCCGCTTCACGCCGCGGCCCGCAGGGACGCGGGCCTGTCCCGTCACCACCAGCACAGCCTCCAGCTTTGGAAGTCCCCCTTCCCCAGCCCCGCCCGAGGCTCTGGCCGAACACTCATGTGTTCGGACGGAAACGCGGGCGGGTGCAAACCCCACCGACAGGGCGGACAGGCAGGGTCAAGGAGGACCAGATTTGGGTCCCCAAATCTCTGCCGCAAAAACCGGGAGGCCCTGGCCGATAGGTTTTTGTGGATGGCCCCCTTGAGGCTGACTGGCCGGTCTGTCGCGGCCTGATCATTCCGGGCGAAGTGCGTCCGTTAAATGCGCAGCGACCGGCGGCTTCGTGAGGTCGCCTCGGGCGATCTGACCGCCGGACCCGGCATCCCTGGAACAGGGATCGGGCCGCCCCAAGATCGTCTCGGGGCGGCCCATCCTCGTCAGAGGATTTAGTCCTGCGGATCCTTTGCGCTCGGCGGGAACATCACCAGCTCCGAGACCGCGACCGGGAAGTCGAGCTTGAGGCTGAAGAACTCCGAGCCATCCCCGTTGCGGGTGTTGCGGAACATCGCGCCCACGCGCTGAAAACGGGTGCGCTCCTGGCCATCGGTATCGGTGAACTTGACGGGGACGGTGGCGACGTAGTGGTTGGTCATTTGGGTTACTCCTTGTTGCGATGAGGATCACCCGGCACGGGGGCAAGAGGCCCGGTCGCAAGCGCAAATGCGGAGGGTCCGCGGCCCGCCGTGGAAGCCGTATTTGTGCTTGCCGAAGCGTGAGCTGAGGGCACGAACGGGCCGACCCCGTGCGATCCACATCAATGAGCAAAAAGAAGAGACCCAAATATGCGCCGCCACATCGCAGTCGCCACAGTTCTCGTTGATCTCGATAGAGGTGAAGGTCGGGTTCGCTCTGATTCAAAGTTTTGGGGATTTGGTCTGTCGCGCGCAACGAACAGCAGGGCGGTTGTTCAGCCTCGAGCGAAGTCCAGTTCTCCGGTGTTGAGATGGTTGTGATGTTATCCGCACCAAGCTTGAGGACGCGGAGGACAGCTGGTCCGGCCGCACCGGTATGGCACAGCCAGTCCTTCCCCAATCAGAGTGCGTCCCACATCCTGACCGTCTACGAACAGCGATCCACATAGGCGTCCAAAGTTGCAACGATCGGTGCCTTCGGTACCGGGTCGACACGAGCACGCCACGCGTTCAAATTCTATCGATGCCGCATTCCGCACCAACTGGCTCAGACGCGCCGTTGCACGTTCCCCGACCTGACGCTCTGCAGTGCAGGACGGCCGCCACGTCTCAGGGGCATTGAACCCGACAAGGCGGACGTTCGCCGGCAGCCCGCGAATGTCGACGGTGTCACCGTCGATGATCCGTACATCGCTGGCGCGAAGCGACCGGTCCTGCGAGGCGGGTCGCTCTGCAGGTGGCGCGACCGGCGATAGGAAACTGGAAGACATCCAGCCCACTCCCAAGTTAGACCGAATTTGGGTCCATTGCCCTTCATCGCGAAGCATTTCGACGCGAGTCCCTTCGCTCAAGACGCCCATCACAGCGTTCGCGGTAGACGGCTCAGAACGTTGGTTGACACGTGTCCCTGTCACATAGACGTAAGTGGTGTTTGTCGTTTGCGATGTGGGAATTGCTGACGGACTGTAGGGCGTGGATCGCGAATTCGACGTCTCAAACAATGATCCAACCAATGCGAAGAACCCGACAGCAATAACCAGCGGCACCATGATTTGGCGTTGAGCCTTTCGCACGGCACGCCGAGGTGCGGTGATTGCGCGGCTCACGGAGATCGGACGAGGTCTCGCCTGAACGGCTCTGGAGCTGCGCTTTGGTGCTGGTTTCGAAGTGCCGTCGTCGGCAGCTGCCCTTGTCTGGGCCGGTTTTTCCCCTTCCAGTTTCAGGACTTTGTGCAGGCTGGCGTACTGAGCTTTGCTCAGGCGCGTCTCCGTCCCGTGACGCTCAAACCGTTCAGCCATGTTTGTGAGAAAAGACACTTCCCAATCGTTTGCCTGCCCGGACCGCAAACGCGCATCAATGCGTGATTGGATCTCTTTGGTGCGTTCCGGAGAAAAAGGCATCGAGGAAAAACCTGTTCGGGTGTTGAGCTGCGCAACAAATGTCTTCTGCCGCACGGCCACATTAAGCTGTGATTGCATCGAGATACCATCCAGCCATTCCCAAAACCACATTGGCCGTGTTGCAGTCATCAAGACTTTTGCTACCCGTTGCTGGAGTTCGCTGCGACACGCCTGAGGTTCGCACACATCTGGGAAAACAACGAAAGGGCCGCCCGAAGGCGACCCTCTCTCTTCAATCCTGCGACGCCTTCTTCGCCGGGTCCGCAACCCGCATGACCGTCAGACCTTTCGCTTCCGCCTTCTGCCCGAGGTTCAGCGCGACCCCGTTGCCGCCGAAGAGTACAACCCCCGTCGCCGCGAACTTGTCATCCAGCATTTCGTCGTTGCACTTGAACGGTGCCGCCCGGCCATGCGCGGACCAGCGCGGATCGAAGCGCGCCTGCGCGACCCCGCGTGCCCGGGCCCACCGAGCCGCAATCATCTCCGCCCCGTGCTTGCCACCCTTATGGCAGAGGAAGATCTCCTGATTGCGGTTCTGCTTGATCCGTTCGCGAACCTTGTCGAGCGTGTTGAAGATCACATCGACATCGGTCCAGTCGGTGGCGCCTGAGACGATCAGGGGCACCCCCTCGACTTTCGACTTCTCGGCGGTTTCACGGTCGTGCTGCTCCAGGAGCTGCCGCGCCTCGAAGACCGCCCCGGTCTCCTGCGCCCGGACGCTTGCGCGCGACCCGGCTGCCGGGATGAAGGCGTGGCCCGTTTCGACCTCGTAGCATTCCGCCGCCGCCTCGCTCATTACCTCGATGGCGCCGACGATCTCGCGCAGCTGCACAAAGCGCGCTTGCGCCTCTTCGAGCGCGGTCTCGGCGATCTCCGATCCGTCGTGGGATTTTGCCAGCGCGCCGATCTTGTCGGCGGTGCGGTCGACCTCCTTGCCAAGCGCCACCTTGCGGCGCTGCAGGATCGTGGCGAGCCCATGGGCCAGCGGTTCGATCTCTGCTTCAAGCCCGGTCCCGCGCAGCTGACCGAGCAAAGCCTCGAAGCTCTCGCGGATGATGTGGTTGGTCAGGACGTGATCCTCCGGGATCGGCAGCTGCGCGTCCCTCTCGGTCAGTCCGAAAAGTTCGATCGTCTCGTAGGTGTTTGCGGTGTCGTAAGCCATGTCTGGTCTCCAGTGTTCGGTTCCAAGGCCACCACGTGAGTGTGGGGGCATGGCCGAATGCCTGGTTTCCGAATCTGCCCGGGTCAGGGACGGCGCAGCCGCCGGCTTGCCGGGCGCAAAAGTTTTCCGCGCGCAGCACCCGACACATGCGCGCGCTCGCGCACGGGACCGCCCCCGCCACAGGCCCCGCCCTCGCCGAAAAGTTTTGCGATCCTTGACGCGGGCTGATTTGGGGGCCATCCGGAGGATATGCTTCCGCACTCATGTGTGTGTGTTTTGACGGTAGGTTTGCCCGACCCGAGCAGGCAAACGGCCCGACCGGACGCGGGAGACGGATGGAGCGGCGGGATCGTTTTGGTCTCAGGCCAAAACAGACCAGAGCGCAATCCGGCGGAGCGGCCGGGGAGGGACGTGCTCGCGAGGCGGGCAAACCGGGATGCCGGGTGCGACGCCGCGGTGAGGCCGCATGGCCGAATGCGCGACGGACCGAAGGGCCGTTCTCCCCTGCGACACGCGCAGCCGAGCAGGGGAGGCCGACAGGCTGGGACTCAGGTCGATGGTCAAGTGCACAAAACCGACACACTCCGCATGCAAACCGTGCAAATTGTCTGGTCTGTTAAAGGGTTCGGATGTAGAAAAGACCCTATCAACGCTGAAAATGATCATTCAGAAAGAGCAGTTCGACTTTGGCTTCAGCCCAACAACTCATCGGTCTCGTTAAGAGCCACGCAGAAGGGGACGCTGATCGTTTTTACGATCTGGCGATGCAACTCTCGGCGGCCGAAGAGCAGAAGGGACACACCCGGCTGGCTGAACAGTTGCGGCAGTGGGCTGAAGCGGGGCAAAAGCCGCCAGCAAAGCAAACCCCTGCAGTCACCCCTATCGCAACGCCTCGCGGCGATCTTGCAGAGTTTCTTGCCGCGTCTTATCCGACGGAGCGACTCGTCGATGTAATCTTACCGGATAGGATTGGGAGTGAACTGTCGCATCTCGTCTTCGAGACGCGTATGCGCGAAAAGCTCGAGGCAAAAGGCCTGAAGCCACGGAGGCGCGTTCTCCTCTCTGGTCCTCCCGGTACCGGCAAGACACTGAGTGCGTCAGCACTGGCCGGGGAGCTGCAGTACCCCTTATTTTCGGTCATGCTCCACGGTCTAATAACGAAGTTCATGGGCGAAACGGCGCAGAAATTGAAGATGGTCTTTGATGCCATCAAGACAACACGCGGTATCTACCTGTTCGATGAAATTGACGCTTTGGCTGCGGCCCGGGGCGGTGAGAACGATGTCGGCGAAGCCCGGCGGGTTCTGAACTCATTCTTGCAGTTCCTGGATGAAGACACAGGGCCTTCGATCGTCGTCGCCACTACAAACTTGCCGGGAATTCTTGACCGCGCCGTGCTGCGCCGCTTCGATCTCGTATTGCCCTATGTGATGCCCGATGGTCCCGCTATCCGACAGGCACTCGAGCGCCGTCTGATCGGTTTCTCGTTCAATCGAATAGGATGGAAGCGGGTGACGGATGTCGCCACTGGCCTCTCAACGGCCGATATTGTGGCGGCGGCGGAAGATGCCGCGAGACGTGCGGTTTTGAATGATACTGACAAGATTGCGACACAGGATTTGCTTGACGCCCTCGAACGCCGACGGTCGCTCCAAGATTTAGGGACCAATGACGATGGCACGAGAGCTTCCACACTTCCACCTTCGCAATCTAGGACAACCTCGCCCATTCCAGGCAAAGGGCAGGGGCGGGTCCAAAAGACCAAGTGATGTCCCCAATCGCGCTGCGCACGCCCAAGCGCTGCTTCAGGCCATCGACGCGTTGCCGGATATTCCGGCCACTGAGCTTCCCGGCGTTTATCTCGAAATCAGCTCCCGTATCGACGAGCGCCTGAAAAAGGATAGCCTAGATGCCAGTGGCCTGATGCTTCTTCGCATCGAAGATTTTCCTATTCCAGGTGGTGCCCAAGAGCGTGCGACGGTGTTTGCAACAGCCAAGGGTATTGAGAACCTGCGCAAGAAGGTCGACCAGTTTCGGACGGAAGACACGCCTGATCGCGAGAAAGATGGTGAATTCATCCCGGGCCGACCAAAGAATGCAGACTTGGTTCAAAGCGTCGCTGCCATTACGGAAGCGGGATTGCGTGCCCTCTGGCGCAGCCCGCCGGGCAAGTTTCCCGCGGCGGATATTGCGGCAGTCTGGGAGGTTTGGCTCGAGCCCCAAATGACCGAGGCCTTCGTTGCAGCAGCGCCTAACTATGGTGTGACTGTGGGCGCGGATCGGCTGGAGTTTCCCGAAGATACAGTGGTGGTCGTCAAGGCCGATCGCAATCAGCTTGCCCAAGCCGTCCGGCGACTGGGTGGCGTACGAGCACTTGCCGCTCCGACAATCACTGCAGATTTCTTTGACGGCTTGCCGGTGGCCGAACAGGCACAGTGGGTCGATGAGCTTTCAGGCCGGACCACCTATTCGGATCACCCCAATGCTGGCTACGTTACGCTCCTGGATACTGGTGTCAGTCGGGCGCATCCTCTGATTCAGCCGGCGCTTAGCGTGGATGATCGACATGCCGCAAATCCGGCTTGGGGATTGGAGGATGTGAAGGGCCATGGAACGCAGATGGGAGGACTCGCGCTCTTTGGCGATCTGACGCAAAAACTTCATCAGGCGAACCCAGTTATGGTCATGAACCGTCTGGAATCCGTCAAACTCCTGCCAGATGCCGGCATGAACCCGCATCATCTCCTAGGCGCGGTGACCAGGCAGGCGATCAATGCGGTCGAACAGGTTGGTCCCCGACGCCGTACTTTCACCATGACGACGACGACGGGTGAGGACACGCCGCACGACGGTGCCCCGACCTCGTGGTCGACGGAAGTCGATCAGCTTGCCGCCGGTGTTTCAGGTGGACTCAGACAGCAGCGCTTGGTGCTGGTTTCGGCAGGGAATACCGACAACTTCACCTTTGGTGCCGGAAACTACCTCGACCGATGCGATCACGAAGACAACGAGATCGAGTCGCCTGCCCAAGCGTGGAATGTTTTGTCTGTTGGAGCCTTTACCGAGAAGACTGTACTACCAAACGGAGACCCGGCCCAAGCGCTTGCACCATTCGGCGATCTATCGCCAGCTTCGAGAACTGCATCGTGGTCGTCCCATTGGCCGAACAAACCGGACGTTGTCCTAGAGGGCGGAAACTGGGCGCTAAGTGCCATGCCTCCGCCAATGCGGCACGGATGGTTATCGCTCCTTTCGACGCACCATAATTATCCGGTCCGATCTTTCACATTCACCTTCGACACCAGCGCTGCGACAGCGCTTGCAGCGAAGGATGTAACGGAACTCTGGTCGGATTATCCGACACTTTGGCCCGAGACAGTCCGTGGTCTCTATGTGTCTTCCGCGCGTTGGACTCAGCAGATGCGAGCACATTTGCCGGCCCAAGCGAACAAAGGTCATTACATGCCGCTTTTTCAGCGCTATGGATTTGGCGTTCCGGACATGGCCCGTGCCCGCCGCAGCGCGTCGAACGCGCTGACACTCATCGTGGAAGACACGATTACACCCTACGGAATCTCCGAAAAGACCGGCGGTGATGTCCACAATGAGTTGAAGCTCTTCGCCCTACCCTGGCCCGTTGAGGCTTTGCGCGCGCTCGGCAATGCCGACGTTACCTTGCGGGTGGCGCTAAGCAGCTTTATTGCTCCAAACCCGTCGGAAGCCTCACGCGGCGTTCGTTATCGCTACGCATCCCACAATCTGCGGTTCCAACTCAATCGCGCCGGCGAGAACGAAGCCCAATTCCTAGCTCGGATCAGCAAGGCGGCCGAACAGCCCGACGGTCCCGCAAACGACGAGGATGATCTTTGGGACTACGGTAGCAATCGGCGCCATGTCGGATCGCTGCACATCGATCAACTGACTTGCAAGGCATCAGATCTCGCAAGGCGAAACTTGTTGGCCGTTCACCCAGTCACCGGATGGTGGAAATCCAAAAAGCTTCTCGCTGAAGGTTTGCCTTCTGTGCGCTATGCATTAATCGTAGAAATCGATGCGGAAGGGTTGGATACCGAACTCTATGCCGAGGTTCAAGTAGCTGTCGAAGCCCTAATTGCCGCTCAAGCGGTTGTGCAAGTTTGACTCTATTGGAGACGCTGTGCAGCGCTTCCAATCTAGACAATACATCTACATCGGACCGCCTCATGCAATCGCCATTCGATCGCTCGACTGACCCAGGCATGAAAAAAAGGGGAACCGCGGTCCCACGGCTCCCCTTTCGGTTCAGATCGTCTTCCCCTCGCACGCCGATTAGGCGACCAGCGACAGCCCCGCGCCTGCGTCCTGCGGTTGCTCACCGCTGTCGATGAACGGGATGATCGAGAAGGTCTGGCCGCCACGCTGCTCTTCGTTCTGCACGGCGTTGACGCGCAGGTCGCCATCGGGCGTGTTGATCAGCAGCGACAGGTAGTCATTGCCCGTGCGGCTGCTTTTCGCCATCCAGGCCGAGCCGACGCGGATCGGTGTGCCCCGGGGCGAGCTGACCTCGATCCGGTAATCGGGGTGGGTCTCCTCGGATTTGTAGCTGTTCTCGATCAGCATGAACTCCAGATCGAACATCATGTTGGCGATGTAGCCGGTGAAGGCGTTGTCGGCGTCCATGGCGGTGAGCTCGCCCGAAATCGAGCCGGATTTCATCAGGCCGTTCGAGACCAGCGGGATGATCTCGAACGCGCCGCTTTGGGCCGCGCGCGCCTCTTTCGTCTGCACCGCGTTGACCCGGAAGGGGCCGAGGCCGACATCGATCTGCATCGAGATGTAGGGGTTGCCGCTGGTATTGCCGGTTTCGTTCCAGGCCGTGCCGATGCGCACCTTGCGGCCCGACTTGTTGACCGCCGTCACGTCATAATCCGGGCTGCGCGCGGACATCTTGGCCCGTGCCTCAAGCTGGATGGCGATGTCAAATCGCGTCGAGTGAATCATGCCGGTGTATTCAGTGGCGGCGGTCTCGACATTGCGGGTGAGGGTTCCTGCGAACATGGGATAGTTCCTTCTTGGATTGGCCGGTGCCTGACGTTCTTGCCAGCGCATCCGGGATTGCTTTCTCGACCCCTCCTGGGATCACAAACCAGAAAGCTTGCTTTCCTTTCAGCCCCGCCCACGGGTCAGAGCTGCCGTCCGAGTGGGAATGCCCCCACGCCTCCGGGTGCTACGCCCCTCCCCTGCCCGTCTGGTCTTGATTGGTTGCCCGGATTTTCTGCGGCGACCTTCGGTTGCGCGACGAAGAACTCCGCCTCTTTTCCGTTCAACCCGTGCCCGCCCCGGTCGGTCAGGCCGATGCAGCTGCCGTTCGGCACATAGGTGATCAGGTACTGACCGAGCCGGTCCTTGTGGACAACGTAGCCGGTATTGGCCCAATGCACGGTCTGGCCGGCATCGACGGCGGCCTTGATTTCATCGAGTGTCATGCGATCCTCCTTACGAAGAATGGTGGGGAAACGACGCAAGAAGCCCGATCGTCCGACCGGGCTTCCATGCAGTATTCGTTTGGCAAACGGCCGAGTGCTGTCAGGCAACATGCGTGGCTTGCGTCGCGTGCGCCGCCATCCAATCCTTCAGACCAAGAACCGTTCTTCCGGCGGCGACCTCGGAGGCCCAGGCAACCCTTGGGTCGCCGCAGGGCTCGGAGCCGACATGCCGGTCGATATGGCCATTGGCCATCCATGGCTCGGGCTGGATCCGTCGCAGCCAGTCCGCCATGCTCGGGATGCGGCCCTGGCAGTCTTCACGGACATGCTGCTCGCCGATCCAGCGCACGGGGATGTCCCGACCCGCGCTATTGATCAGGGTCAGGCCGAAAACCCGTTCCGCCTCGAACAGGCCTTGAGCGTGGTGGCGCATGGCTCGGTGCGTAAAGAGCGCGAGGTGCTCTTTCGAGGCATCGAACCAGTCATGTATGGACTGATAGTCAGACGGCACCCCGCCGAATTTCCGGGCAGAGCTTTCAGCATGATGAAGCGGATGGGCCATCTCAAAGACCCTCGACATAGCTGTGCGAACATTCGACATAGCGGTCCGCGTGATCGAGGGTGATGCTGTCTAGTGCTATGTCCCAGGTCAGCGTGCCGTAGCCGCCCTCGTTATTTTCGAACCCCGGGTGATGGTGATAGGCGAGCGACCAGGCGAAATCGCCAATCTCTGTGGCAAGCGCCTCCGGCAGTCGGACCTCTGCAGGCTGAACCGTCACATCCTCGACATTGCCGGAGTCGCCATAGCCTTCGTATTCGGCAGTCACCTCGCTGATGCCAAGCGCACGTAGTTGCGCGAGCAGCTCCGCTCGAGATGCCTTCAAGGTGGTTTCGCGCTCTGCACGCCACTGAGCCGCCATTGCGGCATAGTCGATCTGGGGATTGGTCATGGGTCTGTCCTCTTGTCTGCAATTGGGGGGCCGGGCGTGGCATTGGCCCGCGCGCCCGGAACGCGCAGACCGGACAAATCCCGATCTGCGACGCCCCACCCAAAGCCTGCTTTGGCTTTTCAGGCGGCTTGTTCTGCCACCTTGGCGACTCGCTGCCCCACGATCCGGGCCAGAATGCTTCCCGTGTCGATCCCGTCCCCATGCGGCATGAACACCCGCAACTGGAAGGCGATGATCTCGGTGAAGCAGCCGAGGGCCTTGAGGCCGTCGATCATGCCCTTGTCGGCGCCGCTCAACTCAAGGCGCATCTCGCCTGCGACCCGGCGACGGGTCAGGGTGAGACCCCGGCCCAGATCGACAGGCGCGGTGGTGCCGAGGGCGGCGGTCAACATCTCCTGCGGTGTTTGCGGGTTGGACACGAGGAAGCGGGCGTGCAGCGCGGCCGCGCCTTGCTCGCTCAGAGTCCGCCCGATCATCGCGGTCGACCCGTCGGGCGTGACCCGGTAGATGCGCTCATTGGTGGTCGGAATGTCCTTCCAGATCGGCAACAGCAGCCCTGTCAACAGGTAGAGCTTGGTCGTGGTGGTCTTGGGCAAGGAGGCAGCCTCGGCATCCCAAAGCCGTGCAAACTCGGGCCTGTCGATCTCTTCCCAAGCCGAGGACTCGAACCGTGCCTCTTCGAAATAGCTCGACCCGTTTGGCCTCACCACCTTGCGCATCAGCGTGACAATGTCCGCGTCATACATCTGCATAGGGCGCGCCGAGATGAGCGCCGCGCGGCCGGAGGCGCGATTGACCATCGGCAGCTTGTCCGGATTGCGCGATATGGCCTCTTCAGCGCCCAGGACATGGACCGGGTCGGTGACCTCAAGCCCGATGATCCGCGTCACGGCGCCAGATTTCGGGCAGGTCCAGAGATCCTCTGTGGAGACCTGCTCGATCTTTTCGCCACGCAGGGTTTCCACGCCGAGATCGAGCGTGCCCGCCGCGCGCGCCCGTTCAGTCTGATCGGCAATCCGGCGCATGAACTCGGCAAAGAGCGCGTTCTGCATGTGGATGGGCAGGGCCAGAACCCGGTTCAGAAACCGCTGGATCGGGGGAAGCTCCTCAAGGAGCACCCCGTCCTTGTCGATCAGCCGCAGGGCCGTCCAGTCGGTGAAGCTCTCGTAGCTCATCGCCTCGGCGCGCCCAGCGGCAAGATCGGCGAAATACCCACGCAGCGCCGCCCGTGCGATCGGGCTTTCGAGATTGTCCTCCTCGCGGAACATGCCTTGCGAGCCGGTCTCGCGCTGACCCTTGGTCAAGGCCCCCAGCTGGTCGAGGCGCTTGGCTATAGTCGAGGTGAAACGCTTTTCGCCATGCACATCCGAGGTGCAGACCCGGAAGAAGGGCGCGCTGACCTGAGCCGAGCGATGCGTGCGCCCGAGCCCCTGGATGGCCGCATCCGCGCGCCAGCCGGGCTCCAGAAGATAGTGCCGCCGCCGTTTCTGGTTCTTCGCCGTTTGCGCCGCGTGATAGGACCGGCCCGTACCGCCTGCATCGGAGAAGATAAGGATATCCTTCTCGCCGTCCATGAAGGCTTGGGTTTCGGAGGAATTGCTGCTGGCGGCGCGCTTCTCGATGAAGAGGTGGCCATCGTCCGCCTTCAGAGGTCGGATCGACCTTCCGGTCACTTCGGCCAAGGCATCGTCGCCAAAGGCCCAGAGGATCTGATCCAGCGCCGAAGGGATCGGGGCCAGCGTCATCAACTCCATCATGGCCGCATCGCGCAGGGCAAGCGCTTCGCGGGAGACAACCAGCGCGCCATTGGCGTCGCGCAAGGGTTCAGCCACCATGTTGCCGTCGATCTCCACGAGCTTTTGCGCATGGATCGGGAAGGCCTGTTCGAGATAGCCCAAGACATAGTCGCGCGGCGTCAAAGCACCCTCGACGAGTTCATCCTCGGGGTCCATCGTCTCAAGCCGACGCTTCAACAGGCTTTCGCCTGTAGAGACAACCTGGATGACGCAAGCCTTGCCCGCCGCCAGATCGTCCTTGATCGCGCGGATGATGGTCGGGGCTTTCATGCCCATCAGGAGATGGTTGAAGAAGCGCTGCTTCGTGCTCTCGAAGCGGGACTTGGCCGAGGCGCGAGCAGCCGAGGCATTAGTCTCTCCCGAGGCATCGTTGACGCCAGTCGCCGTCAGCGCCGCCTCGAGATTATGGTGGATGGTGCGAAAGGCTCCCGCATAGGCATCGTAGATCTCGATCTGGGCCGGGGTGAGCGCGTGTTCGAGCACGTCATATTCCACGCCATCGAAGCTGAGGGCGCGGGCCGTGTAGAGACCGAGCGTCTTGAGATCACGCGCGACCACCTCCATGGCGGCGACACCGCCTGCTTCCATCGCCGAGACGAAACTCTCGCGGCTCGGGAAGGGGTATTCGGGGCCTTGCCCCCAGAGCCCCAGCCGCGCGGCATAGGCCAGGTTGTGCACGCTCGTGGCGCCGGTAGCCGAGATGTAGAAGACGCGGGCGCGGGGTGCTGTCAGTTGCAGCCGGAGGCCTGCAAGGCCCTGCTGGGAGGGTTTGACCCCCCTGCCCTGCTCGGACCCGGCCGCGTTCTGCATGGCATGGGCTTCATCAAAAGCCAGCACGCCATCAAAGTCTCCGCCCATCCAGTCGAGGATCTGGCTCAGTCGCGTGGTGCCGCATTTGCCCGCGGACCGCAGCGTGGCGTAGGTGACAAAAAGGATCCCGTCGCCCATCGGGACGGGCTGGTCCGGTTTCCATTTGGAAAGCGGCTGAATGTCGGCAGGCGAGCCGCCGAGATCGGTCCAGTCGCGGATGGCGTCCTCGATGAGCGTGGCAGATTTGGAGACCCAGATCGCCTTTCTGCGTCCGGCCAGCCAGTTCACAAGGATGAGCCCCGCGCATTCGCGCCCCTTGCCGCAACCGGTGCCGTCCCCGAGGAAATAGCCGAGGCGATAGGCCCGTGCATCCGGGTCATCATCGGCGCGCGTCAGCTTGGTCTGGTCGTCATCGATGGTAAACCGACCGGGCAGATCGCGCCCATGGGCATCATGCGCCATGATGATGGTTTCCAGCTGCGCCTCGGAGAGATGTCCCTCCTCGATCAACCGTGCGGGCAAGCGCAATTCCGCACTGGCCGCGTCTGAGGGCACGGGCGGCGCGACAGAAGCCATGGCGATGCTTTCGACGAGCGGGGTGGGATGTTCCTGCGCGCCTGCGATCTCAATCCGCTGCGGACGGTAGCGCGCATAGATGTCCGAGATGGGCGTGTTGTCGCGCGGGATATCGAGGCTCTTGAAAGTGAGCGGGCAGACGGCATTGGCCCGGGGTTTGGAGGCGGCGACAGGCACAGCGGCGGTCTTGCGCGGGGCAGATGATGGAACGGTCGGCCGAGCATGAGGGATCGCCTCAGCCCTTTGGGCGGGGCGCATCTCGGTCCGGGTTGCGGCCACGGCATCAACATATGCCAAGGCTTCATCCAGATCCCGCACAGGGACGCGGATCATCTCGCCGACCTCCTGCACCTTGTCGAAGACCATCAGCTGGGTTTCGACAGAGGTGCCGAGCTTGCGGTAGACCTGCCCCGGCATCGTCAACGCCAAGCGCGGCGTCAGGAGACCGCAGGCGCGGGACCAATGCGCGGCATCGCGTTCGGGCGTGAACCCCGGCGGCATGATCGCCACAAGCCGCCCGCCGGGTGCCAGACGCTTTGCAGCCGCGATGAGATGTTTGGCGGCGATGTGTTTGTCCCGGGAGCGGTCGACCGAGGAGGCGAAGGGCGGATTCATCACCACGACGTCGGGTAGAACCGGCGTTTGCAGCAGATCATCGATATGCTCGCCGTCATGGCCTGTGACCTCGCCGCCGAAAACCGCGCGCAGGAGGCGCTGGCGAAAGGGGTCGATTTCATTGAGCACAAGCGTGGCACCGGCCCGGGCGGCGAAAGCGGCCAGGGCACCGGTGCCAGCCGAGGGCTCCAGCACAGTCTCGCCCTTGTGAATGGCTGCCGCCCGCACGACCATTGCCGCGAAAGGCAACGGCGTGGAAAACTGCTGCAGCCGGATCTGCTGCTCTGACCGGCGCGTTTCCGTCAGGAGCCGTGAGGCAAGCAGCTTTGCAGCGGCGATGTCACCTGCTGCACCGTCCCCACGCAGCAGCACCTGAACAGCCGCGGCCTGCATCAGGTCATATGCCATGCGCCAGTCCCAGGCACCGCCAGCATCGCTGCCATGAAACGTCTCGCGCATGATACGCGCGAGCGCTGAACTGCGCAGGGGTTGGTGGTCGATCTCCGCGCCGATCTGCGCGAGGGCAGAGGCGAGATCAGTGTCGGGGGTTGGGAAATCCGGGCTTGCCGGATTGGGCTTGGTCATGGGGATTTTCCTTTGGATCTGGGTCTGAGTTCCAAAGGACAAAAAGCCCGCTCTACACTTTGAAGGCGTAGAGCGGGCAATTTCTTAGCGGGGGGCCTGCACCCCGATCATGGCCACTGCTGCGCAGCATGAATAACGCGCAAAATGGTCACCATCTCAGGGCTTTCAGCATAAACCACGATGTAGTTCGGCCGAACAACCATCTCCCTAGTCCCGTTCACACGGCCCGCGCGGTACATCTGAGGGCGTTCTGGAAGGAGGGACGTCTTGTGTTCAATCTCGTCTTTGAGAACTTGGGCGGCATCCGGGTTGTCGTCAGAGATGTAGTCAATGATTGCCAGCAAGTCGGCTATGGCCGTGGCTTTCCATTCAAGATTTGGCAAGGCGCTTCCCGTCAATCACTGCCTGGGCGTCTTGCATCGCCTTGGCATGGGGCGTTGTGGGCCTTGGATCGTCCAGCGCTTCCTGTACCTTCGCCCTGAACCAGGCGTCATAGGCATCCGGATCAGCGGTCAATCCGGCAGGCAAGCCGCCTTCTGCGGCCACGCGGGTCAGAAGAATACGCACCGCGTCGGAGAGCGTCAGACCGACGCCCGCAAGTGCGTCCGAAGCCTGTGCTTTCAGCTGATCGTCAACACGGACATGAAGCATGGATGTTTGGGCAGGCATGGATGGTCCTCCAGTTGATGGGAGTGATGTATCTCATTTGAGATACGAATTCAAGTCGGCAGTATGTGCGCGCGTGGTCCCGTGGTGTTGTCTCAGCGGGAAACTCAGCCACCCTGCCCCGCCAGAAACTCCGCCAGCACAGGACTGGCCTCGCCTTTTGCGGAGCTGAGCAGCTCCGAGCCCGCAAGCGAGGCCTTCGACAGGCGTACGAGCCCACCGGTTTCCTCGATGCGGTAGCAGCGGCGTTTTTGTCGCCCCCGCCTGTAGTGCGTCGCGGTGACGATCTGGCATGTACTGCCATCGGTGAGCGTCACGGGCGTGGCGAGCCTGATCTTGTCGCCTTCCTCGTAGTCAGGGATCGAAGCCCAGTCCCGGCAGCGCTGGCGCCAGTCCTGGGCGTAGCTGTCCGGGTCTTTCAGGTCGGAGAGAAGCTCGATCAACCCAAGGGGAGCACGAGTCTCGTTCGGGCCAGCGCTTTCCTCCATGTCCTTGTAGCCCCAGCAGCCGTCATCGTATCGGGTGAGGAAGACAGCCCCGAAAGTGATGGAGCCATCCGCATCGGTCACATAGGTCGCGTCCTCGACAGGGGTGCCGTCGAGATTGATGACCCTTGCCGCCGCGTACCAGGTGGAGCCGACCTTGCAGGCTTTCACCAGTTCAGTTTTGCGCGTGTCGCCATGAGAGGTGCAGAGCCGGGCGATTTCCGCTTTCTCATCCGCGTAGGTCTGGACGCGGCCATCGGTGTAGAAGAGCCAACCCATCTCAGAGTCCTTTCTTTCATTGGGGGAATTGTTGTCGCCAATGTCCCGAGAGGGCCGCAGGCCCGGCAGGGTATTGGCGATGCGTGTTTGAGAAAGGGCGCGTTACGCCGCCCTCCGATCATCGAGTTCCATCAGCGCATCGAGCGGCACGCGGTAGGGCTGCATGGCGTCGAAATCCTCGCAATTGCCGCAGTTCTGCACGATCGCGAAGGTGTCGCAGGCATCCTTGAGAATGACCCGGAAGGTGCCGCCGAGGCCCGAGGGCACCTCGTAGGTCCCGCCGATGAGATAATCCGAGGCCCGGCGCACGAAGACGCGGATGCTGTGGCCATCGGTGGCGAGCCGGATCGCACCCCGCCCCCGGTCGATGAGCACCTGCACGTCATCCAGGATGTCGGTGTAGAACTGGCCGGTCAGATCGCGAAATGCCATGCGGCGCTGCGCCATCCAGTCGGTGTCCCGGAACGGGTTCATGCCGTCGGCGAAGGCGAAGGAGGGATCGGCCTGTTCGGTGGTGACGATACGGGTGGTCGTGCCATCGATGCCGTTCGAGCGCAGATGCACACCATTGCCGACGATGAGGATCAGGGCCGGCCTGTCCACGGGCCCGTTCCAGTTGGGCAGGAAGGTTTTGCAGGCGCGCGCATGTGCGATTTGCGCCGCAACAGCGGACGCAGAGAACTTGAGAATAGCCATGAGGATGTCTTTCGGTTGGGTGTGGGAGGGTCGACCCGCGCGGGCGGCGTGGTCCACGCGCGGGTCGCATGATGGCTCAGGCCGCTTGCGCGACCTCGCTGTCAGGCTCGGGGGTTTCCGCAGCGGGCTCCGCCTCATCAAAGGCGATACCGGCGGTCTGCATCATCGGCGGGCACCAGGCGGCCACGGCAACGCGCTGCGCGTCGGTGAGCGTAGCGAAGGGCTCTGCAAAGAGCTTGTCGCAGAAGGCGACGATCTCTTTCTTGCTCGACGAGGCCAGCGTCACCGCCTCCTGGGCGAGACCCAGATCCTCGCCGAGGATCTTCAGGAGCCAAGCCTTTTTAAAGCGGTTGAAGAGCGCCGCGTTCGGCGTCCAATGCGCCCGGATATCGGGCATGATCTCGATTTCGAAATCATGCATCAGGCTGTCGCGCTGGCGGTCCCGCGAGAAGCAGGACTGCGTGGTGCTGGCGGTGGCATAGGCCACGAGCTTGGCCTTCTCCCCTGCTTCGAGCGCGCGAAACGCCGCGAACTGATCGGCGGGCGCGCGGGCGTCATCGAGCCACGAGAGGTCAAGCGCATCATGCGCCGCCGCCACCTGCTCGAGCGAGGTCTCGTCGATCTCGTCCATCTTGGCGTGGCTGCGGTATTCCTTGCGGGCATCGATCTTGATCGCCTGCGTGACACTCATTCCACTGGCCAGAACATCACTAACCAGCTTGAAGAGCGTGAGATCGAGCGTGGCCTCCGGATGAAGCGCCATCGCGGCGCCGAGGGCCATGGCCCGCTCGGTCTTGAGGTCCTCTGCCAGCGAGGCTGGAAAAGTGATTTCGCCGGCGTCCGGGGCCTCCTCCCCCGTCGGGTTAGCCGAGGAGCCGCGCGCGCCTTCCTCTTTGACGGTGTCTTCCGGGCGGACGAGGCCAACATGGAGGGTCACCTGCCCGCCCGACCAGGACGCGATCACGCCTGCACGGGCGAGGTCCTCGGTGCGGTAAGCCTCCTGCAGGTCGCGCGCTTCCTCTTCCAGAGCGTCCACGCGCTCGTAAAGGGCATTGTAGGCACCGTCCTCGAGCCCCTCATCCTCCATCTCGAGCTGCAATTTCTCAAGCTCGGCGGTGATCTCATCAATGCGCTTCTGGGCAGCCTCATCGGGCTCGATCGGGCCGGGATAGACGCGGCCGTAGTCGGCCATGGTCGCGTAATCATAGCGGACCATCGCATCGGCCCAAGCAAAGCCCAGCCTCGTACGGGCCTCCTCGGCGGCGGCACCGAGCTTCTCGAGTAGAATGGTCTCGACAAGAGCCGCATCCTCGAGCACGGAATGCTCTTCCAGAAGGTCAGCCGCGACGGCCCCGCCGCGTGCCTCGTAGTCTTCGCGCACGAAAGCCCCGATATCGTCGCTGACCTGCACGCCGCGGGATTTGAGGGCCTGACGGACGGTATAGGCCTGCAGATAGCCGCCGTCTTTCGTGAGCGCCTCGAAGACCTCGCGCTGCACCTCCTGGCTCGGGTGCTCGGCAAAGGCCTTCATCGTGTCGAGCGTGATCGTCTTGGCCCGGGCCGCCGCGCGAATGTCGGGGTGGATCAGGCCGTAACGCAGCCGGCCTTTCACGGCGGCCACCGTGGTGCCGAAGGTCTTGGCGATCGTCTCGGGCGTTTGTCCATCTACCTCCATCATCCGGGCGAAAGCTTCGAACTCGTCGATGGCATTCATCGGGGATTGCGTGATGTTCTCGGCGAGCGACAGCGCCGTGGTGACGTCGCACTCCTCCGGCACAAGGCGGCAGTCGACCTTGGATTTCGCGGTGAACCCCTTGGCGGCCTTGTCAGCGACCAGTTCCTTGAGCGCGGCATGGCGCCGGCCGCCGGCAAGCACTGCATATTTGCCGTCAAGCTTCTGGACCAAGAGCGGCTGAAGCAGGCCCAGAACGGCGATGCTGGCTTTCAGATGCGCGATGTTCTCGGGGTCATAAGTTTCCGGCGAGTTGCTGCGCACATTGGCAGGATGCGGGACCAGATCGCCGATGGCGACGGTGAGAGGGGCAAAGCTTGTGGTCATGGGATTTCCTTCCAGGTGGGTGAGGTGTGGCCCGCGCCTTCACGCGCGTAACCAATCCCCGGCTTCAGGGATCACCACGACAAAAGGCCCGCTTTGCCTTTTTGAGGGGCAGCGGGCCTTCATCGTCTCAGATGTCAGGGGGAGGAGTCCCCTGCCCTTCTACCAGTCGCGCGCCAGCATGATGGTCAGCACGCGCATGGTGGCGGCGGGATTGTCCGGGGTCTCAGCCCCGTAGCGGAAGTCTGAATCCGCCTCATAGAGATCGATTTTCCAGAACACGGTCTCGCCCCGGATCTCGACCGCCCCGAAATCGTGCCATCCTTCGGGATCATTCTCAGGCTCGAATGTGGCAAACTCACCGGTGGCCTTCACCGCCTCGGCCATGAAGCCGTCACCGGCCTCCATGAGCGAACGGGTGACATGCATGCGGCCCTGGATAGGCTGCGCGGGCGGCACTCCAAGGCACGCGAGCTTGCGGAACGCGTCGTTCTGCGCCGCGATCAAGGTCGCATCGGGACGATCTGGCTGGGGTTGAACGGTCATGGACATGGGAATCTCCTTTGAGAAGTTTGAAACACCCTTCTCAAAGCCCACTTTTTCTTTTCCGCTTGGCGGATGAATCGAGGCCGAAGGCGCCCTACCCGAACAGCCCTTTGGGTCTGTAATTCGGGTTGGGGATGGTTTCGATCCAGCCGCCCTGGTCCGTGATGCTCTCGAGCGCTGCCGAGAGCGGATAAGCGCCCTCGGATGAGCTCCACCAATAGGCACCGCGCTTGAAGGTGATGATCTTGCGGCGGCCGTCGTTGAAGCAGGCCACCCGCAGCGTTTTGGGTTCCTTACGTGACATGGGTGTCTCCGTTCTCCGTGCGGTCAGGCGGCCTCGGCGCTGCGCCCTACCCTGCCCGTCTCCGATCTGGCGATCAGATAGTCGCAAGCGCGCTGCGCATCCGCGGCGTGCTTGAAGATCGCACCCTTGTCCGACCGAAGAACGCGCAACCAGTTGTGGAGATAGGCGGCATTCATCTCGAGCGTATGCGCTGTGAAGCCGAGCGTCTGACCCAGAAACACCGAGGTCAATTCGGCGACGATCTCCTCGCGCGCATAGGACGTGTTGCCAAACTCCGAGAACCCGAAATCGCGGTTCAGTCGATGCGGGGCTTTCGTGGCATGGGCCAGCTCATGGGCCCAGACCCCGTAGAAATTGCGCGGGTCCTGGAACCGCGTGATGGATGGCATGTAAACCTTGTCCACGGGGGGCAAATAGTACGCTTCCGTTCCTGTGAAGACGGTCGTGATGTCGATGGCGTCAAAAAACGCCTGCATGTGCGGGATGGGCTCGGACGGCGGATGTTCAGGCACTGGCTCGGGGTCAGGGTAGAAGCTGTCGGGCAAGCCCTCGATCTGGCAGGCATTGAACACGCGGTAGGATTTCTGGAAGCGGAAGATGCGGGCTTCCTCGGAGCGATCATCGCCATCGCTGCGGTCGTCCTCGCCGCCCGCGTCTTTCCGGCTTTGACCGTAATAAACGACGACAGAGGACTTTTCGCCTTTGCGGACCTTTGCATCCAAAGCATTGGCCTGCGGCAGCGTCATCCAGAAGGGTGAGCTATGGCCCGCCATCACCGTTCGCATGGTGAGCAGGAAGTTGTTGACCCCCTGGTACGGCTCTCCTCCAACGCGCAGAGGACGCGAGCTGCCTCCTGCCGTCCAGGGCTTGCGCCACGGCAAAACGCCGCGCTCGATGATGCGAATGATTTCGTTTGTGATGACCTCGGAGGCATCGAATTTGGGCGTGCGGGATCGGGCCATGGCTGGCCTCCTTTCGAGTTTTGGTGAGAGGAAATGGTGATCAGGCTGACTGATGGGACCGCGGATCGTTGGCGATCTTGGCGCCGAGCACTTCGACCATGTCGATGTAGGTGGTCAGCGAGACGGACTTGCCGGAACCCGAAGGTTCAGGGTCGCCCGATCCGTCCCGCGCCACCCGCGGCAAGTTTGCGAAGGCGATGACATCGGTGACGGGTCGGATATCGATGAACGGGGTCCCTCGTGCGACCGCAAGAGTGGCCAAGGGAAAGCGCTCGATCGGCGCGAAGGTGGACACGATGGTGCAACCGAGATGGAGGAATGTTCCGTCCTCTCCGCAGATCACATGCGCGTCCGGTACTGTCGCCGCCTGCTTCAGATACCCGAGATCACGCAGGACAGTCTCGCGCTCGAGCCGTTGTGCCTGCCCCGTCTGGCCGGTTCGGCGTAGTTCCTTGTGTCGCCACCACGAGGCAGCGGTGGCGCGCAACACGCGCAAGACACCTGTTTGCATGGGAATGCCCTTCATCAGGAACGGCAGACCGGAACCCGGCCCGGACCCATCTGAGGGACCCCAAAGGCCCTCATCCGTCAGTCACAAAACCCGAAGAACACTTTCTCTTTTTCCCGGCCCCTTTGGGCACACAACAAAACCGAAGGGCCCTGCACATCTGCCGAAACCATTGATTTCATACAGCAATTCTAGATCGACAACCAAGATCGGCAACGCATATCGGCAAAACCTTGCTTGAAAGTACGAAATGTGTTTATTTTTCAATTACTTTGCAAACATGGAAGATCGGCAAAATGCTGGAAACACCCGCCAGGATCGAACCCTGCTTCTTCGAGGAGCATATTCCTACAGAACTGGCAGACCTTTCGGTCGACATCCAGAGGGAAGCCACCGGGCTGGGACAAGGGTTGCATCCTGACAGCGCAGCCGAACTTGCCGATCTCGTCCGTGTGATGAACTGCTACTACTCCAACCTGATCGAAGGACACAACACGCGCCCCCGCGACATCGAAAGGGCGCTGGCTGGCGCCGTGCTAGAGGAAGAAACCCGCCCTCTCGCCCTTGAGGCCCGGGCGCACGTCATCGTTCAACGGGCCATCGATGAGATGCATCGCATAGGCACCCTGCCCCGCCCCACATCTGTCGAATTCCTGACTTGGGTCCATAAGAGCTTCTACGATGAGATGCCTGATGAGTTTCGGGTCATCGAACATCCCGACGGCACACAAGAGCCCATCGTTCCAGGACGCATGCGCCAGGATGACGATCGGGAAGTTGCAGTCGGGCGCCACCTACCTCCTTCTTCGTCGCGGGTCGCGGCATTCATGGACCATTTCGACAAACGATTTCAGATTGCGGCGCGGTCTTCGAGCGGACGGATCATCGCGATCGCCTCTGCACATCACCGGCTCAACTACATCCACCCTTTCCCGGATGGTAACGGCCGTGTCAGCAGACTGATGTCTCATGCCATGGCCCTCACAGCGGGGATCGGTGGCCAGGGGCTCTGGTCCGTATCGCGAGGGCTGGCCCGCGGACTAACCGATCGGGGCGAGTACAAACGGATGATGGATCTGGCCGACAGTCCTCGCCGCGGAGACCGCGACGGGCGTGGGAACCTGTCAGAAGCGGCACTGAAGACGTTCAGTGAATGGTTCCTAAAGGTGACGCTCGACCAGATCACCTTCTCAGCAAGATTGTTCGATCTCGGCGGATTGGACCAACGGTATCGTCGTCTTGTTGCAGATACCATCGATGACAAGCGAGCACCGGAACTAATCTCGGCGGTTCTTCGGCATGGCGCACTGGAACGAGGCGACGCGCAGATAGTGCTCAAGACGTCCGAGCGTACTGCTCGCAACACGCTGAGTAAATTGACCGCCGCCGGATACCTGACTTCCGCCTCGCCGAAGACACCAGTTCGGTTGGCGTTTCCGTTGGATTATCGAGAGCGGCTCTTTCCAAACCTCTTTGGAGATGGTGACCTCCCACAATAACTTTAGGGATTTAGGTTTTGATGCCTGGCCGCCGATTTCTTCCATGGGCGGCGAGATTTGCATCAAGGTTCGCTCGTGCGTTACTTGTCCACCGCGGTGGACATCTGCTGGTCTGAGATAAACTGAAGAACCACCACGCGCCGCCAGGTGCGTTTGGACAGTTTTGGTTGCCACAAGCGCCGCTTCTCGTTCGAAGTCCACCGCGGTGGACATTAGACAGTTCGCTCATTGGTTTCGGACAGTCGCTTGATCAAAGCTAATGGATCAAATTGGTTTTGCCTTTGACCCAGGGTGATACTGTGAAAATACGCCCCAAAATCCCTGATGCGTTTTCCAAGTTGTAGCATGATAAAGATCGCGCATGACGCTTTCTGAGCTCCTACAGCATTCTTGGCTTTCTCGAAAGTTTCTGGGTGAATGCCCATCATGGGTGCAAGTGTTCGAGCATGGTTTTCAATGTCCAACCAGTTTCTAAGTCTCTCTGTGGAGAACGATGTCGCCTGATCGCAGACTGAGGTCAGCAAGTCTGGTTTCAGGGCCTCATCGCCTATGTTGCTATCTAAATCTTTTTTTTCTTCTTCAGACTTAGATTGATGCCGGACAGTTTGTCCGTCATTGGCGGGCAATTCCATAGTTTCAGGCGGGTCATCCGGGGTAGACAAACTCTGGCATTCTGCATCTGTATTGGCGAGCAGAGCGTGGTATTCGGGGAGGCTCAGCTTCCTGCGTAGAGCTTTCCGTGCGTGGTTGATGAATGCGTTGCTAGGATCGTGCTCTTCCAAATGGGCGAGCTTTGTAAGGATCTGTTTGCGGACAAATATCCGATCTCGCCGGTTATTCTCCATCTCTTGCGCGATGGCTATAAGCTCGCTCGCACGTTGGAGCAGGGGGGTGAGAGACAATCCATAACTGATGCACTCCCCGCCGGATGAGCGAACGCGGTAGCGCTTTCGGTTCGAGCTGTCATTGCGCTTGATGAATCCGAGTTCAACGAAGCGGTTGATGTGCCTCCGGAGTGTCCGTTCGTCGATTCCGCCAACGCGCTGGCAAAGTGAATTGTTAGACGCAAAAACCGTTTCGCCATGGCCAGGTTTCAGAAAACTGAGCATTGCTTGAAGTGTCTGTATGTGGCCAGGACGTAGACCAAACACGCTGCGTGCATCTCTCAGGGCTCTGAAGATGGTCCAGACGTCGGTTTCAGATGGGGGAAATGAGCCGCGGGTTGCATCAGCACCTGCGGCTTCGATCGAGAGTTTTGTAAATGCCATGGCTTGTTCACGACGACCGTTCGGCCCACAACTTCCCCGTCTCTTTCCTCGAATTTTCGCGGAAAAAGGCAAAAAATATCAGTCCACCGAATCGGTGACTCTTGACCGGTATGCTGGAGGTTGCTACATCAAAGATGCTAATCAGATGATGAGGGCTCTCCAGGGGAAACTTTGGGGGGCTCTTTTCTTTCGGGTCTTCGCTTTTCTCCTCTGCTCGTGTTGCTCTGTGTGGCCTGGGTTAGGACCCAGAGCCTCTCTCATTCCGCCACTGTACGAAGAGTTGCAAAAGCGCAGCTTCCGCGTGTTCTTCGAGCCATTGGCCGAATTCTGGATTGTCCTTCTTGGTGACCTTGAGAGCGATCGCCTTCTCATCGATTGTCAGCGTGCCCAATGAACTGCCGTTCTCATCATTGATGACCGAAGTCAGCCCACGATTGGGCGGCTTCTTGTCGCTACGGGCTTTGCTCGAGCAAGCCGAATAGACCGCTTGGAACTTTTCGGAGCTAGGAGTGTCGTCGGGCAGGGCGGTGAGCGCCTCTTTGGCGATGTCCACCAAATCTACCTTCACCGATAAGGCAGCTAGCTCACCCCACTGCCGTCGTCCGATCCCATGTGCTGGCCCGATGAGTTGAACAAGACCGTCTGGCAGTTGTTCTATGACGACCCTGTGGTTGGATACGCCTTGCCGGGTCAGACCTAGAGCATCTTGAATGACGCCGGGTTTGTACCCGGATTCTTGCATCTCTTTGATAAAAAGAGACTTTTCTATAAAAGACGGATCAAGCCTGAGGTTGTTCTCCTGGCCTTGAGCGATCAGAGATGCGTCATCGTCCAAGGTTCGAACAATTGCCTTGACCGTTCCACCGACCTTACGGATCGCCGCAAGCCTGCGGCGGCCGTAGATGATGCGGTATCTGTCCGGTTGGGCTGATGGACGGACCATGATGGGCACTTGTTGGCCATGCTTGCGAATGCTCTCGGCCAACTCATCGATACTGGAATCTTCCAGCACCAACCGATCCCGCAGCCCATCCATGTCAATCTGATCGGGTTCGATATCGCGAATCGAGTTTGCTGTGATCTCGCGCAAAGAGTCGCGCAATCCTCCAACAGATCCCGGCAGCTTTGCCGCTTTTGGCGGGGTAGGGGAGGGGGCTCCGCTCTCCGTCTCATTCCTTGGAGGCTGGTTGAAGATGTTTCGGGCCATTAGCGACGCCCCCATGCCATTTGGATCGTCTGCTCTAGCTCATCGCCAACGCCATTCACGCTGGTCAGGGCGCGATCAATTGTCTTTCTGATGAATTGGCTTGGATCGACTTCGTAGACGGTCTGCTGGGTCATCCCCGCGTCGGAGATCGCCGTAGACTTCAGCATCGGCTCTGTCATGACCTGACCTGCCAGAATTGATCTCAGGTAGCCTGCCATTTGGGTCTGCGGACCGTCCGACGGTTCATATCTGGTAATCAGGAACTTGACAAAATCCCATGTGACACGCCGACCGATGGCTTCCTCCACCGCCTTGACCGTTTCTGAAGCAAGCTTCAGGAATTGGCTCATGGATGCGATGTCAAGCATGCCAGGTACCACGGTAACCAAAAGTCCCGTCGAGGCTGCCAGCGCAGTTAGGGTTAGAAACCCAAGCTGAGGCGGGCAGTCGATCAGGACGATGTCGTAGTTTGCCTCAACCTCTTCAAGCGCCAAGGCGAGGCGCTCTGCAAAGATGGGTTGTACGCGACGGGCGAGAGCGTTTGCGGTCTCGGTTTCGTACTCCGAGAGCATCAAACCGGCGGGCACCATGTCGAGCTTATGGAAGTAGGTCTTTTGGATGACGTTCGAGAGAGGAACTTGGTCCTCATATCTCAAAGCATCATAGATTGTGCCGCCATCGGCGAACTCAAGCTCGGGCCGAAAGCCGAAAAACGTGGTCAAACTTGCTTGCGGATCGAGGTCTAGGACCAGCACGCGGTAACCGCGCAAGGCATACCTTTGCGCAAGATGAATCGTTGCAGTAGTCTTTGATGAACCGCCTTTGAAGTTAACGACGGATATCACCTGGAGACGATCGCCATCACGTCGACCTGGGCGGTAGCTTTCTGCGTTCTTTCCAGTGCGTCCAAGAACATCGCGCAACTCATCAATCTCTTGGGCTGTGTAGAACCGGTGTCCGCGGTTGTCTGTATGCACTTCCGGGAAGCTGCCGTCCTTGTGCCGGTTGCGCAGGTTAGATGTGCTTACGCGCAGGAGGCCGGCGACTTCGGTGGAACTGAAGCGGCGTAGGGACTTTCGTTCTTCGGGTTCGAAAGCGATCTTCATCTGGCGATCCAAAGACTCAGCCAGATTGTCGGCAAATGCTCCGATATCGGAAGAGCCTATGCCTTGCGTGTATCCAATGTTACGATCATCCATGTCCTGCCGCCTACTCTCGGCCTCTGTTGAGGCTCTTAGTCATTCTGACGGTGTACAGCGTGTCTGACGCGTTTTGCCGTCAGAATGGGAATGCCACGATCCAGTGAGTCCGGCAAGAAGAATCTAAATGTAGTGTGAAAGTTATCCACAACACCTATAGGTGTTGTCGTATAAAAAACTCAGCAAGTCATTGATATAGATATATTAAATGCAGATCTAACCGAATCGAGCCGCTACTCTGTTGAGTTGGCACATTAGCAGCTAACCCCAAGCAACTATTGGCACTTTATGCCTCCTGCGGAGTTTTCTCCCAGTGAGATTTTTTGGATTCGGGTCAGAAGCTACATCTGATCTTGGCTCGATTCGTACGGCATGAGGCCAAGTCGTTCCGCCCGCTCCAACAGCATTTTCACCGAAGACGGCTGCCATCTTGTTCGGCCACGAGGCGTGCGTTCGCGCATAGATTCCAGCCGTTCACAGATCGCTTGAAGCGTGATGTCGGGATCTGCGCCCTTGATGCCAGCAATAATTGCGGGCAGGCGGTCGTCGGTTTCGCGGCGCCCGGCGCGGGCCAGCACCTCGGCAGGCAGGAAGCCGTCGCGGACATAGGCCTTCACAGCGCGCAAGAGACGGCTTTGGGTCCAGCGACGCGCCTCGGGCAGGGGGCCGTTGATGATGCGCACAACGTCTTCCCAGGCCAAGTCGGGGCGCAACCGGCGCACTTGGGGCACCCAGTCTTGAGCCGTCTCGTTCAGCCGCTCCATGTAGCCGTCTTGCCGCGCGAGCCGCACCTTGCGAAGAGCGGCAGGGTCTTTGGCCCGCAGCCCAGGGTTCCCGCCCACGTGGCCCTTTGTGCGTGCGCTGGCAAGGCCGGCCTTGGTGCGTTCCCGGATCAGGGCACGCTCGAACTCGGCCGCAGCGCCCAAGACCTGCAACGTGAACTTGCCCTGGGGGGATCCAGTGTCGATCGGGTCCTGAATGGAACGAAAGAACGCACCCTTGGCCTCCAGCCGCTCGATCACCTCCAGCAGATGCGACAGGGATCGCGCGAGGCGGTCAATCCGCACGACCACCAGCGTGTCGCCCTTGGATACGCGTTCCAGCACCCGCGCCAGCACCGGCCGCGCACGATTGCCGCCCGAGGCTTGTTCTTCATGGATCTCGGCGCAGCCCGCGGATTTCAGGGCCTGCGACTGGGGCAGGGGGGTCTGATCCTCGGTCGAGACCCGAGCGTAACCTATCAGGGGCACCAAAACAGTCTTTTTGCAGTTTCATACATCGCTATTAAACGACCGTTTGTAAACGAATGCAAGCCCGTGTTCTCGGACTTTGCTCATCAGAAACCCCTTGGTTTCTATACAGTGAGCGCGATGAGAGAGCCCTCGCTGACCATCGCCTACGCGTGCTATACAAGGAGCGTGGGCGCACTCCAACAAAACCCTTGGGTAATATGCAAAATTCCAGTATTTTGCATATATGAAGTCTCAAGCACCCGTATTTCATGATGAAACTGATGCTCTCTTGCTAGACGCTGAGGAAATGGAACAGTCGTCCGAGGACGATCTTTGGTTCCTGCCCGGTCCGACGGAAGAGGAGCCAGATTATTTGCCGCCCGGACCACGTGCCGAACCGCGTGAAGCCGTTGTCCTCGGCGATTGGCGGAAAGCAGAGGCGGGTCATGCCGCGCGTCTTGCTTGTGTGGCCGGTCGCGTAGGCGCGCTGGACGACCGGCTGAAGCGCGGCCCGGAAGGATGGCGGCACAGGCTTGCCCTGATCGAGGCTGCCGACCTCAGCTGGTTCGCGGGTGACCGCATCGGCCCGGATCGGCTGGCGCTCTGGATCTCCATGCGCATTTCCGGCTTGCAAGACGACACCGCCGCACTCGCGCGTGTCGGTTGGGCGGTACGTCGTCTGACAGGGGGGCCAGGCCCAGAGGTGGACCTGTCTGCCTTCCTCGACCGCCGCGATCCTGAGAACATGGCAGATGAGGCCGAGCCCTTTGCGGATCGCGCGGGCGGTTGGCTTGACCTGATGGCGCAAGCCGCCGACCTGCACCCGATCACGCGCGCCTGCATGGGGTTTCACCTCTGGAGCCTTGCGGGCCTCGGGCAACAGGGTGATAGGATGGAAGCGGCGGTCACGGCCGCACGGATCGTGGTCAGCGAGGGGAGCGGCGTAGTCTTTGCGCCTCTGGCCATGGGCGGGGCAGGGGGGCTGCGCTCTGGCGGCCCGTCTGCTGACCGTCTGTGGCGCTGGCTCGAAGGGATAGAGACCGCATGTTTGACCGCAATGCGGCACCTAGATGATATCGAGGCATGGTCAGCGCGCGCAGAAACCGAGATGATCCCACTCTCGGGAAAGACCCCGCGCGCCTTGCGCGCAGTGTTGACCGAATGGCCCCTTGTATCCGCTCCGATGGCCGAGGCAGTGACGAGCTCGAGCCGTGCCGCCGTTCAGCGCAACCTTGCCTGGATGGAAACGCGGGGGCTGATCCGCGAAGTGACCGGGCAGGGCCGTTACCGGATGTGGCGTTCGGCGAATTGAAGGCCGCGGCAGACTTCACCGATCTTGTTGACGGCAGAGGTGCACTCCCTGAAGGACTTCCCGCCAGATGCATCTTCGTCTCGGCGGTGATAAGCGGTGGCCGTGAGCTTAGCTCTGCGGCGGTGGCTTTGGCCAGAAGTCAGGGCTTTTTTCTTCGAGCGATTGTAGAAGCCTACTCTCCTCTTCGCTAAGATTTTCACGATCTTCTCCGGACGCAATAAGTCCGTGAAGCTGCGACCGTTGTTCGTCCCAGCGTCGTGACAGCACTAACCAATGATGCTCGTCATACGTACCCCGAAAAATTACGGGCCGAATTTCGATTCGCGGCAAATCCTGGCTACCGGCATCTACTGCCTCCTGCAGAAGCCGCGACCAATAGCTGTTCTTGCGATCGACGCGGCCGATCTGCTGCTCTACGACGCCCGGGTTCCATTCGAGATGGAGTAGAATGACGATCCGGCAGCTTTCGTGCAGATTAAGCCCTTCGCGTCCGACCATGGATTGGGCGATGAGCACATGCGGTTCGCTTTCCGAGCGATTGAATGCAAGTTGGACCAGACGTCGCGTGGGAGGGGCTGTCTGCCCGTAAAGCATCCGGGCGAATGAGGCTCGAGGCGCACCGTACTCGTCTATCAGACCCTGACGAAGCTTTGCCCACAATGCCTTCGCAGATATGCCGTCTAGTTCGTCGTCTTGCGCACTTCCTTCGGCGCGTTCGCGGAGGGCATTGGTTACCTGAGTGAGCGCTTCCACTACCGCTTCGCGTGAGATTTTGGCTCCCGAAGCCTCCTCCCGTAGAAAGGGCTCGGCTGCCCGAGCCAGTGGCGTGACGATATCAGACGCATTCTTGTCACTCGCAAAGGCCTGCAGCAGTGTTGTCTGGCCGGTCGCCCCGCTCTCAATCAGGGCCAGGATGTGGTTGCGCAGCGTCTGACGTTGCGTTTCAAAGGCTTTGTAGGAAGCGGTTAGGATGTCATCGACGCGCTTGCGGTCGTATTCGAGTTCAAGTTGATTGGCCGCTGCGCGCAGTACCCCTTGATCGTCGTCTGACGTCTTTTCCTGTGGCCATGGCGTTCCGTCCCGCACTGCCCGCAACATGGCCCGAGCATTGAGAAGATCGGTCAGCACGCGCATGGGCCGCGTGAAGCGGCCGAACACAAGAACCTTCTCCCCGCTGCGTGTGTAATTTTCAATTTCATCAACGACCGCCGACAGAACCGGATGCTCATAAAGGCTTTCAGTGCCATCAGCGAATGATGCAGTCAGCGCGTTTTTCCACCAATCTGCGCGTTGTTTTCGCTTGCGTACGCCATACTGCTCGGCCGTGAGCTCTGCACTTGCTTCGACACCTTCGTCGGCACCATCTTCTGCTATCTGCTGGCGATCAGCTTCCTCATCTTCGAGGCGACTGTCTCCGGCCCGCCGCTTCGCCAGTTTGTCGATGATTCCTGCCACTCCATGTCCGTTGCTGATCGTTAGCCGTGCACGGGCCGCCGTTGTATCGGCCGCCGCCTGGCCGATGACTGACAGTGCCTCGGCGGCAAAGACGATCCGGCGCCAACCTGGCGACAAATTGCCGGCATGAACTTCGATCGGGTGCTCGCGCCGGTAGCTCATTCCGTTGGGCGCATGCTTGTCGAACAGCATGATGGTTTCATCACGCCGCTTGTCCCGGCGTACTACCCAAGCCTCGAGACCCTTTTGAAAATTTGTCGCGGCGGCCTTGTAACGATGATGCGCTGCTTCGTCTGTACGCCACCGCCTGCGCACCGCTTCGGCAGCTTCGCGAAACTCTAAAACGGCAGGTTCGATCGACATCCATTTGCTGTCCGACATGGAAACGCGCTTTAGCGTGCTTTTCCACTGCAACACATCAAGTTCGACCGGGGTCGCAGTTAGGCCCAGACGGCGGCATGTTTTGCCACGCGGAAAAAGGACGCTATCGAGCAGCGCCGATAGCTTTCCCCATTCACGACGAGACTTATGGGCCTCATCGATGATGACAAGGTCGAACTGGCCAAGAGCAAGCCCGAGAGTGCGCTCGAGCAACTTGAGCTCGGTCGAATGGTTCTCAAAGCGGTAAGACTGAAAATCATCGAGCTCAGAACGGTTATCGATGTCTCGGAATTCCTGGACGATCGCTTCAACTGAAGTCTCCGTAAGTCGGCATCTCTCTGCCCGCTTCAAAATTTCTTTTGCCGCCAGTTCGACGCCTGGCATTCGCCAATGTGCGAGCTTGCACCCGTTTCTGATCTTCCTGTCTAGCTTTCGAACGATCAGCTTCAGGAGATCGGCACGCCACCTTATCCCGGACGTTTGCGCACGCAGATCGCCAAAACGGTGGGAAAGGATCACGAGGGCATCATCCATTCTTGCCGCGCCATCGGTTTCATATTCACGCATCAAGCCGTCGAAGCTGCGCAAAATATCTTTTGAACTTTCGCCTGCCTTGGTGATCTCGTCGCGCCATTGGGGGGCGACGACCGGCGGAACAACCAAGGCAACCCTGCCGCCGCTACGCTTGACTGCGAGGGCCAGAGCAACGGCGATCCGCGTCTTGCCCATTCCTACCTCATCGGCGAGCACGGCTCCGTGTTTTCTCAAGGATGCCGCCAAGGCTTTCAACGCTTCGATCTGACCTGCATCGAGATAGCCTTGTGGAAACAATGGCGATGCCTGTGGCCCGCTGATGTTGGCGGCAACAGATCCCCATCCCGCGAACTTGCCCATCTTAGCCGACATCAGAGACCCTACTTTCCAGCCCATCGAATTCGCTCACGTCCCAGTTGGCCTCAGCGGCACTCAAGGCTTCGTTAAGGGCCAAGAACTCAGTGCTGCCCCGCTTGACGTAGTCCGGCAGGAACGGCGGTTCCCGTAGGCAGGAAAGCGGGTTGATCTTTAGCGGAAGCAGGGCCTCGACCAATGCGCCTCTCGTCGGCGCTTTGACGTCGTGTCGCCTCGGGCCAAGCTTCCCACGTTCGGGCAGGTTGCCTAATTGCGTCAGCACACATTGCAGCCGTTGTGTCCAAATCGTCCAATCAGCCTTGGGAACCATCGTCTGGCGTTCGGCAATGGCCTCGATCAGTTTCATGGTTCGCCGAATGGCATAGCGCGCGTCCGGTGCCGCTCGCCCAGCCGCGCCCGACGAATTTCTGGTGTCTGGCGGTGCAGGCGGATCCTCGTCGTCTCCGGTGTCCCCTCCACCTGGCACTGCAGGAAAGCTGTCTAGAAGCTCGATGGCCTGCTCCAGATCTATCGGCTCCAGTGGCCGCGCAGCAAGCCGTCCGTAGTGGTCCAATACGGGAACCAGGACGGTCGATGCACCGTCGTTCTGATCGAGGCGACGCACGCCTACATGCGCCGGCTGCTCGCCATCCCACAGGAAATGTCCGGACCCGTTCGATGTAAGCGCTTGATTGCTCGGTCCCAGTATCACTATTCCCGTGGCATCCTCGCCTTGAGGCACTGCAAGGAAATTGGCCGTCTCGCCAGGCTTCCAGACAAGATGGGAGACAGGCGGGGCGATAAAGCGCGTGTCTCGGACGGGTGGGCCGTCTCCTGCGGTTAGGGCTGAAAGGTCGGTGATGTGAGCGTCCCAGTCGACTGGTAGAACGTGCCCGACAGGAGTCAGGCGGGACTTGGTCGCGGCGGGTTCCCAGCTCAAACCGTCTGCCGCCATTATGACCCCGGCCTCTAGGTTCCCGCCACGGCTTGGCGCAGCGAGAAAACCGGCAGGCGTAAGATTGCCCGAACCCAGATAGACCCAGGCGGAGGCACAGCCTTTACCATCTGCTTGCCGGTTTGCCGAGAACAGGAATTTGGCGTGCATGCGCCTCATGTCGCCATCAGCCTTCAGCGGACGTAGGAGCGACCATTTCGCCTCGCGCATGCTATTGAAAACAAGCTCCTCGGCCAGTGCTGCGCATTTGTCGCTCTCAACAACAAGCGTGATCTTCGCGGATCGTGTCAGGAGAGAGGCATCTATCAGCGCCTTGGCGACCGTGCTGGGAACAAGTGGCAAGCCCGCCGTCTGCCCGCCTTCCCAGAATCCAGACCCAAGAACGAGGTTGTTGCGGCGCTGCGACCCGGCATGGGTTTTGACGCGACTCGCCAGTTGGGCGACTAGTGCTTGCTGCCTCGTATCGATGAAGCGTGGCGTAGCATTTGGCCGGGGTTTTAGCCGGTTCGTCCAGCGCTCCAATTCTGCAAATGCCGCACCTTGAATTTCCTGGGCCTTTCCCGCCTCGGCGTCCCCTTCAAAAAGTCGGCACTGGTATTGCCGCCGCAACCAACGCCAGAAATCGCGCGCCGCGGCCATGTCAGTCCAGTGTTGTTTAAGCGCGTCGTCCGACTCCCGCGCAAGAACATCTTCCGCCGCCAGATCGAGCCGCCAGACGAGGTCGATGCTGTCTTCGGTGGTCTGCCGGGTCCAGTTGCCCGTGGTAACGAGCAAGCGCAGAGCCCATTTGCTTTCATCGGTCGGGTTGCGAAATGCCAACAGCGCCACCTTCGCATGCATGAGGCGATAGGGCGGTGCGTCGTTGCGGGCGGGCAGATGCAAGACGCCTGGCACTTCGCCAGGAGGGATCTGTGCCTGCGAACGGTCAAGGCAGAGCCCGATGAACGTGCGGCCAAGTTCAGCGCGTGCCGATCGACCATGGCCGGTGAAACGCTCGACGAACGCCTCCATGAAATCTGCGTCGGCAGAAAATCCGCAAATCCATCCTGCATGGCCGGTCATGTCCGTCGGGGGTGCAGCATGCTCCACGAGGGAAAGGGGCAGATGTGGAGCGGCCATCAGTTCTGCCCCTGCGCTTCGATGAACGTGCCGAGCCGTCCCTCAAGGTCTAGTGACAGGCGTCGCAGGTAAATTATGCGCGGAGAGATCGAAGGGGGCAGGACGTCACGCTCGGCGCGCATGGGCGAATCGTCCTCTCTGCCCTCGGGGTCTGTTTCGATATCGGACCCCTCGTGCGTAGCATCGTCTACACGAAGAGCGGCGTCTGTCCGCCACGCAGCAGTCGGAACGACAACGCTGCCCGTCACCCGCAACATGTGGTTCTCGCGGTTCACGAGCATCGTGATCGCATGAACGTCGGATTGAAGTGCTTCGGTGCAAAACTCGCGTGCCGCTGCAGCTGCGTCAATCGGCCCGTGACCATCAAGTGCCAGAAAGCGCTGCGCTTCCTTGCGCCACGCTTCCAATGAGGCTGACACGCCTTCAGGAAGCGCTCGGGTCAGGTCAAGACGTGAATGGGCGACAAGTTCCTGTTCGATATTTGCCAGCACACCGATAGCGGCGTCGCGGGTTTGAAGAAGCGCTGCTCCTGCTCGCAGATCCTTCCAGTGGTTGTCGTCGATCTCGGCGGGTTGATTTCCCCAGTCGGTGTCCGGGGTCGTGCCAAAATCGTCCCCTCTATCGATTCTCCGCATCCAGACTAGAGCGTTCCGACGACGCTCGGCGCCTGCTCCGGGGAACGCTAGTGCCTCACGCATTGCAATGCGGGCATCATCTCCCGCATCGGTCGTTGGATTGAGTTTTCGGCGAAGAGAGGAAGTAAAGTTTACCGGCTTATCGAGCACCCAGTCGCGGAGGTAATCGGGAAGGTGCAGCCGCCCTTGGCCTCTTTCGCCAAAGACGGCATCGATGAGTTGCTGTCCGCGAATGTTGACTGAAAAGCTGTTGAATCTGGATCCGCTCGCATCAACGAGTCCAAGCCCGGGGAGCGCTTCGACACAACTCATGCGCATGGGTTGAGTTACATAGGACGACGGCGACTTCAGACGGCGAAAGGTCTGCTCCATCCCCCGGTCCTGCAGCGACTTGAGCTTTCGTGGTCCCCGAAGTCTCCAGTCTCCACGGCTCCAGTCCCTTTCCTGATAGCCGATCCAGCAGGCCAGAGCCTCTATGGCGTTGGCCACCTCTATCTTGCTTCCTGCATAAGGAGACTCCTCCGCAACCCGAATGCCTAGAAGCGCAAGCGCCGCCTGGCGTATGAACCAAATCCCGCCCAGGCCGGGAACCGCAGCTTCGTTGTAGAGCATGACTGCCCTGCCAAGCCCCAGTGTCAGTCTTCTGCGCGACGGCTTGACGTTTTCAGGTGCCAGCATGCCCCAATGTATTGTCATTCAGTAATAACTTTCGGTTCGGTGGCGGGTAGCTGCGCCAGTTCCAGCCGCCCATGGTCTATCCAGAACACAGCTAAACCTTGCAGCGGATGCTGCGGGAACAGTCTTGCCACCAGATCTGCATAGCTTGAAAGCTGCGGCCAGTAGAGGCCAAAACCCTCACCCGCACCGCCGGTTTTGTGGTCGATCAACAGGCATCCCTTCGGCCCAACTGCCAGCAAGTCGATCATGCCGGGAATTTCAGCACCTTCTGTAGTGTGTCCTAGCAGAGGAATTTCACAGAGCAGATCGGTGTAGCCGTCGGCCGAAAGCCAAGTCTTCAGCGCCGCTGCCCGCTCTGCCACCAAGTTGAGGGTTGCATCGTCCAGTCCGGTTGCCGTTGGCAAGGCTGTGATCAGATCAGGCCGGGTCAGGCACGTGCGCAAGGCGAGGTGTAGCGCCGTGCCTCGGGCCGCATCGCTGACCGTGCGGGGCCATGGTGTGCCCAAAGTGATACCCTGGGTTTCTGGTGCGGGCTGGGCCGTTGTGGCTTGTGATGGTTGCAACCGCCAGGGCGTCAATGTCACGGCAGGCAAGGGGGTGGCGCGGCCGAGCCGTGGCGTATCCGTGATCGCCCCTGCCAAATACTCGGTGAAACCTGCGTGTTCGGGCATCTGCGTGATCACGGATGGGCAAGCAACCGCGCCGATGCGCAATTTCCCACTACTGACCTGCGGCGCGCAGGCATCTGTAAACACATGGAACAGGCATTTGGCTTCGGGCGAGTCCTCGTCGCGCTCCTTGATGAAGCTCGGCCATTCCAGCACCAGCCGGTCGCGCGCCCGGGTCAGGGCGACGTACAGCAGGTTCTTCGCATTGGCCTCGAAATCCGCGCGACGATCCTCAATGAACCGCCGCTCAGCTTCGGGGGCTGCAAATCCTGGCAAATGGATCAGCGCGGCTGATGCCAGCACGGCTTCCATGTCGTCAATTTTGTCCAATGCGTCGAACCGAGACGCTGTGCTGCCCGGCCATTCCTCAATGCCATGGTCGAATTCGGCGACCACGGTGATCGGCCACTCTCGACCCTTGGAGGCGTGCCATGTGACGATTTCCACCGCTTCTGCACTGTTGCCCGAGGGATCGGGACGGCGATCAAAATCACGATCAGCCGCGCGTGCATCGAGCCAGCCGAGAAAGACCTTGGCAGTTTCGCCATGGAAACCGGAGGCAGCTTTGAGGTCGCGGTGCGCGGCTTCGAATTCACTCGCCTCGGCTTCAAGCCGCAGAAGGTCTGCGCGCGCCGCCGCAGCGTCGGGCTGACGCGCGGCCCAAAGGCGGAGACTGGCGGCGTCGAGGATCACGTCCAGCGCGGTCGACACCGACAGGCGAGCGAGCCGATCAGACAGGGCTGCCAAGCGCATGAGAACCGGATCATCCGCCAGCAGCCCGTCGATCTGCGCTGCCATTGCAGTTTGTAGGCTGAGTGGATCCGGGCCGAGCGTGCGCAGCAAAAGCCCAGAATGAATATCGGAGGGATTCGCGGCATAGCTCAGCGCAGCACGGGCCGCCTGCACAACAAGGCTTGCCGCCCAGCCATCTTCAGCGATGCGGACAGGGACACCACGTGCGCGCAGTTCCTCCGCGTAGCGTGCGGCGGTGGCGTGGCGGCAGACAAGAAGCGCTACGTCCGAGGGACGGGCGCTCCTGGCGGCCTTCGTGTGCCTATCGATGATCAATTCGCCTGTCTTCAGGATACCGGCGATGCGCTCGGCAATGTGTTCCTGAGGTTTCGAGGATTTCTTGACCCCGCGCCCCTTCACGACATTCAGTATCTCCAATGCCGGACCGGCCACCGGATCGCGGGTTGGGGCCAGCGGGTTGTAGCCTGCGCCGAACAGCCCCGCTCCGATGGCATTGATGAATTCCATGACTGCTGGCGTCGAGCGCCAATTGCGGTCAAGGGGCTGCGTCGCTTTTGGATTGGCCGCCGCAAGGGCCTGCGACAGACGCGAATCAGCTCCCTGAAAGCCCATGATCGACTGCTTCACATCGCCCACGAGCAGGGTGCGCGGTGCTTTCGCGCCGAGCTGCCAGAGCAGCGCAAACTGTACCGGGTTCGTATCCTGAAATTCATCGATGATGACGCAGTCAATTTCGTCGAGCACAGCTTGTCGCACCGCCGGATCGGTGCGCAGCAGACGTTCCGCCCCTGCGATCATGTCGGCGAAATCGATCAAGCCAAGTGCCTTCTTGCGCGCCTCATAGGCTTCCATCACCTCCTGCGCACAGGCGATCAGGCACGACAGATGCAGCTTTGCATCCGCCAGCGGGCCGGGATGGGTTGGCAGCACATCGGCGGCCTGCATGATTGCCTCGGCAAGCGCGTCATAACCATCCGGTGTCTTAGTGCGGCTGTTTGAGATGAAGAGGCTTCGTAGGGATTGCCAGAGGCCCCAGTCCCGATCCAGCAGCTCCGGTTCCCGTTCAACGCGACGAAGGAGCGCGAGGTTCTTTTCCAGTGTCTCGCGCGGACCTTTGGCCGTCACAGTAGCCATGCCGCCCTCGGGAAAACTCGCAAGCATGGCCCGAACCGCAAACACCAGCGCGTCACGGGCAGCGGCGGGATCTGTCAGCACCTCGCCATAGATGGTATCGAGGCGCGTCAACGCCGGTGCAATAAGCCTGGGATCGCGGCCCTTGTCACCCAACCCGCGCAAGAGGTCGATCATCGACAGCACCCGTCCGCGCAATGAGTCCTCGACCGTTTCGCCCTTTTGCCAGTTGGCCTGATAGCCGAAGCGCTCGGGCTCGGCCTTGATCGGGTCCAGCGATCTGGCATGCGCCAGTGCCTGTCGGATCAGCAGATCGCGCTCGGCATCGCCAAGATGGCGCGGTTGCAGTGACGCACCCGCCGCCAGCGCATGTTCCGTCAGAAGCCGCAGGCCCAGCCCATGAATAGTCGAGACATAGGCACGCTCGACCGCCATGGCCTCAGCTACCAGCCCGTCCGCCAGAAGGCCCGCCCGTATGCGTTCGCGCAATTCGCCTGCGGCGGCTTCGGTGAAAGTCACGGCAAGGATGCGCTCGGGGCGCACGACCTTGCGTTTGACCCAGTCGGAAAGCTGCGTCTTGATACGATGGGTTTTTCCCGCGCCCGCGCCTGCCGGCACAATCACCAGTCCCCGGTCTGAATCGAATTCGCCCATGATCATTCCTCCTCAATCTGGCGAATGAATGAAGTTACGAGGGCCGAGCCATCGGTCAGCGCATAGGGCGTAAACCCCGCCTCTTTCTTGAAGAACCTCTCGTCGAGCGAGGTGTTGAGCACGACCCTCCCCGCACCAAGCTCGGCCAACCGCTCGGCCAGCTTTGCAATCGCAGCCAGGTTGATGGCATCGCCCATGTCGCGGGCGGGTGAACCCTCGGCTACGGGCAGACCTGAGGTCAGAAAACCACCGTCATTCATCAGGTGATAGGCGATCCCGACGTCACGGCCGATCAACGGCTCCATCCCGTCGCCTTCGCGCCGAATAGGACGCGCGATCATGTCGCGATAGAGCCCCGCCTGCAGATCCCAACCCGCTTCCATCCGCTTGCGCCGGGCTGATGTGCCACTCTTCTTGTGGTCAACGACCAGCAGTGCGCCGTCTGGTAGTTCAAGGATCGCATCCGCCTTTCCGTGAAGGTTGATGCCATGCGCCTCGCCAGCCAGCCAGATCTCGTTGCCAATGATTTTTGCGCCGAGCGCCAACAGATACTCGCGCCAGCGAAGGGCCGCCTGAAGGATTTCGCGTTCCAGCCCGCTGCGTTCCATTTCCCATGACGCGCTGCGCAGAAACCCGGCATGGCGGGTCAATGCGAGATCATAGGCGTCGGCCACTGCGGCGGTCAGGGCCGCGGGGTCGGGAATGGGCTGGTCCTTGAGGAATATGTGCTCGAACACATCATGGGCGATGTTTCCTTTGGCCATGACATCCAGTTCCTCTGCCGACCAGGACATGTCACTGGCCTCCACTTCGGCCAGAAGCCAGGCCAGCGGGCTAACCAGAAGCGTCTCCAGTCGCGAGGGTGATTGAGGTTTCATCGTTCCGTCATCTTTTTGGCGCAGGGCCAACAAGTCGACCCCCGGGAAAGCTAGGGCCTCTGGCAGATCGGGCGGTTCTGGCACCGGTGGCAGGTGATGGTGCGTGATGGGCCAATCTGCTGGTGGCAAGAGCGACAGGTCTAGGATTAAATTGGCAGCATCTTCGACACCCTCGATGGCGCGCGCAACCAGCGAAAGCCCTGCCGAGGGTTGCAGGCGCACACCGGACAAATCCCGCCAAGGGGTCAGGAATGTCGCCGTCTCAGAGACCGCCTGAAGCTGTTGATCAAATAACGAGAGCCCATAAGCCAGCACTTCGGCCCGGCCTCGCAGCTGCAATCCAACAGATCGGCGGATTGCGGCGATCTCGCTTTCGAGAAACATCGGATTGCCGCGCCCCCGCGTCGGGTAAAGGCCGTCGGTGAAATCCGTCACGATCAGATGTCGGCAGGGGCGCCACGGACTGTCCTGCGCGGACCACAGGCTGACGCCCTCCAGATTGCGATCTGGATCAGCGCCCAAAGGCGGTGCAATGTGGATGCCCCGCAGGATTGCCTCCCAATCCGGGCTACCGTCACCGGGCGAAATGGGCAGGCGCGCGCGCACGTCCTGACCTCGTTTGATCCTTTCACAGATACGGTCGAGCAAGAAACGCAGCTGCGCCAAGCTGCCCGCCGAAGAACGGATGTCTTTCCACAATTCCTTATGCGCAGGGGTAGGTGACAGTATATCGCCCCGGAAATCGCCGCCGATCAGGCTTTCGGCCAGATCACGCCCGGATTGCGATGACCAAGGCATCAGAGGTGATAACGCAAGACTTGCAAGCACCATTGCCGGGGTCGGTGTGCGCTTGGCCAGTGCCAGATGAAGGGCTGTCTCGCCAATGATGTCGCGCTCTGGCAGGCTGCCGGGAAGGCCGGACAGTGGCACGCCCTGCTCGACAAAGGCACGGGCGATTTGGCTTGGATTATTGTTGGCCATGACCGCGATCTCGCGAGCGGGGACTCCGGCCTCAATTAGTGCGCGGGCCCGCGCCGCCGCGAAATCAGCACAGGCCGCCGGATCACGCAAGCCAAAGAAGGCAAGGCTATCGTCAGCTTTTCCGACTGTAATGTTGGGCGCAGCAATGCCGCTCTGTAAAGCGTGAACTCTGCTTCCAACCGGCGCGGCAAGACCTTTGGCGGGCGCGGGGACTGTGCCAAACTCTTGTTCCAGGCGAGCATACAAAGCCCGCATCGCGGCAGGTGCAGCCAAGTCGAGCGATCCCTCAACCACGGGCAGTGAATCAAGGAACTTCCCATGCGGAAGCTCCAGAACATGACGCACCGGGGCAAGCCCCTCGGGCAACCCATCGCCCAGCCTGCGCCATAGCCCGATCAGTGCATCCAGATGCCGCCGTGCGCGGCTGTCTTGCAAAGGATCTACCACGGGCACACGGAGATCGTTGGTGGCAAGCACCAGATCCTCCAACGCCATACTGACTGCCGAGATCGTCTCGACCGGTGCGTTCGCAACGCTGTCTTTCCAGACGGGATCCGGGTCGTCGATAATCGCGCGCCCGGGCGACCATTCCGACGCTATGGGCGCAAGCGAAAGCTCTGCGAGGCTGGTATCAGTCAGGCGATACTGCAAACCAGAACGGGGATCCGCGACGAGAAAAGGGTAAAACATGGTTTGCCTGTAAATAATGCTATTAGCGCAGTGTATTGAGCAGCCAGTCTAAATCAATGATCTATATGGCTTTTGCGGTTTATAATTCAGCAATTGCAGCAATAGCTGTTTCTATCCGCCCGGGTAGTATTGGAAGAGTTCTTCTGCGGCATCGATGTCGGAAGAAAGGCGACGGAAATCACGAACCAGCCGAGTGACGAGATCCGAACCTTCAACGGTCTCAGCCCATCTGTGTCGAAACACGGCCGCGGGATCGAGCAAGCCCAGCATGTTGCCCGCAATCGCACCCGTTGAATCACTATCCCCACCATGTGTGACCGCAATCGCAAGAGCCTCTTCAAAGGAATTGCCAGTTAGGCAGGCATAGAGGGCTATGGACAGGGCCTCTTCTGCCGTCCAGCCACCACCAAGGGACTCGACAGTTTCACCGGCACCGTCACGCGGCGCGGCAAGTGCGGCTTGAATGGCCTGCGCAGTCTCATTGCCCCCATCCAGTCGCGCATAAATCTCTCCTGTGCGGGTTGCAGTCTCCTCAAGGCGCGCGCCTGCGGCAACATCAGCAAGCATTTCTGCCCATGCAGCCGCCGCAAGCTGACCTGTCACGTGGCCATGCGTCAGCGCTGATGTCTCAATCGCCATCCTGCGCACCTGATCGCGTGGGAACATCAACGCGATCGGTGCAACGCGCATGATGGTGCCACATCCCTTGCTGTTGTTTCGCGCCACGTCGCCAAAATGCGCGCTCGCCCCCAGCGAGGATAGGCAGGTATTGCCCGGCGCGCGGCAAACCCAAAGTCGTGGATCTTCGATCAGGCCCACATCATCTGTTTGAACTATCGGTTTGCCGCCTTGGGTTTTGTACCAGCGCAAAAGCGCATGATGAATCACAGATGGCGGATGGCAGATGCCTTTCAACTCACTGCGGATGAGCGCGCGGATGATGCCCTCGGCCGTAAACAACGTCATTTGAGTGTCGTCGGTAATGGCGCCGCGCAGTCCCATATGCGGAGGCAGGTCTTTGATGCCACCGGGGTAGCGACGGCAGATTTTCGCGAGAGACAGAAACTCGATCTCAGCGCCGAGGCTATCCCCAATGGCGCCACCGAGAAGACTGGCGTGGAGCTGGATAGGCTGCAATCCGTCATGTCGGCCATGGGCTGCCACCAAACGTTCTTGCACCGGGGTCTCTATCGCCCCCGGCCGCGCGTCGCGCACAATCTTCATAGATTCGCTCGCTGAATGCCCCCGTTCGACGAGCAGAAGGGCTGCAACCGTGCCGGCACGGCCAAGGCCGCCTCGGCAATGGATCAGCAAACGGTCGCCGTTCTCCAAAGTTTGGTGGAGATGTGGCGACAGATTGCGCCACATCTGCATGGCCTCTGGCGTCGGTGCGTCCAGATCGCGGATCGGGAAGTGATACCAGTCTATGCCTCGCGATTTTGCGGCATCGCCAAGCCCCGACACCGAAAGCAAGCCGAACTCATGGTCTTCAATCAGGCTCAGAACGGCTTTCGCCCCCCAAGCTTTGATCACATCGAGATCGACGTCCAGATCGCGGTCCCAAGCACCGCCAAAGACGCTGTCGCCCTTCTTGCCAGGGCAAAGTGTGAGGCCGAGCAGACCGTTGCTGATCGGCAGACTATCGATGCGAAGTGGGTGGGTTGTGCTGTTTCGAAGCAAGCGGTGTTCCTTTTCTGTCGATTCCAGCCAACACTACTCTCCGCTTACGTCATTTTCGGTCGTATCGGGATCGAAATTTCGCGAGTTGGTCAAGTAACGCACCCGGACCTTGTCTCCCCATCTCGCGAGATACCATTCCATTTCCTGCTGTCCGCCCGCACGGAAACGCACCATCAGAGAACCATCTTCCAAACGCTCCATCTGCTGTTTCGGATGAAACATATATCCCGCCGCCTCATCCGCCACTTCTGGAAGGAACCGCCATTCGACGTCACGGGGTTGCTCGCGCCAGATGCCGAAGCTCTCCGACAGCCAATCCTGTAGATCGAACCCCTCGGGGCGCTGATAGACATCGGTTTCCAACGAAACTCGCTCAAAACCAGCGAGAGCAAACAGGCGCAGATCGTCCTGATATTCGCTCCAGGCCAGCAAATATTGGCGCCCTTGTCCGAATAGCATCGCAATCGGGCCAAGCCGGGTATTGCGCGAAAGCTTTGTGGTGCCGCGGGCACGGTGGTCAGAAGAGATCATCACCCCTGCAAGGATCGCCTCGCGGAGCGCGAAAAGGATGTCAGGAGCAATCTTCTCGCGCGGTCCGGGCCTAAAGGCGACGCCGTCAGCCATCAATTGTGCCTCAAGGTCGGCGGCTATTGTGCGGCGGCGATCCTCACGGAACATGGCCTGCACCTTGACCAACAGACGCTCAAGCACATCAGCCGTAACCTCATCCCCCTCGCGGCGAGCAATCGCGGCGGCCCGGTGCCCGGCGGTCAGCTCATCCAGCGTTGGCTCCACCATTCGACCCAATGACCCCGGCGGGAAACGCCAGTATTTGCGTCCGCTTTCGCCGGAAAGCTCCTCAATCTGAGGGTATGCATTGCGCACAGCGTCTCGCATGCGCTCTGCTGTGCGTCGAGACACGTCGAACTCTCTTTCGATATCGGCAAGGCATACTCCCTCGGCCGATCCCTGCATCAGGAGCGCTAGTTTCTGCAGATCTTCCTGACGAGCGTAACGCATGAATCCTCCGGGAAAAGAACTGCCACCTTCGCGGCGACCCTCCGGGTCGTCAACGGCCAAAACCGATCGGACGTGCCGCTCCTACCTTTGCAGCAGCTTCGCGTGCTAGCTCGCGTAGGATTTCGTGCGGATCAGCGTTCCCGAGCGCCTGCATCCTGCGAGCTACATTGGCGAAATCTCCTGATGTTAGCCGATCGAGCGCCGACAGTCCGGTTGGCGGCGAATGGGAGAAGTGCGAGACCCAAGCCAGTGGGAGTTGATCAGTTGATAGGAAGTCGAAACGGATGCGAAAGGTGAACCGGCGCTGTGTGGCAGGGTCGAGCTTCTCTACGAAGTTCGTGGTGCACACAAAGGGCAGCGGGTGGCTTTCCATCCAGGTCAGCATTTCATTGACCTGAGATACTTCCCAGATGCGTTCGGCACCGCGCCGGTCAGCCAGCAGGCTGTCGGCTTCATCAAAGATTAGCATAGCAGCGTTGGTGCGCGCCTCGGCAAAAGCACGGGCGATGTTCTGTTCGCTTTCGCCGATCCATTTCGAGATGAGATCCGAGGCGCGCTTCTCGATCACCGGCATTCCGATCACGCGGGCTAGATGCCGTGCCCAAGCGCTTTTCCCGGTGCCGGCCGGGCCGTCTAGACAAAAGCTAATTCGCCGGGGCGCATCTGGATCTAGGAGCCGTGCCTCGATCCGACCCAGATCGGTGTCAGTCTGTGCGAGATTGGGCTGCCATGGCACTTCCGAGTGATGGCTCGGCGCGCTGTCCGCGCCGCCCTTCGCGAGCCGGGCGGCCGCATCAAGCACCTGCGACACCACCGTCTCGTCACCTGCGCAAAGCTGCGCCACCCGCATCGCGTCTGACACCAGCGCCGGAGCCTGATCGTGCCTTTCGGCCAGTACGGTCAAGACTGCATCCGGAATGCCGGTGGAATGTCGTACCTCTAGGCGTTGCCATATCCGTGATCGAACCCTTCCTGATGGCAATCGCATCATAGCCGAATAGCTCATCCGGCGCAGGAAGGCAGGATCGCAGGCATCGACCGAGTTCGTGGTCCAGATTACCGGAATGGGGTTGCTTTCCAATATCCGGTTGAAATGGACTTTCGACATCTCCCGGCTAAGAAAAGACCCCCTCGCCCCGAACAGATCCTCCATTTCGTCAAAGAGGAGTACGGTGTCCGATCTTTGCCCTAGCATGCGGGACGCTATGCTCAGCTCGGCCAGGCGTTCATGGCGCGACGGCTCCCCACCTTCATCGTCAGTTTCTCCCACCGCACGCAGTACGGCCCCAACCTTAAGTGCCAGCACCTTTGCAAACTCAGTTTTTCCGGTGCCCGGCGGACCATAGAGCAGGATGTTCACGCCCGGCGTGCTGTTAGCCAGAGCTTTGGACACCAAGTTGTGCATCAGGTCTGCATCTCGTCCCAGTCCTTCGAAATCCTGCCATTCAGCCTCGGGAGCGCCCGCACAAGGAAACATCAACGCGATCAGATTGTTAATGTTTCCCGCCTCGGCCAAAAGCGCGAAGGTGAGACGATCAGATAGGTCAAACGGCATACGATGATAGCGCCCGCCGCTGTTGCGCTGCACCAACCCCGAGCTTACCAGCCGACTGGAAGCGCGCATAGCAGCCCGGATCTCAGGCTCAGGCGCTAGGCAGAACCACGACAAAAGAAGCGGTACTGTGACCTCCTTCGTCTCCAAGGCTCCGTCGACGACATGCTCAAACGTGTCGAAGATCTTGTATAGAGCAACAAAGGTCAGCATGGATGTCTCGACCGGGGATAATCCAAAATGATCACCAAGAAGAGCGGCATTGCCTTGCACGATCTCGCCCTCGCCGCCACCAGCGCCTGGAATCAGGTTGCGGACGAGTTCCCGAATTTTCTCCCACCAAATCGCACTAGGTCGGGTGCGGGGGCGCTCTGGGCATTCAACTTCGGTCAGATACTCCAGCCAGCCGGGCAGTTCTTTGGCAATTCGGCTTGTTGGACCAAAACGACTGGCAAGTCGGGCGATCAAATCTAGGGCAAGGTGTTGTTCGTGGCTCATTTACATCTCCATCTGTGTAACAGAGATGGCATGGCCATACGTCATATCTGGACAGAAGGTCATAATCCCGGAGCAACTTAATCCAAAGATCTCCTCAATAATATCCTTTGAAGCAAGCGCTAAGGGCCGCGCCCACTCGATGGAAAGGCCGGCGACTGAACCAGGACGTATAGAACATTGCGAACAGATTCGAATTGAGCAATGCAGGTGAAACCTGCGTAGCTGTACGAGAAACTCAGGTCTGGTTTTTTTGGCCTGAGGCTGGTCTTGGCACCTAATCAATGTCGGCGTTTCGCTTATCGTTGACCGCTGCTAAAGTCCGCCAAGACAATATGGGTTTCCAATGGTATCGAAAACGACACTGAACGCAAAAAACCTTGAGACGCTCGGCGCTGCTCGCCTGGCCGATTTGTTGATTGAGATCAGTACCGGCTCTGCCGTGGCCAAACGGCGGCTGAGGTTGGAACTTGCAGGAGCGCAAAGCCCTAAGGAAGCGGGGCGGGCGGTGGCCAAGCGGCTGACCAGCATCGCGCGGGCCCGCAGCTTTGTGAATTGGCAAAAACGCAAGCCACTTGTCACCGATCTGCAAAGCCAACTCCGAGCGATCAAGGAGCAGATCGCCCCGGCCGATCCGGCCGAAGCACTCGCACTGGCCTGGCGCTTCATGCAGGTGGCAACACCGCTGTTCGAGCGCTGCGATGACAGCAGTGGAATCGTCATCGGCGTGTTTCACGACGGCTGCGCTTTGCTGGGCGAGATAGCACTTGCTGCCGGGGCGCAGCCTGAGTTGCTGGCCGATGCGGTGGTCGAAGCCCTTCGTGACAATGGCTACGGCCAGTATGACGGTTTGATCGCAATCCTGACACCCGCGCTTGGGGAAGAGGGGCTGGCCCATCTGAAGCGGCAGATCGAGGCAATTGCCGCGACGCCAGTTCCCGTCCCACCGAAAGGGCAATGGGAGGCCGTAGGGTATGGCAGCGGCGGTGCGACCTATGCGCACCAAATGGAAGAACGCTCCCGGCAAAGCATGGTGGAGATGGCGCTGAAGGACATCGCCGATGCGATGGGTGATGTGGATGCGTTCATCGCCCAATACGATGTGAGGACGCGCAAGGTGCCGCAGGTCGCTGCCAAAATCGCGATGCGCCTGCTGGCCGCGGGCAGGGCAGGGGATGCGCTCGGCTTCATCGAACGCG
>NZ_FXYE01000001.1 GCF_900184935.1 Actibacterium lipolyticum | reverse complement strand
TCTCCGCATAGGCCTTCGCGGCCGCGGCATGATCCCCGGCGACCTGCGCCGCGCCGCCCACGTTGTTCAGCGACACCGACAGGTCCCGCAGGCTCTCCGGCGTCTTCAGGCGCTCCGCCAGATCGCGCGCGACCTCCAGGCTCTCCGCATAGGCCTTCGCGGCCGCGGCATGATCCCCGGCGACCTGCGCCGCGCCGCCCACGTTGTCGAGCGACACCGACAGGTCCCGCAGGCTCTCCGGCGTCTTCAGGCGCTCCGCCAGATCGCGACGGCGAGCGAGGAGAGGGTCAAGAATTTCAAGGGCTTCAGCCGCGCGACCTTCGGCTCGCAGCAGGCTTGCGCACGCTGCAAGCACACTGCCGTGCAGATCTTCCGTGGCGTTGGGCTCCCACTGAAACACCGCATAGAACCTTGATGCGGCCTCCACTGCCGCCTCGTAGGAGTAGCGACCCGCCTCCGCGTGCGCCAAAAGGGCCAAAGCGAGCAGGAGATGATGACGATCCTCGGGATGTTCTTCAGAGAACGCCTGCGCCGCGAGGCCGCAAATGAGAACCTGTTCTTCAACGTCTGTGGCTACGCCGCCATTCTCGAGCCGAGTGCGCAGTGCCGCCTTCAGAGATGTCCGTAGGGCATCCTCATCGGCCAGCGATTTCAGCGATCGCCGCCGACGCTCGGCCACCATGTAGAACAGACGCTCGGAGAACTCCGCGATCTTCTCCCGTCGCCGGGATGACACCATGCTGTATGGGTTGACTGCTTTCACAAGCGCCTCGCCACGCGTTTCGCCCAGATGCAGTCGAGCGTGTTCATCGACCGTTTGGAAAACGAAGCGAACTCCGTGCAAGCTCGCAAGGCAGATTGCTTCTTGCACATCTTGGGGAGCATCTCGCAAGCGACGCATGACGACCTTGAAGATATCATGGGTCTCCTTTAGCGCCTCGGCGAGACCTTCTTCCGTCAACGCCGCCTGCGTGTCGAAGTCTTCGAAGAAGTCTTCGTTCTCCCGCAGGAACGCGATGATCTGTTCGAGGTGTCGTGGATTGCCGCCGGCATGATTGAGAAGGGCCGACGCTTGGTCTGGCGAAAGTCCGGGAAGGGCCTCGGCAAGGGCGCCCGACAAATCAGGCACGATCGGCAGGTCGATCTCCAGAGTATTTCTGGTTTTCAGGAAGCCGCCGGGCAAGCCTGCTGCCGGCCCATTATCCGCGGGTGTGCGGTCACGGCCATGGTGGAGGATGCCGGCGAAGCAGCGCTCGGTCTTCATGAATTCTGGAGCGAGATCGCGTTTCCAGTGCGTGACAAGGATCAGGACCGGCCAGGATTGGGTCATGGCGGAATGAAGCAAGCGCTCCGCGAATACCGACAAGCCCGGGTCGTCCGTCGAGAACTGTGCGTCATCGATTAGGATCACTCCAGGCGTCTTGGCGTATGTGTAGGACCGAGGATTGAAGATGCTCTCCAGATCTACCATCACGGCGTCGACCCGGCTCTTCGATCGCTTGCCTACTTCCTCGCGGGCGCTGTTGGCGGATGATCCGAGGGTTCCCCGCAGAATACCTACTGTCTTCAGCAGGCCTTCTCCGACAGAAATTACTGTGTCGTAGCCGCTCCAACTGGCGGCCTCGCCTTTGGCCACGTCGCGCCAGACATTCACGATGGACTTACCGGAGCTCATCATCCGGGCGCGCATCGTTAGCGCAACGAGGTGCGGAGCGAGGAACTTGTCGTGGGTGGCAATGGCATCACCGGCTATACCGTTCTCGGCGCCTTTGTCCGATGCTCTGAGGCCCCACCACAGATACGGGATCGGCACATCATAACGGCAGCTATCGGGATCGGGATTGACGTCTATGCTGCTGTCGAGAACCGCGACCGCGTCAGGCCAGTAGCTTTCGCGTCCCACTCCATCGATGGTCTCGCTCAGCCAGCGGTAAAACTCCAGCGCCAGCCGGGTCTTCCCCACGCCACGTTCCGCCTTCAGTATTACAAGCTGAGGTTCAGGCGCCTCGACCTTGCTCGCGCGCTGCCAGCGCTCGATGATCTGCGCCATCTCCTCAGCGCGGCCACAAAATCGCATGAAAGAACTTCCCTGAGATAATCACCGATCCTACCTTCCCAGCGTAGGAAGAATTTTTCGAGCCTGGCAAGGCTTATGGAACGCGATCTGTGCGCTGCGCCGAATTTCGAATTGGCGAATGTAATTCGCTCTGAAGAGGGCTCGAACCTCCGCGTAACGGTTTTCGAGACCGTTTTTGAGCTATGTTGGCACACCGAGAGCTATATTTTATTAGCCTTTCCACCGTCAAAATGCGCGTCTTTGGCATCCTCGGCGGAGCAGGGCGGCATAGTTGGACGGCATAGTGCCAGTGCTCTCACATCGCGACTTGAAGGCCCGGAGGCGGGATGAAATTGCTGATGGCTGGAGCTTCTTTTCTGGCTCGACGCAGTCGGCCCTTAATAGACTTTGGCGCAAATCGGGTCCAAGGCCCGATTCCAGCTTTTTGTGGACGGTCATTTGGCGGGACCCAGAGGAGCACAATGGCTTCAAATCCCGACGGATGAAAATTAGCCTTCCAAAATGTATCGATTGCCCTAACGAACAAAACAACTTTTCGCGATCTCATCAATCATCGAAATATCAGATGCTTGGATTTCAAGATTCGCGGCGTCAAGTAAATCGGCAAGGTGGTTCGTATTGCGCGGTCCAGGAATTGGCACAACGTTCGATCCCCGAGATCGAACCCAGCTCAGAGTGACAGCGGTCGCTGAGACGCCATAACTTGATGCAATTTCTTGGATGCACCCATGAAGCTTTTTAGGTACCGACCGCTCGGGATTTTCGAAGGCTTTTATCTGCGCCCGGAAGTCGTCCGCAGTTGGGGCAGCGCGAGCAGTCGGCCAGCTAAGTAGCCCACGGGCGATCGGTGCATAGGCCATGAAAAAAGAACCCATTTCTCCGACCTCGTTAGGAGCGGACCAGAAGTCTGGATCACTCAAAATAGATAGTTCATTTTGAACCGCCGCGATGGTGCATTGTGCTGCCATTGGTTTGATGCGATTAATAAGAGTGCCTGAAAGACCGAAAGAGGCAACTTTACCTTCGTCTATGAGATTTTGAACAGCGCCCGCTACCTCTTGATCATCCACACCTGGATCAGGACGGTGTTGGATCAGAAGGTCTATTCGTTCACGACGCAGGCGGCCCAGCGACGCTTCTACTGATGCACGAATTGAACTGGGTCGGCTATCCCGCACAAGTTTATTGTCATTGTTTTCCGAAAGGCCGAACTTTGTCGATACGGATATGCTGGCCCTTGAGCCAAACACTTCACCGATCAATTCTTCGTTGTTGCCGTTAGCATACAATGGCGCCGTGTCGAAAAGTCGAAAACCAAGGTCTGCTGCAACATCAAGCACATTGCGTGCATCAGACGCAGATATGCTGCCATACAGACCAGTAAGTGCCATGCAACCAATGCCAATGCGGAGAGGCCCGGCGACAGTTGCTTTCTCACAGGCAAGATCTTGTGGAGCTGCTATCATTTGCCAGAAGCGACGCGCATAGCCAACTCCATGGCGTGCCCCGAGTCCGCCGACGCGAGAACGCGATGCTCTGGAGCCAGCTTCAATAACACTTCTGCAACCGCTTCGTCGGCTGCAGCCCTGAAAACATGATCGTTGTCCCGGCCCGGCCCAATTGGTATGTTTGTGTCAAGTCTTGTCACAAAGATAAGATCATACTCTTTCACCCAGGCTTCGCAGATGGCTTCAAGGCGACTCAACCGATCTTGATCAACTGAACGGCCTGTAGTGCGCAGAGCCGCGATCAAATACCCAAAGGCGTCGGGAACAGGTCGGTCAATGAGGATAACGTCAGCTTCAAGCGCAGCAACAGTTTCAAGACGGATTGCTTGAGCGATTAACCAAGCTGTACTTTCAAACGTGTGGTTTCTCAGGATTGGAAATCCTGCGGCGCGCGCCTCAGCTGCACTATCGTGTACATAGGCCACATTAAGGCCTGCATCGATCATGCGTCGCTCCAAATCCTCCATGAAGGTTGTTTTCCCCGTGGAATGGGTCCCAGCGACAGCGATTTTTACTTTACGGGTCACAGAAGCGATCCTTGTCTGACATTTATTATGTCAGCATCCATCAATACGCTGTCTCTCTCAGTCACCGACAAAGGTGTCAGCAAGCGTTCCAGTAGGATTGCAGACATAGCAGCATCGTACGGGGCTGAGTGCGCCGCACCTCCGCCGACCGCTTTTGACGCGGCATCTTTGAGTCCAAGCGCCTCGCCGAGCGGCTCCAAGCCGAATTTTTCTTGGTATGGCAGAAGCCTTCGCGCTACTTTCAAAGTATCGTAGGCCGCTGCTGGCTTCCAGCCTGGCAATACTTTGGAAAGAGACTCTAATTCGACCCGGACGTTGTGTCCAACAATTGGGGCTTCTTCAAGCCAGAGTAAGATGTCGTCCACGACGTCATCAAATGGGGGCGCATCGGCGACATCCTCATTCGTAATTCCATGTATCCTGCTAACTATGGGAGTAATCTCGAGCTCTGGCCGGAACTGCCAATGCTTTACTCTCCCTGTCAGCCGCAGTCCGTCCATTTCAACGATCCCCAGCTCGATAATTTCAGGTGGTGTAGCGCCATTGCCCTCGACATCCACCGCCCACATACGTTTCATCAAGTCCATCCTTCTTAGGCGCGTCCATGACGACCCGGTAAGTGCGGGTGAGCGCGGTCATGCACTTGAAAGCCAGTCGCATGTTGAACAAAGTATCGCTGTTGCTCCGTGCTGTTTTCAACGACGATGTGGCCTGGAAAAACCTCCATTCCATCTACCTCAAGACCCACTTCCTCAGCAAAGTTTAGTAACTGAAGTTGGGTTGGAGGCTTGTGGGCTGCAGTACAGATTTTGACCTGATCAGCCGGACAAATATCACAAATGCGTTCGATCCCAAGGTGACCGTTGTAGTCATGAACCCCATGCGCATACGCTACCCCGCAAGATGTTTTTCGAAATAATGGCGTGTTGCCGAAAGCCTTGAGAATGCGGTCTTCGACTTCTCGCGGAAAAATTTTTCGCCGAGGCACCATCTCATAAAGATCAGGCACATTTACCGAACGAAGATAATCTCTGATCTGCTCCCTATGGAAAAGGCCTGTGAAAACCGTTGCATCTGCAAACTGGCTCATGGAGCGGGCTTCTGCGATCAATTCGTCGGTGTCATTCAGCCCTAAAACAATTGGCCGCCAGTAAAGAATTCGGCGCGTGCGGGAAGCAAAATCTGCGAGGGTCTTTAGAGATTTTTTTGCAATTGAACTGTCGATGGGTTCGATGCGCGGGTCAGAAATTCCAGACCAGGTGACCAATATCGTAACCTTGAGGTTCTGTAGCCGCTCCAAACGGGCCACATCGTCCTCCAAGACATGCCATCTGGTGATTACAAGCACGTGGTTCGTCAAGCCAAGTTCATCCAGCAATTCTAAGGTCCGGTGAAGATGGTCCTTCACTCTTGGAAGGAAGGGGTCGGTTGCTCTGTTGAAAATTTGCAACGGAGTATTGTGAGCACGGAAAGCAGGATGGCGAACAAGCTGGTCGACAGCCTGCTCATCTGACATTATTAGATGAGGTCGCTTCATTTCATAATTGTTAAAAAGATGCCGCACGCAATATGCGCAATCGAGCGGGCAGCCTACGATATGATTGAGGCTGAGGCCCGATTTTCGGTACTCAATGACATTTTCAAGATCTTGAGGCAGATTTTCTGGAGCGGATCGAAGGGTGGCCTTTGCATAACCAATATCTGGTTCAAATGGCATTTTTGCTTCCCAAATAATCTTTTCGCAGCAGTTGTCACGAGAGATACGATCCAATGATGACACCCTCATAGGTGGAGATCCTACGAGGTACTCGCGGATAATAAAATGGCAAAAGCCCGATATTTTTTATGTGGCATCAGCACAACTTGTCGAAATTCCCGGGCATAAGTCCGTCGATGCTGAAGGCTGGACGTCAAGGAAGGCGGCCCCACCTGGTAGGCTGTCAAAATTACATAAAAAACTTGAAAACCCAAAGGCTTGGTGAGGCTTAATCCAGCTGCCAACCGCGCGCCTCGACCTTGTATGCAACTGCGACTTTGCAAAGTCCAGGTTTTGGGCATAGCCGACCTTCGTACAGGTTTCAGCGAACGGCGGCGCTCCTCCCAGTTTGGCTGAGTCGCAATCCGGGGCGGCGTTACCAAATCTATCCCAGTTGCGGGTAATCGGATTAGCTCAATCCAACAAAACCTCTACCAGCCCATCCAAATGACGCTTGGCTTTCCGCCAATCCCCAGCGTGTGCGTCGATCAGGTTCCAGAAGGCAGGGCCGTGATCGTGGTGCTTCAGGTGCGCCAGTTCATGAATCAGCACATAGTCGATACACTGCCGCGGCGCTTTTACCAGGTGGCGGTTGATGATGATCTCGCCGGACGGGGAGCAGCTTCCCCATTGGCGTGACATGTCCAGCAGTCGAAAGGGTGGTGGTGCTTTTACCCAAGGTAGCGCCTTGGCCAACGCATCAATACGACGCCCCAGGTAATCGCGACCTCTCACGAGGTACCATGCACGAAGACGGCCTTTGATATCATCTTTCATACCGTTGGCGGTCTCGACTTCCAGCCGATTGCCACGCAGCCTTGCAGGAGCCGGTTTGCAATCAACGGGTATCACCTTCAGCATATAACGGCGGCCCAAATAAAGTACCTGTTCCCCGGAGACATACTCACGAGGACGCACTTGGGCATAGCGTTGCCTTGCTTCGCTGACATGCCCGACGACCCAGCGGGCTCTTTTCTGGACGGCTTGTTTGATGCTTTCATCGGAAAACCCTAATGGCGCATCAACAGCAACCGATCCGTCTGGATTGACATGGATGGCCACACTGGACTTTCGAGCATCTTCGTAGGAGACCTGATAGGGAATCCGGTCATCGCCATATGCCAGCACAAAGGCAGTCATGATCTGGACGCACCAGCACGGACAATGCCAACGATCTGGTCGATTAACGTATTCGCGGCGTCCAGACCGCCGAGAAATTTGAAGTAACGAGGTAGCAGAGCCTTGCGTATCTCGGCTTCAATGCTTCCAGGATTGATGGAGTGGGTCTGCACGGCATCGTCCACGGTCGAGTCGATGTGCATAGCCTCGGCAACCAGAACCTCCTCATCCTGTTCCACGCCGTTCAGTTGCTCAAGCAAGGCTCCGTAGTAGGACTGGGCGCGGGGATGGTCCGCGAACCGATCCGGCACGCCAGGAGTATTCCTTCCGGAGACCTGTTCTTCCAGGTCCTTGAACATGACGTACTGCTTGCCTGGATGATCGAACATCGCTTCCGCTGCCAGGATCGCTTCCTTGAGCAGTTCGGAGAACACGCGCTGCGCATATGGGTCATCGATCAGGTCTTGTTCTATGGTTTTGCGAATACGTGTCTTGATGACATCCGCTTCGGTGCGTGTCTTCTCGTCAGACCAGTCTTCCGGGTCATCGGCCTGCCCAAGTGTATCGACACGGATGAATCCTTCAGGATCCACGACCTCTTGTCCGATCACCTGTTTATCGACCATCCGCCGAATTTGCTCTTCGTACTCGGAGAAGTCCACAGTTTCTTGTGCATCCCGCTTCGCCTGCACCCGCAGTTCAGTGAAGAAGCGGAGATCGCGTTTGTAACCCTGGATGGTCTTTTCATCAAATGCCCCATCCTCGAAGAACGTCCGTGATGACAAGGCCAGTTTCAGGCACATCCCGAACTCGGTCAGCGCATCATAGAAGTCCTCTCGGACTTTCTGGTTGGCATCTATGCTGTGACCAGCTCCATCATCAGCAGTCTTGGGGACAAGGACGCGTCGGAACTGTTCGATATCTTGCTTGTTCTGCACGCCAGAGAAAATCGCCCATACCGCATCATGCAGGCCAGGGAGGCGCTTATATTCGACAGAAACGTTCGTGACCGTGCCCGCAAGATCGTCAATCTCGTATCCGGCTTGGGTTTGTGAGGCGAGGTCCGCATAGTCCTGGATCGATGTATCCAGTTCAGCAAGAATCCCTCGATAGTCGATCAGATACCCGAACTGTTTGGCCTCATGCAGACGGTTCACTCGCGCGATAGCCTGAAGCAGGTTATGATCCTTGAGGTGTTTGTCGATATAAAGGACGGCGTTGCGGGGTTCGTCAAAGCCCGTCAGCAGCTTGTCCACGACGATCAGGATATCCGGTGCGCCATCGGTGCCAAATCGTTCGATGACATCAGTTTCATAGGCGTCCGCATCATTGCAAACATTCATTTTCCACCAGGTCTGCACCTCAGGTGTCTTTGCATCATCTGTATCATCATGACCCTCACGGGTGTCGGGGGCCGAGATCACAACCGCGCTGGTGACGAGGCCAGTTTCATCGAGTGCTTTCTTGTACCGGATCGCAGACAGCTTACTGTCAGTCGCCAGTTGCGCCTTTAAGCCGAGCTTCAGCTTGGCAAAGTTCTCGGTGAAATGGATCGCGATGTCGTAGGCGATCAGGTCGATACGGTGCGCCGCGCCGTATATCTGACCCCGGCTGGAATACTTCTGTTTCAGGTCCGATTTCTGGCTGTCCGACAAGCCGGTTGTGATCTTGTCGAACCAGGCATCGATAGCAGCATCATTGATATCAACAACGGGCCGACGTTCCTCATAAACCAATGGGGTGACCGCACCGTCCTCGACAGCATCCTGCATCGTATAGGCGTGGAGGATCGGGCCGAACTTGTTGCGGGTTTTATCTTCTTTCAGCAGCGGCGTTCCCGTGAAGGCGATGAAGGCTGCGTTGGGCAGTGCAAGCCGCATCCGCTCATGGTTCTCACCGCCTTGGCTGCGGTGCCCCTCATCAACCAGAACAATGATTTTGTCCGAGGTGTTCTTGCACTCCGGAAGTTTCGTGGCTGAATTGAACTTCTGAAGCAGTGTAAAGATGATCCGTTCTGACCCAGAACCAATACGCTTAGCCAGATCACGACCCGACTGCACTTTGGAGGTCTCACCCTCCTTCTTCGTCGCCACCGCAGACCCGAAGGCCCCGCCCGTCATGAAAGTTGCCGCAAGCTGTTTCTCAAGGTCCACACGATCCGTGACAATGATGATGCGACATCCGGCAAGCTCCTTGTCCAGTAGCAGCGCCTTTGTCAGGAATACCATCAGGTTCGATTTGCCCGATCCTGTGGTGTGCCAGATTACGCCGCCCTCACGACTGCCATCGGGCTTCTGGTGGGATACCTGGGTCAGGATGGCCTTGGCCCCCTGCACCTGCTGATACCGCGCCGCGATCTTGCCCAGCTTCCGGTCAAAGAAAATGAACCGTCTGGTGAAGTCCAGCAAGCGATCAGGCCGCAGCAGGCTGATGATCAACCTGTCTTGCTCTGTGGGCCACACAGGGCCACTGTGGAGCCTGTCGAAGTCGTCCTGCATCCACTTGGGCTTGTCTGCAAAGAGCGCCGCTTTTTGAGCCTCTGAGAGGGGCGCGGACTTCACGGCCTGCATCTCGGCCTCGGTAATCTCTTCCTCAGTCCATGCCGCCCAGAACTTTGTGGGGGTGCCCGTGGTGCCATAGCGCCCATCCGAGCCAGAGATCGATAGTAGCAGTTGCGAATAGGCGTAGAGGTCCTGAATGCCGTCGACCTTCTGGTTGCGCAGGTGCTGGCTGATCCCCTCGGCCACCATTGCGGCGTCCTTGCCTGATGACACCGGTCGCTTGGCCTCGATCACCACCAGGGGGATGCCGTTCACATAACAAACCACATCGGGCCGATACCGCCCCATGCCAGCAGGCCGCTCAACGCTGAGTTCTTCGGTGACCTGAAAGGTGCTGGCGGAGGGGTCTGTCCAGTCGATCAAGGGCACGGTGACGGATGTGCGCTGACCATCCACGAATTCGGTGACCGTGATCCCCAATGTCAGATGCTTGTAAATGGCCTCATTTGCAGGGATCAGCCCTTCGTTCAGGCCCGTGGCGCTGATCTCGCGCACCACCTGATCAATGCCACCAGCAGAGAGAGGATAGGACTGGCCCTTGAAATCGAACCGATGCCCTTTTAGCCGTTCCCGCAAGACAGGCTCCAACAACACACCGCGTTCCGAGCCACGCAGGGCCAGCGCCTCGGCTGGAGGCAGGTAAACCCACCCCATGGCCATCAGCACATGCAGAGCCGGCAGTTTAGAAGCCGCCTCTTCGCGGGTGTCGGGGGTGCGGGACGTCACTACGCTACCGTTCGTTTCGAGTTGGTTTCAAACAGTGCGTTTGAGAACACACCTTTGAACACGCCTTCCTCAAGGAAGTTCAGGATCACCTTCAGTCGTTTCTTATCGCCAGGAAGAATTAAGCGTCCGTTCTGTTCGGTAATATCCAAGCCGATATCGGCTGCACGAGTTCGAATTGTAACAACGTCATTTTGCTCCAACACCCCGGAGGTCAAAACACCCTTGATCAACTTGCGGCTCCTCTCATCCATTGCAGCGTCAAACAACGCTGCATTCTCAACATGAAAATGACCGTGGGCTGCGAACGTTTGCACTTCCGCTTCCGTTGCCGCAACAAAGTGCTCTTGGATTGTCATGATCTTTCGTAAGTTCGCAAAACTCACAAATTTCACAGCACTACCTTCGATGACAGCCGTAAGCTTAGTATCAAGCGAAAAGCCGTGCTCAGTCAATTTGGCGAACTGATTGTTATCGTATCGCAGCGTGAACCTGCCCTTTGCAAGATACTGTGAACTCTGAAACCGTTGAAGGAGTATGCGGTTTTGATCCGCGTTCGATCTCATAAAGACAGCTTTGATGCCCGCTTGATCATAATTGGTGACATCCAGCCGATCATATGCAGCAGGTCCGTTCTGAAGCGTTTCGTTGAAGGGTTGGAGCAGAGGCTGGTCGTCGATGACCAAGAGGTCATTTCCATCTGGGGTCCATTTCCCATCGAAGGGTTGGTCATTGTCCTTCCCATCCAAGAACGCAGCTTCTTGATGATCGAACAGTTGTTCAATCTCGGCTTGGACTCCTGCTTGGAGGGGAATACGTCGAACAACATTCTGATCATTTATGCGGCACAATGCGAAAAAGCTTCTTGGCATAATTACTCCGTATCTAAAATTACATAATCACCCAAATCGACACCCACTATATTGCAGTTGCCTTTGCGAATGGTCTTCTTTGATATCAATACTCTGGTGACCATCTCAGGAGTTCCGACTTTATAAAAGTGCCAACCGTAGAGACCCAGCAATGGGTTAAAGAAATAGCTGTGACTGGTAAATGCAATGACAGCGAAGATCAGCAGAGTGGGTATCCAAATTGCCCAATTCAGGTCGTTGAAATCTGCGGTGAACAAGGGCATCAGATAGAGCAGGATGATTGCCGTGTTCTCGCGGTCGGCGGGCTCCACAGTTGTGATCGGGTAGGTTTCAGAGGCTGGAGCGTTCTTTCCCTTGGTTGCATTCAATACCCAGACACAAATGTGGACCAGAATCGCGGAGCCGAACATCAACAGTAGCATGATGTCATACCGTTCGTTCAATGCGGCAACGGCCGCATAGGTAAATCCTACGGGGGCGATTGCCGTAGCCGTCAAAGCTACCCGTGCAAACCCACTAAGCATCGACCACCACCCGCCGTTTTCCTGTGAGCAGTTGCTGCATCAGGGCTTTCTTTTCGGTGCGGAGTTTTTCGACCGATTGCGCATGTTCGGCGATCTGGTCCTCTGCACAGTTCAGAACCGCTGCGATCTTTCGCTGTTCAGCAAGCGGCGGAACACTGACCTGAGCGCGGAAAAAGTCCGTTGAACTCACATTCAGCAATCCGTGGTTGCGGGCTCCTTCTTGGGCAATCTTGTAAATTTCGTGGTTGAAGCGGCCCGCCTCAAAGAAGTGGCGGAAATACTCGCGGCAATTCGAACTTTTGTCCGTCAATGCAAAGCAAAGGTAAAGACTGGAAACAACGCCAGGTTCATCGATCTCCAGCATCTTGATCGCACCCAAAGGGTATCCCCGAGAATAGCTCTTGTTGTAGGCGAAATCCCCGTGGTGAAGCAGAGTATAACCGCTGAGGTCCTTTGCCGCGACGCGCTTGTTGAAGTACTTCTCCTGCGAAACCAATCCATGCTGAGCCGAAATTGTCAGGACGTTGTCATTTCCGACGGTGTTCCTGCGTCTGACGCGTGAAAATACATCCCCCAACCGGACCTCTTTCCACGGCTGCCCCTCGAACTCGGGGAAGCGGCGTTTGCCTGTGAGGAGGGATTGCATGAGGGCGCGTTTTTGGGCTTTGGCGGTGGCCAGCAGGGCCTCTGTCTTCTCAATCGCCGCATCCCAGGTCGAGAGGATATCCGCGATCTTCTGTTGTTCGGGGAGCGGGGGCGTCAAAATTTTGAAGCCGCCAATCGCTTTTGTATCTAAAAACGGTTGTGCGTTGCCAGTAAACAGACTGCGTTGCTGCTTAGTGATTTCATTCGACTTCAAAAAATTGACCAGAAAAACCTTATCTACATGTTTCTTGGGTCGAATGCGGGGTGCGTTATATGAAAATGCATAGCCCTCAAAATGCTCAGGAACTTCAAACGTAATGCCTGCGGTGGCACCAGTTCCTGCGATCAAGATATCGTCCTTCTTTAGTATGAACCGATCCATGTCCGATGTGTGACTGACGAATTTGGGATTATCCCCCAAGAAGTCACCAATTCGAATTAGCCGGATACCTTCGTCAGGCTCGTCAACGTAGGTCAGGTATTGTGAACCCGCCCCCCGCTTAACATCAGCGAGGTCAGATAGCTTTGTGATGCTCCACCCCTCAGGAACCATATCCAAGCTCCCGCAGATATCCCTCCATACGGGCCTCCAACTCGGCCAGTTCGACCTTCAGCGCCTGCCGCTCGGCCCGAACGGCCACCAAGTCGATCTCTTCCTCCTCTTCGAATGTGTCCACGTAGCGGGGGATGTTCAGGTTGAAATCGTTCTCTTCCACCTCTGCCCGCGTGGCGCGATAGGCGTATTTGTCCACGCTCTCTCGTACAGCGTAGGTCTGGACGATCTTGTCGATGTGGGTCTGGTTCAAGGCGTTCTGGTTGGTGCCAGAGATGAACTCTCGCGACGCATCGACGAACATCACGCTGTCGTCGGATTTGTGTTTGCGGAACACCAGAAGAGCGGCGGGGATGCCCGTGCCGAAGAACAGCTTTTCCGGCAGGCCTATGACGGCATCCAGCAGGTTTTCCTCGATCAGCTTTTGGCGGATTTTCCCCTCTGACGATCCACGAAACAGCACCCCATGGGGCACGACCACCACGGCGCGGCCGGACTTGGGTTTCAGCGTTTCGATCATGTGCAGGATAAAGGCATAATCGCCCTTGGTCTTGGGCGGGGTGCCTCGGCGGAAGCGTCCGAACTTGTCGGTCTCGGCGGCCTCCGTGCCCCATTTGTCCAAGCTGAACGGCGGGTTTGCCACGACGATATCAAAGTGCCGCAGTGCGTCGTCCTTGGTGCGCAGCTTAGGATTGCGGATGGTGTCGCCCCATTCGACCTGGTGGTTCTCCTCGCCATGCAGGAACAGGTTCATCTTGGCCAGCGCCCAGGTGGAGCCGATCGCCTCTTGCCCATAGAGCGCATAGCCCTTGCCGCCGCTGTTGCGGATCAGTCTGCCGCATTTCATCAGGAGGGAGGCAGACCCACAGGTTGGATCGCAGATGTGATCCCCTGGTTGCGGATCGGCCAGCCGCGCCATGAGATCGGACACCTCGGCGGGGGTATAGAACTCGCCCGCCTTCTTGCCTGCCGTGGCGGCAAAGCGAGAGATCAGGTATTCATAGGCCCCGCCGATGATGTCCAGTTGCCCGACACGGGAGGGGCGCAGGTCGAGCGCATCTTTGGCGAAGTCCTCCAGCAGGTGGCGGAGGATGTCGTTTTTCTGTTCCTCATCGCCGAGCTTGTTGGAATTGAAGCTGATATCCTGGAACACGTCCCGCAGCTTGTCACCATTGGCCTCTTCGATGGCATGGAGCGCCTTGTCAATGCGTTCGCCATTACCCGCCTCGTGCCGCCGCTTGTGCAGCGCGTCGAAGCTGGCCCCCTCGGGTAGCTTGAAGGCCTCTTGCTGCATCATCGCCTCGACCAATTCCGGGCTGTCGGGGTGTTCGGCCTGATAGCGGGCGTAGTGATCCTTCCACACGTCACTGACGTATTTGAGGAACAGCAGGGTGAGCACGTAATCCTTGTAGACCGAGGGGTCGACGACGCCCCTGAAGGTGTCACATGCCCCCCATGCGGCTTTGTTGATTTCGGCTTGGGTAACTGGGGTCATTTTCTGGCTTCCTGCTCGACGATAGGCTTCCGGATGCCGCGCGCCTTTTTGTTTTGTAATGAGTTTCTGCCGATATGAAGTTGGATGCAAGTACGCGCCGCAGGGTTCTTGCCGCAAAAGCGGGTTTGAGAGCCAGACAGTCTTAGGACTATGTCGCGGATTTCAGCTCATCGTGACGGGCCTCCTGAATGTTGCCGGAGATAAAGTCTCTGACAATCTCAACAAAGCGGCCCTCGAGGTCAGTGTGATTTCCGAACTGGGCGATTTGTGCATTTAGGTCAGCAATCACCACATCTTTGGCCGCAGACTGTTTTGTAAGATCATGGTTCTTTTCCTCCTGAGCAGCGTGTGATGCCTCATGCTCGGCGATCTGTGCTTCGAGATCCTGTATACGGCGGCGGAATACGCGCAGATCGGCTTCGAGTTCTGCCTCTCGTTTTCGGCTCTCCATGCTCAATTGATCGAATTGCTCGGCAAGCACAGTCGTCACGGCGCGCGCAACCTCGTTGCCTACGCCGACCGCCGCATCCTTCGCCGGGGCAGGGAGCTTAGCCACCAGCAGCCTTGACTTTTCTTCGGCTCTGACGCGGCAAATGCGTTGGACCTCGGCATTAAGGATGGTCACGTCAATGCCGGGCGAAACGCCGAGCTCTTCGTGCATGACTTCTTTCACAGAGGCGCCGTCGGCGACGTCACCTTGGGCTTCGACCCAATCGATTGCGTCCTCCACCTGTTCCGCAGTATATTTCCGAGGGCGACCGCCTTTGTTTTTTGCTGACATGGAATTTCCTTTCCTGTTTGATTTCTGAAAAGGTTTCGGAAACTTGCTTTCGGAAACCTACCGCCGACGGGCGATACTCAAGAGATCGGTTCGCTCACGGCGGCGCGGAATTCTTTTCGCTCTGGCAATCCGATTTTTTTATGGAGTGACCAGTCGGGCGGTAAAATCCGCCCACAGCCGTGAAGCCTGCGACAGGGCCTGGCTTCTTGGCGCAAAGACAACCGCGGGCGTGGCGCACCCACCGCGACCTTGCTGGGTCAAATCGATGCGCGTCACCGGCCATTGATTTTTTGCGGCGATACGCCCAATCAGATCCAGGATGGCGATCGTGTTGCGACCCCGCCGAAATTCCTTGGCGGCGTTCACGCTGGTGAAATCTTCTGATAAATCGGCTGCAAGGCCGGCGGCCGAAACTCGGGTCCCGCAGACCGGACGGCCCATGGTTGCACGCAGGGCGCGCTCCATACGAAGATACCCTGCAAGATCTGGTTCATCCTCAAGGTCGCGAAATAGTGCGTCCAGAGTGGTCAGTTTCGAGATCGGCAGATCAAGCAACGGCATGCTGGATAGAACAACAACGCGCTTGGGCTGGTCAGGCGATACAAGGCGAAGCCGTGCGATTGCTTGCAGGGTCCCACACTCACGAGTCTGTCGAAGGACTGCCTCAACCCGTCGGTCTGGATGCGACCGAACCTTTGCGGCATGCAAGGAACCATCATGCAATATTCGGACTGTTTCTTGCTCCGGAAGTGGTCCGCCCGTGAATTGTGAAAGCGGAGCTTCGGTATCATTGAACAGGCTGCGGGCCTGCTTCTCGATATCGCGGATGCACGGTTGGAGGCGACCGATGATGACAATGGTCCGATAGCGCTCGTAGTCGTTGACGCCGAGCATTTTAGGGCCGAACCAGCGCGGCATTGCCCCCAGAAGAGACCGGCGCATATCCTCGTCTTTCTCGTAGCCGACAGGCTGCCCTGCATCCTCATGCAGCTTTTCAAGAACTGATTTCGTTGCCACGACAAGGACGCCGCTGCCATCGGCTCGGGTGACTTCACGGCCGATGATCGCGAGGACCTTTGCTCTGCGACCAGTGCCAGCCTCCGGATCGAGTAGCCAGGTGTCGGACATTGTTCGGTCGGAGATCTGAACAATCTCTGCTTGCGGCTTGGTTTCAATTTTCGCGAAACCGGTTCCTGGCGCCAACCTCTCGGCAATCGCCTCATCTGCGTCAGCGTCGAGCATCAGAAGCGGTGCGTCGCGCTCAATTTTTGTAACGTTATATAGCCGAATGACCTGTCTCGTCCCGGATCCGCATGGTCGCTCTTCAAGCGTCAGCCGGTTCGGTCCGAGTGCCTCCTTCGAGGCAAGCAGGTCGAACAATGCCTGTCGCTTTCGGGACGCGAAGAGCGCAAATCGATCATGTTTTTTGAGCATGAACTCAACCCGCGCGACGCTGTCACTCGGCATGATGTCGAGATTGTCTCTGGAGGCTGTTTCTCCTTTTGAGAGCGCTTTGAGTTTTTCCTTGTCCACCTTATGCGACATGAGATGGTTACGAACATCTGCGCCATTTTGCAGCGCCGCGACGATGCCAGTTTTCGCGATGAGCAGATCAGAGCGAAGTTCACGCGGGAAACCTGGTTCCGGCGCCCTCAGGAATTCTTCGACGAAGATATCTGTGGTCGAGCAGAAGTTTGGCCATACTTTTTCGTCGATGATACGTAGAGCTACAGGTGTATCCCGATCGACAGGAGGGTAGGCCTCAAGATAACTGTGCGACAGAAAGTGAATCTTCGCGCCGACAGCGTCCTTTTGCAAAAGATACGGGCATTCAGATGCGCAGGGAGCCTCGACTAACTCGCCTCCGCGTTCCACGCGACAAAGCGCCTGGGTCACCGATGGGACGAGGTTGGTCACGGCCTCGACAAGATCGGGGCGTTCACACATCTGTTTGCCAGAGTCCGGGTTGGAAGCGAGACGCCCGCGGATGATGGAAATCGGCAGGTCACTGTCGAGTTCTTGCAGATCTGCCGCGGCCCGTTCAGCGAGTTCCAAGGTTGGCACATAGACCATTATGTGGCCTCGGGCGAGTAGAGCACGGCCATGCCTTGCCAGCAAGCGCAGGGCCGTACTCGTCTTGCCGACACCCGCGCTGACTTTTAGCGTCAGTGCAGGAAAGTCCTCACCATCATTGATATCTCCCGCCGCTGCGGCCCGAATGAAAGCCTCCAAGCGCTCGTAAAGTTCGCGCCTTGCGTCCTCCGGCTCTCGCCAAACCGGTCGGACGTGATCGGCAGGGAAATGATGTAACTGATCCATGGGGTATCCTTTGCTTGGAAAGGACATTGTTCCCCGTGCAGTCATTCCAAAATGCAATCTGTCTCGACATCCGATGCGGTGTCGGAACTGCTATGGTGGGGTCGCTCAATTGTTTCTTTCAATTGGACACCCCCACCATTGCTCGAATTTTGAAGGGGCATTCCCGGCGACTAATTCCATGTCATAGCAACAAGGGAGACCACCATGCTGACTGTCGAAGACACCGCCACACATTTCGATCTCACGTCCGGGACGATTCGAACCTGGATCAAGCGCGGCGTGTTGCCCGCTCAGCGCATCAAAGGGCAGTACCGACTTGTCTGGGAAGATGTCTGGGCGTGCGAGAAGGGACCAATGCCCAAAGGGCTACGCCTCGAACGATACCGCAAGCCCTTGATGAGAAAATCGAGTGTCGCCAAGAAGCTGCGGTATAGCGTGAAGAGCATCGAACGCATGATTGCGGACGGCCTGCCCACTCGAAATGTATTCGGAAGTGTGCGCATCAACCCCGACGACGCCCGCGATTGGATCAATGCAAATCTCGAATTCAATCTTGCCGAAGATTGGTATGTCTGAGGCCCCTATCATTCGCACAGATAGCATATCGGTTTTTCGGACACGAGCGACACTTCCACGTCAGCCGCACATACATCCCCAAACATAAATTGGCGTTATGTTGGCGGGCGTGAATGCAAAAAGCAAAAAAATTGCGACAACATGTGCAAAACGCTCCTTCCGGAACGATCTCCAAATTCCTGAAGCCACAGTGACATGACGAGGCCCTTGCGCCGCGCCTTTCTTCGTGAAGGCGCAGCGTAGGTGCCTTGCGATGAGGAGATCAAAAATGACAATGCATACAACGGCCTCGATTTGCCAGGCAAAGGACTATTGGTTGGGTGAGGTCCTGAGTTGGGCAGAAGCCAACGATGAATCCTACGACGCAATCCGCGAACTCAACAAAATTCCGGCACGGATGAACATGATCGACGATGATATCGGTCTGATACCGGCTGACTTGGTTCACTTTGACAAGGTGATCGCGCCGACATCCTACGGTGTCGTGTCAAAGTCGAAAGATCCTGAAAAAGCCCGCCGGCGCGGCAACTCTCGCGTTCGGGCCTTGCTGGTTCGGTTTCACGAGGCCCATGCCATGGTCGTGCCGCAGATTGGGCGTGAACAATGGGATCGCGTTATCGCGGTGGTCGAAGAAAATGAAGGCTTCACGGCTCGCGGCGCGATCTTTCCGACTGGCAAGCACAAGTCGCTTTTCTCGCTCCGTGCGAGATGTCGGACCAGTCCGCTGGGGTTGTCGCAGGAAGAGATTGACCGCGTGGCCGGAGAAGCAACCCCAAAGGTCAGGAAGTCGATCAATAAGGGCATCAAGCTGATCAATCAGCTCATCACCTTGCAGAATGTTCTTCCTGAAGTTCGGGGCCTCTTGCCGTCGGTCGGCTTCAAGCTTCCCGGCTCGCCGGATCGTGCGCGTCGCATTCTGTGGTCGTGGCTTCCCGAAGCTCTGCGTGCAGATATTGAGGCGGTGTTCCAGCAGACACTTGCAAAACCAGAGGACCGAGCAGCGCAGGTCAAAGCACGCCTCGAGGCGGGCGAAGATCCTGAGGCTGTCCTCGCCGAGGTCAATGCATACGCGAAGACTCGCCGCAGAAAAATCGACAATCCTACTGCAGCCTTATCAGGTTACCGGAATGCTGTGACATGGCTCTGGCGCGCGGTCGATGATCGAGAAAGGCCTGAAACCCTGACTACCTTGGCTGATCTGATCACACGCGAAAACCTGGAAGGCGCATGCGAAGATCAGATTCAGCGGTCGACAAACTCCCTGACACTGAAGGATCCGAAATTATCGCAGACGCTCAACGGGCGGCTTACAAACCTACGAACGGTGGCACGACATGGTCTGTGCCGCCCGGACATCGTTGCACTCATCGACCTGATGAAGATCAGCTATTGGGAATACATCGTCACGCCGAAGCAGATGACGGACGAAGCCGAACATACCTGCAAGGTCTTGCGCGACAATCCGCAAATCGCTGCGAAGTTTGTGCGTGGGCCATATTCGCTCGCCGACCAGGCGATGGCGGATATCGCACACGCCAAGGCCAACTCTGATGAGGATGCCGAGGACCGGGCATTGCGCCTATACGCGGCGGCGGCAATGCAAGCGATTCAGCTGTCCCGGCCACTGCGAACATCCAACATTATCCGGGTTCGCCATCGCGGCGCCCCCGGCAGCCCCGGCAACATTGTCTGGATCCGGGACAAAAAGAAGGCTGAACTCACGTTTTTACCGGGTGAAATCAAAAATGATATCAAGGTAGTCATAACGGTCTTGGACGCCGATGCCGAGATCCTCTGGAAATGGCAAAATGAGCTGCGTGCCCGCTTTGTCGAGTTAAGAAGAATTCCGGACAGCCCGTATCTTTTTCCAGGGAAGGCATCGCCCCGCCTTGTGAAAGACAAAGTATCTCTTCCAGCGGGCTGCGTTTCGCCTTCGACGATGGCCGAGATGTGGGCCCTTGGCGACGCAAATCTTGGACTTGGCCTGACCCCACATCAATGCCGCCACGCCGTCGCCACCTTGGTCCTCGCCCTGGAGCCGGGCAATTACGCAAAAGCCGCGGCAATTCTTGGTGATACCGAAGAAACCGTCCGGAAGCACTATGGGTGTGACAGCGGCCAGGCTGCCGCAACAGAGGTGCGTCAGGCGCTCCTCGCGCATCACCCTGATTTATTCAAGAAAATGAAAAGGAAACTCGCCAAATGACACGCAGGAAAACCATCGAAGAACACCTTGCGCCGGTTCCGGCCTCTATCCGGCGTGACATGCTCGAGAACCGTGACAGTCTCGCGCCCGGCGCGGCTGCCGTGATCGGGCGCTTCTTTGCGATCGTAAAGCAACGCCATGAGCCGATCGAGGCCCCAGGAGAGGAAAGTTTCCGGGCCGCTGCCGCCTCCGAGAGCACCTTGGCGACCCTGCTGCGGGCGCTCGATCGTCATGCGCCCGATGTTTCGACTGCGGCGGCGCGCCAGGTGCGGGCGGAATGGTATGCAAGGCGTCCGGGCAAGACACCCGCCCACGCCCAACACACGCCCTCCGAGGAATCTCTCATTGCATCATGGCCGACTTCCTGGCAGGCCATGTATCCTTCATTGCGCCGGTCCCGGATCAAGGCCTCTTCCAGAGAACGATATGTCGCTTCCATCTCCCGCTGCGCCCAGATCGTTAATTCGGGCGGCGCGGATGAACGCCTGACATTCTATACCGCATATTGTCTCGGGGAGGCCTTCAGAGCCGGTGAGTCGAACGTCAGGCCGGTCACGATCGCCAATTACCTTGAGGGCCTCATTGCTCTTGGCAGACTTGGCGGTGTCGATGCCGAGTCTCTCGATGGCATGCGTTACATGCGCGAAGCTCTACGACATGAGGCACAATCGGGCGATAAGCTGAAGGTCGCCCGCATAAGCGATCTGATGAAGAAGGGCGGATTTGAATACATCGCCGAAGTCATCGGCGATCTGCTTTTAGAAGCCGATCTGTTGCCGGATCATTCAGCGCGCAAGGAGCTGCTGCTACAGACTGTGGCATGCTGTGCTGTTGATATGAACAAGCCTGCAAGGACCGGGGACATGTCACGCTGGTCCATTGGCAGCGATCTGTGGCGCGAGAAGGATGGAACTTGGCATCTCGTGTGGAACCAGGGAAAGACCGGCAGGACAACAGAAGCTGGCGAACTCTGGCCGGAGATAGGTGAAATCCTTGATGAGCTCATTCTGTGCGGTCGGCCAAACAGATTTATCCACATGCGCTATCGAGAGGTTGTCGGCAAAAACTGGCTGACACTGTCTGATGTGGCCAGGCCTGCAAATTGGCCGAGTGAACGGATCAAGGCGGCCCTCGGGGTGCCTTCACATGACCTGCGGACCCTCGCGGCGGACTACATGCGCAGGCACGATCCGGAGAATGCCGCACGAGTCATCTCGACGCATCTCGGCCACGGGACACTCGAGGCGGGCGATGAATACTCAACTGAGTGTGAAAGCGAGGCCGCAGTCCGCGCCTGGCAAAAGGATCGGCAGAAGATCGCACAGGCAGTATAGCAACAAGAACGATCGTCCTTGATCTTTGGTCTGCCTGACTGCGAGGGCAGAAAATTTAGCATGATATGATTTCTTGGTGAAATGGCACCCACTTGGCAATCCCCGCTGTAGTTTCAGTTCATCCCCACCACCGCTCCATTGCATCCTGGCTATCGCTGCGGGTCTAAAAGGACACAAATTGGTGAGTGACCGTAGAGAACGGCCTACGGCAAATCTTGAATAAACATGAAAAATTAGATCGGACAGCATTTTTGTCTGCCGCGCCCCTTCTCGCGAGAGCGCGGCAGACAAAATGCAGTGCCTCAGAAGAGATAAAGAAACCCGCCGGCCGTGAAAATCTCTGCTGCTACCTGAACACCGGCGCAACCACCCTGGAAATCAAAAGGAGGCTCTCCCGGGGTTTTGATCGCCATGATCGGCGGCACAAATTGGAGGTATCATATGTCTATTCAATCAGTTTTGTTGCGGACAGCGGGGAACGACCACGCACTCGAACTAACCAGAGATTTTTTCCATGAATGTGGTGTGGCGATATTGAACGCCGTCACAATTCTCGGCGGACCGGCCGCGCATCGCCGCTGCTTGCGACTGTATTCGAATATCGCCGAAAGCGCAGTCCTCTCTAAATCACTCAAGCATGAACTTGTCTGGCTACACAGGTTGCTCATGCTGGATTTTGTCGGGGATCCAGAGCGTGAGGAAACCTCGCGTTTCATGGCGCTTGATCTTCTGGACCCAAGTGTTGAGGAGGTCTGTCTCGTGGCCGACCGGCTCTTCGACCTACTCGTCGCAATTGCCGAAGAGCATCCGGCCTGCGACGTCGTCCAACGCGAGACATTTGATCTCTCTGCGGCATGACCGTTCTGCCGGCCTTTCGGCCGGCGTCTTGAAGCCTTGGCATTTCGCCACGGTGAGACCGGGAGTAGGTCATGAAGAACTTTTTCCACACGATGCCCCTTGAGGAGCTCTGCGCGCGATCCCTCGAAAAAATCAGACATGTCACGGACGTGGCAACGTCGGCAGAGGTAGCGGGGGCAAGCCAAAACCAGCACGCGATCCGACGATCCATGGACAGCCTTTCCGAGGACAGACTGCTTCGACACGATGGGTGTGAGGCGCTGGATCACGTAGTCTCGATCCTCGTCGAGGAGCTCGATCGGGAAACCCAGGACATCGTGCCAGTCTTTCATGGGCGCAACGATCCGGAAGAGGGCGCGATCGGCACTGTCGTACACGAGCGGATACTGACCCCGCGCGGCGCTCATATCTCAGGATGTCTCGGCAATCTACGCGTTCTTCGCGAGATGCTTTTAGTGTTGGAGCATCGCCTTACAGCTGAGCGCATCGTAAATCGGCGATTCGGTGGATGACGTCGAAAGTTGCTTAGGTGAACTTCGATCAGGTCTACTTCCCTGGCCAGAGGTCGTCTCGGCCAGGGGGGAGGGGAGCCGCGCGAGGCCCGGATGCGGGGCTCTTTCATCTTTATCGGAGAGCCAAGTCTTTCTTAGCCCGGATCGCTATGGATGTTGTACTCGGCCGGTTCGCTGCGGGTAGCAGAAACGGACTTCCTCCTATTTCTGCCCAAAGGCAGGCCAATCATCAGAAAGCATGTCTTGTGTCGCAAAAAAGAATCTAACGGAATCAATTAACTACATTCGCCAAGTGAAGAAATTGACTGAATTTGGCCGCGTTCTGCGACTCGTCGAAGAGAGATGAACCCAATCTTATCTTCGACACCAATGAGGTCCTGAGAAGGACCTGCCGCCGGGATCGCTGGCGGCTACAGGAAGGCGGCAGACACGTGACCAAAGCATCAACGGGATCATTCCAAGACGCAATACCCGTCTTGGCTGACATGAAGCCGCGGGTGCGGGTCGACGTAGTTGTCGAACTCTCGGGATTGAAGCGTCGGACAATCACAGAGCTCGCGTCGAAGCAAAAAATTCCCGGCGCAGTTAAGCACGGCGAGATTTGGACCTTCGATCAGGATCTGCTCGCTCTTTGGCTCACAAAAGGAAACAAATGGCAAACAACATCTACACTCCCCGCAACAGCAAAAATTACTACCTCCGCGTCACAATCGACGGGAAAGAATACAGAGAGTCGCTTCGCACAACTTCTAAACGGGTCGCGGAAAAGAAAGCGCGAGACCGGATCAAAGAACTGAGAGGGAAGGCCGAGCGCGGCGAGTCAGATTGGCTCTTTCATGCCGGCTTCACAGGCTTCTACGATAGCCTGAAGCATTTCGACCCGGACCATGGATGGTCCGCAAAAACCCGCAAACGGTATCAGACAAGCCTGCGCCAGATTGGCCTGACTTTAATAGAGGTCTTCGAAGAGCGCGGCGACGATATCGAGACGGCCGGAGCATGGGAAATCGACCTGAAAACGATCTCGGAATTTGTTGCTATGCGCAAGGATGCGGGAGTTTCTGTCGCGACGATAAATCGCGACCTCACCGCTTTCAATCATCTCATGAGTCATATCAAAAATCTGGGCTGGATCGAAATGAATCCAGTTCTACAATTCGAGAAGGCTGGAATGAAGGAAAGCCTGCCGGACATCGTGCTCCCCACGGATGCGGCTATCCAAAAGCTCGGACGGCGCGCACCCGGAACCCTCGCCGTTTTCCCGGCATTCCTTGATGCAACCGGGGGCCGTGTTACAGAAATATCGATGATCAAATGGGCGGATCTGAAAGGCATAGAAAAACCCGTCGAGGGGCATGTAACACTGACATTGCGACACACTAAGGGACGCAAGATCCGGACCATCACTCTGCGTCAGCAGGCGGTCGACATCCTGTTGAAGATTCGTCGCTCCAATCGGTCGCCATATGTCTTCTGGAACAAGACCGAGGATGGCTATTATCGTAGCGCGGCCAACATGTTCTGGGATTATGCGCAAGAGACCGAGTTCGGCGCTCGCCTCCATGATATCCGCCACAAGTTTGCCATTGAGCGCCTTAAAGAAGGTTGGTCGGTTTATCGCGTGCAGCGCTACATCGGGCACGGATCCGTGAAGACAACCGAGCGCTATTACTTCCGCTACCTGTCACAGGAGCAGCAGGTGATTGCCGAAGCTGATGGCAACGTCGGCCTCTGATACCAACCGAAACAGACTGATGAAGGCCCCGCCGGAAACGGCGGGGCTTCGTCGTTTTGGAAGTGATAAATCGCTTGGCCAAGAGATATAATTCTGTGCTGGAACGGCATAGTCGGTGCATGCAGTGGAGCGGAAACACGGCATAGTATGCCGACTCTACCATGCACTGGCTCGGAATGTGGTATGTAATGCCATCTTATAATTGCAATGCAATCAAAGACTTGTGGCGGAGAGACAGGGATTCGAACCCTGGGTGGGCTTGCACCCACAACGGTTTTCGAGACCGCCCCGTTCGACCACTCCGGCACCTCTCCGCAGGCCAGTGGCTTGTGAGGGGGGGATTTAGTGCCAAGCGGCGGGCGGTGCAAGCCGTTATTTGCTCACACGGCATTCTACCTTGGAAAAGGTGGGGCGGAAGCTTACGTTCAGGCCAACAAGTCTTTGGGGCATCCTATGTTTAAACCTTTCATTCTTTTCTTTGCCGCTGCGGTTTTCGCGTCACCGCTGAGCGCGGAGCCATCGCCGAAACTTGTCGAATTGGTGGATGCGCTGCGTCTTTCAGATTCGCTTGAGATTATGGTGCAAGAGGGCACCGCCTATGGCGACGAGATCGAGGCAGAGATGTTTGCCGAGCGCGGTGGCGCGCGTTGGCAGGCGATGGTCGCCAGCGTCTATGACCTAGAGCGGATGGAAGATTTGATGGTTGGCGTTCTGGAAGACGAACTGGACAGCGCCGACCTTGACCCGTTGATCGAATTTTTCTCGTCCGAACGTGGCGTGAAGATCGTAGAGCTGGAAATCGCTGCTCGGCGGGCGATGCTTGACGATGGCGTGGATGAGGCTGGGCGGGACCGTCTGGCCAGAATGCGCTCTGAGGGGGATCCGCGTCTGGACGTTCTGAAAGAGTTCGAAGCGGTGAACGAGCTGATCTCGTGGAACGTGGCCGGTGGATTGAATGCGAACTTTGCCTTTTTCCAAGGCCTTGTCGATGGCGGGGCGTTCCCGTTCGAAGTTACCGAAGAGCAGATGCTTGCGGATGTGTGGTCACAAGAAGAAGACCTGCGGGCCGAAACAGCTGACTGGTTGTTTTCGTATCTGGCGTTTGCATATCAGCCGCTGAATGACGCGGATTTGCGTGCCTATATTGATGCGTCGGCAACCAAAGAAGGGCGGGCGTTGAATGTCGCGATGTTCGAAGGGTTCGACATTGTGTTTCGTACCATCTCTCGCGAGCTTGGCTTGGGCGCGGCGCAATTCATTGCGGGGCAAGATATCTAATTGCCATGCACCATCAGCGCGACGGTAAGCGCTTCGGCGTCTGCGCGATAAAGGTCGATATCTTCGCCTAGGCGCGCAACAAGTTCGGGCTGTCGATCCGCCGGCACTTTGGCCAGCGCCATTGCCTGCGTCAAAGTGGGGCCGCCACCTTGGATGATCTCGGCCTCAATCTGGGGCAAGTGCGCGGTTACAAACGTCTTCACTTTGCTTCGTTTGGCGTTATAAACGCTGTTCTCCACCGCGGTGCTGATTGCTGCGCCGGGCAGGGCAAGCGGATGTGGAATATGACTTGCTTCGCCGCCTGCGCATGCGGCCAACAACAAGGTTGGCAAAAGCCAGCGGGGCAGGGACATTGTTCAGCCTTTCGGGGTTGACTTAAAACCTATCTTCTACGATAAGCCGCCTTCTCTGCAAGGGGTCCGCCTTTGCGGATGTGTTAACTATCGTCCCCAAAGGGGCGCGCTGTCAGACGGCGCTTCGGCACCAACACCGCTAATTGCGGGGCCACATGACGCGGGTGAATAAGGAAGATCATATGTTTGCGGTCCTGAAGACCGGTGGCAAACAGTACAAAGTCCAGTCGGGCGATGTTCTGCGTGTCGAGAAACTGGCGGCGGAAGCCGGTGAAACAATCCAGTTCAACGAAATTCTGATGGTTGGTGGCCAAGTTGGTACGCCCACCGTTGATGGTGCTGGCGTTCAAGCTGAAGTCATCGAACAGATCAAAGGCCCCAAGACGATTAACTTCGTTAAGCGCCGCCGTAAGCACGGTTCGCAGCGCACAAAGGGTCACCGTCAGCAACTGACGCTTCTGCGCGTGACAGACATTCTTGAAAAGGGTGCCGACAAGTCCGGCGTTAAAGCTGCTGTTGGTGCAGGTTCTGTTGCGGCGATCGCTGCTGCTGCGCCTGCTGCAAAAGCTGCCCCCAAGAAAGCCGCACCAAAGAAAGCTGCTGCTAAGGCCGAAGCGCCTGCTGCTGCAGCATCCGAAGGTGGCACCAAGCCTGCCAACCTGCTGACTGAAGCACGTGGTGGCAAAGCTGACGATCTGAAAAAGATCTCGGGTGTTGGTCCTAAACTGGAAGGCCTGTTGCACGAAAACGGCGTTTTCCACTTCGACCAAGTTGCCGCTTGGACCGCAGACGAGATCGCCTATATGGATGACAAGCTTTCATTCAAAGGCCGTATCGAACGCGATAACTGGCTGGAGCAAGCAGCCAAGTTCGCAGCAGAACAGGAGTAACGACAGATGGCACATAAGAAAGCAGGCGGTTCATCCCGTAACGGCCGCGACTCAGCCGGTCGTCGCCTTGGCGTCAAGAAATACGGCGGCGAAGCTGTAATTCCTGGCAACATCATCGTGCGTCAGCGCGGCACCAAGTGGTGGCCGGGTGAAAACGTTGGCATGGGCAAAGATCACACCATTTTTGCGACCAACGAAGGCGCCGTGAAGTTCCACAAGGGCCTCAAGGGCCGTACCTTTATTTCGGTTCTCCCGGTGGCGGAGGCCGCTGAATAAGCCGAAACCTCAAGGTTTAAAGTTATTAGGGGGATCGGCACAGGCCGGTCCCCCAATTTATTTTTTCGGGTCCGGTCTCATCTCAGCCGCATTTTTGCGGTCTTTTTTGAAACGAGGGAAAATGGACTAGTACAATGACGATTACCGGTAAGGATTTGATTGATTTTGGTTTTGAGCAAGGCCCTGACCTTGGCAAGGCTTTGGAAGAAGTGCGCGCGCTTGATCTAAGCGGCGATGCGCTTGCACAATGGGTGGCGCAGAATAAACCAGCGCCCAAGCTGCGTCTTCAGGATGCGCCTGCCTATCAAATCAATCTGGAAGCCGAAACAGAGGCCGAAGAAGACAACTTTGCCAAAGTTACCGAAACGATGGACGTGCTAATGCGCACGCCCACGCTGCGCGGTGGTGCGGTGATGCCTGACGCGTGTCCGGCTGGGCCCAAAGGAACGATCCCTGTGGGCGGCGTAGCGATTGCTGAAAACGCGATCCACCCGGGGATGCATTCGGCTGACATCTGCTGTTCGGTCATGGTGACAGAGTTTGAGGATTCCGACCCCAAGACGGTTCTGGATGCGGTGCACAAGGCCACGCATTTCGGCCCCGGCGGGCGGATGAACGGCCAACGCTATACCATGTCGCCGGATCTTTATGATGCGTTTCGGGAAAACCCTTTCCTGAACGACAAAAAGATCCTGCAAGCCGCCCAGGAACAGTTGGGAACGCAGGGAGATGGAAACCACTTCGCCTATGTCGGTGTGTCCAAGGCCAACGGCACGACATGTCTGGTCACGCATCACGGTTCGCGTGGTCCGGGGGCGGGGCTGTACAAGCTTGGGATGCGCTGTGCGGAAACGTGGCGCAAGAAGCTGGCGCACGGTGTGTTGAAACAAAACGCTTGGATCCCGGCCGATACCAATGATGGAGAGGCCTATTGGGCTGCGTTGCAGTTGATCCGCAAATGGACCAAGGCAAACCACAACGGCATCCATCAGGCGGCAACGATCTTTGCTGGTGGCAAGGTGCGTGAACGGTTCTGGAACGAACATAACTTCGTGTTCCGGAAAGGTGACCTGTTCTATCACGCCAAGGGCGCCACGCCGATCGATGACGAGATGCTTCCCGATACCAACGGTGTGCAGATTGTGCCGCTTAACATGGCCGAGCCGGTGTTGTTGATTAGGTCTGAGCCTAACGCGCGCAACTTGGGTTTTGCTCCGCATGGGGCGGGGCGCAACATGTCGCGCGGGGCGCATAAACGTGCCATGGGCGATGAGGCCGAGGCCGACATCTTTGCCCGCGAAACCGTGGGGCTGGATGTTCGTTTCTATTCTGGCAATGTCGATATCTCTGAGTTGCCGTCGGCATATAAGCCCGCCGCGAAAGTGCGCGAGCAGATGGAGCGGTTCGAACTGGCTGAACTGGTCGATGAGATCCTGCCATACGGTTCGATCATGGCTGGCGACTGGGAGCGGGACGCGCCATGGCGTCTGAAAGCCGCCGCCAAGCACGCGGCCAAGGCGCAAGAGGCCGCAGCATGAGTGTTGCAGTCGGATCGTTCATGGTGTTCGCCGCATCGCAGATCGGCACGCCGGGGCCAGCGAACCTTGCCCTGATGGCCACGGGCGCGCGGTACGGGTTAAAGCCCGCGCTGCCGTTCGTGGCTGGGGTCGCGCTTGGCAAGCAGTTGGTCATTTGGCCGATGGGGTTTGGCCTGTTGGCGTTGTCTGAACAGGTGCCATGGCTTTTTGAAACCCTGAAATGGGTGTCGGCGGCCTATATCTGTTGGCTGGCGTGGCGCGTGGCGAACCTGCGGTTGTCGGTTGGTGACGCGGCTGGTCCGCCACCCGGTTTTGCGGCCGGTCTGATCGTGCATCCGCTGAACCCAAAGGCGTGGGCGATGATCACCGCCGGATTTACGCAGTTCGTTGGGCCGGGCACCTCTGCCTTGCAGGCCACAGCGACGATCGCCATCTGTCTTTTGCTATGCCAGATCGTTTTACACCCGATCTGGACGTTCGGAGGGGAACGGATCGCCCGTGTTGTTGCCGGGCGGAAATCGGAACAAATACTTATGTGGGTGCTTGCGGGCCTAACAATTGCAAGCGTTGGTTATGTGCTTTTCGGAGGAGGGAAGGCATGAAAATGGATTCAATAGTGACTCAACAAACAATAGAAACAGAACGGTTTCGGTTGCGCCCTGTGCGCAAATCGGACGCGGGCCTTTTGCAGATGTATGCCGGGGACGAACGTGTTGCACGGTTTACCCGGTCTATTCCGCACCCGTTGCCACCCGGCGCGACGGAGGCGTTCATCGCACGGTCGCTGGCCGAAGACCGGAAAGAAGATGTATGGGTCATGGATGGCACAGAACAGGGCCTTTCTGAGGTTCTTGGCGTCATCTCGTTAGAACGGATGGAGCGTGAGCAGTGCGAAATCGGCTATTGGGTCGCGCCCGCGTTTTGGAACACCGGGATCGCGTCGCAAGCCGTCGCTGCCTTGCTTGAGGCGAACCCGCTGAACTGCAAGACGGTCTTTGCCGAAGTCTTTCAGGATAACGCAGGCTCTGCCCGTGTGTTGACCAACGCAGGCTTCGAATACCTTGGCGACGCCGAGGCGTTTTCTGTCGCGCGTAACGCTAAGGTGGCCACTTGGACCTACCTTAAGAAACAGGTGTAACCCCTATGTATGCGGTGGAAAATTCTTCAATTACTTCACCGCGCCTGACCCTTAAGCCTGTCAGCCGCGCCGACATTCCTGCGATTGTCAGCGCGGCAAATGATCTGGAAGTCGCGCGATGGATGTCCCGCCTTCCACACCCTTATACGGCCGATGACGCAGAGGTCTTTGTTGCCAAGAACGAAGGGAATGCCGGGCGTGTCTGGGGGATCCACGATGCGGATGGTTTCGTGGGTGTTGTGGGTATCGTACACGAGTTCGGGTACTGGCTGGCGCGGCGCGCTTGGGGCAAGGGCTATGCGACAGAGGCGGGCAAGGCCGTGCTGGGCGCGTATTTTGCCAACCCGTCGGCTGTGCCGCTTCAGTCTAACCATTTCACCGAAAATGGCCGGTCTGCCCGTGTTCTGAACAAGCTTGGATTCGGGTATACTGGCAAGAGTGACGAAACGACTTGCCGTGCGACGGGCGTTGCCCACACGCGGCGCATGATGACCCTTGTGCCAGAGCAGTGGCACGCGTTGAACCCATTGATCATCGAAACACTGCGACTGACCCTTCGCCCGGTCATTCAGGCCGACGCAGAAGTGCTGAGCGCCATCGCGGGCGTCCAAGAGGTTGCGCCAATGCTAATGTCGATCCGCGCTCCGTGGGCCATTGAAGACGCCCGCCGTTGGATTGAACAGTCGCGCTGGCGCGGGCGGCCGGGGTTTCGGCTGGCAATTACGCTGAAAGATGGCACGGTGATTGGTACTGTCGGCATTGGGCCGGCTGCCCGTGGGATCAGCACGATGTATTTCATTGGCACCGCCCATTGGGGGCAGGGATACGCAACAGAGGCGATGCAGGCGTTTCTGGGTGCAGTGTTCAAGCGGTTCGCGCCTGAATGCGTGATTGCCGATCATTTTGATGATAACCCCGCATCAGGCCGTGTTTTGCGCAAGCTTGGCTTTGAAAAAACCGGCGAAGATGTCGCCGGATCGGCGGCAAGGCTTGAGCCTGCGCCGGTTTCCCTCTATCGCGTGAACCGATCCCAGTTTGAGGCCCAGTTATGAAATTTCTCGATCTCGCCAAGGTATATATCCGTTCTGGCGGCGGTGGCTCCGGTTGCATCAGCTTCCGGCGGGAGAAATATATTGAATACGGGGGTCCCGATGGCGGCGATGGCGGCGGCGGCGGTGACGTTTGGGCCGAAGCGGTTGATGGGCTGAACACGCTGATCGATTTCCGTTATCAGCAGCACTTCTTTGCCAAGTCCGGGCAGCCCGGCATGGGCAAACAGCGGACCGGTAAGGACGGCGACGATGTTGTGCTGCGCGTGCCCGTTGGAACAGAAATTCTGGACGAGGATGAGGAAACCATTCTGGCCGACATGACCGAGGTTGGACAGCGCGTGTTGCTGGCCAAAGGCGGCAATGGTGGCTTTGGTAACCTGCACTTCAAATCGTCGACCAACCAAGCCCCACGACGTGCAAACCCCGGCCAGCCGGGTGTCGAGCGTACAATTTGGCTGCGACTGAAGTTGATCGCGGATGCCGGGCTTTTGGGTATGCCAAACGCGGGTAAATCGACCTTTCTTGCGGCCTCTTCCAATGCGCGGCCAAAGATTGCGGATTATCCGTTTACGACGTTGCACCCGAACCTTGGTGTTGTTGGCGTTGATAATGCCGAATTCGTTATGGCCGACATCCCAGGCCTGATCGCCGGTGCGCACGAAGGTCGCGGGATCGGTGACCGTTTCTTGGGCCATGTTGAACGCTGTTCGGTATTGCTGCACCTTATCGATGGCACATCGGAAGATGTTGTGGACGATTACCAGACGATCATCCACGAATTGGAAGCCTACGGCGGTCATCTGGCCGACAAGCCGCGTGTTACCGCGCTGAACAAGATCGATGCGCTGGATGACGAAGAGCGGGCCGAAAAGAAGGCCGCGCTGGAAGCGGCCGTTGGCGGTTCGGTATTGATGATGTCGGGCGTGTCTGGCGAAGGCCTGACCGAAACCCTGCGCGCGGTGCGGGCGGAAATTCAGGAAGATAAGCTGCGGATCAAAGCCGCTGGCGAGGAGCCCGAACCTTGGCGACCCTAAGTGATGCAAAACGGCTGGTCATCAAGATCGGCTCGGCGTTGTTGGTGGATCGTTCAACGGGCGCTTTGCGCGCTGATTGGTTGCACGCACTGGCCGAAGATGTAGCCGAGGCTAAGCGCCGGGGGACCGATGTGATCTTAGTGTCCTCAGGCTCCATCGCGTTGGGGCGCAGCGCCCTTGGGTTGCCCACCGGGACGTTGGCCTTGGAACAATCGCAGGCCGCCGCGGCGGTTGGCCAGATCCGCCTTGCCCGCGCCTATGAAGAGGCGCTTGCCCCACATGGCATCACCACCGCGCAGGTGTTGGTAACGCTGGAAGACAGCGCAAACCGCCGTCGTTATCTGAATTCGCGCAATACGTTGGAACAATTGGTCAGCCTTGGCGTCGTCCCGATTGTGAATGAAAACGACACGATCGCGACGGACGAAATTAGGTTTGGTGACAATGATAGACTGGCCGCGCAGGTTGCCGTGACGGTCGGTGCTGACCAGTTGGTGCTGTTGTCAGATGTCGATGGGTTCTACACTGCAAGCCCGGCCGTTGACCCGAACGCCACGCGTTTTGACGTCATCGAAGAAATCACGCCCGAGATTGAGGCGATGGCCGGCGACGCCGGTTCTGGCCTGTCCAAAGGCGGGATGAAGACCAAGCTGTTGGCGGCCAAGACCGCGACAGGGGCAGGGTGTGCCATGGCGATCACCGAAGGGTCGGTGCTGCGGCCGCTGAAAGCCCTTGAAGACGGCGCAAACGCCACGTGGTTCTTGCCAATGGAAGACCCGCAAGCGGCTCGCAAGCGTTGGATCGCAGCGATGAAGCCCAAAGGTGAAATCGTAATTGATGCCGGGGCGGCTGGCGCGTTGAACAAAGGGAATTCTCTTTTGCCAGCAGGGGTTACGCGCGTCACTGGAAGCTTTGGTCGCGGAGAGCCGGTTTCCATCGTGGGGCCGAACGGGGCAAATCTGGGTAAGGGATTGACGCGATACACTGCCGCCGAGGCGCAGGCGATCAAGGGCTGTCAGTCCCGTGACATCGAAGCGTTGCTGGGGTATCCCGGACGTGCAGCGCTGATCCACAGGGACGATATGGTACTATGAAAGATATGGATAACATCTCTTCGATGATGGCTGACATCGGCAAACGCGCACGCGCTGCCGCCGCAGAGTTGGGCTTTGCCCCGTCCGAAAAGAAAGTGGCTGCTTTGAACGCGGCTGCGGATGCGGTGTGGTCCCGTCGTGCTGAAATCGTAGACGCCAACGCAAAAGACATGGAATTGGCCCGCGAAAAGGGCCTTACGCCCGCGATGCTTGACCGGCTGATGCTGGACGAAGCGCGGATCGAAGGGATGGTCAAAGGCTTGCGGACCGTCGCGGACCAAAAAGACCCCGTTGGCGAAACCATGACCGAATGGGACATGGACAGCGGCATCCACATCAAACGCGTGCGCACGCCTTTGGGTGTGATCGGCGTGATTTATGAAAGCCGCCCGAACGTCACGGCTGATGCTGGGGCGCTGTGCCTTAAGGCTGGCAACGCGGTTATTCTGCGCGGCGGTTCGGAAAGCTTCAATTCAAGTGGCATCATCCATTCCTGCCTTCAGGATGGCTTGCGCGCGGCGGGGTTGCCCGAAGATGCCATTCAGCGCGTTCCGACACGCGACCGGGAAGCCGTGACAGAGATGTTGCGCATGACCGATTATATCGACGTGATCGTACCGCGTGGCGGCAAAGGGTTGGTTGGCCTTGTACAACGCGAAGCGCGCGTGCCGGTTTTTGCCCACCTTGAAGGTATCGTTCACATCTATATCGATGCCGCAGCTGACCGTGAAAAGACGTTGAACGTCGTCATGAACGCCAAAACCCGGCGAACAGGGATTTGCGGCGCGGTTGAATGCCTTTTGATGCACAAAGACGTTGCAAACACTTGGGGCGGCGAAGTGATCGCCGCATTGGTTAAGGCTGGTGTAACCGTTCATGCAGATGAAACGCTTGCAAAGCTTCCCGGAACAACGGCCGCTACAGAGGCTGATTGGGGCCACGAATATCTGGACATGGATGTCGCCGCAAAGGTCGTTGCCGACGTTGACGAGGCGATCAGCCACATTCGCACCTTTGGGTCTAACCACACCGACGCGATCATGACCGAAGATGATGATGTGGCCGAACGGTTCTTCACCCGGTTGGACAGCGCAATTTTGATGCGCAACGCCTCGACCCAGTTCGCGGACGGTGGCGAATTCGGGATGGGTGCAGAAATCGGGATTGCGACGGGCAAGATGCACGCGCGTGGGCCCGTCGGCGCAGAGCAACTGACCAGCTTTAAATACATCGTTTTGGGCGATGGTGCTGTGCGGGGCTAACCTCGCACAGGCAGGCTTAGAATCGAATGTCGATTCCGCTGTCTTCGATAGAGACTTGGGGCCGCCGTTCAGCACGTTCGGCGGCCTCACTTACAAGCGCAAAGTGAATTTCAGACGCGGCAACATCGGTCATCAGTGGCACGGCGGGATCGCGCCAGAACGGCGAGTCGACGGATAACCTTGGGCCGCCTGCCGTGAGGTGCCAGCTTTTCGCAGTGCTTTGAACGGTCATATGCCCGCCGCGTGGAAGCGCCGTTTCCAAGCACAACAATAGCAAGGCAGCAAGTTTGACCTCGTGCCGGGGCATAGCGCTGCACAGGTCATGGGCAAGGGTGATGCGCCGGGGATCAAAGCTGTCGGCCAGAATCGTTGCCATCTCTGCCCGGTTGATGATCTGTCCCTTTGTGCTGGCCCCAAAGGCGATGCGGAAAAAACGAATCCGTGCCGTGGCGCTTTGAACGCTTTCCGAAATCAACTCCATCTCGGGGCTGGTCTTGTTTTGGGACATGCCAAGCAATTCCAAGCCATTGCCGATGGCGCCTAAAGGGCTGATAAGGTCGTGGCAAATACGGGAGCCTAGCAAGGCTGTAAGGTCGGGGCGTTGGTCGTCGTCTTTCACGTATTGGCCCCTAAAAGCGAAGGAAAAGCGATGAGCGAGATGAATGCACTGTTGGAACCGGGGCAACTTGTGCGCCACCCAGCGTGCCCCGATTGGGGGCTTGGACAGGTGCAGTCAAATATTGGGGGTAAAATAACGGTCAATTTTGAACACGAAGGCAAGGTCGTGATCGACGGTTCAAGGATCGAGCTCATACCAGTATTTGATTCCTGAAACACGTTAAAGGATGATCTGTTAATTTCATATCAACCTTAATGATGTGTTAACGATGGCGGGTCATTTGTCACTGTTGCAAATTCGCGCCGCTGTGCCTAAAACCCGCGCACCCTAAGGCAGGAACGGACAGCCGCTTTCCCCCATGCTTCCCCTTGATGAACACTTTCAGATACGGCTTGCCACAGATCCCGATGATCTGAAGGCAGCACAGCGGCTGCGCTATGAGGTCTTCGTTGAAGAGCTGGGCGGGGATGGCGACCTGATCGACCATGACGCGCGGCTTGAGCGTGACGAATACGACCCGTTCTATGACCATCTGGTCTTGATCGACACGCGCCGTGACCCAAAGCAGTTCAACCATGTGGTTGGTGTCTATCGGTTGATGCGCTCTGATCAGGTGGTGCAGATCGGTGCCTATTACACCGAGGCCGAATATGACCTGACGGTGCTGAAAACCAGCGGGCGCAAGCTGTTGGAGCTGGGCCGGTCCTGCGTCCATCCCGATTTTCGCGGGGGTACGGCGATGTATCATCTGTGGAACGGTCTGGCGGCCTATGTTTTTGAACACGGGATCGAGGTCTTGTTCGGCGTTGCCAGCTTTCATGGCACCGATATCGACGCGCTGAAATTGCCGCTGTCATACTTGCACCATCACCACTTGGCACCAGAGGCGCTTAGGGTTCGTGCGCAGGCCGAACATTTTCAAACGATGAACATCGTCGCGCCCGACCAGATCAATCGCAAAGAGGCGATGCTGCAGACACCGGCTTTGATCAAAGCCTATCTTCGCTTGGGTGGTTTCGTAGGCGAGGGCGCCTTTGTGGATCATGACTTCAACACAACCGATGTGTGCTTGATCATGGACACCGAGCGTATGAATGCAAAAAGCCGTGCGATGTTCACCGCAGGTACAAAACGTTGAGCCCGGTTTGGACGGAAGGCACACCGCCCGCGGACCTAAAGATTTCGTGGATGGGCTGGGTGCGGGCAATCTTGCGCGGCACGGCGCTGTTCGTGGTGACGTTTGGCTGTCTTGCGATTCTGTTGCTTGTCCGGCTTATCGAACGCCCGTTGTTTGGCCTGCATCGCCCCGTGACGCCGCATATCACCCAATTCGTATGCCGTGCGGCATTTGTCATTCTGGGAATGCGTTACAAGGTAACCGGGCATATCATGGCCGAACGCGGTGCGGTGGTGGCCAACCACGCAAGTTGGATGGACATCTTTACGCTTAATGCGCGCAAACGGATTTACTTTGTCTCTAAGGCCGAAGTTGCGAAATGGCCGGGGATTGGCTGGCTGGCGCGTTCGACGGGCACGGTGTTTATCAACCGCAATTCGCGTGAAGCCAAACAGCAAAAAGAAATGTTTGAGGCGCGTCTTAAGGCCGGGCACAAGCTGTTGTTCTTTCCCGAGGGGACCTCGACGGATGGCATGCGGGTCTTGCCCTTCAAATCAACGCTTTTCGCGGCATTTTTCAGCGACGAGTTGCGGGATTTCCTACATGTTCAGCCGGTGACCGTCGTTTATCGCGCGCCTGAAGGCGAAGATGCGCGGTATTACGGTTGGTGGGGCGATATGGAATTCGGACCGCATATTCTGAAAACGCTGGCGGCACGGCGTCAGGGATCTGTCGAAGTGATCTACCACCCCGCGCTGAGGGTGGCAGACTTTGAAAACCGCAAGGAATTGGCGCTGGCATGTGAAAGCGCCGTGCGGGCGGGGCTGCCGTATTCGGCTTAGTCAATTGAGGCCCATTCGGGCCATTCCTTTTGCCTCGCGCCTTGTGGGCGCTCAGGCGGGGGCGTCAATCAACGTTATTCCATCGCTGCGATCATTGCGCCCAAGGTTTCGCTTGGGTTTTCTGTGTTCCAGATTTCTTCGCCGATGCCAAAAAAGTCGGAAACAGGTGCAAGGGTGCGGATCGTTTCAATCGTAAGCGCGCCTTCGGCCACGATTGGGACTTCGACAACTTCGGACCACCATGCAAAGAGTTCGGGTTCGGCCTTGGTGCCGTCGCCAAGCGTGCTGTCGCCAACAGGGCCAAAGCTGACGTAATCGGCACCAGCTTCGCCAGCGATAAGGCCGTCATGCCGCGAGGCACCGCAAAAGGCACCGACGATCGCATCCGCGCCCAGCTCTTTCCGGACCTTGCGGACGGAGCGTGAACCATCGGTCAGGTGCACGCCGTCTAGGCCAAGGCGTTCGACAAGTTGAACGTGGGCTTCGATTGTCAGTGCAATGTCGCGGGCATGCGTGACTTCGCGCAGGGCATCTGCGGCGCGTGCAACACGGTCTTCGTCACGCGATGCAAGGGCAAGGCGCACACAGGCGACCTCGTGCGCGTCAAGAACGCTGGCAAGGCGGGCCGGGAATTCAGACAGTTCGAATTCCGGCGGGGTGATCAGGTAAATTTGCGGGCGCTCGATATCGGCCATTTGCGGGCTCCTTAGCGGGGTTTGCGACCCTATACCGGGGATTTGTCGCCTTGGCTACTTTCCATGGATGGTTGCGGCAAATTCCACCGCCGGTTTCTGTCAAAGGGCAAAGATGCTTGGGCACGCTCTCTTGCGTCATGGGTGTGTGCAGCGTATCACGCGCCGGACCAATCCTTGAAGTGTATGCATGACCAATTCAGCCCCTCAGCCCGCCGTTATCCTTGTCCGCCCGCAAATGGGCGAAAATATTGGCGGGGCCGCCCGCGCGATGTGGAATTTCGGTTTGGACCGGATGCGCATTGTCGATCCGCGTGACGGATGGCCCAACCAAAAGGCCGTCGCAATGGCAAGCGGGGCGGGGCGGTTGTTGGATGAGGCGGGCTTGTTTGACGATACGGCCGCTGCGGTCGCGGATTGCGATTATGTGTTCGCAACGACGGCACGTGCGCGCGGCCTGACGAAACCCGTGATGACGCCGGAACGCGCGATGGAACATACGCGCGCCTTGCTTGGCGAAGGCCGAAAGGTTGGGATTTTGTTTGGGCCGGAACGTTCGGGTTTGGAAAATGACGATGTGGCGCTGGCCAATGCGATCATCTCTGTTCCGGTGAACCCGGACTTTGCGTCCCTGAACCTTGCGCAGTGCGTTTTGCTGACAGCCTATGAGTGGCGCCGCCAAAACGTGGATGTCGCGCCAGAGGTGGTCGAAATGGCGAAGACCGAATTCGCCTCGCATATCGAAATTCAGAAACTTGGCGATCACTATGAAGAGCGGCTGGACGAGGCTGGTTTCTTTTTCCCCGAGCAAAAAGCCGAAGGGATGAAGCAAAACCTGCGCAATCTGTGGAGCCGGATGCCACTGACCCGCGCCGATGTACAAATCTTCCACGGCGCACTGCGTCAAATGGTGCGCTGGAAAGAACGCGGCGAGTGACTTGATGGGCGGTAAGTGCCGTCCTACTGTCCGCCACGAAGGAACAGGGGAAACGCATGAGCAGCAAGCGCAGTATCTTCGAAGAGGTAGAGCCGGGCCAAGCCAAGCCTGCCGTCGCGCAAGCCGGTATTATTGATCGGGCGAACCGCGGGGCGCGGGGCGCGATCCGCATTTGGTTGATGGTCTTGTTCGTCATGGTTGCGGCCATGATTTTGGTCGGCGGGCTGACGCGGCTGACGGATAGCGGGTTGTCCATCACTGAATGGAAGCCTGTGACCGGTGCGTTGCCACCGATGAGCGCCGACAGCTGGGGCGCAGAGTTCGAAAAATACCAAACGATCCCCGAATATCAGCTTCAGAACGCTGGGATGACCCTTAGTGAATTCAAGTTCATCTATTGGTGGGAATGGGGCCACCGTCAGCTGGGCCGGTTTGTTGGCGTGGTCTGGGCGATTGGGTTCCTGTTCTTCCTGCTAAGCAAACGGATTCCAACAGGCTGGACGCCTCGGTTGTTGGGCATTGGGGCGCTTGGCGGCCTTCAGGGGGCCATCGGTTGGTGGATGGTGTCATCTGGCCTGACAGGTGAACGGCTGGATGTGGCCTCGTACCGGTTGGCGACGCATCTTGGATTGGCCTTTGTCATTCTTGGCTTCATCGGGTGGTTCATCCTGCAGCTTAGCCGGTCAGAAAAGGACCTTTTGCAAGCGCGCCGTGGGCGGGAGGCTAAACTGTTCTCTATGTCGACCGGGTTGCTGCATTTCGCGTTTCTGCAAATCCTTCTGGGCGCGCTGGTCGCCGGGATCGACGCCGGGCGCAACTTTGTGGACTGGCCGCTGATGGCGGGCGGGTTCCTTCCGCCGGATATGTTCGCGCTTAGCCCTTGGTGGCGGAACTTCTTTGAAGATGCCGGGCTGGTGCAGTTCATGCACCGGATGGCGGGCTATCTGCTGTTCATCTTTGGCATCGTCGTCTGGAACCGCGCGCGCAAAAGCGGCAACTTCAAAACCCGCCGCGCCTTTGATTGGGTGGCTGTGATGATGTTCGGCCAGATGGTGCTTGGCATCGTAACGGTCATGCACTCGGCACCGCTTCATATCGCGATCTTCCACCAGTTGGGCGCGATTATACTGTGGGTACTGATCCTTCGCGGCCGTTTTCTGGCCGGTTATCCCGCAGAGCAATCTGTAAGAGGTGCAGCATGAGCGCGTTTGAAAACCTGATGGCATTTCAGCACGAGACAGAGGCGTTGGCGCAGGTCGCGGGCCGCCTTGGCTGGGATCAGGAAACCATGATGCCACGCGGTGCCGCCGCTCAACGGGCCGAAGAGATGGGAGCGTTGGAAAACGTTCTGCACACCCGGCGCACCGATCCGCGTATCGGCGAATGGTTGGCGGCGATTGACGATACAGCGCTGGACGCCGTTGGGGCCGCCAAGATGCGCCATATCCGCCGCTCCTACGCGCGCGCCACCAAACTGCCCGATACGCTGGCCGCTGAAATCGCGCGTGTGACAAGCCGAGCCCAAGGCATCTGGGCCGAGGCTCGCGCGGCAGACGACGTCGCGCATTTTCTGCCAACCCTTGCCGAGGTCGTGCGCCTAAAGCGCGAAGAGGCAGCGGCGCTGGCAGATGGCGGTGACCTTTATGACGCGCTGCTGGATGATTACGAACCCGGCGCAACGGCGGCTGAGATTGGCGCAATGTTTGACCGGATGCGCACGCGTCTGGTGATGCTGCGCGAAAAGATCATGGCATCAGGCCGCAACCCCGCCGGGATCACCGGCCGCTTTGACGAAGAGGGGCAGTTGAAACTGGCGCAGGAAGTCGCCAGCCATTTCGGATATAACTTCAAGCATGGGCGGATTGATAAAGCGGTGCATCCGTTCAGTTCTGGCTCGGGCACCGATGTGCGCATCACGACCCGTGTGGACGAAGGCGATCCGTTCAACTGTCTCTATTCCACAATCCACGAGGTTGGGCACGGCTGTTACGAACAAAACATCGCGCCAGAATTCGGCCTGACCCCGCTGGGCGCGGGCGTGTCGATGGGTGTGCATGAAAGCCAAAGCCGTATCTATGAAAATCAGCTGGGCCGGTCGCGCGCGTTTACCGGGTGGCTGCATGGCCGGATGACCACGATTTTCGGTGATGCCGGCGCTGCGGATGCGGATGCGTTTTATGCCGCCGTGAACCGCGTGCATTCCGGTTACATTAGGACCGAGGCTGATGAGGTGCATTACAACCTGCACATCATGATGCGCTTTGATTTGGAGCGGAAACTGATGGACGGCTCGCTTGAGGTTGATGACCTAGAGGCCGCTTGGAACACCCGTTTCGAACACGACTTTGGCGTGGCGGTTGATAAACCCTCGAACGGCGTGTTGCAGGATGTGCATTGGTCCGTCGGCCTGTTCGGCTATTTCCCGACCTATACGCTGGGCAATGTTTATGCCGGGTGCCTAAACCTTGCGATGCGCAGCGCTGTACCGGGGCTGGACGACGATCTGGCACGCGGCCACACCGAAGCCGCGACGGGCTGGTTGCAAGAGCACGTGCAACGCCATGGCGGCTTGTACGAACCCAAAGAGGTCATCGAACGCGCCTGTGGGTTCGAACCAAACGAGGGGCCGCTGTTGGATTACCTCGATGCCAAGTTCGGTGCGCTTTACGGGGTTTGAACCGGGCGTGGGCAGCCTTTGTGGTGAATTTCTTTCCGGGTCGGACGACCTTCGATGCGGAAAGAAATGAACCCTTGTTGCGCTTGCGCAAACTGCCGCTTTTCGGTGGTTGTCAGCAGCCTATGGGTGTTGTGCAAGGCACGCTGCTTAAGATTGTTCTACCCAACGCCGATTAGAACAGTATCTTGAGCAAAAAGCGGAGCGAAGATTGCCCCCAGCGTGGTCCATAATTCTTGCTGTTTTGTCTGCAACCATCGCATTCATTTATGCGCGGGTTCAAAGCGGGCTGGAACGCAGACGGAAACGCCGCAGTCTGTCGATTGCGATATACGTCGAGATTTCCGAGGCGAGCAAATCAATTGAGAACTTGTTCATTGCCTGGGACGAACTCATCGACATCGCAAATCAAACGGGGCGGCACCCTTTGCTCGTACTGTCGCGCGACACGAATGTATTGCAGCGGATCAATATCGAAGATCTAGATTATCCTGCTTCGCTTGTTGCAGCGATAATGCGCTTTTCTGGGTCTGTCTCAGAACTCTATGAATGTCTTGAGACGATGAACTCGGACAAGTTCGAAAGATCATCACCCGAGGCCCGGGTGCGCGTCGTTGAAATGGCGCGGTCGATTTCTGTCCACACATCGCAGTACGCCAAAGAGGCAATGCAGCGGATGAAGACCACGCTGCCGGAGGGCTGGACGATCTAATGGATCGGTTGCTGCGCGCCTATTGCTCCCACTCCGGCGGGCGTTTTTCTAGAAAGGCGGCGATGCCTTCTTCGGTGTCGCGGAACAGCATGTTTTGGACCATCACATCGCCCGCATAGGCATAGGCCTGATCGACAGGCATCTGGATTTGCTCGTAAAACGCCTCTTTCCCGATCTTGACCGCCGCGCCGAGCTTTGAGGCAACCGTTTGGGCCAGTTCGCGGGTCGCCGCGCTTAGGTCTTCCGCGGGAACGGCGCGGTTGATTAGGCCAAGGCGTTCGGCCGCTTCTGTGTCGATGAACTTGCCCGTCGTCAGCATTTCGAACGCGTGTTTGCGGGGGATGTTGCGCGACAGGGCGACCATGGGCGTGGAACAGAACAGCCCGATATTCACCCCGTTCACGCCGAACTTGGTGCCATGGGCCGCAATCGCCATGTCACAGCTTGCGACCAGTTGGCAGCCGGCGGCGGTGGCAATGCCGTGCGCTTCGGCGATCACGGGTTGAGGGATGCGTTGAAGGCCAGTCATGACGCTGGCGCAGCGGTTGAACAGATCGGCGAAATAGGCTTTTCCGCCATCTTCGGCTTGGCGGCCTGCTGTCATCTCTTTCAAATCGTGACCTGCGCAGAATGCCTTGCCGGTGCCGCGCAGGATGACGGCGCGTGTGGTCTGGTCGGTGGCCAGTTGATCGATCTGTGCCTGAAGCGCGGCCAGCATTGCATCTGACAGGGCGTTCAGGCGGTTTGGCATGTTCAAGGTCAGCTCTGCCACGCCATCACTGTCGGTGCGTAAAAGGATATCGTCCGTCATCTTGCCATTCCTCCCGTTTGCAGAAACTCTAGGCCGCAAAGGACGGAGGGGAAAGACATATGCAGCCAGTGATGGACGTTCCGGCGCTTGAGGCGTTTCTGGACGCGGAGTTTCCGCAAGTGAAAGGCGACTTCACGGTCGAAGAGGTCGGCCCAATGCGCGCGCGGATTCGTTTGAACGTGCGCGAAGAACATTTACGCCCCGGCGGCACGGTTTCCGGCCCATCGATGTTTGCGCTTGCGGATGTGTCTATCTATCTGGCGGTGTTGGCGATGATTGGGCCAAAGGCGCTGGCCGTGACGACGAACTGCGCGATCGACTTCATGCGCAAGCCTGAGGCCGGGAAAGACCTGATCTGCGAGGCGAAGCTGTTGAAGCTGGGCCGGGTGTTGGCGGTTGGGGACGCGATGATGTTCTCTGACGGCAAGGCAGAGCCGGTGGCCCGCGCCAGTCTGACCTATTCGATCCCGCCGAAATAGCCCCGGCCAAAGGGGTGAGGTCCAATCTGACCTCTGCCTCTGACGGGGATATTTGGCGAATGGGAATGTTACGGTAGCAGGCGTTTCACATAGGCGGGCAGGGCGAACGCGGCCTTGTGCACCTCTGGTGTGTAATAGTCTGTCGTCAGGTTGGCTTGGGCGAAACGGAGTTCCAGATCTTCCAAGGTGACAGAGCGCGCGGCCCCATCGGTGCCCCAGCCAAAGGCCATCGGGCCGCCAGCATAGGTTGGGATGGTGGCCATGTAACAGCCCCAGTCGGCGAACAATGCTTTGAACGCGCGTAGGGTGTTGGTCAGTTCATCCCCCTGCATGAAGGGCACACCGTTCTGCGTGGTCAGGATGCCGCCTTCGTTCAGGGCACGTTTGGCATGGCCATAGAACGTGTCGGTAAACAGCACCTCGCCCGGGCCGATGGGATCGGTCGAGTCAACGATGATCACGTCGAACTTCTGATCCGTTTCGCGCATGAACGCGGCACCATCGTTGATAACGAGGTTCAGTCGCGGGTCGTCAAACGCGCCATCGCTGAGCATGGGCAGATATTCTTTGGAAAAATCCACCACCCCAGCGTCGATCTCGACCATAGTGACATGTTCGACCGACTGGTGGCGCAGCGCCTCGCGGGCCATGCCGCCGTCGCCGCCGCCGATGATCAGCACGCGCTTGGCCGCACCATGGGCAAGGATCGGCACATGGGTCAGCATTTCGTGATAGATGAAATTGTCACCCTCGGTGGTTTGCACCACATCGTCCAGCGTCAGTACTCGACCGAACGTGCCGTTTTGAAACACCTTCAGGCGTTGATGATCGGTTTCGCTGTCATACAACAGTTCGTCAATCTTCAACGACTGGGCATAATGTGGGTGAAGCTGTTCGCGGATCCAATCGCTCATGCCGCAGCCTCGTCCGTGACCAGCCCGTCGCCGCGCAGCAATTCCTTGACGCGCACGTCGTCGGTGCCGAAGGCGGCCTTTAGAACGCCCACCGCATTCCACGGGTTGGCATCGCCGCACATGAACACGTCAAACGCGCCATAGCCAATTTCCGGCCACGTGTGGACAGAGATGTGGCTTTCGGCCAGCACAGCAACGCCCGAAACGCCCTGAGGGCTGAACTTATGCGTATGAATATGCAGCAGCGTCGCGCCGCATTCATCAACGCAATCGCGGAACGCTTTTTGAATGCGTGTTTCATCATCCAAGCCGTGGCCATTGACCACCTCGATGATCAGATGCGTGCCGGCAAAGACCTTGCCATCCTTGCGGATGAAATGGTCTTCGCGATCTTCGTCGAAGATGTCACGAGTATCGTTTGCAGCCTTAAGGCTACAGGTGTCTTCCGCATGGGCGCCTGTCTCCAGACCTATCCCCAGTTGGAAGAGGTCGGCGCGGTCCATGGCGCATCCCCTTCGTTCCAGTAGATTGAATCCAGTAGGTCCCTTAGCGCCCCCCCGAAAGATCGAAGTTGGGATCGGTCCCTAACGAGTGCGCGGCCTAAGGCCCATGCGGGATTCGTTCAAGCCCCAATTGACCTGGTGGGGCGAAAAAGTCCCAAACCTATTGTGGCACAACGATTTTCAGGGTTTCGGCGTTTCGTGCTATCATCTGCGAATTCAAAGCGGAGATTTATTATGAAACGCCTTTTAATTGCGCCAATCTTGGCCCTTACGGCCTGCGGGCCAGATGCATTGCCAACCGTCCCAATCGCAACGCTGCCCGGTACATCCAACCTGCCCCTTGTGCGGGGTTACCGCGACCCGGCGGACCAATGCATGCTGGTCGGGGAAGACGATTACACCAACCAATACCTAGGCGACGCCTCTGACCTTGTCGGCTGCCCCGTCGGGTACGAGGGGACAGGCGTTTTCATCACCGAAACCGGAGCGGCGCAGGTGGATACCTATCAGGGGTATGACCTGTTTGTGGTGGCGCGGCGGTAGGTTTCAAAAGAGAAAAGGGAGCTGTAAGCAGCCATGACCAGCAAATTTAAGCGACCGCCAGAAATGGTAGATCGAAATGATCCTGAAGAACAGTATAGATCTGGCTACCAGCATGGTGCAAACGCGGCACTCATTGCAATGAAGTCTGGAGCCAGCCGACAATCCATACAAAACTGGATAGAGTTAGATCTCCAGCAGTGGCGCCATGATGATACAGCGGAGCCGGATCCGCCAAAAGTATCAAAGAAATAGGCATTGGAGGCGGGCTTCAGTTTCGGTTAGACTAACCGCCCCCACAAATCATATTCACCGGCCTCGTCCACCTCGACGGTGACGATGTCGCCCGGTTTCAGCCCTTCGAAGCCTTCGTCGATGAACAGGTTGCCGTCGATTTCCGGCGCGTCGGCCTTGGTGCGGCAGGTGGCGGCGTCTTCGTCGACCTCGTCTACGATCACGTCCATGGTTTGGCCGACCTTGGCGGCCAGCTTGGCCTCGGAGATGGCTTGGGCTTTTTCCATGAACCGCTCCCACCGGTCTTGTTTGACCTCGGCGGGAACATGGTCGGGCAGGGCGTTTGATCGCGCGCCTTCGACGTTTTCGTATTGGAAGCAGCCGACGCGATCCAGCTGCGCCTCGTCCATCCAGTCCAGCAGGGTCTGGAACTCTGCCTCTGTCTCGCCGGGATAACCGACGATGAAGGTCGAGCGTAGGGTGATATCGGGGCATGTGTCACGCCACGCGGCGATTTCGTCCAGCGTTTTGGCCGCAGCGGCGGGGCGGGCCATGCGGCGCAGAACATCGGGGTGGGCGTGCTGGAACGGGATATCCAGATAGGGCAGGATCAGCCCTTCGGCCATCAGCGGGATCAGGTTGCGCACATGCGGGTAGGGATAGACATAGTGCAGGCGCACCCATGCGCCCAAACTGCCCAAATCGCGCGCCAGATCGGTGATATGGGCGCGGTGCCCGCCGGTTTCGGCGTGTTTCGTATCCACCCCATAGGCCGAGGTATCCTGCGAAATCACCAGCAGTTCCTTCACCCCAGCATCGACCAGCTTTTCAGCCTCGCGCACGACTGCATGGGCGGGGCGGCTGGCCAGTTTGCCGCGCATATCGGGAATGATGCAGAACTTGCACTTGTGGTTACAGCCTTCCGAGATTTTCAGATAGCTGAAGTGGCGCGGGGTCAGGCTGACACCGCTGGCGGGCAACAGGTCGATGAACGGATCAGGGCTGGGCGGTACGGCCCCATGCACTGCGTCCAGCACCTGTTCGTATTGATGCGGGCCGGTCACGGCCAGAACGGCCGGATGCGCGCCGGTGATGTATTCAGGCTCGGCCCCCAAACAGCCGGTCACGATGACCTTGCCGTTTTCATTCAGCGCTTCGCCAATCGCCTCAAGGCTTTCGGCCTTGGCGCTGTCAAGGAAGCCGCAGGTGTTCACGATCACCGCGTCTGCCCCGGCATAGTCGGGGCTGATGGCGTAACCTTCGGCGCGCAGGCGTGTCAGGATGCGTTCGCTATCCACCAAGGCCTTTGGGCAGCCAAGGGACACCATGCCGATGGTCGGCTGGCCATCACGCGCACCCCCGTCGAATTTCGGAGCGGGGGCAAGGTCGGGGCGGAGGTTGGGTGGGTTCGTGCTCATCCGCCCGCATATAAGGGCTTGCTGCGGATCATGCCAGTTGTGAATGACGCCTTCTAGCCATGGCTGGGCCAAACGCGGTGTTCATCATCAATGACGAACGCGTGCGTGTGGCGTTTGTTCTGCGCTGGATGGTCTTTCAGGTGCGGATGATCGGGCGGCAGGTCGGCGTGGCTGTGTTCAAAGTCTTCGGGTTGATCAACGGGCCATAGGCGGCGCGCGGCGATGGCGCCTATCAGGCCGATCACGCCCAGAACCGCCAAGGCGGACGGCAGGCCCAGCCCCTGACCAACCCAACCCGCCACAGGGTAAGCGACCAGCCAACAGGCATGGGATAGGGCAAATTGCGCCGTGAACACCGCCTGACGATCAGCCGGGTGGGCAGAGCGGCGCAACAGACGGCCCGAGGGGGTCATGATCGCGGCGTATAGTAACCCGAACAGGCCCCAGGTTATCAGAAACGCGGGCCAACTGGGTAAGCCAGCCGTGAACATATAGGCGGACAGGGCCAACGTGCCCAGCGCCAGTGCCGCCCCGGCGGGCACCATCACCGACCGATCGCGGCGGTTTTCCAGCAATCGGGGTAGGGACAGCGCTGAGATCATCGAACCCGCACCGAAAGCGGCAAGTGCATAGGCCAGATGCGCATCGTCCAAGCCGTACCCCGCGCGGACCACGACGACTGTATTGACCAACACAAAGGCGCTGCTGGAGGCTGCGGTAAGCGTCAGCGCCAACAAGCCGCGCAAGCGTGGGGTGGCAAGGTAAATGCGGGTGCCTCGCGTTAGTCGTTCGCGGAAGGGGCGTGTGGTTTTGCTGGCCGATCTTCGGGGCAGGGCCGCAATCGCGACCAACAAGGCCGAACCGACGAAGCCAAACACGGTTCCGGCGAACAACCAGTGATAGCTGACAACGGCCAGCAACATCCCCGCCAATGCCGGGCTAAGCAGGTTTTCAAGGTCATAGGCCAACCGAGAGAGCGACAGCGCCTTGGTGTATTCTGCCTCATCCGATAAAATGTCTGGGATGGTCGCCTGAAACGCCGGTGTGAACGTGGCCGAGGCCGCCTGAAGGATGAAGATCAGCGCGTAGATTTGCCAAACGGCGTCGATGAAGGGCAACAACAGGGCGACCGCCGCCCGAATGACATCTGCGCCAATCAGAACCGCCTTACGAGGAAGGTGTTCGGTCAACGCCGCCGCAATAGGGGATAGCCCGACATAGGCCACCATCTTAATCGCATAGGCGGTTCCCAGCACCGCGCCCGCCTGCGCCCCGGCCAAATCAAAGGCCAGCAGGCCCAAGGCAACGGTCAACAGGCCCGTCCCGGTCAGGGCAATGACCTGTGCCATGAACAGCCGCGCGTAAACAGGGTGGCTTAGGACACGAAACATGCCCCAAGCCTAGCGCGACAAGCCTATCAGCGGAACTGTTTGTTACTCGCGCAGGCGCCAGCCGGTGCGGAAGATCCACCAAATGAATCCAAGGCACAGCAACAAGAACCCCGTGACCGCAAAAAGCGAGATCCCGACAGGAACATCCGCAACGCCAAAGAACGACCAGCGGAACCCCGACACAAGATAAAGGACGGGGTTGAACTTGGTCACAACCTCCCAGAAGGGCGGCAGCATCGAAGCGGAATAAAACGCGCCCCCAAGAAACACGAGCGGGGTGATGACCAGCAAGGGGATCAATTGCAACTGTTCAAAGCTTTTGGCCCATATCCCAATGATGAAGCCCAGCAACGAGAATGACAGAGCCGTCAGTAACAGAAATGCAAGCATCCAGAACGGATGTTCGATCCGCAGGTCCACAAACAACGCCGAGGTCGCAAGGATGATCAGCGCGATCATCACCGCCTTTGTTGCCGCTGCGCCGACATAACCCATCACGATTTCGATGAAAGACATCGGGGCCGAAAGCAGTTCGTACATCGTGCCGATGAATTTCGGGAAATAGATACCGAACGATGCGTTGGACACGGATTGCTGCAACAGTGTCAGCATAATCAGGCCCGGCACGATAAAGGCGCCATAGCTGATCCCGTCAACCGCATCGATACGGCTTCCGATGGCAGATCCAAAGACAACGAAATAAAGGACGGTAGAAATCACCGGCGATAGAACGGACTGCGCGATTGTCCGGAAGGTGCGGGCCATTTCGAATTGATAGATTGCCCAGATGGAACGCCAATTCATGCGACTTCTCCCTCTAGCAGGGTCATAAATACTTCTTCGAGAGAGCTTTGCTGACTGTCCAGATCCCGAACAGAGATACCCGCCGCGGCAAGGTCCGCAATCAGCCGCGTTATGCCCGTGCGTTCGGCTTGGGTGTCATAGTCATAGATCAGCGTGCCACCATCGTCGGCCAAGGTCAGCGCATAATCTGCAAGGCTGTCGGGAAGGGTGGTGATGGGGGATTGAAGCTCCATCTTCAGATGCTTGCGGCCTAGCTGCTTCATCAGCTTGTCTTTTTCTTCGACCAGCAACAGGCGGCCCTTGTTGATCACACCTATCCGGTCGGCCATCATTTCGGCTTCTTCGATATAGTGGGTCGTTAGGATGATGGTCACGCCTTCGGCGCGCAGTTCTTTCACCAGCTCCCACATCTCGCGGCGCAGGCCGACGTCAACGCCGGCTGTCGGTTCGTCCAGAAACAGAACGCGCGGGTTGTGGCTTAGCGCCTTGGCAATCAGCACGCGGCGTTTCATGCCGCCTGACAGTTCCATGTTGCGGCTGTCTTTTTTATCCCAAAGGGAAAGAGAGCGCAGAACCTTTTCAAGATACGCATCGTCGCGCTTTTTGCCGAATAAACCGCGGGAAAACTTTGCGGTGTTCAGGACGGTTTCGAATGGTTCGATCGTGATTTCCTGCGGGACAAGGCCAATCAAACTGCGCGCGGCGCGAAACTCGGTCGCGATGTCGTGCCCGCCGACGGTAACTGTACCGGACGTGGGCGTGACCAATCCGCAGATGGTCGAAATCAGGGTCGTCTTGCCGGCGCCATTCGGGCCAAGCAAAGCAAGGATTTCACCCTGTTCTATATCAAGCGATACATCATCAAGGGCAACTGTGCCGCTGGCGTAGGACTTGTTGAGGTTCGAAACGGAAATAATGGGCGGCATTGGGACACTCCTTCAGCCGAAAGTCGAGGAGGCCTATTTAGCAGCGGCTATGTAACGGTTCCAGTGGTTGAGCTGCACGCTGAGTGTGCGCGGGCTGCGTTAAGTGCCAATTTTGCGTTCATCATGTGCGCCGTTCATCTGTTCACAATGCCGCTTCGGGGCGTAGGCTGCGATCACTGAGCAGGGTGTGAAATGCATCAAGCGCTTGTCGGATTGGCGGGTCGTGGCGTGCGTCGTGATGACAAACCAGCCATTCTTCGTGCCTGATCTCTTTGATGGGTGGGCCAACTTGTTGCAACGCCGGGTATGTGCTTGACGCGAACGTTGGCAGAATGACCCGACCGACACCAGCAAGCGCCAGATCCAGTGCAAGCCGGGCGTTGTTCGCGGTGGTGATGATTTCGTCGCTATGATTCTGCCTTAGCCAGCGTTCTGATGGGGTTGTTGCGGTGCTTTCCGTTAAAGTGATGTAACCCGTCGCATCCGGGGATAGCGCGAAGGCGGCATAGTCGATCGTCATGGTCTTACGCCCGGCCAGCCAGCTTTGATCGGGGCGTTTGTTGCGGATTCCAATATCGGCTTCGCGCCTTGCGATATCCACCCGTGCATTTGAGGCAATAAAGGCAGGAACCCATTCGGCATCTGGTGACCATATTTTTGTGATGTGGCGTGCCAGAAATTGCGAAGTCCATTGCCCGGCGGTTACGCGAACCTGCATGGGCTTATCGGATTGTGAAAACGCAGTTAGTCGGGATGCAATATCACGAAGGCCCTCGGCTTCGTCTAGCAACGCGCGACCGGCCGCGGTCAGCGCATAGCCGCGTGGCCCGCGTGCGAACAGGTGCTGTCCAAGAATGCTTTCTAGATCCGCCATTTTGCGGCTTAGCGTTGGCACGCTGACACCGGTCGCGCGCGCGGCCCCCGCCAAACCACCGGAATCGGCCACGGCAATGAACAGCGCGTAACTGTCGAGTGAGGGCGTTTGTTTCATAACTGAAAGTGATGTTGCGAAAACGTCATCTAATCAATCCGTCTGTGTGGCCATAGCATCATAAGAGTCTATCAAATATGAAAGGCCTGCGCGTGATTTTTCTGTTTGCTTTGCCCAAGTCAGCCGTTCGTATCCATGGCGAACTTTCATTATGCCCTTTGTCTGAGAAGCAAATCATCCTGCAACGTGTCGATGCAGCTAAAAAGCATGCGCGCAAGCGCCGCTATGTGAACTGCAAAAGAGCCCTTCGTCATCTTGTTTGGAAGCGAGCGTTTGCGTGGAATAGGCATTGACCCCATGTTAAAAGAAGGCTGATGAAGGGCAACCGATGATGGGTGCGGTCGGCGCAGTGCTTCTAGGTGATCGGTGTGTGCTGGGTTTCTGGTGGGTAAATATCCGATTTTCGGGGTTAAATATTGGGGTATAATGATACCTATTTTTTAACCACATGAAAACAAACGATTAATACGGGATTGCGGCGCTTGACTGCGTGCGGGAAATCCTTAGAACACATCCATCCAAGATACCGGGGGGCTTTAGGGCACCCCATGACCTTAGCCAATAGGGCACGACACATGAAAACCTTCTCTGCGACACCAGCAGATATCGACAAGAAGTGGATCCTGATCGACGCTGAAGGCGTTGTTCTGGGCCGTCTTGCTTCGATCGTTGCTATGCGCTTGCGCGGCAAGCACAAGGCGTCTTTCACGCCGAACATGGACATGGGCGACAATGTCATCATCATCAACGCCGACAAGGTGCAGATGACTGGCAAGAAACGCGACGACAAGAAATATTACTGGCACACTGGCCACCCGGGCGGCATCAAGCACCGCACCGCGCGTCAGATTCTGGAAGGTGACTATCCAGAGCGTGTTGTTACCAAAGCTGTTCAGCGCATGCTTCCTGGTAACCGCCTGTCCCGCCAGCAGATGACAAATCTGCGCGTTTACGCAGGCGCCGAGCACCCGCACGAGGCACAGTCGCCCGAAGTGCTGGATGTAAAATCCATGAACTCGAAGAACACCCGGAGCGCATGATGGCCGAAGAAATCAAATCCCTCGACGATCTGAACGAAGTTGTTTCTGGTGAAGCTGCTGTTCTTGAGATCGCCGCGCCCCGTGAGCCTGTTCGTGACGAACTGGGTCGTTCTTATGCCACTGGTAAGCGTAAAGACGCTGTTGCCCGTGTTTGGATCAAGCCAGGTTCCGGCAAAGTTGTCGTAAACGGCAAAGAAATGAACGCGTATTTCGCGCGTCCAGTTCTGCAGATGATCCTGCGTCAGCCGTTCACTGTTGCTGGTGTTGAAGACCAGTTCGACGTGAACGCAACCGTCAAGGGCGGTGGCCTTTCCGGTCAGGCTGGTGCGGTTAAGCACGGCATTTCCAAAGCCCTGCAACTTTACGATCCCGCACTGCGCGCATCGTTGAAAGCTGCTGGCTTCCTGACACGCGATAGCCGCGTTGTTGAACGTAAGAAGTTCGGTCGCCGCAAAGCGCGTCGTAGCTTCCAGTTCTCCAAGCGTTAATCGCTTCGTCAAAGAATTGGAAAAGGCCCGGCCAAGTGCTGGGCCTTTTTCGTAGGGCCAGTTGCAGTGGCAAACGCCGTGAAACGATGAAATGTGACAGTGCGATGCACGCAACCACTTGAGCCTTGCCAAAATTCTTCCCATGATCGAATCAACGAATGAGGAGAGACACAGGCCACATGAAACTGCGGCAATATCTTAGGAGCGATGCGGCGAGAGGCTATTTGCTGGTCAGCCCAACAGCCCTATACGCGCTTCTGCTTCTGGCTGTCCCCTTGGCCGCAATTTTTGCGTTCAGCTTCTGGACGCAAGATTACCTGACCATCGACAAGACATGGACGCTTAAGAACTACCGCGAGGCGCTGAGCGAACCGTTGTATCGTGAGCTGATGTTCCGTTCTGTCCGCATCTCGGCAGCGGTGACATTGGCGACGGTTTTGCTGGCCTTTCCCATCGCCTATTTCGTGTCGTTCCACGTTCCGAAAGAGCGGAAATCGCTTTGGATCTTTCTGATCACGATCCCGTTCTGGACGTCATACCTGATCCGGGTTTTCCTTTGGAAAGTCATCCTAGGCTACAACGGTGTTCTGAACACCACACTGCAAGGTGTTGGAATTATTGATGAACCTCTGACGTTCATCTTGTACAATGCCAATGCGGTTGTCATCACACTGGCCCATGCCTTTGCGCCGTTCGCCATCTTGCCGATCTTCGTTGCGCTGGAAAAGATCGACCGGTCTCTGCTCGAAGCCTCGCTTGATCTGGGGGAAAGCAAAGTGACAACTTTCTTCCGGGTGACGCTGCCATTGGCGATGCCGGGCGTGATTGCCGCGGTCTTGATCGTCTTTATTCCGACAATTGGGGATTACGTGACGCCCCGGCTTGTTGGTGGCCCGAACGGGCTGATGATCGCGAATATGATCCAGACCCAATTCCTTAAGCTTAACAATGCCCCGATGGGGGCCACACTTGCGGTGCTGGCGATGCTGATCGTCACGGCGATCTCTTTGGTGTTTGTCGGGCTTAACCGTAAATTCTTGCGAGGCCAGAAATGAAGGGCGGTTGGCTGAAAATCTATGCAATCGGGTATTTGCTGTTCCTATACGCCCCGATCATCTTGTTGCCGATCTTCGCGTTTAACGACGCCACGATCATTGCCTTTCCGTTGAAAGGGTTCACGACCCAATGGTTCAGCGAACTTGCGACCATTCCTGCGCTTCATAGCGCGGTATTGAACAGCCTGCTTATCGCGGTCACAACGGCGGTGGTTTCCACAGTTCTGGGTGTCTGCGCGGCGCGCGCCGCGGCGCGGTATCAGTTTCCCGGAAAAAAGGGGATCATGGGTGCGATCATGCTTCCGCTGGTTTTGCCAGAGATCATCGTGGCCGTGTCGTTGTTGGTTGTCCTTTTGCAGCTTGGCCTAAGCCTTGGCGCTTGGACGGTGATCTTGGGTCATGTGCTTATCTGTACGCCGTTTTCCATCGCGATCCTGAATTCAGCGTTCCAAAATCTGGATATGTCCATGGAAGAGGCATCCTATGATCTGGGCGAAACCCCATGGAGCACGTTCCGCCTGATCACGCTGCCACTGGTTATGCCGGGGATCATCTCTTCGCTGTTGATCGGGTTCACGATTTCGCTGGATGAATTCATCATCGCGTTTTTCCTGACGGGCGCAGAACCAACATTGCCGGTTTACCTGTGGAGCCAACTTAGATTCCCACAGAAGATACCGGTTGTGATGGCGTTGGGAACGATACTTGTGCTGTTGTCGATCATCCTGCTGACGATGGCTGAATATTTCCGGCGGCGCGGAATCGCGCGGGCCGGTGGGAAGGACACTGGGGGCTTTCTGTGACGCAACCTATCATCGAACTGCGCGACGTGCAGAAACACTATGGCGAATACCATGCGCTGCGTGGGATCACGGCGGACATCGGGCAGGGAGAGTTCTTTTCGCTGCTTGGGCCATCGGGCTGTGGCAAGACCACGCTTTTGCGCACCATCGCCGGGTTTGAGGGGGTCACCTCGGGCGCTGTGCTGATCGATGGCAAAGACATGGCCGGTGTTCCCGCCAACCTGCGCCCGACGAACATGGTCTTCCAGTCCTACGCGATCTTCCCGCATCTTACCGTCGCCGAAAATGTCGGCTATGGGCTGCGCCGCCGTACCGATCTGAACCGTCAGGCCAAAGAGGTTCTGGTGGGCGAGGCTTTGGAAATGGTCGGGCTTGATGGTTTTGGCAAACGCGCGGCCCATGCGCTGTCTGGTGGGCAGCGCCAACGGGTTGCCTTGGCACGGGCGCTTATCCTGAAGCCCAAGGTGCTGTTGCTGGATGAGCCATTGTCCGCGCTGGATAAAAAGATGCGCGACCAGATGCAGGTGGAGCTGATTAAGCTTCAGCGGCATGTGGGCATCACCTTCATCCTAGTGACCCATGATCAGGAAGAGGCCTTGGTCATGTCCGACAGGATCGCCGTCATGTTTGATGGAGAGATCGCGCAGATGGACGATCCCGAGGTTCTTTATCGCCGGCCAAATTCGCGCCGTGTCGCGGACTTCATCGGTGTGATGAACTTCTTACCCGCAAGCGTCTTGTCAGAAAGCGGCGACCGTATCGAAATCGAAGTGAACGGGCTTGGGCGGGTTGAAATTGGCACCGATCAGGCGCCGTTGGCGGGGGCCAATGGGGGAACGAGCGTCGGCTTTCGCCCCGAAACGCTTACCATCCTGTACGAAGGTCAGACGAGCAATGATCACATCGCGCAGGGCGTCGTTGAGGAGGTCGTCTATTACGGCGACATGACCTATTACGATGTCAGGCTAGATGGGGCTGAAACGCCGGTGCGCATATCGATGCGCAACTTGTTTGGGCGGCCAGTTCTGGAAATCGGTACACGCGCGCGTATTGCGTGGAACCCCGGCGCGCTGGTGCTGTTTCGTTAGGCCTCTCAGGTCAGCGGGGGCTAGTCGTCAGGCGGGATAAGGCCAAGTCCGCGTAGGTATATCCCGATGCCGCTTTCAAGCAGTTCGTCAGGCGGGAATGGCGTGCGCGCACCGGGTGTGCCGCGGGCGTAAAGTTCGACAACGCCATGGCTTAATGCCCAGATATGGGCCGAAAACATCGCCGCTGGCGGGCGTTTGTCTTCGGGAATGTGCTGTGAAAGCTCTGCGGCGGCTTTTTCAAGAATGCCGCTGGCACGCGCGGCAACACGAGCAAGTTCGGGGCTGGCATTCACGGAAATTCCGCTTTCAAACATCGCCATATAGTGACCGGGATGTTTACGCGCGAAGGCCAGATACGCGCGGCCTGTCGCCTCGAACGAGGCGAGGGCGGATGGCTGGCCCTTTTCATAGGCGTATTCCATCAGATCGGCGAAGATTTCATAGCCTTGACGCGCGGTTTCCGCGATCAGGTTTTCGCGGCCTTCGAAATGGCGATAGACGGCTGCAGGCGTGACGCCAGCGGCCTTGGCTGCTTCGGACAGGGTGAAACCTTGCGGGCCTTTTTCTTCAATCAGGATTAGGGCTGCATCGACCAATGCCTGTTTCAGATTGCCGTGATGATAACCGCGTTTAGGCATCCCAGAGCTCGGGGCCTCCGCAAATCTTGGGATCGGGCGTGCCGACGACTTTTTTGTCTTTCCCGGCATAGTCGATGCCGGACAGCACTTGGCGGATCGCCGCAAGGCGGGCGCGGCGCTTGTCGTCGGACCTGACGATCGTCCATGGCGCATGATCCGTATTGCTTTGCGCAAAGGTTTTTTTGATCGCATCGGAATAGGCATCCCAACGCTTCAGGCCTTCAACGTCAATCCAGCTTAATTTCCAGTGCTTTAGCGGGTCTTGTTCGCGTTGCAAGAACCGGCGAAGCTGTTCTGCACGTCCAACGTTTAGCCACAGTTTGACAAGGTGAATCCCTTCATCCACCAACATCTTTTCAAAGTCTGGGACTTGGCGGAAAAAGTGTTGGCGCTGGTCTGGTGTGCAGAACTCAAACACATGTTCAACAACGCCCCGGTTGTACCAGCTGCGATCGAACAGTACGATTTCACCGCCCGATGGCAGTTCTTCGATGTAGCGCTGGAAATACCATTGGCTTGCTTCTTTGTCCGATGGCTTTGACAGGGCAACCACCCGCGCGACACGCGGATTAAGGTTTTCGCGGAAGCGTTTGATAGTGCCGCCTTTTCCGGCCGCGTCGCGCCCTTCGAAAACGATGGCGATCCGCTGACCGCTTTCCTTCACATGGGCCTGAAGCTTGACCAGTTCGATTTGCAGCGCCTCAAGCTGTTCTTCGTAATCCTCACGATCCATCCGTTCGTCGTAAGGAAACGACGATGACAGGATATCCTTTTTCCCGGCATCTTTGATGGTCGTGCGAATGTTTTTGGGCGCGTCATCGTTGAAAAATGCGCTGATCGCCCCGTCGAATGGCAGGCTCATGGTCGTCTCCTTGTCGTCGTCGGACCAGTATGGCGATTGCAAGGGCCAGCGCAATCCGGCATGAGGCAGGGCCGCTAAGTGCCGATTTTGGTCATGTCATAGCTGGTTGTCTGGTAAATCTCGTTTATCCAGTTGCCATAGAGCAGATGCGCGTGGCTTCGCCAGCGGTTTTGCGGCGGCATCGACGGGTCATCATCCGGGTAATAGTTTTGTGGAACATTGATTTCGGTACCGTTGTCGACATCCCGATCATATTCCTGCTTCAGCGTGTCACTGTCGTATTCAATGTGGTTGAAGATATAGAGCGCCCGGTGGCCCGGATCTTCGACCAGACAGGGGCCGACTTCGTCGCTGCCCAGCAAGGTGTTCAGGCCAGGCACGGCGTCAATCTCAGCCTGAAGCACTTCGGTCCAGCGGCTGACAGGAATGACGCAATCGTCAGAGAACCCGCGCAGGTATGGCGACGCTGGCGCAAGGTTGCGGTGGCGGAAACAGCCAAATGCCTTGTGGTCCAGCATGTGCTTTTTCACGCCGTGGAAGTAATTGATCATGGCCATGCCGCCCCAGCACACCGCAAATGTGGAGTGCACGTGGCTTTGGGTCCATTCAAAGACGTCCTTCAGCTCATCCCAGTAAGTTACCTCTTCGAATGGCAGATGTTCGATGGGGGCGCCCGTGATGATCAGACCGTCGAATTTTTCACCAGAGGCGCGGACCTCGGAAAACGTGCGATAGAACGCCTCCATATGTTCAGCAGTGGTGTTCTTGGTCTGATGTTCGCTCATCCGGATAAGGCTGAATTCAATCTGCAACGGCGTCGCGCCGACCAGCCGGGCGAATTGAGTTTCCGTCTGAATCTTTTTGGGCATCAGGTTCAGCAACCCGATGCGCAAAGGCCGGATATCCTGAAGTGCCGCGCGCCCTTCGCCCATAACCATCACACCCTCGCGCGTCAGCACGTCAAAGGCGGGTAGGTCGGAGGGAAGTTTGATCGGCATTGGATTTATCCTGTTAGAGGGAGACGTCAGATAGTTCGTTTTCTATCTTTCCTCAAGGGCTTGGGCGATGAGGGTTTCGAACTGGGCCGGGGATGTGACCTTTGCCACATCATGTGCACTGACCTTTACGCCCCAGTTTTTCGCCATAGCCGCATAGCGTGGCTGGCGATGTGCCAGCGCCCGTGAATATGTCCAGCGAACGAAGTCGTCAGGGTTAACGTCGTCTTCTGACACTTTGTTTTTACTAAGGTATTCATCCCACGCATCCTGCAGAAACGCCGGTTGATAATACATCGGCTTAGGCGCTTTATCGAAGCGGCGGATAAGCTCTTCGGTGTGGGCCTCGCTGCCCTCAATCCAGACCATCAGCACGTTATCAGACAGGGTTTTCAGGACCGCGTCATCGGGATCTTCGGGTGAAACGACTTCGCAAATTGACCCACCTGAATCGCAGACGAAGTTGTCATAGCCATACAGCTCGTTCGCGCGGGACACGAAATGAGGGGTATCCAACAGGGCCGAGATTTCGGCATCGCGGTGTTGTTGCTGACGTTTCAGGTATTCAGCGAAAGGCAGGCCGCCCAGCTGTGGGTTTCCCGGTTTGCCCAGATAGGTCGACAGGGGCGCAAGGTTGTTGAAGGTGATGTTGGATTGGATGAACACGCTGTCGGTCATCAACAGTTCGCGCAGCAACGGAACGCGCATTGCCTCGCGTTTGAAGTTGTCAGCGATATGTTCGCCCATATAGCGCGTGCCGATGCGGTAATCGATGGAATAGTGAAACCACTTGCCAGAGCCGCGAAGCATGTTGGACAAATGCGTTTTGCCCAGCCCAGACATGCCGAACAGCAGCACACGCTTCTTTTCAGCCGCCATCCAGTCTTTTGCCGATTGATAGATCATCCGCCGTTCCCCTTAGCCTGCGGTGTTTGGTAGCCAGCGGTGCCGGGGTGGTCAAATGGTATTGCGCCGAAGCGCGCGAATGATGCGCCCATCAAGGATGACGAGGCCAAGCGCCAAAATCGCAAAACCGGCGTAGGCACGGGCCGAAAGGGCTTCGTCAAGGACGATCGCGCCAAGGGTGATCGCGACAGGTGGGATGATAAGGGTGCACAGCATCAGGTTGCCGCTGCCCGCCATGGCAAGCACGCGGTAATACAGAAGATAGGCAAAGGCTGTGGCGATGATTGCGTAATACCCGACGGCAACCCAGGTGGCCAAGTTTAGCGACATGGTGAAGGGCCCCTCAAGGTGCCACGCCAGCGGAAGCATCACCAAGGCCGACGCGGTCAACATGCCCGCTGCAGCCATCTGAGGGGGCATGCCAGAAAGCGTCTTTCGCGCCCACACACTTGCACAAGCGTATGAAAACGTGCCGCCGACCACCGCAAGCTGGGCCAAGGAACGTGGGTCAAGCCGCGTCAGGTTTCCCAAGCCAATGGCCGTGGCGACGCCAAGAAAGCCCAGCCCGACGCCCACGGCCTTGCGTGGTGTCAGTTGTTCGTCACTGAATGCGATCGCGGCCAAGATGACGCCGAAAATTGCGGTTGTGGCATTCAGGATCGACGTTAAGCCGGTTTCAATATGAAGCTGTCCCCACGCCATCAGCGTAAAGGGAATAACGTTGTTAAGCAGCCCCATGACAAGAAATGCCAACCAGACGCGCGGTGATCGGGGCAGGGGTAAGCGCCTTGCCACAACGACGACCCACAGCACCAGTGCGGCCCAACCGACGCGATGCGCAACCGAGGTGAAGACCCCAAGTTCGTTCAGCGCCACCCGAATAGACAGGAAAGATCCGCCCCAAATGACGGACAATAAAAGCAGTTCGGCCCATGCGCGCGAAGAGAGTGATTTTTGCCCATTCATCTGGAAATGCTACTGACCCAAACGGGCGCAGGCGACCCGAAAGTTGCGCAATGAAAAAGGCCCCGCGATGCTGCGGGGCCTTCTTTGTCGTCGCTCTGATCAGAGATCAGAATTTGTAGGCCATCTTGACGCCAACTGCGACACCGTTGTTGTCGGTGAAATCGCCCTGTGTTGCGCCCGGAATCAGCGGCGATTCTGTTTCGGCATCGCCGATCCAGATATAGCGCGCGCCGCCAGTGATGGTCATGTTGCCCTCTGTGTAGGACACGGCCATGCCAATGCTGGTGTAGCCATCAGTTGGACCAAGGTTCGCTGCGAACCCGCCCTGTGCTTCTTCGTAGCCCAGAGTAAGCGCGCCAGACCATGTTTCGTTGAAACGACGGCCCAGACCCAAATTGTAGGTGATCGAATCTTCGCTGTAGGAAACGAGAGAGTCGCCGCCTGTCAAAGCTGCATAGCCATCTGGGCTGATGTCGAAGTTTGTCCAGTCAACCCAACGGACGGAACCGAACAGCAACGTGTCAGCCGCAACGCCTGTCTGGAACTCAAGGTTCACCGACTGCGGGTTCTCGGTCGAGAACGTGGTGGTACTTGCACCTTCGGTCGCAGTGAATTCATGCGTGATCGAAGAGTTGTAGGTCAGTGCGACGCGCGCAGCGATTTCGGGCTTTTCCCAAGCTGCACCGACAACATACCCAAGATCAGACTCGGTTGTTGTTTCCATCGTGTAGCCGGTGAAAAGCGACACTTCGCCAGATGTTGTCTGGTTACGCAGACCACCGAATACGCTGAAGTTGGAAGGCAGTTTGTAACGTACAAGCGCAGTCAAAGCTGTCGAGTCGATCGACGCTTGAGAACCGGCGCCAACGCCATAAAGGTAAAGCGGTTCGGAATAATCGACGTCAGCGCCGATGGGCGAGTCGATGATCAGAGCAACGTCGATTTCGTCGCTGAGCGAGGTTTTGAAACCTGCGGATGCGCTTAGATAGCTGCCAGCAACGTTGCCGGTGGACGAACCGTCTTGCACGCCAAGAAAGCCGATGTCGCCAACCTGTTTGCCGCTTACGTCTGGCGCTACAACGCCGAACGTCAGCTCTGCATGTGTTCCTTGCTCGAATAGGATCGCGGTCGATTGGCTGGAGCGTTCAACGCCACCAGCAAGAGCGGATCCTGCACACAGCGCGGACAGCGCTGCTCCTCCCAGTAGTCTGTGCATTTTCTTCTTCCCATAGTGTTGTGTGAGTGGTTTCCAACGCTACATCGCGAAAAATTTATCAGTCAATCGCTGATGAAACGTAACGCTACGGTAACAGTTGAATCTTTATCAGTTAGTTGCTTCGAGGCGTCGCTTTGGGCCGTAAATTCAGTGAATTTGCATAGAAGATCACGGCCGCCCCCACGAATACCTCTGGTTGAAGGACTTCGTCGTAAAACAACATTCCGACGATAGCAATGACCGGAAGGCGCGCAAAGTCGATTGGCATGACCACACTTGCCGGGGCAATTGAAAGGGCGCGCGTCAGGCAAAAATGCGCAGCCAAGCCGGCAGCACCGATAAGCGCCAGCCACGGCACATGCGCCATTTGTGGAAGGGTCAGTTCGCCATCAATGAAGGAACATCCCAGACCCAAGATCGCCTGCATGAAGGTTAGCCAAAACAGAATGCAGGTGATCGTTTCGGTCTGCGTCAGACGCTTCGTAAACAGCGCGGATCCCGCAAAACATATGGCGCAACTGGCGGCGGCGATCGTGCCCGCATTCAAACTGGCCGTGTCGGGGCGAACGATGATCAGGATGCCCACGAACCCAAGGATCGCGGCAAGCGCGCGCGTACGCGTCAGACGCTCGGCGATGATGATCGGGGCAAGTAGGGCCACCCACAGCGGCGCGGTGAATTCCAACGCAAATAGCTGAGCCAGCGGAATAAGCGGAAGCGCAAAGAACCAAAGGTTTTGGCCCGCGAAGTGGCTGATGTTGCGAACAAGGTGCAGCCCAAGGCGGCGGTGGCTGATTTGGCGCAGCGTGCCAGCGGAACCTGCAAAGATCAGCACCAGAACAATGCCAATCAAGGATCGATAGAGCATCAGCTCAAACGTGTCTAACCCTGTGCGAACAACCCGGCCCGCAATTGCCATGGATGAAAAGGCAAGGATCGCGCCGACCATCCATAACGCGGCGCGAAACAGCATTGGCTGGGCAGTCGAAGGCGCCGTATCGGTGTTTTGCAATTCAGCGCCCCTTTCAGCCGTTGGTGCCGAGGCTAGGCAAATGCTGAGGACAAGGGAAGGGGCTAACCCGCCAACAACAGGGCCACGCCCAACAGAAAAACGGTTAAAGAGACTGCATAAGGAAAGACGCGTTGGGTGATTTCCTTGGGCGCACGACAATAGCCACAGCGACTGCCAGCCAGTCGCATCTTATGACCACAATCTCGACATCCGAAGATGCGCAACATTCAGGGACTCCTGAGGTATCCGTTGGTAAGCCGGTGAGCGGGAACAGAAACACAAAAGAAGAACCAGAGAAGAGCGCCCCGACGTCTGCAGCAATATGCTTGGGGCCTTTGTGGCATCAATTTTTAAAGGTTTGTTAACGATGTGAGCAGGTTTTGGATGAATGGCTAAAACCTGCTCACACTATGTTTGGGGGGGATTTATTCCCACTCGATCGTGCCGGGCGGTTTGGAGGTCACGTCATAAGTGACGCGGTTGATCCCCTTCACCTCGTTGATGATCCGCGTGGCGGTTTCACCAAGGAATTCGTGGCTGAACGGATAATAATCCGCCGTCATCCCATCGACCGAGGTTACCGCGCGCAGCGCGCAGGCAAAGTCATACGTCCGCCCATCGCCCATCACGCCAACGGTACGAACCGGAAGGATCGCAACGAAGGCCTGCCAGATTTCATCATACAGCCCGTGCTTGCGGATCTGATCGATGTAAACAGCGTCGGCTTTGCGCAAAATCTCTAGTTTTTCGCGGGTAATTTCACCCGGGCAGCGGATGGCAAGGCCGGGGCCGGGGAAGGGGTGGCGGCCGATAAAGCTGGCCGGAAGGCCCAGTTCATGGCCCAGCGCGCGCACTTCATCCTTGAACAGCTCGCGCAGAGGTTCGACCAGCTTCAGGCCCATCTTTTCAGGCAAACCGCCAACGTTGTGGTGCGATTTGATGGTCACCGATGGCCCGCCAGAAAAGCTGACGGATTCGATCACGTCAGGGTACAGCGTGCCTTGGGCCAGGAATTCAGCGCCCTCAATCGTGTTCGCGTATTTCTGGAAGACGTCGATGAACAGCTTGCCGATGATCTTACGCTTGGTTTCTGGGTCAGAAACGCCGTCAAGTTCGCCAAGGAACAGTTCGCTTTCATCAGCGTGGATCAGCGGCAGGTTATAGTGTTCGCGGAACATGCCGACGACTTCTTCGGCCTCGTTCTGGCGCAGAAGGCCGTGATCGACAAACACACAGGTCAGCTGGTCGCCAATGGCTTCGTGAAGCAATACGGCCGCAACCGAGGAATCGACACCACCGGATAGCGCACAGATGACTTTCTTATCGCCAACCTGTTCGCGGATCTTGCGAATGGCTTCTTCGCGATAGGCACCCATCGTCCAGTCACCTTCGAAACCGGCAAGTTTGACGAAGTTTTCATACAGCGTCTTGCCGTTCGGGGTGTGGTGCACCTCGGGGTGGAACTGAACGGCAAAGAAGTTGCGGTTCAGATCGGCGGTAATGGCGAACGGCGCATTGGGGGAGGTTCCGTAAACCTCAAACCCCGGTGCGATGGCGGACACGTGGTCGCCATGGCTCATCCAGACCTGTTCTTTTTCTTCAAGGAACCAGCCGGTCAGCAGGTCAATCCGTGCATCGGCGGGCGTAACATAGGCGCGACCAAATTCGGCGGTGCCATGGCCACGTTCAACTTTGCCGCCCAGCATATGCATCATGACCTGTTGGCCATAGCAGATGCCAAGGATCGGAACGCCTAGATCGAACACGCTTTCCGGCGGGCGGGGCGAGTTTTCGTCGATCACGCTGGCCGGGCCACCGGAAAAGATCACGGCTTTGGGCGCGAACTCTTTCAGGAAGGCGTCGGTGACGTTCTGAAACGGGTGAATTTCACAATAGACATTCAACTCGCGCAGGCGGCGCGCGATAAGCTGCGTAACCTGGCTGCCGAAGTCGATGATAAGAAGGCGGTCGTGTGATGTGGATGTCATGTACCGGCTGATATGCCCGAGACCGGATTCGTGCAAGGGGCACCGCGCCACATTTACGGCAGCGCGGTGCAATCTTTACCAGCGATACGTCGCCCCAAGGGCAAATTCGTTCTGAACCATCTTAAGGTCGATCGCCTGATTTGGTGCCAGAACGTCGTTCGTGCCCGTAACAGTGTTACTGAACGCGTGGGTGAACGACCCAGTAATCCCCCAGCGATCATTCACCTTATAGCTTGCCCCGACAGAGGCGTGCCACTGGGGCGTTGCCGGGGCTAAGACGTTTAACAACGCCTCTTCTTTGTCGGTGAACTGGCTTGCATAGCTAAGGCCGCCACGCAGGGTCCATTTATCATCTGGCCGATAGATGGCCCCAACGCGCACGACATCCATATCGCCCCAGCCAAAGCCGGCACCGTCATCATTGCCAAGCCCCGCGAACAGGGCATCTGCGGTTGCGTTGGAATTGGCGATGGCCGCGACATCGCTATAGAAGATGCGCTGGTATTCTGCGGTGATGGTCAACCGGTCGTCTTTTGCCGGGGTATAGGCCGCGCCGAGTGTCGCAACGGCGGGAATGTCGAAGTCACCTTGTTCTGCAAATAGGCCAGAGTATTTGTTGAATGGCTCCATATACATACGCGAGCGATAGGCGAGTCCGATGTCCCATTCCGAGGTCGGTTCATAAAGCAGGCCAAAGTTAAAACCGCCGCCGGTTGACCAATCATCGCCGTTGTTTGTGACCTTGCCGGGGTCGGATGAAAAGAACGCGTTATCAAAGGGTTCAAGTCCAGTCGCGCTGAACCTTTGAATCGCAACAACGGGCGCAATTCCGAAGGTCAGCCTGTCATTGACCTGATAGCTGTAGTTGGCAGAAATGAAGAGCTGTTCAAGGTTAACGCCTAAGGGAGGGGTTCCACCAAACGCGGAAAAGACATTGCTCTTATATTCGGTATTCATTCCGCCATTGCCGAACACGAATAAGCCAAGTGTACTGCGTTCGTTAAGCTGAAAGTTTGCACCGCCACATGGGATGAAAAAGATCGGATTTTCGCTTTTGTAGTCATCATTACTCAGCGGTCCGGCACCCGATGTTTCAAACCCACGTTCGGGCGCAAAGGTCGTTAAGCAAAACCCAGCCTGATTGCCAACCTTCAGGCCCATCGCTGGGTTTTGCGCCAATCCCAATACCCCGGTCGGAACCGCGACACCTGCACCAGCTAGCCCCTTGGAGCCACCGCCGTATCCGTTTGCGATATAACCGTTTGTCGCTTGGGCGGGTGCGGCCAGCAAAGCCCAGGCAACAGCTATCCCAGCGGTGCGCACCATTACGGCCGCCCGCGATTTATCGTTTGTCATTGATTTTCCTCCCTTGTGCGGGCTGCTTTTTGCGCCCGCTTTCTGTCATCTCCCGTCCGGCTGACTGATTTTCGCCAGCGTGTTTTTCTCCCACTTACAGATCGACATATTCGGATGTGTGGAGTCAACCTTCTTAATAGATGTCGCACTTGGCTGGTATTGCGGCGTAAAAATTCCTTTGCCCGTTTGAGAAACTGAATAGAAACTTGGCAGAACGGGTGTTTGCGAAGGGCCGCCCGACTGAGAGTTCAGGAGCGTTTCGAATGGCCGAAGTAGAAGTTGCACGTACGGGTCGCCGGGGCAGAGGGGGTGGCGGTGCCGCCCGTCGCGCCGAAAGGACTGCGGTAAAGATCGATGCCGCCAAGTACATCGAGCGGAACATCCCTAATTTCGAAATTCTGACCCCAGAAGCGATTGAGGTGATCGAGGCCAACGCCGAAACCGTTCTGGAAGAGATTGGCGTCGCCTTCGTTGAAAATCCCGAGGCGTTGAAGCTGTGGAAAGACGCCGGTGCCGACGTGCGCGGTGAACGCGTTCACATCCCACGCGGCCTTGCGCGGAAACTTTGTGCAACGGCCCCGAGCCGTTTTACCCAACATGCGCGCAACCCTGAACGGAATGTCGAAATCGGTGGCAAATCGTTGGTTTTGGCCCCGGTTTATGGCCCTCCATTCGTGCGGGATGCCAATGGTGGTCGTCGTTATGCAACGATGGACGATTTCCGTAATTTCGTGAAACTCGGCTATATGTCCAAATGGCTGCACCATTCGGGCGGTACCGTGTGTGAACCAACCGACGTGCCCGTGAACAAGCGCCACCTTGATATGCTGCACGCCCACATGACGCTTAGTGATAAGCCGTTTATGGGGTCGGTCACGGAACCATCGCGCGCGCAAGATTCTGTTGAAATGTGCGAGATTCTGTTTGGCGGTCTTGACGGCCGCACGGTGATGACGTCGCTGATCAACATTAACTCGCCACTGACGTTCGACGCGACAATGATGGGCGCGTTGAAGGTTTATGCCGAAGCTAATCAGGCCTGCATTATCTCTCCGTTCATCGTGGGTGGCGCGATGGCGCCGGTTTCGGTTGCGGGCACCCTGACACAGGTGTTGGCAGAGGTTCTGGCCGGGGTTGCCTATTCACAGCTGTTGAACCCCGGTGCGCCGGTGATCTTTGGTGCGTTTGTAACCTCCATCGACATGAACTCGGGTGCGCCGACCTTTGGTACCCCCGAAGCCAGCCAGATTCTGTATGGGGCAGGGCAGCTTGCCCGCCGTCTTGGCCTGCCGTTCCGGTCGGGTGGTGGCTTGTGCGGCTCTAAGCTGCCGGATGCGCAGGCGGCGTATGAATCTGCCAACACCTTGAACGCAGCCTTGATGGGCGGCGTTAACTTCATGCTGCACGCTTGTGGTTGGCTGGAAGGTGGGCTTGTCGCATCTTACGAGAAATTCGTGATGGACGCCGATCAATTGGGCGCGCTGCATAAGCTTGCCGCTGGCGTTGCATATGACGAACCGGCGCAGGCGATGGATGCAATCCGCGAAGTTGGGCCCGGCGGGCACTTCCTTGGATGCGCCCACACGCAGGCGCATTTTAAGGATGCGTTCTGGCGGACGAATTTGTTTGATTATCGCCCCTTCGAAACATGGGACGAAGACGGCGGGCGCGACACGCAGGCGCTTGCGTCGGCGCGGGTGGCCAAGCTGTTGGCAGATTACCAACAGCCAGCCCTTGATCCCGAAATCGCTGGCGCTTTGCGCGCCTATATCGATGAAAAGAAGGCCTCGACAGCGGACTCTTTCATCTAAGAGTGCGACATTGGCTTGGGGCGCGGCAAAAGCCGGGCCTCGGCCATCATCGCGATAAGAAGTTCAACGTGGCGGGCGATGGAATAGCTTGCATCGCCCGCTTGGCGCGTTGCCTCCATCCGCTCCTCTTGTTCTAACAGCGCGCCCAGCGCATGGGTTGGGCTTGGTGTGCGGGCGAGTTTAACCAGCCGTGAAAGATCCCGTTCTCGGCGGTAATCTGCGATGCCAAAGCGCGCTGCCCGGATCAAAAGGCGGGGGCGGCGCATGGCGTGCAGAATGCTGATTGGATCGGTCATGCTGAAATCTCCTGAATGTCTGATTTGACAAGAGATACACAACCCTAGCGGGTGTTGCGTTTTGGGCCGATCCACCGTTCGGATGCTTCAATAACATTTATCCTTTTAAGACAATTCTAATCAACGGCTCCTGCGTTAACGTCTTGGTAAGAAAGACAACCTTAACGTGTTCATCAGTCATAAATATTTGACGGGCGGGAGCTGCTGAGCACGACCAAGGGGATGAGTGTGATTGGGGACGTCAAACAACACGGAAACGGGGGGTTTCCTCGTCCGGCTTGGATACCTGATCCCGCCTATTGGTATATCGCACACACAGTTGGTGCATGTTCAATCCGCGGCTTGGCGCGCGAAGCGGGGTGCCATGCATCCACGATTTCGCGTCAGGTTCGCCGTTTTGAACAGCGCCGTGACGATCCTCTGGTCGATTCCGCCCTTCATACGCTTGGGCGGGTACTTTTTTCCTACAGCAATTCTGAGGATAGCGACCTGATGACAGCCCCAATTCGACAGGGAATTTCATTCACCGACGAAGCAACCATCACACGCGAGGCAAAGCGGATTCTGCGCCGTCTTTGCGAAACGGGTGCCTTTTTGGCGATTGCGCCAGACCTAGAAAAAGCAGCGGTTCTTAAAGAGAACGGCACAGAAACGACGCGTATCGGTGTGGTGTCCCGTTCGATCGTCGAAGCCTTTGTGCTGAAAGATTGGATCGTGTGTCACAAACCCGGCCGCGTTGCGTCGTATCAAATCACGTCTGCAGGTCGGGCGGCGTTGAAACGGATACTGGCGGAAGAAGCGCGCGGCGCGACCGGCTTTGCAGAAGCAATGACACCGTTCACTGAACAACACTGCGAGTGGGCAGAGCGAGAGGTGAAAGAGCCCGGCGAAGATACCCCGCAGCGCATTCGTTATAACTTGGCGGAATCCCCGCTGGCGCTTTTGGCTCGTCGCAAGGGAAAAGACGGTAAACCGTTTCTTTCCAACGAGTTGGTTGGCGCAGGTGAAAGGTTGCGCGAAGATTTCGAACTGGCCCAAATGGGGCCGCGCGTGACTCAGAACTGGGATCGGTTTCTATCTGGTGGCGATCGAAACGGCTTTGGCGGCGGTGGTCAATGTGATGGCCCGCGCGCTGCACGGGATCGTGTGGGGGCAGCATTGCGTGATCTTGGCCCGGGGCTGGGCGATGTCGTCCTGCGCTGTTGTTGCTATCTGGAGGGGATGGAAGTCGCAGAAAAGCGAATGGGCTGGTCGGCCCGTTCGGGCAAGATTGTGTTGCGGATCGCGTTACAGCGCCTTCACCGCCACTACGAAGAGCAATCCGGGCCGGGCGCCAACATGATCGGCTAGGCGGTCTATCCGCCTACGATCATACCGACAAGGAATGCAACGACCGCACAAACGCTTCCTACAACGACGGTTTCACCGATGGATCGCGCGGGTTTTTCGCCCGTTGCGTTCCATCGCAAAACGCCCAGCGCGACCAATGCCGATAGGGTGGCCATAACCGAAAGTTGCAGCGTGCTTTCCGTTGCTTCGAACAAGAAATACGGCACCAAGGGAATGACGCCAAAGACCACGAATGAAAGGAATGTCACGAAGCCATTCAATGCAGGATTGTCGCCGTCCGGGTTTGTTAGGCCTGAATCGTAACGCATGATCAGTTCTGCCATCAGCGATGGTTCGCGCGCGATGATGACGCTTGCAGCCTTGGCATCGGGTTCTTTCAACCCTCGTTCTTGCAGCAACTTGGCCAAGGTCGCGGTTTCGGTTTCCGGGTCGTCCCGCAACCGACCAAGCAGCCAACTAAGCCTGCCTTGATAGAGCTGCCTTTCCGAACGCGCGGACAGGAATTCCCCAAGCCCCATCGACACGGCGTCAGCGAAAAGGTTGGCAAAGCCGAAAACAAGAACGGCAAGCCCGCCGATTTGCGCCACACCGTCAGCGCTTGCACCTGCAAAACCTGCGACAATCGCAAAGGTGGTGACGATGCCGTCATTGCCGCCATAGACGATTTGTTTCAGAAATTCCTGCGTGCGGCCAAGCGGGTTTTCGGACGCTGCGTTGGTCATTGGGCTCTCCTGATGTCGTGGCAGCACGATAACGAAAGAGAGTTGGCGAACAAGCATAGAAGCGTGTTCAGGCCTGCGGCCTTTCGGTCATTGTGTTGCCGGGCGCGATCACCCGGCAACACGGGTATTCGGTTTAAGCGGCCTGTTCGCGCGTCGCTTCTTGCAGCCAAGACAGGACGTTTTCGGGCGACGACACGCCATATGGGTCATCACCGTGGTTGTCTGCCAGACCGGGCTCTTCGAACCAAGCTTCGATGAGACCGTCGTTCACGACAGCCGCATAACGCCAAGACCGCAGTCCAAAACCAAGGTTGTCTTTGCGGACCAACATGCCCATGCGACGGGTAAATTCACCTGCGCCGTCGGGGATGGTTTTGACGTTTTTGATGCCCTGCATCTCGGCCCATTTGTTCATCACAAAGCTGTCGTTGACCGACAGGCAATAGATGTCATCGATTCCCACAGCCGCAAAGTCGCCGAAGCCGTCATCAAAGCCGGGCAGCTGGAATGTGGAACATGTCGGCGTAAAGGCGCCGGGCAATGCGAACAGCACAACACGTTTGCCTGCGAAATAGTCCTGCGTTGTTTTATCTTCCCAGCGGAAAGGGTTGGACCCTTCGATGCTGTCGTCGCGAACGCGAGTGTGGAATGTCACTTGGGGCAGGGCGCAGCCAGCTTTCATCGGTATATCCTTGTGTCGTGTGATGAATCGCATGCTGCATTGCAGCGTGCGGTTGGCGACGGTTTATTTCGATTTGCGAAGGGGGTTCAACGCGATTTCTTGCGTTTGGATCAAAGGTTTTGAAATCATTGATAATTCAGTGCCCAAGGTTGTTGAGGGCCACCAATTCGGCAGCCCTCAACAGTTTCCGGAGTGGTGGGCTTCGCGTGGCCTCACCGGCAAACCACGCTCGTTGCTGCGGGGCAGCAACCAAGAAGACACACGTCTGTGTCTTCTCTGCTCGAGGTTTTTTCGGTATGAAAAACCTCTGAACCAAAGCGCAATTCGACATACAGACTGCGCCGGGATCCCCTCCCGGCCAGACGTGCACCGCATACCCGCGTTGCAAATGGAAAAGGCCATTGGTTTAGACGATAAAACCTCATATGTTCCGCTGTAATAAGGGGAATAATAAATGCGCGACCTCAAAATCCCGGCTCAACGCCACCCTGAAAAGGCAAAGCGCCCAGACAATGAACAACCGCGAAAGCCGGATTGGATCAGGGTTAAGGCCCCGACCTCTAAGGGGTATCGCGACACGCGCGACATTATGCGCGAGCATAAGCTTGTCACCGTCTGTGAAGAGGCGGGTTGCCCGAACGTCGGTGAATGTTGGAGCCAAGGCCACGCCACCATGATGATCATGGGCGAGGTGTGCACCCGCGCCTGTACGTTCTGCAACATCGCCACCGGTAAACCGCCAGAGGCGCTGGATGTGTTTGAACCCGGCCGTGTGGCCGATGCGGTGAAAAAGCTGGGGCTGAACCATGTTGTTGTCACCTCGGTTGATCGTGACGATGTCGAAGATGGCGGGGCAGAGCATTTTGCCCAAACCATCCGCGCCATTCGCCGCCAATCCCCCGGCACCACCATTGAAATTCTGACACCCGACTTCATTCGTTGCGCCCCCGAGGCGCTGGAGGTTGTGGTGGCTGCCAAGCCGGACGTGTTCAACCACAACCTTGAAACCGTCCCCGGCCTGTACCCAGAGGTGCGCCCCGGCGCGCGCTATTTCCATTCGCTGCGGTTGCTTCAGCGGGTGAAAGAAATTGATCCATCCATGTTCACCAAGTCGGGGATCATGGTTGGCCTTGGCGAAGATCGTCAAAGTGTTCTGCAGGTGATGGAAGACATGCGCGCGGCAGACATCGATTTCCTTACCATCGGTCAGTATCTGCAGCCCACGCCCAAGCATCACCGGGTTGACCGCTTCGTGACGCCCGAGGAGTTTCAGTCATATGAAACTGCGGCCTATGGCAAAGGTTTCCTGATGGTTTCGGCCACGCCGCTTACGCGGTCTTCCTACCACGCGGGGGATGACTTCGCGCGTCTGCGCGACGCGCGTTTGAAAAAGTTGGGGCGGGTTTAACCCGCCTTACTTCACCGCAGGCACAATTTTCAGATAGGCGGCAATTGCGGCGCGATCCTCGGCACTCAGCTTGCTTAGGTTATCGACAACTGACGCCATATGGCCGCCCACACTGTCGAAATCGGGCGTGAACCCAGTTTCGAAGTAATAGGCGATGTCTGCCGCTGACCAGTCCAGCTCACCGGGGGTGATGTTGGGAATGGTGCCTTTGCCATCAGGATTTGGCGCGCCTGAAAGCCACGCGGCGCGTTCCATGCCGCCAAGTCCGTTACGGGGCGTGTGGCACTCTCCACAATGGCCCAGCGCTTCGACCAAATAACGACCGCGTTCGGTTTCTGGGGTCAGCCCGTCAGTGATCACCCAGCCTTTGTCGGCAAAAAGGAATTTCCACCCCCCGAGAGAGCGGCGAATGTTAAACGGGAACCCCACCTCGTGCGCTTGGCTTGGGGTCGGGACGGCAGGCAGCGTATCAAGGAAGGCCTTTAGATCGACAATATCCTGCAGGTCTGCATTGGCGTAGGACGTGTATGGAAACGCCGGATAGTAATGCGCACCCTCAGGCGACACACCGCGGGTCATGGCATTCGCCAGATCAAGCGTTGACCACCCGCCAATGCCATTTTCTGGATCGGGCGAGATGTTGGGCGCGATAAATGTTCCAAAATCGCTTGGGAATTTTTGCCCCCCAGCCAGCAGCAGCTTTTCATCGCCGGTGGCATCGGGCGCCGCGTGGCAGGACGAACAGCCCGACGCCCAAAAGACCTGCTCGCCATGGGCAACATCCGCGGACAATCCGGCGACGGCATCGTCAGGCAGGCGATCTGGCGCTGTTACCCACCAAAACACCCCCAAGCCCACAATGCCCGCCGAAGCGAGGGACGGCAAAACACGACGCATGTAATGTCTTTCTAGTCAGTGGGTGGCGCGGCAAAACCGTGCCACCCTTTGAAATGTTATTCAGGTTGGCGGTATTTTTTATGGCATGCGCCACAGGCTTGGCCAAGTGGCCCAATCGCCCCCTGAAGGCTGGCAAGGTCGGTGCCGGCGGCTGCATCCATTGCGGTTGCGGCTTGTACCAATGCGTTGCTCTTTTCCATGACGTCAGGAAAGTTTTCCCAAATATCGGGCAGGGCGCGGGTGTTTTCAGCAGACAAGCTGTCAGAGTCTTGCGGCCAAAACGCGCCTTGGTTCATCTTGGTCAGGGCAGAGATATTGCCAGCGGCGCCTTGTGCAGCTTCGGCATTATATTCCATTTCACCCTTGGCCATCGCGCCCAGCACGCCAAGATTAAAGGCGTAAAGCTGCATGTGGGCTTTGCGTGCTTTGATGGCGGCTTCGTTGGCTTTATTTTCGTGGCTGGCACCAATCGCGGAACCTGCAATCAGCGATAAACCTAATGCAGCGGCTAAAATACGGTTTGGCATGCGCATGGGAGTCTCCCTCTAAAAATGAACCAAATGTGGGCCAAGTTTAGCGGGGAAGGTGCGAAAAACTATCCTTCAAAACCGTAATATGGGGCTCTTCAGCACACATCTGCGTGTACTAATTGTTGAAACGACCGCGCGGGGTGTTTTGCGGGGTCAGCCATTCGGGCCAGCCAAACAGGCGTTCGATCGCGAATAAAACCAAGCAGATAAGGATCGCCCCAAGCACCAGTTTTACCTGCTTCTCGCCGGGTGGGTTGCGGCCCCATTTGGCCATACGCAGAAGCCAGCGGTAATTCATGCCGTAAACCTTACTTTGCCAATAAACGGTAGGTTTCGGTTTCGCTGAGCATAGTCAATGCCATAGCCAACGACGAATTCGTCCGGAATTTCAAACCCGGTCCAGGTGGCTTTTACCGACACTTCGCGCCGTGCCGGTTTGTCCAACAAGGCAATCGTTTCGATCCGCGCGGGGCCGCGCCCCTTTAGGATGTGCATCACATGGGACAGCGTGAAACCCGTATCGACGATATCTTCGACGACAAGCACATCCCGGCCTGAAATCTCGCTGCGCAGGTCTTTGAAAATCCGAACCTCGCGCGAAGTTTCCATTTCGTTGCCATAGGAAGAGGCTTCTAGAAAATCCACCTCGACCGGCAGATCCAGTTCACGCACCAGATCGGCGATGAACACAAATGATCCGCGCAACAGCCCCACGACGATCAGTTTGTCGGTGCCCCTGAAATGCGCAGTGATTTCGCCGGCCAGCGCCTCGACCCGCGCCGCAATTGTCTTGGCCGAGATCATTTCATCTATGACATATGGTCTTTGAGTCATGGCAGTCCCTTGAATTCCGCGCCTACATGGTCGAAATGACGTCCCACTGATAACAGCTAAGATCGCCAATGCCGACCCATTCCGAGACCAGAACCCTGCCGTATTCTGCCGCACAGATGTATCACCTTGTGGCCGATATCGCGTCCTATCCGAAATTCCTGCCCTGGACGGCGGCTGCACGGATACGTTCGCGCACGCCAATTGAAGGCGGCGAAGTGGTCGAAGCGGATTTGGTCATCTCGTTCAAAGTGTTCCGCGAACGGTTCGGCAGCAGCGTGACCCTGTTTCCCGAGATTATGAAGATCGACACCGAATACCTGGACGGGCCGTTCAAATACATGAAATCCACGTGGGAGTTTCGTGACTTGCCCGAGGGCAAGTGCGAAGTCGATTTCTTTGTTGATTTTGAGTTCAAGAACCGCGTGCTTCAGGGCGTGATCGGCGTCGTCTTTAACGAGGCGATGCAGCGCGTCGTGCGTGCGTTCGAAAAGCGGGCTGAAGATCTTTACGGTCAGCCATCCGCATAGGCGCCTTCTTTGCTCTGTGAAATAGTTTTCGATGGGGGATGACTTTTGTACCTCCGGCGGGGTTATTTTCACAAAGCATAAAGAGGAGAGGCGCTGGTGGGGCAAAACGGAATTACCGAGGCGATAAGCTCATTCGCCATTAACGCAACACCTGCCGACTCTGCGCGGGCAATGATGCGTCTTTCCCTTTTGGATTGGGCCGCCTGTGGCATCGCCGGTCAGCAAGAGCCCGTGGCCCGTTTAACCCGCGCGCTGGGTCTGGAGGATGGCGGAACCGGCGAGGCGAGCGTTTTTGGCACCGCCACGCGGCTTCCGGCGCGCGCGGCTGCGTTGATCAACGGGGCGACGTCCCACGCGCTTGACTATGACGACACGCATTTCGCCCATATCGGCCACCCGTCGGTTGCGGTGATCCCGGCGGCACTGGCGGTGGCCGAAGGAACCGGTGCAAAAGGCGATGCATTTCTTGATGCCGTGCTGGTTGGGGTGGAAGTCTCTGTTCGTGTTGGCACTTGGCTGGGCCGGGCGCATTATCAGGCCGGGTTTCATCAGACGGCGACAGCAGGGGCCTTTGGCGCGACCGTTGCGGCCTGTCGGTTACTTGGGTGCGACGCCGCCCAAACGGCCCATGCTGTGGGTCTGACGGCAACGCGCGCTTCGGGGTTGAAGTCGCAATTCGGGACGATGGGAAAGCCGTATAACGCCGGCATCGCAGCATCGAACGGTGTCGAGGCGGCGCTGTTGGCGGCACGCGGGTTCATCGCTAACCCCGTTGGGCTTGAAGGTGCGCAGGGCTTCGGCCCAACCCATTGCGGCGAAGCGGTCGAAGCCGCGCTTGATGGGCTGGGGGCGGAATGGTTGTTCGAAGGTATCAGCCACAAATTCCACGCCTGCTGTCATGGCACGCACGCAATGCTAGAGGCGATTGGCGCGCTGGATCAGACAGACCCCGACAATATCGCCCGTGTGACGGTCACCACGCATCCCAGATGGCTTACCGTTTGCAACCTCTCTGCGCCGCAGACCGGCCTAGAGGCGAAGTTCAGTTATCGGCTGACGGCGGCAATGGCTTTGTCGGGTTACGACACCGGCGCGTTGTCGTCCTTTAGCGATGCGTTGTGCGTGGATCCCAAGCTTACAGCGTTGCGCGACAAGGTTGTGGTTCTAACAGACGAAACGCTTGCGGAAACCGCCACGCGTGTCGTGGTTGAAAGGGGCGACGGTACATCCGTAAGCGCGCGCTTTGATTTGGATACGCCGATCGCACTTGACGTCCGGCGCGGCAAGTTGCGGGCCAAAGCGATAAGTCTGCTGGGGGCGGATAGGGAAGGCAGATTGTGGGGCGCGGTTTCAAATACCACAGGGCCCGATCTGGCGGCGCTTTGCGCACTGGTTCAGGGCCAATAAAAAACGCGGACCCGAAGGCCCGCGTTTGGTCGTGGATACGAAGGTGGGCCGTTACGATCTGATGTCGTAAGCGCGCTCACCATGTACGGTCAGGTCAAGGCCAGAGACCTCTGTATCTTGATCAACACGCAGCGGCGTAACCAAGCCGACGAGTTTGATCAGCACAATCGTAACGACCACTGTGTAGACGCCAACGACTGCCAAACCGCCCAGCTGCGCGGCCCATGTGCCAGCACCGAACACTGCAATCATGATCGTACCAAAGATGCCGCCAACGCCGTGGACCGCGAACACATCAAGCGTGTCGTCGATTTTAAGCGTGTTGCGGATCAGGTTCACAGCTTCCTGACACAGGATACCGGCGATTGCGCCAATGATCAGCGCTTCGATCGGGCCAACAAAACCACTGGCAGGTGTGATCGATGCAAGACCAGCAATCGTACCGGTCACCAGACCAACAAGCGATGCTTTGCCGTATTTGATCTTTTCCCACAGCGCCCAAGTCAGCGACGCAGTCGCGGCAGAGATATGCGTGACAGTCAGCGCCATGGCAGCACCGCCATCAGCGGCAAGTTGCGACCCGCCGTTGAAGCCGAACCAACCGACCCAAAGCATTGCAGCACCGATCATGACATAGCCGGGCGAATGCGGGGGAGTGGAGCTGTCGCGACGTGGGCCGAGGAACACAGCGATCAACAGCGCAGCGATACCGGCTGTTTCGTGAACCACGATCCCGCCAGCGAAATCCCGTACGCCGGTTTCACCAAAGATGCCGCCATCAGCCAGAAAACCGCCGCCCCAGATCCAGTGAACAACTGGCGCATAGCACAGCAGCATCCACAGACCCGAAAACAGAAGAACAAAGCCAAAGCCGATACGTTCAACATAGGCGCCAACGATCAGCGCAGGGGTGATGATGGCGAAAGTCATTTGGAAGGCAAAGAACAACACCTCTGGCAACGTGCCAGACAGGCTGTCTGCGGTGACGCCGGACAGCAGCATTTTGCCCATGCCGCCCCAATACGCATTCCCGTCGCCAAACGCGATGGTGTAGCCAAAGAGGAACCACAGAATGCTCATTAAACAGGCGATCGCATAGCAGTGCATGAAAACGCTGAGCACGTTACGAGCTTTGACTAGGCCACCATAAAAAAGTGCCAGCCCTGGTAACGTCATGAACAGCACAAGTGCTGTCGCGACGATAATCCAGGCGGTATCTGCGCCATTCATAGATTTTCCCTTCCCGATTTTTTTCAGTTTGGGCGCACAAAGCGGGTAAACTTCGGCGGGAAAAGAGGCATTCGTTAGTTTTGGTGGTTAAGTAGTGTGCGTTTTGAATAATGATCAATATGCGGGCGCACAGTTGCGCCTAATGCTTAATTAATATGCACCTTATGAATCGGCTTTGAGTGCCGCCAAAATAAGCCCCAACGCATGTTCGACGGTCGCGCGTCTGACGTTTTCGCGGCCCACTGCGCCGAATTCTACAGTTTCCGAAAAGGTCTCTTTCCCGGTTTGGGCAAGGCCGAAACACACGCGCCCTTCGGGTTTGGTCGCGGTGCCGCCGGGGCCTGCTATGCCGGTGACTGAAATCGCAATCGTCGCGTCAGAACGGGCAAGGGCGCCGTTGGCCATTTCGCGGGCCACCTCTTCGGACACCGCGCCATGGCCGTCTAGGGTGCTTTCAAGGACCCCCAGCATCTGAAACTTCGCTTCGTTGGAGTAGGTGACGAATCCGCGATCAAAAACGGCCGAGGACCCGGCGACATCCGTAATCGCCGCTGCGATCATGCCGCCCGTGCAAGATTCCGCCGTTGCGACCACCGCACCCTGTGTGCGGGCGCGTTCGATTAGCGTTTTGGCGGGGCCTAGGGTCATGTGATCCTCACATTAGGAAGACGTGAAAGATTACTCCGAACACGATCACCACAATTGCGGCCAGCAGTCCGGCAATCACGTCGTCCAACATTACGCCCAATGGGGTGTGTTTGCGATCTGCCCAACCAACCGGGCCGGGTTTGGTGATGTCAAAAAGACGAAACCCAAGGAAGGCAACGATCCAACCGGGGTAAAGCGACAGGATGTCGGCCCCGACATACGATGCGCCGAACGACACCGGCCAAAGCGCCAGCCACATGCCCGCAACTTCGTCGATCACGATTTCAGAAGGGTCTTGATCCTCTTTCCCGGCGGTCTCGCGGATGGTTGCCCACCAACCGACGAAAAACACCGCGACGGTCGCGACGGCGACCAGCGGAAAGCTTCCAATTTGGTGAAGTAGGTACAGGGCGGGCAGGGCGGCCAAAGACCCCCACGTGCCGGGCGCAGGTTTCAGCAGGCCCGAACCAAAGAAGGTCGCGATAATACGTGTCATGCTTTCACCAATGTTGCGGTTGCCGATGCGGCGATGCCTTCTTCACGACCGGTAAAGCCAAGCCGTTCGGATGTGGTGGCCTTGACGCTGACCCGGTCGATATCGATGCCCATAATGCGCGCCATCTCAACACGCATCGCTTGGGCGTGGGGGCCGATCTTTGGTTGTTCGCAAATCAGGGTGACATCGGCATGGGTCAGGGTGAAACCGTTTTCCTTGGCCAGTTCAGCCGCATGTGTCAGGAAAATATGGCTTGCGGCACCTTTCCACTGGGGGTCGGATGGCGGGAAATGCTGGCCGATGTCGCCCATGGCCAATGCGCCATAGATCGCATCGGTGACAGCGTGCATGCCAACATCGGCGTCCGAGTGGCCCTGAAGCCCGCGTGGGTAAGGGATGGTGACGCCGCAAAGGGTAACGGCATCGCCGTCTCCGAAGCGATGAACGTCAAACCCGTTGCCGGTGCGAATATCCATAACAGACTCCTGCAATATCCGCGCAGCGCGGAGGAAATCGCCCGGATGGGTGATCTTTATGTTGGTTTCATCGCCTTCGACGATGGCAACGTCAAGGCCAGCGCCAATCGCGATTTCAACGTCGTCTTTGGCATCTTGGGGAGCGGTCGCGTTTGCTTCGCGGATCGCATCCAGATGGAAACCTTGTGGGGTTTGCGCCCGAAACAGTCCGGTTCTGGATTGGATCGCGCTGACCTTGCCGCCATCGCCGCGCCACAGCGCATCTGTCACAGGCATCGCCGGGGCGGCACCGGGGTGGGTTTCCAGTTCCGCCAGTACCCGATCAATCAGGTTGTGCTGCACAAGCGGGCGCGCGCCATCGTGGATCAGGACAGCGTCTGTCCCTTCGTTTGCGGCAGCTAAGCCAGCCTGAACCGATGAAACCCGCGTCTCGCCGCCCGCTACGATCGTCAGCTTGTCGGCCCAGTCCCCCATGGTCGCGCTGAAAACCGCGTCATCCTGCGGACTGAGGACCAGAATTATCTGCCCAACCCCGGGGTGGGACGCGAATTTTTCAAGCGTATGCGCCAGCACGGGTTTGCCAATAAGCAACTGAAATTGCTTCGGAATGTCGCCCCCGGCGCGAACGCCGCGACCTGCGGCTACTATGATGGCTGCGGTTTGCATCATCGTCCTCATCTATGTCCTCTATTCGTGTATTCGCTGCTTTCAGGCGGGGCAATGGTGCAGATTGACCTGCCAAGGCGATTAAAAATTGTGCAAAGCTTGTTTCAGCGGTCGTTAGCAGCCGCACGAGATTGCCTTTTGGCTCAACGCGCATTACCCAAAAGTAGAAATTGCCCAAGGATTAAGCATTTGGCCATTCATTTGGCAGGTATCACCCTAGAACCGCCTGTTTTCCTAGCGCCGTTGGCCGGGATAACGGACCTTCCGTTTCGGGATTTAGTCTCGTCCTTCGGGGCTGGGCTGGTTGTAAGTGAAATGGTTGCCAGTCAGGAAATGGTCCAAGCCAAGCCCGGCGTGCGCGAACGGGCCGAACTTGGTTTCGGGCTTGAAAATACCTCTGTCCAGCTGGCGGGCCGCGAAGCACACTGGATGGCCGAAGCCGCGCGTGTGGTTCAAGGCAACGGCGCGCGGATCATCGACATCAACATGGGCTGTCCTGCCAAAAAGGTGGTGAACGGGTATTCCGGTTCCGCGTTGTTGCGCGATCTGGATCACGCGCTTGGCCTGATCGAAGCGGTGGTCGAGGCGGTCTCAATCCCTGTGACGCTGAAAACACGTCTGGGGTGGGATGATGATCTGTTGAATGCCCCGGAACTTGCGGCGCGTGCCGAAGCCGCGGGTATTCAGATGATGACGATTCACGGGCGCACGCGATGCCAGTTCTATAAGGGCCGCGCCGATTGGGCCGCTATTCGCGCGGTGAAAGATGCTGTTTCGATTCCCGTTATCGCAAATGGTGACATTCTGGATGCTGACGATGCTGCCGAAGCGTTGGAAAAGTCCGGTGCCGACGGGGTGATGGTTGGGCGCGGGGCCCAGGGGCGCCCGTGGATATTGGCGCAAATAGCCGCGACTTTGTTCGGCACGCCAATGCCCGAAGTGCCGGAAGGCAGCGCGCTAAGCGATATGGTCGCGGGCCACTACGAAGCGATGCTTGGGTTTTATGGCACCACGCTTGGCGCCCGCGTGTCCCGAAAGCATCTTGGCTGGTACATGGACGAGGCCCAAACCGACCCGGAATTGCGCCGCGCCGTATTGACCGAGAAATCCCCTGAAACCGTTTTGAAACTTCTTCCCCAAGCGATGTGCAGTGGGGAAAGGAAGGCAGCATGAGTAACGAGCGTGATATTATTTGGTCGGCCCTGCCGCTGCCCGCGTTTATTCTGGACCGTGACAACCGAATTGCCGAGATTAACCCGGCAGCAGAAGAATTTATGAACAAATCCATCCGCTCGCTTAAGGGCGCGCAGGTGTGGGAACGGCTGACCGTCGCCGCGTTTTTGGACGAAGCATATGGGCGCGTACGTGAACATCACTCGGAATTGGTTATCAACGACGTAGATGTGACCGCACCGGGCCGCTCGCCGGTACAGTGCAACATTCAGATTGCTCCGCTGCGCGAGGATGAGGGGACGTTGTTGTTGCTTATCTCGCCACGCGAGATTGCAGACAGGTTGGGCCGCGCGCAAACGTCCAAATCAGCGGTGAAATCGGCCATCGGTATGGCTGAAATGCTGGCGCATGAGATTAAGAACCCGCTGGCGGGGATTACCGGCGCGGCGCAATTGCTTTCGATGAACCTAAGCGACGGCGATTTGGAACTGACGGACCTGATCGTTGAAGAAAGCCGCCGTATCGTGAAGCTTTTGGAGCAGGTCGAACAATTCGGAAACTTGCGCCCACCGCAGTGCAAGCAAGTCAACATCCACGATCTATTGGACCGCGCCCGCAAATCCGCAATGGTTGGTTTTGCCACCGATTTGCGGATTATCGAAGAATACGACCCGTCGTTGCCCCCGACATGGGCGGACGGTGATCAACTGTTGCAGGTGTTCCTGAACCTGTTGAAGAACGCCTCGGAAGCGATGCGCGGGGCAGGGGTTGGCGATACGATTAGGATCCGCACCTTCTACGATCAATCCTTGCGGCGGCGCCGTGATGATGGGTCCGGTTTGCGGGTTCCGCTTCAGATAGAAGTCATCGACGACGGCCCCGGCCTGCCGCCCGAGATTGCCGGAGATATTTTCGATCCCTTTGTATCGGGGCGCGAAAACGGTACGGGCCTTGGGCTGGCTTTGGTGTCCAAGATTATCTCTGATCACGACGGGCTGCTGGCCGTGGATAGCGCACCGGGGCGCACTGTTTTTAGAATTTCGTTGCCGGTTGCCCCAAAAGGAGCGCCGAAATGACCCGACACTTACTAGTTCGAGCACTTAAATCACCTAAAAATCCGGAGAATTTCTGATGGATGGCACGGTTCTGGTCGCGGATGACGACCGCACGATCCGCACGGTTCTGACACAGGCGCTGACGCGCGCCGGGTGTAAGGTTCATGCGACGTCTTCTTTGATGACGCTGATGCGTTGGGTCGAAGAGGGCAAAGGAGATCTGGTTATTTCCGACGTGGTTATGCCCGACGGAAACGGGTTGGACGCCCTGCCGCGCATTTCAGAAGAACGCCCCGGTTTGCCGGTCATCGTAATCTCTGCGCAAAATACGATCATGACGGCCATCCAAGCGGCCGAGGCCGAGGCATATGACTATTTGCCCAAGCCGTTCGACCTTCCTGATTTGATGAAGCGCGCTGCGCGGGCGTTGGAAACCAAACGCCGCGCCCCCGCACCACGAAGCGAAGTGCGCGCCGAACCGTCGGACGATCTGCCGCTGGTTGGTCGTACGCCGCAAATGCAGGCTTTGTATCGGCTTGTTGCGCGTGTGATGAACACAGACCTTGCGGTGTTGATCACCGGGGAAAGCGGCACCGGGAAATCGCTGATCGCGCGGGCGATTCATGACTTTTCCGATCGCCGGACGCTTCCGTTTGTGACGGCCTCTGCCTCGGACCTTGCGGGGATGGATGGGCCATCGGCGCTGTTGGCGCGGGCCAAGGGCGGGTCGATCTTGTTTGACGAGGTTTCGGATCTTGATGCCGAAGCTCAGGCGCGCATCGTTCGGATGCTTGACGGGTTCAGCGAAACCTCGCCCCGCGTGATGGCGACCAGTCAAAGTGATCTGATGAGCAGGATGGAAGCGGGCGATTTCCGGCAAGACCTGTTCTATCGGCTTGGCGGTGTAACCGTGAACGTGCCCAGCCTGCGCGAACGGGTGGACGACATTCCGCTGTTGGCCGAACACTTCCTTGGACGGGCAGAGCGTGACGGCCTTTCCCTGCGTCGCTTTGCAGATGACGCGATGGAACTGATCCGTGCGTACAGCTGGCCGGGCAACGTGCGGCAATTGGAAAACACCATTCGTCGTCTGATTGTCACGTCATCTGAAGAAGTCATTTCCCGCGCCGAAGTCGAAATGGTGCTTGGCTCTCAGCCCGAAATTGAACCGCTGGTCGGCGGTGGCGAAGGCGAAAAGCTGTCGGCAAGTGTTGCCAAACATCTTCGACGATACTTCGATTTGCATGGCGGCGTGCTGCCACCACCCGGTCTTTACGGGCGAATCCTTCGCGAAGTTGAAATGCCCCTGATCGAGATTGCACTGGATGCAACGGGCGGGAATCAGGCAAAATGTGCCGACTTGCTGGGTATTAACCGAAATACTTTGCGCAAGAAGATCACTGACCTTGATATACGCGTGACACGTCGCCGTAAGTTGATGTAAAACCGCAACACGGGCGTGACCCGGCGGTGTCAGGCCGCGATGGGGTCACGACATATAGCGGAAAGCCGCAATAAGCGGCGCAACATGAAGAGGCTGGCGGTGCGAAGCCCTGCGCGGAGCGCAACCTGGGAGCGGCTGGTGCGATTGCGCCGCCAACGTCGCGTGCAAAACGCGGCAACACTTGGTCTGGTTATTCTGGGCCCGCTCTTGGCGATCGTTACATTGTTGATGCTCGGCCCGTTGGACCACGGGGTAAACTCCGTTGGCCTGCGCATAATCTTGTTGTGCGATCTGGTCTATGTTCTGGTCGTCGCGGCCCTTGTCATGCAGCGCGTCGTTCAGATGGTCGCGGCGCGGCGCCGTCGCTCTGCCGGATCCCAGCTTCACCTGCGACTTACCGGGGTGTTTGCCTTGGTCGCGCTGTTGCCAACGGTTTTGGTGGCGGTGTTTGCGGGGCTGACCGTGAATACGGGCCTAGAGGGCTGGTTTTCAGACAGGGTACGTCAGGTGGTTGGGTCGTCGTTGTCTGCGGCGCAAGCCTATGAAGAACAACATCGCAGCGATCTGATCGAAGATGCAGAGGCTGTGGCGGCATTCCTGAACATCGCGCGCCAATCGACCTTCTTCCTGTCAGACGGTGATGTGCGCCAGCTTCTGACCCAAGCCCAAGGACAGGTTCAGCGGGGCCTGAAAGAGGCTTATGTGATCGACGCAGATGGCTCGATCCGGTCCCGTGGCGAACGTTCCTACCTGTTTGATTACGAACGCCCAACCAATGCTCAGATTATCAGCGCCGAGGCTGGCCAGATCGTGACGATAGACGACTGGGACAATGATGAATTCCGCGCCTTGATCAAGCTGTCTGCCTATGTTGACCGTTACCTGTTCATCTCGCGCAGCGTCGATGGTGATATCCTTAACCTGCTGGATGAAACCCAAGAAACAGCCGTGTTCTATAACCAGCTTGAGAACGAGCGGGGTCGGCTGCTGGCAGAGTTCGCTTTGATCTATCTTGGCTTTGCGGTGATCCTTATTCTGGCTGCGGTATGGTTGGGCCTGTGGTTTGCAGAACGCCTGTCGCGCCCGGTTGGGCGGTTGGCTGGTGCCGCGCAACGCGTTGGCGCGGGTGACTTGGATGTGCGCGTCGTTGAAGAAGAGGGCGACGATGAAATCGCCATGTTGGGCCGTATCTTCAACCAGATGACCCGTCAGTTGAAGGGGCAGCGCGATACGCTGCTGGACAATAACCGACAGATTGAACACCGCCGCTTGTTGTTTGACTCGGTGCTGTCTTCCGTAACCGCTGGGGTCATCGGGCTGGATGAAAACGGCAAACTGGAACTGATAAACCGGTCTGCGCTGCGCCTGTTGGATTTTGACGAAGAACGTGACGGAGATCTGCCGCTTCCTGCCGCCGTTCCTGAATTTGGAAACCTTTTCAATAAACTACGCGAAAAAGGTGGCGAAGCAGCACAAGAGGAAATCAAGCTTTCACGCAAGGGCGCGCTTGAAAACCTGCTGGTTCGTATGGCGACGCGTCGCAACAGTGACGGCAATTTGGAAGGGTATGTTGTGGTCTTCGATGATGTCACCGATCTGGTGGCCGCCCAACGTATGGCAGCGTGGGGCGATGTCGCCCGACGGATCGCGCATGAGATCAAAAACCCACTGACCCCGATCCAACTGTCCGCCGAGCGGTTGAAGCGGAAATTCGGCCCCATTGTTGGTGATCAGAAAGAAACGCTGGATCAATACACAGACGTAATTGTACGCCAAACCAATGACTTGCGGCGCATCGTGGATGAGTTTTCTAAATTCGCGCGCATGCCAGAACCTGATCGCCGTTTGGGCGATCTGGGCGCGTTGACCCGTGACGCTGTTCTTCTTCAGGAAAGCGGGCAGCCGGATGTCCGCTTTGTCAGTGATATCCCGTCTAATGCAATCTTGGCAGAGATTGACGGCACGATGATTTCTCAGGCTTTAACCAACCTGATCAAGAACGCCGGTGAAGCGATTGAAAGCTACAAAGAAAAGGGCGCACCCGACACACTGGTGCCCGAGGTTCGCGTTGCTTTGCATATCGAAGGCGAACAGGCGTTCATTCGGATTGCGGACAATGGGATCGGCCTGCCAGAGGATCGCAGCCGCTTGTTCGAGCCTTACGTAACGACCCGCGACAAGGGGACCGGTCTGGGTCTTCCCATCGTGAAAAAGATAATCGAGGAACACGGAGGCACACTTACGTTGAACGATGCCCCGGTTTTTGAAGGTAACCATCATCACGGCGCAGAAGCAGTTATCTGCCTGCCGTTGGCATCTGCTGCTTTGCAAAATGCCGACGTCGCTGTGGCAGAGTAGAATAAGAAGAGGACGGATTAATATGGGCGATATTCTAATTATTGATGACGAACGCGACATCCGAGAGTTGGTTTCGGATATTCTGCGCGACGAAGGGTTTACCACACGGCTTGCCGCGAACTCGGACGAATGTATGGCCGAAATCAACGCAGAGCCGCCGGCACTGATGATCCTGGATATCTGGCTGAAAGACAGCCGGATGGACGGCATCGATATCCTGACCAACGTCAAGCGTGACAATCCAGATATTCCGATCGTGATTATCTCGGGCCACGGGAATATTGAGATCGCCGTCGCTGCTATTAAGCAGGGTGCCTATGACTTTATCGAAAAGCCGTTCAATATCGACCAGTTGATGGTGGTTATCCGTCGTGCGATGGAAACCTCGCGCCTGCGTCGCGAAAACATAGAGCTGAAGCGTCGCGATGTGACCTCGGCCGAGATGATTGGTTCAAGTGCTGCCTTTAAGGCCTTGAAATCAAACCTTGATAAGGTCACGAAATCGAACGGTCGCGTCATGCTGACTGGCCCGGCGGGTTCCGGCAAAGAAGTCGCTGCGCGTTACATCCACGCAAACTCTAATCGTGCGTCGGGGCCCTTTGTTTCGGTGAATTCGGCCTCAATCGAACCCGAACGCATGGAAGAGGTCCTGTTCGGCCGCGAAAGTTCAGAGCGTGGGATCGAACCGGGGCTGTTAGAGCAAGCCCACGGCGGCATCCTGTTCTTTGACGAAGTTGCGGATATGCCCGCAGGGACCCAATCGAAAATCTTGCGTGTGCTTGTCGATCAGCAGTTTTCGCGGGTTGGCGGATCGGCACAAGTCCGGGTTGATATGCGCGTAATATCAAGCACAAACAGAGACTTGCAGGAAGAGATTGACGGCGGAAATTTCCGCGAAGAACTGTTCCACCGCCTGAACGTGGTGCCAATTTCGGTTCCGTCGCTGGATGAACGCCGCGAAGATATCCCAGAGCTTTCGGGCCATTTCATCGCTGAATTCAACCGCGTCCAAGGCTTGCCTCTGCGCGAGATGGGCGAAGAAGCGCAGGCATTGCTGCAGACGATGATCTGGCCGGGCAACGTGCGCCAGCTGAAAAACGTGATCGAACGTGTTTTGATTTTGGGCGACGGGGCGGGCGCGATCGAAGCGCGCGAACTTCCAATGCCAACCGATCAGCCCGAAGACGATGGGCGCGTCGTGTTGTCCGGCGCCTTGGCGACGCTACCGCTGCGCGAAGCGCGGGAATTGTTTGAACGTGAATACCTGCTGACGCAAATCAATCGGTTTGGCGGCAACATCAGCCGAACAGCAACGTTCGTTGGCATGGAGCGATCCGCCCTTCACCGAAAGCTGAAATCGCTTGGCGTGGTCACCTCTAACAAGGCGGGCACACGTGTTGCGCATGTTGAAGCCGAAGGCGAGGTGTGATTGACCACCTTCGGATCATCTGCAATGGATGAGGCCACACTCGCAGCCAGGACGCGAACATGAAGGTTATCATTTGTGGTGCGGGCCAAGTTGGCTGGCAAATCGCGCGCCATCTTGCCAATGAAAAAAACGATGTCACCGTTGTTGATAACAACGCTGATTTGGTGCGCCGTGCCACGGATACGCTTGATGTTCAGGGCGTGGCTGGATTCGCGTCTTACCCGGACATTCTTGATCGGGCAGGGGCGCGGGATGCAGATATGATCATCGCCGCGACCTATTCGGACGAGGTGAACATGGTCACCTGTCAGGTCGCGCATTCGGTCTTTGCCATTCCGCGGAAAATCGCGCGGCTGCGCGCGCAAAGTTATCTGACGGCGATCTATTCCGACCTTTATCGCCGCGACCACATGCCGATCGACGTGGTCATCAGCCCGGAACGTGAAGTTTCGGAAGCCGCGCTTCAGCGTCTTTCGACACCAGCCGCGTTTGATACAGAAAGCTTCCTTGAAGGGCAGGCGCAGCTTTTAGGTATTCAGCTGGGTGCGGATTGCCCGGTTGTGAACACGCCTCTGCGCCAACTGACGGACCTGTTTTCCACGCTTCGTGCCATCGTTGTTGGCGTACGCCGGGCCGGCACATTGTTTGCCCCAGAACCCAACGATCAGCTGTTCGCAAACGACCAGATCTATGTCTTTTCGCATAATGACGACGTTGATCGGACGCTCGAAATTTTCGGTAAAACCGTTAAGAAACAAGAACGTGTTGTGATTATCGGCGGCGGTAACGTTGGCCTTGCGGTTGCGCGCGAACTTGAAGGCCGGGTGAACCGGATCCGCGCCAAGGTTATTGAAAAGAACCGTGCGCAGGCCGAACGGGCCGCGGACGCGCTGGAACGTACCATCGTGTTGAACGGCGACGGGATGGACATCACGTTGCTGCAAGAAGCCAACATTGACCGTGCCGATGCGGTTCTAGCCGTAACAGACGATGACAAAACCAACCTTCTGGCGGCGGTGCGTGCCAAGGCCGCGGGCTGCCCGATGGCAATTTGTTTGGTCAACGACCCCTCACTTGTTCCATTGATGAGCCCGCTTGGGATCGATGCCTATATCAACCCCCGTGCCACGACCGTAAGTTCGATCCTGCGTCATATCCGGCATGGTCGGGTACGCGGCGTTTATTCGATCGGTGATGCCGAGGCCGAAGTGATCGAGGCGCAGGTCCTTTCAACCTCGCCGATTTCCGGCCGATTGATCCGTGATATCGACTTCCCCGAAGGCGTGTTGGTTGGCGCGCTGCAAAAAGGCGATAAGGTTATTCGCCCGACGGGGACGACCCGCGTTGATGAAGGTGATGTGATTGCGCTGTTCTGCCTAACCGCTGACGTGCCAGAGGTGGAACGGTTGCTTCAGGTCTCCATCGATTTCTTCTGATCCGATGAACCGCGCGCTGAACCTTCCGTTTCTGGTGATCCTGATGGGGATCGGCGCATTGGCGATGTTTCTGCCGTTCATCCATGCGTTTATCGTGCGGGATTGGCTGACTGCCCGCAGCTTTTTCTATTCGGGCATGGTGTTTAGCTTCTTAACGACGCTTATCGGGTTTGCGACCTACAACACGCGCGACCGCAACATCGCGCGCAGCCACCTTTTGGCGCTGCCGGTTACGTTTGTTGCGCTTCCGCTGATGCTGGCTGTGCCTTTTCAGGAGGCGGTTCGTAACACCACGTTCCTGAACGCCTATTTCGAAATGGTGTCCAGTCTTACGACAACAGGCGCAACCTTGTTCGACAACCCCGAGCGTTTGGCACCGTCCGTGCACCTGTGGCGGGTGCTGGTTGGTTGGCTGGGTGGGTTGTTCATCTGGGTGACGGCCATCGCGATCCTATCGCCGATGAACCTTGGCGGTTTTGAGGTTATTTCGCCCGAACGGGCAGGGCGTGGCGCGCGCCCCGTAGAAGACAGTGTTCGCAGAACTGACCCGCGAGAGCGTTTGATGCGCTTCGGCTTGCAACTTGCCCCGATCTATACCGGGCTGACATCCATCCTTTGGCTGATGCTTATCCTGTCTGGCGAAGACCCGTTTGTGGCTGTGTGCCACGCGATGTCGACGCTGGCGACCAGCGGTATTTCACCCGTCGGGGGGCTGGATGGGTCCAACGCGTTTATGTCGGGCGAGCTGTTCATCTTCGCGTTTTTCATCTTCGCCGTGACCCGCCAAAGCTTTAACCCCGATCTGGGAAGCAAAGTATGGTGGCGCCCCGGCCAGGATGCCGAGGTGACCATGGCCGTGATTTGCGTTATCGTTGTGCCGCTGTTTCTGTTCTTGCGGCATTGGCTGGGCGCCTATGACGTTGACGATCAACAGAACCTAGGCCGCGCGTTCGCCTCGCTTTGGGGAAGTGTCTTTTCGGTTCTGTCATTCTTAACGACGACTGGCTTCATTTCATCCGATTGGGCGCAGGCGCGGGAATGGTCTGGTTTGCAGACGCCCGGTTTGATCTTGCTGGGCCTTGCCTTGACCGGCGGCGGTGTTGCGACAACCGCGGGCGGGGTTAAGCTTTTGCGGGTCTATGCGCTTTACAAACATGGCGTGCGTGAGATGGAGAAGCTGGTTCATCCGCATTCGGTTGGCGGGTCAGGGGCCTATGCCCGTCATATTCGGCGCCAAGGTGCGGCAGTGGCGTGGGTCTTTTTCATGCTGTTCGCGCTTAACATCGCGGTGGTGATGTCGGCGCTGTCGCTGACCGGTTTGACCTTCGAAGAGGTCACCATTCTTTCCGTCTCTGCACTTTCCACGACTGGACCATTGGCACAGGTCGCCGGCGAAGTCCCGATCAGCTATTCTGAATTGGGGGCAGCGGGAAAACTCATTCTTTCGGCTGCGATGGTTTTGGGGCGGCTTGAAACTCTGGCAATTATCGCGTTGTTTAACCCAGAATTTTGGCGGCACTAATGCCGCAGGCGCGAAAACATTCACGCAGAGTGGCTATTTGGGGTGGAATCTCCTGAAAGGCCACTACATACTGAATTTCGTGAGCGCGAAAGGACGCCCCCGCGACGGGGTCAATTAAGAAAAAGGCAAGAAAAACAATGGCTGCCGATAAACAGAACCTGCAGGACGCGTTTTTGAACCATGTCCGCAAAACAAAGGTTCCCGTAACTATTTTCCTGATCAATGGTGTTAAGCTGCAAGGTGTGATCACTTGGTTTGATAATTTTTGCGTGCTGTTGCGCCGCGACGGACAGTCGCAGTTGGTCTATAAACACGCAATTTCAACCATCATGCCGTCCCAACCGATCAATCTTTACGACGGTGAGGAATAATTTCCGGCTTTGAAGATCATAGCCCCAAGCCCACCCGGGCATGGGTGCTTCACCCCGATATCACCTCTGACCGCCTGCGCCGGAAATCCGGCCCTGCGCTGGAAGAGGCTGTTTCACTAGCTGCCGCACTTCCTGAGCTGGAGGTGGTCGGTTCTAATGTTGTGCCGTTGCCAAAGGTGCGCGCCGGGTATCTGTTCGGCTCTGGCAAGATCGAAGAGATCGGCAAAGCCCTGAAAGAGGCTGAGGTTGATCTGGTTCTGGTCGACGGCCCAGTCACACCGGTACAGCAGCGGAACCTGGAAAAGGAATGGAAGGTAAAGCTTCTTGACCGGACCGGGTTGATCCTTGAAATTTTTGCCGATCGTGCGCGGACCCGCGAAGGGGTGCTGCAGGTCGAACTGGCGGCCCTGTCTTACCAACGTACACGGCTTGTCCGCGCGTGGACGCACCTTGAACGTCAGCGGGGCGGGCTTGGCTTTGTTGGTGGTCCCGGTGAAACCCAGATCGAGGCTGACCGTCGCGCCATTGACGAAGCGATCACACGTCTGCGCCGTCAGCTGGCCAAGGTTGCCAAAACCCGTGATCTGCACCGCGCTGCGCGTAAAAAGGTGCCGTTCCCGGTTGTCGCTTTGGTGGGCTATACCAACGCTGGCAAGTCAACGCTGTTTAACCGCCTGACCGGTGCAGATGTGATGGCCGAAGACATGCTGTTCGCCACGCTTGACCCGACCATGCGCGGCATCACCTTGCCATCGGGGCGCAAGGTTATTCTGTCTGACACGGTTGGCTTCATCTCTGACTTGCCCACGCAACTGGTTGCCGCATTCCGCGCGACCTTGGAAGAAGTGTTAGAGGCCAACCTGATCCTGCACGTGCGCGACATTGCCCATGCCGATAGTCAGGAACAGGCCACCGACGTGCGCGCCATCATGGCCGAACTTGGTGTGTCTGAAGACACCCCGCAAATCGAGGTTTGGAATAAAACCGATCTTCTTACCGACGATCAGCGCGAAGCGTTGCAGGTGAAGGCAGATCGCGAGCCCAACATCTTTACCATGTCAGCCGTTACCGGCGCCGGGGTCGATGCGTTGCTGGACGCCGTGACAAACGCGCTGGACGAAGAACGGACAGAGCGGGAACTCGTGCTGCCATATTCCGAAGGCAAGAAACGCGCGTGGCTGTTTGATCAGGGTGTCGTTACCGGCGAAACGCAGGGCGAAGATGGCTATGTGATTCAGGTGCGTTGGACCGCCCGTCAGGAAAAGCGCTTTCGCGAGATTTAGTCTTTCGCGACGGCGCGCAGCGTGGTTTCCAGATCACCATACCCCGTAAAACGCCGCTCGAACTTCAGGCCCAGACGCGCCGCGCAATCCTGCGCTTTTGCGGTTAGTGCCGGGTCGTCGGTTTGCGCCTGATACACAAGCGTTTCGTAGTTTCCGAAATACATGTCGCGCAGATCGGGGTGGCGATCCAACCCCAGGGGTTTCCACACGAACGCGTCGAACTGTTTAACCAGAAAATCAGTTAGAAAGAACGACGTAACTTCGCCGCGTTCTGCGAAGGCGTCATTCCCTTCGAAAAACGAATAACAGTGCGGCCCTTCAACCATGCCAACGCCCAGCCGATCACACACTGTTTTTAGCTGCCCGCCAGTTCCACAGTCGGCGTAAACGACAAACACCGCGTCATAGTCTGCACGGTGTTTCAGGACCGCAGCCTCTACAGCGTCGGGAATACGGTCGGGATGGTTGTGAAGGATGGCGGGAAGGCAGGTCAGGCTTAGGTGGGACCACCCGTTGACCCGGATCAGCGCCAAAATCTCATGCGCCAACGCCCCGCAGGCCAAAAGCAGCACGCGCGCATCAACAGAGGGCAGGGTCAGCCCGTCAGTGGTCAGGGTGCTGTCGTTCAGCTTAACGCGTTCTGCCATTCGGTTTTTCCGGCCCTAGATAGCGATCGAGGATCGCGTTGGCGATGATAAGCACGGTTTCGCGCGTTGTGTCGGTGTTCACGCCCACGATATCACGCAGGGCGATGACCGCCTCGATGCCGGTGGCGGCGCTAAGGGCATAGACCACCTCGATAAACTCATCCGGTAGCAGCGTGTCATGCGCGTCTTTCAGCGCCTCTTCAAACATTGTGATCCGCTGCCCGCGGCGCAGCGAAACCGCAGCGCCTTTGTCGGCGACAGATGCATCCAACACACGCGCTAAATATTGACGATGCGCTGGTTCATTTTCCAACGCCAGATCAACGATATACGCGCTGACAGCGCATACTTTTTCACGTGTGGTTTCCGCGCCCGCGACGACATCGGAAAAGGCGCGGGTCTGGACAGAAAGGGCGGCCTCAATCGAAAGGGTCTGCGCATCGGAATAATACCGATAAGCCGTCGCTTTTGAGATTCCGTTTAACGCGGCAGCGCGGGTGACCGTTACGGTCTCGCCGCGTTCGATAAGGGCGCGTGCACCATGCAATATGGCCTCGCGCGTTCGCGCTTTTTGCGCGTGTCGTTCAGTAGACTGGCTCATTCGTTACCCTAAAGTGATACATGTCCCACGCAAGGACACGTTAAGGGTACTTGCGTGGACTGCCAGCTTCAAGGGAATGCCAGACTTAACCGGTCGCCATTTGGTTGTGTTTGCGCGCAACGAATTCTTTCGCCGTTTCGACAGCAACCGCCGCATCGCGACAATAGGCATCCGCACCGATGGCCTTGCCGAACTCTTCGTTCAAGGGCGCACCGCCAACAAGAACGATGTAATCGTCCCGTTTGCCTTGTTCGATCAACGTGTCGATCACGACCTTCATATAGGGCATCGTCGTTGTCAGCAGAGCGGACATGCCAAGAATGTCTGGCTGTTCGCTTTCCAGCGCTTCCAGATACGCATCGACCGAGTTGTTGATCCCAAGGTCCAGAACTTCGAAACCAGCGCCTTCCATCATCATGGAAACAAGGTTCTTGCCGATGTCGTGAATGTCACCCTTAACGGTGCCGATCACCATCTTACCCATCCGCGGGGCGCCGGTTTCAACCAAAAGCGGCTTCAGGATGGCCATGCCACCTTTCATCGCGTTGGCAGCCAGCAAAACCTCTGGCACGAACAGGATACCATCACGGAAGTCGTTGCCGACAACGGTCATGCCCGCGACCAATGCTTTGGTCAGGATGTCATAAGGTGTCCAGCCGCGTTCCAAAAGGATGCCGACGGCTTCTTCGATTTCTTCCTTCAGACCGTCGTACAGATCATCGTGCATCTGCAACGTCAGTTCGTCGTCGGGAAGTTCCGAGAGGATGATATCGTCTTCTTCGTCTGCCATCGGTTTGATCCTCAGAGGGGGCTGTGGTGTTGGCCCGGTCTTACAATTCTATTGTCGTTTTGTCGCAGTCAGACTTGGCCGATTACGACATTGGCTCTTCCGCAACCGACCTGCGCCGGTGCAATTCGTAGGCTGCGCACCGTTTTTTCCTGCGCCGTGTCGGGGCAGGGCTGGTTGCGCGTTGATCGATGTTCTATATTCGTTCCTGCATGATGCATGAACGCAAAGACATTCCCGCAGAGCGGCGAAAGGCCCGCGCGGCCGTCACGAACCAGACGGGGCGGTTCGAACCCTATGCACGGGTCAGCGTCGATGACGGCTGGCCGATGGAAGAGGCCGCGCCCGTCCTGCGCACGGAACTGAGCATCGAGGAGCCGCGCACCGTCATCACCCGAAACAAGTCGCCAGACCTGCCGTTTGATCGTTCCATCAACCCGTATCGCGGTTGCGAACACGGCTGTATCTACTGTTTCGCGCGACCCACACATGCTTATTTGGGCCTGTCGCCGGGGCTGGATTTCGAAACGCGGCTTATTGCACGTCCCAGTGCGCCCGACGTTTTGGCGCGGGAATTGTCGGCCAAACGATATCGTCCGCGCACCATTGCCATCGGCACCAACACCGACCCGTACCAACCGATCGAAATAGATCAGCGCATCATGCGGCGGCTGATGCAGGTGTTGCTGGATTTCAAACACCCCGTTGGCATCGTGACCAAAGGTACGTTGATTGAACGCGACGTTGATATCTTGGCGCAGCTTGCCGAACAGCGGCTGGTGCGGGTTGGTATTTCCATCACCTCGCTTGACCGGAACCTGTCGCGCAAGATGGAGCCGCGCGCGCCCACGCCTGAACGGCGCCTTGCGACAATCCGCAAGCTGACGGAGGCCGGCGTTGAGGTACGCGTCATGACCTCGCCCATTGTTCCGGCACTGACGGATCACGAGTTGGAGGCGATCTTGACACGCGCGAAAGAGGCGGGCGCGATTGCGGCCAGCTGGATCATGCTGCGTTTGCCGTTGGAGGTGTCGCCCTTGTTTCAGGAATGGTTGGGCGAACATTTCCCTGACCGCGCGAACCGCGTGATGACGCGTTTGCGCGAAATGCATGGCGGGCGCGACTATGACCCGGAATGGGGCAAGCGCATGCGCGGTGATGGGCATTATGCCAAACTGATTGGCGCGCGGTTCAACCGCTGCGCTAAATCGCTGGGGCTGGATGCGGAACTGCCGCCCCTTCGGACGGATCTGTTCCGCGTTCCTCCACGCCCCGGCGACCAGCTGTCGCTGTTTTGATATGTGCGTTGCCTTAGCCACGACGACGGCGACGGGTGCGCGCGGGCGGCTCTTCATCGCCGGTCCCGTCCGAGGCTGACGAAAATCCACCAAGGCTTTCAGTGATCTGATCCAGTGATGGGCGCGGGCCGCGTGGGCGCGTTTCCAGTGCTTCGCGCATGGCGCGCAGATGCTCGGGGGTGGTGCCGCAGCAGCCGCCGATAATCGTCGCGCCGCAGTCACGGGCCAGAACGGCATAATCGGCCATTAGTTCGGGCGTGCCGTCATAGTGGATGTGGCCATCGACGTATTTAGGAATACCGGCGTTGCCTTTGGCGATGATTGGCCGTTCGACGCCAGCCGCCGAAAAGCCAAGAACCGTGCGCAGCAGATCGGATGCGCCGACACCACAGTTGGCCCCAAACGCCAGCGGAGGGTAGGGCAGCTTTTCAACCATCTCGGCCATATTGGCAGAGGTGACACCCATCATCGTGCGCCCGGCTGTGTCAAAGCTCATCGTGCCGCACCATGGCATGCCAGCCAGTTTCGCAGCTTCGCCGGCAGCTTTGTATTCTTCAGGGGCAGAAATGGTTTCAACCCACAGAACGTCAGCGCCGCCTTCTTTCAGACCCTCGGCCTGTTCGTGAAACATCTCAACCGCGCCAGCGTAGGTAAGGGAACCCATCGGCTCCATGATCTCACCGGTTGGGCCAACGGAGCCTGCAACCACGACCGGATGATCGGCCTTGTCAGCGACTTCGCGGCCAAGCTCTGCCGCGACACGGTTCAACTCTCGCACGCGCCCTTCGGCGGCGTGAAGTTTCAGACGCGAGGCGTTGCCGCCGAACGTATTAGTCAAGAAGATGTCCGACCCAGCCTCAACAGCACCGCGATATAGTGTGCGAATCTTTTCAGGTTCGTCCACGTTCCAAAGTTCCGGCGCATCGCCCGAGCTGAGGCCCATGTTGAAAAGGTTCGTGCCGGTCGCGCCGTCGGCAAGCAGCCAGTCACGGGTTTCAAGCAAGCGAGAGAGGGCATCGGTCATATCATGCGTCCTTTCGGAAACGAGCAATAGGCAGCCAAGGCCGCCAATTTGCGCGACAGGTGCCATGTAAGGCATCATCACGCAAACTCTTATTAATCATAATCATGTTGAACATCGCGCAACTTCACGGCGTTCACATGGCGGAAAACAAAAAACGCGCCCGGTCATCGCGGGCGCGTTTCCTAACTTATTAGGGGTAAGCCCTTAGTCGTTAGCCATCAGCTGTGCTTTGGCTTCGGCCAGAACCTCTACCATCTTGGTGCGGATGGTGGTTTCGTCAGCCTTGTCGCCCAGATCGGCCGCAACTTTGCGGTACACGTCTTCGTGGCCTGCTTCTTCGAAGTCAGACTTGATGACTTCTTTGGCATAGTTCTCGGCGTCTTCGCCGGATTTGCCAAGAAGGCCAGCGGCCCAAAGCCCCAGAAGTTTGTTCGCACGCGCCTGCGCTTTGAACTTCATCTCTTCATCGTGGGCATATTTATTTTCAAATGCGCTTTCGCGGTCGTCGAAGGTGGTCATGGGACTTTGTCCTCCAGAATCTAGTCGTGGTGGTTTTAAGGGATTGAAGCGCCGATGCCTAGAGGCAGTGCGCGCTATCATATGCGGATTTATGATCTGAAATGTCGCATTGGTGCTGCGGCTTGCCCTTGTCACTGCGTTCGCATAAGAGATGCGCAACACTGGGCGGGGCATTGCAGCCATAATCGCCCTAGAAGCGGAGTTTCCATGGCACGTCGCAAAAAGATCTACGAAGGCAAGGCAAAGATTTTGTACGAAGGCCCCGAGCCGGGGACCTATGTGCAGTATTTCAAAGATGATGCCACAGCGTTCAACGCTGAAAAGAAAGCTGTCATCGAAGGCAAGGGCGTGTTGAACAACCGTCTAAGCGAATTCTTCATGACGGGTCTGAACACCATCGGTGTGCCGACGCATTTCTTGAAGCGCCTGAACATGCGTGAACAGTTGATCCGCCAAGTGGAAATCATTCCGCTGGAAGTGATCGTGCGCAACTTCGCCGCCGGATCCATCGCCAAACGCCTTGGTCTGGAAGAGGGTGCCGCACTGCCGCGCCCGATCGTCGAGTTTTCGTATAAAGAAGACAGCCTTGGTGATCCGCTGGTGACCGAGGAATATATCATCGCGTTCGGCTGGGCCTCGCAGCAGGATCTGGACGACATGATCGCGCTGGCACTTCGTGTGAACGATTTCTTGGCGGGCGTCATGTATGGCGTCGGCATTAAACTGATCGATTTCAAAATCGAAATCGGCCGCGTTTACGAAGGCGACTTTATGCGCCTTGTCGTTGCGGATGAAATCAGCCCCGATAGCTGTCGCCTGTGGGATGTCAAAACCGGCCAGAAGCTGGACAAAGACGTATTCCGCCGCGACTTGGGCAACCTTACGGATGCCTATACCGAAGTGGCCAAACGGCTTGGCGTTATGCCCAGCAATGTGACCCACGCTACTAAACCGACCCTGATCAACTAAGGAACGAACCCGATGAAAGCCCGCGTACATGTCATGCTGAAAAACGGTGTTCTGGATCCGCAGGGGGAGGCGGTTCGCCATGCTCTTGGCTCTTTGGGCTTTGAGGGTGTTGACGGTGTTCGTCAGGGTAAAGTCATCGAACTGGACCTGGCCGAAACAGACGCTGCCAAAGCCAAGGCAACCGTGACCGAAATGTGTGAAAAGCTGCTCGCCAACACGGTGATCGAAAGCTACTCGGTGGAGATCGCCTGATGCGCGCAGCTGTCATTCAGTTTCCTGGTTCTAACTGCGACCGCGACATGGCGGTTGCCCTGAACCAAGTTGCCGGAAACGAGGCTACGCAGATCGTGTGGCACAAGGAAACCAGCCTTCCCGATGGGTTGGATGTGGTTGCCATTCCCGGTGGCTTTTCGTTCGGTGATTACCTGCGCTGCGGTGCCATCGCGGCCCGTTCGCCGATTGCCAAGGCGATTGTCGACTTTGCCAACAAGGGCGGCTATGTCCTTGGTGTTTGCAACGGGTTTCAGGTGCTGACCGAAACGGGGCTTTTGCCGGGTGCGCTGATGCGCAACGCTGGGCTAAAGTACATCTGCAAGCCGGTCGGGCTTAAGGTTGAAACGACGGACACAGCCTTTACCAACGGGTACGACAAGGGTCAGACGATCACGCTTCCAGTGGCGCATCACGACGGTAACTATAACACCGACGCTGACACGCTGGCCCGCCTGAAGGGCGACGATCGCATCGCGTTCACCTATACCGACAACCCGAACGGTTCGATGGCTGACATCGCTGGTGTGCTAAGCGAAAACCGCCGGGTGCTTGGCATGATGCCACACCCTGAACGGGCGTCTGAAGACGCGCACGGAAATGCCGATGGGGCGGTGCTTTTCCGCGCATTGAGCGAGGCAATGGCGCTGGCGTGATGACTGACGCTTGTGATGCGATGCGGCGGGGATTAAATTCCCGCCTATGTCGAAAAGCGCCTCAGACTCTATTGTGACCGATCCGCAGGGCAGCGTCGGCTGGCGCGTGCGTGGTATCTTGATCGTGTTCCTTGTGATCGCGGTCGGGGTGGTCTGGGTCACCAACATCCTTTTGACAGAGCGTTTTACCAACGCGACGCGCAACCGGGCAGAGGTGCGCCTGGCGCTGTATTCCGGGAACGTCGTTTCAGAATTGCAGCGGGCATCGGTTGTTCCGCTGCTGTTGTCCCGCGATCCCACGCTGATTGGCGCACTGAATTCTTCGGATTTTCGCCAAAGCTCTCAACGTCTGATTTCCTATCTTGAAGAGATCGGCGCTGCCTCGCTGATGCTGTTGGATAACGAGGGTCGCGTTGTTGCGGCGACGGACCGTTCGACAATTGGTTCGAACATGCGTCAGGCCCCATATTTCGTGGAAGCAAAACGCGCGAATGACACCGTTTTCATCTCTGCCGAGAATGAACACGGCGGCATCGACTTCACATATTCCCGTCGCATCACAAGCGAACGGCGTAACATCGGCGTCATCATCGTTGCCGTAGATTTGGCCAAATATCAGGAAAGCTGGGCAGGCATATCCGATGCGGTCATCGTGACGGACAGCGAAGGGCGGATCATCCTATCGACCGAGCCGCGCTGGCGCGGGCTGACCATAGACGAGGCGCTGGCGGTTCAATCTGCGCCGTCCTCTATCCAGCGGGCCATTCAGGCAACGGCTGACTGGGCGGCATTGCCCCCGGATGCCTATCTGCTGGGCGAGGCCGTGATGCGCAACGAAGCCCGCATTCCGTTCCAAGGTTGGCGGTTGGTTTCGTTCACATCCTACACATCAGTGCGCGAACGGGTGAATGGCGTCTTAGCGCTAGAGATCATGGCATTCGCGCTGTTGCTGTCTTTTGCCTTCTATGTGCTGTCGCGCAAGGCGCAGTCGCGTTCGGTGTTTTTCCAACAGGAATCGGCAGAACTTCGCGCACTTAATATCAGGCTACAGCGAGAAATTGCCGAGCGCGAGAAGGCCGAAAAGAACCTTGAAGTGGCCGAACAAACCCTTGCGCAAAGCTCCAAGCTGGCGGCGCTGGGGGAAATGTCGGCGGCCGTCAGTCACGAGCTTAATCAACCGCTTGCGGCGATGAAAACCTATCTGGCCGGGGCAAGATTGTTGCTGCAACGCAAACGCCCCGAAGAGGCGCTTTCGTCCTTCCTGCGGATCGACGATCTGATCGAACGGATGGGGTCGATCACACGTCAGTTGAAAAGCTATGCGCGCAAGGGCGGCGATGCGTTTGAACCCTTGGATTTCAGGACTTCGGTGTCTTCCGCCCTGTCGATGATGGAACCTCAGTTGAAGCGGCGCAAGGTGACGATCACCCGCACGCTGCCGCCAGCACCGGTCATCGTGATGGCCGATCAGGTGCGTCTGGAACAGGTCATCATCAACCTGCTGCGCAACGCGCTGGACGCGACGAAGATGACAGACGACGCGCAGGTGGATTTGATCCTGTCGGCGGGCGAAACCGCCACGCTTACGGTACGCGATAATGGGTCGGGGATCACCGATTTGGATGCGCTGTTTGAACCATTTTACACCACCAAAGCCCCGGGAGACGGTGTTGGGCTGGGGCTTGCCATTTCCTCGGGCATCGTGAACGACCTTGGGGGGCGGCTGACCGCACGCAACGGACGCGCGGGTGGCGCAGTGTTTGAGGTACAACTTCCTATCCTTGGCGAAGACGTCGAGGCGGCGGAATAGAAATTCAATAATGAGGGGGTCCCATGGGCCGCGGCATCAAGATTGCAATCGTCGACGACGAACAGGACATGCGCCAATCCATTAGCCAGTGGTTGGCACTGTCGGGGTTTGACACAGATACGTTCGCTTCCGCCGAAGAGGCGCTGAAATCCATCGGGGCAGATTACCCCGGCGTGATCGTTTCTGACATTCGCATGCCGGGAATGGATGGCATGGCCTTTCTAAAACGCCTGATGAGCCTTGATAGCAACCTGCCGGTCATCATCATCACCGGCCACGGCGACGTTCCCATGGCTGTCGAGGCGATGCGGATCGGGGCCTATGACTTCCTGGAAAAACCGTTCAACCCCGACCGGATGACAGAGCTGGCCAAGCGCGCGGCGCAAACCCGCCGCCTGACGCTGGACAACCGCGCGCTGCGGCGCGAGTTGTCGGATGGCACGGTGCTGATGAAAAAGCTTATCGGGTCTTCCCCCGTGATGGAGCGGTTGCGCGAAGACATTCTTGATCTGGGTCAGGCTGACGGTCACGTCTTGATCGACGGCGAAACCGGGACGGGCAAATCGCTGGTGGCTCATGCGCTGCATGCGGTTGGTCCACGGGCAGGGCGCAAGTTCGTTCAGGTTTCCTGTGCGGCCTTTGGCGAGGAGGAGCTTGCAACGAAGTTCTTCGGTCCAATGGGCGAGGGCGGGGACCTTCCGCTGGTCGAAGAAGCCCGCGGCGGCACCCTGTGCCTTGAAGATATTGAGGCACTGCCGCAGGCGCTTCAGGCGCGGTTACTGACCTTTATCAACGAACAGGGCAACCCGGCCGAAACGCGCATCATCGCGGTGTCGAACCTGCAAGAGCAGGGCAAAACCTGCGAAGATATGCTGCGCCCTGATCTTTTCTATCGCCTTGCGGCCATGAAGATCACGCTGCCGCCGTTGCGGGCGCGTGGCGAAGATATCCTGACGCTGTTCACACGCCTAAGCGAACAATTCGCCGAAGAATACGGATGCGACACGCCAGAGGTCAGCGCACAAGAAGCCGCGCAATTGCTGCAAGCACCGTGGCCGGGCAACGTGCGTCAGCTGATCAACGTGGCAGAGCGTGCGGTCCTGCAAAACCGTCGTGGGTCGGGCACCATCGCCTCGCTTTTGATGTCAGATGACGAAGAGGCCCAGCCGGTGATGACGACCGAAGGCAAGCCGCTGAAAGAATACGTCGAAGCGTTTGAACGCATGCTGATCGATAACACCATGCGCCGTCACAAAGGCTCTATCGTCAATGTCATGGAAGAGCTGTGCCTGCCACGCCGGACCCTGAACGAGAAGATGGCGAAATATGGGTTGAGTCGTTCGGACTATTTGTAACCCTAGGGTGAAATCCCCAAACACACGTTGAATTCCCTCTGATCCGGGCTGTTGCGTTGGATCAGGGGGCTGCGTTTTGAAAAACACCATTGTCATTGTCCATCAACTGCCGCTAAGGTCACAGGACGGCTGGTCGCACAACGTTCGATCGCCGTTCGTTAAGTTTCGCTGCGTTTCGGATCGCCCCGGCAAGATCGTCGGCCCGATCGCTCCGCAGACCGATTTGCCCAACTGGGCACAAGATTTCCCACCCCAAGGGGTTGGGATTTAACCAACGGGTGCCACACAGGCATCGGAGACAAACCGCGATGGAACGCGTGAGCACGAACAGGCAAAGAGGAGGCAGGCGTTCCGCCGCCCCTGATGCCGTCGCTGCACACCCCCACGCCCAAACAAGACACCACCCGCAACATCCGCGCCCACCGGGCGACGGGTGTTTGCCGCGGTGCAAAGAGACACAATGGCTAAGAAAATGCTCATCGACGCCACCCACGCGGAAGAATGCCGCGTTGTGGTGGTTGACGGAACTAAGGTTGACGAATTCGACTTCGAAAGCGTCAATAAGCGCCAGCTAGCTGGCAACATATATCTGGCGAAAGTCACCCGCGTTGAACCTTCGCTTCAAGCGGCATTTGTTGATTACGGCGGGAACCGGCATGGTTTCTTGGCGTTTTCGGAAATTCACCCAGATTATTACCAAATTCCTGTGGCCGACCGCGAAGCGTTGTTGGCTGAAGAACGCGCCTATGCCAAATCATTGGCCGAGGATGACGAAAAGAACGAACGTCCTAAATCCCGTTCGCGCAGTCGTTCACGTTCGCGCAGTAAGGCCAAGGCTGAAGAGGCCAAGACAACAGATGCCGTAGAAACCCGCGAAGTGACTGAAACCATTTCCAGCATGGATGTGGTTGATTTGGGTGAAGACGAACAGGCAACTGATGGCCTGATCGAAAACGGTGACAAGGATCAACCCGTTGTTGAGGAAGCAAGCCAAGAGCCTGCTGCCGAAGCTGTGGTTGAAGAGGCCAAGACCGAAGAAGCACCGGCCGAGGCGGTCGAAGACGCCGCCCCAACAGCTGCTGAAGAAACGCCTGCTGCGGAAACCGAAGAAACTGCTGATCCGTCTGAAGAAGAAAATTCTGACGACGAAGCAGTTACCGACGCCTCCGAGCGCGACTCTGAAATCGAATCCGTCGCTGACGAAGATGTTCGCGAAGAAATCCGTCAGCCGCGCAAACCGCGCCCCAAACGGTACAAGATTCAAGAAGTCATCAAAGTGCGCCAGATCCTTCTGGTGCAGGTCGTTAAGGAAGAGCGTGGCAACAAAGGCGCTGCGCTGACCACATACCTTAGCCTTGCAGGCCGTTACTGCGTTCTGATGCCGAACACCGCACGTGGCGGTGGCATTTCGCGCAAGATCACCAATGCAGCCGACCGGAAGAAACTGAAGGAAATCGCGGGCGAGATTGAAGTGCCGGAAGGCGCTGGCCTTATCATTCGGACCGCAGGTGCCAAGCGCACCAAGTCCGAAATCAAACGCGACTATGAATACCTGCAACGCCTGTGGGAACAGATCCGCGAACTGACGCTGAAATCCATCGCGCCCGCGCCGATCTATGAAGAAGGCAACCTGATCAAACGGACGATCCGTGACCTTTACAATCGTGAGATTGACGAGGTTCTGGTTGAAGGCGAGGCCGGCTATCGCGTGGCCAAGGACTTCATGAAAATGATCATGCCGTCCCACGCAAAGAACGTGAAACATTACAGCGATCCAATGCCGCTGTTCGCGCGTTATCAGGTCGAAAGCTATCTTTCGTCGATGTTCAACCCGACGGTTCAGTTGAAATCGGGCGGTTACATCGTGATCGGCGTGACCGAAGCGTTGGTTGCGATCGACGTGAACTCGGGCCGCGCGACCAAAGAAGGTTCGATCGAAGAAACTGCGCTGAAGACTAACCTTGAGGCTGCGGAAGAAGCTGCGCGTCAGCTGCGTCTGCGTGACCTTGCGGGTCTGATCGTGATCGATTTCATCGACATGGAAGAGCGCCGCAACAACACCGCTGTTGAAAAGCGCCTGAAGGACAAGCTGAAAACAGACCGCGCGCGTATTCAGGTGGGTCGCATCTCGGGCTTTGGCCTGTTGGAGATGAGCCGCCAGCGCCTGCGCCCTGGTATGCTTGAGGCAACAACGCAGCCTTGCCCGGCGTGTCACGGCACGGGTCTGATCCGTTCGGACGACAACCTTGCTCTGAACATCCTGCGTCAGCTGGAAGAAGAGGGCGTGCGCGGCCGTTCGAAAGAAATTCTGCTGAAAGCGCCCGTTGGCATCGTGAACTTCATGATGAACCAAAAGCGCGAACATGTGGCCCAAATCGAATCCCGCTATGGCATTTCGGTACGGGTAGAGGCCGATCCGTTCTTGGTCAGCCCGGACTTCTCTATTGAACGGTTCAAGACCGCCACGCGTCAGGTGCCTGATGTGATGGCTCCGGTGATTTCGATCGATACGTCTGACATGCCAGAGCTTGTGGAAGAAGAAGAACAAGAGGCAGAGGTAACTTCGGAAAACCCCGAAGGCACCGAAGAGCGGCCCAAAAAGCGCCGTCGTCGTCGTCGTCGTAAGAAGAACGGCAATGGCGACCAGCAGCAGGGTGAAGAGGCGCAAGCCAACCCAGAGGCAGAGGCTGGCCAAAACACCGAAGCCAGCGACGCTGTGGCTGAAGAAAAGCCTGCCGAAGCGGCAGAGGCTGAGGACGCGCCGAAGGAAGAAAAGCCCAAGCGCACCCGCCGCAGCCGTTCGCGCAAGCCAAAGGCCAAGCCTGAGGACGCGGCAGAGACAGAGGCGCCCAAGGCTGAGGAAGCAGCGCCTACAGACGCACCTGCCGAAGCTCCGGCCGAGCAGCCTGAACCAACGCCTGAACCCGCTCAGGAAGAAGTCGCGGCAGAACCAGAGGTGGTTTCGGAACCCGAACCCATCGCAGAGCCGGAAACGGCTGCTGAACCGGAACCGACGCCAGAGCCTGAACCAGAGGTCGTGGCAGAGCCGGAACCGGCCCTTACCGCCGAAGCGCCCGAGGCTGAGAAAAAGCCGAAGCGCCGCGGCTGGTGGTCGCTGAAAAGCTAAAACAAAAACGCCGGGCCAATCGCCCGGCGTTTTCTTTTCATGGCCAATGATTGGTCAATTCGAACTGCTGGCAGCGGTGATAGCGGAAATCTTCGGCCCGACCTAAACGTCTCGGCGAACGGGGGACCGTTTGGCCTGAACAGCAGTGTGCAGGATCGGTGCCACTCCATCCGATTACAAGATGTGACAGGATGTCCACGCCATTGTGAGCATCCGGCTAGGTGACCTTGTTCATTTCATTCGCTATGCACTTGTGAAAGGGGAATGGAATGTTCGGAATAGAGATTATCGATGCAGGGCTGATACCTGCGATGGTCGTGGCGTTGGTGGCGGGGTTGCTTAGCTTTCTGTCGCCCTGCGTTCTGCCAATCGTACCGCCTTATCTTGCGTACATGAGCGGCATCACCATGGGCGAAATGACCGAAGATAAGGGCGCTCGCGGCCGTGCACTGCTAACCGCGCTTTTCTTTGTGCTTGGCCTTTCCACGGTCTTTCTATTCCTTGGATTCACAGCGTCCGCTTTCGGTGCTTTCTTTTTGCAAAATCAGTCTTATTTCAATGTGTTCGCGGGCGTCATTGTGATGATTTTCGGCGCTCATTTCGTCGGCGTGTTTCGCATTCCGTTCATGGAGCGCGAGGCGCGGATTGATGCCGGCGATAAAGGCGGGTCGGCCTTTGGTGCCTATCTTCTGGGGCTTGCGTTTGCGTTTGGTTGGACACCTTGTATCGGTCCACAGCTTGGCGCGATCCTGTCGATGGCAGCGTCCGAGGCTGACTTGGTGCGCGGAACGCTGTTGCTGGCCGTATACGCGGCCGGGCTGGGCATTCCGTTCCTGCTGGTGGCGGCGTTCTTTCCACGGCTTACCGGCGTGATGGGCTGGATGAAGCGCCACATGGAACAGATTGAGCGTGTCATGGGGCTGTTGCTTTGGACGATCGGGCTGTTGATGCTTACCGGTGGTTTTTCCAGCTTTTCATACTGGTTGTTAGAGACATTTCCAGCACTTGCAACCCTTGGTTGATCGCCTTACTTTTTCCAACAAGCGAGGCTAGTCTCGCAGGAAATAACAAAAGATCGGGGCGGGGATGAGCAGTTCGGGAAACCAGAAAGTAACGCGCAGGCGCGTGTTTTATATTCCCGGCTACGACCCCATCCCGCCGCGCCGCTACCGTGAACTTTACCGCAAAGAAAGCGCCGCGCAGGGGGCGATTTCCGGCTATGAAATTGGTCTTAAGCCCAAGGCGGACGACGGGCCTTACGGCTGGCACGTGCAGGCGGACATCGACGAAACGCATGTTGAAACCGATATTGATGTGCTGGTCTGGTCAGACATCGTGCGCGGGTCGATGGATCAGGGAATTGTCGGGACCTATTATCAACTGATCCGCACCGCTTGGATCTATATCTCAAGCGGCGCGTTGTTTCGATTGATGCGCATGCGCAAGGGGCCGATCATTGCCGCGCTTTACCCGATTATGATGCTGCTGGGGCAGTTGATGCTGGCCGTGCTGAATGGGCGTTTGGCGGGTGCTATCCTATCACTCAGCGGCATTCCTAACATCAGCTGGCTTGGCCTGTTGGTCACGTGGTTCACGCTTTGGTGGTTCAAGAACCTCGATGGTCGGTTGTTTGCTTATTACCTGATGCACGACTACGCGTTTTCCGCGCGCGCCAAAGGTGCGAACCCGCCTGCGTTGGAAGAGCGGATGGCGATCTTCGGCGACAACATCGCGGACGCCCTGCAAGATGATGTGGATGAGGTGTTGGTGGTCGGTCATTCCTCTGGTGCGCATCTGGCTGTTTCGATTTTGGCGGATTTGATCAAGGATGGGCGCGTTCCCAAAGACGGCCCCGCGCTGTCGTTCCTATCGTTGGGGCAGGTGGTGCCGATGGTTTCGTTCCTGCCCAAAGCTGATCGTTTGCGCGCAGACCTTCATTATCTTTCCGCACGGGATGAACTGACTTGGGTGGATGTAACAGCACCCGGCGATGGGTGTTCCTTTGCACTGTGCGACCCGGTTGCCGTGACAGGCGTCGCGCCAAGGGACAAACGCTGGCCGTTGGTTTTCTCGGCGGCGTTCACACAGACCCTCAGCCCCGAACGCTGGAAACAACTGCGCTGGCGGTTCTTTCGGCTGCATTTTCAATATCTCTGTGCGTTCGATCGGCCCGGCGACTATGACTATTTTCAAATCACGGCTGGGCCTGTGACCCTTGGCAACCGTTACGACGGGCGCGCACCATCCAAAAGCAGGATTGAAACTGCGTTGTCGGGCCACAGGTCGATGGTTGCATGACACGCCCGCCCAAACCAGAACCGCGCGCCGAACGCGTTTCGCTGTGGCGCTATGTTAGGCTGTTCCGGCAGGACATTCTGTCGGCGCAGCCAGCCAAGCTTTATCGCGCCAAGATGGCTGAGTTTCGCACGCCCTTCTTTCGGTCGTATCTGCTTAACCAGCCCGATCTGATTGACGTGGTGCTGAAAGAGCGCCCGATGGATTTTCCAAAATCTGATCGCATCGGCGAAGGGCTGCGCCCCTTGTTGGGGAACTCTGTCTTTCTGACCAACGGAACAGATTGGCAGCGCCAGCGCCGGATCATCGACCCTGCGTTCGAAGGGGGCCGGTTGCGCGACGCATTTCCCGGCATGGTCGCGGCGGGGCAGGCGGCATCGGATCGGTTGAGCGAAGGTGTGCAAGAGGTTGAAACCCAAACCAGCCACGCCGCCGCCGATGTGATCTTTCGCACGCTGTTTTCCATTCCGATCGAACATAAGATCGCATCGCAGGTCTTCACCCAGTTTCGTGATTATCAGCGCACGCAGCCCATCCTGAACCTTGCGGCGTTTTTGCCGATCCCGTCTTGGATGCCGCGGTTCCACAAAGGGCGCACGAAACGGACCGCGCGGTCCATCCGAGCATTGATCACCGGGCTGACAGAACAACGTATGGCGGCGATCAAGGACGGCACTGCGCCCGACGATCTTGCCACCAAGATTATGACCACCACCGACCCCCAGACCGACGAGCGGTTCAGCACCGAAGAGATGGTGGATCAGGTCGCGATCTTCTTTTTGGCAGGGCACGAAACCTCTGCCTCTGCTTTGGCGTGGGCGCTGTATCTTTTGGCGCTTTATCCAGAGGCGCAGGCGCGTGTTGCGCAAGAGGCGGCGGCCTTTGGCAACAGTCCGGAGTTCTCGGATATGTCCAAGCTGCGGTTCACGCGTGATGTGTTCCGCGAAACGCTGCGCCTGTATCCGCCTGTGCCGATGATGGTGCGCGAAGCGACAAAGCCTGAAAAATTCCGCGACCGTGACGTGAAGCCCGGAAGCCAGATTGTGCTAAGCCCATGGCACCTGCATCGGCACCAGTTGCTGTGGGATCGCCCCGATGACTTTGACCCAGACCGATACGCAACCGAAAACGGAAAGACCTGCGCGCGCAACGCGTATATCCCGTTTTCCGCTGGACCGCGCGTATGCACCGGCGCCGGGTTTGCCATGGTCGAAGGGCCGCTGTTGCTGGCACTGTTGCTGAAAGACTGGAAGTTCGACGTTGTCGAAGGGCGCGAACCCGTCCCGGTGGCCCATCTGACCGTCAGGGCAAAAGATGGGATATGGCTGCGCCTGACGCGCCGCTAGGGGCTTTCAGGCGTTAGCACAGTCACACCAACAGCGCCGGCGCGTGCCAGATCAGGGTCCAGCGACATAGGAACATATTCACCGCGGCGCCACAGTTCCCCCAGATCATCATAGTGACGCGACAAGGGGTGGCCTGATTGCCCGGTTGAGGTGATGAAGACAGAGCTGTCAGGATCCGCAAAGTCGTAAACCCCGCGAAACACCGCGCCGTGGACATTGGTGAACGGGCGCGGGTCTTTGCCGCTGGTGCGGCCGCGCAGCAACGTGTTGTCACCGCCCGACGTCGATTGGTGAATATTCACCAACCATCTTAGCAAGGGCACTTCGCCCAGAACCTGATGATCGTGGCGCGCAACGTGTGCATCCCCCCAGCGCAGGCTTTCAAGGTTTGAACCGTGGTGTTCCGCGATCCAGATCAGCGCCTCGTCCAATGCGATACGCGACAGGTCGGAACAGCTTTCTTGGGCTGTGGATTGCACAACATCGCACCACGCGGATGCCCCGTCGAGGTCGCGATAGACCCGTTCGATGAACAGCGGGTTCACATGGGTGATACTATCGCCCAGCGGGCCAAGGTCATCGCGGATCAGGCGTTGTTGCAGGTGGCGCAGCCATGTGGCGTAGATCAGCGGCTCTGGCATATGTTCGTTCATTTCGCCATTCCAGTCGGCAAGCAGTTCCAGCGCGTGTTGGCGTTGGCGTTCTGGTGTGCCTTCGGGTGCGGCTTCGCCGGTGAACCAAAGGTCGCGCGCAATCAGTGGCAGAAGGGCGCGAGCGGTGAAGCTGACCGTATCAAGCTGTGCTTCGATAAAGCTTTCGCGGGTGTGTACCTCGCGGCTTTCCATCAGTTTGCGCCACCGCTGGATACGCTGTGTGTCGCCCCAGTCAAAGCTGAGGTGCGATGGGAAAGGCCGCTCTACGATCTTGTTGTTGGTGTTGCCCAGAATGCCGCCTTCGGGGTTCAGGAACCGCGGGTTCGCAGTATAGGCAAACGTACCGTTCCACAGGTTTTCGGCCCGCCAGCCGGGGCTTGGAATGCGGCCTTGGGTCTGGTGGTTGATATCGCGACGCGGCATCGCGCCAATGGTTTGCAGCGCGATATTGCTGTCATCAATCAAGGCAAGGTTCTGAGATGGCGCAATCCAAAGCTCGCCGGCGTCCAGCCCTTCGTCCACGGATTGCGAAGCCATCAGCCGCATCGCCGCCGTTGTCGTGGTGTCCGCATCGCTAAGCGCGGTCCACGCAACAGAGGCAACATGCCCAACCGGCGTGATCGACCGTAGGTCATAATGGCCGCCGGGAAGGACCGGGCCGTTATCTGTCCAACGCAGGGTGATGGTAATCGGCGCGCTGTCTTTCACCCGGATGATGGATCGACGAGTCTCAAAGTCTTTGTAGCCGTCGGGGGTCAGGTATTGTTCTGGGTTTTCGGGGTTTTGCTTTTCGATATAGACGTCAAGGTCATCCAGATAGGATGACGTCACCCCCCAACCCAGCTTGCCAGACCGGCCCAACAACACCGCAGGGGTGCCAGGCAGGGTGGCACCGATGACGCCGCCAGTCGAAAGCTCTAGGCTGGCCAGAAACCAGATGACAGGGGCACCAAGGCCCAGATGGGGATCATTCGCCAGAAGCGTGCCGCCAGCCGCAGAACGCGATGGCGCGGCCGCCCAAATGTTGGAAGCCCCGGCAAGCTCTGGCGTGGTGAACGGCGACAGTGCTGGCTGTGACCAATCCAAGGCCGCCAAGCTGCGCTGAGTGCCGGGCACAAGTGCCGCGTAATCGGGCAGGGCGGCGATGCCCGGCCCCGGTACGTCTGGCAAGATGTCCTTCACCCGCTCATCCGGCAAGGCAAGCGAAACGCGCGCGCGCAACACTTCCTGCGCCAAACCGCCCGACAACTGCAGGCTCAGCAATTTGCCGATCGCAATTGAATCGGCGGGTTGCCAAAATGCGATCTCGTTCGAGAACATAAAGAACTCTGGCGCGCCGCGACCACGCGCGCCCCGGTTCACCTCGCCGATCCAAGCGTTCACGCCGCGCGCATATGCATCAAGCGCGGCTGTTGTTTTTTCATCCTGCGCGGCGACGGATTTCACGGCGAGTGTGTAAAGATCGTACCGGCGTAGCAGTTCATCGGTTTTCACGGTCTTTTGGCCGAACAGCTCTGACAGGCGGCCTTGGGCCGTGCGCCGCAACATCGTCATTTGCCACAGCCGGTCTTGGGCGTGTGCAAAGCCAAGGCCGAAAAAGATGTCTTCGTCGGTTTCGCCCGAAATATGTGGAATATTCGCGTTGTCACGCACGATTTCGACAGGTCCTGAAATGCCGGAAATTGTGTAATCGGCGTCATAGTCAGGAAGCGATCGAGACGCGAGGTAATAGACACCAAGCATCGCAATCCCCACAAGCGTGAGGAGGGCGGCAAACAGGCGCAAGAGCCAGCGGAAAAGGTTCGACATGAAGTTCCCGTTGTTGACGGCTCGGATGCAACCGTTAGTTAGAGAAGCATATCAAAAGATGCAATGTCACAGGGGGAAGTCATGGCGAAAGTAAGTTTTCTGGGTCTTGGGGTCATGGGGTTTCCGATGGCTGGGCATCTTGTCGCCAAAGGGCACGATGTAACCGTCTATAACCGAACCGCCAGCAAGGCAGAGGCCTGGGTCAAAGAACATGGCGGCGCGATGGCCCTCACCCCGCGTGAAGCTGCGGCCGGTGCAGATTTCGTGATGGCCTGCGTTGGCAACGATGACGACCTGCGCGCCGTTTGTACGGGCGCGGATGGCGCATTTCAGGCGATGGCGGCGGGTACGTTGTTCGTGGATCACACCACCGTTTCGGCCAAGGTCACGCGTGAATTGTTCGCTGCAGCCGACGCTGCAAAAATCTCGTTCGTCGATGCGCCGGTGTCGGGTGGTCAAGCTGGGGCCGAAGGTGGCGTTCTTTCAATCATGTGCGGCGGAGAGCAGGGCGCCTATGATCGGGCAGAGCCGGTGATGGACGCCTATGCGCGTATTTGCCGCCGCATTGGCGACAGTGGAGCGGGCCAGCTTTGTAAAATGGTCAACCAGATCTGCATCGCCGGTTTGGTTCAGGGCCTTTCCGAAGGGCTGCACTTTGCCGAAAAGGCGGGTCTGGACGGGCGCGCCGTGGTCGAGGTGATCAGCCAAGGCGCGGCGGGAAGCTGGCAGATGGCAAACCGTTATGAAACGATGATCGACGATAACTTCGATTTCGGCTTTGCGGTTGACCTAATGCGCAAAGACTTGGGCATCTGCCTTGATACCGCTGATGAGAACGGCGCCAGCCTGCCGGTCACGGCGTTGGTCGATCAGTTCTATAAAGACGTCCAAAAACTTGGCGGCGCGCGTTGGGACACCTCTAGCCTGATCCGTCGGTTGCGAGCGATGGACGCCAGTTGACGCAGCGATAATGGCTTTGACTGAAACGCGGTGCAGCAATGCCCGCGTTTTTTTGTGTTCGAAGCACGTTGGCGAGCAGGATTATGGGATTGATCAGATAGTTTAGACAGATAACGTCCCACTGGTCGATTTCGAGAAAAGAGGGCAGTCCGATGCCGGAATATAGTAAAATTGAACAAGAAGTTATTGTTCTTAATGCGATTTGGGGTCTGATAGATGAAATGGTTAACTTCGATATGTATGCCGAAGATTGGTCGGTCAGTTGGTCAAATATTCAGTTTAAGTCTTCTACTCATGCAAGGCTATTTAACGTCCTGTTAGTTGATTTTCTTTCACTCCCCCAAAAACATTACAAAGAGTTTCCTTTTGATTTGGACCTTCCCCAACAAGATGTTCCAAAATCCGAAAGAACCTACTTGTTTCTTTTGAAGAAAATATTGGAGGATCCACAGCTTGCACCTCACAACATCGACTTGGATCACGTGGTCGATGAATTTGGGGGATGGCTATCCGGCGATACGGTAATCAAGGATGCATGGTTCCGGTCACTGAATCTAAAGATCGACATGAAGATTGAGCGCGTCGAAGCCCTCAAAATGACAGGTGATATCTGCAAGCATAATTTCACTCGGCTATCTGCGCGGGCTAAATCCCTTCAGCGTGCATTTGAGAGGAATGGACAGGACCGAGACATTGACGATTGTTTTATTGCGCTTCCAGAATTCCAAGACTGGTTTCATGTAAATTCCTTTCTTTACCAAGCGAGTCAGATTTCCGAGTTCCTTAACAGGTTGCGTTGGGCGATCTACGACTATTTGCGAACAGAATTTGAGCGCGCGTACCAACGCTCTCCGGGCACGGTTGGCGAAATCCCAAGGTACACATTCGATGTGCCCGAAAAGATCAAGAACGAATTAGCGCGCGCCAAGTACCGGGAGCTTATGAACCTCGTACGCAAAAAACCGATACTTCCCAAGTTCACGGTTGCGGACTCAATGAAAGTGGCGTTTGCTTCAGACAATAAAAAACTACCGACGAAAAGCTAAGGGCTGGCCTATCAGCCAACCCTTCTAAAATCGGCGCACACCTTACGGAATGATGCGCGTGTATTTGGAGCCTTCAAGCGTTGCGCCAAGGACCAACCCTGCTTGACCGAAGATGACCGCGATGATCGGGTCAAGTGCCGTCAATGTCTCCGCACTGACGTTTCCACCTTGGTCGTTCAGGGCATATTCCAGATCAGCGCCAGCCGACCAACCTGCGGAGCTTCGGAATTCCGTCAGCGCCTCTTGCGTCATGAAGAACAGCGCGTGGGCGTATTGCTGAGCACCGATCTGAAGCCCAAACGTCGCCTGTGTCGCTGAATAATAGTCAACGGTGACATCGTTGATCCGAAGCGCGCCTTCGCCATAACCGCCGCCAACCATAAAGCCAGCTTTGGTGATCAGCGGCATCCACAAAATGCCATGCGCCTTGGCGGCAAGTTCAGCCGTACCGGGGTAGCGGTTGAATAGGTAGTTCTGGGTGGTATCGACGCGCGCATCGATTGTGGTTGCGCCTGTTGAACCGATGCCATTGCCACAACCAGCGGTCAGCGCGGTGGATGCACCTGCTGCCGCCAGAAAAGAACGGCGTGAAATCTTGGTCATGTGACTGCCCTCAAATATGCCTCTGCTCGTCGGCCTTATCTGGCCGTTATGCACAATCTATAGTGTGTTTTGGCGTTCTTGTCATCACTGGTTGTGGCGCAAAGCGGTTTCCCGCAGGCCAATTCACGCAGATTTCAACAGCTTCGCAACGGTTGGCGCGAAATAGGTCAAAATTCCATCACAGCCAGCACGTTTAAAGGCCAACAGGCTTTCCAGCATGACCTTTTCACCGTCCAACCAACCGTTTTGCGCGGCGGCCTGCAACATCGCGTATTCGCCAGACACCTGATAGGCATAGGTGGGCACGCCAAATTCGTCTTTCACGCGGCGACAAATGTCCAAATAGGGCATGCCCGGTTTGACCATGACCATATCCGCGCCTTCCATCAGGTCACGTTCGATCAGGCGCATCGCCTCGTCTGAATTGGCCGGGTCCATCTGATAGGTGTTCTTGTCACCCTTTAACGCGCCACTTGCGCCAACCGCATCCCGGAACGGGCCATAGAACGCCGAAGAGTATTTCGCAGAATAGCTAAGTATGGCCACATCCGTATGATCGGCCTTTTCCAACGCAGCGCGCATGGCACCGATGCGTCCGTCCATCATGTCCGAGGGGCCAAGGATGTCAGCGCCAGCATCGGCCTGCGCCAAGGCCATTTTCACCAAGGCGGCAACGGTTTCGTCGTTCACGATAACGCCGTCGCGCACGATCCCGTCGTGGCCATTGGCGTTATAAGGGTCCAGTGCAATATCCGTCATCACCGCGATTTCGGGCACCGCGGCCTTGATCGCGCGGATCGTGCGGTTGGAAATGTTGTCAGGGTTCCATGCTTCTTCGCACAGTTCTGTTTTCAGCGACGGGTCTGTGTAGGGGAAGATGCAGATCGCCGGGATACCCAAGGCGGCTGCCTGTTCAGCGGCCACGACTGCGCGATCAATGCTTAACCTGTTCACCCCAGGCATGGAGGCGATAGGCTCCTCTACATTTTCGCCTTCGCGTACGAAAATTGGCCAGATCAGGTCATTTACGGTCAACGTGTTTTCCCGAACCAAGCCACGCATGGCGGCAGATTTCCGGGGCCGGCGCAGACGCGTAGCGGGAAAGGGGGCAACAGTCGGGCGCATGATCAGCATCCTTGGGCTTGTTTTTCCTTGGGTGACATGGTTTTGCGACTACCTCAAGGGTGGGAATCTGTTCTTCGCACGGCTAATCTTAGTCCGTCACTTAAAAAAAGGATTTGAATTTGGAATGGCATGAGAGTGTTTTCGACCTAATCGACATGCGCTCCTTCTCAAATCTGTGGTTCTGGCTTGCGCTTTCGGTTGTCTGGTCCACCACATCTCATTGGATTTTAGGCGTACCGTTCGATTTGGTTCAGCGCGCATCGCGTCATGGCGGTCAGGCCGAACAGGATTTGCACGATATTGTTCGGATCAACACCAACAGAATCCTATATATTTCAGGCGTTTCCGGCATGTGGATCTTGGGGTTCACCTGCTTTGCGCTGACATCCATCGCGATCCTTGGCTTTTATTTCAAAGTCGAATTCTGCCAAGCGATGTTTCTGTTGGGGTTACCGCTTAGCTTTGTCGGACTTCTAAGCCTCGATACCGCGCGCCGTATCAGAAAAAACGGCCTTCAGGGCGAAGCTTTGATCCGTAAGCTGCGGCTTCACCGCGTTTTTGTTCAGCTGATTGGGATCGTGGCAATCTTCGTCACAGGGTTCTGGGGAATGTATCAGAACCTGACCATCGGCGTTTTGGGTGGTTGACAGCGCGGCCTACGCGTTTAACTGACGACCCCATGTCCCATCCGAACCACATCACCGTCGGGGGCGCCCCCGAAGGGTTTGACGCCCGTATCTTGGCCCGCGAACTTGAAAAGACTGGGAAACCGGTCGTTCATATCGCGCGGGATGACAAACGCTTGGCCGAAATGCGCGCCGCGTTGGCGTTCTTTGCGCCGAATGCTGTTGTGATGACGTTTCCGGGATGGGATTGCCTGCCGTTCGATCGTGTCTCTCCCAACGCTGAGGTTTCGGCGGCGCGGATGGCGACGCTTGCCGCCTTGGCGCATGGCGTGCCGGGGCCGTTTATCATCCTTACGACGCTATCGTCGGCGACGCAGCGTGTGCCCGCGCGGGAAATCCTGAAAGAAGCCTCGTTCAGCGCGCGGGTTGGTCAACGTATCGACGAAGCATCCCTGCGTAGCTTTCTGGTTCGTATGGGTTTTTCCCAATCGCCAACGGTTATGGAACCCGGTGATTTCGCCATTCGCGGCGGTATTATCGATATCTTTCCGCCGGGCGATAACGGCCCAGTACGGCTTGATCTGTTCGGCGACGTTCTGGATGGTCTGCGCCGCTTTGATCCGGCCACGCAGCGCACCACAGAAAAGCTGGATGCGATAGAGCTGGCCCCGGTGTCAGAAATCATCATGGACGAAGCCGCGATCACGCGCTTTCGACAGAATTACCGCATCGAATTTGGCGCAGCCGGAAGTGATGACCCCCTTTATGAGGCTGTCAGCGCCGGGCGCAAACATCAGGGCGTTGAACATTGGTTGCCGTTCTTCCACGAAAAGCTGGAAACGCTGTTCGACTATCTTCCAGATGCGTCGCTATTTCTGGATGACCAAACCACGCCCTCGCGCCTAAGCCGTTGGGAAAGTATTGCAGATCAATACGATACCCGGCGCGAGGCGATGACGCAGAAAAGCCGGATCGGCACGGTCTACAAGCCTTGCCCGCCAGAGCTGCTTTATCTGAACGACGCCGCGTGGGAAGCCGCGATTGGCGATCACCGCGTCCTTCAGATGAGCCCGCTGCCGCAGGCCTCTGGCCCCGGTGTCATTGATGCCGGCGGGCGGATCGGGCGGAACTTTTCCCCCGAACGGCAGCTTGAACAGGTAAGCCTTTTCAGCGCCTTAGCTGACCATATTAAAGTTCGGCGCAATGAAGGCCCAGTGGTCATCGCATCGTATTCCGAAGGGGCGCGCGAACGTCTTCGCGGGCTGTTGGAAGACGAAGACGTAAAAGATGCCACGCTTGTCACTGATATGCGCGATGTTCCACAGGGGCGCGGGCTGTTCCTTGTCGTTTGGGCCTTGGAACATGGGTTCGAAGGGCCCGACCTTACCGTCGTTTCCGAACAAGACGTTCTTGGGGATCGCCTGATCCGCGCGCCCAAGAAACGCAAACGCGCCGACAATTTCCTGACCGAGGCGCAATCCTTGTCGCCCGGCGATCTGATCGTCCATGTGGAACATGGCGTGGGCCGCTACAACGGGTTGGAAACCATTACGGCCATGGGCGCGCCGCATGAATGTATCGCTCTGGAATATGCGGGCGGCGATCGGCTGTTCCTGCCGGTCGAAAACATCGAACTCCTCAGCCGGTATGGGCATGAGGAAGGGATGCTGGACCGTCTTGGTGGCGGCGCGTGGCAGGCCAAGAAGGCGATGCTTAAGGAACGCATACGCCTGATCGCGGATAAATTGATCCGCATCGCCGCCGAACGCGCCCTGCGCAGCGCCCCAATCCTAGAACCCAGCCACCACATGTGGGAGGCCTTCAGCGCCCGTTTTCCGTATCAGGAAACCGATGATCAGCTAAGCGCGATTGAGGATGTGATCGGGGATTTGGCAGCCGGATCGCCTATGGACCGTTTGGTCTGCGGCGACGTTGGCTTCGGCAAGACCGAAGTTGCCATGCGCGCGGCCTTTGTTGCCGCGCTTTCCGGAGTTCAGGTTGCGGTGATCGCACCGACAACGCTTTTGGCGCGCCAGCACGCCAAAAGTTTCAAAGAACGTTTCCGTGGTTTTCCCATTAACGTCAGACAGTTGTCGCGATTTGTTGGCACGAAAGAGGCGGCAAATACCCGCGCTGGTCTGGCCGACGGAACGGTTGATATCTGTATTGGCACGCACGCGCTTTTGGCAAAAAACATCCGGTTCAAAAACCTTGGTCTGCTGATCATCGACGAAGAACAGCATTTCGGCGTGACCCATAAAGAGCGGCTGAAACAAATGCGCTCGGACATTCATGTGTTGACGCTGACGGCCACGCCAATTCCGCGCACATTGCAGATGTCGCTGACGGGTGTGCGCGATCTTTCGATCATTGGCACGCCGCCGGTCGACCGGCTGTCGATCCGGACCTATGTTTCTGAATTTGATGCGGTGGTCATCCGCGAGGCGCTGCTGCGTGAACATTACCGTGGCGGGCAAAGCTTTTACGTGGTTCCCCGGATCACCGATTTGCCTGAGATCGAAGAGTTCCTACGAGAGCAGGTGCCAGAGGTTTCATTCATCACGGCGCATGGCCAGCTTGCCGCGGGCGAGCTGGATGATCGGATGAACGCGTTTTACGACGGCAAATATGATGTGCTGCTTGCGACCACGATCGTGGAATCCGGGCTGGATATTCCGACCGCCAACACGATGGTCGTTCACCGCGCCGACATGTTCGGGCTGTCGCAGCTTTATCAGATCAGGGGCCGTGTGGGCCGATCTAAGACGCGCGCCTATGCGTACCTTACGACGAAGCCGCGCAAGCCTTTGACACCAAATGCAGAAAAACGCCTGCGTGTGTTGGGCAGCCTTGATACTCTTGGCGCGGGCTTTACGCTTGCGTCACAAGATCTGGACATCCGCGGTGCAGGCAACCTTGTCGGGGAGGAACAGTCCGGCCACGTCCGTGAGGTGGGTTTTGAGCTGTACCAATCCATGCTGGAAGAAGCGATTGCCAAGATCAAATCCGGCGAGATGGAAGGCCTGACCGAAGCCGACGATCAATGGGCACCGCAAATCAACCTTGGTGTGCCTGTGTTGATCCCAGAAGACTATGTTCCTGACCTTGATGTGCGGCTGGGCCTATATCGCCGCTTGTCGATGCTGACGACGAAGGTTGAACTTGAGGGTTTTGCCGCTGAACTGATCGACCGGTTTGGCAAACTGCCCAAAGAGGTAAACACATTGATGTTGATCGTGCGGATCAAAGCGATGTGTAAACGCGCAGGCATTGCCAAGCTTGATGGCGGGCCAAAGGGCGCGACCATTCAGTTCCATAATGACAAGTTTGCGTCGCCCCGAGGGCTGGTTGAATTCATCGAAGCCCAGCGTGGTCTGGCGAAGGTGAAGGACAACAAGATCGTGCTGCGCCGTGAATGGGCCAAGGATAGCGACAAGATCAAAGGCGCGTTTGCGATTGCCAAAGATCTTGCCGAAAAGGTTGTGGCCGAGAAAAAGCGGGCCAAGACGAAGGCCGGTTAATTCTCTGGGATGAACTCCATCAATCCACGGGCCAATGCGACGGCGACGAAAACGCCAACCGCAAGCGGAAGTGCGGTGCCGTTGAACGCCAAACCAACTGGTGCCGCGATGATGACTGACAGCACGGTCGCAACCGCACCAATGACGGACGCGGCCATACCGGCGATGTGACCCAAAGGTTCCATCGCCAAAGCGTTCAGGTTACCGACGGTCAGGCCCATCATGCCAAACAGCGTGATCGCCCACAGGATAAACGCGGGAAAAGCAGCCCATGTCGGCATCAAGCCGGTTGTGATCAAGACAAGCATCGCTGCGGCAACGATCACCTCAACTGTCAGGGTCGTTTTGATCAAAAAGCGCATTCCAAGACGCCCAACAAGCTTGGCATTCAAAAAGCTGGCCGAGCCCGAAATGATGGCGATAAAGCCGAACCAAAGCGGAAAAGAGTCAGTCTTTCCGAACGAGATGTCAAAGATCGGCTGGATAGACGAGATGACCATGAACAACGTGCCGAAGATCAGTGTTTGAACCAAGATCGCCAGAACGACCAAGCGATGGCTAAACACCTCGCGCGCGCCGTCATACAAGGTTCGCAGGGTCAGTTTCCGACGGCGTTCAAGTGGCAGTGTTTCAGGTTGGCGCACCATGAACCAACCGATGGACATCAACGAAAACAGAACGAACGCAACGAAGATGCCGCGCCACCCGGTAAAGGCGATGATGACTGCGCCCAGTGACGGGGCAATAGCCGGCAAAAGGGTGAAGATCATCATGACGAAGGACACCAGCCGGGCCATTTCACGACCGCTGTAAAGATCGCGCACCACAGCAAGCGCAACAACGCGTGGACCGGCCGCGCCAAGCCCCTGAAGGACGCGCGCAGCCAGCAGAAGCTCTAATGAATTCGCGGCCCAAGCCAAGCCAGCGCCAAGGATATAGAATGCGCCACCCAACATGATGATGGGGCGACGACCGAACGTGTCGGACAGAGGGCCGGAAACAAAGGTGCCAATCCCCATTCCCAACACGAAGCTGGTGATGATCAATTGCGCACGGTTTACGTCGTCTGGTGTCAATTCCGCGCTGATTTGGGGCAGGGCGGGCAACATCGCATCAATCGAAAAGGCAATCGTTGCGAACATCATTGCGGTCATCGCAATGAATTCAAATTGACCAAGGCGTTTTTGCGGGGAAGACATTCGATATCTCTTTCTTGGTCATGATGGGAGGTTGAGGTTCGCGCCAATGCCGCCCCTTAACCAGTGCAAATGCCACATAGCCGTCCCTACGTTAGTGCAGGGGCTCCTCGGTTGGTTTTTGTTCGGCCAGCTCTGCCACAACTTGTTCCCAAACCTCGGGTTGCTGCGCGCCGACAAGCACGTGTTGGTTGGCCAAAATGAATGTCGGAACGCCTGTAACGCCACGCTCGCGGGCGTGGGCATCGCGCTGGCGGATCATGTCGGCGTCGGCGTCACCAGCAATAAGGCGGCGGATCATGTCGCCGTCCATCTCAGCGCGTTCGGCGATCTCGACCAGCACATCCGTTGAACCGATATCTTGGCCCTTTTCGAAATAGGATTCGAACAGGAAGGAAACGACCGGCGTTTGGCGGCCTTCGATCCCGGCCCAATGGATCAGGCGATGGGCGTTCAGCGTGTTGGGTGTGCGTTCGATCCCGGCGAAGTTGATCATCAAACCCGCCGCTTCGGCGGCTTCGGCGATCTGGGAATAGACCTTAACCGCGTTTTCCTTGCCGTTGAATTTCGTCTCTAGGTATTCGCGGCGATCCATACCGCCCGCCGGCATATCGGGGTTCAGTTGGAACGGGTGCCATTCAATTGTGAACGGATGATCAGGGTGGTTTGCCAACGCCCGATCAAGATAGCTTTTGCCGATATAGCACCACGGGCAAATCGGATCGGACAGGATATCAAGTTTAATCATGTGCAGCCTCCCAGCTGGCACGCAGGGCGCGACGGTTGAGTTTGCCGTTGCCACCTTTGGGCAAGGCATCCATGTGAATGAAAAGTCGAGGTTGCTTATAGCGGGCCAACCGTTCGGCCGAAAAGCTTTGCAGATTTTCATCGGCCGTTTTCGCCCCGGTATAAAAGGCGGCAATCACGGTTGTGTCGGCTTTCACCTGCACCTCGGTTGCGGCGACTTCGGTGATGTCGGGGTGTTGGGTAAGGGCGGCCTCAACCTCAACCGGGGAAACGCGAAAGCCACCGGCGTTCATCATGTCATCGGTACGGCCCAGATAGGCGATCGCGCCGTCTTCGCCCATTTGGACCATATCGCCGGTCAGGAACCATTCGCCGTGAAACTTGGCTTTGGTTTCTTCTTCGGCTTTCCAATATCCAAGCATCAGGCCAGCATCGCGGGACGACACGGCCAATTGCCCCGGATGGCCGCGTTCGACGGGGTCGAATGCCTCGTCCAACACCGCAATACGGCGGCCCGGCTGCGGATACCCCGACGCGGGCGCGGTCGCCGGACGCAAAGGCGAGCCGGATATGAAAGTGGAACATTCCGACATCCCCAGCGCCTCGTACACGTTCGTGCCGGTGGCGTTGGTCCAGGCTTGCCGGGTGGCTTCGGGCAGTTTCTCACCCGCTGACAAGCCATGCCGAAGGCTGGGCATTTCGATCGTCAGGGGCGTCTTTAGGATTTGGCGGTAAACACCCGGCGCTGCGGCAAAGATGGTGGCGTCATATTGTTCCAGCAATTGGGGTAGCTGATCGGCGCTGACCCCTTCGCCGGGGATAAGCGCCGTCGCGCCAGCGGCCCATGGGTCAAGCAGCCCGGTGCCCAATGTATAAGTCCAGTTAAACGCACCGGCGTGAAGCAGCCGGTCATCAAGGTTAAGGTCGTACCACCCGCTCCACATCAGACGGCGAGCCCAGACCGCGCGATGGGCGTGGACAACGCCACGCGGACTGCCACCAGTGCCCGAAGTATAGATCATATAGGCGGGCCGGTTCGGGTCACCCATGGCGTAGTCAGTCGGATCAAGGGAGAACATCGCTTCCAGCCCGGCACTGGTAATCACCGGCGTGTCGGTTGTGGGCAGCGGAACACCGGGGCCGGCGATAACCATTGCCGGTTCAATCTCATGCGCAAGCTTGGTGATTTCAGGCGCGGTCAGCTGGGCCGAGGTCGGGACAGGAACGAAACCTGCCGCAATCGCCCCCAAAAACGCGATCGGGAAATCCACTGTGTTCCCAAGGCGCAGCAAGACCCTGTCGCCGGGGGAAAGCCCGTGTGCTGCAAGACCGCTGGCAACGCCGCGCACGGCGCGTTCAAGCCGCTGATATGTCCACGTGTCGGCATGGTCAGGCGTGACAATGGAAAGGGCAGTCTTTTCAGGCTGCTGGGCGGCCTGCGCCAGAACGTATCCCGCAAGGTTGAACGGCGATGGGCAGGGCGACGGTGGGTTATCATCGAAAAGCGCTTGCATAAGACTCTGCTATCCCTCAGCCGGTGCAGTTGCAAGCGCACGACCATGTGGTTAAATGCACAAGTCATGAGCGATCAAGAACAACCCAGTCTTATCCGTCTGGCTCGCGCCTCTGGTGAGCGGGGCCGCGTTGAACCGCTTAATCTGGGCGAACGTGTGCGCGAACTGCGCAATGCCAAGGGTTGGACCCTAGAGCAGGCGGCGAACCACGCGGGCTTGGCGCGATCGACCCTTTCGAAAATCGAAAACGGGCAGATGTCCCCGACCTATGAGGCGCTGAAGAAGCTTGCCGAAGGTTTGACCATTTCTGTGCCGCAGCTTTTCACACCGCCAAAGAAAGGGCAGGTCAACGGGCGTATGACCGTGACCAAATCCGGCGAAGGGGCAGCGCACGCCACGACGACCTATGAACACGAACTGTTGGCCGGTGCACTTACCAAAAAGCAAATGCTGCCGTATCGCGCGCAGGTGCGTGCCCGGTCATTCGACGAATTCGATGGCTGGGTGCGCCATGACGGCGAAGAATTCCTGTACGTGCTGACAGGCGTGATTACCCTGTTCACAGAGTTCTACGAACCCGTGGAAATGCGCCGTGGTGATAGTGCCTATTACGATGCCGCCATGGGGCACAATGTGGTTTCCGTCAGCCAAGAAGACGCCACCATTCTGTGGGTGACATCCTTAAGCTAGCGCTTGGCGTTTTCCGGGAACCAGTGGCGCGTGCGATTGGCAAACCAAACCAGCGACAGCATCACCGGCACCTCGACCAGGACGCCCACGACGGTGGCCAGCGCAGCACCGGAATTCAGCCCGAACAGCGAAATGGCCACGGCAACGGCCAGCTCAAAGAAGTTTGAGGTGCCGATCATGCATGCCGGTGCCGCGATGTTATGGGGCAGGGCTAGACTGCGCGCGACGCCATAGGCGATGGCGAAAATCCCATAGCTTTGGATGATCAGGGGAATAGCGATCAACCCAATCGTGCCCGGCTTTGCGATAATCGTTTCCGCCTGAAACCCGAACAGTAGGGTAACGGTGCCCAGCAACCCGATTGCAGACCAGGGCTTCAGCGTCGTCAGAAAGTTGTCGATGGAACCTGAATTGCGCGCCTCAAGCACACGCCGTGTCAGCGCCCCGGCGACCAGCGGCAGCACAACGTAAAGCACCACAGATATCAGCAGTGTTTCCCAAGGGACGGACACATCTGACACACCCAGCAAAAACGCAGCAATCGGCGCAAAGGCAAAGATCATGATGATGTCGTTCACCGACACTTGGACAAGCGTGTAATTCGGATCGCCCTTGGTCATTTGGCTCCAGACGAACACCATTGCGGTGCAGGGGGCGACCCCAAGCAGGATCATGCCTGCGATGTATTCATTGGCCGTTTCTGGGTCCACGATCCCGGCAAAGAAAACCCGGAAGAACAGCCAGCCAAGCGCGGCCATGGTGAACGGCTTGACCAACCAATTGATGATGACCGTCATCACCAGCCCGCGGGGCGACTCTCCGACGTCTTTCAGAGACGAAAAGTCGATCTGGACCATCATCGGATAGATCATGACCCAGATCAGAACCGCAACGACAAGGTTTACATGGGCAATTTCAAGACCGGCAATGGCGACAAACACCTGCGGGATCAGGTTCCCCAGAACCACACCCGCAAGAATGCTCGCACCAACCCAGACGGATAAATACCGCTCAAAACTGCCCATCAATCGCCAACCTTGCCAAGTGCGCCGTTAAAGCGCGTTGCGAACCGCGCGTGCGCCGGAAGAGATGTCTTCGCCCATACCTTCGACGGTGGAGCATCCGGCCACTGCAAGCAGCAGCCCGACGATCAATAGAGTTCGTTTCATTCAGTCCTCCGAATACCACCAGATATCGGGCTGAAACCCGATCCAATCCCCATACATCGGGATGGTTTCGGGATAGCGCAGCTCTTTCGCGTGGGCAATACGCGCGACGGGGGCATGCCAGACAGGGATGACATAACGTCCAGCCGTCAGAACCCGATCAAGCGCTTTGGTTGCGGCAAGGAAATCGTCGTGGGATGCCGAATTGAGCAACTTGTCGATCATCGCTTCGGCGGCCGGAGAGTTCATACCCATCCAGTTCCACGTGCCGGGTTCGGTTACGCCTTCCGAGCCCCAGTAAAGCGTCTGTTCGTTGCCGGGGCTAAGGGACATACCACGGGCATAATATGCCATGTCGAAATCATAATCCGTGGTGCGCACCTTATATTGCGCGTCGTCGATCATCGTTACCTGTGGGAAGATACCCAGACGTTTCAGGGCTTCGATATAGATGTCGACGATCTGCTGCGCATTCGTTTCGTCCTGCTCTAGCACGATTTCAAAGGTGAAAGGCTCGCCCGCAGCGTTTTTCATGACGCCGTCATCACCAACCTTCCAACCCGCTTCTTCAAGCAGCTTGATCGCTTTTCTGATGTTTTTGCGGTTGGATTCTTTGCCGTCCGAAACGGGCAGGCTGTATCCTTCGATGGTGCCGGGGGGCAGTTCGCTGGCGAACGGTTCCAGAAACTCTTTCACTTTCCCTTGGGCCGCATCATGCGACATGCCAAGGACCGAGTTGGAAAAATACGACGTGATGCGTTGTTCGCTGCCGCCGTTCAATGTCTGGTTGATGAATTCAAAGTTGAACGCATCGATAAGTGCTTCGCGCACGCGCCAGTCGGCGAAGATCGGGTTTCGAGTATTGAAAACCAACCCCCTGATCCCCGTGGGGCGTTTATGTGGAATGACGGATTTTACCATCTGCCCATCGCGGATCGCCGGGAAGTCATAGTTCGTTTCCCAACGTGCGGCGCTGGTTTCACGGTTGGTGTTGATTTCACCCGCTTTGAACGCTTCGAACATGGCATTGAAGTCGCCGAAGAATTCGAACCGGACTTCATCCAGATTGTTCGTCCCCTTACGGAATGGGATGTCGTTCCCCCAGTAATCGGGATTGCGTTTCAAGGACACAAACCGGCCCGGCGCGAAATCGTCGATCACGTATGGCGCGCTGGAAATTGGGACTTCGTCCAAGCCGCTTTCCGAGAAGTCTTTTCCTTCCCACTGCGCCTTTTTCAAGATCGGGCGCATCCCGAAGATCAGCGCAAGTTCACGGTCGTCCGTATCAAAGGTGAACTTGATCTTACGTTCGCCAGTAATCTCGGCGCTGGTGACCTTCTTCCAGCTGCTGTGATAGCGCGGGTGCCCCACAGTGCCGAGCGTTTCGTATGACCACAAAACATCTTCGACCGTAACAGGGGTGCCGTCGGAAAACTTCGCCTCTGGGCGCAGGGTAAATTCAACCCATTCGCGGTTCGGGCCTGTCTCTATCGATTCGGCCAGAAGGCCGTAAAGGGTGAAAGGCTCATCATAGCTGCGGCCCATCAGGCTTTCGTAGGCCAGAAACCTAAGCTGCCAAGGAACGCGCCCCTTAAGGATGTGCGGATTAAGGGAATCGAACGTGCCAACTTCGCCCGTGACGATTTTCCCGCCCTTGGGGGCATCGGCGTTCACAAAGGGCAACGACACAAAATCAGGTGGCAAGGCCGGTTCGCCATACATAGCTATGCCATGCTTTGGTTCGGCTGCCACGAATCCCGCTGATAGAATCGCGGCGCATGCTGCGGCGACGAGTCGTGTTCGGCGATAAAATAATGGTTTCATTTCTGCAACAATCCTCAAGATCCCTGTATTCTTTGACTGCAACCCTAAGCCCGCTTCCCAACCATTTCAAACTTTTAGCTTGGACGGTGGCCAGAGTTTGCGTATAAAGAGGGCACTGCTCGATAGGTTTCTTGCCTGTATGAAACCTGCCTCAATAACTTAACGCCCGCTTCGCGCGGGCGTTTTTTTTTGCGCTGCAGAAACTTTTCCACCAAATCGTGCGTTGAAATAGGGTCGGGGCGTTATCTGCGTGGTTTCCCCCTCGCAATATCTGTGGCGATGATCCATGTTTCGCATATGCAGCAATTCGCGCTGCATCCAACCAATGCAGGAGGAACCGCAATGTCGCTTAAGGGAAAGACCGCCGTTATCACCGGCTCAAACTCGGGTATCGGTCTGGGCGTTGCCCATGAACTGGCCAAGGCTGGTGCCAATGTGGTTCTGAACTCCTTTACCGACCGTGACGAAGATCACAAACTGGCCGAAGCCCTTGGAAAAGAGCATGGCGTGACCGCACGCTATATCAAGGCCGACATGTCCAAAGGGGATGAGTGCCGCGCGCTGATCGAACAGGCGGGTGTCTGCGATATTTTGGTGAACAATGCCGGTATTCAGCACGTCGCCCCGGTTGATGAATTCCCGGCGGAAAAGTGGGATGCGATCATCGCGATCAACATGAATTCTTCGTTTCATACGGCCGCTGCGGCGTTGCCGATGATGCGTAAGGCTGGTTGGGGCAGGGTGGTTAACATCGCCTCGGCACATGGGCTTACCGCGTCGCCATTCAAATCCGCTTATGTCGCCGCCAAGCACGGCGTCGTCGGCATGACCAAAGTGATCGCCTTGGAAACCGCGGAAGAGCCGATCACCGCGAACGCAATCTGCCCCGGCTATGTGTTGACGCCGCTGGTGGAGTCTCAGATTCCGGATACGATGAAAGAATACAACATGGACCGTGATACGGTTGTCCGCGACGTGCTGCTTGCGCGCCAGCCGTCCAAGGCCTTCGCAACGGTTGAACAAATCGGCGGTACCGCTGTGTTCCTATGTTCTGATGCCGCGGCGCAGATCACCGGCACCACAATCAGCGTCGATGGCGGCTGGACCGCCCTTTGACGCCCTGACCAGAACTGGAGGGCCGGTTTGGCCGTCAAACGGATAAACTTGGCCCTTCAAGGCGGCGGCGCGCACGGCGCGTTCACATGGGGCGTGCTTGACCGTATCCTTGAGGATGAGGGCATCGAAATCGCCGCCATCTCGGGCACGTCGGCCGGGGCGCTGAATGGGGCCGCGTTAAAGGCCGGTCTATTGTCAGGTGGGCGCGAGGGCGCACGCGAGAACCTTGCCTGGCTTTGGGGGCAAATCGGTGCTGTCGGTGACATGCGCATGAACAGCTGGATGGCGGGGTTTGCACCCGGCACCGCCGCACTGTCACGCACCATCGAGCTGTCCCTGTCCAATTCGTTGGTCGATACCGCATCGCGTATGATGAGCCCTTATTTCTATGGGCCGTTTTATCAAAACCCGTTGCAGCGCGTGGTTGATCAGTTCGATTTTGGCCGGGTGTGTACGGCTGAAGGGCCGCGGTTCTATGTCTGCGCAACGAACGTGCGAACGGGGAAGGCGCGGATCTTCACGAAGGATGAAATCTCAACCGATGCGATCTTGGCCTCGGCGTGTTTGCCGACCGTGTTTAAAGCGATCGAGATTGATGACCCAACAACCGGCAAGACAGAGGCCTATTGGGATGGCGGGTATACCGGCAACCCTGCGCTTTTCCCACTTTATGATCTGAAACTGCCTGATGATATCGTGGTGGTGAACATCAACCCATTGGTCCGCGACAGCGTTCCGGTGACCCCGCAAGACATCCAAAACCGAATTAACGAGGTCAGCTTCAATTCATCGCTTCTGCGCGAGCTTCGCTCCATCGCGTTTGTGAAACGCCTGATCGCAGAGGGTCGGATCGAAGAGGGGACCATGAAAAACGTTTTAATTCACATGGTTTCGGACGATACGTTGATGCAAAAGCTTAACGTCGTCACCAAGCTGGTGCCAAATCCGTTGCTGTTGGATGATCTGTTTCAGGCTGGGCGCGCTGCGGCTGATGGGTTCCTTGAAACGCATCGTGGCGCAATCAACAACGACTCGACCGTCGATCTGGCGGCGATGTTTAACTAGAATTCGCCCGTCAGCAGCGCCAGCGCGATCATCCACATGACGGCGCCCACGCCGATGTCGAAAATGCGCCAAGCACGCACGCTCTGCATGATCGGTGCCAACATGCGCGCGCCATATCCAAGGCCAAAGAAAAAGCTGAAAGAGGCAGCCGTGGCAGCAACAGCAAAGGCAATCTTTTGCGGTGTCGGTTCAAACTGCGTGGATACCGCGCCGATCAGCCCCAGCGTATCAAGGTAGACGTGGGGGTTAAGCCACGTAAAAGCGGCGGCTGTGGCAAGGGTTGGCCACAGAGGCGCGGATTGTCCGGAAAGGACCAATTCGTAATTGCCTTTCCACGCCGCGTAAAACCGCATGGCACCATAGACAAACAGGAAGGCAGCACCGGCTAGCGCCATTAGCTTTGGCAGCGTCGGGTAAAGGTGAACAACCGCGCTAAAGCCTGCAACGCCCGCCGTGATCAAGATCGCGTCGGATAGCGCGCAAAGCAGGCACAGCCAAAAGACGTGCGCGCGCAACAGGCCCTGACGCAACACAAATGCATTCTGTGCGCCAATCGCAAGGATAAGCGAAAACGCGGTCAGATATCCGGTGATAGCAGCGGCGAACATCTGGGGTTAGTGATCCAGAAGCTCTGGCTGTTTCTCGACCCGAGGCGTGCCAGATTGAACCTTGTCGTTCGGGTAGACCAACCCGGCAGAGATCACCAATTTGGCCGCATCCTCAACGCTCATATCCAGCAGGATAACCTCTTCGCGCGGAACGAAAAGCAAAAAGCCCGACGTTGGGTTTGGGGTGGTGGGAAGGAAAACGCTGATCAATGGCTCTTCGCGGGGGATGCGCCGGTCAACTTCGCCCTTTGTGGTGGTTGAAACGAATGCCACAGCCCAGATACCTTTACGCGGATATTCGATAAGGCAGGCTTGTTCGAAGGACGATTCCGATTGCGCCAAAACAGTTTCTGCAAGTTGTTTCAATCCGTTATAGACGGACCTTACAACGGGCATCCGATCAACAAGCCCTTCGGCCCATGACAGAAACGACCGCCCAATCAGCCCTTTTGCGATCCACCCAATGACCAGTGTAAAAAGCAGGAAGAAGATCACGCCGACGCCGTGAATATCGATCCCGATGAAGTTTTGCGGATGATATTTTGCCGGCACGAACGGTAGGACGAACCCGTCGACCCAGCCGATGACTGTCCAGACCAGCCACACTGTCAGGCCGATTGGTGCAATCACGACCAAGCCCGTCAGGAACGAGCCGCGTACCCCACCGAGGGGGGCGCGCCGTTTGCGGTTTTGTTGCTCGTTATTTTCTTCTTGTTCAAACATGCTATGCGCGCTTCCTTGTTGTGCCGCAATCTATGTACTTGGCGACGGCACTACAACACGGTGCGCTGATACGGACTGTAATTCATTCAGTTTGCGCCAATTTCGCGGGCGATTGCAGCAGCAAGCCGCGCATTGTTAAGCACAAGAGAGATGTTTGCGGTCAACGAGCGTCCCTCGGTCAGGTCAAAGATCCGGCGTAACAGGAAGGGCGTAACTTCTTTTGCGGAAATACCTTTTGCATCAGCAAGCGCGGCTTCGATGATTGGGTTAATCTGATCCGATGGAATTTCATCCGCGACCGGGATGGGGTTGGCAACAAGCTGACCGCCGGACAGCCCCAATTTTCCACGCATGACGTGCGCTGCGGCAATTTCCGCCGCCGTATCCATCCGAAGAGGTGCGGGAAGCCCCGCGCTGCGCGACCAAAACGCGGGCAGGTCATCAGTGCCGTATCCAATGACGGGCACACCAAGGGTTTCAAGAACCTCTAACGTTTTGGGCAGGTCCAGAATGGCCTTGGCCCCAGCGCCGACGACAGTAACCGCCGTTTGCGCCAATTCCTGAAGGTCGGCGGAGATGTCGAAATCAAGCTCTGCGCCGCGATGGACGCCGCCAATGCCGCCGGTGGCAAACACGTGGATGCCCGCCAACTGCGCGCATATCATAGTCGCCGCCACGGTTGTTGCGCCCGTCCAGCCCATGGAAAGGCAGGCGGCAATATCGGCCCGGCTGATCTTTTTCGCGTCTTTGGTTTGGGCCAGACGTTCCAGCGCGTCACCCTCTAACCCAATGTGGATCTGCCCATCCATCAGCGCGATTGTTGCCGGAACCGCACCCGCATCGCGCACGTTTTTTTCAACCAACCGCGCGGTTTCAAGGTTCTGCGGGAAGGGCATGCCGTGGGTGATAATCGTGCTTTCCAACGCAACAATCGGCAGGCCGTTGGCCTTTGCGTTTGCAACTTCGGCGGAAAAGGTCAGCGGGGCGGTCATAAAGGAGTCTCTCCGGAAACGTAAACGGCGGCGGCTTTCAGGGCCGCACTTAGGGCATCATCGGGGCTATCGCCGCGAAGTTCTGCGGCGATATGGGCGGCCATAAAGGTATCACCGGCGCCTGTTACGCGCGTCACCATTACAGGGGGCGGCGTTTGGCAGCAGATCGTGCCGGGTGTCGCCATGGTGGCATCTTCGCCGCCGTTGGTCACAAGCACACGATGGGCACCGCGTGCCATCAGAGCTTCTGCGGCTTGACGGGATGTTTCGAAGGTCGACAGGCACATCAACCCGGCCTCTTCCAGATTGACGTACAGCGTGCCGTTCTGATGGCCCAGCAGGGGCTGCAAACGTTCCGCTTTGCCAGGAGAGGCGGGTGCGATCCGCAAATCCGCATTCGCGAACAGCGGACTTTTGGCGATTTCCTGAAGCAACTCTTCGGTCAAGTTGCCATCAATCGCGATTGGCCCGGCATAGGGGGCCTTCGCGCTGCCCAGCCGCCCGTCTTCTAGGGCTGTCAAAATCTTGGCGCCAGCAGCCTCTAGGGAATGCGCATCGGCGATTGCGGCGATCAGGCCGTTGCCGCCCTCAACAGCCATATAGCGGTCGGTGGGCAGATCGGCCGAACGATAGATGTAATCGGTCACCATACCCATACGCGTACAGGTCGCCACAAGTTCGCGGCCTTCTTCGTCTTCGCCGATGGCACTTAATAGGGCCGGCACAAGGCCAAACCGGCGCAGGGTCATCGCGATATTCATCGCAACGCCACCCGGAAGCCGCGTGATGCGCCCCGGCACGTCAGAGCCAACAGACAAATGGTTCGGCGCACGGCCAATCACGTCCCACAGGACGGAGCCGATGCAGATGATATTATGCGTAGCTGTCATATGCAGTCTTGTGCGACCTTTCCCAGCCGTGCGCAAGATCAGGCTTTGATGGGATATCGATCCGGTTCTTCAAAAACGTCGATCACCTTGGTGCCCGCCGGAACACGGCCCGAATGCACGACACCCGATGGGATGTTATAGCTGTCACCGGGGCGAAAGGTTTTCGTGGCATCGCCAATGGTCAATTCGATCTGCCCCTCAAGCACGGTGCCCCATTGGCCCTTATGCGAATGCGGGGGCAGGTCCATGTCTTTATAGAATATGAAAAACGCCGCTAGACCATGATCAGAACGGATTACGCGCGCTTCGACCGTTTCTGTGTCGAAAGGCAGGTCCAATGCTGGTAATGACATCATGAAATCTGGAAAATTCATTGGTCTCTCCTTTGAATGGCTAAAACTAGCACATTACCCCCAGAAAAATCGCATTTTTCAGGGTAGGGGCCTTGCCAAGATATACGCGCTACCTTAAACGCGCGCTTACTTCACAGGCGGGGTTTGGGCCACGCGGGGAGAAATCCCGCAAAGGTCCGCCGGTTGGGCGAATGCCCTATGACCCTGCTCAGGCGCAAACCGGAAAAGGAAATGGACATGGCGCTTCCCGATTTCTCTATGCGTCAGCTTCTTGAAGCTGGCGTTCACTATGGTCACCAAACACAACGCTGGAACCCCCGCATGGGCGAGTTCATCTATGGCGACCGTAACGGCATCCACATTCTCGACCTGACGCAGACCGTTCCAATGCTGGACGCGGCGCTGAACGTCGTTCGTGAAACCGCAGCACGCGGCGGCCGCATTCTGTTCGTAGGCACCAAGCGTCAGGCACAGCGCCCTGTTGCTGAAGCCGCTGAAAAATGTGCGCAGTACTACATGAACCACCGTTGGTTGGGCGGCACGCTGACCAACTGGAAAACTGTTTCCCAGTCGATCCAGCGTCTGAAAGCTATCGACGAGCAGATGGAAACCGGCACCGAAGGCCTGACCAAGAAAGAGCGTCTGGGCATGGAACGCGAGCAGACAAAACTGCAAGCTTCCCTCGGCGGCATCCGCGAAATGGGCGGCGTTCCAGACCTTCTTTTCGTCATCGACGTTAAGAAAGAAGATCTGGCCATCGCAGAAGCGAAAAAGCTGGGTATTCCTGTTGTTGCTATCGTCGACACCAACTGCTCGCCAGATGGCATCGACTATATCGTTCCTGGCAACGATGACGCGGCTCGTGCGATCGCGCTTTACTGTGATCTGGTATCCCGCGCGGCGCTGGACGGCATGACCGCTCAGATGGACGCAGCTGGCGTTGACATTGGTGCGCTGGAAGAAAACCCAGTTGAAGAAGCACTGGCTGAAGAAGCTGCTGCTGAAACACCTGCAGAAGCTTAATTTTAAGCTTGTCACAGAACTGATACCGGACGCGGGTTATGCCGCGTTCGGGCACCGATATTCTATCTAGGAGAGCCGACATGGCAATCACCGCTGCATTGGTGAAAGAGCTGCGCGACACAACCGGCGCAGGCATGATGGACGCGAAAAAAGCGCTGACCGAAACTGACGGCGACATGGACGCCGCGGTTGATTGGCTGCGCACCAAGGGTCTTGCAAAAGCTGCTAAGAAATCCGGCCGTACCGCCGCTGAGGGCCTTGTTGCCGTTAGCCTTGGCGAAGGCCGCGGTGTTGCAGTTGAAGTGAACTCTGAAACTGACTTCGTTGGTAAAAACGCCGAATTCCAAGAAATGGTTCGCCAGTTTGCCGGTGCCGCTGTTAACGCAGCTGACCTGGACGCGCTGAAAGCGACTGACCTTGGCGGCAAAACCGTCGAAGAAACGCTGACGTCGAAAATCGCTACGATCGGCGAAAACATGGCGCTGCGTCGTATGGTTGCGTTGGAAGGCGACACTGTTGTGTCTTACGTCCATAACGCTGCTGCCGAAGGCATGGGCAAAATCGGCGTACTGGTTGCGCTGAAAGGCGACAACGAAGCATTCGGCCGTCAGGTTGCGATGCACGTTGCTGCTGTTAACCCTGCTTCCTTGGGTGCTGACGATCTGAACCCAGAACTGGTTGCACGCGAAAAAGCCGTTCTGACCGAGCAAGCCCGTGAAAGCGGTAAGCCCGAGCAGGTCATCGAAAAGATGATCGAAGGTCGTATGAAAAAGTACCTGTCCGAAGTTACGCTTCTGGGTCAGGCTTTCGTTGTGAACCCAGATCTGACTGTGGCGCAGGCTGCTGAAGAAGCTGGTGTTGAAATCACTGGCTTTGCTCGCGTCGAAGTTGGCGAAGGCATCGAAAAAGAAGTCGAAGACTTCGCAGCTGAAGTGGCAAAAGTCGCTAAAGGCTAAGGATTAGAGCCCCGGCTTCTGTCGGGGCTTTTACCCAAAAGAAGAGGCGGTGCAGCATATGACTGCACCGCCCTTTTTTGTTTCGCGCCGCAACATTGGGGATGAAGGACGAAGCGCGAAATCAACGTCAGACCAGTTGGCGAAAATACACCTTAGCCAGACTTTCCAGTCTCCTGGAAAGGGAGGGTCGTTTCACGTAATCTCATGGCGTTCCCTCCCAATGTTCCTAGGCTAATGCCACCACTCACGGAACAAGGTCAGATTGCCTATTTACGCTGCGTAAGCAAAGTAGGGGATTCCCTACCGTGCAATTTCCATCAAGCTTCGAGCAGGAAAATTTGGTTTTGAAACGAGGCCTTAAGCACTGCTTGTGCCGTCGTTTCAACGTTCAACGCTTCGCGTGCCAACCGAAGATGTTTTTCGATGGTCGCGGGCGTTAGCCCCATGATCGTCGCGATGTCTTGCGTCGTCTTGCCATCACCAACCCATTCCAACGCTTCGCGCTGACGGGGCGTCAGCGGGCGGCGCGTGCCGGAGTAGGGGAGGCAGATAATCTTTAGATGCGCTACATTCGCGACAACCTGAATTTCATCGCCATGTTTGCTCCAGATTTCGTCCACGTCGCCCTGACTCATCCCGTCACGACCAATAAGCCCTAGCGCACCTTTGGAACGAACCGATGAATCCTTGAAGCTTACCGAATATCCGGCGTTAACACCGTGGAGCCTGTTGAAATCTACGACACGTTGTTCTGCTTCGGTGAAGCTGCCGTTTTTGGCATGATCTGCGATCCAGCTCCATGAACAGGCGCCCACGTTTTCCGCGGCCCAGCGGACCATCGGCGCATGGAAATAGTGGCCTTTTTCAATGAAACCATTGATGTATTTTTCGTCGTGGTTGCACAGGATCAGAAGATCTTGAGGATCCCCAAATGAATTGGCTGTCCGAAAACGCGTAAATCCATACAAAAGCCGATCAAAACCGAACTTCTCCATATGGCAACACAGATGCGCCCAAACTTCTTCTACAGTTTGTGCATTGATCAGGTTTTCCAGATCATTAGGATTCATAACTCAACAAATTCCCTCAATACCCGTCTTGATGAGCGCGAAAGGCCAGCGAAACAAAATGGCCTGCGCGCTTTCTCGTTATCTAAATTGCTTTGATACCAAACCAATGACGTCCGGCATGCCGTCGTCCAATTCAACAAATCGGCCACGGATCGAACCGAATCAACCATTTATTTAATATCGCTGCAATTCCCCAGAAATGCTTATTAAGTCAGGAATACCTTACCATGTCGAGAGTGGTCGCAAACTCTTTACGGGGAAAAGAAACCTGAATTTCCCCAACGTAAAGTTTCGAGCGCCAATCGTTAATTGGCAAGCGGATGGTTAACAGTAATCGAACGAAAGGAACGTGAGCGCCGCCCGATAGGCTTGATCTGGAAGGAATAAAGACAGCGTACAATCGCCGGGACGGAACTATTCAACGGTCTGCAAACTCATTTATTTTACATAATACTGATTATGCGAATTAGCCCAGAGCGTATCCGGCACCGCGAACCGTACGTACTGGGTCATCCCCGCCGAACTGACACAGTGCTTTGCGCAATCGTCCAATATGGACATCCACGGTGCGCGTATCGACATAGATGTCGCGCCCCCAGACACGGTCCAGCAATTGTTCACGGCTCCAGACGCGTCCGGGCTTTTCCATGAAGGTCGAAAGAAGACGGAACTCTGTCGGGCCAAGCTTCAAAAGCTTTTCAGCGCGGAACACCTTGTGAGTTTCGGCGTCCAGTAAGATATCCTCAAACTCCAGCTGTTCGCCGACTGTCGCTGGACGTGTCCGACGGAGCTGAGCACGAACACGCGCCATCAGCTCCACCACAGAGTACGGCTTTACGACATAGTCGTCGGCACCAGTCTCAAGCCCCCGAACGCGATCAACTTCCTCTGACCGCGCGGAAAGCATGATGATTGGGACGTTCCGAGTTTCCGCACGTGTTTTCAGACGCCGGCAAACTTCGATCCCGGAAACGTTGGGCAACATCCAATCCAGCACGATGATGTCTGGCGCGTCTTCGTCGACCAGAAGCAAAGCTTCTTCGCCGTTTTCGGCTTTGGCAACCGCAAAGCCTTCGGCTTCTAAGTTGTAGGCCAGCACTTCACGTTGCGCAGGCTCATCTTCGACAACAAGAACAGTCGGCTGCTCAACACTGGACATCAGTCTAACTCAACCGTCTCATATGGTGTTGAATCGCCTTTGGGCCGGTTATCTTCCGGCATTTCACCGGTCGACAGATAGATGACCTGTTCGGCAATTGACGTTACGTGATCGCCCATGCGTTCAATGTTTTTTGCGATGAAATGCAGATGCATACACGCCGTGATATTACGTGGATCTTCCATCATGTATGTCAGGAATTGACGGAACAACGCGTTGTACATCTGATCGACTTCGTGGTCGCGCATACGCACGTCTTGGGCCAATTCCGGGTCACGTTGGATATAAGCGTCCAGTGCGTCCTTCATCATACCTTCGACGGTTTTCGCCATACGTCTGATCGCGCTAGAGGCACCTTCAATCGGGTTCATCTGAACCAGAACAGAGGTCCGCTTTGCCAAGTTCTTGGCATAGTCCCCTACCCGTTCAAGGTTGGCCGAGATCTTCATCACAGTCAGAACCGTACGAAGGTCAGACGCAATTGGTTGACGCAGAGCCAAAAGCCTCGCGCATTCTTCGTTCACGCGTTCTTCCAGTTCGTCGATCGCTTTGTCGCCTAGGCGGACACGCTCGGCGAGTTCTTCGTCCCGACGCTCCAGTGAATTGGCGGAGTCTAGGATGGCTGCTTCAACCAAGCCACCCATCTTCATGATCATGGCCTGAATGGTTTCAAGGTCACGGTCGTATGACGTTACAATATGTTCACGATCTGGCATGAAACTCGTCCTCCTCAGCCGATCCGGCCGGTAATATAACTTTCAGTGCGCGGGTCTTGGGGGTTGGTAAAGATTTGGCCGGTTTCGCCAAATTCGACCAAATTACCAAGGTGGAAGAACGCGGTCTTTTGGCTGACCCGGGCCGCTTGCTGCATCGAATGGGTCACGATCACGACCGAATAGCGCCCGCGCAATTCGTCGATCAGCTCTTCGACCTGGGCCGTGGCGATTGGGTCAAGCGCGGAACATGGCTCATCCATCAGCAACACTTCTGGTTCGGTCGCAACCGCCCGCGCGATGCACAGCCGCTGCTGCTGACCGCCGGACAGGCCTGTGCCGGGCTTATCAAGACGATCCTTCACCTCGTCCCAGATCGCACCACGACGGAGCGATTTTTCGACGATAACGTCTAGGTCGGCCTTGTTCTTGGCCAGGCCGTGGATGCGAGGCCCATAGGCAATGTTGTCATAGATCGACTTTGGGAAGGGGTTTGGCTTTTGGAAAACCATGCCGACCTTCGCGCGCAGCTGCACCGGGTCAACGGCGGGGTCATAGATGTCTTCGCCGTCCAGCTTAATCTGACCTTCGACGCGGCAGATATCGATCGTGTCATTCATCCGGTTCAGGCACCGCAGGAAGGTGGATTTGCCACAACCAGATGGGCCGATAAAGGCGGTCACGGTCTTGTCTTCGATGTCGACATTTACGTCTTTGATCGCGTGGTTATCGCCGTAGTAAACTTGGCAGTCCCGTGCCGAGATTTTAACCTCTTTGGTGTCCACTTCTCTCTCCACCATTCGCATGTCGTTCATTTTTGTGCGTTCCCTTACCAGCGGCGTTCAAAGCGGCGGCGCAGCATGATGGCGACGGCGTTCATAAACACGAGGAAGATTAGCAGGACGATGATCGCCCCGGACGCGCGTTCCACAAAGGCAGGGTCTGCGCGCTGTGTCCAGTTATAAACCTGTACCGGCAAAGCCGAAGCAGGGTCGAAAAAGCCTTCTGGTGGCGCGGATGGGTATTCGCGAACGAAAGCCACCATTCCGATCAACAACAGCGGCGCGGTCTCTCCAAGAGCCTGAGCAAGACCAATGATCGTTCCGGTCAGAATGCCCGGTGCAGCCAGTGGCAGCACGTGATGGAGCACCGATTGCATTTTCGATGCCCCTACCCCCAATGCTGCGTCACGAATGGACGGCGGAACCGATTTCAACGAGGCGCGGGTCGCGATGATGATCGTTGGCAGCGTCATCAGGGTCAGCACAAGCCCGCCAACGATTGGCGCAGACTGTGGAAGACCGGCAAAGTTGATAAAGATCGCAAGGCCCAAAATACCGAACACGATGGACGGAACCGCCGCGAGGTTCGAGATGTTAACCTCAATCAAATCCGTCCAGCGGTTCTTGGGCGCGAACTCTTCCAGATAGATAGACGCGGCCACGCCGATCGGTAGCGCCAGAACCAGCACCACCATCATCATGTAAAGCGACCCAAGAATGGCGACGCCCAAACCCGCAGCCTCGGGTCTGTTTTCAGACGCATCCGGGCGCGTAATAAAGCCCCAGTTGAAGCGTTTGACCAGCGTGCCATTTTCCTTCAGCGCATCGGCCAGCATCAACTGTTCCGGGCTAACGTTGCTGTCCAGTTCGGCGGATTCTTTCGTAACGCGGCCCTTTTGGTAGCCATCGATCCGGCCGTTTGCCAGCAGGTTAAAGTTGATCGTGGTCCCGATTTTTTCTGGATTGGCGATAACGTAATTCCGCAACTGCGCGGGCGCATCTTTGGAAACGATCCCGGCGGCGTCTTTGGCGGTCAGGCCTTCGATTTCGATGCCGCCATCGGCGATTGCTTTTTCAACCGCGGCCTTAATCAACGGTGCATAGCCAAAGGTCGAAACCTTTTTGATGTCATCGATGTTCCGGTTACCGTTTTTGTCGAGTTTGGCTTCCACCAGCTCTACGTCCAGTGAAACGAAGGTCTGCTGGAACGAACTTAGGCCGTTTGACAAGATCGATGCCAGCAACAGAACCAAGGCAAGGATGCCAAGGCTGACAGCCGTCAGGCCATATAGCTTAAACCGGGCTTCTGCCGCGTTGCGTTTCTTGGTTAGCTTGTCTTGAACAAGTAAAGACCCGCTGTGCGCCGATGGGGGCGTAGGGTTAGCCGTAGCGTCTGTCATTCATACTGCTCCCGGTATTTACGCACGATGAAAAGCGCGAAGACGTTCAAGCCCAAGGTGATCACGAACAGGGTCAGGCCAAGGGCGAAGGCAACAAGTGTTTCAGGGCTGGCAAAATCGGTATCGCCCGTCAGCTGGGACACGATCTTAACCGTGACGGTGGTCATGGCCTCAAAGGGGTTCAGGCTCATCCTTGCGGCGGCCCCTGCCCCCAAAACCACAATCATCGTTTCACCAATGGCACGCGATGCGGCCAACAGGATCGCGCCCACGATACCCGGCAAAGCGGCGGGGATAACAACCTGACGGATGGTTTCCGATTTTGTGGCGCCCAAACCAAGCGAGCCGTCGCGCATCGTCTGCGGCACGGCGTTGATGATATCGTCTGACAGGGACGACACGAACGGGATCAGCATGATCCCCATAACGATCCCTGCAGTCGCAACCGAGGCAGAACTTTCGCCCAGTCCAAGCGGTTGCGCGAAATAGTCCCGCAACATCGGGCCGACGGTGATCAGCGCGAACAGGCCATAAACGATGGTCGGGATGCCGGCCAAGATTTCGATCAACGGCTTGGCGATCGCCCGCATTTTCGGCCCTGCGTATTCGGACATATAGATCGCCGCGAACAACCCGATTGGCACCGCGAACAACAGCGCAATAAACGAGATATAGAGCGTGCCCCAAAGCAAGGGCAGAATGCCCAGCTCTGACCCGCCGCGGAAGTTCGGAGACCAGACAAATCCGAAAAAGAATTCTGTCCAGCTGTATTGTGAAAAGAAGTTCCGGGTTTCGAAAAGCATCGAAAAGACAATGCCAAGCGTCGTCAGGATCGCAATTGTCGAGGCAAGGATCAGCAGCGCCTTCATGCCTGCTTCGACGATGTTCCGTGCCCGGAAATCTTTCGTCGTGCGGTATGTCGCATACGCGAAGCCAACCAGACCCAAGCCGATCACAGCCACGGCCATCATTACCGACAGCTTGCCCTTCAATCCGCGATACCGCTGAGCGGCCTGCAGAACTTCGGGACGAACATCCGACCCAAGCGCGACGCCGACCGACCCCAGCAATTCACGGACATTCGTCGCTTCGGCGTTGATTTCGCGCGCCTCTGGACGTGTCATGACACCTTGCGCAACAACTTCGTCCAGACCGTTGGCGACACGGCGCACGTCGGTCATCACAAGGCTAAGGTTGGCCCCCTGCTCTACCGCACTGTCCGAGATCATGCCCGAAATCTGCCGTTCGATGACCATGGGCTGCACGAGCATCCACAGCAGAAGCAGCAGAAGCGATGGGACCATCGTCATCATCGCAACATTGACGCCATAATAGTTCGGCAAAGAGTGAAGATGACGTGGGTCGCCATCAACGGAAGACATGGCGCGTTTGCGCCCAACTAGGAAGCCAACCACCCCTAGGGCGATCATGGTCAAGATTATCCACAGGACAGGCATTAGCCCCTCGTTATTTTAGGGTGAAAAGGTCCTAAAAGGTAGTGAGAGCGGCACGCGATGATGCCGCTCTCTCAGGCGAAATACTGCCTTAGTTCATTGTGCTTTCAGCCGCAACCGCAGCTTGTGTGTCAGCCAGTTCTGGATCGGAAACCAGACCGTATGCTGCCAGCGGGCCGTCTGGGCCGGCGATTTCGTCAGCGACGAAGAATTCAGCATATTCTTTCAGGCCCGGGATAACGCCGATATGTGCCTTCTTGATGTAGAAGTACAGCGGACGAGACACAGGATATTCACCGGTTGCGATGCTTTCGGTCGATGGAACGACGCCCGACATTGTCGCAACTTGCAGCTTGTCTGTGTTGTTTTCATAGAAAGCCAGACCGAACACGCCGATGCCGTCACGGTTGGCTTCGATACGTGCCAGCGTTTCAGTGTAGTCACCGTCGATGTCAACGGAACGACCATCTGTGCGCAGTGCGATACATGCCTTTTCAGCGGCTTTCTTGTCGTCACCCATCGAAGCTTTAAAGACTTCGAAGTCGCCGGTTTCTTCACAGCCAGCCAGGATAACTTTGTCTTCGAACACTTCGCGCGTACCGTGCTTGGTGCCAGGTACGAATGCCTGAATTTCCTGAGCAGGAAGCGCAGGGTCAATCTCGTTCCACATGGTTGCTGTGTTTTCAACAACGGCACCATCTACGACAATCTTGTCGGACAGGGCTTTGTACCAATGTGTCGGTGTGAATTCGAAACCGTTACCGTTGATGTCGGATGCAAATACGATCCCGTCATAACCGATGCGAACTTCAACGATGTCGGTGACACCAGCTTCGGCACAAGCAGCGATTTCGGTGTCTTTGATTTTGCGCGATGCGTTTGCAACGTCGATTGTGTTTTCGCCGACACCTTCACAGAAGCGTTTAAGGCCTGCGGACGAACCGCCGGATTCAACAACTGGTGTTGGGAAATCGAAGTTTTCGCCAAAGGCTTCGGCAACGATCGACGCGTAAGGAAGCACAGTCGATGAGCCAGCAACCTGGACGTTGTCACGTGCAGCCGCAGCAGTGGCAGATACGGCGGCGATCGCCAGAGTAGAGGCGGTCAGTTTTACAAAGGACATAAAAAGCTCCTGATGTCTTGCATGTGGTCACCGCGGATGAGCGACCTCACGCCGGGTGGTAGTCACACCGCGCTATCCTTTTGTGACACATTCGTAACAGTTTTATGACAGTGGTGGAATTTGTAATAAACAAATGCCGCCAAGCGGTCATTGACGGTGCGTAAGACCACTTCAGACGACAGGCAACATGACCGAAAACCGGCTCCCCTCGCTCGGTGCACTTTCAATCCGAAACCGACCGCGATGGCGATTCACGATGTGCTTAACAATCGCAAGTCCCAAACCCGTCCCACCCATTTCGCGCGACCGATGTCCATCGACCCGATAAAAGCGTTCTGTCAGACGCGGAATATGAACAGGATCAAGCCCTTCCCCCTGATCGATCACAGCAACATTCACGCCGGGCCCACGAAACGCCAGCTCACGATCCGCGACGGAGATATCAACGGTGACAACTCCACCGGACCCACCGTATTTGACCGCGTTTTCGATCAAGTTGGTAAACACCTGAACCAATTGATCTGAGTCGCCTTGAACAAAAACTGATGCGGTATGGCCTGTCACATTAATTGTAACGCCGTTGTCACGCGCCATCGGGCGCAGCGTCAAAGCGCAGGAATTGACCAAAGCAACAATATCAACACGTTCTTCTGGCCGCATCCGCTCTTCGCTTTCGACACGGCTAAGCGACAGTAGATCCCGGACCAACCTGTTCATACGCTCTGCCTCGCGCTCCATGATGGATAAAAAGCGTTCACGCGCGCTGGCGTCATTACGTGCCGGGCCGCGCAGCGTTTCAATAAAGCCAAGAAGCGCGGTAAGCGGAGTCTTCAATTCGTGGCTGACGTTGGCGACGAAGTCTCGGCGGATTTGTTCGGCCTGTTCGCGATCCGTGACATCTTCGAAAAAAACCAAAAGACCCCGCCCCGTTTCGCCCTGTACCGGGCTGGTGGTCACGTCATAGGTCGCTTCGCGGGTCATTTCTGTCGTCAGAAACCGGCTGCGGCGTTGCTGGTTCAGGCGCAATGTCTCCTCAACACAGTCTAAAAGGACAGGTTGACGCAAAACTGTTACATAGTGCCTTCCGATGCCTCCGGGGCCGAACATGGCCTGCGCTTTTTCGTTCATCGCATCGACCCGACCGTCTTTGGAAATCAAAATCATCGGGTGGGGAATCGCCGCCAGAACGGACGTAAGCAACTCAGATTTCATAAGTTTTTCATCCTGATCGAGCCGATTTTGCGTAACATTTGAGCACTTTCAAAGGGTTGTGGGCCAGGAACCAGTTTGTTGCCATAAAAGGTACAATCGATAGATAGGCTTTAATTCTAAGGTGTTTTTGCCCATTTTTTGATCGCAGGGGTGTGACGTTGCGTAATCTAGCGGTTGGAAAGATCGAATATTTCAGGGCACCATCAATAACAAGTTGATTCGGAAGAGGTCCAGAATGGAACAAATCCAGTGCCGCCCCCATCTGCGCGTTGCATCCAACACCGACCGGTTGTCGCTGGTCGTTGGGATGCCGGTGGACGACGTGCCACACGATCGCGGCTCTCTCGAAGGCGCAAAGCTTGAATATCTTCCATATGCATTGATACATGCGGCCCTTACCCGCGTTCCCATGGTGGAAACCATCGTAGCCCCCTTGGTCAGCGATCAGTTTGACGCGCTGGACTTGGCACACGAACTAGATCGCGCTGGTTATCGTGGGCGTCTGATGATTGTGACACCGCGCCTTCCGCGCCCTGAAATGATCAAGCGCGAACTGGCGTCTATCTGCCCGAATGTAAAAGTGCACATTGCCAGCCCGGCCACGCACTGATCTTTGATCCGCGTGGACGCCACGCGAACACCAATCTAACACTTTCAGATTTGCCCCCAATTGGCGCAAGCGTGTTGTGCCATAAAGGATCGTTCGGCCTAGGCGTGGGGAACCAACCCTTGTCGAAAACGGCGCATGTTTTCTTGGTAGTGCAGCGCCGAGGCGCGCAGACCGGCAATCGCGGCTTGATCTAGCTGGCGAACCACCTTACCCGGCGCGCCCATCACCAGCGAACCGTCCGGAATTTCCTTGCCCTCGGTTATCAATGCGCCAGCGCCAATCAGACAGTTCTTGCCGATTTTGGCACCATTCAGAACGGTCGCGCCCATCCCAATGAGGGTTTCGTCGCCAATCGTACAGCCGTGCAACATCGCCTTGTGCCCGATTGTGCAATTCTTACCAATGGTTAATGGAAACCCCATGTCAGTGTGACACACAACGTTTTCCTGAACGTTCGTGCCGTCACCCAAGCTGATCAGCTCATTATCTCCGCGCAGGGTGCATCCAAACCAGACCGAAACCGCGCTTCCGACGGCGATCTTCCCGATGAGGTTCGCATCCGGGGCGATCCAGTAATCCCCGTCTGTGGGCAAGGTCGGCGAAATACCATCCAGCGCGTAAAGGGTCATTGGTTTTCCTCAAACTCTGCATGCAATTTGCGAACATGATCCAAAAGGTCCGGCTGTTGCGAGCGCCGCAGACGGATCGCCGTGATCACAGTTTTCAGATCAACCTCTGTCTGGTCAAGATCATCGTTCACCAGAACGAAGTCGTAACCATCCCAGTGGCTGATCTCATCCCAGCTTTTCTGCATCCGGCGCGTTATGACGTCTTCGTTGTCTTGCCCCCGGCTTTCCAGGCGACGGCGAAGTTCGGTGATCGACGGTGGAAGCAAAAAGATTGAAAGAGTGTGCTGCCCCAACGAAGAGTTTCGGATTTGCTGTGCGCCCTGCCAGTCAATGTCGAACAGAACGTCCTGCCCTGCATCAATCGCTTCTTGCACCGCACCCTTAGGAGAACCGTAGAAGTTACCGAAAACATGCGCGTGTTCCAGCATCTCGCCTTCGGCCACCTGCCGTTTGAATTCGGTTTCACTGATGAAGTAATAGTCTTTTCCGTCGACCTCGCCGGGGCGTGGCGTCCGGGTTGTGGCCGACACCGAAAACCGAATGGACGGGTCCCATTCACGCAACCGTTTGGCCAAGGTCGACTTCCCTGCGCCAGACGGTGAAGACAGGATGATAAGAAGCCCGCGCCGATCTGCCATTCTTTACTCCACGTTTTGAACTTGCTCGCGCATCTGATCGATCGTGGCCTTTAGGTCAAGGCCGATCCGGGTCAACGCGGTGGACTGAGATTTGGAGCATAAGGTATTCGCCTCGCGGTTAAATTCCTGCATCAGGAAATCAAGCTTTCGCCCCACGGGTTCATCTGCGGCAAGCAACTGGCGCGCGGCCAATACATGCGCTTCTAGCCGGTCCAGTTCTTCGCGAATGTCGGCTTTTACCGCGATCAACGCCAATTCTTGGGCCACGCGGGCATCATCGGCGCCTTCGCTATGGTCCATCACTCGCGCCAGGTTAGAGCGCAGCGTGTCGGCCATCTGATCCTGCCGGTGCAAGGCTTCGTCCATCGCCTGACCGATAAGGGTTTCAATCGTGCCCAACTGATCGTGCAATACAGCGCCAAGCGAGGCCCCCTCGCCCGCGCGCATGTCGTTGAACGCGTCGATCAGATTGGGCAGGTCTTCCATCAGCCCCGCCAAAAGCGGTGAGGTATCTTCGTCGTTAGAACCCACAAACTGGACCCCCTTCATCGCCAGAATATCTGCCGATGTGGGCGGCGCGATGCGCAGGTTGTGTTCCAACGCGGCGGTTTCGATCCGCTTCAACGCCGCCAGCGTGTTGTCCAAGACATGCGGGTCCAGCTTTAGCGGTTCGGCGCCAGCCTCTCGCATCACGCGAAGTGTCATACTTACATTGCCGCGCTTGATCGTTTTCGGAAGCTCGCCACGGATGGCCTGTTCCAACCCACCGATCCAATCGGGAACCCGAAGCCGAAGATCCAGCCCCTTGGCGTTTACACTGCGTATTTCCCACGTCCAGCGGTATGCTTTCTGGCTGCCTGTTGCCACGGCAAACCCGGTCATTGAATTAACCATTTAACTTATTTTGCCCCTCAGCCTTCGGCATTCATGCCATATTAACGTTTAGGTAACCGTGTCTGCATAGCGTTAGCATACTGTTAAGCGTTGCGACAACGGCACCGGGGTCAACGCGTTCGGCAAGGGGTTATCATGATGCGTATGTTTTCAGGTGGGGCCAAAGTTGTGCCTCTTTCTAACTATCAGGACAAAATGCGTTTTCCGATACTCAACGAAGTCGAAGCATACTGGGAAGGGTTGCGTTCGGGCCGCTCTATGCCAGCGCGGTCGGATGTTGATCCACGCGGCCTTGAACGTGCGCTTGAATTTGCATTTGTCTTGGAACGCGTCGCCCCCAACGTTGCGCGGTTCCGTCTTGCTGGTCAGCACCTGACCGCATTGATGGGGATGGATGTGCGCGGCATGCCATTGTCGGCTTTGTTCGCCCCTTCTGGGCGCGAGCTATTGGGCGACCAGATCGAAAACCTTTTCGATACCCCTCAGACCATTCGCCTGACACTGTCTGGCGAAGGTGGCCTTGGGAAACCCGCGCTTGATGCTGGAATGCTTCTTTTGCCGCTACACAACGAAGTCGGAGAGGTGAACCGCGCCCTAGGCTGCCTGATCAGCGAGGGGCAGATTGGCAATGCACCGCGTCGGTTCGTCATCGACAACGTTCAAAGCAAACCCATTGAGGTGCACCGTGTCAGCGCCCCGGTCCAGGCCGCCGCAGGGTTTGCTGAAACTGCGGCCTCGTTCGACGCCAAAGGCAGCAATGAAAAAGGGCCAGACGCAAAACGCCCGGCCCTTCGATTGGTCAGTTCAAACGATTAAAGAACTGCGCGCCGCTTTTCAGCACGCATGCCGCTCAGTTCCTCGGAAACGAGGAACGCAAGCTCCAGCGCTTGGCTGGCGTTCAAACGTGGATCACAAGCTGTGTGATAGCGCGAGGAAAGATCCTCCTCGCTAACCGCACGAACGCCGCCGGTGCATTCGGTGACATCCTTGCCGGTCATTTCGAAATGTACGCCACCCGGGACAGTACCTTCAGCCTTGTGAACCGAGAAGAATTCCTGAACTTCGCGCAGGACGCTATCAAACGGACGTGTTTTGTAACCCGTCGCCGATTTGATCGTGTTGCCGTGCATCGGGTCGCACGTCCAAAGCACATTCGCGCCCATCTCTTCTACCGCACGAACGAGTCGCGGCAGATGATCACCGACATTCCCCGCACCAAATCGCGCGATCAGGGTCAGACGACCCGCTTCGTTTGACGGGTTCAGCTTTTCGATCAGAACTTTCAGGTCGTCCGTGCTGATGGATGGGCCGCATTTCAGACCAACCGGGTTTTGCACGCCACGTGCAAATTCAACATGCGCGCCGTCAGGCTGACGCGTGCGATCGCCGATCCAGATCATGTGGCCAGAGCCAGCCACCGGCAGACCCGATGTACTATCAACCCGGCACAGTGCTTCTTCGTATTCCAGAAGAAGCGCCTCGTGCGAGGTGAAAAAATCGACCGTCGCCATTTTGGAATTGGTGTCAGCATTCACCCCTGCCGCCGACATGAAATCAAGCGTGTCAGAGATGCGGCTGGCCATTTCGCGGTACTTTTCAGCCTCTTCGCGTTCCGTGAAGCCAAGTGTCCAGCTGTGAACGTGGTGAATATCGGCGTACCCACCCTTAGAGAACGCGCGAAGAAGGTTCAGCGAAGCCGCCGCTTGGGTGTAAGCCTGCAGCATCCGGTTTGCATCCGGCACGCGCGATTCTTCGTTGAATTCGAACCCGTTGATGATGTCACCACGGTACGAAGGAAGCTCTACGCCGTTGATCGTTTCGGTGGCGGCGGAACGCGGTTTTGCGAACTGCCCCGCCATCCGGCCAACCTTCACCACGGGCACTTTCGCGCCATAGGTCAGCACGATTGCCATCTGCAGCAACACCTTGAACGTGTCGCGGATGGTATCTGCCGAAAACTCGGAAAAGCTTTCTGCGCAATCGCCACCTTGCAACAGGAAGGCTTCGCCACGCGACGCGGCGGCCAGCTTGTTCTTCAGGTTCCGTGCTTCGCCAGCAAAGACGAGCGGCGGATACTTGGAGAGCTGAGCCTCCACGGCCTCCAGCGTTTCCTTGTCCGTATACTCGGGCATCTGAACCCGGGGCTTGTTGCGCCAGTCAGATTTTTGCCACTTGGTCATCGTCTTTGCTCCAGAAAAATATGCGTTTTGCGCTGGTCGTTATAGGGAAAGCTGGCTGTTGGCGCTACCGTAAAATCGGCAATTGCGACCTGTTGACTATGAATGAATTACGCCGCCTCTCTTGATTGCGGTGAATAAACCTGCTTTCGCTAACATGTCACACCGCAAGGAGAGCAGCGTGGACGAACACCTTAATCCAGAATTCCTGGTCGAAATAGACAATCCAGAGGCCCGCACCCGGACCTTTGTCTTCGTGTTGCTGGATCAGTTCACCATGCTCTGTTTTGCATGCGCGATTGAGCCGTTGCGGATTGCGAACCGGATGTCAGGCAAAGAGCTTTATCGGTGGACGCTTGCCGGTGAAGGCGGTGAATTCATCGAAAGTTCCAACGGAACATCCTTCAAGTTAGACATCGATCTGGATGAGCTTAAACGCGACGACGTGATGTTGGTCTGTGGTGGTGTGGACGTTCAGGCGGCGACGACCAAACGCCTTTTGAACTGGCTTCGCCGCGAAGCACGGCGCGGTTTGATCATCGGCGGGCTGTGCACGGCGTCTTATTCACTGGCAAAAGCCGGGCTTCTGGATGGCAAGCGCGCGACGATTCACTGGGAGAATCAGGATAGCTTCACCGAAGCCTTTGACGATGTGGAACTGACTAAGTCGGTCTTCGTGATGGATGGAAACCGACTTTCGACAGCTGGCGGGACCTCTTCCATCGACTTGATTCTGAAAATGATTGCCGAGGATCACGGCGAAGAGCTGGCCAATGCCGTCGCGGATCAGTTGATCTATTCCTCGATCCGTACGGATCAGGACAGTCAGCGGCTTTCGATTCCCACAAGAATCGGTGTGCGTCATCCGAAACTTAGCCAAGTCATCCAGATGATGGAGCAGAATCTTGAAGAACCGATTTCGCCGTCGGTTCTTGCCAGTGATGTGGGCATGAGCACGCGCCAGTTGGAGCGATTGTTCCGGCGATATCTGAACCGTTCGCCCAAGCGATACTATATGGAACTGCGGCTTCAAAAAGCGCGTAACCTGCTGATGCAAACGGATATGAGCGTGATTAACGTTGCGTTAGCTTGCGGTTTCGCATCGCCGTCGCATTTCTCGAAATGCTACCGCGCCCACTACAATACAACCCCTTATCGTGAACGCGGAAACCAATCTGCGCGGCTATCCATCTGATACGACTAAGGTCGCAAAAGCGCCAACATTGGTCGCTTGTGTGGTCTTCCCTTTTCCAAAACACCGATCTACGCTTCAGCGTGGAATAACGTTCCAACACGGGAGTTAAAAAATGAAAAAGTTTCTGATGGCCACTGCAATGTCGGCCGTTGCTGCATCCGGCGCTATGGCCGCATCTCACGCTGGTGAGGTGAAGCTGGGCATTCTGTTGGGCTTCACTGGCCCAATTGAATCGCTGACGCCGTCGATGGCAAGCGGTGCCGAATTGGCAATGAAAGAAGTGTCCGATTCTGGCGCATTTCTGGGTGGCTCAACTGTGATGCCAGTTCGTGCAGATGGCACATGTGTTGACGCTGCTGCGGCTACCGCCGCCGCTGAGCGTCTGATCACATCTGACGGCGTTAAAGGCATCATGGGCTCTGACTGTTCGGGCGTAACCGGTGCAGTTCTTGCAAACGTCGCGGTGCCAAACGGCATCGTTATGATTTCACCATCCGCAACTTCGCCTGCTCTTTCGGCAGCTGAAGACAACGGCCTGTTCTTCCGCACATCGCCTTCTGACGCACGTCAGGGTGCAGTGCTGACTCAGGTTCTGATGGATCGCGGCGTAAAAGAAGTTGCTCTGACCTATACCAACAACGACTACGGCAAAGGCCTTGCAGACAGCTTTCAGTCTGCATTCGAAGCTGCTGGTGGTTCGGTTACCCTAAGCACTGCGCACGAAGACGGCAAAGCTGACTATTCTGCTGAAGTTGGCGCATTGGCATCCGCCGGTGGCGAAGCCCTTGTTGTTGCTGGTTATGTTGACCAAGGCGGTGCAGGCGTTGTGCGCGCGTCGCTTGATAGCGGTGCGTTTGACACGTTTGTCTTCCCTGATGGGATGATCGGCGCGGCGCTGGAAGAAAACTTTGGCTCTGACATCGATGGCTCCTTCGGTACCGTTCCCGGCACCGACAGCAACGGCGCGACGATGATGCTGGATATGGCTGCAGCGGCTGGCTTCACAGGCGACTCCCCCTATGTTGGCGAAAGCTATGATGCTGCGGCACTGATCATGCTGGCGATGCAAGCGGCTGGTTCGGCAGAACCTGCTGACTATCAGAGCAAAGTCATGGATGTTGCCAACGCACCTGGCGAAGAAATCTTCCCTGGTGAGCTTGAAAAAGCGCTCAAGATTTTGGCTGAAGGTGGCGACATCGACTATGTCGGCGCAACCGCAGTTGAACTAATTGGCCCCGGCGAATCCGCTGGCAGCTATCGTGAGATTGAGTTCAAAGACGGTAAGATGGAAACCGCGCGTTACCGCTAAGTTTCACATTTTGACACTACAGGCAGCCCGGGCGAAACGTCCGGGCTGTTTCGTAAAACAACAAGGGTTCAAAGACCCAAAAAGGGGTATCAGGGTATGATCGTCGCCCAGGATATACACAAACACTTCGGGGGCTTTCGGGCCGTCGATGGCGCCTCGATAGAGATTGCCGAAGGGTCCATCACCGGACTAATCGGCCCTAACGGCGCCGGAAAATCAACTCTTTTCAATGTGATCGCTGGGGTTCTTAAGCCAACGTCGGGTCGCGTTACAATGGCGGGAGAGGACATCACTGGCCTTCCCCCACACGAGCTGTTTCACAAAGGCCTGCTGCGAACGTTCCAGATTGCGCACGAATTTTCTTCGATGACCGTACGCGAAAATCTGATGATGGTTCCGGGCAATCAATCCGGCGAAGGCCTGATGAGCGCTTGGTTCAATCGCGGTGCTGTCGCCCAAGAAGAGCGTGAACTGGCGAAAAAAGCCGATGAGGTGTTAGAGTTTCTGACAATCGATCATCTGGCGGATGAAAAAGCCGGGAACATGTCAGGCGGCCAGAAAAAGCTGCTGGAACTGGGCCGCACCATGATGGTCGACGCCAAGATCGTGTTTCTGGATGAGGTCGGCGCAGGTGTGAACCGCACCCTGCTGAACACAATCGGCGATGCCATCGTGCGCCTGAACAAAGAGCGTGGCTATACGTTCTGTCTTATCGAACACGATATGGATTTCATCGCCCGGCTTTGTGATCCAGTCATCGTTATGGCCGAAGGTAAAGTGCTGGCCAAAGGGTCCGCCGATCACATCATGGAAAACGAAGCCGTGATTGAAGCTTACCTCGGTACTGGCTTGAAAAATAAGAAGAAGGAGGAGGAGACCAATGTCTGAACCCTTCCTGATTGGTGAAAACATGACCGGCGGCTATGGCGGTGCAGATATTCTGCATGGCTGTACGATCGCCGTGGAGCGCGGAAAGATCGCGGTAATCGTCGGCCCGAACGGCGCAGGTAAATCCACTGCGATGAAGGCCGTGTTCGGGATGCTTAACATTCACACCGGATCTGTTCGGTTGGATGGCGAAGACATCACCGCCCTGTCCCCACAGGCCCGCGTGGCCAAGGGTATGGGTTTTGTGCCGCAGGTGAACAACATCTTCACGTCGATGACCGTCGAAGAAAACCTTGAAATGGGTGCCTTTCTGCGAAACGACGACATCCGCGACACGATGGAACAGATTTATGATCTGTTCCCAATCCTGCGCGACAAACGCCGTCAGCCCGCAGGCGAACTTTCTGGCGGGCAACGCCAGCAGGTCGCCGTTGGCCGCGCGCTGATGACCCAGCCCAAGCTTTTGATGCTGGATGAACCGACAGCCGGCGTTTCGCCCATCGTGATGGACGAACTGTTTGACCGCATCATCGAAGTAGCGCGCACCGGGATTTCGATCCTGATGGTGGAACAAAACGCCCGCCAAGCGCTGGAGATCGCGGACACTGGCTATGTTCTTGTTCAGGGGGCCAACGCATACACCGATACCGGGCCTGCGCTTTTGGCGAACCCCGAAGTCCGCCGCACGTTCTTGGGAGGCTGATCATGACTCGTATCCTTTGTCTTACCGGCGTGCTGCTATCGGCCACGGCCTTGCCCAGCTTTGCCGAAACGCTGAACTGCGCGTTCACATCCGAATGTTTTGCCACCGACGCCTGTCAAGAAACGGCCTTCCATCTTGAAATGGCAGATGACGGCGCAGGCTGGACGCTGAGCAGCGTGGCAGGCGACACATCGATGTCCGCTGTCGCAGGCGACAGTGTTGCATTGCGTGCCTTCGTTTCCCCCGTCACCGCTGACACACTTCATCTGCTAAGCGTATTTGAAGACGGCAGTGCCTTTTACGCCACTAACAGCTGGTATGGGGAACCCGTTAACGTCAGCTATCATGGCACCTGCGAGGGAGCAGACTGATGGAATTCCTTAATGCGCTTGTCGCGCTTTCCAACTTCGTTCTGATCCCGGCCACCGCTTACGGCGCGCAGCTTGCGCTTGGGGCGTTGGGCGTGACGTTGATCTATGGCATCCTGCGGTTTTCCAACTTCGCCCATGGCGACACGATGGCGTTTGGTACCATGGTCACCGTTTTGGTGACTTGGGCCTTCCAAAACGCCGGTATTTCGCTGGGCGTTCTTCCCACAGCACTGCTTGCCCTGCCCTTTGGCATTGCTGCGACTGCACTGTTGGTCCTGGGAACCGATAAGCTGGTCTATCAGTTCTATCGCAAACAAAAAGCGGCGCCGGTGATCCTTGTGATCGTTTCGATTGGTGTGATGTTCATCATGAACGGCCTTGTCCGTTTCATCATCGGGCCAGACGATCAGCGCTTTGCCGACGGCGAACGTTTCATCATCACCGCGCGCGAATTCAAGACAATGACCGGCCTTAGCGAAGGCTTGGCCCTTCGGACGACCCAAGGGATCACGATTGTGACTGCCGTTGTCGTTGTGGCGCTTTTGTTTTGGTTCCTGAACCACAGCCGGACCGGCAAATCGATGCGCGCCTTTTCCGATAACGAAGATCTGGCACTGCTGTCTGGCATCAACCCAGACCGCGTTGTGGCGATCACTTGGATCATCGTTGCGGCCTTGGCCACGATCGCTGGCGTTCTCTATGGCTTGGACAAAAGCTTTAAGCCGTTCACCTATTTCCAGCTTCTGCTGCCAATCTTTGCTTCGGCAATCGTTGGCGGGCTTGGGAACCCGTTGGGCGCAATCGTCGGCGGCTTCGTCATTGCCTTTTCCGAAGTGACGGTAACCTACGCTTGGAAAAAGGTGCTGACCTATCTTGCTCCTGAGGGGTTGGAACCTAACAGCCTCGTTCAGTTGCTTTCGACTGACTATAAGTTCGCGGTGTCCTTCGTAATCTTGATCATCGTGCTTCTGTTCCGGCCAACCGGACTGTTCCGGGGGAAATCAGTATGACCAAACGTGATGCTATTCTGTTCGCAATCGTTGCTGCGATGATCGTCGCAACCGGTTTCATCCAAAGTTGGAACACGGCACTGACGATTATTAACATGGGTCTGATCTCGGCCATCATGGCTTTGGGCGTGAATATGCAGTGGGGTTATGCCGGGCTGTTTAACGTTGGGATCATGGGCTTTGTTGCCCTTGGCGGCCTTGGTGTTGTTGTTACATCAGCACCGCCTGTTGGCGAAGCTTGGGCTGCTGGTGGTTTGCGGGTCATCCTGGGCCTGGCCATCGGCGTAGGCGTTATCTTCGGCGCTGTGCGGTTTTGGAACCGCCTGCCCAAGGGCCGCGTGCGCAACCTGTCAGTGCTGGCGACGCTGGTCGTTGGTTTCTTCGTCTTCCGCGCGGTCTTTGACCCTGCCGTTCAGGCGATCGAAGCCGTGAACCCTGCTTCGACTGGTTTTCTTGGCGGGCTTGGCCTTCCTGTATTGCTTAGCTGGCCGGTTGGCGGGTTGTTGGCGGCAGGTGCTGCTTGGCTTATCGGGAAAACGGCGCTTGGTCTGCGCTCTGACTATCTTGCGATTGCTACGCTTGGCATCGCAGAAATCGTCATTGCGGTTCTAAAGAACGAGGACTGGCTTGCCCGAGGCGTGAAAAACGTGATCGGCCTGCCCCGCCCCGTTCCATACGAAATTGACTTGCAAAACAGCGCAAGTTTTGTTGAACGCGCGGCTGCTTTTGGTGCGGATCCGATGACGGCCTCCTCCATCTTTGTGAAGCTTTGCTATGCGGTTCTGTTTACCATCGTTCTGCTTTGCCTGATCTGGCTGTCAGAAAAGGCGCTGAATTCGCCTTGGGGCCGGATGATGCGCGCCATTCGTGACAACGAAACCGCGGCCGAGGCGATGGGCAAAGACGTTAAGGCGCGCCATCTGCAAATCTTCATTCTTGGCTCTGCCGTCTGCGGCATCGCCGGGGCTATGATGACAACGCTTGATGGCCAGCTGACGCCGGGTACCTATCAGCCGCTGCGCTTTACCTTCCTTGTGTGGGTCATGGTGATCGTCGGCGGTTCGGGCAACAATTGGGGTGCTGTCTTGGGCGGCTTCGTGATCTGGTTCTTTTGGGTTCAGGTCGAACCGCTTGGAGCGCTTCTGATGCAAGGCCTCACCTTTTGGATGGCCGACGGCTCTGCGCTTAAGGCCCACCTGTTGGACAGTGTCGCGCATATGCGCCTGCTGACCATGGGTATCATCCTGCTTGTTGTTCTGCGGTTCAGCCCACGTGGGCTTATCCCCGAACGTTAAAAAACCTGCCCCTTCGGCGTATTGAATTGCGCCGAAGGGGCAACCTCACATCCCATTAGCGACAATAAGTGTCGCCTTTTGCATTGCTGAGGCCTGCTGACGCGGCCACGCTGACCTTATGTCCAAGACATGAGGAAGCCATGAAAACCCATACCCAAGTCTGTGTGATCGGCGGCGGCGTTGTCGGATGTTCGGTTCTTTACCACCTGACCAAACTTGGCTGGTCGGACGTCATGCTGATTGAACGCTCCGAACTGACGTCGGGGTCTACGTGGCATGCAGCCGGTGGTTTTCACACCTTGAACGGCGATACCAACATGGCGGCCCTTCAGGGCTATACCATCGGACTCTATAAAGAGCTGGAGGAGATTACCGGAATGTCCTGCGGCCTGCACCATGTGGGCGGCATTACATTGGCCGACACCCCCGAACGGCTTGATATGCTAAAGGCAGAGCGTGCCAAGCATCGCTATATGGGGCTGCACACTGAAATTCTTGGCCCGTCCGAAATTAAGGAACGTGCCGAACTGGTGAATATCGACGGGATTGTTGGTGGTTTGTACGATCCGCTTGATGGGCATCTTGATCCATCCGGAACGACCCATGCCTATGCCAAGGCCGCGCGGATGGGTGGCGCCGAAATCGTTCTTCACAACCGAGTGCTGGAAACCAATCAACAACCCGATGGCAGCTGGCAGGTCGTTACCGAAAAAGGCACCATCATCGCCGAGCATATCGTGAACGCAGGCGGGCTTTGGGCGCGCGAAGTGGGCGCGATGGCGGGCATTTATTTTCCGCTCCACCCGATGGAGCATCAGTACCTTGTCACCGATGACATCCCCGAAATTTACGAGCGTGATTCAGAGTTCCCTCACGTTATTGATCCCGGCGGCGAAAGCTATCTGCGTCAAGAAGGGCGCGGGCTGTGCATCGGGTTTTATGAAAAGAAATGTGAACCTTGGGCCGTGGACGGCACGCCATGGGATTTCGGGCATGAGCTGCTGAACGACAAGCTTGAAAAAGTCGAAGACAGCATCGAATTCGCCTATCGCCGCTTCCCGGTTCTGGAACGCGCCGGCGTCAAGACCGTGATCAACGGGCCGTTCACCTTTGCGCCCGATGGAAATCCGCTGGTTGGTCCGGTGCCGGGCGTGCGCAATTACTGGTCGGCCTGCGCGGTGATGGCTGGTTTCAGCCAAGGGGGCGGTGTTGGGCTGACCTTGGCGCAATGGATGATTGATGGTGAACCGGCGCAAAACTCTTTCGCGCTGGATTGCGCACGGTTCGGCAACTGGATCACCCCCGGCTATACGCGCCCGAAAGTCATCGAGAATTACCAAAACCGGTTCTCCGTCACCTACCCGAACGAAGAACTCCCCGCTGCACGCCCCTTCAAAACGACCCCAATGTTCGACATTTTTGATGGCATGGGCGCAGTTTGGGGCCAGCAATTCGGGCTGGAGGTCGTGAACTATTTCGCCGAAGGCGCAGAACCGCGGTACGAAACACCAAGCTTCCGCCGTTCAAACGCATGGGATGCGACAGCGCGCGAAGTCAAAGCCGTGCGCGAAGCTGTTGGCATCAACGAGGTTCACAACTTTAGCAAGTTTCTGGTCACTGGCAGCGATGCGCGCGCGTGGCTTGATCGGATCATGGCGGGCCGCATTCCTAATGTTGGCCGGGTTTCTCTTACCCCGATGCTATCACCAAAGGGTAAGCTGATCGGGGATTTCACGGTCTCTTGCCTGCACGAAGAAGAGTATCAGCTGACTGCGTCCTACGGATCGCAGGAGTTTCACCTGCGCTGGTTCCTTCAGAACCTTGAGGGCGATGTTCAGGTCAAAAACATCTCTGACACGCGGAACGGCTTTCAGATTGCCGGGCCACGCGCTGGAGAGTTGCTGCAACGCTGTACCCGGTCAGATGTCGGCACGATGCGCTTTATGGATGTGAGGCCGATGACCGTGGGCATGGCCGACTGTATCGTTCAACGGCTAAGCTACACCGGCGATCTTGGGTTTGAGATTTACACCGACCCGATAAGCCAGCGCGCCCTTTGGAACGCCCTTTGGACCGCAGGACAGGATCTTGGCCTGCGCCCGTTTGGTATGCGCGCGATGATGAGCCTGCGATTGGACAAGTTCTTTGGCGCATGGCTTCGCGAGTTTTCACCCGACTACACAGCGGCGGAAACTGGTTTGGATCGATTTATCGCATTCAACAAAAGCACCGATTTCATTGGCCGTAAACCAGCCGAGGCTGAACGCGCAAACGGCGCCGCGCGCAAACTGTGCGCGTTCGAAGTTGACGCAGCTGACGCAGATGTCATCGCCTATGAACCAATCTGGATTGACGGCGCGGTTCAGGGCTTTTGCACGTCGGGTGGGCATTCACATTGGGCGAAGAAATCCATCGCGCAAGGGTTCGTACCAAGCGATCTTGCCAAGGACGGTCTGGCCGTAGAGATCGAGATACTTGGCAACAAGCGCCCTGCCCGACTAATCACCAGCCCGCTGTTCGACGCCGATGGGAAACGGATGCGCGGCTAAATCCGGCGACCTACTGCTTCAAAAGCAGCGCTTCGATCTTCTTAAGGGATTTTCGGACGACGGAATGCCGTTCACGCCCCTTGGTTGTGTCCAAGTCGGGGAACAGGTCCAGAATCTCGTCCTGATGCTCTTTCCCCATTCCGGCAAGGGATTGCGTGCCCGGCTGGAAGCTTTCGCTCCATGCGCCGTTCGACAAGACGACCTCATGGCGATCGAACAGAAAGTGGATATAGGTTGCGGAATGGGCGTTCTTCACCTCAATTCCACGGTTGTTCACCAGATGCTTGGCCGCCACCAACACCTCACGCTCGTCGAAATGAAGCGCGGTTTTGTCATTGGCCACCAACAGGCGGTGATCTGGGCTAACAAGCATATCACGCTCTGGCAGGCCTTGGCCCAACGCACCTTCGCGGATCAGAACCGGCTTTAGATGATGATCTAGGGTCAGTTCTTTCCCGTTCAGCGTCTTTTTACCCGCCCAACGAATTTCCTGAATACCATTGTCGCGCGTGATGACTTTATCGCCCTCACGCAGATCTTCGGCTGGTCGTTCGCCTTTGATCGTGGCGATCATTGTCCCCGGCGTGAAACAAGGCACAACTTGCGAGCCGGGCTTCAGACGAGGTTGTTCAGAGATGGTTTCGGACACCCGTTCACTATCTGCTGATTTGAGATCAATGCTGTCGCTGTTCGTACCTGCGTTAATCAAATCACGGCGATCGTCGGACATACCCAAACCCCTAACTGAAGTGGCAAACCAAAACTCAGGTTTGCGTTTATTAACAGTTCCGTAGGGGTAAGATTTCGTGTCGTTCACGCCACGGCGCAAACGGTATTAGTTGGGCGGTGCCCAGCCTTGCAAGCCATCAAGCCGAACAATCCTGAACGGCCCACATTTCAAAGTCGAATTTGTGCGTCTTTTGCCCAAGCTAAGCAATCCGCACCGTCCACCCGCATCATAACAGATGCATAATCGTAATATACTCAAAGTAAGTCCCCCACGGACCGACTTCATTTAACGATAACTCTGCAGGAACTCAAAGCAAAAATGGCGAGAATGTGGCGACCTTTTCACCGCATGCGTGCAAATCTTGTAATAAAACTTTCGCCATACACCACCTATTGTTTCCCTGTGGAAAGCAATCAGGCGTGCTGTTTGAATGCCAACTTCAAAATTCAGGCTTTTTCTTAGCTGAATAGACAGGTTTCGATCGTTGATTGTTTATGAACCCGAAATTGCGCCAGTCGGCTATCGCACCCGATTAGAAACAGTGTTTTTCACGTTTGTGTCACGCCATCACACAACGCTGTCATCCGTTTGTGACACACAGCCGGTAACACCATACGAATCAAAGCACAGCACAGGTGCTGTGATCGTCTTTAAACTTGGGGATGGTGCCCGAGGAGAGATTCGAACTCTCACGCCTTGCGGCGGGGGATTTTGAATCCCCTGCGTCTACCATTCCGCCACTCGGGCTTGCGCAACGGGTGGTATCAGATCAGACAGCCGGTGCAAGTGGTTTTCGACGTTCAGCTTTTCGTTTTTTTGCGTCGCCGTGCGTATGCCATTATTCCTACCGCCGCGCCCAGTAACGGAAGCGTCGCAGGAAGTGGGACAGCGGACAGTTCATATTGATCAAAGCCATCGAAATAGCTGATCGTGTACCCGCCCCGTCCTTCTTGTTCGCCGAAATAAAGCTGCGTGCCATCAGCCGAAAAGCTCAACGCGCCGCCTTGTGCCAGATCAGAGGCAAACAAAGTCGCGTTAAGCGTAAGCGGGTCGAACACGTAAATCTCACCAGCTGATGTGCTTGCGAAGATTTCGCCGGTTCCCTGATGAATCGCCAAATTTTCAAAGCTAACGCCACCCGGCGCTTCGACGACAGTTTCGATCAGGCCGTTTTCATCGAACGAAAAGAGCCCGCTTGGGCTTTCATCACTAAGCGCAAACAACGTTCCGTCTGCGCCCACCTCAATCGCGTTCATCGATGGCAGGCCCGATGTCGTCAGCTGGACTTCGCCAGTTGTGCCATCCACCCACGTCGCGCCGCCGTCTTCAGCCACAACCAGAATTGTGAATTCGGCGCCGTAAAGACCATCGATGATCTGAACGTCCGTTGGGTCCTTGGTCTTAAGCTTGGTCAGAACCGTGGTTTGGCCCGTGACGGCGTCCATTTCATACAGCCGCCCATGGGACGACGTAACAAAGAGGCTTCCGTCTTTGAAGGTAATGCCGGTCGCGGTTTGGTTGCCTGATGTCGCATCCCCGATCAGGGTCAGCGAACCATCGTCTTCGATACGATAGACCTGTCCGTTGTCGCGACGGTTTGCACCCACGACATACGCATTTCCGGCATCATCAAACGTGATGTTGCCGAAGTTGCCGCGACGATCGTTCACGTTCACGACCTCAACTTCCGTGAAGCCGGGCTGCGCCAAGGTTGCGGCGCTTAGAACGGTCGGAAAGTTAAGTGCACATAAAAAGGCAACACAAATTGAACCGAATTTCACCATTAAGCCCTTCAGTTGGCCCCCAATGCTATTCAATCACATTTGCGGCCCAGTATCGCAAGAACTCTCTCCGCTTTTGGTTGATAAATCATATACTTGACACAATGCGGGCACAGTTCAGAAAACAATGCGCCTTCGCACTAGCCATTGTTGCTCATATGGAAACCACCACCCGCTAAAGTCGACTCGCGCCAAACGTATCACAATCTGCGATGCGCCCACTTTCGTAACCTTTCGCGAACCATCGTTGACGTTGTTCGGATGTGCCATGGGTAAACGTGTGTGGCATCGGAACCCGCCCCGCGTTGCGTTGCAATGTGTCATCGCCGATCTGTTTGGCGGCATTCATCGCCTCGGCCAGATCGCCGCGTTCAAGGCTTCCGAATTGCCGCTGCGCGTGAACCGCCCAAATGCCTGAAAGGCAGTCGGCCTGAAGTTCAATACGTACCGAAATCTCATTAGATTGCTTCTCTGAAACCTGCCGACGCAGCGCGTTTGCCTTGCCTAGGACGCCAAGTTCGTTCTGAACGTGATGCGCGATTTCATGCGCCACAACATAGGCCGCAGCAAAATCGCCCTTGGCACCAAGCTGACGTTCCATTGTGGTGAAGAACCCAGTGTCCAGATACGCCTTTTTGTCGGCCGGGCAATAGAACGGCCCAGTCGCCCCACTTGCGCCGCCGCAAGGCGAACTGGTGGACCCTTTGAACAGAACAAGAGTGGGTGCGTTATAAGCTTGGCCAACTTGTTGGCGGAACAAATCCGCCCAAATTTCTTCGGTGTCGGCAAGTGTCACAGACACGAACTTACCTGCGCGTTCATCGGCTTCGGTCAGTTCCACCTCACCACCTTGGTTGACCGCGCCTTGTTCCAACAAGGGTGACACATCGATCCCCAAGAAATAGCCGATGGCCAAAACCGCCAAAAGGCCCACGCCGCCAACAGCACCCGCGCCCGTGCCACCGCGTGATCGTCTGTCTTCAATATTCCGGCTACCGCGCCTACCTTGCCACTTCATAACAACTCCTGCCTTCGGTTCAGAGGCTAATTTACCGCCTCAACAGCTTCGCGCAATGGCTTGCATGACTTGACCCCGCGCCCACCCCGTGTTGCATGTGGCGGGTGTTTAGTAAAAGGCCGGCCCATGATCAGAAGACTTTATGAATGGACGCTTTCCCAAGCCGAAAGTAAAAATGCGCTGTGGATTTTGGGTTTTGTGGCCTTCGTCGAAAGCTCTGTCTTTCCGATCCCGCCAGATGTGCTGATGATCCCGATGATTATCGCCAGCCCACGCCGCGCATGGTTGATCGCGGGCGTTGCGTTGCTTGGTTCTGTATTGGGCGCGTTGGTGGGCTATTATATCGGTTACGGCCTGTTCGACAGCGTTGGCCGCCCGGTTTTGGAGTTCTATGGCAAGGATGCCTATTTTGAAGAATTCCGCACGCGTTACAACGAATGGGGCGCGTGGGCCGTTCTGATCGCAGGTATTACGCCCTTCCCGTTCAAGGTGATCACGATCCTTTCGGGGTCCACGGGCTTGAACCTTGGGGTGTTTATCATCGCCTCGATCATCGCGCGGGCCGCACGGTTTTTCATTGTCGCCGCATTGCTTTGGAAGTTCGGCGCACCAATTCGTGATTTCATCGACAAGCGTCTTGGCTTGCTCTTCACCGTCTTCATGGTGTTGCTGGTCGGAGGATTCGTGATGGTGAAATATCTATGACACGCAAACAGCTGGTGGTTCTTGCTTCGGGTGGGTCGCTTGCCCTTTTGCTGGGTGCCTTTGCCTTTCAGTTTATCGGCGGTGTCGCCCCGTGCAAAATGTGCCTTTGGCAGCGGTGGCCCCATTTGGCGGCAATATTGCTGGGCCCTCTGGCGTGGTTTACCCGTACAATCTGGTTCCCCATCGCGGGGCTTCTTGCCGCCGCAACGACCAGCGGCATCGGCATCTACCACACCGGCGTAGAGCGTAAATGGTGGGAAGGCCCCACCTCCTGCTCAGGCAGCGGCAATGCCCTATCTGGCCTCTCAGGCGCGGATTTGTTGAACTTTGACGCAGCACCCACCGTTGTGATGTGTGATGTCGTGGCTTGGGCTGATCCGGTCCTAAACCTATCCATGGCCAGCTGGAATGCCGTTCTGTCGGCAATTCTGGCGCTTATTTGGCTGGCCGCCGCTGTTTCCTCGCGCGACTAGTGAAGCGTAAATTCACCAACGACGTTTCGCCATTCGCCCGATGACATCATCTTTCGATGAGTGAACCGCACAGAATGAAGTGGGCCTTCGATCTGGTCCTGCCAGAATTCGATAAACTTAAAAAGCCGTGGGTGATCGGGCGCCAGATCGTATTCCTGCCAGATGAAGGTGTTCAGCACATGCTTGAAATCCGGCATGTGATAGAAGAATTCGGCGGTGGTCAGGCCGTACCCTTTTAGCATCAACTCTGTCTCATTGGTCGTCAATTTACTGCTCCTTTGTGACATCGCTGATTTTAATCATGCCAGAGCTGATTTAGTTTTCAATAAAAACAGTATGTTAGCACTCTCCCTCAGAGGCTGCTCATATTCCGGGCAACCACCCATTGCACCCTATATCCGGGATAAGATATAATAATTTCAACAATATATAGATCGTGCAACGACCGACGGGACACTACGTGAACGACACGCCAGAAACCCCTGAAAACGAAGACGAAAACACGCCGGACACGCCGAAATACGACGGTCCGACGATTTCCATCGAGGAAGAGATGCAGACCTCGTTCATGGACTATGCCATGAGCGTGATCGTAAGCCGTGCGATCCCCGATCTTCGAGATGGCCTGAAACCTGTGCACCGGCGCATTCTTTATACGCTGTGGGAAAACGGGCAGACTCAGAACAAACCATATCGTAAATGCGCCACGGCCGTGGGCGACGTTATGGGCCGGTATCACCCACACGGGGATTCGGCGGTTTATGAATCGCTTGTCCGCATGGCGCAGGACTTTTCGATGTCCGTGCCGCTGATCGACGGTCAGGGCAACTTTGGCTCCATGGATGGCGACCCTGCCGCGGCTTATCGGTACACCGAAAGCCGCCTGAAAAAGGTGGCCGAGCAGCTTTTGGTTGATATCGACAAGGAAACTGTCGACTTCATCCCAAACTACGCAAACGAACGGATGGAACCGACCGTCCTGCCTGCGCGTTTCCCGAATATGCTGGTCAACGGTGCCGAAGGTATCGCCGTTGGTATGGCCACGCGGATTCCGCCCCACAACCTGGGCGAAGTCATCGATGCCACGCTGGCGCTGATCGACGACCCTGATCTGACATCCGAACAGCTGATGGAATACGTCCCCGCGCCGGACTTCCCGACGGGCGGTATCATCCTGGGCCGTACCGGTGCGCGCAAAGCGTATCTTGAAGGCCGTGGTTCGATCGTAATCCGTGCAAAAACACGGATCGAAGAGATCAGAAAAGACCGCTATGCCATTGTTCTGGATGAGATTCCTTATCAGGTGAACAAAGCGTCGATGATCGAAAAGATCGCCGAACTTGTCCGCGATAAGAAGCTTGAAGGCATCTCCTCCATTCAGGATGAATCTGACCGCGTTGGCGTTCGGGTCGTGATTGAATTGAAACGCGATGCCACGGCAGAGGTTGTTCTAAACCAGCTGTTCCGCTTCACGCCGATGCAGACCTCGTTCGGGGCTAACATGCTGGCGTTGAATGGTGGCAAGCCAGAACAACTGACGCTTCGCAAATTCCTGACTGCTTTCATTGACTTCCGCGAAGAAGTTATCGCGCGCCGCACTGCTTATGAGCTGCGCAAAGCACGTGAACGCAGCCACATTCTATGTGGTCTGGCCGTTGCCGTTTCGAACGTTGATGAAGTGGTTGCGACGATCCGTTCCTCGAACGATCCGGCCGAAGCCCGCGAAAAGCTGATGAGCCGCCGTTGGCCCGCACATGATATCGCTGAATACATCCAGCTGATCGACGATCCGACCCACAAGATGAATGATGACGGGACTTATTACCTGTCAGAAACGCAGGCGCGTGCGATCCTGGAACTTCGCTTGCAACGCTTGACCGCCATGGGCGTCAAGGAAGTAACGGATGAGTTGCAGGACCTTGCAGCAAAAATCCGCGAATACCTTGATATTCTGCGTTCCCGCGAACGGATCATGGCGATTATCGGTGACGAGCTGCGCGATGTTCGCGAACAACACGCCGTTCCACGGCGTACAGAGATCATCGATTGGTCCGGCGATATGGACGACGAAGATCTGATCGAACGCGAAGATATGGTCGTGACCGTCACCAGCGGAGGTTACATCAAACGTACACCCCTTGCAGATTTCCGCGCCCAACGTCGCGGCGGCAAAGGCATCAGCGGGATGGCGACCAAAGAAGAGGATGTCGTAACCACCCTCTTCGTGGCCAACACCCACACGCAACTGTTGTTCTTCACGACCGAAGGCATGGTTTATAAGCTGAAAACATGGCGCCTGCCACAAGGTGGGCGGACGGCCAAGGGCAAGGCGATTATCAACATCCTGCCGATCCCTCAGGGCGTTTCTGTTGCTGCAATCATGCCCGTCGATCGTCCCGAAGAAGAATGGTCTGACCTTCAGATCGTCTTTGCCACCACGGCAGGTGATGTGCGCCGCAATCAGTTGTCTGATTTCACCAACGTGAAGTCGAACGGCAAGATCGCGATGAAGCTGCCCGACGAGACAAGCTTGGTAAACGCGCGTATCTGTACGGAAGATGACGACGTAATGCTTGTAACCTCTAGCGGGCGGGCGATCCGCTTCCCAACCACGGCGGTGCGTGTCTTTAAAGGGCGCGATTCCACCGGTGTTCGTGGTATTCGCCTTGGTGAAGGTGACGAAGTGGTCTCGATGGCGGTTATCCGGCATTTCGAAGCCTCTTCGGAAGAGCGTGCTGCGTATTTGAAAATGCGCCGTGCCGTTGCTGGCCTGGCAGATGACGCCGAAAGCGATGAGGAAGAGGCCGTCGCCGAAGCCGCCGATTTCAGCCAAGAGCGTTACGCCGAAATGTCGGCCGCCGAGGATCTGATTTTGACGATTACCTCCGGTGGCGCGGGCAAACTGTCGTCCAGCCATGACTACCCGGTTCGGGGTCGTGGTGGCCAAGGCGTTCAGGCGATGGATAAGGCCATGCGGGGCGGTCGCCTCGTTGCGTCCTTCCCTGTCGAAATGGATGATCAGATCATGCTTGCGACGTCGACTGGGCAATCCATTCGCTGCCCTGTTGACGGAATCTCGTTCCGTTCGCGCAGCGCTGGTGGCGTAAAGGTCTTCGACACCGCCAAGAAGGAAGAGGTCGTTTCGGTTGCTTGGATCGCGGATCAAGGCGACGAAGAAATCGAACAAGGCGACGAATAGGACCGCACGCATATAAGAAGCCACCGCTTTCTTAAGGCGATTGGGTTCTTGTTGCAGACCATGTTTGGCGCGCCATCTGCAAAGACGGCACCGAAAAAACGGAAAACTTATCGGGGCAGCCACGTGCTGCCCCTTTCCCTTTCCACCATTCTCGCCTAAATCGCCGGATATGACAGAAAAACTCCATATCATCGGCGGCGGCATGGCCGGGTCCGAAGCTGCGTGGCAGGCTGCTCAGGCAGGCATTCCCGTGGTCATTCATGAAATGCGCCCCCATGTCGGCACGTTCGCACACCAAACCGGCAATCTGGCGGAAATGGTCTGCTCAAACTCTTTCCGGTCAGACGATAGCGAACAGAACGCTGTTGGCCTTCTGCATTGGGAGATGCGCGAAGCCGGTGGTTTGATCATGGAAATGGCCGACGCACATTCCCTGCCCGCTGGTGGCGCGCTTGCTGTGGATCGGGATCAGTTTGCCGAAGGCGTCACAGCGCGCCTGCGTGAACATCCGTTGGTGACCATCGAAGAGGGAGAGATTGCCGCCCTGCCCGATGACGGTCATTGGATCATCGCGACCGGCCCGCTGACCTCGGGCAATTTGGCCGAAGCGATCCGCGCGGAAACGGGTGCCGAGGCGCTGGCCTTTTTCGACGCAATCGCGCCGATCGTCTATGCCGACAGCGTTGATATGGACAAGGCCTGGTTCCAGTCCCGCTACGACAAGGGCGAGACGGAAGAAGAGCGTAAGGCCTATCTTAACTGCCCGATGGACCGCGACCAATACGAAGCGTTCATTGATGCAATCCTTGCCGCGGATAAGACCGAGTTTCACGAAGGTGAAACCGCGGGTTATTTCGACGGCTGCCTCCCGATTGAGGTGATGGCAGAGCGCGGGCGCGAAACCTTGCGCTTTGGTCCGATGAAGCCCGTCGGCCTGACCAACCCACATCAACCGGATGTCAAAGCATATGCCGTTGTTCAGCTTCGCCGCGACAACGCACTTGGCACATTGTTCAACATCGTCGGCTTCCAAACAAAGATGAAGTATGGCGCACAAACCGATGTTTTCCGGATGATTCCGGGATTGGAAGACGCAAAGTTCGCTCGGCTTGGCGGCATCCACCGCAACACGTTCCTAAATTCGCCAACGCTGCTGGATGACCAGATGCGTCTGAAATCACGCCCTAATATCCGGTTCGCGGGCCAGATCACAGGCGTGGAAGGATATGTTGAAAGTGCCGCGATGGGGCTGTTGGCTGCTCGCTTTGCTATTGCTGAGATCACCGGCAAGGAATTGACGACGCCGCCCGCTGAAACGGCGATGGGCGCGCTTGTCACTCACATCACTGGTGGGGCCGAGGCGAAGACCTTTCAGCCGATGAACGTTAATTTCGGGCTGTTCCCACCTGTTGAAGGTCTGAAAGGCGGTCGCCGTGGCCGCAAAGACCGCTACAAGGCCTATACAGATCGCGCGAAAGAGCTTTGGAAAGGCTGGTTGGCGCAGTGACCTATCGCACCCGGTTTGCCCCTTCGCCGACCGGGCCGCTGCACCTTGGCCATGCCTATTCCGCCTTGCTGGCGTATGATCGCGCGCGTCTGCATGGCGGTGAATTCCTCCTTAGGATCGAAGACACCGACACGCAGCGATGCAAACCGGAATGGGAAACCCTGATTTACGAAGACCTGCATTGGCTGGGTCTTGAATGGGAAACGCCTGTCAGACGCCAATCCGAACATCTTGAAGACTATGACCGGGTGCTAGACCAACTTGCGGCGCGCGGTCTGATCTATCCATGCAGCTGCACACGTGGCGATATCCGGGCCGCACTTTCGGCACCTCAAGAAGGCGCGCCGCTTGTCGGCCCTGACGGGATTGTCTATCCGGGAACCTGCCGTGGCCGCGATTTGGACAGCCGCAAACCAGGTGATGCGCTTCGTCTGAATATGAGGAAGGCAGTAGAAGCCATTGGTAATACTAGTAATTGTGGATTTATCGAGAACGGGCCAGATCATACCGGTACGCATCAGTTAGACGCCGAAACCCTTATCTCCGGTACTGGTGACGTTGTGCTAGGCCGCAAAGAGATTGAGACCGTTTCCTATCTGCTGGCCGCTGTCTGGGACGACGCTGCCCAAGGCATCACAGAGGTGGTCCGCGGCGTGGACCTGTATGAGGCGACCTTTGTTCAGGTCCTGCTGCAAGCCTTGCTTGATCTGCCGACACCGACCTATTTCCACCATCTTCTTATCCGCGATGAGGATGGAAAACGGCTTGCAAAACGTCACGATTCCAAGGCGATACGGCTGTTTCGTCAAGACGGCGCATCGCCCGAAGATATCCGCCGGATGGTTGGGCTTTAGGCTCACTCCATCGGCGTGGAAAGCTCAACCTCTTCGCCGTTTTGGACGCTTGTGTAAAAACAGCTGCGGCGGTTCGTATGACATGCCGGTCCGGCCTGTTCCACGATGACCAATAGGCAATCCCGGTCACAATCCACACGGAAATCGATCAATCGCTGTGTGTGCCCGCTGGTTTCGCCCTTGATCCAAAAGGCTTGGCGCGAGCGTGACCAATACGTGACCCGGCCCGTTTCTAATGTCTTGGTGACCGCCTCGGCATTCATCCAAGCCATCATCAACACCTCGCCATCTTCGGCTTGTGCGATTGCTGGGATCAGACCGTTCACATCATACTTTAGTGTGGATACATCAAACGACATGGCAGCTGACCTTTGCAAAATCGGGTTCTGAGGCTATTTAATGAGAACCAGCGAAAAGGGAAAGCTATGAGCGCCGAGAACGACCTTATAAAGCTCTACTCACAGCGAATTCTCGAATTGGCTGCCGACATCCCCCATCTGGGGCAACTGGATGCGCCGTCTGCATCCGCAAAGAAACGCGCACCGCTGTGTGGGTCCACCGTTTCTGTCGATCTTGTCGTTGAAGACGGAAAAATCACAGATTTCGCGCAAGATGTAAAAGCCTGCGCGCTTGGGCAAGCCTCTGCTTCAGTGGTTGGGGCAAATATCATCGGTCGCACCCGCGCCGAGGTTGAAACAGCACGTGATCAACTGAAGGCGATGCTGAAGGAGGACGGCCCCGTGCCCCAAGCCCCCTTCGATGGGCTAGAGGTGCTGTCACCCGCTCGCGAATATAAAAACCGTCACGCTTCGATCTTGCTGTCGTTGGACGCCACATTGGATGCGTTTGACGAAGCCGCAAAAACCGCCTGCGCATAAAAAAAACCGCCGCTCTTCTTGGGGAGAAGGCGGCGGCAAGTCGCGTATCTGATGTTCCGGATCTTTGGCGAAGAACAAGGCGACTTCGCAGCTTTGGGACAGGCGGTGTCAGAAGCGGCGCATCGGATGTTGGGGACAGGATGCGCAACCCGGCAGATCGCAGGCAGTAAACTTGGGGGTCAGACCAACCCTGGCAGGTGAAGGCCGACAAGAAGCATTACAACAAGAGCCATGGCACCCGCGGCATCCTGAATAAGGGTCGCGGAGGAGCGGTTCATAACGGCTTTCAGTTCAGTCAGCATGGTGAATATTCCTTGCGATGATACCTCTGTTGCTACTTTGTTCTCAAATTCACCCTCAAAAGTAAAGAACTTTTTAAGAACATTTGCGAACAAAGCGGAACCGTCCGTCTAACCTACTGAAATTAAACGAATGGATTTATCCTGTTCCATTAGCCACAACAGAACACGCGCGGCCTGTCCGCGCTTGGTTTCCAACGACAGATCATCGTTCAGAAGTTTGCGCGCATCGCTTTGCGCCACCGCCATCAGCGCGGCTTGTCGCTCCATATCGGCGATCCGAAAGCGCGGCAGCCCGGATTGTGCGGTTCCGATCACATCGCCTGCACCACGCATCGCTAAGTCTTCCTCGGAAATCCGGAAGCCATCTTCGGTTTCGCGCAAAATCTCTAGTCGGCGTCGCCCGCTTTCCGTCAACGGCGCCTGATACATCAACAAGCAGGTCGAGGCTTCGGACCCGCGCCCAACCCGCCCACGAAGCTGATGAAGCTGCGCCAAGCCGAAACTTTCCGCGCGTTCGATCACCATGATCGAGGCATTGGGAACGTTCACGCCAACCTCAATCACTGTTGTGGCGACCAGAACCTTGGTTTCGCCCGCCACAAACCGGGCCATGGCGGCGTCTTTTTCAGCCGGGGGCATCTGGCCGTGAACCAAGCCCACCTGCCCTTCGCCGAACACCGCGCGCAGCCGTTTGAACCGCTCTTCTGCGGCCGTCATGTCAACGACTTCGCTTTCCTCGACCAAAGGGCACACCCAATAGGCTTGCCGCCCGTCGTTGATCGCACCACGCAGGTGTTCCACCACCTCATCCATCCGACCCGTCGAAATAAGAGCCGTCTTAACAGGCTTCCGCCCAGGCGGTTTCTCATCAAGGACAGAGACATCCATATCCCCGTATTGCGCCAACGACAGGCTGCGTGGGATGGGGGTGGCCGTCATAACCAACACATGCGCGCCCTGCCCCTTGGCGGAAAGCTCCATCCGCTGGCTGACGCCGAACCTGTGCTGCTCATCCACGATTGCAAGGCGCAGATCGTGGAATACCACATCTTTTTGGAACACGGCATGCGTGCCGACCAATATTTGGATGTCGCCCCTTGCCAAGGCAGCCAGCTTGGCCTTGCGTTCAGAACCTTTGTCGCGCCCGGTCAACAGTTCCAACACCACACCTGCGTCTTCGGCCAATGGCTGAAGGCTTTCCAGATGTTGTCGAGCAAGGATTTCTGTCGGCGCCATCATCACACCCTGCCCGCCAGCCTCTACCGCGATCAGCAGGGCCATGAACGCCACAAGTGTCTTGCCCGCCCCCACGTCGCCTTGCAGCAATCGGTTCATCCGGCTGGGCAGCGCCATATCAGCCCCAATTTCAGACATCGCGCGTTCTTGCGCGCCCGTCGGGTCATATGGCAAGGCCGCCAACACCTTCGCACGCAACTTGCCGTTGCCTTGGGTTGGCACACCGGCCCCCCGCCGCACAGCCTGCCGCGCCAGGGCCAGCGTCAGCTGATGCGAGAATAGTTCATCATAGGCAAGCCGCTGGCGCGCCGGGCTTGTGACGGCCAAATCAGTCGAATTTGCAGGTGCATGAACTGCTTTGATTGCGTCAACCCAGTCGGGCCAATCTTCACGCTCTTTCAGCGCTGGATCGATCCATTCGGCAAGTTCGGGCACACGTTCCAACGCTGAAATCGCCGCCTTCGTAACGACTTTTTGGGTTATCCCGGCGGTCAGCGGATAGACCGGCTCATAGGGCGGGATGGTGTCGGCTTCTTCCAGCGGCAAGATGTGATCGGGGTGCACCATCTGGGCCACGCCATCGAACAGCTCTACTTTCCCGGAAACCACACGCCGTTGCCCCGTCGGCAATAGTTTTTGAAGATAAGGCCCGTTGCCGTGGAAAAAGACCAACTGGAAGCTTGTTTTGGCATCTTCCACCTGCACCCGATAAGGGCGCCCCTTGGTTCGTGGAGGATTATGCAGGCCCACCTCCACCTCGACCGTCGCAGTGCCGCCCGGCGTGACCTCACTCACAGAGGCCCGGCGACTTCTGTCCACGCCCGAATGCGGCAATGTAAAAAGAAGATCGCGCGGCTTTTCGACCCCCATCTGCGCGAAATTCTTCGCCGTCTTGGGGCCAACGCCGTCAAGCCCTTCAAGGTCCGCAAACAGCGGAAACAGAATGTCGGGTCGGCGGCTCATGCGTCGCCTATCAACGCCAACCACGCGTCTTCATCGATGGTTTCTACACCCAAGTCGGCAGCCTTCTTAGCCTTCGAACCGGCACCTGGCCCGGCAATCAGAATGTCGGTCTTGGCCGAAACAGAGCCCGCAACCTTCGCGCCAAGCGCTTCGGCCCGCGCCTTAGCCTCGGCCCGTGTCATCTTTTCCAACGTGCCGGTGAAAACCACGATCTTACCCGCGACCGGGCTGTCTAATTTCCCGCGCGCGGCCATATCCTCTACATTCAGGTGGGCCACCAACCGGTCAATCGACGCGCGTTCGGCCGGTTGGTGGAAGGTTGTCACCAACGCCTTGGCCATAACTGCGCCCACCCCATCGATCGCCATCAGGTTTTCCCACTCCGGTCCTTCGCCCACTGTTGCTGCGGTCATCGCGCTTTCAAACGCGGCCCAGCTTCCATAGTGTCCTGCCAAAAGCGACGATGCGCTTTCCCCAACGTGCCGGATTCCCAGAGCAAAGATCAACCGGTTCAGAGCAATTGTGCGCCGCTCGGCGATGGCATCAAACAGGTTTCGAGCAGACTTTTCCCCCCAACCTTCCCGATTTTTAAGCTGTTGAAGGCCCGAACCAAACCGTTCTTCCAAGGTGAAGATATCGGCAGGTTCCTTGATCCACCCTTCGCGATAAAACTGTTCCGCCTGTTTCGCGCCCAGCCCGTCAATGTCAAAGGCAGTGCGAGAGACAAAATGTTTCAACTTTTCGACGGCCTGCGCCGGGCAGATCAACCCACCGGTGCAGCGGCGAACGGCGTCGCCCTCTTCACGAATGGCTTCGGATCCACATTCGGGACAATCGGTTGGAAAGACATAAGGTATCGCACCCTCGGGGCGTTTGCTTAGGTCAACATCCGCGATTTTAGGAATAACATCCCCCGCGCGATAGACTTGCACCCAGTCCCCTTCGCGGATGTCCTTTCCATCGCGGATCGGGTTTCCCTTTGCATCGCGACCGGCGATGTAATCTTCGTTGTGCAGCGTGGCGTTCGACACTACCACCCCGCCAACCGTTACTGGATGAAGACGCGCCACGGGGGAAATTGCGCCCGTGCGGCCGACTTGGATTTCTATTTTCTCAAGCCGTGTCCAAGCCAGTTCAGCCGGGAACTTATGAGCAATCGCCCAGCGTGGCGTCGTTGAACGGAACCCAAGACGCGCCTGAAGCGCAAGGTCATTCACCTTATAAACCACACCATCAATATCGTAGCCCAAAGTCGCGCGCTGTGCTTCGATCGCGCGATAGTGTGACAGCATCTCCGTTGGACCATCGCACAGGTCAGTCAACGGATTGGTCTGGAACCCGAGTTCCGACAACCGGTCAATCGCGCCCTTTTGCGTATCACTCAGCGGTGCAGACAGATCCCCCCAGGCATAGGCGAAAAACCTAAGTGGTCTCTCTTTGGTGATCGCCGGGTCCAATTGGCGCAAAGAACCGGCGGCTGCGTTGCGTGGGTTGGCAAAGGCTTTGTCACCCTTTGCCGCCTGACGTTCGTTCAACGCATCAAAATCCGCGTGGCTCATATAGACTTCGCCACGTACCTCCAGAACCTCTGGCGCGCCTGTCAGGTTTTCTGGAATATCGTTTATAGTACGAGCATTTGCGGTGACATTCTCACCCGTTTCGCCATCGCCTCGCGTTGCTGCCTGAACCAGATTGCCGTTTTCGTAACGCAGGGACAGAGAAAGGCCATCGATCTTGGGCTCTGCGGTATAGGCCAGCGCTGCGTCCGCGCCTAAGCCAAGGTATTTCCGGATGCGCGCATCAAATTCTGATACGTCCTCATCCTCAAACGCATTTCCAAGGGACAGCATGCGCACCACATGCCGAACCTTTGAAAACCCATCTGCTGGCGCTGCGCCAACGGTTTCCGAGGGGCTGTCAGCACGCTTAAGTAATGGAAATTGCGTTTCAATTTCCTTGTTGCGCTTCTTCAACGCGTCGTATTCGGCGTCCGAAATCTCTGGTGCGTCATGCTGATGGTACGCAGCATCGGCCTCAGCTAGTAAACTGGCCAGCTTGGCCAGCTCTGCCTTGGCTTGATCTTCGGTCAATTTTTCGACGGGTATTTGCCCTGCCATGCCGGCCCTCCGCAGGTTTCCTCCGAAAGTGATAGGAGGACGCCCCGTGGAGGTCCAGATGTGATCTGATTACCGGGCGGTTAGATTTCGCCCCGCCCGGCGTTTCATGCGCCGATGGCAACGCGCACTGGTTCGTTTGCGACCTCTGGATCGCGCAGCACATAACCGCGGCCCCAGACCGTCTCAATGTGGTTTTCGCCGCCCGTCGCTTGGGTCAATTTCTTGCGAAGCTTGCAGATAAACACATCGATGATCTTCAGCTCTGGTTCGTCCATCCCGCCGTACAGGTGGTTCAGGAACATCTCTTTCGTAAGAGTTGTTCCTTTACGAAGGCTCAGCAGTTCAAGCATCTGGTATTCTTTGCCGGTCAAGTGAACCGTGCGTCCATCGACATCAACCGTTTTTGCATCAAGGTTCACCGTGATCCGGCCCGTACTGATCGTCGATTGCGCATGCCCTTTTGAGCGACGGATAATCGCGTGGATACGGGCGACCAATTCTTCGCGATGGAACGGCTTGGTCAGATAGTCATCGGCGCCGAATCCGAACCCTTTGAGTTTGTTGTCTGTATCGTCTTCGCCAGACAAAATAAGAATCGGCGTATCGACCCGTGCCAGCCGCAACTGGCGCAAAACTTCATGGCCATTCATGTCAGGAAGGTTCAAATCCAACAAAATAAGATCGTAATCATATAGTTTGGCCAGATCGATCCCTTCTTCGCCAAGGTCGGTCGTATAGACGTTCAGATTGGCGTGGGTCAGCATCAATTCAATGCTTTTGGATGTGGTTGGATCGTCTTCCACCAAAAGGACGCGCATAAAATTCTCTCCGTTGTATTCCCCTAGTCTCAACCTCACACTGAATAAGAATGGTTAATTACACGTTACCAATGTAGACAAGCTAATTAATCAACTCCAGATTGTCTATACGTTTGAATTTTAGTCGTTTTCAATGCCTTAGGACCATGCCGCGCAACCGCAATCTTCCAGCTTTCGAACTCTTCTATGCTTAATGAGTACCGCGCCAGCGCTTCTTCTTGATCAATCAGATTGGCTGCCACCGCCTTTACCACCGCTGCTTTTCGGCTTGCGACCCAACGCTTGGTGTCAACGGGCGGCAGATCCGCCCGCGTCATCGTAGAGCCATCTGGAAGTGTTACTGTCCTAGGTCCGTCGATACGTTTGATGAACATTTTCTTTCCCTCACTCATCCTGATGACCAATTTTGGCAAACAGACTTAAGGAGGTGTGAAACCGGGGCTTGAGACTATCTTGCATTTTCCTATATTCCGATGGAATTCCCGAAAGGTTACATCATGCCGCTCGACAGCAAGGATCATCCGCTGAACTCTTTGGGCTTTGCCAAACCACCGGCAGAGACCCGCGTCGTCGTTGCCATGTCTGGCGGCGTCGATAGCTCGGTTGTGGCCGCGCAACTGGCCGAAGAAGGCTATGACGTGGTTGGCGTTACACTTCAGCTCTATGATCACGGCGCAGCACTTGCGAAAAAAGGTGCCTGCTGTGCGGGTGTAGACATCCATGATGCCCGTCGCGTGGCCGAAGAAATGGGTTTTCCCCACTATGTTCTGGATTACGAGAACATCTTTAAAGATGCGGTGATCGATGAATTCGCTGACAGCTATCTGGCTGGCGCGACACCTGTTCCGTGCATTCGCTGCAACGAACGGGTGAAATTCAAAGACCTGCTGGAAACGGCTAAAGACCTTGAGGCCGATTGCATGGCAACCGGCCACTACATCCAACGCAAAACCGGCGATCAAGGGCCAGAGCTTCATTGCGCTGCCGATGCCGCCCGTGATCAATCCTATTTCCTATTCTCGACCACACCCGAGCAATTGGCCTTTCTACGCTTTCCGCTGGGCCATTTGCCGTCGAAGAATGAAACCCGCGCCTTGGCCCAGAAATACGGCCTGCCGGTGGCGGATAAACCCGACAGCCAAGACATCTGCTTTGTTCCAAATGGCAACTATGCGTCGGTCATCGAAAAGCTGCGCCCCGGCGCGGCAGAGCCGGGTGACATCGTTGATGTAGATGGTCGCGTGCTGGGCACGCATGACGGCGTCATCCATTATACAATCGGGCAGCGCCGCGGTCTTGGCATCGGTGGGCTGGCTGATCCGCTTTATGTCGTCAGACTGGACGTTGAAAAACGCCACGTGATCGTCGGGCCAAAAGAGCTGCTGACGACGCGCACCGTTCCCGTGCGTGAAATCAATTGGCTGGGCGATGCGCTCATCACCTCGCAAAAAGAATGGCACATCTCGGTCAAGGTGCGTTCCACACGACCCCCGCGCGAAGCAATCCTGCGCCCGATTTCAGAGACCGAAGCCGAGGTTGAGCTTCTGACCCCAGAAGAAGGCGTCAGCCCCGGACAAGCCTGTGTGTTCTATGAAACGACCGGCAGCCGGATCTTGGGCGGCGGCTGGATTTGGCGGGGCAACTAAATCAATCGACGTAAGGCGCGCGCAAAGCGTCTTACGCCCAGATTAGGCTTGCTTCAGCCCATCAAGAACCGCGCGCGCCGCACGAAGGCCCGGCGCCGCACCGCCCTTGCCCAACCGCTCCATGGTCAAATCCTGTGCGGCAAGCTGCGCCTGACGTGCCGCGTCATCATCCAACAGCGCCAAAAGAGCTTCTGAGATTGCTTCCGGCTTACAGTCAGAGCCAAGAAGTTCGGGCACGACGCGGGTTTCGGAAACGATATTGACCAAAGTAACCGTATCAATCTTCATCATCCACTTGATGATCTGGAAACTGAACCAGTTCATATCATAGGCGATGACCATGGGCGTGCGCGCCGCTGCAAGTTCCAAAGAGACTGTGCCAGAGGCCGCCAACGCCACATTCGCCGCAGAAAACGCCGCGCGCTTTTCGGTCAGTATCTGTTCCTCTGACTTCCCCTGGGGGTCCAGAAGGATCGGCTGGCCGGGCCAGTCCGCCAGACATTCCTTCACTTCGGCAAAGACCGCCGGAGCGGCAGGCACAATCACATGCAACGCAGGATGACGCGCCAGAAGCGGGCGCAGTGCCTCTCCGAAAATCGGGGCAAGCCGGCCGACCTCTCCCTTGCGGGATCCCGGCAGCACCAACAGCGCGTGCGCATCGGGGGCCAGCCCGTATGTCTCGCGGAACTCAGCCACCTCTTGGGGGGATGCGGTCGGCTGCGCCACGACGGGATGACCGACAAAGTCGCATCGCATCCCTTCGGCTTCCATATAGGGCGGTTCGAACGGAAATAGCGCGAGGACTTGATCGATCATCCCCGCCATCTTTTTCGCCCGCCCTTCGCGCCACGCCCAAACCGTGGGGGCGACGTAGTGGACGGTGCGAATATCAGACGCCTCTTTCACGCGCTTTGCGACACGCAGGCTGAAATCAGGGCTGTCTATCGTGACCAACGCATCAGGTTTCTGATCAAGCACTTCGCCAGCACATTGTTTGATCCGGCGCACCAGCTGATTGTAGCGTGGCAAAACCTCTGCCAAACCCATCACGGAAAGCTCTTCCATAGGGAACAGGCTTTTCATGCCCTGCGCTTCCATCAATGGTCCGCCGACACCGGTAAATTCAATGCCCGGTTCAAGCTCTTTCAACCCGGCCATCAAAGCCGCCCCAAGCGCGTCGCCAGAAGGCTCCCCCGCGATCAGGAATAGCCGGCTCATGGGGTGCGCGCCCAGATGAACAGGCCCCGGCTATTTGCTTCGGCGATGGTCGCCTCTGGGTCCAGAAGCATCACGCCCCCAGCCTCAATCACAATGCCGGCCAAATCTGCGGCGTCGGCTTGGACAACCGTGTCAGGGCCAATTGCGGGTAGGTCGATGCGCCGTTCCTGCCCCGGCTTGGGCGCCTTAAAGAACACACCCTTAGCGCCGTTCGGGTTGGCGCGGCAGGTCTTTGCAACCTCTGCCACCCAGCGCAACATCGCCGCCGTTCCCGGCAGGGTTTCGATCGCCAAGCAAAGGCCCTGCGCCACAACAGCACCCTGCCCCACGTCAAGCGCGCCGATCCCGGCAACCACCTTGGCCGCGCGATCTGCGTCCGCCTTGTCATCCTGAGACGGCTGGGCCGTTGTAAGAACCCCTTCCCCCGGAACAAGTTCTGGCGCGACACTATCCACACCGACGACAGAAAACCCGGCGTCTTCGAACAAGGCGATCACTGCACGCAACAGCGCATCGTCGCCTTGCTGAAACGCAGGAAGCAGCACTGGCAGCAAAGTGGCCGTTTTCGGGTCTATCCGCTCTGGGTCGATTGCCGGGCGACTGACCGCACCGGCAAAAATGACCTGTTCAACACCCAAGTCATCGAACCTGTCGAAAAGCAAAGCCAGCCGCTCTACGATGAACCGCTCAACAGGGCGTCCCTTCGGGTTTTCCATGGCAAAGCCTTCTAGCTCTGCAATCACATAGGGCGTGTTGGTTTCATCCAGCCGGTCCGCCAGAATACCCGGAAGAACACCTGTTCCGGCGATGATCGCTGTCTTGGTCATAACGTCAGCTCGGCGTTAGATAGGAACGGTCGCTGTCCCCCAGAATGAACGAAACGACTTCGCGGACATGCTCGCTGTCTGTCTCTTCCGACAGGCGACGTGCGCGTTCTTGAAAAGCACCGTCCCCTTGCGCCAGCATTTGATAGGCCGCCCGCAGAGCAGTGATTTCAGCGCGCGACGCGCCCCGACGTTTCAGCCCAACAAGGTTCAGCCCATCCAACATACCGCGAGGTCCGTGGACCAGCCCGTAAGGGATCACATCATTCGTCACCATCGTAACGCCGCCAATGATGGCGCCGCGGCCGACACGAACGAATTGGTGAATGCCCGACAGGCCGCCAATGACCACGTCATCGCCAATCACACAATGCCCGGCAAGCGCGGCTTGGTTTGCCATGACCACACGGTCACCAACCTGAACGTCATGCCCCACATGCGAACCCGTCATAAACAAACAATCGTCGCCCACACACGTCACGCCGCCACCGCCTTCGGTGCCAGTGTTCATCGTCACGCCTTCGCGGATGCGATTTCGCTTGCCAATCACCAGCCGCGTCTTTTCGCCCTTGAACTTCAAGTCCTGAGGAATGTCGCCGATGTTCGCAAAGGGAAATACGATGGTTTCTTCGCCGATTTCCGTATCACCTGTCACAACAGCGTGGCTTTTTATTTCCACCCTGTCGCCAAGGGTCACGTTTGGCCCGATAACCGAAAACGGGCCGACAATGGCACCTGCGCCGATTTGAGCCCCCTCTTCGATGATGGCCGATGCGTGGACTTGTGCAGTTGGGTCGATGCCCATTCGGCGCTACTCCTTCAGGTCCATCATCGCAGAAAATTCTGCTTCGCATGCGATTTCGTCGCCAACCTTGGCCACGCCCTTCATGCGCCAGATTTTCGTACGACGGCGCAATACGCTTACATGAAGCTCAAGCACATCACCCGGTACAACCATGCGGCGGAATTTGCAGTTATCGATTGTCATGAAATAGACAAGCACGTCCTTGCCAATCACATCCATTGCCAGACCGGCCATCACGGTCGCGGTTTGGGCCATCGCCTCAACAATCGTTACACCCGGCATGATGGGTGCAGCCGGGAAATGCCCCTGAAAATGCGGCTCGTTGTAGGTGACGTTCTTGATGCCAACTGCGCTTTCGCCCTCAACGATATCTTTCACCTTGTCGATGAAAAGAAACGGATAGCGATGCGGCAGAATTTGCTTGATCAGATGAATATCTGCTTCTGTGGTCGGCTGCTCTGTCATGGTTCTTCGTCCCTGCTATATCTGCCTTAGCTGCACGTAGGCGGAAGTATCAACACCGCGCACGCCTGACAAGCGATGGCTAATCTTGTGGTTCACTGACCGCCGGCTCATCGGCGGTTTTTATCCGTTCTGCATGTCTGGCATCAATACGCGTGATCGCTTCGGCCGTAATATCGATACTGTCTGCCGATAGTATCACCGCGCGACTTTCCAGCACAGCAACCGCGCCACGTTCACGTACGATGTCAGTTAGAATTGGAAGGATCTCTTGATAGAAATTCTTCTGCGCGGTGTCACGACGTGCCGCCAAAGCACGTGTTTTGTCGTCCTGAGCCTTGCGAATGGCAACAACTTTTTCATCAAAGGTCGCTGCCTTTACGCGGAAATTAGCGGTCGACATTGTGCCGCGCTCTTGGGTCAACTCGCGCTCTTCGGCAAGTAACTCTGCCTCGATCTTCCGGTTTTCGGCCGAAAGGTCAGCGGTTGCGCGTTCGATTTCTTCAAGCAGCGCCGCGCCATATGCGGACCCGCTGAACAGCCGTTCTTGATCGACAGTCACAATCGGGGAACGCACGACATTCCGCGCGGCCTCCTGTGCCCAGAGCGGTGCGTTCAGCAACGCCCCAAGACACAGAAGGATAGCCGTTTTCCGAAGCATCAGAACCGCGTGGAGATGGTCAGATCGAAGTTCTGCTCATCGTCATACTCTTCTTTCTGAAGCGCATTCGAGAAGTTGAACCGAAGTGGCCCAATCGGCGTGTCCCAGAAGACCGAAACCCCGATGGACGACCGAAGTGACATGCTGTCATCAACGGCACCGCCGTCGGTGTTGTCCAAGCTCCAGACCGAACCGACGTCGGCAAACAAACCGCCGCGGATGCCGTATTCTTCTGGCAAACCAACCGGGAACTCCGCTTCGAAACGCGCGACAGCAAACATATTGCCACCAAGCGCCTCACCGCCTTTTTTCGCAGGATCGCGTGGACCCAAACCGTTGGAGTCAAACCCGCGGATTTTGCCATTCAGGAAGTAGCGGTCCGTAACGCGGCTGTTGCCGTCGATCATGCCAAGCACGCCACCTTCAAACTCGGCGCGCAAGGTGACATCTTCGTTGAAGACCAAAGTTTCGGCCGCGACCAACGCAGTCGTTTCGATGAACTTTGTGTCGCCACCCAACCCAGAATAATCCTGATTGAACCGCAGCAGAACACCTGCATTCGGGTTCAAACCGGTACGGCGCGTATCGCGGCTAAGGCTATACCCGATCTTGCTGGAAATCAGGGCACCTTCGGTCGCTTCCGCTGCGATAATGCTGGAATTCCCAGTGTATTGGAAAATGTTATCTTCCGAGATCGTGTACCGCACGCCAAGGCGGGAATACTCGCCAATCGGGAACTCAAGGCTTGGCGCAACCCGAATTTGGCGCGTGCGATAGTTCGTGCTGTTCTGGTTGTCACTTTGCGCATACGAGGCGTTGAAACGGAATGTCACATCACGACCAAGGAACGCGGGCTCTGCGAACGAAATGCTTGAAACCGAATTGTCCACACCAGAGCTGTAGGTAAAGCTGAGGAATTGGCCACGGCCCAAGAAGTTCGATTCCGAAAAGCTGACAGCAGCACCAACGCCGTTGGCGACACTGTAGTTAACACCGAAGGAAAGAGAGCCGGTTGGCTGTTCGGTCACGTTAACATCGACGATCACCTGATCTGGCGAAGTCCCCTCGCGGGCATCAACGTCTGCGGCCGAAAAGAACCCAAGTGCACGAATGCGTTCGGCAGACTCGCGGATTTCGCGTGGGTTAAAGGGGTCGCCTTCAACAGTGCGGAACTGGCGCCGAATAACGCGGTCAAGCGTGGTTGCGTTGCCCTCGATATCGATCCGCTCAACAAAAATCCGCGGGCCTTTAACAAGGGCAAATTCCACGTCCAGCGTCAGATCGCGGTCATTCCGGGTTACGCGCGGCTCGATCTGGATGAAGTTAAGCCCCTGCTGAATGGCCAAACGCTCCATCCGGGCAATGGTGTTTTCAACCAAAGACGGCGAATAGGTAACGCCCGGGCGCAGCTTGATGATTTTCTGATAGCTATCAGGGTCCACCTCAGCCAGGTCGCTGGTCGTGGTGATTTCACCAAACTTGAAAGACTGCCCCTCGCGCACGTTGAACGTGATCAGGAAACCATCGCGATTACGTGTCAGCTCGGATGCGACCGACAGTACCTGAAAGTCGATATAACCGCGCGAAACATAGAAATCCCTAAGAACCTGTTTATCAAACTCAATCCGGTCCGAAACGAACGTGTCGCTGCGCACCAACTGGCGCAGCAACCCGGCCTGTTTGGTACCAAGAACACGGCGCAGACGACCATCGGAATAGTTGCGGTTGCCGACGAAAGAAATCCGCTCAACCTCTACAACTTTGCCTTCGGTGATTTCAAAAACCAGATCGACGCGGTTGTCAGAGCGACGGATAATTTTGGGCTCCACAGTCGCGGCAAGGCGGCCTGACTGTTCATAGGCCATCACGATGGATGCAGCGTCAGCCTCGGCCAAACGGGGGCTATAGACGCGGCGCGATTGGGTGCGAATGATCGTCGAAAGCTCTTCGTCCTTCAGACGAGAGTTTCCTTCGAAGTTGATCACATTGATCGTTGGGTATTCCGTTACCCGGATCACAAGCGTCGAACCACTTGGAACCAGTTCAACCTCTTCAAAAAGGCCGCTGTTGACGATGTTCTGATAGGCCGTGTTCAACTCGCCTGCTGAAATCGCGTCACCACGAGCGATTCCGGCGTAGGTTAGAATTGTACTCGCATCGACCCTCTGGTTCCCCTCGATTTCGACATTGGTAAACCGATAGGTCTGCGCTTGCGCCATCTGCGGCATTGTCGCGCAAACACTTGCAAATGCTAAGAAAAGTAACGTTGAGATATGAAGAAATGAAAAGGTTCTGGGCTGATTTACTCGTCCAGAACCACGCAATACAGTAGTCATCAGCCTGTCCCGCTCTATCGTGTTTTATTTATACACTTGAGTAGCGGGATTAGCGGGCCTTGTCAAAAGCCGGAAACAACGAAAAAGGGCGCCCTGTTTTTCACAACAGGCGCCCGTCTGTATTGACCCATGAAACCGAACTTAAAGGATCGACCCCAAGTAAGCGCCAGCCATCAGCGCACCGCCGATTGCCACGACCGAAAACAGTCGGTCCAAATTCAGATCCAACAAAAGCGAAAGACCGCGGTAGCCGTTGGAAATCGTTTGCATTACTGGCCTCCCTCAGAGGATTCACTGGGTATGACCAAAGTGTTAACTTGAGAATGAGGCGATATTTGGGCCAACCCCCTAAGATTTTCCGCCAACGGCCCTTAGGGGCAGAACAGATCGTTCGACAACGCGAAGACCATCAAGCTGAGCAATAGCGTCAGACCGATGCTCATCAGAATGCGCAATGCCTTGTCACTGGGCGGGCGCCCTGTCAGCGCTTCGTAGACGTGAAAGACAAGGTGTCCGCCGTCCAGAACTGGAATCGGGAACAGATTCAATAGACCAACCGCCGTCGATAGCATTGCAATGAACCAAACAAAGCTGGTCGCCCCTTGGCTTGCCGCCGCGCCCGAGGTTTCCGCGATTCCCAGTGGCCCGCGAAGGTTACACGAGCTGATCGCGCCAGTGATCATGTGATACAGGCCCGAAACGCTGGACTTCGCGATGAAATAGGTTTGCTCCACCCCATACGACAGGGCATCACCGATCCCGGGTGTTTGCGTCGCGGGAGAGAAGAACAACCCACCTGTCATGCCGATCAACCAACGGGTTTCAAACCCACCGTCAGGCATCGGAAGATCAGACCGACGCGGCGCAAGCGAGAATTCGACGACTTCGCCATCGCGCCAAACGTCCAGCACAAGCACCTTCCCTTCCGAGGCCGATACGATGTCCTGAAGTTCGCTAAAGGCTGAAATCTCTTTCCCGTCGATCGCGACAATAACGTCCCCAACTTCCATGCCCGCATCCATTGCGGCCGAACCGGCCTGAATGCCGCTGACCAGCGGCGGGAACGGATATGGCCCTTGTACGGTCTGTTCTGCGCCATCACGTGAGATGGTGTAATCAAGCAGGGGTTCGATCGGCAGCGCGTCGGTTACTTCGTAAAACTCCGAGAAATCAGAAGTTTGCTGACCCTCAATCGAAAGGATCACATCCCCCGACACCACCTGCCCCACGCTTGCGGGCACGGTTTGAAGTTCCGCAATTGTTGGCGGCTCTACCGCTTCACCGCGAAAGAACAGCATCCCGGAAAAAACGACAATCGACAGGATGAAGTTAAACACCGGCCCCGCAGCAACGGTCGCCATACGGGCCCAAAGGGGCGCGCCATGCATGGTGCGGCGCAGAGTGGCCGCGTCCATGTCTTTCAGGTCATCGCTTGCGCGGTCACTTGCCGCGTTAGCATCCCCCAAAAATTTGACGTAGCCGCCCAACGGAAATGCCGCGATCTGCCATTTCGTGCCCCGTTTATCGACACGCGAATACAGAACCGGGCCAAACCCCAACGAAAAGACCTCGGCATAGATACCGGACCAACGGCCAACGATGTAATGGCCGTATTCGTGGATCGCCACGATGATACTAAGGGCCACCACAAACGCGCCAAACGTGAAAAGAATGTTCCCGAAGTCCGGCATTCCACCAATGAAATCCACGCGTTTATCCTTTTCAACTACCGGCTTTGGCTGCGTATTGCTTGTTCAGCCCTTTGACGGGCCAGATGGTCTATCTGGAGGACGTTATCAAGGTTGATTGAGGCATTTGTCAGGCCAGCATCGCCCGAAAGCGCGTCTAAAGTGGCCTCAACAACGTCTGCCATCTGCAAAAATCCGATCTCGCCCGCTATGAAACCGTCCAGCGCACGCTCTTTCGCGGCGTTAAACGCAGCGCCGGCCAGACCGCCCGTTTTCATCACATCCCATGCAAGGTGCAAGGCGGGGTAGCGCGCGCCATCCGGCGTGCGGAAATTCAATTGCCCGATCTTCGCCAGATCAAGCCGTTCCACCGGCAGCTTTTCACGGCGCGGCCAGTTCAAAGCGTACCCAATGGCATGGCGCATATCGGGCGCGCCCAAGTGCGCCATCAACGCCCCATCACAGAACCCAACAAGGGCATGGATTAAGGATTCTGGGTGAACCAGAACCTCAATCTGATCGGGATGAACGCCGAAGAACTCTTTAACCTCAATGACTTCCAGAGCCTTATTAAACATAGAGGCGCTATCAATCGTGATCCGCTGCCCCATATCCCAATTGGGATGAGAGGACGCTTGTTCAAGCGTTGCATCGGCCAGATCCTTGATCGGCCAATCGCGAAACGCACCGCCGGATGCGGTAATGATAACGCGTTCAACCGCAGCCATGTCTTCGCCGACAAGCGCCTGAAAGACTGCCGAATGTTCGCTATCCACAGGCAGAACTGTTGCGCCGTGCTGTTTGGCCGTCGCCATCAGCAGCGGCCCGGCGGTAACAAGGCTTTCCTTGTTGGCCAGCGCCAGTGTCGTGCCTTGCTCCAACGCCTTCAGCCCGGGCACAAGACCTGCTGCACCGACAATGGCGGACATAACCCAATCTGCAGGGCGGGCCGCAGCGTCGGCAATTGCATCGGCACCTGCAGCGACTTCAATCTGAGTGCCAGCCAAAGCCTGTTTCAACGCGTCATAGCATTCGGGGTAACAGGTCACCGCGATATCTGCGCGCAGCGCCTTGGCTTGATCTGCCAACCGTTGGATGTTGCGCCCGCCAGTCAGTGCTACAACGTCGAACGCGTCGGCACCGCCCTGTCGCATCAACAGATCAATCGTGTTCTCACCGATCGAGCCGGTCGAACCAAAGATCGAAACGCGCCGCATCGCTTAGAACCTGACCTCAGGGACATAGACCAATTGCGCGACCAAAAGCATGAACAATGCCGCACCAAGCAGACCGTCAAACCGATCAAACAAGCCGCCATGCCCTGGAAGCAGCGAGGAGCTGTCTTTCACGCCCATTTTGCGCTTAACCGCGCTTTCGGCGATGTCCCCGAACTGGCTGGCCATCGACAGCGCGACAGAAATCCAAGGCAAATCGGGCCCGGCATTGGTGAATTGGCGGAACAACACGCCGATCAGCGCGGCCGCAATCCAGCCAGCAACGGTGCCCGACCAAGTTTTCTTTGGGCTGATGCGCGGCCAGAACTTTGGCCCACCCAGCATTCGACCCGCGAAATAGCCGAACACATCCGTCGCGATAACAACAAGAACCAGCCAAAACAGCCAGACAACACCGTTTGCATCACGAAAACTGGAAAGCCCGTAACCGGCAATCAAGATCGCCACCGCAAACGCAACAAAGATCGCACGATGCCGTTTCAGCAACGAAATCCCAACCAACGCAGGCGCGGCAAGGATCGGCAATGCATAAAAGCCTGGCAAAGCACGCGCCAACAAAACGGCCGCCGCACCAAGAAACGCCAATTGCAACGCTTCCGATGCGCGGTCCGGCGCGATCATCCGGGAAAGCTCCCAAATCATGATGCCGCTTACTGCAGCCGTCAGCAAAGCGAACCAAACGCCGCCCAGCCAGATCAGCAACACACCCGCAACAGCCATGCCTGCGGCTGAAGCAAGGCGAACCGTCAAATCATCCCACTGACCATCTTTCGCCATCAGACGGGCACCGCGCCAAACCGGCGTTCCCGGCCAGAGAATTTTTCGACGATCTTGCCGAATTCTTCCGCGGTAAAATCAGGCCATAAGATCGGGCTGAATTCATACTCAGCATATGCTGACTGCCATAGAAGGAAGTTAGAGATACGCGCCTCCCCGCTGGTGCGGATTACTAGGTCAGGATCTGGCAACACGCAGGTATCAAGGAATTTCGCCAGCGTTTCAGCGTCGACATCCTCTGGGTCAAGCTGGCCAGCCGCAACTTCATGTGCAAGCCGCTTAACCGCGCGGGCCACTTCATCGCGACCACCATAGTTAAGCGCGATTGTCAGGTGAACGCGATCATTGCCAGCTGTCAGCGTCTCTAGCTCGTCCATCAACTTGACCAGCTTGGGTTCCAGCTGATCACGGTCACCGATGAACCGCACCCGCACACCCTCTTTCAGCAGGGCCTGCGCCTCTTTGGTGATGTAGCGGCGGAACAGCGTCATCAGGCCAGAAACCTCGGCCTGAGTCCGCTTCCAGTTTTCGGTCGAGAAGGCAAAAATCGTTAGATACCGGATACCAAGTTCGGGGCACGCGTTCACGATTTCGCGGACACGCTTTGCCCCGGCCTGATGGCCAAACAGCCGAGGGCGGCCCCGGCTTTGCGCCCAACGCCCATTCCCATCCATGATGATGGCAACATGGGCGGGCCCGCCCTGTAAAGGTGTCGTAGCGGCCAAGCGGTACCCCTTCCCGATCATGCGTTAAACCTGCATGATCTCCTGCTGTTTGGTTTCCAACGCCTTGTCGACATTGGCGATGGCGGCATCGGTCAGTTCCTGAACTTCGTCCGACCATACCTTGTGATCGTCTTCGCTCATACCGGCGGTTTTCGCCTTTTTAAGCTGATCCATGCCATCACGGCGAACGTTGCGCACAGCAACACGCGCATGTTCCGCATATTGCGCGGCGACCTTGGTCAGTTCGCGGCGGCGTTCTTCGTTCAGTTCCGGGATCGGCAGCATGATGATCGTGCCGTTCAACTGAGGATTGATACCCAGCCCGCTTTCACGGATCGCCTTTTCCACGGCGTTGACCATGGATTTGTCCCAAACGTTTACCGTAACCATGCGTGGCTCAGGTACGTTTACAGTGCCCACTTGGTTGATCGGCGTTTTTTGACCGTATGCTTCAACCATGATCGGTTCCAGCATCGACGCAGACGCCCGCCCGGTCCGCAAGGATGCAAATTCCTGCTTCAATGCGGCCATTGCACCGTCCATGCGGCGCTGCAGATCGTCCAGATCAATTTCAAGGTCTTCGTCAGCCATGCCCAAAACTCTCTCTTCTTTTTCGTGCTGCTGCTTGCAGAGTTGACAGTGCTATACAGTTATCCATGTACAATTGTATAGGTGCCTTGCCCGCTTAGTATTCCTTTGAACCCGCCGGGTTCGTCCAGCGAGAATACAATAATCGGCAAGTCGTTATCCCGTGCAAGCGCAATTGCCGATGCATCCATCACCTTCAGGTTTTTCACCAGAACGTCGTCATATGTGATGTCGTCGTACCGTTTGGCCTCGGGGTGTTTGACGGGGTCCATATCGTAAACGCCGTCTACCTTGGTGCCTTTCAGGATCGCCTCGCAGGTCATCTCGCTGGCGCGCAATGTGGCGGCGGTGTCGGTCGTGAAGTATGGGTTGCCGGTACCGGCAGCAAAGATCACAACGCGGCCCTTTTCAAGGTGGCGCACGGCGCGGCGGCGGATGTAAGGCTCACAGACCTGATCCATTGGAATCGCGGAAACAACGCGGGTGAAAACCCCCAACCCTTCCAGCGCGGATTGCATCGCCAAGGCGTTCATTACCGTGGCAAGCATCCCCATGTAATCGGCGGTTGTGCGTTCCATACCCTGCGCGCTGCCCTGAAGGCCGCGAAAGATGTTGCCGCCACCGATCACCATACAAATCTCTACGCCCAGATCGCGGACGATTTTCACCTCTTTCGCGATGCGTTCAACGGTGGGCGGATGAAGGCCGAAGCCTTGGTCGCCCATCAGCGCCTCACCTGAAATTTTCAGAAGCACACGCTTGTAGGCGGGCGTCGGTTGGTTATCACTGCCGTCGCTCATATTCTCTTACCCCGGTACTGGACTTGGCGTCGGGTGCAAAATGTCGGAAAAGCCCGGAAGGTTCAACGCATAACAGAAGGTTTCCCCGCTTGATCGCGCTTCCAACCCTTAATCCAGAGCAACCAGTGCTGATTGCTGGCCCCACTGCCAGCGGTAAATCGGCGCTTGCGCTTGAGATTGCCGACAAAAGCGGTGGTGTCATCGTGAATGCGGATGCGCTTCAGGTTTTTGCCAATTGGCGCATCCTGACTGCGCGCCCGGATTCGGAAGAGGAAGCCCAAGCGCCCCATTGCCTTTACGGGCACGTCCCGTTTGACGCCGAATATTCGGTTGGTCATTGGCTGCGCGACGTTGCGCCGCTTTTGAACAAAGGGGCGCGGCCGATCATCGTTGGCGGGACAGGTTTGTATTTCACTGCTTTGACTGAAGGGCTTGCAGAAATACCGCCCACCCCGGCCCATGTGCGTGAAATCGCGGACGCACGGCGCGCCGAGGAAGGCCACGAAGGCATGCTGGCCGAGCTTGACGAAGAAACCCGCGCCCGCGTTGATCAGCTGAACCCAATGCGCGTACAGCGCGCTTGGGAGGTTCTGCAAAACACCGGCAAAGGTCTGGCCGCGTGGCAGGATGATACGCCGCCGCCGCTGTTGAACCTAAGCGATGCCCAGCCTTTCGTCATGAATGCTGATCGCGATTGGTTGGCCAACCGTATCGACCTGCGCTTTGACCGGATGATGGACAAGGGCGCACTGGACGAGGTCGCTGCGAACCTTGAACAATGGGATCCTGCCCGCCTGTCATCAAAAGCAATCGGCGCACCTGAACTTATTGCGCATCTGCGTGGTGAACTGTCTTTGGACGCCGCGATTGAGGCTGCGAAAACGGCCTCGCGCCAGTACGCAAAACGCCAGCGAACATGGTTCAGAGCACGCATGCGCGACTGGACGCCAATCTCGCTCGGCTAAGCTGTCGCAATCAAACAACAATCCGCGCAACTTCCACAAATCGAACAATTCGACCTTTGATCGGTCGATTGTTTCGTCCTAGCCTTGTTTTTGCGGCACAAACCTCGTTGGGGTAGAAGCAATGCAAGAACAAGACTTACGCCTGATACCAATCAATCGCCTGATGCAAGGCGGTCGGTGGCGCGTCGAAGCGATGCGCAGCTATTCGGTGGATCAACTACTGTGGTTCACGCGGGGACAGGGTCGGTTGACCGTTGGTGGTGTCACCCGTGGTTATGGTGCGCATAATGCGGTCTTTATCCCTGCCAGAACCATGCATGCGTTTGAACTGGGCGCGCAGGTGTTCGGGACAGCGGTCTTCTTTAGCCAAGAACACACCCTGCCGCTACCAAAGTCGCCCTGCCATTTGCGGATCCGCGACACCTATGATCAGCAAGAGGTCACCGCTATTCTGGACCATCTGCAGCGCGAGTCCGAAGAGGACCGCCCTGCCCGGCTTCGCGCGATGCACCACTATGCCGGTATTCTGTCTGTCTGGCTTGAACGTCAGATGCTGCAACATGACGATGCCTTGGCCACCGTGGATGCAAGCCGTCGCCTTGCCCGGCGTTACAGCGAATTGGTCGAAAACGAATTCCACACCGGCCGAAGCGTCGCGGACTATGCCGCCGCCCTTAGCGTTACCCCAACGCATTTGACGCGCGTGTGTAAATCAAGCTGTGGCACCACCGCGTCGGATTTCCTTGCCGACCGTAAAATTGCTGAAGCACGGCGTATGCTTGCCGACACCAAATTGCCGGTGAACCAAATCGCCTTGGGCTTGGGTTTCACGTCTCCGGCTTATTTCTCGCGCGCGTTTCAGTCGCGCACTGGGCTGACCCCGGGCGCGTTCCGACGATCCAGCTAAAACACGCCCAACGCCGGCAGTTGGGTTTAGTTCATGTCGTTTTTCCGGCCAGTCGATGTCGTATTTGATACACATCACGGCGAATATGAAAGTTGACCGATGGTTAAAACTGGTGCCGAATGGTCCCGGCAAAGGGGTACGCGCACTCTGGACTCATAAGATACAGACCGTTGGGCGGAATTAAGCGGAACCCACACGATTGGACCAATTCGTAATTTTTTTGGGGGAGTTAGAAATGACGAAATCCACGATCAACGGAAAACCGCTTCATCCGGCTGTGACGATGTACGCGACCGAATTCAAAAACGGACAGCTAAGCCGCCGTGAATTTCTTACCCGCGCATCTGCATTAGGTGCCGCAACCACAACCGCCTATGCATTGGGCGGGCTTGGTGCCCCAGCACAGGCCGCATCGCACGTAATGGCCCCCAAAGAGGGCGGAACGCTTCGCATTCAGATGCTTCTGAAAGCCTTGAAAGACCCGCGTTCGTTTGACTGGTCTGAAATGGCGAACATCACGCGCGGGCTTCTGCAATATCTGGTCGAATATAACAACGACGGTACGTTCAGCGGCGTCCTGCTGGAAAGCTGGGAAGTGAACGAAGATGCCACCGAATACACCCTAAACGTCCGCAAGGGCGTGAAATGGAACAACGGGGATGACTTCACCGCCGAAGATGTGGCCGCAAACTTTGCCGGTTGGGCCGACAAATCTGTCGAAGGTAATTCAATGGCGTCGCGCGTGGGTACGTTGATCGACCCTCAAACCAATCAAGCGATTGAAGGGTCAATCGAAGTCGTAGACAGCCTTACGCTGAAGCTGCACCTGCCCAGCCCCGACATTACGATCATCCCCGGAATTGCCGATTACCCATCCGCGATTCAGCACAAGGATCTGATCGGCACCAACCCGCTGGATCATGGTGTGGGCACCGGCGCCTATATGATTCAGGAATATGAGGTGGGCGTAAAAGCCACCTTGGTTAAGAACCCCGATCACGAATACTGGGGCACTGCGTACCTCGACACGATCGAATTTCTTGATTTCGGCTCTGATCCCGCCGCTTGGTTCGCCGGTGCCGAAGCCGACGAATTTGACATGACTTATGAAACCGTTGGCGAATTCATCGACATCTTCGACGGAATGGGCTGGGCCAATTCCGAAGTCACCACCGCCGCAACCGTGGTGATCCGCCCCAACCAGATCGCAGAGATCGACGGCAAACAGCCCTATGCGGACAAACGCGTGCGGCAAGCCATTCAAATGGCCTGTGACAACGCCGTGTGTCTGGAACTTGGCATCGCCGGGCGTGGGACGGTGGCCGAAAACCATCACGTCGCGCCGATCCACCCCGAATATGCGCAGCTTCCTCCGCAAAAATACGATCCCGCTGCCGCAATGGCATTGATGAAAGAAGCCGGGATGGCGGATTACGAGCACGAGATCATATCGATCGACGATGACTATCGCCGCAACACCACCGACGCAGTCGCCGCACAGCTGCGCGATGCCGGGTTTAAGGTGAAGCGTACCATCATCCCCGGCTCCACCTTCTGGAACGATTGGACGAAATACCCGTTTAGTTCGACCAACTGGAACCACCGGGAACTTGGCGTTCAAATCCTTGTTCTGGCTTACAAATCCGGCGAGGCATGGAATGAAACTGGGTTTGCCAACGCCGAATTCGACGCCAAACTGGCCGAGGCCGTCGCAATCGCCGATGCCGACACACGCCGCACCGTGATGAAGCGGCTTGAAGAAATCATGCAAGAAGAAGGCGTGACCATTCAGCCCTATTGGCGCTCTCTATATCGTCACCACAAAGAAGACATCGTGGGTGCACAGATGCACCCGAAGTATGAGGTCAACGTCCACAAGCTTGGCTGGGCCTGACACTAGACGAAAAGAAGGGGTCGCCATGCGCGGCCCCTTTTTCATGCTACGCGGTGTCCGGTGATCAACACCGAAACCGACGCCCCACCGCCACCCACTAAACAGGGACGCTAATGGGACTGTTCATACTACGGCGCATCGGCGTGATGCTACTGACCGCGCTTTGCCTGACTTTCGTGGTTTTCTTCCTGACCAATCTTGACCCCAACCTTGAAAAGTTGGCCAAGAACCGCGGCAACGCGCGCATGACCGACACCGAAGTCACCAGCTGGCTGGAAAAGAACGGATACAGCGCGCCAATGATCGTGCGCTATGGCGAATGGCTGGGTGTGGTTCCCGGATGGCAACGTCAAGATGATGATGGCACTGTCACCGGGCGCTGTATCGACTTTGACCAGCCCACCGAAACGGCCCCCCGATATTGTGGCGTTCTGCAGGGGGACTTCGGCTATTCCACGGTTTTCCGCGACGAAGTGTCATCAATCATCGGCAAGCGGCTGGCCCTGACGGGCGTTCTGATGTTTTGGGTGATGATCGTGATGGTGCCAGTCGCGTTGATCGTGGGCATATTGGCCGGCATGCGCGAAGGGTCAAAACTGGATCGGTCCCTATCGACGCTTTCCATCGCCTCCACCGCGACGCCGGAATATGTGTCTGGTGTTATCCTGATCGTAATGTTGGCGTCCTCTAAACTTGGGATCAGCCCCCTTTTGCACAGTTGGGGGTGGATCGAAGGCAAGACCTTATTCAAAGGCTCTGCCGTTAGCGCGATGGAAGGCGTGACGTTTCAGAACTTCACCCTGCCCGTGGCCACGATGGCCCTATACGGCATGGGATATATCGCCCGTATGACCCGCGCCTCCATGGCCGAGGTGATGACGGCCCAATACATCCGCACCGCGCGCCTAAAGGGCATCCGTTTCCGCGAGATCGTCATAAAGCACGCGCTGCGCAATGCGTTGATCGCGCCGTTCACGGTCATCATGCTTCAGTTTCCGTGGCTGCTGACCGGCGTCGTGATTGTTGAAACCTTGTTCAACTATAAGGGCTTCGGCTGGACCTTGGTCCAAGCGGCCTCAAACAACGATATTGAGCTGCTGCTAAGCTGTTCAATCGTTGCCGTGTTGGTGGTTCTAATAACGCAGCTGATTTCCGATATCGGCTATGTGTTCCTGAACCCACGCATCCGAATTTCATAAGGGGCAAAGAGATGGAACACCTAACCTGGACCGGCGCCCTATCCCTCCTGACCCCAATGCTGTTGGCGCTTGCGGTCGCCTTTGTCGTTGCCGTCGTGGTGCAGATCGCCGTTTCGCTTGTTCTGCCTGCACCGGCACGTGTTGGATATGGGGTTGCAGAACGTGGCCCGCATGTATGGGCCGTGCGTGCGACCAAGCTGTGCCTGCTGGGGCTTATCGCGGTGCTGGCCCTTTTCATCGGCGGCGGAATAATCCTGCAAGGTAGCGCGAAGGGGATCATTGGCCATATCTCAACCCGGCTGTTGCCCGTCTGGGTGGCACTGGCGATCACGTTTACCCTGTCGATCACGTTCAAACGGCGGCTTGGCCTATATGGCAAACTGTTCGACAGCCCGATCGGCATGGTTGGATTTGCCTTGGTCATGTTCTGGGTCTTCGTTGCGGTTTTTGCAGACATCATCGCCACGCATGATCCGATCCAGATTATATCAGGCTTGAAAAACAAAGTGCCCGGGGTTCCACTGCCAGAGGGGCGCGACGATTTCGCGTATTACCTTTTGGGCGGCGATAACCTTGCCCGTGATGTGTTCAGCCGCGTGGTCATGGGCGCGCGCGAGGTCTTGAAAATCGCACCCGCAGCGACCCTGTTCGCGTTCATGGTCGGCATCACACTTGGCCTTCCGGCGGGCTATTTCGGGGGCAAGTTCGACACCGTGCTGTCGTTCATCGCCAACCTTGTCTTGGCCTTTCCGGTGATCTTGCTGTTCTACCTTCTGGTCACACCTGAAATCGTCGCGTCGGGAATCCCGAAATATATGGCTGCAGTCTTGTTCCTGTTTCCGATCCTGTTTCTGGTGATCTTGTGGAACTCGCGCTATTTCACGCGGCCGGCTAAGCGCAATCTTTACGTGGCCCTGACGCTGATCATTGGCGGGTGGCTCTACCTTGGGCTGGCGTTCAACGCTGATCCGCTTGGCGTTATTTCGATGCCCGGGAATGTGCTGATCGTGTTCGTGTCGGTGGTTTTTGTGAACTCCCCCACGGTATTCCGCATCGTGCGCGGCATCGTGTTGGACATACAGACGCGGGATTACGTCGCCGCCGCGCAAACACGTGGCGAAGGGCCGTGGTACATCATGCTGTGGGAAATTCTGCCCAACGCGCGCGGCCCGCTGATCGTCGATTTCTGTCTGCGCATTGGCTATACCACCATCCTTTTGGGAACGCTGGGCTTCTTCGGCCTTGGGGTCAGCCCGGAAAGCCCTGACTGGGGCTCCACCATCAACGAAGGGCGGCGGCTGTTGTCGATCTATCCGCATCCTGCCCTGCCGCCCGCGCTGGCCCTGATGAGCCTTGTGCTGGGCCTGAACCTGTTGGCCGACGGCCTGCGGGAAGAAAGCTTGAAGGATTAAGGGACATGACCATGACCGAACTGGAATATGACGGCCCGATCCTTGAAATCGAAAACCTGTCGATCAGTTTCTTTACCCGTCTGCGGGAAATTCCAGCGGTGATGGATTTTTCCTGCACCGTCCAACCCGGCGAGGCAATGGGCCTGGTGGGAGAGTCCGGCTGCGGAAAGTCAACCGTCGCGCTGGGCGTGATGCAAGATCTTGGCGTGAACGGGCGCATTGTTGGCGGCACGATCAAATACAAAGGCCGTGACCTGAATTCGTTAAGTGCCGAAGAGTTGCGCCACATCCGCGGCAACGAAATCGCGATGATTTATCAAGAGCCTATGGCCTCTCTCAACCCGGCGATGAAAATCGGCAAACAGTTGATGGAAGTGCCTATGATCCACGGAGGCACATCAAAGGCCGACGCGCGGGCGATGGCCTTGCAAGTCGTCGAAGACGTTCGCCTACCCGATCCTGCCCGCATCCTGAACAGCTTTCCACATCAACTGTCTGGTGGCCAACAACAGCGGATCGTCATCGCCATGGCGCTGATGTCAAAGCCATCGTTGCTGATACTGGACGAACCCACCACGGCGCTGGACGTGACGGTCGAAGCCGGGATCGTCGATCTGGTGAAGGACTTGGGGAAGAAGTACGGCACATCGATGCTGTTCATCTCTCACAATCTTGGGCTTATTCTGGAAACCTGTGATCGGCTGTGCGTCATGTATTCCGGCGAGGCGGTTGAGACAGGCTCCATCGAAGACGTATTCGATGAAATGCAGCACCCCTATACACAGGCGCTGTTTCGATCCATCCCCCTGCCCGGCGCTGACAAAACGTCCCGCCCGTTGGTTGCCATTCCGGGTAACTTTCCACTTCCACATGAACGCCCACCAGGCTGCAATTTTGGGCCGCGTTGCGATTATTTCGAAGCCGGGCGATGTGATGCACAAGACATCCGAATGGCGACCGTGCGCGGAAGTGACCGCCACACATCCCGCTGTTTGAAGTTCACCGAAATTGATTGGGCCGCACCGCCCAGCGTTGCTGAGAAAAAGGAAAAAGCCGCCGTGGGCGACGTCGTTCTGAAGATCGACAACCTGAAGAAATATTACGAGGTGGCCGCCAGCGCGCTGTTTGGCGGCGGCAATAAAAAGGTCGTAAAGGCCAACGAAACCTTAAGCTTTGAGGCCCGCGAAAGTGAAACACTAGCCATCGTCGGGGAATCCGGCTGCGGAAAATCGACCTTTGCAAAGGTGCTGATGGGGTTAGAGACCGCGACGGACGGCACCATCCTGTTGGACAATCGCGAAATTCAGGACATTCCGATCCAACAGCGCGACACCAAAACAGTTTCCGACATTCAGATGGTGTTCCAGAACCCGTTCGACACGCTGAACCCGTCGATGACCGTCGGGCGCCAGATCATGCGCGCCCTAGAAATTTTCGGCGTTGGTGCCGATGAAACCGCGCGACATGCCCGGATGTTGGAATTGCTGGATCTGGTGAAACTGCCCCGCGCGTTCGCAAACAGAATGCCGCGCCAATTGTCCGGCGGCCAAAAACAGCGCGTTGGCGTCGCCCGTGCCTTTGCGGGCGGCGCGCGCATTGTTGTGGCTGATGAGCCGGTGTCGGCGTTGGACGTTTCCGTTCAGGCGGCGGTGACCGACCTGCTGATGGACATTCAGCGCGAAGAGAAGACCACGCTGTTGTTCATTTCGCACGACTTATCGATCGTTCGTTATCTGAGTGACCGGGTGATGGTCATGTATCTGGGGCACGTTGTGGAATTGGGCACGACCGACCAAGTTTTCGCGCCGCCCTATCACCCCTACACAGAGGCTCTTTTATCGGCCGTCCCGATTGCCGATACCAGCATCCACAAGAAACGCATCGTGCTTGAAGGCGACGTTCCGTCGGCGATGAACCCGCCATCAGGTTGCCCTTTCCAAACCCGATGCCGTTGGAAATCCGAAGTGCCGGGCGGGCTTTGCGAAAAAGAGGTGCCGCCGATGCGTGACGCAGGGGGTGGCTTACAGATTAAATGCCACCTGACAGACGATCAATTCGCCACGATGGAACCTGTCATCAAATTGGTCGCGGCGGAATAGGCAACCTTTGGGGCGCTGGGTTCTGCAAACTGACATACTGATCCTTGCGATCATATTCTTGCCGAATTTGTTTCCTATCCCTCATCGTGAACGAACGTTGTATGGATTGAGGACAACAGAGTGACATTGAAGAAAGTCTTTGCATTGGCGGCGCTATTGGTCGGCGTCGGTCTTGTTTCACTATCCGGGATCATGGTGACATCACAGATGTCGGACTCGCCCCAATCTCCACATATCAGTGGCCAAGGCACCGCGTTGATCGCGGATATTGAAAAGGCGGCGAAGGACCCGGCGTTGGAGAAGATGCCGAACACGACCGCGTTCATTCTGGAGAAAACTCAGGAACTTGCCGCTGATGCACCTGCAACCGCGGCGCCTTGCGATAAGGAAGGCGTTCAGGGCCTTCAATTCGGTTCTTTATGTATCACGGCCGATTCCACATATTTGTCGATCAACCCTCCAGAGTTTGCGCTTCTTCCGGAACTTCAGGGGCACAGCGGAATAAAGCAGTTCGAAGGGCGCTTCGTAAAGGCAACGACATTAGCTTCGATCGCCGACATCCCAAACATCGAACAACTGTTCCTCATGCGGGCAGAAATTGACGACTATTCCGCACTATCCAACTTGAAGTCCCTTAAGAAGGTGTCTCTGCTGGACAGCAACGTCACGGATTTGTCCTTTGTTAAGGACCTTCCGAACCTCGAATTGCTCAACCTCTCTGGCACTCCGATATCAGATTTGTCGGCGCTTGCGGGCCACCCGTCATTAAACACACTGTTTGTGGCTGGCACACCGGTGCTTGATCTTGCCCCTTTGGCGCAGATCCCGACCCTCAGAACCCTTGACCTTAAGGGCACTGAAATCACCGATCTGTCGCCTCTTCAGGGTTTGACCAAGTTGCAAACCTTGTCTGTGTTTGACACACCAGTTGCGGACCTTTCACCACTGGCCGGGATGGCGGAACTGCAAAAGCTTTATGCCGATCAAACCGGGATCAGTGACATTTCTGCGCTGGCCGGGCTGACAAATCTCGTCTCTCTCGACATCGACAGAAACCCGATCAACGATATCTCTGCCTTGGCCGGATTGGTGAACCTTGAGAAGCTCGACCTACGCAACACACAGGTGACTGACCTGTCCGCCCTATCGCAGATGGAAAAATTGCGTCGGCTTGACCTAAGCGAAACACCGGTTTCTGACCTGCGCCCGTTGGCGGGCCTATCCAACCTCACAAGACTGTCGCTGAAAGGTATGACCGGGGTGGATACGGAGGTGCTTGCCCATATCACCAAGCTGGATATCAAACGCTAGCTGTCCGTTAACGGGCCAATATCCTACGGCCAAGCGAAAGAGTTTTGGGGGGCGTTAGCTTCCCAAAATCTTCTTCACATAGTTCCGGGTTTCACGATACGGCGGCACCCCGTCGTATTTCTGCACAGCGCCCGGCCCTGCGTTATACGCAGCCAGCGCCAGTCGCCATGACCGGAACGTGTCATATTGTTTACGCAGGTAACGCGCACCGCCTTCAAGGTTCTGGCGCGGATTGTGCGGGTCGACACCCAGCGCACGGGCCGTTCCCGGCATAAGCTGTGCCAAACCAATCGCGCCCTTATGGCTGCGCGCACGGGCATTCCACGCGCTTTCCTGTTGGATCAGGCGCAGAAACAGATCTTCGGGGATGTTATGCTTGCGCGCCGCTGCGCGGGCCATATCAAGGTATTGTCCCTTATATTTGCCAGAATAGCGTGGTGCGTTGAATTTAGACGGAACCACGACGGATTCTGGTTTCAACCGGACAGAGCTGGAATACTGCGTCGCCGCGCGTGTATCCAAAACCTTGGTCTGAGAGTTAAAGATCAAAGCACGGGCTTTAGAGCTGACAGTCGTGTCAGCCGAAACAGGAGCCGCCGCAACAACAATCGCAGCGATCAGAACGAGCATTTTACTGGTAAACAAAATAACCACTCCTCAAATTTTGCATCGAACGGTAAACCTATTTCCCAGTTGCAGACATAATAGTCCACATGGACCTGTTCTTATGCTCTCTACCCTCTCCTTTTGAATTTCGGAGTGAGTTAGATCTTTCAATAACCCTAACGGGGTGATGTAACCAAGAGATGATTTGCAAAAGATTCGACGGGAGTGCGCTATGGCTGGATCGGTGAACAAGGTAATAATAGTCGGAAATCTGGGTCGTGACCCGGAAGTTCGCAGTTTCCAGAACGGCGGAAAAGTATGCAACCTTCGCATCGCAACGTCGGAAACATGGAAAGATCGCAACACAGGCGAACGCCGTGAAAAGACCGAATGGCATTCGGTCGCCATCTTCTCTGAAGGTCTGGTTCGCGTGTGTGAGCAGTACCTGCGCAAAGGGTCCAAGGTCTATATCGAAGGCCAACTTCAGACTCGCAAATGGCAGGATCAGTCCGGTCAGGACCGTTATTCAACCGAGGTTGTGCTGCAGGGCTTTAACGGCACTTTGATCATGCTTGACGGACGCAGCGAAGGCGGTTCCGGCGGTGGTGGTTACGGTGGTGGCCAGCAAGGCGGCGGTTACGGTGGCGGATATGACTCCGGCCCTGCCGACCAAGGTTACGGTGGCGGCGGTGGTGGCCAGTCCGGCCCGGCACCCGCAGGCGATCTGGACGATGAGATCCCGTTCTAAGACGTAACGAGGCACGAAAGCGGAGGCGCAGCAGATGACCTGGTCTTTTCCAATCGGAAAGTTATTTGGGTCAGAGCTGCGCATCCACGCCACCTTTTTCCTTCTGCTCATCTGGATTGGCGTTGCTGCCTATATGCAAGATGGGCCCGCCGCAGCGATTGAAAATATCCTGTTCATCATCGCGCTGTTCGCTTGTGTCGTAGCGCATGAATTTGGCCACGCCCTGACGGCGCGGCGCTATGGCATCAAAACCCCTGACATTACGCTTCTGCCCATCGGCGGCATGGCCCGGCTTGAACGTATGCCGGAAAAACCATGGCAAGAAATTGCGGTCGCCTTGGCTGGCCCTGCGGTCAATGTGGCGATTTTCTTGGTGCTGGTCGGTATCTTCGGCGTATCCCCCAGCCTTGAACAGCTTTCGTCGATTGAAAATACTGCGGCCGGGTTTCTTGGGCGCCTTGCGATTGTGAACCTGTTCCTTGCGGTGTTCAATCTATTGCCAGCCTTCCCAATGGATGGCGGTCGGGTGTTCCGCGCCGCGCTGGCCCTGTTCATGAGCCGGGAAAAGGCAACGAATATCGCTGCGATTGCCGGGCAGCTTTTGGCCTTTGGCCTTGGTTTTCTAGGGCTGACCACTGGCAACCCGATGCTGCTGCTGATCGCGCTTTTCGTATTCATGGCCGCAGCGGCCGAAAACTCGGACGTCGCGATGCGGTCCGTTGCGCACAACCTTTTGGCGCGCGATGCGATGATTACATCGTTTGAAACTTTGGGTCCGAACGATACGATCCGTACCGCATCAAACGCGATTATCCGCACAACACAGCATGAATTTCCAGTCATTGACCACACTGGAAACCTGACCGGGTTTCTGACCCGCACGGCGCTGTTTCAAGCGCTTTCAAGCGACGCACATCCGCGGTTAGTTTCAGAGTTGATGACACCAAACATTCCGACGGTCGCCATTATGGCCCCGCTGAACGCAGTGCTGGATGCGCTTCGCGAAGGTGCGACACCGGCCGTGGTCGTGACCGATAAGGCGGGCCAGATGATTGGTTATATCACGCGCGAAAACATTGGTGAGCTGATGGTCGTTCAGCGCGGTACTTAACGGGCTGACAATGCGTCCTGCAACAGGTCGCGGACCATGGCGGAGTCAACATCGGATGTGACGAACGCCTGTCCGATACCGCGGGCCAAGATGAACCGAAGTTGACCGTCCAGCACCTTCTTGTCCTGCGCCATCAACGCCAACAAACCGTCTGCACCCGGCAATTCGCCTGGAATATCGGCAAGGTCTTTTTTCATCCCCATCGCGTCCAGATGTGCGCGGATGCGTGATGGTTCTTCCTGCGCGCAAAGCCCCATGCGAGAGGACAGTTCGAACGCCAAGGCGCAACCGATTGCGACGCCTTCGCCATGCAGCAGCTTTTCAGAATACCCGGTCGCAGCCTCAAGCGCGTGACAGAACGTGTGACCAAGGTTCAATAGCGCGCGATCCCCCTGCTCTGTCTCGTCGCGCACGACGATTTCGGCCTTCATCTCGCACGAACGTTTTACCGCACGCGCGCGCGCCTGCTCATCCCCACGAGCAAGGGCTGGGCCTTCGGCATCCAGCCAGTCAAAGAAATCCGCGTCGCCCAAAAGGCCGTATTTTACGACCTCTCCGTACCCGGCAAGAAAATCGCGCGGCGTCAGCGTGTTCAAGACCGCGATATCGGCCAAGACAAGCGACGGTTGGTGGAATGCGCCGATCAAGTTCTTGCCCAATGGCGAATTGATCCCCGTCTTGCCACCGACCGAACTATCGACCTGCGCCAACAACGACGTGGGAATCTGTACAAACCGAACACCGCGCCGCAACACCGCAGCAGCAAAGCCGGCCAAATCACCGATGACCCCACCGCCAAGCGCAACAACAACGTCCGAACGTTCGACCTTTTGTTCGATCAACCATTCAACAGTGCGGGAAAATTCTTTCCACCCCTTGGTCGCTTCCCCAGCAGGAAGCGCAAGCGACACCATTTCGATTCCCGCCTCTGCTAGACCCGCGCTTAGCGGTTCAAGGTGTTTAGAGGCGACGTTTTCATCCGTGATGACAGCAACACGTTTGCGACGAAGAAGCGGTGCGATTTCCGCCCCGGCACGCCCCAACAGACCCGCGCCAATGCGGATATCATATTCGCGGCCCTCAAGCGGTACGTGTACTGTCTCAACGCTCATGGTTAGTCCTTTTCCAGCACGTCCGGGCGGGTCAACAATGCGTCGATCACCGCGTCGGTCATTTGGTCAATTGAATATCGCGGCAGAGCCTGAACTTGCAGATCGCATTTTTCGTAATACGGCACACGCGCGTCATAGATATCGCGCAGGGTCTTTTCTGGGTTTCCTGTGTTCAGTAACGGGCGCGTTGTCTTATGGCGCACCCGGTTCCAAAGAAGATCGATATCGGCCTTCAACCAAACCGCAACGCCTTTGTCGGCAATCGCTGCTCTGTTGTCCTCGGACAAGTACGCGCCGCCACCGGTTGACAGAATACACTGTTCAGATTCCAGCAGGCGCGAAATCACCTGTGCTTCCTTGCGCCTAAAAAATGCTTCGCCATCTCGTGAAAAGATTTCTGCGATGGTCCGATCCGCGGCTTTTTCGATTTCTTCGTCGCTATCAAGAAATGGAACAGCCAGTCGTTTGGCTAGATTCGTGCCAACTGCCGTTTTGCCAGCCCCCATCATGCCGACCATCACTACTGTTTTCTTCAACTTCCAGCCCAAAGTGGGCAACCTCCCGCCAAATTGAAAAATTCTGCCCTTCAATGGCGTGAACTTAGACAGAATGCCATATATAATCGGCAAGAAACCACCACACCGTGTGAACGGTGCCAAAAAAAGGCAGATAATATGGGGCGGATACTTAAGGGGTTGGTTATTCTATTGATCATCGGATTCATTGGATTGGTTGGCTATGCCTATCTTGGCGATATGCGGCCAGAACGGCAAACCATCAGCGAGCCGGTAACGCTGGATGTTAACTAGGTCTTTTTTAGTCGGGCTGGCCGTCGGGCTTTCGGCAATACCGGCTGTCGCAGATGAACCTTTGTCTGCGATCGATTGGTTGTCGAATTCCGTCACGGCGCCTGCGGCCCCGGCCGTTGTGGCCCTGCCAGAGGCCGACATTGCCAACAGCGCAGCCCCTGAAACCATTACCGTTCGTCCGCTAGGCGCACCCAGCATTGACGCCGTCGGTTTGCTGCCCGCATCAACAACGGGCCTTCCTCCGAATTTATGGGGCAGTTCGCCAACCGCCGAATTGGCAAGGCTGATCAGCGCGGAACATGTCGACACCCTGCCCGCCATCCAAAAGCTGCTCTACACATTACTTTTGGCCGAACTGGATCCACCCATCGATTCCGACGGCAAGAACCAGCTTTTGCTGGCGCGGTTGGATAAACTGCTCGAACTGGGCGCATTGGAACAAGCCCAAGCTTTGTTAGAGCGTGCCGGCCCAACCGACCCGGAACTCTTTCGCCGGTGGTTTGATGTTTCACTTTTGACCGGCCATGAAGACCGCGCTTGCGCCGCGATGCGCGCGTCACCCGGAATTGCACCAACCTTCCCTGCCCGCATCTTTTGCCTTGCACGCGGTGGTGATTGGAATGCCGCCGCGCTTACCTTGGAAACCGGCAAAGCGCTTGGGTATCTAAGCGATCAGGAAGACGCGCTTTTGTTGCTGTTTCTGGACCCCGAAATGGCCGACAGCGAAAAGCCGTTCGTCCCGCCATCGCGGCCCAGCCCCTTGGTCTTTAGAATGCTAGAGGCAATCGGCGAACCACTTCCCACAACATCCTTGCCGCTTGCATTTGCCCAAGCTGACCTGCGCAGCACCACCGGCTGGAAGGCCCAGATCGAAGCCGCCGAACGTCTGGCGCGTCGCGGGGCAATTTCGGCCAACCGCTTGTTGGGTGTCTATACACAACGCCTTCCGGCAGCATCCGGGGGCATCTGGGAACGAGTCGACGCAGTCCAAGAATTTGATGTCGCAATGCTGTCGGGCGACCCCGGCGCAATCGCAAAGACCCTGCCAAAAGCATGGGCCGCAATGGAAAGCGCTGAATTAGAAGCACCGTTTGCCGAACTTTACGGCGAACGCTTATCCCGCCTGCCACTTCCCGCTGAAACTGCTGAAATGGTGTTTCACATCGGGCTGTTATCCGATTCCTATGAATTGATCGCGGCGGCGCGCGACCAAGCATCCGGCACAGACGCGCTTTTGCAAGCCGTCGCAAAGGGCCAGATTGAGGGCATATCTGCACGCGGCGCTACCGCATCTGCCGTGATCGAAGCGTTCTCGAACCCGGCGCTTAGTGCGCCAATGGAAGACGCGCTGGCGCAACAGAAGCTTGGCGAAGCGCTTCTTCGCGCGATAAGATTAATTACGGACGGTGCGCGTGGCGATGTATCGGATGTCACCGAAGGTTTGGCGCTTTTGCGTCGTGTTGGTTTGGAAGATACGGCGCGCAGAGCCGCGCTGGAGTTGTTAATATTGGAGCGGCGCGGATGACACCGGAAATGGCAAGATGGATTCAAACTTTTCTGAATGCACAGGCTGCAGAGCTTAACGCAGCAGCAAACACCCAACTTGCCTATGCGCGCGACTTGAATGACTTTTCCGGCTTTCTGGAAGACAACGATACCAGCTTCGAAACCACCACACGTGACGACGTAGAGGCCTATCTGATCTTCTGCGACGCACAGGGCCTTTCCCACGCCACACGGGCGCGTCGCCTTTCCGCAATCAAACAACTGTTCAGGTTTGCATTCGAAGAAGGCTGGCGCACCGATAACCCGGCTTTGCAGATCAAAGGCCCGGGCAAGACAAAACGTTTGCCCAAGACCCTGACCGTCGAAGAGGTTGATCGGCTGCTAGAGGCCGCCGCATCCGAAAGCAAAGACAGGTTGCGCACGACTTGCCTGATGCAACTTTTATACGCGACCGGAATGCGGGTGACCGAATTGGTCTCTCTTCCTGTTTCGGCCACACGGGGCGATCCGCGGATGCTTTTGATCCGCGGCAAAGGCGAAAAAGAACGGATGGTTCCCCTGTCGCCACCGGCCCGCGAAGCGCTGCGCGAATACCTGTTTCAACGCGACAAAACCGAAGAACGCGCAAAGGCCAACGGCAAAAAGGCAAGCAAGTTCCTGTTTCCATCGCGCGGCAAATCCGGGCACCTGACGCGTCAAAGCTTTTATGGGCTGATCAAAGATCTGGCTGTCGCAAGTGGCGTTGAACGGTCCAGAGTCACGCCCCACACATTGCGCCATGCTTTTGCGACCCATCTGTTAGCCGGCGGCGCGGACCTGCGCGTTATTCAGACGTTACTTGGCCACTCGGATATCTCAACAACCGAGATTTACACACATGTTCTGGATGAGCGTCTGAAAGAACTGGTGTTGGAACATCATCCCCTCGCCAAGGATTGAGCGCCCCTTGAATGAGCGTCGAACCAGCCCCATAAGACAGGGGTGATCATTCAAGGGACGAACAATGGACTCTGCGCCAATCTTCGATTCAGCCTTTTGGCTAACCAGTGCTGGAATTATGGGCCTTCTTTTCCTGTCGGCCTTCTTTTCCGGTTCGGAAACCGCGCTTACGGCCGCCTCTCGGGGTAAGCTGCGTTCGCAAGCCGATAAAGGATCAAAGGCCGCCGAAGCCGCGCTGAAGATCACCGAAGACAACGAACGGCTGATCGGTTCGGTGCTTTTGGGAAATAACTTGGTGAACATCTTGGCCGCATCGCTTGCGACGTCATTGTTTACCCGCGCTTTCGGTGACAGCGGTGTGGCATTGGCCACCTTGGTGATGACCCTACTTGTGCTGGTCTTTGCCGAAGTCCTTCCAAAAACCTACGCGATTACCAACGCGGAAACCGCGGCTGCGCGGGTGTCGCCGGTGATCAACATTGTTATTTTGGTGTTTTCGCCCATGGTGTCTGCGGTGCGGGCCTTTGTGCGTTGGGTCTTGTCGCTCTTTGGGGTGAAAACGGACCCTGACAGTCAGATCCTTGCCGTGCGCGAAGAAATCGCAGGGGCGCTGCAATTGGGCCATTCCGAAGGGATTGTCGAAAAGGAAGACCGCGACAGAATTCTTGGCGCGCTTGATCTAAGTGATCGCACCGTCGAAGAAATCATGCTTCATCGCTCTAACATCGAAATGCTGGATGCGGACGAAGCCCCGGAATTGCTTTTGTCTCAGTGTCTTGAAAGCCCGCACACCCGCCTGCCCGTTTTCCGCGACGAACCCGAAAACATCATTGGCGTGATCCATGCCAAAGACTTGCTACGCGCAATGGATAAGCTGATGCGCGGGCCTGATGCCTCTGCGGATGCACTTAAGGCGTTCAAGGTGCTTGATGTGGCGATGAAGCCGTATTTCGTGCCTGAAACCACCACGCTTGACGATCAGATGCGCGAATTCCTGCGCCGTCACACGCACTTTGCGCTGGTCGTCGACGAATATGGCGCACTGCAAGGGTTGATCACGCTAGAGGATATTCTGGAAGAGATCGTCGGCGAGATTACGGATGAATTCGACGTTGATGCCGAACACCCGATCCGCCGCGCCGAAGACGGCCAGTTTGTCGTTGATGGCGCCATGACGATCCGCGATCTAAACCGCGCGACCGATTGGAACCTGCCCGATGAAGAGGCCAACACAGTGGCCGGCCTAGTCATTCACGAAGCACAGATGATTCCGAACGAAGGGCAAGTATTCAGCTTTCATGGATTCCGCTTTGAAGTTTGCGCGCGCAAAGACAACCGGATCACGAAACTGCAAATTCGCCCGCTGTAACAGTTTAAGGGGCGGCTTAGCGCCCCTTAAACAACCCGCCCAAAATTCCGCGCACGATGCGCCGACCTGTGGTGCCCTTCAGCTCTTTCATCACGACTTTGCCAATCGCGGCACCAAGGCTGTCACTGGACCGCGTCTTGCGCGATGAAGAACGCGCAACCCGCGTGCCACCGTCGTAACGGCGCCCTGCCTTATACTCACGCTCGGCAACGCTTGCCTCTTCTTCGGCCTTTTCAGCCTCTTCCGCAGCCTTGGCCGCATCGGTCGCGCGTTTGGTCAAAATCTCATGCGCGGAATGTGCGTCAACGGTGGTGTCGTATTTCCCAGCAACCGGCGAAGACGCCATCACGGCAACCCGCTCTGCATCTGACAACGGGCCCAGCTTGGATGCGGGCGGGCGGATCAATGTCCGCTCTACGATGCCGGGGATACCTTTCTTTTGCAGCATGGAAGTCACGGCTTCGCCCACGCCAACTTCGCGGATCGCCTCTTCGGTATCGAAGCGCGGGTTGTCGCGATAGGTTTCGGCCGCCATGCGAAGTTGTTTGCGGTCCTTCGCCGTAAACGCACGCAATGCGTGCTGGAAACGGTTGCCAAGCTGGCCCAAGATATCTTCGGGAACGTCAGCCGGGTTTTGCGTGATGAAGTAAACACCAACCCCTTTCGAACGGATCAGTCGCGCGACCTGTTCAACTTTATCAACCAGCGCCTTAGGCGCGTCGTCAAACAAAAGATGCGCCTCGTCAAAGAAGAAAACCAGCTTTGGCTTATCCGGGTCGCCCACCTCGGGCAGTTCTTCAAACAGTTCGGACAGCAACCACAACAGGAAGGTCGCATAAAGCCGCGGCGAGCCCATCAATTGATCCGAGGCCAGAATATTAATCCGCCCGCGCCCCTCGGCGTCCAGCAGCATCATGTCGTCCAGTTCCAGCGACGGCTCGCCAAACAATTTCGTGCCGCCTTGATTTTCAAGCACCAGCAACCGGCGCTGAATTGCACCGATCGACGCCGTTGAAATATTCCCATAGCGCAGCGAAAGATCGCCCCGGTTTTCACCAAGCCAAACAAGCAAGGATTGTAGATCCTTCAGATCCAGCAGCGCCAGCCCCTGTTCGTCGGCTACGCGGAAGGCAATATTCAGGATACCTTCCTGGGCCTCGCTTAGTTCAAGCAGGCGTGAAATCAGCAAAGGGCCCATTTCCGCAACCGTCGTACGGATGGGATGACCCTTTTCGCCAAACAAATCCCAGAACGTTACTGGGAAGGCGCCGTATTCCAGATCAAGCCCAATCGTTTCGGCCCGTTTCGCAAAGGCATCATGCAGCTTGAAGGTTTCAGACCCCGCCGCCGCCAAACCGGACAAATCGCCTTTCACATCCGACAGGAAAACCGGAACCCCAGCAGCCGAGAACCCTTCGGCCAGAATTTGCAGGGTGACCGTTTTACCGGTGCCCGTAGCCCCGGCAACAAGGCCATGGCGGTTGGCATATCCCAGCGAAAGAAACTGCTGTTCGGTATAACCTTCGCCGCCGCCACCGATAAAAATTCCGTCACTCACCGCTGCTACTCCTCGGGTATGGGGTCATTCCGACCCAAAATACATTCTTAACCTCATTGTGCCATACCAGATATACCCCTTGCGTTCTAAGAAGATTTGCAAGGAAAGTATGACCTCCCTGTCAGACTGGCCGCGTTTTCGGGCGCGGCCCTTTTTTCATTCTAATTCAATACATTCGACTGTTGTATTTTCCCTGTTGACGGGTGCGATCAAAGGTCTTAGCGTGCTGATCAATGACTAAGTCGGCCGGTCCGACAGGGAAAAAAACAAACGGGAAAAGGGCCAGTTTTGGCCCTTTTTTCATGCCCACACCAAATGGCAGGAAATTGCCCAGTTCTGGCAACACCCCACCGCTTTTCAACCTGACACGAAGGCTGCCTCATGTTAGACGCAGTCCACGAAAGTTCTGACAAGCTGAAGGAACGTTATGCGTAACCTGTTTAAGACATTTACTTGTGTGACCGCGATTGCCCTTTCGGGCGCGGCATATGCACAGGAAACACCAACCGAAGATAAGACGACTGATCAGGCCGCATCGCAGGTTGATCCCACAATCTCGATGGGTGAAGAAGTCGGCGAAGGCCAAGTCGGCCAGACCTATGCCAAAGCCACCCACGGCGACTGGGAACTTCGTTGCGCGCGCGCACCTGAAGGCCAGAAAGACCCGTGCCAGTTGTACCAACTGCTACGCGATGGCGAAGACAACTCTGTTGCCGAAATCAGCATCTTTGCCCTGCAGAATGAAAAAGGTGCCGCAGCGGGCGCAACCATCGTTACGCCGCTGGAAACCCTGCTGACACAACAGCTGCGCGTTTCTGTCGATAGCGCCAAAGCAAAACGCTATCCGTTTTCGTGGTGCAGCCCGGCAGGTTGTTTCGCGCGCATCGGCTTTACGCCTGACGACATTTCCGCGTTCAAACGCGGCGCGGCTGCGAAGTTGACGATCGTGCCTGTTGTTGCCCCTGATCAAACAGTTGATCTGAAAATCTCGTTGACCGGGTTCACCGCTGGTTTCGACGCGATGATGGCTTGGAACACAGCCGAGTAATCGCGGCACACCCCACAAATAGAAAACGCCGCCCCGAACTTAGGGCGGCGTTTTTCGTTTAACTGGCGACTGGCGCTTAGACCTTGCGCAAGGCAAGCACCGCATTCAGGCCACCAAAGGCAAAAGCGTTGGACAGCGCAACGTCAACCTTCGCATCGCGCGCGACGTTCGGCACAACATCCAACGAACATTCCGGGTCAGGCTCTTCGTAACCGATGGTCGGGGCAACGATGCCGTCACGCAGCGCCATGATACATGCCATCAGCTCTACCGCGCCCGTGCCGCCAATCAGGTGGCCGTGCATCGACTTGGTGGATGAAATCATCAGGTTGTCAGCATGCGCGCCGAATACATCGGCCACGGCCGCACATTCAGTTTTGTCATTCGCCGCCGTCCCAGTCCCATGGGCATTGATGTAAGCCACATCTTCCGGGTTCAGCCGCGCATCCCGCATCGCGCCCGCAATCGCACGCGCCGCACCCTGTTTGGATGGCATCACAATGTCGGACGCATCCGAGGTCATGGCAAAGCCAATCACCTCTGCCAGAATGTCGGCACCGCGGGCTTTAGCATGTTCGTATTCTTCAAAGATGAAGATCGCGGCACCTTCGCCCTGCACCATCCCGTTCCGGTTCGCCGAGAATGGGCGGCACGCATCTTTAGACATCACGCGCAGACCTTCCCACGCTTTGATCCCACCAAAGCACAGCATGCTTTCGGTTCCGCCAGTCACCATCACGCGGCTTGCGCCGGAACGGACCAATTGAAACGCTTGCCCCATTGCGTGGTTGGATGACGCACACGCGGTCGAAACCGTAAAGCTGGGGCCCTTCAGGTTATATTCCATCGACACATGGCTGGCGGCGGCGTTGTTCATCAGCTTGGGCACAACAAACGGGTGAACCCTGTTTTTGCCGTCCTCGTAAACGCTGCGGTAATTCTCATCCAGGGTGTTCATACCCCCGCCAGAGTTCCCCAGCACCACGCCGGATTCAGCCGCCAATTCACCCGAGAACGTCAGCCCAGCCTGGGCCAAAGCCTCTTTCGCGGCCAAAAGAGTGAACTGCGTGAACCGATCATACAGGGCGATCTGTTGGCGGTTGAAATGTTCATCCGGGTGGTAATCGCACACTTGCCCACCGATGCGAATGGCAAGCCGATCAACATCGCGGATATCGATTTCACCAATACCACAGCGCCCTTCAGCCATCGCAGCGAAAGTATCAGTCGCAGAATGACCAAGCGAGTTGATCGTGCCCTGCCCGGTTATGACGACCCGCTTCATACTTTCTGGTCGGCCACCAGCCCCTCAACTGCCTTAACGATGGCGGCAACTGAGGAAATGTCAAAATCGCTTTCACTGGGATCGTTGGCATTAAACGGCACTTGGATATCGAACGCCTCTTCAATCGCGAAGATCGATTCCACCAAGCCAAGGCTGTCGATCCCAAGATCTTCCAGCGTGTTGTCCATCGTTACGTCGGATACATCCAGAACCGCCTGTTCGGCGATGATCTGAACTACCTTATCCTTCACAGTGTCTGGCATGGTTTGTTCCCCTGCTCTGGCATCGATGCTGATTTAGTCTTTCTGTCCAAGCTTTGAAACAGCTTTTTGTAACTCTGCGACCTGTGCGAACAAACGCGGTAGGCGGCGCAACCCTTTATACTGTTCAATATTGGCTTCCATCTTGATTGCCGGGTACCCCATCATGGCGCGGCCGGACGGGACATTCGACAGGAATTTGGTGCTTCCGCCGCCGATCACGTCGTCTCCGATAAAGATATTATCTGCAACGCCACACTGACCGCCCAGGACCACGCGGTTGCCCACGGTCGTCGAACCGGCAATGCCAACCTGCGCGGCAAACAGGCAATCCTCGCCCACCACAACGTTATGCGCCAGATGCACGAGGTTATCGATTTTACAGCCCGAACCGATCCGCGTGTCGCGGATAGTGCCGCGGTCAATCGCGGCGTTCGCGCCGATTTCGACATCATCACCAATGCGGACCGAACCCAACGAATGAATTCGCGTCCAACTTTGCTTTGCGGCTTTGGAAACCTGCCCCATGTTTTCACGAACCGATTCAACGGCTGATTTTTCAGGGGTCACGAAAGAAAGCCCATCAGCACCCAGCACCGCACCGGGTTGCGCGATGAAACGCGCCCCGATCACGACGCGCGCGCCAATCCGCACGCCTTGCATTAACAACGCATCGTCGCCAATCACCGCGTCTTCGGCGATACTGACATGAGAGGCGATGCGCGCATTCGCGCCAATTTTCGCACGTGGGCCAATAACAACAAATGGGCCAATCGCGGCCCCTGCACCAACAGAGGCGCTTTCATCAATCACTGCTGTGGAATGGATACCGGGCGCGATTTCGGGCCCAGCGTCAAGCATCCGCGTAAGGCCGGACATCGCATAACGGGCGCGCGGCACATAGATGGCCGCCTCTAACCCCAATGCGCGCCAATCGGCACCTTCCCAAAGGATCGCAGCGCGGGCACGGCCCTTGGCCAGCCCTTCGCCATATTTAGGGTCCATCGCCAAAGCTAACGCAGAAGGACCCGCATCAGAAGGTTCGGCCGCACAGTCAATTTCAAGGTTCAAATCACCTTCGGCGCGTGCGCCCAACTGTTCGGCAATTTCACGGATCGTGTAAGCCATCTAAACCCTTCTTGGCGGTACGAACACGCGTGCAGGGTTTTGCACCTGCACGCGCTATCGTTCTACTGGAAGGAGATTTAGCCCTGAACTGCGCGGAGTGCTACCCCGCCCTTGCGCAACTCGTTGAAAATCTTCGCATCCCGGCCGTAAACGTCACGTCGGAACTGAGTGCGGCCCTTCGCCTGCGTCACAGCCGTGCGATAAATGATGTGCACAGGAACCGGCTCTACCAGATCAACGCGGGTTTCTTTGCCTGTGTTCAGACGCGACTTGAAGTAACCGACCGGATCCTTTTCCTGACGCGCAAGCAGCGCATAAGCAAAATCAAACGGGTCGCTCAGCCGCACACAACCATGCGAAAACGCGCGCGTTTCACGCCCAAACAAGGACTTGGACGGCGTGTCATGCAAATAGATGTTGTGAACGTTCGGGAACATGAACTTTACCAGCCCAAGCGCATTCCCCTGCGAGGGAGGCTCCTTCATGTTAAATGGGAACGTCTTTTCATTGTACTGGCTGAAATTCACCGAACCACGGCTGACTGTGCGGCCGCGATTGTCGACCAAACGCAGATGGCTGACAGCATTCGGGTTCCGCTTTAGCAGTGGCAGGTATTCCTTGGTCGCAATCGAACGCGGCACGTTCCATGTTGGGTTGATGACCATGAATTCCATGACATCCGAAAACTCGGGTGTGCGGCGGTCTTCGTCATTTTTGCCAACAACCGAACGGGTTTTGAATGTGACTTTGCCGTTGTCGATGATCTGCGCGTGATAGTCGGTGATATTCACCAACACATGGCGGCGGCCACGCTCTGGCAACATCCAACGCTCGCGTTCCATCGCAACGATGACTTGGCTCAGCCGCTTTTCGACAGGCTCGTTCACTTCTGCCAGCGTACCACCACCTGCAACACCGTCGGTCGCAAGACCATGATCCAGCTGGAACAGTTGAACCGCCTTCTGCAGCTCTGCATCATAAGCCTGAGAAGCAGACCGTTTCATATAGCCCATCGCGATCAGTCGGTTGCGCAAAGCAACAACCTGCGCGCCGCTTTGACCTGGTTTCAGCGCCTTGGCGCCCACGGTTGGGCCCCAGCCACCATTCCCTAGCACACGCTCAAGCCGCATCTTTTCCTTCATCAAGCGCGTGTACTCAGCACTTTTGGGGGTCAGGTTTTTCAAATACCCGCGCGGAGAGCTTTTCGAGAACGCAATCATCTGCGCCAGACGATCCCGGCGTGGTGGTTTGCGTTTGATCCCGCTGTCAACGCGCGCTGGATTGACGGCACCAGTCTGCAAGTCTTGTGCGAATTGCAGGAACATTTTGCTGGCTTCAACCTCAACCCGCCCCATATCGCGCGCGGATTTGGCCGAACGGAACAGGTTGGCAAGCTGATCCGCATCATAGCGGTTCACTGGCAAACCGTGATCTGCGGCTGTGCCAAGCGCCTTAAGAAAGGCACGGCGACGCTGAGCATCTGATTTGGAGGTCCAGAGCGGCTTGTAGCCACGTGATTTATAAAACTCGGCAAGAGCCGGATCTTTTGCAGCACTTTCCGCGATGGATTGTTTAAGCGCTGTCACCTGCGCCTGCGCGCTGGGGACGTCAACAAAAACCATCGACGCAAAAAGCAAAAGACTGGCAGCTAGGCGGGTAAGAACCGGCCTTGCAGTTACTAAAGACATGTCAAAGAACCTCACACAACTTTTCTGTTTCGCGCGTAGGCCCCATTTTCGCCGACCACGCAGGTGCATGTCCACTCACATCTTAACACAACACCAAATTGTCCACCTTCAGTGTCGCATTCCCAAGAAGTGTGGCCTTGCTGCCGCGGACTTAAAAAACACCATCGAACCATCTTTCTGGCAAATTTCTGCCGATTTTTCAGGCATGCGCGAATTTCGTCACAACAAAGCTTGGAGCACGATTCGAAATATGCCATAAACCAAGGGCACTTGGGGAAGACATTGCACAATAGCCGCGGATAGCGGCAGAGCAGCGACGGGACAGGCGCACTAGACATGACTCTTATGACCAACGGTATCACGCGGCGCGGCATTCTTGGCGCATTCGCAGCAACAACTGTTGCGGCCGCACCCACCTACTCCAAAGCTTTCGGTTTGCTCCGCGGAGCGGGCGATGTTCGATCGATTTCGATGTATTCCGGGCGGACCGGTGAAAAGATCAACATGATCTACTGGATCGAAGGCGACTACATCAAAGAATCCGCGAAAGAGATTAACCACTTCATGCGCGACTGGCGCACGGATGGGACCAAAAGCATCGACCTGCGGACGATCGATATCATTGCCGCGGCGCATAACCTGATGGATACGGACGAACCATATATGTTGCTGTCGGGCTATCGCAGCCCAAAGACCAACGCCATGCTTCGTTCCAAATCGCGCGGTGTCGCCAAGAACTCGCTTCACATGCAAGGTCAGGCCGCTGACCTGCGCATGAAAAGCCGCTCCGTCAACCAAATGTTCCGCGCTGCGAAAGCGTGCAACGGCGGTGGCGTTGGCAAATATTCCGGGTCTAACTTCGTACATATGGATTGCGGTGTCGTCCGTTCCTGGGGCAGTTAATCACTCGTTCATGATACAAACACTTGAAACGCCGGATTGTTCCGGCGTTTTTTGTTTTCTATGCCCATCCCTTTCAAGCGCACAAAGAATCGATCGTGAAACCCGTATCTCTTGCTCCCGATTGTTCCCGATGCGCCGCGCTGTGCTGCATCACCCTTGCTTTTGACAAGTCCGACCATTTCGCCTTGGACAAACCTGCTGGCGTTCCCTGCCCTAATTTGAACGATCAACATCTGTGCGAAATCCACGACCGCCTAGAGCACGAAGGTTTCAGCGGCTGCGTGCGCTATAACTGCTCTGGTGCCGGGCAACGCGTCACCCAAGAGGTATTTGGCGGAACATCGTGGCACACGGATCCAAGCCTGCTGGCATCCTACCTTGATGCCTTTCGAATAATGCGAAAACTACATGACCTTCTGGTCGTGCTAGAGGGGGCAAAACATCTGCCGCTTTCGCCCGAAGATCAGGACGTTCGCAACACGCTTCTAAACCAGCTATCGCCAACGGAAAGCTGGACATTAGAAAGCCTTATTTCATTTGATCAAGGTGACTTACAATCCAAAGCTAATGTTTTCTTCAAAACGCTGAAACGCTACATCACTGCCCGCTAACAACACCGCGTCAACCGTCGAACCTATGCGTGCAAATTCTTGCCGATTTCCCGGACTTTGACACAAAACTTTCAAATGACATTTACATGCTGCATCCTTATCCGAGATTTCAACGGCAGGCCGATTGGCCATTTTTTTGAAAATATTCCGAGAGGAGATTTCGATGAAAATTGCAGTACTTGGTGGCGATGGTTTTTGCGGCTGGCCAACCTCGCTTCACTTGTCCGATCAGGGGCACGAAATCCACATTATCGACAACCTCTCTCGCCGGTGGATTGATACAGAACTTGGCGTGCAATCCCTTACGCCGATGGACTCAATCCAAGAACGCTGCCGGATATGGAAAAGCCTGACTGGGCACGAACTTAACTTTCACCTGCTGGACCTTGCCACCGAATACGAACGTTTGCGCCAGTGGTTGGCCGAACATAAGCCAGACGCCATCATCCATTTCGCCGAACAACGCGCCGCGCCCTATTCGATGAAGTCTGACCGCCACAAGGTTTATACCGTCAACAACAATGTCAGCGCGACGCATAACCTGTTGACTGCAATGGTTGAAACCGGGATCGATGCGCATCTGGTTCATCTGGGTACCATGGGCGTCTACGGGTATTCCACGATCGGCGCGGCGATCCCCGAAGGGTATCTTCCGGTCGATATCGAAACCCTGTCGGGCGAGAAAAAACAGCAAGACATCCTGTACCCCACGCGCCCCGGGTCGGTCTATCACATGACCAAATCTTTGGATCAAATCCTGTTTCAATTCTATGCCCAGAACGACGGCGTGCGCATTACCGACCTGCATCAAGGCATCGTGTGGGGCACGCATACCGAACAATCCCGCCGCCACGAACAGCTTATCAATCGTTTTGATTATGACGGCGACTATGGCACGGTTTTGAACCGCTTTTTGATCCAGGCAGCCATTGATTATCCACTAACTGTTCATGGCACGGGTGGGCAGACGCGCGCGTTCATCCACCTGCAAGACAGTGTGCGCTGCATCGAATTGGCGCTGTCGGACGCACCGGCGGCTGGTGATCGGGTGAAGATCTTTAACCAAATGACAGAAACCCACCGCGTGCGCGATCTGGCGGGGTTGATTTCGCAGATGACTGGCGCGCGTATTGCCTATCTTCCGAACCCACGCAAAGAGGCAGAGGAGAACGACCTAATCGTCCGCAACGATCAATTCCTGAGCCTCGGCCTAAACCCCATCACGCTGGAAGAAGGTCTGTTGGACGAGGTCGTGGGTGTCGCAAAACGCTATGCGCATCGGATCGATCGCAACCGGGTGCCCGCCGTGTCGGCATGGACCAAAGACCTTGCCAGCCGTGTCGAAACCGACCCAGAAGGTAAACGCCTGAAATCCGTTTCATGATAAGCCAAACTTCCAAACAACCGGCGCAGTCCTCTCGCGCTTATGTGACCTTGGTGACCAACGCTGATTTTGCGTTGGGTGCCAAGGCTTTGGTCCGCTCTATTAAAGCAAGCGAAAGCTTGGCTGACGTGGTGGTCATGCACACTGGCGGGGTTGGCCACGCTGACTTAGCGCCGCTTGCTGCCCTAGGTGCGCGTTTGGTGAAAACCGAACTTTTGCCCACCTCAGATGCCTTCAATCAGGCGCACGCCCGTGACCGACTTCATGCCAACGCGCCGTTCACCAAGGGCAACAAGCCGGGTTTTCACACGCCGCTTGATAACTTCGCTAAACTGAGGCTGTGGCAGCTGATCGAATACAAAGCGGTCGTTTTTCTGGATGCTGACACATTGGTCCTGCGCAATTGCGACAAGCTGTTCGACTATCCCGAATTTTGCGCCGCCCCGAATGTTTATGAAAGCCTTGCGGATTTTCACCGGATGAATTCGGGCGTGTTCACCGCATGCCCCAGCCAAGACACCTTTGAAAGAATGCTGATCCAACTTGATCAACCCGGCGCGTTCTGGCGGCGGACCGATCAGACCTTCCTGCAAGAGTTCTTTCCCGATTGGCACGGCCTGCCGGTCTATTACAACATGCTGCAATATGTCTGGTTCGCGATGCCGGACTTGTGGAGTTGGGACGACATCCATATCCTGCATTTTCAGTATGAAAAGCCATGGCAAGACCATGAAAAGGTTGAGAAATTGAAGCCACTGATTGATCTTTGGGCCGCTTTTGCGGGTGATGGCCCAATACCCGACGTCACCAATTTGCCGGAGCCTGCGAAATGAAGGTCGCCGTGACAGGCGGCGCGGGGCTCGTGGGTCGGTTTTTGGTGGAACACGCCATCGCTGCGGGCGACGATGTCACCCTTCTCAGCCGGCATGAACCGCCCACGGGTTTCTTTTCCAAAACTGTCACGCACCGACCGTTCGCGTTGGGCGACGCGCCGGACCTAACCGGATATGACGCGGTGTTTCACTGTGCGTTTTCACATATCCCGGGACGCTATCGTGGTGGCGAAGGCGACGATCCTGATGGATTTATCCGCGCAAACTTGGACGGGTCGATCAAGCTCTTCCAATCGGCCAAGGGCTCAGGCGTTCCGCGATTAGTGTTTCTGTCGTCACGCGCGGTCTATGGCGCCTATCCCGACGGAACACCGTTAACCGAAGACTTGCCGCCCAAACCCGTCACGCTTTACGGCGAGGTGAAGTGGCAGGCCGAAAAGGCCCTTGCCGATATGGCCAGCCCCGATTTCGCGCCGATCTGCCTGCGCGCCACGGGTGTCTACGGGCCCGCTGGCCCCGGTCAGATGCATAAATGGGCCAATCTGTTCGCAGATTTCGCTGCTGCCCGCCCAATTTCGCCCCGTGTTGGCACCGAACTGCACGGCGACGATTTGGCGACGGCCGCGAACCTATCTCTGAACGCGGCTCCGGGCACCTATAACGTTTCGGACCTGCTGCTTGATCGGCGCGATCTGCTGGAAATGGTTGCCCAAGAAACCGGAGTTCAGGCGCCGCTTCCGGCCCGTTCTGAAACACCAGTCAGCGTGATGCAAACCGAACGCCTGCGTGCCTTGGGTTGGTCGCCCGGCGGGCTGGAGAAGCTGCAAAAGACTCTGCCAAAGATGCTGGGCTAAGCGGGTTTCACACAAGGACCGCCAAGCATGCGATCCACGCGGCAACTTCGGAAACCTGCTGAACCGCACCCAACACATCGCCCGTCTGCCCCCCAATCTGACGCACCGCAAACGCGGCCACTGCACCCGAACCGATAGCCACTGCTATCGCGACGCTCAACACCGCAATGCCACCCAGCGGAAGCAGGAAGATGCAGCCGAAGGTAATGGCAACAATGACCGCCATGCCGTTGATTTGTTTAGAAGAATGCCCAAGCCCATCCTCCCGCGCGGCAGGCAACAGATAAAGCCACACCGCCATCGGCGCACGGCTGGCGGCGGCGACTCCAATCAGGCACGGAATGACCAGCAATGGGTCAGACAGGCTTGTTATTGCGCTGGCGCGCAAGCCAAAGGAAAAGATAACAGCCAGAACGCCGTAGGCGCCGATCCTACTGTCACGCATGATTTCAAGCTTTTGCGCCCGGTCCCGCCCGCCGCCGCAGCCGTCGGCAAGATCAGCGAACCCATCTTCATGCAGCCCACCACAGACAAGTATCCCAGCGCCAAGCGCCAGGACCGCCGACGGCCCAGCCGGAAGGCCAAGGCCCCAAGCCGCCGCGTAGATCAAGGCGCTGATGCCGCCGACAAACACACCGGCCACGGGCCATGCCCACGCGGATGCGCCAATGCTAAGGCTTCCGTCCCGCATGCGCCCTGCGGGCAAGCGGGTCAAAAATATGATGGCCAATTGCAGTTCGGCCAAGCGAGCCATTATCCAGCCCGGTCTGCTCATCCTTCGGACACTCCAGCCTCGCCAAAGGTGGCCATACCGTTGTGGCAGGCAAGAGCCGAGCGGATAATCCCAAGCGCCACAGCCGCCCCCGACCCTTCGCCTAGGCGCATATCGAATTCAAGAACAGGGCGTTTGTTCAGCTTTTCCAGCAACAACCGGTGGCCCGGCTCTGCGCTGGCATGACCAACAAGGCAGTGATCCAACAGTCGTGGATCTGTCGCGAACAGTGCAGCCGCCGCAGCAGTGCAGATGAAACCGTCCAAAATCACCGGAATACCCGCCGCACGCGCCGCCAGTACTGCGCCACAAATGGCGGCCTGTTCCCGACCACCAAGTGCCGCAAGAATGGCCGGTGCGTCGCCAATTGCATCGGCATGTCGGGCCAGACCCGCATCAATCGCGCGGCATTTGCGCGTCTGCCCGTCTGCGTCCGACCCGGTTCCGGGGCCGACCCATCCGGCCACATCGCCGCCGAACAACGCAGATGTCAGCGCCGCAGCGACAGTGGAATTGCCGATCCCCATTTCGCCCAGCAACAAGATGTCGGCGGATTGATCCACCGCAGCTGCACCCTTGTTCAGGGCCTCAAGGCATTCAGCCTCGCTCATCGCGGGGGCTTGGGTGAAGTCCGCGGTGGGGTTTTCGAGGTTCAGCGCAATCACTGACAGTTCAGCGCCGTTTGCGCGGCACAGTTGGTTGATCGCCGCGCCGCCCGCTTCGAAGTTGGCAACCATTTGCGCTGTCACCTCTTGGGGGTACGGGTTCACGCCCTGCGCACAAATGCCGTGGTTTCCCGCAAAAACAAGCGCTTGGGCGGTGTCGATCTTTGGCCGGTCGGTGCCTTGCCACATAGCCATAAACTCTGCCAGCTCCTCCAAACGACCAAGGGAACCGGGCGGCTTGGTCAAGCTTGCCTGACGGGCGCGCGCGGCATCCGCCGCCGTTGCATCCGCCGCTGGTAACGCTTCGGCAAGCCCGTGCAGATCAGACAGCTTGGTGATCGGGAAAAGTGGCTTAGTCATTCGGTTTCACCTTCAAGGGCAGGCCCGCGACAGCCAGATAGACCTCATCAGCCTCTGCCGCGACCCATTGGTTCAGCTCCCCCGCTGCATCGCGAAACGCACGCGCAAGGGCATTTTCGGGCACAATACCGCCGCCCACTTCATTCGTCACAAACACCACCGGATCGGATTGCCCGGCAAGACCGGCGACAAGTTCGCGCCCCAACCCGCGCCAGTCGTGATCGCCCAGCATAAGGTTCGTCAACCATAACGTCAGGCAATCCACCAACCGTGGCCCCTGCCCGTCGGTTCGTTTCAGCGCGCCGATCAGGTCGATGGGCTCTGCCACGTTTGTCCATTCCGCGCCGCGTCGTGCCTGATGTTTGGCCACACGATCGGCCATTTCATCGTCGCGCACCTGCGCGGTGGCAATGTAGACCGCGCGCGGGGCGATGTTCATCACCTGCGCCTCGGCGATTGCGCTTTTTCCGGATCGGGCGCCGCCAGTTATCAGTATCGTCTTGCTCATGGCTCGCTGACAAAGCAGAAACAGGCGGCAAACGAAAGAGGATATGCGACCGTGCAGACCAACGAAGCGACAGAGCTGGTGCTTATCCGGCATGCTCCGGTACAGTCGAACGGTCTGCTCTATGGGCGTACGGACCTTCCGGCAGATTGTAGCGACGGCGTTAAAATCAGCTGGCTTCGCGATGCTTTGGGCACGCCTGATACCGTCATCTGCAGCCCTGCACAGCGATGCCTGCAAACGGCCGAGGCTATTTGGCCTGGGCAAGGTGCCGCAGCTCAGACAAAGCCCGCCCTATGGGAACAAGACTTCGGCGCGTGGGAAGGCATCGCCTATGCGGACTTGCCCGACCTTGGTACCCTTGCACTGGCAGATCTGGCCGCGCACCGCCCCCCGAATGGCGAAAGTTTTGCTGACCTCTGCGCCCGCATCGCGCCAGAGATTGCGCAGATCGGCGCGGATCATTGCGGCCAACGCGTGGCCGTCGTTGCCCATGCGGGCACAATCCGCGCTACGCTTGCACTTGCCATGGGCACCGTCCCCGCCGCCCTTAGCTTTGAGGTTGCGCCGCTTTCGATCACCAAAATCCTTGCCCTCCCCGGGGGTGGTTTTTCCGTGCAGGGCGTGAACCAATGCGCAGAATAACAAGCGACACCCACGTCGCCGGGCATTTCGGCGAACTGTTGCAGGGCCGGCTTGGCCCTGCTGGCCCCGTTGCGCTTGTCTCGTTGCCTTGCCCAGCCCTGAGCGTCAGCGGAACCTTCCATTCGGGCCGAACCCTAAACATCCACGGTGGCGGCCAGCGCCTTGTTAACCAGACGCAGGCGCGCGCGCTGTTCGCCCGTATTCGTCGTGGGGTGCGTGGGCGCATCAATCTGCGCGCCACAATGCCTGCCGGTGGCGGCGCGGGCGCATCCACTGCTGCGCTGGTCGCTTTGGCGCGGCTGACGGGCAGTGACATCGCCCCCGAAGACCTTGCCAAAGCCTGCATCGCGGTTGAGGGCGCAAGTGATCCGTTGATGTTCCCGGCGCCAGAAAGGTTGCTCTGGGCCTCTCGTATTGGTGAGGTGATGGAGCATCTGCCGCCCCTCCCTGCCTTTGATGTCATCGGGGGATTTTTCGGCCCCCATCGGCGCACCGACCCGGCGGATACAGAATTTCCAGATATCGCTGACCTTGTTGCGGAATGGAAAGCTGCGGCCAAGGCGGCTGACCTTTCGGCATTGGCGCATCTGTCATCCCAATCTGCGCAGCGCACGCTGGCCATGCGCCATACGCCCGATGACCCGATCATCGCACTGGCAACCGAACTTGGCGCATTGGGCATCGTCATCGCCCACACAGGTTCTGCCCGCGGGCTGATTTTTTCGCCGAACCAAGTGCCACAATCCGCCAAAGCCGCGCTGCGCGCCGCAGGGGCCCGCCAGATCGTGCAGTTCAACGCCGGAGGACACGTATGATGTGGCCCCTTGCAATGCTGATCGCGATGGCATTGGACGCCTGCATCGGCTGGCCAAATGCTCTGTTCGCGCGGATCGGGCACCCGGTGACGTGGCTTGGCGCCCTGATCAACGCGCTGGAAAAGCTGTGGAACAGGCCCGACGCGACGCCGCCGGCCAGAAAGCTGGCCGGGGTTTTGACCGCGCTTATTACGATAACAATCGCGGGCGGTGCCGCGCTGATGATCACCCTCGCCCTGCCCGCCGGATGGCTTGGCACGGTGCTGACTGGCATTCTGGCATGGCCGCTTGTCGCGACGCGGTCGATGCACGAACATGTTGCCGCAGTTGCCCGGCCCCTGATCGCGGGTGATCTATCGACCGCCCGCCAAGCGGTTGCCATGATCGTTGGCCGCAATCCATCAGAGCTTGACGAACCCGCCGTCGCCCGCGCCGCACTGGAAAGTCTGGCTGAAAACACATCCGACGGCATTGTCGCGCCGGTGTTTTGGGGCGCGCTCCTCGGTCTGCCGGGGATTGCGGCCTATAAGGCAATCAACACGCTGGATTCCATGATCGGCCATCGCACCCCCCGACACGAGGCATTCGGCTGGGCATCCGCGCGTATTGATGACGTGGTAAACCTGATCCCCGCGCGGCTGACAGGCCTGCTATTCGCTGCCGCGTCGGCCCGCCCGGTAACAGCGTTGAAAAGCATGTGGCGTGATGCGCATCAACACCGTTCGCCCAATGCTGGCTGGCCTGAATCCGCGATGGCAGGCGCCCTTCGTGTTCGTCTGTCGGGGCCAAGAGTTTACGACGGCCACGTCGCAGATGAGCCATGGGTGAACGCCCCGATGCCCGACCCAACGCCCAGCGATCTGAAACGCGGCCTTGCCCTCTATGTCAGGGCGATGCTTGCCCTTTGCACCCTGCTTGCGCTATTTGCGCTGATCTAGGGTGGAGGGATAATGCGCGATCACGGTGGGAATATTGACTGGGCGATTGCCGAATTCGGCGGCACCCGGACAGGATGGATCGACCTGTCCACCGGCATCAATCGCGTGCCCTATCCCATTCCCGACCTAACACCAGAGGGATGGGCCGCTTTGCCAACCAAGGTCGCGATCAAGTCACTTTCCGACGCCGCAGCCGACGCTTATCGCACCAACGCCGCGATCCTGCCGCTTGCAGGCGCGCAAGCCGCCATTCAGATGATCCCGCGCCTAGGCAAACCCGGCCACGCCAAGGTTCTATCGCCGACCTACAACGAACACGCCGCAAGCCTGAAGGCCGCAGGCTGGACCGTGGAAGAGGTTCAGGCACCCAATGATTTAGCCGGGGCCGACATGGCGGTTCTTGTGAACCCCAACAACCCCGATGGGCGCGAAATGCAGCCCGCAGACCTGTTGGCGCTTTTCCAATCTGTTGGGCAACTGGTCGTTGACGAAAGCTTCGCCGACGCACGACCGGACCTGTCTATCGCAGGTATGGTGGGCACGCAGCGGGGTCTCTATGTTTTGCGATCTTTCGGCAAATTCTATGGGCTTGCCGGGCTGCGGCTTGGGTTCGTTCTGGGCCACCCGCTGGACATCGCAGACCTGTCTGAAATGGCCGGGCCTTGGCCCATTTCCGGCCCCGCCGTTCAGATTGGCCGCACCGCGCTTTCAGATCAGCCTTGGGCCGCAAGGACCATCAAGCGGCTGATCGGTGAAACCACACGTATTGATGCGCTGGCAAATACCGCTGGCTGGCAGTTGGTCGGCGGAACCGAGCTGTTCCGGCTTTACGACACCCCAAATGCCGTCGCCGCACAGAACCACTTGGCCAACACCCATATCTGGACGCGCAGCTTTCCGTGGTCGCCAACCTACCTTCGCCTTGGGCTTCCCGGGGACGAAGCAGAATGGGCCCGGCTGGAAACCGCATTGCGGGAGGGACCCGATGGAATTCGCTGAACAACATGCCGAATTGCTGAAAGACGTCCTTCGGTGGCGGCGTGACACCCGCCATTTTCGCCCCGACCCGCTGACCGACGAACAGCTTGCCCCACTTCGCGAAGCGATGGACCTTGCCCCATCCGTGGGCAACGCGCGCCCATGGCGTGTTCTGCGCGTGACTGATCCGACACTGCGCGCCAAGGTCCGAGCCGAATTTGAGCGGTGCAACGCCGCCGCCGCCGCCGCTTATGGCACTCAGGACCGCGCCGAGTATATGCGGCTTAAGCTTGCTGGCCTTGATGTCGCACCCGAGCATCTGGCGATATTCACCGCCGTTGATCCCACAGCCGGACGCGGCCTTGGACGGCGCACCATGCCCGAAACACTGCGCCAATCGACGGCCATGGCGATCTACAGCCTGTGGCTGACAGCACGCGCGCACAACATCGGGGTCGGCATGGTATCAATCCTTGACCCCGAGCGCGTGGAAGAAATTTTCGACACACCAGAAGGTTGGGAATTCAGCGCATATCTTTGCGTTGGCTTGCCCGAATTCAAGGACGACACACCGCTTCTGCACCGCGCGGGCTGGCAGGAAAACAGCGAAACGGAATGGGAAACCCGTTAACGCGCCAGCGCCAAAAGCCCATCCACATCCACATGGTGTTCCAGATGGTCAGCCAACGCATCCAAGGTCTGCTCAACAACCGACGAATAGCTTTGGTTTGAGGTCTGCGCGCCAAGCCCTTCCAAAAACGCGGCCCTGAACTGGTCCTGCGCGAACATCCCATGAAGATAGCTGCCCATGATCCGCCCATCGCGCGACATCGCGCCTTCTGGCTGACCGCCTACCACCGCGAAGGGCCGCGCGCGATCTGCACCATCCGTGCGACCGATATGTATCTCATACCCCTCCATCGGTGTCCCTGATGCAGCATGCGTAGCGCTGACACGGGTCAGGTGCTTGTCAGGTGTCATCTCTGTGGACAAGGCCAACAGCCCAAGACCAGCCGAATGTCCCGGCGCGCCTTCGATGCCCTCAGGGTCATTCACCACGTCGCCAAGCATCTGATAGCCGCCGCAAATCCCCAAGACAAAGCCACCCCTGCGGACATGAGCTGCAATATCCACATCCCAACCCTGCACCCTAAGATAGGCCAGATCACCCCGCGTGGATTTCGTACCGGGAATGATCACCAAATCGGTATCGCCGGGAATAGGCTGACCGGCCTTCACCATAAACAGTTCAACGTTCGGCTCTTGGGAAAGCGGGTCAAGATCATCAAAGTTCGCAATACGCGACAGCGTTAGGCACGCAACTCGCAACCCCTTCCCGGTTTGCGCCCGCGATAGATCAAGTGCATCCTCAGCAGGCAGCTTTGATGCCTCGGAAAAGAACGGCACAACGCCGAAACCACGCCAGCCGGTCCGTTCTTCGATCAAGCGATAGCCATCATCGAACAGCGTCGGATCGCCGCGAAATTTATTGATCAGAAACCCCGCGATCATTTCATTTTCGGCATGATCCAAAACGGCCTGCGTGCCAACGATCTGCGCGATCACCCCTCCGCGATCAATATCGCCCGTCAAGACAACAGGTAAACCCGCCGCACAGGCAAACCCCATATTCGCGATATCACCTTTGCGAAGGTTAACCTCGGCCGGGCTGCCAGCCCCCTCAACAATCACCAAATCATATGATGCTCTTAGCCGGTCAAAGCTTTCCAACACGCTTTCCATCAGCCGCGGCTTCAGCGCCGCATATTCACGGGCTTTGACCGTCGCCAGCCGCTTCCCCTGAACAACAACCTGCGATCCGGTATCGGTTTCAGGTTTAAGCAGCACAGGGTTCATATCAGTGTGCAACTCAACCCCGCAGGCCAGCGCTTGTAAAGCCTGGGCCCGCCCGATCTCGCCACCATCCACCGTCACCGCTGCATTGTTAGACATATTCTGTGGCTTGAACGGTGCAACACTAAGCCCCCTACGCCGCGCCGCCCGACAAAGCCCAGCCACCAACATCGACTTGCCCACATTGGAACCCGCCCCTTGGATCATTAGCGCGGTCATTGCAGCCCCCCAACGTTGCATCTGGCTTCGCTGTAGGAGCCTCCGGCGGAGGTATTTATCGCCAAGATGAAAGATAATGCCCAAATTGCGGATCGGCACCGCACCCCATGCGTAAACGGCAATAGGGGCGCGGCGCTTTCACCTTGCGCGGTCATCGGGACCTCTCCCTGTACCGCAGCCCGATCTTCGCGGATCAAAGTTAACAAAACGTTGCTTTCATCTTGGTTCTAAATACCTCGGGGGTGCGGGGGCAGCGCCCCCGCTTGTAACCTTAAAACTCCACACCCTTCTGACCTTTTACGCCTGATCGGAAGGGATGCTTGATCAAAGTCATCTCTGTCACCAGATCAGCAATCTCAATCAGTTCCTCCTTGGCGTTGCGGCCAGTCAGAACCACATGGGTCATCGGTGGTTTTTCAGTCTGCAAGAAATCAACAACCTCCGCGATATCAAGATAGTCGTACCGAAGCGCGATGTTGATTTCGTCCAACAAGACCATCTTGATCTCGGGATCACGGATCAACTCTTTCGCCTTTTCCCAACCCTTTTGGGCTGCGGCAATGTCGCGCGCCTTGTCTTGGGTCTCCCAGGTGAACCCTTCACCCATTGCGTAGAACTGGCACAGGTCCGGGAAGTTCTCTTCGATCAACGTCCGCTCGCCGGTTTGCCACGCGCCTTTGATGAACTGGACAACCGCGCTGGGCATTTCATGGGCGATACAGCGCAAAATCATTCCAAAACCAGAGGAGCTTTTACCCTTACCCGGCCCGGTGTGAACGATGATCAGGCCCTTTTCGCCCTCTTTCGTCGCCATGATCTTGTCCCGCGCGGCTTTCTTTTTGGCCATCTTCGCGGCGTGGCGTGCGTCTTCGTTGGGCGCGGGGTCACTCATGCAATCATCCTTTGCTTGACAAGGGGGCGGCTCATGCCTCAGGTGAGGCGGTGTTGGTTCCTGTCTATGACAGGCGAAGAGGGAATGCGACAGGCTTTGCGACCATTCATTGGTCCAAGTCGAAGCGCAGCCGCCCCCGCGACCGTGACCGGAGAGGTCCCCGTGCCACTGGCCCAAAGGCCGGGAAGGCAGGCGGGCCACCGGGGCAGACGCCCCGAAATCCGCAAGCCGGGAGACCTGCCAACGCATGTTGACGCAACGGGCGAACGGGGTGTTTCGCGACCGGCACTGGGCCTTTCTCATCCGATCGGTCCCCGGCTGGCAATCTCCCCTCGCTCCTGAAATGGAAGGCACGTGATGGCCGGGATAACGATCAATGTTTGCACGACCTGCCGCCGTGGTGTGCCGGATGACGCCGAAGCGCCCCGCCCCGGCACCGACCTTTTGAACGCGCTAGAGGCCGCAGACCTGCCCGAAGGTGTGACCTTGCGTGGGGTCGAATGCCTGTCGGCCTGTTCCAACGGTTGCTCCATCGCGCTGACCGGTGGCCCGGGTCGCTGGACCTATGTTTATGGCAACCTTGATCCAGCAGAACACGTCCCAGAAATCGTGCAAGGTGCCAGCGCCTATGCCGCCACCGAAGACGGGCTGGTGCCTTGGCGCGAACGCCCCGTCATCTTCCGAAAACAATCTATCGCCCGCATCCCCCCGCAGGAGTAAACCTGAATGTCTGAACTTTCCAAAATTCCAGTTACGGTCATCACCGGCTTTCTTGGCGCCGGGAAAACCACGCTGATCCGGCACCTGATGATGAACCCTCAGGGGAAGCGTCTGGCGGTTCTGGTGAACGAATTCGGCACGGCGGGCGTGGATGGTGACATCCTGAAATCCTGCGCGGTACCCGATTGCCCGGCCGAGAATATCGTGGAGCTTGCCAATGGCTGCATCTGCTGCACCGTGGCCGATGATTTCATCCCCACGATCGAGGCGTTGATGGCCCTGCCAGAACAGCCTGAACATATCCTGATCGAAACCTCTGGCCTTGCCCTTCCCAAGCCGCTTTTGAAAGCGTTCGATTGGCCTGCCATTCGCTCGCGCATCACGGTTGACGGCGTGATCGCGCTGGCCGATGCCGAAGCCGTTGCCGCAGGCCGTTTCGCGCCCAACGTCGAAGCCGTTGAGGCGCAGCGCGCCGCCGACGAAAGCCTCGATCACGAAACACCCCTGTCCGAGGTGTTCGAAGATCAGATCGCCTGTGCCGATATCATTCTGCTGTCCAAGGCCGATCTGGCGGGCGAAGCTGGCCTTGCTGCCGCGAAGAAGGTCATCGAGGCTGAAACGCCCCGCACCCTGCCCATCTTGCCGATGAGCGAAGGCGTGATTGACCCGCGCGTGATCCTTGGCCTGAACGCCGCCGCCGAAGATGACCTAGAGGCGCGCCCCTCGCATCACGATGGTCACCACGATCACGAACATGACGATTTCGACAGCGTCGTGATTGACCTGCCCGAAGTTGAAGACCCAGACGCGCTTCAGGCCGCGATCATCCGCCTTGCCCGCGAACAGCATGTTCTGCGTGTGAAAGGTTATGTTGCCGTAAAGGGCAAACCGATGCGGATGCTGGTTCAGGCCGTGGGCGAACGCCTTCGCGCCCAATATGACCGCCCTTGGGGCGACACTCCGCGCCAAACCCAGCTGGTGGTAATTGGCGAACATCACGACATCGACCCCGCCGCAATCCGCGCCGTGCTGGAAGGCTAACCAACGATGCATGTCGTCTTTCGCGAAAGCCACGGGTTAGAGGAAACCGATACCCCGACGGATCTGGGCCAAACGCCCGCCGATCTGGTGGTGCTGTCGTTTTCCGACAGTGACCTTGGCGCTTTCGCGGCGGGCTGGCATCGTGCCGACGGCAAGCTGCCGACCTTGCGGCTGGCCAACCTTGTGGCGCTGCGCCATCCTTTGTCGGTCGATACCTACGCCGAACAGACACTGGAAGGTGCCAAAGGCATTCTGGTGCGGCTGATCGGCGGCGAAAGCTATTGGCCCTATGGCCTAGCCCAGCTTCAGGATATGGCCCGCCGTCAGGGCATCGCGCTGGCGGTGCTTCCGGCGGATGGTCGCGAAGACGCGCGGCTGGATGAACTGTCCACTCTGCCCGTGTCCACCCTGCGCCGGCTTCAGCACCTGTGTGACGCAGGCGGCGCGGTGGCTGCGCAGGCCGCGTTGGCGCAACTGGCTTTGGCGGCTGGGCTTTATGCTGGTCCGGTACTGGGTGAAAAAACTGTGCCCGACTTCGGGTTTTACCGTCCCGGCCAAGGGGTCGTACCCGCCCCGGAACCATCAGAAAAACCGCTGGCGCTGGTCAGCTTTTACCGCTCGTACCTGACGTCAGCCGATACTTCGCCCGTTGATGCACTGATCGCGGCGCTAGAGGAACGCGGGTTTCACGCTGTTGGTGCCTTTGCCCCTAGTCTGAAACAACCCGTCGCGTCCGCGTGGCTGCGTGATCAGATCAAAACGCTTTGCCCTTCGGTTATCGTCAACGCCACTGCCTTTTCCGCCCAAGGTGCCGATGGCGCGCCATCACCCCTGAACGCCGCCGGTTGCCCGGTGTTTCAGGTCGCCCTATCCACCGCCCGCAAGAAAGAATGGGCCGAGGCAGAGCGCGGCCTCTCCCCCGCCGATCTGGCCATGCATGTGGTATTGCCAGAGGTGGACGGGCGCATTTTCACCGGCGTTGCCAGCTTCAAGGCTCCGTCAAAGCGTGACCCAGATTTGGAATATTCCCGCTTTGCCCACCGTGCAAACGACGCGCGGATAGCCGCCATCGCGGATCGTGTCGCGGGTTGGCACGCGCTGGGCACAAAGACCAACGCCGACAAACAGGTCGCGCTAATCCTATCGACCTATCCGGGCAAGGCACATCAACTGGCCCATGCGGTTGGGCTGGACGCGCTGGCATCAGCAAACGCAATCCTTACCGGTCTTGCTGGGGATGGTTTCGAAACCACTGAAGTCGCCGACCTTGGCAAAGCCATGCTCACCCAGACCTGCGAATGGCCGGTTGCAGAATACCTGACGGCGTTGGCCAAGCTGCCCGAACCTCTTCGCGATGACCTGACCGAAGCTTGGGGCGCGGCTGAGAATGACCCATCGGTCAAGAACGGCACCTTCCACTTCGCAGCCCTCCGTTCCGGCAACGCGCTGATCGCGCTGCAACCCGAACGGGGCGAGGTGAAGACACGCGCCGACGACTATCACGACCTCGCCCGCACCCCGCGCCATGGCTATGTTGCGTTTTACCTGTGGCTGAAGGCGCAGGCCGACGCGCTGATCCATATTGGCGCGCATGGCACGCTGGAATGGCTTCCGGGCAAGGCCGTGGCCCTGTCTGACGATTGCTGGCCCGAGGCGCTGACCGGGGCGATGCCCGTTATCTATCCGTTCATCGTGAATGACCCCGGCGAGGCCGCGCAGGCCAAGCGCCGTATCGGCGCGGTTACCATTGGCCACCTGCCCCCGCCGCTGGCGCAGACGAAACTGCCCGAAGGTATGGGGCGGCTCGAAAGCCTGCTGGATGAATATTCCACCGCCGACGGGCTAGACCCCGCCCGCCGCGACCGCCTGATCGAAGATATCCGGGCCGAGGCGCAGGGCACCGGGGTTGAAGCCGACCTTGGCCTGACACCCGACACCTGCCCGGCCGAGGCGATTACGCGTATCGACCGCTTCGTCTGCGACATCAAGGAAAGCCAGTATGGCGATGGGCTGCACGTATTCGGCACGGGCGACTGTGGCGCCAGCGAGGCCAGCGGCCTGATCGCTGCCCTATCGGGCCGCTTCGTCCCGCCCGGCCCTTCGGGGTCACCATTCCGGGGCCGTTCCGACGTTCTGCCAACCGGGCGCAACCTGTTCACCACTGACCCGCGGGCCGTTCCGTCGCGCGCCGCGCATTCCCAAGGTGTGAAACTGGCCGAAGAACTGTTGCGCAGGCACCTTCAGGACCACGGCGATTGGCCCAAGGGGTTGGTGATTGATCTGTGGGGATCAGCCACAATGCGGACTGCCGGTGAAGAATTCGCCATGGCCCTGCATCTGGCCGGGCTGGCCCCGAAATGGGACGAAGGGTCAGAACGCGTCAGCGGGTTCGAAGTGCTACCACTGGCCCTGCTAAATCGCCCGCGCATCGACGTTACCTTGCGGGTTTCGGGCCTGTTCCGCGATGTATTCCCTGGCCTTGCGCAAATGTTCGAAGCCGCCGCCGCTGCCTTGGCCGAGCGCGAGGAAGACGCGGGCGATAACCCCTATCTGCACACCACCCCGCGCGTGTTCGGACCCAAACCCGGACAATACGGCCTGAACATGGGCGAAGCGCTGGAAGATTACACCGCAGAGGCCCGCGCGGCAGCGGGGGAGGCTTGGCTGAACGCCTCTTCCCACGCGATTGACGCCAGCGGCACCTCTTCGCCCGCCCGCGATGCGTTGGAAAAGCGCGTTAAGGGGGCGGATGCTTTCGTTCACCTTCAGGACCTGCCCGAAACAGATGTGCTGCTGGCGTCAGACTATGCCGCGCACGAGGCCGGGTTTGCCGCCGCCGTCGCCCGTTTGGGGGGCACCGCGCCCGCGCTTTATCATCTGGATGCCACGCGCCCCGATGCCCCACAGGCACGTTCGTTGACCGAAGAAATCGCCCGCGTCACCCGCGCCCGCGCCGCCAACCCAGATTGGGCCAGCGGTATGATGCGCCATGGCTTCCGCGGGGCAGCCGAAATCGCCGCCACGCTGGATCACATGGCCGCGTTTGCGCATCTGGCGGGCGTGGTCCCGGCGCATCTGTTTGACATGTATCACGAGGCGACGCTTGGCCGGGACGACCTTGTCGCCTTCATGCAAGCCGAAAACCCCGAAGCCCTTGCCGCCATGCGCGCCCGGTTTGATGCGTTGCATCAGGCAGGCCTGTGGGTAACGCGCCGCAACTCCATCGCCGCAACGATCGGGGCCGAAGGATGAGCGCGCCAGTGATCCGCGGCTGGTGCCCCGGTGCCCTGCGCCCGATGCAATCCGGGGATGGGTTGGTTGTGCGCATTCGTCCCCGTGGCGGGCGGCTAACCCAAGACCAAGCCGCTGGCATTGCTCAGCTTTCACGGGAACATGGGAACGGGCTGATCGATCTGTCGTCACGCGCGAATGTGCAGCTTCGCGGCGTAAGCGAGGATACATATCCGGCGCTTATCGACGGGCTAAGACAGCTCGACCTGATCGACGAGACAACCGAACAAGAAGCGCGGCGCAACATCATCGTTTCACCCTTTTGGCAGGATGGGGATGAAACGCGCACAATCGCTGCTGCGTTGACGCAAGCCCTGGCCGCGCCGGACGCGCCCACCCTGCCCGGCAAATTCGGCTTCGCCGTCGATTGCGGGGTGCAGCCTGTGTTGGCCAGCGCCTCGGCCGATATCCGAATTGAACGCGGTGCGAATGGTCAACTGATCTGCCGCGCAGAAGGGCGGACGACGGGCGCAATCGTAACCAAAGACACCGCGGCGTCTGTGGCGCTGACTCTTGCGCACTGGTTCGTTGCAACCGGTGGGGCACCTGACGGGCGTGGACGTATGGCGCGCCATTTAGCACCAGTCCCGGACCAATTCACCGCAGTAACCGCCCAACCGCCCATCGAACGCCCCAGCCCCGGTCCAACGACCCGCGGCACGTTGATCGCGTTTGAGTTCGGCCAGTTAACCGCCGCGACCTTGGAAGAAATCGCCAAGCGCGGCCCCCTTCGCGTAACACCATGGCGCATGGTCTTGGTCGAAGGCGCGCAGGAAATGTCGGGCATCGCTGGCACGATCACGTCGCCTGATGCGCAATTGCTGAACGTCGTTGCCTGCACAGGCGCGCCAGCCTGCCCGCAAGCGCTTGGCGAAACGCGCCTTTTGGCCCGTGCATTGGCCGCGCACATCCCCAGTGGCACCCAACTGCACGTGTCAGGCTGCACCAAGGGGTGCGCCCGACCCGCCGCCACAGAGTATACGTTGGTCGCCCGACCCGGCGACCGATTTGACTTGATCCACAAGGGTCGCGCATCGGACGGACCCGTCAAAACCGGGCTGACGACCGATATGCTGACCACCCACCCCGAAACACTGTTCAAGAGCCCCTGATGCCCCACACCTATGAAACCAACGGCGCGGCGATCTATGCTGAAAGCTTTGCCACCATCCGGGCCGAGGCTGACCTTGCCCGTTTCACCAAAGACGAAGAATCCGTGGTGGTGCGCATGATTCATGCCGCTGGCCTTGTTGGGTTGGAACGTGACGTGCGCTTTTCACCCGATATGGCCGCGATTGCGCGCAAGGCGCTGGCCGATGGCGCGCCGATCCTGTGTGACGCCTATATGGTCAGCGAAGGCATCACCCGCCCCCGCCTCCCCGCCGACAATCAGGTCATCTGCACCCTGCGGGATCCCGCCGTGCCCGACATGGCCAAGGAAATGGGCAACACCCGATCCGCCGCCGCGCTGGAACTGTGGCGGCCGCATCTGGAGGGCGCAGTGGTCGCCATCGGCAACGCGCCAACCGCGCTGTTTCACCTGTTAAACATGCTGGAAGACCCCGCCTGCCCGCGCCCTGCCGCGATCATCGGCTGCCCTGTCGGTTTCGTCGGCGCCGCTGAATCCAAAGACGCGTTGATGGAAGACCTGCCCGTGCCGTCAATGGTTGTAACCGGGCGGCTTGGCGGATCGGCCATCACTGTGGCTGCGGTTAACGCGCTGGCCAGTTGGAAGGAATGAGTATGAGCGGTAAGGTTATCTGCGTCGGCCTTGGCCCCGGCGACCCCGATCTGATGAGCGTTAAGGCCGATCGCCTGATCCGCGGCGCGGGTCACGTGGCGTTCTTTCGCAAGGCCGGTCGCAAAGGTCAGGCCCGCCAAATCGTCGAAGGGATGCTGCACCCAAAGGCGACAGAATACGCGATGGAATACCCCGTCACGACCGAAATCCATTTCTCGGACCCCGAATATAACCGCATCCTGTCAGAGTTTTACGCCGACTGGGCCGACCGTTTGGCCGCCTTGGCCAAGACCGACGATGTGATCGTTCTGTGCGAGGGCGACCCGTTCTTTTACGGCTCTTTCATGCACCTCCATTCCCGTCTGCAGGGCCGCACAGAGGTTGAGATCGTGCCGGGTATCACCGGCATGTCGGGCTGTTGGACAGCGACAGATCAACCCATCACATGGGGCGATGACGTTCTGACCGTCCTGATGGCCACCCTGCCAGAAGAAGAGCTGACAGAACGGGCCAAGGGGTCTGACGCGCTTGTGTTCATGAAGATCGGGCGCAACCTACCTAAACTGCGGCGCGCGCTAAAGGCTGCAGGCCGGCTGGACGCCGCGTGGTTGGTCGAACGGGGCACCATGCCCGGCCAAACCGTTCAAAAGCTTTCCGAAATTGACGATATCGTCCCCTATTTCGCCATCGCCATCGTGCACGGCCATGGGCGGCGACCATGAGCGGCTGGGTCACAATCGCGGGCCTTGGCCCCGGTGCTGATGCGCTTGTCACGCCCGAGGTTACCGCGGCCTTGGCGGAAGCGACCGATGTTGTCGGCTACATTCCCTATGTTGCGCGGGTCGCGCCACGCGACGGGCTGACCCTGCACGCAACCGATAACCGGGTCGAGGTTGAACGCGCCTCCCATGCCCTTTCGATGGCCGCAGAGGGAAAGCGTGTTGTTGTCGTTTCATCGGGTGATCCGGGCGTGTTCGCGATGGCCTCTGCCGTGTTCGAAGCGGTGGAAAATGGCGAGCCGACTTGGCGCGACTTGGACATTCGCGTTCTGCCCGGCATCAGCGCCATGTTCGCAGCAGCCGCCCAGATGGGCGCGCCCTTGGGCCATGATTTCTGTGCGATCAACCTGTCGGATAACCTGAAACCTTGGGATCTGATCGAAAAGCGGCTTCGGCTTGCATCACAGGCCGGGTTTGCGATGGCATTTTATAACCCACGCTCAAAAAGCCGCCCACATCAGTTCACCCGCGCACTTGAGATTTTGCGTGAAGAATGCGGCCCTAACGGCTTGATTTCATTCGCGCGCGCCGTTTCGACGCCGGAACAAAAGATCGTCACGGTCACCTTGGGCGAAGCCACGCCTGAAATGGCCGACATGCGCACGGTTGTGATCGTCGGCAACCCCGACACGCGCCGCATTGGCCGATATGTTTACACCCCACGGCGCGCGGAATGAGGGAGCCAGCCCATCACCTCGTCCACGCTGCGCAGGATTGTGCGTGGCGCAATGGCGGGCCGGTCGATGATGATGACCGGCACACCAAGCGCGCGCGCGGCGTCCAGTTTGGCGCGTGCGCCAAGCCCGCCGCCATTCTTGGCGACGATAAGCTGGGTTCCGTGATTTTCCATCAATCCGGTGTCATCCGCGACCGTGAACGGGCCACGCGCCACGACCGCCTCGGCATTGGGCAGCGGCAGCGCGCCTTCGGGCGGGTCGACAAGGCGCAGCAGGTAATCGTGCTGGGGTTTGACGGCGAAATCGGCAATGTGCTGACGCCCGATCGCCAGAAAGACCCGCGTGGGATCATCGGGCAAGGCCGCAACCGCACCCGCCATATCGGGAACGAACTGCCAGTCGTCCGCAGCGTCGGGCGTCCACGCTTCGCGCTCAAACGCGCACAGCGACACGCCCGTGTTGGCACACGCGGCCACGGCATTCATGCTCATCTGAGCGGCGAAGGGATGGGTCGCGTCGATCACATGCGTGATGTTTTCGGCGTTAAGATAAGCCTCCAAACCCTCAACACCGCCAAAGCCCCCAACCCGGGTGGGCAAAGGTTGTTGCGTGGGGTTGTTCGTGCGGCCAGCATAGGAAAACACCGCATCGGCGCCTGCGTCAGCCAAGGCTTTGGCCAGCCGCGATGCCTCTGTCGTGCCGCCGAGAAGAAGGATACGTGTCATGGTTGACCCCTGGTTGACGATTGTCGGTATCGGCGAAGATGGTCTGAGTGGGCTATCAGATGCAAGCCGTTCCGCCGTTTCCAAAGCTCAGGTTATTTTTGGCGCGCCGCGCCACCTTGCGCTGTGCGATGCAGGTGATCGCGGGCGGGAATGGCCCGTTCCGTTTTCGGTAGACCCCGTTTTGGCGCTGCGCGGCCAGCCGGTTGTCGTGCTTGCATCGGGCGATCCGTTCTGGCACGGGGCCGGAGGTTCGCTTTCCGCCCATATCGAACCGGGCGAATGGGTGGCCCATCCTGCGCCGTCAACCTTTTCCATTGCCGCCTCGCGCCTGGCATGGCGGCTGGAGGAAACGCTGTGCATCGGCCTGCACGCAGCCCCGTTTGAGCGGCTGGTCCCGATCCTTGCCCGCGACGCACGGATAATATGTTTGATGCGCGACGGGTCCGCCGTTGCGGAACTGGCGGCGTGGCTGACCAGCAAAGGTTTCGGCCCGTCGACCCTGACGGTGATGGAGGCGTTGGGGGGGCCGAATGAACGGGTTCGCACCGTTTCAGCGGACGCCTTTGACCTTTCCGACATCGCGCATCCCGTCGCTGTTGGCCTTCTGGCTGGTGGCGCGGCGGGGCTGTCACGCGCCTGTGGCCTTGACGACGATACGTTTGCCCATGATGGGCAGATCACCAAACGGCCCATTCGTGCGCTAACGCTGTCTGCCCTTGCCCCACGCCCCGGCGAACGGCTTTGGGATTTGGGGGCTGGCTCTGGCTCTGTCTCGGTCGAATGGTGCCTTGCCGCGCCGTCCGCAACCTCCACCGCTGTCGAGGCGCGCGCGGATCGAATGCTCAACATCACCCAAAACGCCACGGATTTCGGCTTGGCGCATCGGTTATCCGCGGTTGAGGGCAAGGCCATCGACCGTCTGGACGACCTGCCCACCCCAAACGCTGTGTTCATTGGCGGCGGTGCCTCTGACGCGCTGCTTACGGCCGTCTGGGAACGGATCCCGCAAGGCACGCGTCTGGTGGGCAATGCGGTGACGCTTGAAACCGAAATGCTGTTCACAAATTGGCACGCCGACAAGGGCGGCTCTCTGATGCGGGTTGAACTGGCAGAGGCCGAACCGCTGGGTCGCATGCGCGGCTGGGCCCGCGCCCGCCCCGTCGTCCAATGGAGCGTGACACGATGAGGGTTGCAGGGATCGGCTTTCGCGAAAATGCCCCCGTTTCTTCGCTGCAAGAGGCGCTAGAAGCCGCTGGCGGTAACGTTCAGGCCCTTGCCACCGCAAAGGTGAAAGCAGCAGCGCCGCAGATCGTTACCCTTAGCGAACGCATGACCCTGCCGCTTGTCGCCGTGTCGCCAGCCGAGCTTGCAGCCCAACAAACCATAACCCAATCTGACCGCGTCATGGCCCAATTCGGCACCGGCTCGGTGGCTGAGGCTGCGGCCCTTGCCGCCGCAGGCCCCGGTGCGCAACTGTTGGGCCCGCGCGTATCATCAAAAGACGGCATGGCAACTGCCGCGATCGCAGAAGGAATTTCGCAATGACAGTGCATTTCATCGGTGCAGGACCCGGCGCTGCCGATCTTATCACCCTGCGTGGGCGCGACCTGATCGCCGCTTGCCCGGTTTGCCTTTACGCCGGTTCGCTGGTGCCCGAGGCGCTGTTGTCGCACTGCCCCGAAGGCGCAAAGATTGTGAACACGGCCTCCATGTCACTGGACGAAATCATGGCCGAAATCGCCGAAGCCGATGCCAACGGTCAGGACGTCGCGCGGCTTCATTCGGGTGATCTGTCTGTCTGGTCGGCAATGGGCGAACAACTGCGCCGATTGCGCGCGCTTGGCATTGCCTATGACGTGACGCCGGGTGTCCCGTCGTTTTCCGCAGCTGCGGCAGCTTTGGGCGCGGAACTTACCCTGCCAGGCGTTGCCCAGTCGGTAATCCTGACCCGCACGTCAGGCCGCGCCAGCGCGATGCCCGACGGCGAAACGCTGGCCAATTTCGCGGCCACCGGCGCGACCCTTGCCATCCACCTGTCCGTGCATGTGTTGGAACGTGTCATCGAAGAGCTGACACCGCATTACGGCGCGGATTGCCCCGTCGCCGTCATTTGGCGCGCCACTTGGCCCGATCAGCGCATTGTACGCGCAACGCTGGAAACGCTTGAAGAAGCCACCGAAGGGGAACGCGGGCGCACCGCCTTGATCCTCGTTGGGCACGCCATTGGTGCCGAAGAGTTCAACGAAAGCTGCCTTTACGCGGGCGACTATGACCGCCGTTTCCGCCCCGTCGGAACCGAGCCGCGCTTCCCGGAGGGTGAATAATGCTGCCCGCTGGCCTGTTAATTTCTGCCCCTGCGTCGGGCACGGGCAAAACCACCCTGATGCTGGGCCTGTTGCGCGCGCTGCGTGATCAAGGCGTTGCCGTTCAGCCGTTCAAAAGCGGGCCGGACTATATCGACCCGGCGTTTCACCGCGCGGCCGCCGGGCGCACATCCGTGAACCTTGACAGTTGGTCGATGGGCAAAGGGCGTATCGCCGGATTGCTGGGCGCGGCTGATGGTGCGGACCTTATTCTGGCCGAAGGGTCGATGGGCCTGTTTGACGGGGTTGCCCAGCCGGGTGAAACCGGCACCGGGGCCAGCGCGGATATTGCGGCCCTTGCGGGCTGGCCCGTGGTGCTGGTGCTGGATGTATCGGGACAGGCGCAATCTGCCGCCGCTGTGGCAATGGGTTTTGCGGCGATGCGGCCCGACACCAAACTGGCAGGCGTTGTTCTGAACCGCGTCGCCAGCCCCCGCCACGAAGCGTTGGTCCGCGCCGGGATGGAGGCTGCGGGGATCACCGTATTCGGCGCACTGCCACGCCTGAAAACCGTTGAAATGCCGGAACGGCATCTTGGGCTGGTCCAAGCCGAAGAACAGCCAGAGTTAGAGCGGATTTTGGACGCGGCGGGCGCGTTCATTGCTGAACATATCGACATTGCCGCCCTGCGGGCCTCTGCACAGACCACAAACGTACTTAACGTCACCCCAACGAACACGCCGCCGCCCGGCCAACGTATCGCCCTTGCCCGCGACGAGGCGTTTTCCTTCGTCTACCCTCATCTTCTGGAAAGCTGGCGCGCTGCCGGGGCCGAGGTTATGCCGTTTTCCCCGCTTGCCGACGAGGCACCAGATGATCGCGCCGATGTGTGCTGGTTGCCCGGAGGATACCCGGAACTGCACGCAGGCAAGCTGGCCGCGGCCCAGACATTCCGTGACGCGATGCAGTCTTTTGCCGAAACAAAACCCGTTCACGGCGAATGCGGCGGCTACATGGCCATGGGCGCGGGCCTGATCGACAAAGACGGTGTGCGCCACCAAATGGCAGGATTGCTGGGGCTGGTGACATCCTATGAAAAGCGGAAGATGCATCTGGGGTATCGTCAGGCAGAACTGGCCGCACCCCTGCCCGGCTATGCACCGGGCGCGCAACTGCGCGGGCATGAGTTTCACTATTCCACCATCCTTGAACAACCCGACGCGCCCTTGGCCCGTGTGCGTGATGCGAATGGCACTGACGTTCCTGAAACCGGCTCGTGCCGCGGGAACGCGACGGGCAGTTTCTTCCATCTGATCGCGGAGGCAGAATGACCGGCTTCGTCAGTTTTGTATCCTCTGGGCCCGGCGACCCAGAGTTGTTGACGTTAAAGGCGGTTAATCGCCTTCAGTCCGCCGATGCCGTTTTGTTTGACGATTTGTCCTCTGGCCCGATCCTTGGCCACGCGCGCGACGGTGCCGATCTGGTTGGCGTGGGAAAACGCGCCGGACGCGCCTCTCCCAAGCAAGATCATGTCAGTCAGTTGTTGGTGGATTATGCGATTACCGGCCAAAAGGTCGTGCGCCTGAAATCAGGCGACGCAGGCGTTTTTGGGCGGTTGGAGGAAGAGATTGTCGCCCTTCGCGCCGCTGGCATTGATTATGAAATCATCCCCGGCGTCACTGCGGCCTCGGCCGCGGCTGCGGCGGCGGGTATTCCGCTGACGCGCCGCCTGACCGCGCGCCGGGTTCAATATGTCACCGGGCACGACGTCACTGGCGAATTGCCCGAAGGGTTGAACATGGCCGCCCTTGCCGATCCGGGCGCGACAACGGTGGTCTACATGGGAAAACGCACCTTTGCCGGGCTGGTGAACCGCCTGATCGAAGCTGGCCTGCCCGCCGAAACGCCCGCCCTGCTGGCCGAAGCGGTTTCAACGCCTGATCAACGCCTTGCGCGGCATACTATCGCAGAATTGGCTGAATATCTTACCAATTCCGCAGGAACCACGCCCGCGCTTATTCTTTATGGCGCACTGGCTTCGCCCGACGCTTGACAGCGGCTTGGCCTGCGTGACATTCGTTAAGTGACGGTTCCCAGCGGCCAAAAAGCCAAGGGATCAAAAGGGAACACGGTGAGGTGTAGCCATCAGGCGCCAAATCCGTGACTGCCCCCGCAACTGTAAACGGCGAGCGTGCCCGGAAAACGCCACTGACCATCTGGTTGGGAAGGCCCGGGAAAGCGACGACCCGCAAGTCAGGAGACCTGCCGTCACGCCGCATGGGATCGCCCGTGCAAACCGACATCGTCCAGCCGCGCGGCTGGCTTCATACCAAAATCGTCGTCGGGTGAGACGGCAGGGAGAAAAAGACATGCATATCGAACCAGGTATCGTCGTAGGCGCAAAGCTTGCGCTTAGCTATGCCACCGCAGCGGGTGCTGCCACTTACGGGCTGAAACTTGCCGCTGACGCCGTGCGCGAAAGCCGCTTTTCCGGTCTGGCCATCCGCAGCGTGATGACCACGCTGTTGGTTCTGACTTTCTTTCAGATCCTGCCGCACTATCCAGTTGGTGTGTCTGAGGTTCACTTCATCCTCGGCTCGACCCTGTTCTTGATGTTTGGCGCGGCCCCAGCGGCCATCGGCCTGTCGCTGGGCCTGTTGGCGCAGGGCATGTTCCTTGCCCCGTTTGACCTGCCACAGTACGGCATGAACCTGACAACGCTGTTGGTGCCACTGTTCGCCCTGCAAGCGTTGGCCAAAAAGATCATCGCACCGAACACCGCCTATGTTGACCTGAAGTACGGTCAGGCGCTGGCGCTTTCCACAGCATACCAAGGCGGCGTTGTCGCTTGGGTCGCGTTCTGGGCGTTCTATGGCCAAGGTTTCACCGCAGGCAACATCGCAGCCGTATCCACCTTCGGTGGCGCATACATGCTGGTCGTCGCGATTGAGCCGCTGGTTGATCTGGCTGTTCTGGCAGGTGCCAAGGCGCTGAAAGGCGCACGCATCAGCGCCCTGATGACCCCACGCGTTTATAACGCCGGCTGAAATCGCACATAATTCTACGACAGCACGGCTCCTATTCGGGGCCGTCTTTCTTTTTAGGGGTCTGATATGATTGAGCTTCTTCTGGTCGGCATCGGAACCGGCAATCCGCAGCACCTGACCCTGCAGGCGATCCAGGCGCTCAACTCTGCCGATCTGATTTTGATCCCGCGTAAGGGCGAAAACAAATCCGATCTGGTCGAACTGCGCCGCGCCATCTGCGCCGATGTTCTGACCAACCCCACCACACGAATTCACGATTTCGACCTACCTAAACGGGACGCCGAAAACCCTGATTATCGGGGCGGGGTTGACGACTGGCATGATGAAATTGCCGCTGTTTGGTCCAATGAAATCAAAACCCAGTTGGGAAAGACGGGCCGCGTTGCGTTCCTCGTGTGGGGTGACCCATCGCTTTACGACAGCACGTTGCGCATCGCTGAGCGTGTGAAAACCGTGATGCCGCTTCGCGTGACCATGATCCCTGGCATGACGTCCATTCAGGCGCTGACGGCTGGCCACGCGATCCCGCTGAACGAAATCGGCGCACCTGTCACGATCACCACAGGCCGCCGCCTGCGCGACGGCGGATGGCCCGCGAGCGTTGATACATTGGTAATCATGCTGGACGGCACCTGTGCGTTCCAGACCCTGCCCCCCGAAGGCATCACCATTTGGTGGAGCGCGTATGCAGGCATGGCCGAGGAAATCACCCTTTCCGGCCCCCTGTCCGAAATCAGCGAAACGATTCTGGACACCCGCGCAAAAGCCCGCGCCAAGCACGGCTGGCTGATGGATATCTACATGCTGCGTCGTGGCGGCTAAATTTAGATAGAGTTTTGGCGCACCCGAGAGGATTCGAACCTCTGGCCTCTGCCTTCGGAGGGCAGCGCTCTATCCAGCTGAGCTACGGGTGCCTGAGCGGTCATATATGACAAAGGTCAGCGCCCTGCAACGCGTAACTCCTACGTGCAGGGCGGAAAATTGATCGAGGGCAGTTTCTGCCCTGCCCGGCTAGCCAAGCAGCTCGTGGCACAGTTCCAGCGCGTCCACCAAAGCGTCAACCTCTTGGGTGGTGTTGTACAGCCCGAATGACGCGCGGCAGGTCGCGCTGACGCCCAGATGATCCATCAACGGCCCGGCGCAATGGTGGCCAGCGCGCACGGCGACGCCCTTTTTATCAAGCACCGTCGAAATGTCATGCGCATGTGCGGGCCCATTCAACGTGAACGAAAAGATCGCGCCCTTGGTCGCAGATTTTCCCTGAACATTCAGCCAGTTCAGCCCATCCAGCTTGTCGCGCGTGTATTGGGTCAGCGCCTTTTCATGCGCCGCGATGTTTTCCATTCCCAGACCCATCATATATTCAAGCGCGACGCCCATGCCGATTTGCTGAACGATACCGGGGGTGCCTGCCTCAAACTTCATGGGCGGGTCGTTATAGGTCACCACATCCTTGTGCACTTCGCGGATCATGTCGCCGCCGCCCATGAACGGGCGCATTTCGGCCATCCGCTCTTTCTTGATGTGGATCGCGCCGGAACCGGAAGGGCCGTAAAGCTTGTGCCCGGTGATCGCGTAAAAATCTGCGCCAATCTCATCAACATTGACGGGCATGTGAACAGACGCTTGCGACCCATCAAGAAGCACCGGCACACCACGATCATGCGCGCCATCAACGATCGGTTTCACGTCCACAACCGTGCCCAGCACATTTGACATGTGGGTCAGAGCGACAAGCTTGGTCTTTGGCCCGATCGCATCAAGGACTTTGGCCGGGTCGAGGTCGCCATTGGCATCCACATCAACCCATTTCAGAACTACGCCCTGACGTTCCCGCAAGAAGTGCCACGGGACGATGTTTGCGTGATGCTCCATCACGCTTAGAACAATCTCATCCCCGGCTTTTAGGCGCGGCATGGCCCAGCCATATGCAACCAGATTGATGCCTTCTGTCGTCCCCGAGGTGAAGACGATTTCATCCTCATCCTTCGCGCCAAGGAACTTGGCCACAGTGCCGCGCACGGCCTCATACTTTTCGGTGGCTAGGTTCGAAAGGTAATGCAACCCGCGGTGAACGTTGGAATATTCCATGGAATACGCCTGCGTCACGGCATCAATCACAACCTGAGGCTTCTGCGCCGAGGCGCCGTTATCAAGATAGACAAGCGGCTTGCCGTTCACCTCACGAGAGAGGATTGGGAAATCTTCGCGGACAGCGGCAAGATCATACATTTTGGATCTCCGGCAGGGTGATTAACCCAAAGAGTGAGAGAAGAAAGAAGAAGAAGAACCCAAGGAAAAACGCCGTGACCATGATCATGATGAACACGGGAAACAGCGACCGAAACCCGTGTAGCACAGTGACGAAGTTCGTCAAAAGCCACAGCAGCAGGCCCAGGTTCACAGCCCCCATCAGGACAGCCAAAGGCGGTATCGTGACAAGGAAAAAAAGCTGTATCATGTTGAAAATCAACATAATTGCCTGAAGCCAGACAATAAGCCTTAGCGCGCCGTCAAAATCCCCGGTGCCACCGAACAATCGGCCAACGCGATGAAGCGCGATAACCATCGCCACCGTCGCCAGCCCAGCGATGATCGCGCCCTTCAACGGCGCATCGCGAAACGTTGATGTCATCGGATCAACGGGCCCGGGCATCAACACACCATTCAGATATGTCTGCACCAACCCAAGGATCACGACCAACGCAAGCGCTTGCCACAATGCATCCCGTGGGATCGGAATGGAAAGCACGCGACGCGCGCCCTCTTTAGGGTCACGAACAGTGTCACGTGCCATGATGGCCAGCGATTTCAACGTCTCACTCATCAGCTTCCCTTTGAGGTGGATTCGTTTTCGGCAACGCTTTCGGCTTCGCGCAGACCTGACAGCCAGATATAGAAGAAAGCGACTGCAAGGACAGCCGAAACCGCAGTCAACGCCGCCCCTTGCCCGATGAACCCGGCAACCATGCCGTGAAACAGCCACACAGGCGATGCCGCAAGCAAAGCCCAGAACAGCGCAAGACGCGCGCCGTACCATCCGCCCTGCCCGCCAAACAGTTTGGCGATCAGATGACTAAGCGCGGCCAGCCCGTACATTGCCAACGGTACAATGAAAATCCAGCCCAACATCGCGCCACCGACCCGTGCATCCAGTGGGATTTCAGGGGCAAGATGCGCCTCTCTGGCCAAGCGCGGCAACGTAGAGATGAAGATGATCAAACAAGCGGCAAACAGGTAGATAAGCGCGCGGTCTTCCCGCGCGCCACCCGCCAGTTGACGTCGCAGGACCGCACGTGGCGCACGGTAACTGCGCAATATCTCCGTCGTGATTGCCATCTAGCCCCGGCGCCTTGTCAGCCAAGCCTCTAGACGCGACAGGATTTCGTCCGCAATCGCTTCGTCCGCGATTTCATCAATCGCTTCGGCAAGAAACGCCAGCGTCAGAAGGTCAGTCGCCTGCCCTGCGGGCACACCGCGCGAACGCAGGTAGAACAACGCCTCGTCATCGATCGCGCCGGATGTGGAGCCATGTGAACAGGCCACATCATCTGCGTAAATCTCCAACTCTGGCTTGGCGAGGAACTGCGCGTCATCGTCCAGAAGCAGCGATTGGCTGATCTGGTAACCGTCAGTTTTCTGCGCGCCCGCTTTCACCAGGATTTTACCCTGGAATACGCCCGTTGCCCCGTTGCGAAGAACCTTTTTGAAAACCTGACGGCTTTCGCAGTTCACCGCGTCATGGGTGATGAAAATCGTGTCATCGTGATGAAAGTCACCATCGCCCATCGCAGCACCCGCGATATGAGCCGAGGCATCATCGCCGGTAAGCTCAATCACGGCTTCGTTGCGGGTCATCACACCGTTCGCAGTCATCGTGAACGATTTGAACAGGCTTTCGGTGCCAAGACGCGCAAAGATATGCGTCACCGCACGGCGTTCATGGTCACGACCCTGCGCGCGAATGTGGTGGAAATCTGCACGATCCGCGACCTCGACCTCCATCGCTTGGTTAAAGCGTGCTGCCGCTGGGCCGCTCTCTAGAACGGTAAGCTCTGCGCCCTCTTCGACCTTGACAAGATGATGAAGGATCGCGTCGGAACTATCTGATTTATGTAGATAAATCATGTGAACGGGCTTCGCAGCCTTGCCCGTCGCTCTGATCACGATACCATCCGTGGCAAAGGCAGTGTTCAGCACCGCAAGCGGGCGATCCACCGGGTTTTGCCCGCGTGTTTCAAGGACGCCATACAGGTCTTTGGCCCAGTGGATATCGGTCTTGGCAACATCCTGAAGGCGCTCAATCTCGATCCCTTCCATCGACAGGTCATCGGACGCATCCGCATCAAAGACCCCATCGACGAAAACCACTTTCAGACGATCGATCCCATCAAAGATCGGTGCTTCGTCGGATGTGTCGAACACAGCAGCCGGAACCGGGTCAACCGACGCCAAGCTGGTTGGGTCCGTGTATTTCCAGTATTCGTCGCGACGCCCGGGCATCCCCATGGCACGCAGTCGAGTGATTGCGTCAGCTTGCGCACCATCCAGCCAACCGGCCCCTTCCAGCCGCGTCAGGCCCGCGATGCGGGCTACCGTCGCGTCTTCTTTTGCTTTGGGTAGCGCCATTACGCAACCTCCGCCAGAATGTCGGCATAACCGTTTTCTTCGACTTCAAGCGCCAGCTCTGGACCGCCCGTTTTCACAATCCGGCCGTTGGCCATGATGTGCACAACGTCAGGCTTAATGTGGTTCAGCAGGCGCTGATAGTGGGTGATCACCAGAAACGCCCGGTTTTCGTCGCGCAGCGCGTTCACGCCTTCGGACACCAGCTTCATCGCATCAACATCAAGGCCAGAGTCGGTTTCATCCAAGATGCACATCTTTGGCTCAAGCATGGCCATCTGAAGGATCTCGTTACGCTTCTTCTCACCACCGGAAAAGCCGGTGTTGACGGGGCGTTTCAGCATATCAGCGTCGATTTTAAGGTCTTTGGCCTTCGCGCGAACAAGCTTAAGGAAATCAGCCGCGCTCATTTCCTCTTCGCCGCGCGCTTTGCGCTGTGCGTTCACTGCGGTGCGCAGGAAGGTCATGTTGCCAACGCCGGGAATCTCAACGGGGTATTGGAACGCAAGGAACAGGCCAGCGGCGGCACGCTCTTCAGGTTCTTGCTCCAACAGGTCTTCGCCGTCCAGCGTGGCGGAACCAGCGGTGACTTCGTACCCGTCGCGACCAGACAAAACATAAGACAGCGTCGATTTGCCCGATCCGTTCGGCCCCATGATCGCATGAACCTTGCCAGCTTCGACCGTCAGATCGACGCCTTTGAGGATTTGCTTGTCTTCCTCTTCAAGTTTCACGTGCAAGTTTTTGATTTCTAGCATTTTTACTCTTCCATATTGCGATCGGCTACGGACTTTTGTTTCGTCAAATCCGTCGGAACCGAATTAAGCAGATTGTTTATGTTGGTGTGACATCAGCGGAACGCGCGCTCCGCCGACGGTCATATTCATGCAGACCCAGAAGGCAGGACCAAACGACGACAACTCCTTCGTTTCGATCAGGTTATGTTCGTCGCTCATCCTGACCGCCCTAGCCGATTTTCACTGCGGTGCCCGATGCCGATACCATCAGCATGTTGTTGATCACCTCGTAATCCAGATCGACGCCGACAACCGCGTTAGCACCAAGGGCGCTTGCGCGGTCTTCCAACTCACGAAGGGCCGTTTCCCGTGCCTCGCCAAGCGACTTTTCATACGCACCTGAACGGCCACCGATGATATCGGTGATCCCTGCGAACAAGTCGCGGAACACGTTCGCACCAAGGATGGCTTCGCCAACGACGACGCCATAGTATTCGGCGATCTGGTACCCCTCGACCGAGGGTGTGGTTGTTACGATCATCATCAATCCTCCGGGTTGGGCACAGCCTGTGGGATTATCCCACAGACCCTTCCAGCGAAATCGCCACAAGTTGCTGCGCTTCCATCGCGAATTCCATCGGCAGCGCCTGCAGCACTTCCTTACAGAACCCGTTCACGACAAGTGCGACGGCCTCTTCTTCGTCCATCCCACGCGAGCGGCAATAGAACAGCTGATCGTCGTCCACCTTGGACGTCGTCGCCTCGTGTTCTACGCGGCTGCTGTTGTTCTTGACCTCGATATATGGAACCGTGTGCGCCCCGCATTCAGAACCGATCAGTAGGCTGTCACACTGGGTGTAGTTCCGGCTGTCTTTTGCCTTGGGGTGCATGGACACCAGCCCGCGATAGGTATTTTGGGCCTTACCCGCGCTGATCCCTTTGGAAACGATCCGCGACTTGGTGTTTTTGCCCAAGTGAACCATCTTGGTGCCGGTATCGGCCTGCTGCATGTTGTTGGTGATCGCGATAGAATAAAACTCGCCCTGACTTTCGGCACCGCGCAGGATGCAGGACGGGTATTTCCACGTGACGGCAGAGCCGGTTTCAACCTGCGTCCACATCACCTTGGAACGATCACCACGGCAATCGGCACGTTTGGTCACGAAGTTATAGATGCCGCCTTTGCCTTCTTCATCACCGGGGTACCAGTTCTGAACGGTGGAGTATTTCACCTCGGCGTCTTCTTCGATGATGATCTCAACCACAGCGGCATGAAGCTGGGCAACATCACGCTGGGGCGCGGTGCAGCCTTCCAGATAGGACACGTAAGAGCCCTTATCCGCAATGATCAGCGTACGTTCGAACTGACCCGTGTTTTCCGCGTTAATACGGAAATAGGTGGACAGTTCCATCGGGCAGCGCACGCCCGGCGGCACGTAAACGAACGAACCGTCCGAGAATACGGCGCTGTTCAGCGTGGCATAGAAGTTATCGGACTGCGGCACGACCGAGCCGAGGTATTTCTTCACCAGCTCAGGATGTTCGCGGATTGCTTCGGAGATCGAACAGAAGATCACGCCGGCTTTCTTCAATTCTGCCTGAAAGGTCGTACCAACAGAAACCGAGTCAAACACAGCGTCCACAGCAACCTTGCGCCCTTCGGCCGGTGCGTCTTCAGCGCCCTCAACGCCAGCAAGGATCATCTGCTCCTTCAGCGGGATGCCCAGCTTTTCGTATGTCGCCAACAGCTTTGGATCGACCTCGTCCAGCGACTTGGGCTTTACGTCCATGCTTTTCGGGCGGGCATAGTAATATTGATCCTGAAAGTCGATTTCAGGATAGTTGACCATGGCCCACGTTGGCTCTTCCATCTGTTCCCAGCGGCGGAACGCCTGAAGGCGCCATTCGGTCATCCACTCTGGCTCTTCGTTTTTGCTGGAAATCAGGCGGACGATGTCTTCGTTTACGCCTTTGGGGGCGTATTCCATCTCGATCTCGGTTTCCCAGCCGTATTTGTATTTTCCGGCCATCGCGTTAACGGTTTCAACCGTTTCGCGGTCCACGCCTTCGCGCACTTCCAATTCGGTCGGTTCTACGGATTCCATGGTCGTCTTTCCTCTCCGCGCCACTGGGGCGCTTGATCTTCAAGCCGCGCGCGCGCGGAATTTTTCGTGTCGTGCCAGCCACGCATCGGTGAACCGGCTGATTTCATCTTCTGTTGTGTCGGGGCCAAGGGACACGCGGATAGCAGAGCTTGCCGTCACATCGTCGTACCCCATGGCTTGTAATACGCGGCTGACCTTTACCTTGCCGCTGGAACAGGCAGACCCGGCCGAGACTGCAAATCCCGCCAGATCAAGCTGCATGACTTGCGTTTCGCCCTTCCAACCGGGCGCCGCAAAACACGCGGTATTGGGAAGGCGACGCGCGTCTTTCCCAACAAAAATAGTATCTTTGGCCTCGGCTACAATGGCTGCTTCCAGCGTATCGCGCAGCTTTTCAACGCGCGCCCACTTCCCTTGTTCCAGATCACTCATCGCGGCTTCGATCGCGGCACCGAAACCGGCGATACCCACAACGTTTTCCGTGCCAGAACGGCGGCCCATTTCATGCCCCCCGCCCAAAGTAAGCGGCGCGGTATCAATACCTTGTCGCAAAATCAGCGCGCCAACGCCCTTTGGCCCGCCGAACTTATGGGCCGAGATCAGCGCCATGTCTGCCCCGCTCCACCCAAAGGCAAACGGGACGCGGCCAATCGCCTGAACGACATCCAGTAACAGATACTCGAACGACTGCGTGCCAACCTGCCATGCGCCATCAACCTTGCGCGGCACGTCGGCGATCACACCGGTTTCGCTGTTGGCCAGACCCATGGCATAAACGCTGGCGTTGTCGGCACTGTCGCTGCGATGCGCCCACAGACAATCGTGGGCGGTGCCCTGCACTGCCACGCCGGGATTTCCCGGCAAACGATCCAATACCATCGCCGCTTCGGTCGCCCCGCCGGTAAAGATCACCTCAACCGGTTTACAACCCACTGCGATGGCCACCTGTTCGCGGGCTTTTTCAACAGCAGCTTTGGCCGCGCGCCCTTCACTGTGAACCGATGACGGGTTTCCAACCAAATCCATCGCGGCAATCATCGCTGCCTTAGCTTCGGGCCGGACCGGAGCCGTTGCGTTAAAGTCGAGGTAAGCGCGTGCCATCTATGCTACCTCCAACTCGTGCATTTCATTGAACGCCGCTTGATAGGTCTGGCGAAATGCCTCTGCGTAATCCAAACGCAGGTCATACTGCCATTCGGGGCGCATCCAGCTGGGAATCGCCAACTCTGCATCCCGGAAAAGCTTGATCAAGATGCGGCCCGGAATTGTGACATATTGGCCGGACTGACCGATGGCATAATTCCACACCCGCCCGCCAAACCAGCTTCTGCGGCGGTTGGCTTCGATGCCGTAACCACACAGACGGGACAGGTACACAAACGCCTCGGCGTCTGTAAGGCCCGCGTAAGCAAGCCGGTGAATGCGCGCCGAAAACTTTTTGTGCCCCTCGACGCTTTCCAGAACGGCATGCAACACATTCGCGTCGTCCGTCGGCAAGGCAGTAAGGTCGATGCCCTTACGCCCAACAATCGGAGGAAGATGCGAAAGCCCTTTCACTGCTTAGTCCTCGTCCACCACAGCAAAGATATTTGGCACAGCCGGACATGGGGCCAGATCGTTTTTCACCACATCCGAAAGGCGCGTTTGGTGAAGGAAAACATAGACATGGGCGGAAAGCCCTTCCCACAGACGGTTGGTCAGCGACTGGGCCCTGCTGCCCGACACGCCACCAGACGCACCCGCGCCTGTGTGCATCGCACTGACCGTTTCATCCACGGCGCACAGAATATCAGCCACACGAATGTCAGACGGAGATTTCGCAAGCCGATACCCGCCCCCAGGTCCGCGCACTGATTCCACCAGCTCTGCCCGGCGGAGTTTGACGAACAACTGTTCCAGATACGGCAATGAAACATTCTGACGCTTTGAAATTTCAGCCAAAGACGTCAGCCCACCTTCGGGCTGCAGTGCCAAATCGGCAAGCGCAACCATTGCATAGCGGCCCTTAGTGCTGAGTTTCATCGGGTTACCCCCTGCAAATGGTTGACTGAAGGCAGAAGGGTCATTACCTCCCTATCCACCCGAAACCGGCGAACGAGCCGGATTTAGAATTGTTCTAGGTTGCCCGAGCGAATTCGTCAAGAATGCCGTTCCGCCGCCGCAGTCGAAGAGAAATATATGCCCGAGGTCATCTTCCCCGGCCCCGAAGGGCGGCTTGAAGGTCGTTACCATCCGCAAAAGGCGAAAGACGCGCCGATCGCGATTGTTCTGCATCCGCACCCACAGTTCGGGGGCACGATGAACAACAAGGTCGTCTATAACCTTCACTATGCGTTCTACAACATGGGTTTCACCGTGTTGCGCTTTAACTTCCGCGGCGTTGGTCGCAGTCAGGGCGAATACGATCAAGGCATTGGCGAGCTGTCAGACGCAGCCTCGGCGCTGGATTACCTGCAGTCGATGAACCAAAACGCCAAGCATTGCTGGGTTGCTGGTTTCAGCTTCGGCGCATGGATCGGGATGCAGCTGTTGATGCGCCGCCCTGAGATCACCGGCTTTGTGTCCGTATCCCCGCCCGCGAACATGTATGATTTCTCGTTCTTGGCGCCTTGCCCAAGCTCGGGCCTAATCATCAACGGTGCGGCCGATCGCGTAGCGCCACCTGCGGATACCCATGCGCTGGTTGAAAAGCTGCATGAACAGAAGGGCATCACCATCACCCATGAAGAGGTTGAAGGTGCCGGTCACTTCTTTGAAGAGCCGCATATGGACACGATGATCGGCAATGTTGATCAATACGTGCGCCGCCGTTTGACGGAAACCTCCCGCTAAACGAAGAAGGAAAGACGCGACATGGGTGTTGTTGAAGATCTGGCCGATGCGTTGGCAAAAGACGCAATCGAAGCTGCCGAAAAGCTTGGCGATGAAAAACTGATTACCGAAGTCGCCAAGGTTCTGGGCAACAGTTCAACAACCACCGAAGAAGCGTATCTAACATCTATCCGTGTGCGGCTTGCAGAAGCCCGCGCACGGAAATTCCTGCTTGGCAAAATCCAAGCTGCAGCCAGCGCGGACACGCCTGAGTGAGCGAGCGTTTGTCGCAGCAGTTGGCGTTCTTGATCGAAGCCGACAAGCTAAAGTCGGTTTCACGCGCCTCTTCGCTTAGCGACAATTCCAGAAAAGAAAATTCAGGCGAACACAGCTGGCACGTTGCTCTTTATGCGCTGACGCTTGCTGAACACGCCGAACCCGGCGTGCGTATCGACCGTGTCATACGCATGCTGTTGATCCACGACTTGGTCGAAATCGATGCAGGCGACGCGCCCATTCACGGCGACCACGACGCAGAGGCGCTGGCACTGGCCGAACAACAAGCCGCTGATCGCCTGTTCAGCCTTCTACCCACTGACACAGCGGTAGAAATGCGCGCCCTTTGGGATGAGTTTGAAGCCGCACAAAGCCCCGACGCAGTGTTCGCCAAATCCGTGGACCGCATGCAACCCGTCCTGCAGAACTTGGCAAATGGCGGCGGAAGCTGGGTCGATTATGATGTCTCTGAACAGCAGATCGCAGAGCGCGTCGGCGCGAAAGTCGCGCGCGGTTCCCCCGCCCTGTGGGAACACCTTCGGGGGCTGATTACCGCGCATTTCAGCGCGCGATAACACCCCCACATCTCATCACCACAAAATTCTGTATACATTTGCATACCGCTTTCCCAAGGCATCGCTTTGCGTTATGACGTCAGCAAATGTTTCCCAAATTAACGAGGGCCAGTGAATGACCAAAATAAAAGTTGAAAACCCGGTCGTGGAGCTTGACGGCGATGAGATGACCCGGATCATCTGGGACTTCATCAAGAAAAAGCTGATCCTGCCCTATCTCGATATCGACCTGCTGTACTACGATCTTGGGATCGAAGAGCGTGATCGCACCGATGACCAAATCACCATCGACGCGGCCAACAAGATCAAAGAAATCGGCGTTGGCGTTAAATGCGCCACCATCACCCCTGATGAACAGCGCGTCGAAGAATTCGGCCTGAAACAGATGTGGCGTTCGCCCAACGGGACGATCCGCAACATCCTTGGCGGCGTCGTGTTCCGCGCGCCAATCATCTGTCAGAACGTTCCACGCCTTGTTCCCGGCTGGACCCAGCCGATTGTCATTGGCCGCCACGCATTTGGCGACCAGTACCGCGCGACCGACTTCCTGTTCCCGGGCAAAGGCAAGCTGACGATGAAATTCGTTGGTGAAGACGGCACCGTGATCGAAAAAGACGTGTACGACGCCCCAGAAGCCGGCGTTGCCATGGGGATGTACAACATCGACAGTTCGATCCGCGACTTTGCGCGCGCATCGCTGAACTATGGCCTGAACCTTGGCTGGCCGGTTTACCTATCCACCAAGAACACCATCCTGAAAGCCTATGACGGCCGTTTCAAAGACCTGTTTCAGGAAGTGTTTGAACAAGAGTTCGAAGAAAAGTTCAAAGCCGCGGGCATCTGGTACGAACACCGCTTGATCGACGACATGGTCGCCTGCGCGATGAAATGGAACGGTGGTTTCGTCTGGGCCTGTAAGAACTATGACGGCGATGTTCAGTCAGACACTGTGGCACAGGGCTTTGGCTCGCTTGGTCTGATGACCTCTCAGCTGATGACACCGGACGGCAAGATCGTAGAGGCCGAAGCCGCCCACGGCACCGTAACGCGCCACTATCGCCAGCACCAAAAAGGCGAAGCGACCTCGACCAACTCCATCGCGTCCATTTACGCTTGGACCGGCGCACTGAAACACCGCGCCAAGCTGGACGGGAACGAACCTCTTAAGACGTTCGCCGAGACATTGGAAAAAGTCATCGTGGACACTGTCGAAAGCGGCTTCATGACAAAGGATCTGGCGCTGCTGGTTGGCCCAGACCAAAGCTGGCTGACAACGATGGGCTTCCTTGAAAAGATCGACGAAAACCTGAACAAGGCACTGGCCGGTTAAGCCGCCCAAGTCCTGATCAATCATAAGGGCCAGCGGTTTCGTTGGCCCTTATGCGTTTTTGTCCTACTGGACAAATCAGCGCGGGCAGTCGAAAGCTTGCCCCATGCTTTTACTTGGATCACCCCCCGCAGAACAGCACTCCCTTTGGGAGGATGCACAAGGTATCACGGTAGGCGCACTGTTGGTTGCGATGTCCGTCCACCTGCTTCACAGCGCTGAATTGATCACCGGTCAAATCGCGGGGCTTTCGCTTGTCATCAGCTATACGTCGGGCATCCGGTTCGGGCTCGTTTTCTTTCTGCTGAACCTGCCGTTCTACATCCTTGCCCTGCGCCGGATGGGGCTGCGGTTCACCTTGAAAACCTTCGCCGCAGTCGGCCTGCTTTCCACCTTCGCAGAGCTTATGCCCCATTTCGTTGTCTTCGATCAGGTGGACCCGTTGGCCGCCTCTGTGCTGGCTGGTGTATCAGCCGGTGCTGGGCTGTTGGCACTGTTTCGACACGGTGCCAGCCTTGGCGGCGTTGGGATAGTCGCGCTTTTTCTTCAAGATAAATATGGATTTAAGGCCGGATGGACCCAGATTTTGTTCGACGCCTGTGTCTTCACGCTTGCCGCATTTTTGTTTCCGACTGACGTTGTTGTCTATTCGCTGATCGGCGCACTGGTGTTGAATATAATGATTACCACCAATCACCGCCGCGATCGCTATATCGCCCGATGAGGCCCACACAATGCCAAACCATTACCTTTTCCTACTGATTGCAATTGCCACTGAAACTATCGGCACCACCGCCCTTCAGGCCAGCCAGCAATTCACGCGGCCCCTGCCCTCGATCGTTGTGTTGGTGGGCTATGCCTTGTCGTTCTATTTCATGTCGCTGACGTTGAAATACATGCCCGTCGGAATTGTGTATGCGATCTGGTCCGCCGTCGGCATCGTGTTGATTGCGGCCATTGGCTGGGTCGTGTTCGGCCAGAAGGTCGATTTGCCCGGAGCCATCGGAATGGGCCTGATCATCGCTGGAATCGTGGTAATTCACCTATTCTCGGACACTGCGACGCATTAACCGTCGTTTCGACTCTGGTCTTTTGCGTTTGCAGCATGTATCGCGGCGCCAACCTCTTTCTTTTTACGCAGGCAGGCCCCAATGGACCTTCGCAATATCGCGATCATCGCGCACGTTGACCACGGCAAGACGACACTGGTGGACGAGCTTCTGAAACAATCCGGCACCTACCGGGAAAACCAGGCCGTCACCGAACGCGCCATGGACAGCAATGACCTGGAGCGCGAGCGCGGGATCACCATTCTGGCCAAAGCGACCAGCGTTGAATACGGCGAAACCCGTATCAACATCGTCGACACCCCCGGCCACGCCGACTTCGGCGGCGAGGTAGAGCGCATCCTTAGCATGGTTGACGGTGTTGTCCTTCTGGTGGACGCCGCCGAAGGCCCCATGCCTCAGACAAAGTTCGTGACCTCTAAGGCGCTGGCACTTGGCCTGCGCCCAATCGTGGTGCTGAACAAAGTTGATAAGCCCGACGCCGAACCTGACCGTGCGCTGGACGAAGTGTTCGATCTGTTTGCGAACCTTGGTGCTGACGACCAACAGTTGGACTTCCCGCATCTTTACGCCTCTGGCCGTTCTGGCTGGGCCGACGACAGCCTTGAAGGCCCCCGCAAGGACCTGACCGCGCTGTTCGACCTGATTGTGAAGCACGTCCCTGCCCCTAAGCAGATCGAGCATAAGGCCGAACCTTTCCGCATGCTGGCGACCACGCTTGGCTCTGACCCTTTCATCGGCCGCATCCTGACGGGTCGTGTTGAAAGCGGCACACTGAAGGCTGGTGAATCTGTTAAGGCGCTTTCGCGTGACGGTTCGCTGGTGGAAAACTTCCGCGTCACCAAGATCCTCGCGTTCCGTGGCCTGTCGCAGCAGCCGATTGACGAAGCTGAAGCAGGCGACATCGTTTCGCTGGCCGGTATGACCAAGGCAACCGTTGCCGACACGATCTGTGCGCCTTCGGTCACCGAAGCGATCCCGGCGCAGCCTATCGATCCGCCCACCATCACCGTGACCTTCGGCATCAATGACAGCCCGCTGGCAGGTAAAGACGGCAAAAAAGTTCAGTCGCGCGTCATTCGTGATCGCCTGATGAAAGAAGCCGAATCTAACGTTGCTATCCGCATCACCGACACACCCGGCGGCGAAGCGTTCGAAGTTGCCGGTCGTGGCGAACTTCAGATGGGCGTTTTGATCGAAAACATGCGTCGCGAAGGGTTCGAACTTTCGATCTCTCGTCCGCAGGTTCTGTTCCGTGAAGAAGACGGCCAGAAGATGGAGCCGATCGAAGAAGTCACCATCGACGTGGATGACGAATACTCTGGCGCGGTGATCGAAAAGATCACAGGTACGCGCAAGGGCGACCTTGTTGAAATGCGCCCTGCTGGTGCGGGCAAGACCCGTATCATCGCCCACGTCCCGTCGCGTGGCCTGATCGGCTATCACGGTGAGTTCCTGACCGATACCCGCGGCACTGGCGTTCTGAACCGCGTGTTCCATGAATGGGCACCGTTCAAAGGCCCGATCCCTGGCCGCCGTGCTGGTGTTCTGATTTCCATGGATGCGGGCGTTTCTGTCGCCTATGCGCTGTGGAACCTCGAAGATCGCGGCAAGATGTTCATCGGCGCGCAAGAGCAGGTTTATACCGGCATGATCATCGGCGAACACAGCCGTGAAAACGATCTTGAGGTTAACCCGCTGAAGGGCAAGAAACTGACCAACGTTCGCGCATCCGGCACCGACGACGCCGTGCGCCTGACGACGCCAGTACGCATGTCACTGGAAGAGGCGATTGCCTATATCGACAACGACGAACTGGTAGAGGTAACGCCGAACGCCATCCGTCTGCGCAAACGCTTCCTTGATCCGCACGAGCGTAAGCGCCAAGCGCGCGCTGCAAGCTAATACAAAAAAGCCCCGGTCACATCGACCGGGGCTTTTTTAATTATTCGCTGATTTCGACGACAAGTAACTCTCGTTCCGAAGCATCTTTGGCGTGGCTTAGCGCCTCCTGATACTCTGGGCTGTGGTAACACGCCTCTGCCACTTCAAGGGACGGGAAACGCGCGACGACATTGCGCGGGCGCTCTTTCCCCTCAAGCTGAACAAACCGCCCACCGCGTGCAAGGAAAGAACCGCCATGTTTGGCAATCGCCGGGCCGGCAAGCTTGGCGTATTTGCCATAGGACTCTTCGTCTGTGACGGTTACGTGTGCGATCCAAAGTGCGCCCATATCAGCCTCCGATGACCGCTTCTGCGGCTTTGATTGCAGCGTCTGCATTTGCAGCGTCTTTGCCGCCACCCTGCGCCATATCGGGGCGACCACCGCCACCCTTGCCACCCAGTTCGACTACGGCGGCCTTAACCAGATCAACGGCGGAAACCTTTGCAGTCAAGTCATCGGTAACGCCCGCGGCCACCGCAGCTTTGCCGCCCGCATCCGCGATCAACAAGACAGCACCGGACTTAAGACGCGCCTTATGCTCATCCACCAGCGCAGGAAGATCCTTGCCCGAAACGCCCGAAAGCACCTGAGAAACGAAGCTTACCCCGTTGATATCTTTGGCTTCTGGCGCATCTGAACCACCGCCTGACATTGCCAGTTCGCGACGCAATTGCGCCACTTCATTGGCAAGCGCTTTGCGTTCGTCCATCAATGCTTTGACACGGTCCACAACCTCTGCCGGTTGCGCCTTCAACGTCGAAGCGACTTCGCCTAGACGGCTGTCTTGCGCAGACAGATGGTCCAACGCCGCCTGCCCGGTCAGTGCCTCGATCCGGCGCACACCAGAGGATGATGCACTGTCGCCCAGCACCACGCACAGCCCGATATCACCGGTCTGTTTTACATGGGTCCCGCCGCAAAGTTCGATGGAATACGTTTTGCCATCGGCACCTTTGCCCGTGTCGGCACGTCCCATTGAAACAACGCGCACCTCGTCCCCGTATTTCTCGCCGAACAGCGCCTGAGCACCAATTTCGCGCGCGTCGTCCGGGGTCATGATCCGTGTTTCAACAACCGTATTCTGGCGGATCATCGCGTTCACGTCGGCCTCAACCTTGGCAACCTCTTCAGCGGTCAGTGCCTTCGCGTGGGAAAAGTCAAAACGCAAACGGTCATCAGCGTTCAAAGACCCGCGCTGCGCGACGTGATCGCCCAACTCTTCGCGCAAAGCTTCGTGCAACAGGTGCGTTGCCGAGTGGTTGGCGCGGATCGCGCTGCGGCGGGTATGGTCCACCTGCAACTCCGCACCTTCTCCCGGCAGAATCTTGCCCTCAACCACTTCGGCAAAGTGGATGAAAATCCCGGCGGTCTTGCGCGTATCTGTAATGCGCGCCGCGCCTGACTCCGTCTTCAGAAGACCAGTATCGCCAATTTGCCCACCAGATTCCGCGTAGAATGGCGTCTGGTTCACAACGACCTGAACGCTGTCGCCCTGTGCGGCCTCGGTCAACGCAGCACCGTCTTTGACGACAGCAATGACCTGCCCTTCTGCGATTTCGGTGTCATAGCCCAGGAATTCCGTCGCGCCATGCTCTTCAGCAAGGTCAAACCAGATCGTGGCATCTTTGGTTTCGCCCGAACCGGCCCAGCTTGCACGTGCTTTGGCCTTTTGTTCGGCCATTGCCGCGTCAAAGCCCGCCGTGTCGACGGCCCGGCCCTTTTCGCGCAGCGCGTCCTGCGTCAAATCCAGCGGGAAGCCATAAGTATCGTACAGCTTAAACGCTGCTTCCCCGGGCAGTTCCGCGCCTTCAGGCAGCCGCTCAAGCTCATCGTCCAGCAACCGAAGACCGCGGTCGAGCGTTTGAATGAACCGGTTTTCTTCAAGGCTTAGCGTTTCTTCGATCAGCGCCTTCGCGCGGCCAAGCTCTGGATAGGCGGCGCCCATCTGAGTGACCAACGCCGGCACCAACCGATGCATAACCGGGTCTTTCGCACCCAGAAGATGCGCGTGGCGCATCGCGCGGCGCATGATCCGGCGTAGAACATATCCGCGGCCCTCGTTCGACGGCATCACGCCATCCGCGATCAGGAACGAAGTAGAGCGCAGATGGTCCGCGATCACACGGTGGTGCACATTGCCCGCGCCGTCCGGATCAGTCGAAGTCGCGTGTGCAGATGCCTCAATCAGGCTGCGCATCAAATCAGTGTCATAATTGTCGTGCTTGCCCTGAAGCAGCGCGCCAATCCGTTCAAGGCCCATGCCCGTGTCGATTGATTGGTTCGGCAGCGTTTCACGACGCCCATCTTCGAACTGCTCAAACTGCATGAAGACGAGGTTCCAGATTTCGATGAACCGGTCGCCATCTTCATCGGCAGAACCCGGAGGTCCGCCCCAAATGTGTTCGCCGTGATCAAAGAAAATTTCCGACGAAGGCCCACAGGGGCCCGTTGGGCCCATCATCCAAAAGTTGTCATCTGTCGCGATACGGATGATCCGTTCGTCCGGCAGGCCAGCGTATTTTTTCCAAATCTCGGCAGCCTCGTCATCGGTGTGATACACCGTGACCAAAAGCTTTTCTTTCGGGATGTCAAAGTCTTTGGTCAGCAGGTCCCATGCATATGGGATCGCCTCGTGCTTAAAGTAATCGCCGAAGGAAAAGTTGCCCAGCATCTCGAAGAAAGTGTGGTGGCGCGCCGTATAGCCGACGTTATCCAAATCGTTGTGTTTGCCGCCTGCCCGCACACATTTCTGCGCGGTCGTCGCACGGGTATAGTCGCGGTGCTCCACCCCGGTGAACAGGTTTTTGAACTGAACCATCCCCGAATTCGCAAACATCAGCGTCGGGTCATTACGCGGCACAAGTGGGGAACTATCCACCACCTCATGGCCGTTCTTTTCGAAAAAGTTCAGGAAGGTAGAACGGATTTCGTTCAGGCTCGGCATACTCTTCTGGCCTTTCCGGGCAAGCTAATCGGATCAGCTTCGTTTATCCCTGTGAGACGAGCCTGTCCACCGCAAGAAAAAGGCCGGCGACTTACTTGCCCCGGCCTCGTTTCATAAATGCAGCGTCAAATCACGATTCAAGAATGTCGTCGCTATCCGCTTCAGGCATATCGAACTCAAGCCCATGTGCGCCGCGGATCTTATCTTCGATCTCAAGCGCGATCCTTTTGTGTTCTTTCAGGAAGTTTTTAGCGTTCTCTCGGCCTTGGCCGATCCGCTCATCCCCGTAAGAGAACCAAGAGCCAGACTTGTTCACGATCCCGGCTTTCACACCCAGATCAAGTAGTTCCCCATTCTTGGAAATTCCTTCGCCGTACATGATATCAAATTCGACCTGCTTGAACGGAGGCGCGACTTTGTTTTTAACGACTTTCACCCGAGTTTCGTTACCAACAACTTCGTCCCGATCCTTAATCGAGCCGATGCGCCGGATATCAAGGCGAACCGAAGAATAGAACTTAAGCGCGTTACCGCCCGTTGTCGTTTCCGGCGAGCCAAACATGACGCCAATTTTCATCCGAATCTGGTTGATGAAAATCACCATGCAATTCGACTTCGCGATTGAGCCGGTCAGCTTACGCATTGCCTTACTCATCAGGCGCGCATGCACACCGACAGAGCTATCGCCCATTTCGCCTTCAAGTTCGCTTTTCGGGGTCAGCGCCGCAACAGAGTCGACAACAACAACGCTTACGGCACCGGAACGCACCAACGTATCCGTGATTTCAAGCGCCTGTTCCCCCGTATCCGGCTGCGAAATCAGCAGCTCTTCCAGGTTCACACCCAGCTTTTTGGCATACTGCGGGTCAAGCGCGTGCTCAGCATCAACAAAAGCGCAAACGCCGCCTTTTTTCTGCTCTTCCGCAACGCAGTGAAGCGTCAAAGTCGTCTTACCAGAGCTTTCAGGACCATAAATTTCAATGATCCGACCTTTTGGCAGGCCGCCAATGCCAAGGGCGATATCAAGCCCAAGGGATCCGGTCGAAGTCGCCTCAATCTCTGTCAGCGCATTCTCGCCGCCGAGCTTCATAATGGAGCCCTTGCCGAACTGCCGTTCGATCTGCGCCAATGCACTGTCTAGGGCTTTTTGTTTATCGGTATTGCGCTTGTCGCTCATATCCAGAAGATCCGCCGTGGCCATTGTTATGCATCCTTATTCCACACCCGCATCCGGGCGGCAATGATTGCTCGTGTTCGCCTCTTGTTCTCAACTGTATGAGGGCAAAAGGAGAACATTTCAATAAAATTCTCATGTATTGATGTTCAGGCCATCAAGGTTAAGAAGTAGTTTACAACCAAGGGAAATATGGGGCTTTGCGCGATGATGGTTTTTTGGAAGGCACAGCTTGCGATGTTGGCAGTGCCCAAAACTGGCACTCAGGCGTATGAGTCCCTGCTGGGTTCACGCGCAGACATGGTTATTCGCCACCCGTCAAACGCGAAACACATGGCAGCGCGCCGTTTTAAGCAAAAATTCCTTCCGGCCGTAACAAATGCTGGCGCGAATAAAATCAGAACCTTGGCCGTAATGCGCGAACCGATCGACTGGCTGGGAAGCTGGTTTCGCTATCGAAGCCGTGACGCAATCGCTGGGCGGTCCAACTCGACTGCCGAAGTGGACTTCAACACGTTCGTCGAAGGATATTTGTCAGAAAATCAGCCCGATTGGGCAAGCGTCGGATCGCAGGCGCGCTTTGTCTCAGACGGCTCGGGCAAAGTTGTAATCGATCACCTTTTTGATTACCGCGATCAAGAAGGTCTGCAAAACTTCTTGTCGGAAAAACTTGGCTTCCTCGTCGAAACACCCCCGCAAATAAACGTATCCCCGTCGCGCCCTCTGGATCTTTCTGATGAACTTCGAGAGCGTCTTTTGATCGAGCGTGCCGAAGATTTTCAGCTTTATGAAAGACTCCGCAACGGCGGCCTGTAACCCTATCAGGCACTATGGAATCTGCTCCCTTACTGTCGTCGTCAGTTCGTTCAGTGAAAACGGTTTGGGCAGGAACACCGAATTTGGAATGCGCGCCTGCGTATCAGAAAACGAATCCTCGGCGTAGCCCGAGACAAAGACAACGCGTGTATCCGGGCGCGTTTCCAAGGCCTTTCGCACCCAACTGGGGCCATCCATTCCGGGCATCACGACGTCGGTCACAAACACATCGACGGCGATCTTGCTATCCTCCAGCGCCTCCAAGGCCTGCTCTGCGTTTTCTGCCTCAAGGACTGTGAACCCACGCATCCGAAGAGCGCGTGAGGCGAACGCCCGAACCGGCGCTTCATCCTCGACCAACAGCACCACACCCTCTCCCTGACGGAACCCATCGGTCATCTGGTTGTCCGGACGGGTTGCAACATCAGAACGCGAACCCTGCTGAGCTGAATCTTTCACCATCGCCACAGGGGCCAGAACCTTATCGACCTGCGCGGGCACGCTTTCAAATCCAGCCTCTACGGCTTCTGGCGCCGTTCCAAATTCGTGCATCGGAAAATAGAGGGTAAAGCAGGTCCCGCTGCCCTGTGCGCTGTCGACGAAGATGAAACCACCGGTCTGCTTCACAATCCCATAAGCAGTCGAAAGCCCCAACCCGGTCCCCTCACCCACGCCTTTGGTCGTGAAAAACGGTTCGAAGATTTTCGACAGCTTATCGGGCGCAATCCCCGTGCCTTCGTCGATGACCCGGACTAAAACGTAGTGGCCCGGAGATACCACCGCCCTGTCACGGCGAAGCGGTTCGGTAAGATGGTGCATCCCAGTTTCAATACGAATCTCGCCACCGTCGGGCATCGCGTCGCGCGCGTTTACGACCAAGTTCATAATCACTTGTTCAAGCTGGCGCTTGTCGGCACGGATTTGCCCAAGGTTCGGATCGTGAGAAACGGTCAACTGAACACGCTCGCCAACCAAACGGTTCAGCAAATGCGTCAGATCAGTCAGCGTATCGCGCAGATCCACAACCTCAGGCCGCAGGGTTTGCTTGCGCGAGAATGCCAGCAACTGTCCAACCAGACTGGCCGCGCGATTGGCGTTCTGATTGATTTGCATAAGATCGCCGAAGTCAGGATCACCCTGATCATGGCGTAGCAACAGAAGATCGCAATGGCCCGATATCGCTGTCAGAAGGTTGTTGAAATCATGCGCCACCCCGCCAGCAAGCTGGCCAATCGCCTGCATTTTCTGGCTTTGCACAAACTGCGCTTCAAGGGTTTTTAGCTCTGTCGCATCATGCAAAACAGCGATCAGCTCACCCTCTCCACACTCCGGGTTCTTTTCGAGGGAGACTTGAAGGAAGACTTCTTTGTCGTCCCGCTTTACACGCAGCACCTCAGCCCGACGCACGGCACGTCCCTCAGACACTTCGGCAAGCCAATCCAGAACAGAACGCCCCAAGCCTTCGACCAAATCAGGGAACTGAATTTCTCCCGGCCCATGACCCAAAAGCCCGCGGGCAAGCCGGTTGGACATTGTCACTTGCCCATTTGGCTGAAGCTTTAACAACGCGACTGGCAGGGCATCAAAGAACTGATCCCCAAGCGCACTATTTTCGTCGGCCATGTCGATGGGAAAGAAATAGACTTCACGCCGCCCGGCCTTGTTTTCGATTTCAACGACCCTGGCTGACTTTGCGCCACTACGGCCCTTCACCTCGTTGATACCGCCGGATCGGATCGGAAGGTTGGTGAAAACCTGCCCAAGTGATTTGACGCGCCCACCAGCAAACGTACGCGCGGCGTCGTTCATAAACAGAATGGTGCCGTTACGCCCTACCGTAAGCATAGGCAGGCTAAGCCCCTCTGCCCCGCGTCCGCCGCCGCGGTCGTCCAGTTCATCGAAGCGCCAGAAAAACGCGCCGCCCTTCAATGTGTGGACGGACACCCGAACATGACCGCGCCGAGTCACGACATCCTCTAATGCGCCGCCTTGGGCCTGCGCGCGCGATTGAAGGCGATGTACGACGCCCGCCGGGTTTGCAAAAAGCTCTCCCAATGCGCGGATAAGCGTTTCGTTGGTTTCAGCGCCAAATCTCTTTAACGCCGCCGGGTTTTGATATGTGACCTGACCCAGCTCGTTGGTCGCGACGCCAGGTGCGGCATCTTTTTCAGAAAAGGCACGCGCAAGCGCAACTGTAGCGGTCGCCACCTTGCGTGTGCTACGCGACGTGCCCCACAGCACGCCAACCATCACAACCAGGGTTGTCCCCGATGCAAGCAATCCCAGCGAAAGCATTGGCTCCGTGACAACAAACGCCCCGATGAAAAGCGCCAGCGAAATTAGCAAAAACTGCCCACAATAGGCTGCAAACACCTCTGCCCGTCGGGCTATCGGATTAAAATCTGGTGCCAGAAATGACACGGGTGCCCTCCGCTGCGATTCGAGTTTCTCTCATTTCGCCGCGATAAAGTTAATCCGGCCTTAAGAGCCTCAACTTAGCAACCTAGGGTTTAGTGACCAGTGCTTAACTGCGTCGAAACAGTTTGGTGAAGAAACCGTCACCACCATCCAAAGGCGTGAACCGTAAGGAAGACACCGCTTCCCACCCCGCATTGCGCGCCAAAAACGCATCTGTCTGGTCATCGTTTTCCGCGTTCAACAAAGAGCATGTCGCATATGCCAACAGCCCACCCGGCGCGACAAAATTCGCTGCCAGATCTATAATTTGTGACTGCAAATCAACAAGTTCCTGAAGCGCGGCGTCATCCAATCGCCACTTCCCCTCGGGGCTTCGCCGCCAAGCACCGCTGCCAGAACATGGCACATCGCAAAGCACGACATCAAAAGGCGCAGCGTCAGCAACCTCGTCCGTGTCTAAAACGACGACATGAACGCCAGCGCGGCCCGCCCGTGCAGGCAAATCGCGCATACGTTGTGGATTCGCGTCATGCGCATAGAATTCAGCCGTGACACGTCCGGCCATTGCCAAGGTCTTACCGCCGCCGCCCGCGCAATAATCCAACACACGCGCACCTTCGTTAATTTCAAGGTGATCCGTGATCGCCTGCGACGCGGCGTCCTGAAGCTCTACCAAGCCTTCAAGGAATGGCTGGCTGTTTTGCACCCGCCGGGGGTTGGTTTCCACGCGAAGCGCCGTCGGCGAAATGTCACTGGGGGTCGTCTCGATCCCCTCTTCGCGCAATCTTTCCTGAGCTTCGGAAACGGTGCACTTCCTTAGGTTCACCCGAAGGAAAACGGGCGCACGCTGACGCAAAAGCTGCATCACGTCGGCGAAATCTGCGCCAAGGCTGTTCTGAAGCGGTTTCACCAGCCAATCGGGGCAATCCAGCGCAACAGCCTCTGGAAGGCCGCCCATTTCGACGTTCAGCGCTTGTTCGGCTTCAGTCAATGGCGCCGCCGAATAGCCTTCGCCGGTAAACAGCGCTGCGGGGTCATCGCCCGCGGCCCTAAGTGCGCCAATCATAAGGCCACGCCCGGTTTCAGCCCCACCAAGCGCCGCGTAGGAGCGCATACAGCGAAGTGCATCGAACACAAGGTCGCGAATGGCGGCGCGATCCTTGGAGCCAGCAAAGCGGTTTTGCCGCCCCCAAGTCGTTAGCTGCTTTTCGGCGGCAGCACCGGCAAGCACATCATCCAAAATCTCAATGGCTGCGGCAACGCGTGCGGCGGGCGTCATGCGCCCACCACTTTTAACTTCAACTTATCACCGCAAACCATTGTATTCATTACATCACTCTGTAGTTGGGGCTTTCGCGCGTGATCTGAACATCATGCACGTGGCTTTCTTTAAGTCCCGCACCGGTGATCCGCACAAAATTGCTGTTCGTGCGCATCTCATCAACGGTTGCATTACCGGTGTATCCCATCGCCGCACGTAGGCCACCAACCAACTGGTGAACTACTGCGCCAGCAGAGCCCTTGTATGCCACCTGACCTTCGATGCCTTCCGGCACAAGCTTGTCAGACGCCGCATCCTTCTGGAAATAGCGATCAGCAGAGCCACGCGCCATTGCACCCAAGCTGCCCATCCCGCGATAGGATTTATAGCTGCGGCCTTGGTACAAGATAACTTCGCCCGGGCTTTCATCGGTACCAGCGATCATGCTGCCGACCATGGCACAAGATGCCCCCGCCGCGATTGCCTTTGCGAAATCGCCCGAGAATTTGATGCCGCCATCTGCGATAACCGGCGTCCCGCTGTCACGCGCCCCTGCCGCACAATCCATGATCGCGGTCAGCTGTGGTACACCCACACCAGCGACCATACGCGTTGTACAGATCGAACCGGGGCCGATGCCAACCTTGATGCCATCCGCGCCCGCACCAATCAGCGCGCGCGTGGCTTCGGCGGTTGCGACGTTACCTGCGATAACTTGAACCGCATTGGACAGCTTTTTCACACGCTCAACCGCAATCGCAACCCCTTCAGAGTGGCCATGCGCCGTGTCGATCACGATCAGGTCGCACCCAGCGTCGATCAGAGCTTCGGAGCGTTCGAAGCCCGCGTCGCCCACTGTTGTCGCTGCTGCAACGCGCAGGCGGCCAAGTTCATCTTTGCACGCCTGTGGGTTCAGAACCGCCTGTTCGGTGTCTTTCAGGGTCAGCAGGCCAGTCAGCTTGCCTTTGCCATCGGTAATCAGCAGCTTCTCGATCCGGCGCGCGCGCATCAGGCTCAGTGCCTCGCCACGGTCTGCGGGTTCGTGCAGCATTGCCAAATTATCGGACGTCATCATCACCCGAACCGGGGTGTTGTCGTCAGATGCAAAGCGCATATCGCGGTTGGTGACGATACCAACGACGTGGCCATTTTCGTCCACGACTGGGAAACCGGTGAAATTGTAACGCTCGATCAATGCTTTTGCATCGGCCAGCGTCTGATCCGGGGTCAAAGTGATCGGGCTGTAAACAACGCCACTTTCGAAGCGTTTGACGCGCCGCACTTCTTGCTGCTGCTCGTCAATTGTCAGGTTGCGGTGGATCACACCCATGCCGCCCGCTTGCGCCATTGCGATGGCCATCCGGCCCTCGGTCACTGTGTCCATCGCCGAGCTGAGCAACGGAATATTCAACCGGATAGACTTGGTCACATGCGTGGCCGTGTCAGCGGTTGAGGGCAGCACAGAACTGGCCGCCGGAACTAGCAATACGTCGTCGAAGGTAAGCGCCTCGCGAATCTCCATGGGGTGCTCCTTGGGAGTTTTCGTTTGGCGCTTCCCTATTTCATGGGCTGCAGGGAAAGGGAAGCCCCTTTGCGCGGTTATACGCGCGCGGCGTTGGTTTTTGCCCCCAATCCGCCTTTTGCCCATGCCTGCATGACTTTTACGGCGATGACTGGAATGATCAGCGTACCAGCAAGCAGCGCAATGCCGCCAGCAACACGCAGCCCCTGACTTTGAACCGCCGCCGCTAACAAAAGCAACAGCGACGCGTAAGCCGCAAGGGGAAAGGTAAACGCCCCCCACAGTGGGCTGAACCCGGCCGCCGTTAGGTAGCGTGCGCGCAACAGCAAAGCCGCAAGAACAAGCGCGCCCCACCCTGCAAAAACCAGCGCCGCGGGAATATGGCCCAGCATCAAGGAAACCGTGCCAAGAAGGCTGGCCGGGGCCAAGTGAATTGCCAGCAGCGGGCGCAGTGGTGGTGGCGGATCGCGACGAATAATCTGAACCGCGCTGACACACCAGATGGCAACCGCAATTGCCCCCGTCACATACAGCACAACTTCGCACGCTGCCTGATACCCAAGTGGGATCGCCGACAATGGCGCGATGATGAATCCAACAAAGTGAAGATGCCAGATCGGTGTAACCTGCCGCTGCTCGGCTGGCCCGGTGATCAGGCTATGCAGCACCAAGATCACCAGAACGATATGCGCGAAAAGCCCCGCCCCCAGAACGCCCCGCGCGATCGCCGGGTTCATCGGAACCAACACAGCCGCCAAAAGATAAACCGACAACACCATCGCGGCCAGCCCGGCCCGACCCGGCAGTATCCGCAAATCCTCGACCACGACTTTGGGGCGACGAGATATTTTCAGCAGATAGGCGAAGGTCGCAAAGATAAACAGCAACGTAACCGCGCCCAGAATAAGATCAGGAAACGCGCTTGGGGCTTGAAACGCGTCGGTCGCCCGGCGCCATGCCAAGCCCAACCCCAACAGCCCGAAAATCGACGGGAAAATCGCAGGCGGGACTTGGTCGCCAAATCTTACCTTTTGCGGTGCCTGCAACATCAGGATGCTCCCTCGGTGTTTGTTTCGTTTCCACTGTGCACAAAGCCCGACCCCGCGCGAGGCGCTGCATGGTCGCACATGTCCTTACGACACCGCATCGCGCGCCACGCTTGCGAGCCCACGCAACGCATTACCAAGCGACGTGACATCGCCGCCCACGCCCAGAAACGTGACCCCAAGATCAGCGTAATAGGCAAATTCGTCGGGGCTGAACGTGATCACCCCAACGGCCTTGCCCGATGCGCGTAGGCGCCCGATCGCATCTTTGATCGCAGCTTTGACTTGCGGGTGCCCAGGTTCGCCGGGGAACCCCATGTCCGCAGACAAATCAGCCGGGCCAATAAAGACGGCATCAACCCCATCCACAGCGCAGATATCTTTAAGGTTACCAAGAGCTTGTTGGCTTTCGGCTTGCACAATGACGCAGATCTGCTCATCCGCTGTTTTTGGGTAATCTTTGATCGCACTGAACCCCGAGGCACGGGCCAGACTGGCCCCCACTCCCCGCGTACCCTTGGGCGGATATTGCGCGGCACGTACCACGGCGCGGGCTTGTTCGCCGGTATCGACCATCGGCACAACGATGGTTTGCGCACCAATATCCAACACCTGCTTTATAACCCACTCTTCCCCAACAGGAACGCGCACCACCGCCGAGGTATCATGGCCCGCCAACGCCTGAAGCTGCGTGCGGATCAGCGCAAGATCATACGGCGCGTGTTCACCATCGACCAGACACCAGTCGAACCCCGCACTGCCAGCAATTTCGGCTGATACCGCGCTGCCCATCGCCAACCAAACACCGATCTGCATCTTCCCGTCCGCCAAAGCTTTTTTCAAATCGTTGCGTGGCGCGGGCATGGGCGACTCCTGTAAAGTTTCGTGCAGCATTTCGTCAGTTCCGCAAAAGGTCAAATTTTCCCTTTACGCAAGTGGGTCCGCCGCTAAGGTACGGACCAATAATAATTCTGGGAGGAATATCATGAAAAAGACTCTGGGCCTCACCGTCCTTACAGGGATGAGCTTTGCCTTTGCGACAGAAGCATTGGCAGATGAATGGAATGTCTCGCTTTGGGGCAAGCGTCGCGCGTTTACCGAGCACGTAGAGAAGTTGGCCGAACTGGTTAGCGAAAAGACCAACGGCGAATTCACCATGAACATCTCATACGGCGGTCTATCGAAAAACCGCGAGAACCTTGATGGCATCTCGATCGGCGCGTTTGAAATGGCCCAGTTCTGCGCAGGGTATCACCGCGATAAGAACCCATCAATCACCGTTCTGGAACTGCCGTTCCTTGGCGTCGATTCTTTGGAAGCAGAGATCAAGGTTTCCAACGCCGTCTATAACCACCCTGCGACAAAGGCTGATTTGGCACGCTGGAACGCGAGGCTGCTGATGTCCTCGCCTCTGCCGCAATATAACGTTGCTGGTGTTGGCACGCCTCCGCGCACGCTTGCAGATTTTGACGGCCTGACCGTACGCGCCGTTGGCGGCGTCGGCGCGGCGCTTGCATCGCTTGGTGCGGTTCCAACATCCGTTACATCCTCAGAAGCACGTCAGGCGCTTGACAGCGGCGTGGTGAAATCGGTCGCGTTCGCGCCCCACGCACATCTTTCGTTCGGAACCATTGAGCCCGCGAAATGGTGGACAACAAACCTGAACCCCGGCACCGTAAACTGCCCGGTTGTGGTGAATATCGACGCCTACGAAAGCCTGTCCGATGCGCATCGCGATGCTTTGACAAGCTCCATCGACGAGGCGATGCAACACTACTTGGATAACTACAACGGCGCGACGATGGACGCGTGGTGGCCCAAGCTGGAAGGCAACGGAATCGAACAGATCACCTATTCCGACGAAGACCTTGCAGCATTCCGCGAAGCTGCCGCAGGGCCAGCGGCACAAGCCTGGATCGAAGAAAACACTGCGCGCGGCCTGCCCGCACAGGAACTTTACGATCTGGTTCTGAAGACCCTTTCCGAATAAAAACAAAAACTTGCAGCCCACATCTAATGTGGGCTGCAAACATTAAGGGATAGGGTATGGCAAGCAGCTCTTCAGTTCTTGAAGATGGCTCTCTTCTTAGCCGTCTGGATGTCGCGCTTAACCGCGTTGAACGCGTGCTGGCACTGGTAAGCGGCACTGCGGTCTTTTTGTTGATGCTGCTTGCGGTCGTTTCGGTCTCTGGTCGCAACTTTTTCAACCAACCGCTTCCCGGCTATGTGGATTGGATCGAACAGGCGATGCCGTTGATCGCCTTCATGGGGATCGCCTATACGCAGCGCGCCGGTGGCCACATCCGCATGGATATGGTTGTGGGAATCCTTCGTGGACGCTTGCTCTGGGCTGCGGAATTCATCACAACATTCGCAATTCTGGTGCTGATGGTGCTGCTTGTTTGGGGCAGCTGGGCGCACTTCCAACGCAGCTTTGATTTTGCCGCCCCCTTGTGGAGCCGCGACAGCTCGATGGATATTTCACTGCCGATTTGGCCCGCGAAATTGCTAGTTCCGGTCGCGTTTTCGGTCCTGTCGCTGCGCTTGATGTTGCAGCTTTGGGGTTACGGTCGCGCGTTCATATTGGGCTTGGTCGAACCGGTTGCGGTTCCCTTGGTTCAATCGGCAGCAGAACAAGCCGCAGCAGAGGCCGAAGCCGTCTCTGGCGCGCAAGGATAAGAACATCATGGAACCCATCGAAATCGGCCTTTATGTGACCGGCGGCCTTCTGGTGCTTGTCATTCTTGGGATGCGTGTGGCCTTTGCTGCGGCTTTGGCGGGGCTGGTCGGCCTATTCTGGCTGCGCTGGAACCAGTTTGATTATGACCCCGAACGCTTTGGCAAAGCCCTGACAATCAGCGTTAAAATTGCAGGCCAAGTCCCGCATTCCAAAGTATCGAGCCAAGCCTTAAGCCTGATCCCGACCTTCATCCTGATTGGCTACCTTGCCTATTACGCCGGGCTGACCAAGGCACTGTTCGAGGCCGCCAAACGGTGGGTCGGCTGGCTGCCCGGGGGGCTTGCGGTTTCAACGGTCTTTGCGACCGCTGGCTTTGCCGCCGTGTCTGGCGCATCGGTTGCCACCGCCGCAGTTTTCGCGCGCATCGCCATTCCTGAAATGCTGAAGGTTGGTTATGACAAGCGGTTCGCAGCGGGTGTTGTTGCGGCGGGCGGAACGCTTGCCTCGCTTATCCCGCCATCGGCGATCTTGGTTATCTATGCGATCATTGTTGAACAGGATGTTGGCAAGCTCCTTCTCGCTGGGTTCATTCCCGGAGTTGTGTCTGCGTTCATCTACGCGATACTGATCGTTGGCTTGGCCCTTACGGTCCCGAATTTCGGCCCCCCCGTCGGCGGCTACACCTGGAAAGAGCGATTCAGCTCTCTGCCCCCGGCAGCGCCGATTGCCTTTGTTGTGCTGATCATCATCTTCTTCATCTACAACCCGTTTGGCGGCGACGCATGGGGCACGCCAACCGAAGGCGGCGCATTGGGCGCGTTCGTCGTATTCTGTATGGCGATCTATCGCGGCATGCGGTGGCCGCAATTGCGCGACGCGTTGCTAGAAACCGCCAAGCTGGCCGTGATGATCTTTTCGATCATCTGGGGCGTGCTGATCTATGTCCGCTTCCTAGGCTTCGCAGAACTTCCCGCGGCCTTCTCTGACTGGATCACATCGCTGAACCAACCCGCGATGCTGACGCTTGTCTTAATCCTGCTGGCCTATGCGGTGTTGGGCATGTTCATGGACGCGATCGGGATGCTGTTGCTGACGCTCCCGGTTGTCTACCCCGCCGTGATGGCCCTGAACGGGGGCGAGTTCGTTTCAGCGGCAGATAGCGCCTTTGGCATGTCGGGCCCCATGTGCGCGATCTGGTTCGGAATTCTGGTGGTCAAAATGGCCGAGTTCTGCCTGATCACCCCGCCCATCGGTTTGAACTGCTTTGTGGTGGCAGGCGTACGCGAAGACCTAAGCGTGCAAGACGTGTTCAAGGGCGTCACGCCGTTCTTCATCGCCGACGCGATCACCATCGCGGTGCTGGTTGCCGCACCGCAGATTGTTCTGTGGCTACCAAGCCAAGTTTAACAAAAAAGGCCCCGCGTTTGCGGGGCCTTTCGTTCAACGTTCTGCCGCTTATCGATAAAGCAGCGATTTCCCATCCATAAACAGATGAACCTTGGACGGGTCTGCCGTCAGCTTGACACTGTTCCCGCGCAACTCACCGTGAATCCCCGGCAACTTGGCAATGATTGGGTCCTGCCCGCGTTCGGGGACAAAATACAACAGCGTGACTTCGCCCAATGCCTCGACAATATCGACCTTACCATCCAGCACGGCCGGGCCGTCAGTCAGCACAAAATCTTCGGGGCGCACGCCAACGTTCACGGGTTTACCAAGGTCGTCTGCCACTGTCGCAATATCCGAAACCGCCACACCTTCGCCCTGCAACTGAACGGTTGTTTGCGCGCCCGTCTTTATGACCCTACCGGGCAAAAGGTTCATCGCTGGGCTGCCGATAAACTGCGCCACGAATTCGTTTTCGGGACGTTCATATAGTTCAAGCGGCGTGCCGACCTGAGCGATCCCCTTATTCGCCAATACGACGATGCGGCTGGCAAGCGTCATCGCCTCCACCTGATCATGGGTCACATAGATCATGGTGCTTTCTGGCATCGCCTCTTTCAGCTGCGCAATCTCGATCCGTGTGGCCACACGCAACGCCGCATCCAGGTTCGAAAGCGGCTCATCAAACAGGTAGACCTTTGGATCGCGAACAATCGCGCGGCCAATGGCAACACGTTGTCGTTGACCGCCAGACAGGGCTTTGGGCAAGCGATCTAGATAATCTTCCAGCTGCAGAATACGCGCCGCTTTTTCGACTGCGGCGGTAATTTCGTCTTTCGTCTTTTTGGCGATCTTCAGGGCAAATGCCATGTTATCGCGCACCGTCATATGCGGATAAAGCGCGTAAGACTGGAACACCATCGCGATACCACGCTGCGACGGAGGGACATCATTCATGCGCTGATCGTCGATTTCCAAGGTGCCGCCTGAAATACGCTCTAGCCCAGCGATCATGCGCAAAAGCGTGGATTTACCGCAACCCGACGGACCAACAAACACCACCAGTTCGCCGGTTTCGATTTCAAGGTTAATGTCTTTCAGGACTTCGACATTGCCGTAAGATTTGGCCACGCCGCTGAGTTTCAGGTTTGCCATTGGTCCCCCTAACCTTTTTTCAGCGCAAGGCATGTTTGCCATGGCCCTAGTTGTGCGTTGCCGATTGCGTCAGCCTGTGCGGAATTCAGATCCTGACCAACGGTCCCCCAAGTGCCATCAGGCAGCCGAATTTCGGCCGGCTGATCACTCAGGTTAAAGGCACAGAACACCTCTTCGCCCTGCCCTTTGCGGATGAAGCTCAGCACGTTGCCGTCAACGGTCAGGTCGGTCATCTCGCCCGTTGCCAGCGCTTCGTGCGCATGACGGAAGGCGATTGCACGCCGGTAATGGTGGATCACCGCGTCAGGGGCTGCCTCCTGCTCTGCCACGGAAAGCGGCAAATGCTCGTGCGAGACTGGAAGCCATGGCGCACCGTCAGAAAACCCTGCGTTCTGATTGTCACTGACCCACGCCATCGGGGTGCGGCAACCGTCGCGCCCTTTGAATTCGGGCCAGAATTCGATGCCATAGGGATCTTGCAGGTCTTCGAACAAAACCTCCGCTTCGGGCAGGCCCAGCTCTTCGCCCTGATAGATACAGACCGAACCACGCAAACACACCATCATCGTATGGAACAGCCGCGCCGCAGCCGACGAAAGGTTCCAGCGGGTGATATGGCGCACCACGTCGTGATTGGAATAGGCCCAGCAGGCCCAGCCATCGGCAGCCACGGTCGCGACCTGATCCATCACGTCTTTCACGTATGCCGCACTTGGGCGGTCACCTGACAGCAATTCGAACGCGTAACACATCTGCATCAGATCATCGCCAGCGGTGTACTGCCCCATGATCTCTAGCCCGCGCTGCGCGTCGCCTACTTCGCCCACGGCTGCCGCGTTATAGGGCTGCATCACAGCGCGGAGTTTGCGCAGGAAGTCGAAGTTTTCGGGGCGGTTTTTGTCGTAAAGATGCTCTTGATGATTATAGGGGTTCACCGCAGGCGCGATGCTTGCGTTGCGATTTTCAGGCGGAAGTGCCGGGTTATCGCGCAGTTGATCATCGTGAACGTAGAAGTTGATCGTATCCAAGCGGAACCCATCCACCCCACGATCCAGCCAGAAGCGCGCCACGTCCAGCAGCGCGTCCTGAACCTGAGGCTCATGGAAATTCAGGTCGGGTTGTTCGACCAAGAAGTTGTGCAGATAGTATTGCAGGCGCCGCGCATCCCACTGCCAAGATGATCCACCAAAGATCGACAGCCAATTCGTCGGTGGCGTGCCATCCGGCTTTGGGTCGGCCCAGACATACCAATTGGCTTTGTCATTATCCCGGTTTGCGCGGCTTTCAACGAACCATGGGTGCTGATCAGACGTGTGCGACAGCACAAGGTCGATCATCACGCGAATGCCAAGCTGGTGCGCCATGTCGATAACGGCATCGAAATCAGCCAAGTTTCCGAACATCGGATCGACATCGCAGTAATCGCTGACGTCATAGCCGAAGTCTTTCATCGGCGACGTGAAGAACGGCGATATCCAGATCGCATCAACGCCAAGCGACGCGATATAGGGCAAACGACGCACGATGCCCAACAAGTCCCCCACGCCGTCGCCGTTACTATCCTGATAGCTGCGCGGATAGATTTGATAGATCACCGCGCCGCGCCACCAATCCGGATCTCCGGGCAGTTGTTTTGTTGTCTTGAGGGTCATTTCGCTTTTCATCCACCTTTGACCGACCCTGCCAACAGCCCCCGTACGAGGTAGCGTTGCATGGTGAAGAACACCAACAGCGGTACCGCGATAGAGACAAAGGCAGAGGCGGCCAGAATTTCCCAGTCCCCGCCACGCGACCCAAGAAGTTCGCGCAGCCGGCCGGTCATAACCAATTGTTCTTCGGTATTTCCAAGAAAGACGGTGGCGACCAGCAGATCGTTCCAGACCCAAAGGAATTGGAAGATCGCGAAAGACGCCAGCGCCGGAAAGCTTAGGGGCAGGATGATGCGACGGAAGATTTCGAAATCAGTTGCGCCGTCGACGCGGGCACTTTCGATAATCTCTCGCGGCAATCCCGCGATGTAGTTGCGCAGCAAATAGATCGCCAGAGGAAGGCCAAAGCCGGTATGGGCCAGCCATATCCCCAGATACTCTTTGCCGATGCCAATGCTGTTGTGCAGACGCAAAAGCGGGATCAGCGCCATTTGCAGCGGAACAACCAACAGCCCAACGATTGCCGCCACCAAAAGCGCCCTGCCTGGAAATTCCATCCACGCCAAAGCATAGGCCGCGAAGGCCGCGATAAGGATCGGAATAACGGTGGCCGGGATCGTCACGGTGAAGGTGTTGATGAATGATCGCCAGATACCTTCGGAAAACAGCACCCGTTCGTAGTTGTCCAACGTGAACTTAGGCGGCGTGACCGAGGTGGCAAAGATGCGGATTCCGCGCGTGCCCGTCATCTCTTCGACTGAGGTGATACGATAGTCACCGTTTTCGGCCACGGTCATTGTGCGTCCCTTGGCCATCTCGGCCACTGCGCCAGGAAGAAACGCCATCGGTTCACGAGAGTTCACGCCAAAGGCGCGCACCTCGCCGCTGGTCGCGTCGAAGATGTTCCCTTCAAGCACATAAAGGTCGCCATCTTTCACATTCTTTTCAGGCTCTTGCGAGCGGACGATAATGTTCTGCTCTGACGACACCAGCGACTTCCACCAGCCGCTTGTCGTGATCTGATCGCGATCCCGGAACGAACTGACCAATAGGCCAAATGTTGGCACGGTCCACAGAACCACCATGAAGATCACGGCGAAGTTTACGGCCCACGTCAGTGCTGAGCGTTGTCCAACGATGTTATCCATGCTGTGTCCCTCAGCTCATTTCTCGGCGGGCATTACGGATGTTCCACACCATGATCGGTGTCACCAACGCCATAATCACAAGTGCAACGGTCGATGCGCGGCCATAGTCCAGCCCACGGAACATCCAGTCGAACATAAGGTTTGCAAGAACCTGCGTTCCCCACTGGCCATTTGTCATCGCCAGCACGATATCGAATACCTTCAGCACCAGAATGGTGATCGTCGTCCAGACCACGCCGATTGTGCCCCAGATTTGGGGAACCTTAATCTTCATGAAAATCTGAAAAGGCGATGCACCGTCGATAACTGCCGCCTCGATCGTCTCTTCGGGGATGCCACGCAGCGCGGCCGACAGAATGACCATGGCAAACCCGGTCTGAATCCAGATCAGCACGATCATCAGGAAAAAGTTGTTCCACGGCTCCAGCGTCATCCACGCCTGCGGTGCGACGCCAAAAACCTTGGCCAGCGCGTTCAGCACGCCGATTTCCTCGCCCGCGCCGCGATAGTCATAGATGAACTTCCAGATCACAGACGCGCCGACAAAGCTGATCGCCATCGGCATAAAGACCAGCGACTTGGCGATATTGCCCCACTTTATCCGGTCTGTCAGCGTAGCTGCCATCAAACCGAAAAACGTGGACGCCGCCGGAACAACAATTAACCAAAGGAAGTTGTTGCGCATCGACTCGCGGAATTTTTCGTCGTTGAACAGCCACTTATAGTTATCAAGGCCAACCCAATTACGCCCCGTCGCATCATGAAGCGACAGCCACATAGAGTTGAAAACCGGATAGACAAGGTAAAGCCCCAGCAACGCCAAAGCGGGAAACAAAAACAGCCACGGACGGATCAGGTTGGCAATATTGATATTGCGCCCTGCATGTTCGCCGCGTGGCGGGAAAATCAGATCAAGGGCAAGGTTTGAGCAGAAGAAATAGGCGACGCAGCCGAAGACACCTATCACGATGGTCGCGGACGCATAGAGCAATTGGTCCATCGTTCCCTCCTATCTTATTCTTATTGGCCTAATAGGCAGCCCCGCCCATGACAGGCGGGGCCATTTTTGTGTGAGTGGTTATTTCAGAGAGTCCCAAGTGGACTGGATGGAGGACGCAACTTCGCCCGCATCCTTACCACCTGCGTAGTCAACCATGCCGGTCCAGAACACGCCTGCGCCAATCGCGCCGGGCATCAGGTCCGAACCATCAAAGCGGAACGTGTCGGCGTTCAGCAGGATGTCGTTCATTTTGCGAACAGTTGGGTCTGTAAAGACGTCGGTGTTCACGCCAGTGTGCGGTGTCAGGAAACCGGTTTGCGCCATCCAGATTTCATGCGCGATCGGGGATTTCAGGAATTCCATGAACGCCCGGGCACCCTTGCTGTCTTTGGTAATGCCAAAGACGGTACCTGCACCCAGAACCGGCTTACCCAGATCTTTGCCTTCGTAGGCCGGGAAGTAGAAGAAATCAGCATCTTCGCCCACAACCGTACCTTCTGGGAAGAACGATGGAATGAACGATGCCTGACGGTGCATGTAACACTGTGGAGGCGATGCAAACAGGCCTTTGGGGCTGTCGCGGAAGTCGGTAGAGGCAACAGCCCCTGCTCCGCCAGCAACATAGGCGTCATTGCGGGCAAACGCGCCGAACTCTTCGATGGCGCCAACGACTTCGGGGCTGTCGAATGGCAGTTCGTTAGAAACCCACGCGTCGTAAACCGCAGGCGGCTGTGTGCGCAGCATCATGTCTTCGACCCAGTCGGTCGCAGGCCAACCTGTCGCGCCGCCCGACCCCAGACCGATACACCAAGGCGTGCCGCCATCCGCGACGATCTGGTCAGAAAGTGCTTTTAGTTGTTCCATGCTTTCGGGCACTTCATAGCCAGCATCTTCGAAGTTTTCAGGCACGTACCAAACAAGGGATTTCAAATCGACCTTATAGAAGAAACCAAAAAGGTCTTCGCCGCCGTTGGCGTCCGCGTATGTGCCAAGATCAACCCAAGATTGCCCAGCCGCATAGTTTTCACGAACCCAGTTCCCCGTCTCTTCACCCAGCGGAGCCAAAAACCCCTTCGAGGCAAGATCGGCCGCAAGACCGGGCTGCGGGAAGATTGCGATATTGGGCGGGCTGCCTGCTTCGGTGTCGATAACGATCTGCTGCTCGAAGCTGTCCGAGCCGGTGTATTCAACGTTTGCGCCGGTTGCCGCTTCGAAATACGCCAGAACACTTTCAACAAGGGCTTTGTCAGCGGTCAGCCATGGGCCGAATACCGAAATCGTTTCGCCGCTCAAATCCATGGATTTAAGGGCTTCGTAGCTATCCCAGTTGAACGCGCCCTCACCCGGCGTGAACTTCAAGTCCTGCGCTGTGGCAGAACCAGCAACCAATGCAAGCGTCGCGACGCCCGCATAAAATGAATTCTTCATGGTTTCCTCCCGATACACGCGCTCATTGGCGCGCTTTCAATCTTGTCGCCTTGGAATCGCCCCCAAAGCGCTTTGACTTTTTTGACGTTAGTCTTAACCGAAACCACCTGTCAACCAATGGCGCTAAATGCACGTATTTTGGCGGGTATTAACAACTTAAATCTAAAATACGCATTTTAACCTTCCTTTTGACGCACGCGGATTATAGCAGTAGTGTTTGAGGAAATTGAAAGCGCTTTGGGACTAAAACAGGTATGAATCTCAAACAATTATCTCAAACGCTTGGGCTTTCCCAAACAACGGTGAGTCGGGCATTGAACGGCTATCCCGAAGTAAGCGAGGCCACGCGCAGGCGGGTTCACGCCGCCGCAATCGCACATAATTACCGCCCCAACACCCGTGCCAAAGGGTTGGCAACCGGGCGAGCAATGGCCATCGGCCACGTCATCCCAATCGCAACCAAACATGAGATGGTGAACCCGGTCTTTGCCGACTTTATCGCAGGCGCTGGCGAGGCGTATTCGAACGCTGGATATGACATGCACCTAAGCGTCGTCAAAGACGCGGATGAGGAACGTATTTATTGCGATCTTGCCTCAAAGCGGAATGTCGACGGCGTTATCGTTCACGCGCCGCTTATCAATGACCCGCGGATCAAACTGTTGCGCGAAATCGGCCTGCCTTTTGTCGTCCATGGCCGCTCAAGTGGCGAGGAAGGCCCCTATTCATGGCTGGATATAAACAACCGGCGCGCGTTTTCGCGTGCAACGGGGTTCTTACTTGATCTGGGCCACCGGCGGATCGGGCTGATCAATGGCTTAGAGCATATGGATTTCGCGCAGCGCCGCCGTGATGGGTATACCAGCGCGCTGGATAAACGCGGCATCGCCGCTGATCCGGCCCTAATGGTTTCAGAAGAGATGACCGAAACAAACGGCTATCGCTCTGCGCTGAACATGCTTGAACAAGACACCCCGCCCACCGCGTTTCTGGTTTCGTCAATTATTTCCGCCATCGGCGTACGCCGCGCCATCGAAGAGCTTGGCTTGAAAATGGGTAAGGACGTGTCGCTGATCGTTCACGACGATGAACTGTCCTATTTCAAGAACTCCGATGGCATGGACGTGCCGCTGTTCACGGCCACGCGCTCCTCCGTTCGGGATGCGGGGCGACAAGCGGCAGAAATGTTGCTGTCCATCATCCAATCACCTGACACTGCGCCACAGTCCCGCTTATTGGAAGCGGAACTGACCCTTGGCCGCTCAACCTGCCCTGCTCCACAAGAGGCAAAATAATGAACTTCACGCGGAACGACTTTCCCGAGGGCTTCCTATTCGGGGCTGCAACCTCAAGCTATCAGATAGAGGGGCACAGCTTTGGCGGCGCCGGCACCACGCATTGGGACACCTTCGCCGCAACGCCCGGCAACGTCGTGCGCGCGGAAAACGGCGATATCGCCTGTGACCACTATCACCGCTACCCCGAAGATTTCGACATGCTTGCGGCAGCAAATTTCGATGTGTACCGGTTTTCCACATCTTGGGCGCGAGTCATTCCCGAAGGAACCGGGCAGCCCAACCAAGAGGGGCTCGATTTTTATGACCGGTTGGTTGACGCCATGCTGGAACGCGGGCTAAAGCCCGCCGCCACGCTGTACCATTGGGAATTACCGGTCGCTTTGGCCGACAAAGGCGGTTGGCGTAACCGTGACATCGCCGCTGCTTTCGGGGAATTCGCCGAAGTGATCATGGGCCGGATAGGTGACAGAGTTTGGTCCGCCGCGCCAATCAACGAACCGTGGTGCGTTGGCTGGCTAAGCCATTTCCTTGGACACCACGCGCCCGGCCTGCGCGATATTCGCGCCACGGCCCATGCCATGCACCATGTGCTTTTGGCCCATGGAACGGCAATCGAAGCAATGCGTGCGCAGGGCGTGAAAAACCTTGGGGCTGTGTGCAACTTCGAATACGCCGCCCCCGCCGACGATACGCCGGAAGCGGCAAAAGCTGCGCGCCTTTATGACGGGTATTACAACAGGTTCTTCCTGTCTGGCCTTTTCAAGGGCGAATACCCCGCCGATGTCATGGAAGGCTTCGCGCCACATATGCCAAAGAACTGGCAGGATGACTTTGCGCTGATCGGTCAACCGCTCGATTGGGTGGGGCTAAACTACTATACGCGCAAGCTGATCGCGCCTTGCGATGGCCCGTGGCCAGCCCACAAAGAGGTGCCCGGCCCCCTTCCCAAAACCGCCGTCGACTGGGAGATTTATCCCGAAGGCCTTCATCATTTCCTGACGTGGGTTCATACGGAATACACCAAAGGCCTGCCCCTTTACGTGACCGAAAACGGCATGGCGTCTTTTGATGACCTTAAAGACGGGGTCGTCGATGATCAGCCGCGCATCGACTATTTGAACGCCCATCTTGATCAGGTTCGCAAAGCAGCGGCCGAAGGCGTTCCGGTAAACGGATACTTCACATGGTCGCTTTTGGATAACTACGAATGGGCGCATGGCTATGACAAACGATTTGGCTTGGTCCACATGGATTTCGACAGCTTGCAGCGGACCCCAAAAGCATCCTATCACGCGCTAGCCCGGGCATTGGCACGGTAAGGGAAGAGGCACTAAGAATATGACACACGCGGAAGCACCCGCCCTAGTCGCAGATATCGGCGGCACGAACACCCGCGTCGCGTTGGCCCAAGGCTCAGAGCTTTTGACCGACACGATCCACCGTTTTCGCAATGCCGAGTACCCAGATCTGGAGACCGTCCTGCGTCACTATATCGAAGGGCGTGGGAACACTCAGCTTTCCGGTGCCTGCGTTGCAGTGGCTGGCCCTGTGCGCGACGGAATTGGCCGACTGACCAACCTCAACTGGCAAATCGACACTGAAACGCTGGCCCGTGCTGCGGGAACCGGGCGTGTCGCCATCTTGAACGATCTGCAGGCCCAAGGTCATGCGCTGGACTATCTGGATGAACCGTCGCTGCGCCCCGTGCTTAGCGGTGCGCCAGAAGGGCCGAACGCGACGCGCCTGGTCATCGGCATCGGTACCGGGTTCAACGCTGCCGCTGTGATTCCCGGCCCCAACGGGCCCATCGTTACGGCAGCAGAAGCTGGTCATGTCGCCCTTCCCGTCGAGAATGAGGATGATCTGGCCCTCGCGACCTTCGTAAAAGGCGCCGATGATTTCGCAGCCGTCGAAGATGTTCTATCGGGCCGTGGCCTTTCGCGGCTGTTTTCGTGGGTTACGACCCGTGCAGGCACGCCGGAACAAGCTGACGCTGCCGCCGTTATGGGGATGCTGGCACAGGGTGACGCCGTTGCCGCCGAAGAGGCCGCGCGCATCTTCACGCGGCATCTGGGGATAGCATCCGGCAACCTTGCGCTGACTTTCCTGCCCTTTGGCGGTATCTATCTTTGCGGCGGCGTGGCCCGCGCCGTGGCGCCCTATCTTCAGCAACTCGGTTTCCCGGCGGCCTTTCATGGCAAAGGGCGTTTTACCGGTTTCTTGGAAGGGTTCGCAATTTCTGTGATCGAAGATGACTATGCAGCCCTGACGGGTTGCGCCGCTCACTTGGTACACAAATAAGAAATGGCCCGGAAAACCTCCGGGCCATTCTTACTAACATCGCCGAATATCGTTATGATTTTTCAGCGTTTTCCTTGGCCGCAGCTTCGCGCCAGTTTACCCATCCGCCAGCTGGCGCTTTTGCGTCAACTTCTACAGCGTCAGTAACATCTGCTGGAGCGGCGGCCGCTTGTTGGCCACCAAAGCCACCTTGCTGCCCGCCACCGAAACGGCCTTGACCAAAGCCACCTTGGCCGCCACCGAAACGACCCTGACCGCCGCCAAAACCGCCACCTTGTGCGGCCTGACCCTGACCAAAGCCCATGCCACCTTGCGCAAAGCGGCCCTGACCGGCTTGACCGCCCATCCCGCCACCTTGTGCAAAGCGACCCTGACCACCGCCCTGTGCGAAACCGGCTTGGCCGCCTTGCTGGTTACGTGCAGCCATCATGCGCAAGAACTGAGCAAAGCGCCCCTGCCCTTGACCGCCACCCTGCGCACCGCCTGCGAACGGCCCCTGTTGCTGACCACCGGCCTGCGCGCCGCCAAAACGGCCCTGACCTTGGGCTGCGCCACCGAAACCACCTTGTGCTCCCATACCGCCGCCTTGGGCAAATCGACCTTGGCCGCCGCCCATGCCGCCCTGTGCGAACCGGCCCTGACCTTGACCACCGCCAAAGCCGCCACCTTGAGCGAACCGGCCCTGACCTGCTTGCGTTTGTGCGCCTTGGCCACCGCCAAAACGGCCCTGACCTTGGGCTGCGCCGCCGAAGCCGCCTTGTGCGCCCATGCCGCCGCCCTGAGCGAACTGACCCTGGCCGAAACGACCCTGACCGCCGGCCATACCACCGCCTTGGCCAAAACCGCCCTGACCTGCTTGTGCACCCTGAGCACCGCCAAAACGACCCTGACCCAGAGCTGCACCGCCACCAAAGCCGCCTTGTGCAAACCGGCCTTGCCCGCCGCCCTGTGCGAACCGGCCTTGGCCCGCGCCCTGGCCGAAGCCACCTTGACCACCCTGTCCGCCGCCGAACCGCCCTTGGCCACCTTGACCAAAGCGGCCCTGACCGAACCCGCCGCCAGCACCGCCAAATCCACCGGACTGTTGTTGTTGCTGTTGCTGAGCCGACGCGTCAGACTGAGGCGAGTTTTTATTCATGTTATTTTCCGTCATCCCCAAAACTCCTTTGAAAAAACAAACTGATCTGAAAAAAACAACTTCAATACAGATACATGAGTCGCGAAAAACTCTCAACTAAGCTTACCGAAACTTCACATAGGCGCCACAAACATTTAAGCCATAGGCACGATGCCTTGGCATCGCCGCCGATGCATAATCTAAAAGTTCATTTAAAGGGCAAATCATGCAAGAAGAGGTCGATTTTGTAACCATCGTATCGGGACTTCCCAGATCGGGAACATCGATGATGATGCGAATGCTTGAAGCTGGCGGAATCCCCCCGGTTGTCGATCATGCGCGTAAGCCAAACGACGATAACCCGCTTGGTTATTACGAGTTCGAACCTGTTAAAGCATTGAAAGAAGACAAAAGCTGGGTCGCCCCGTCGTGCGGGAAAGTGGTCAAAGTGATCTACAAGCTGGTCTATGATCTGCCAGCAAATGTGAATTACCGCGTCGTCTTTATGCAGCGCGAGCTGGAAGAGGTTCTGGCATCGCAGGAAACCATGATGCGTCGTGATGGACTGGACCCTGACACCATTGGTCGAGACATCTTGCTACAGCTGTTTCAAACAGAGGTGTTTGAATTCCGCCGTTGGGCGGATGCGCAGCCGAATATCAAAATGTTCTATGCTGACTACCGCCAGGTGGTGGCAGACCCCGCAACGAAGGCCACACAGATTGCCGACTTCTTGGGGTCTGGTCTGGATCACATGGCGATGGCGCAGGTCGTTGATCCGAACCTGTACCGCAACCGCGCCTAAAGAATTTGGGGCTGTATCACGGGATCCAGCCCCAAACTTCGATCCGGAAGAACCGGTCGAACAACCGTGTAAACGCCTGCCAGACCTTCATATCGCCGCCTTCGATTTTGGCGAAACCCGTCATGCCTGGGCGAAAGAATCCTTCTTCGTTATTGAACTGCGTTTTCACACGCAGAACGCGTCCGAACTCTTCCGTTTCGGCAACTGGCGCGATCGAAATCACGGTGCCATCACGTTCGCCGTTCGAACTTGCCCAAGCTTTCAACCGCACCGTATCACCGATCTGAACAAGCCCGATGTCGGTTTCCGAAATCTTCACTTCGGCGCGCGCAACTTCGTGGTTTTCGATTTCGATGAACAGCTCGCCCGCATCAAGAAACTTGCCGCGCATCAAGGACACGTTTTCGCTGACGACCCGTCCGGCGACTGGCGCTTCAATCTCGACGCTATTCAGGGCACCGATGTGGAAGTCCAGTTCCGAGCGAAGCTTTTCAACCTCGGCCTCTGCGATGATGATGTCCGTCTCTGTCGCTGGCGCGACGACCTTCGCAAGGTTGGCTTCGGCGCTGCGCAAATCTTGAAGACCGGTGATGTACTGGCTCTGATAACGCTCAGCATCAGCATCCGAGATTGTCTTGCGCTCTAACAAGGTCTCAGCGCGTTCGGCTTGGGACTTGAGGAAAGGAATACTTGCCTCTGCCCGGCCAACCTGTTCGCGTGCGACCTGAATTTCTTCTTCAGTCGCGCCGTCTTGCAGTTTCTGAAGCCGCGCCTCTGCCTTGGCCAGTTCTGCCTTGGCCGACGCGACCTGACGCTTAGGTTGCCAATCCGACAAACGGGCAACCAGATCGCCCTCTTGCACCACGTCGCCTTCGTCCACAAAGATTTCGACCAGTTCGCCCGCGACCCGCGCGTTCACTTCGGTGCGCATGTCCGGCAAGATCGCGAAATCCCCACCGACTTCGTACGAATAAGGGCGCAGCGCGACATAGGCCAAGCCCGTAAGCGCAACGACCATGAACAGGCGCGTCACCCAACGAGAGCGTCGCTGGCTGGCCGCGTTGTCTGCATAGATACCGGCCAACGGCTTGACCGCGGGGCGCGGCCGACCGACGTCTGTCAGTTTGCGTTTGGCCAAGGCGGTTCCCTGTGACGCCGCCGATGCAACCGGCACCAGCGCCCGGCCGGGATTGCCGCCGCCCAGCCCCATGCCCATTCCGCCACCAGCACCCATGCCCATACCGGCACCCTGCCCGCCTTCGGCTTTGCGTTCGGCCATACGATCAGCCATCGCGGACTTCATCGCCTTTTTGCGCGCCTCTTGCTGGCCGGATTTCATTACGGAAAGCCAGACCGCGATCAGCACCAAAAGCCCAAAGAACATTACCAGACCGGTGCCACCAAAACGCCCTTCCAGCCCTGTTGAGACATAGATGACAAGAAGCGAAATCAGCAGGCCGCTGACCAACGCGGACCCAATGGCGTAAAGCGCGAAGGCCCATTTTTCACCCTTCGTCGGATCGGGCAGATGCTGGGCGATTTTCTTCGATGTACCAAAGACGTAATAATAAGAACGCTGACGCAAGAACGGCTGATTGAAGTAGGTCGAAATCCACTTGTAGCCATCCCCCTGCAACAACGGAAACGCGGTAAGCAGGAAAGTAAGGAACGAAATCTGTTCGACGATCATCGCAAGATCGGGAATGACGGTGGCGGATCGACGGGTGGCCGCCCAAATGATTGTTGCCGTCGCGAACAGGAACAACCGTGCCTTCATGGTTGAACTGTAAACCGCCAGTTTGCCTTCACGGTCCAGCTTTTGCACACCGCTAAGATCGATGGCAAATCGCGGAAAAAAGAACAGGATAAAGGTCAGGCCGAAATGGCGGACCTCTGCCCCTTTTCGATGCGCGACCACGGCCGTCACAAGCCGTGTGAACAGATTGACGGTAAATAACGAGACGACGATAAACGCGATCCGTGAAACGGTGCGTGACGTCATCGCCATGCCAAGCCCGAACTCTGCCAACCGGTTAAACACGACCAGCATCGCAAAGATGACAAGCGGGTAAAGCAGCCAACTGATGTGGCGCCACCAACCGAATGTATCGCTAAGGACGCGTAGCATCCCGGTTGGATCAAACAGTCGCAACATTCCGGGTGGGCTGGTTTTTCCATCCACACCGGCGTCGCGCTGAAACTTCACTTTCCGATTTGCGACCTCGGGATCCGCGATTGGGGCTGCTTCGACTTTTGGCGAGGCTTCCCCCGGCCCGGTATTCGCGGCCGACTGCGTTTGGTCGCTGGGCTCGTCTTTTTGGGAAGTGCCTTCCGTCGATTTCTGCTGTGCTTTGCGATTAGCTGCGCCAATTGCCGCGTTCAGGCGGCGCACTTTGGACGTTTCGTTGTTAGACGGCGCATCCTTTGGGCCTGCGTCATCATTGAAAACGAGGTCCTCCAAATCGCGCATTTCATCATAGTCGCGCCCGCCGTTGTCCTCCGGCTCATCGTCTACATCGTCGTCGCCATTCTCTGGGTCCAACTCATCTTCATCCGAAGCTTCGTCCACGACCTCGGCGGTGTCGGCGACCTCCACGGCATCATCGACTTTGATGCGCTCAACCACGACCTCATCGATTTCTTGCAGAATACCGGCGCCCAACATCTGACGCGCAAAGCGTTCAACGATATCGGCGCGAACTATCTTTCCGAATTCAGCATGAAAATCTGCGGCAACTTCGTCTGGAGTCTGCCCAGCATCAAGTTGCGACAGAAGAAAATATTCTTCTTTCCCAAGGCGAAATAACCGCCCACTTTCAGTGTGTTTTACAAAAGCGACCGCATTTTCTGTATCTGAACCACCCCGGTTAGAGACAGTAACTTTTGCGGTAATGCGGTAAGTCTTTTGCTTAACGCCCTCTGATTTAATTGCGGCGTCGCGCGAAGGCATAAATCCCTACCTAGTTGGCTGAAAGCGACGGATCAGTCCGACGCGATCGAAATAATGACGGTTATCGTGCAAAAATCGCACATCTAAGCAACTAATAAATGGCCGAAGCGCAGCGAATTTCGCACGTTTGCCGCGCACGCACAATGGGCTGCCAAGAAAGTTAGCGCCAAGCCCGCCTAAAATCCAGATAAGTTGCAAGAAAGTGGCGCGAAGGCGTGACGCCTGCACGCAACAATCCGTCGGCATCACATCTTAATATCGTCGCCGAAGAATCCAGCTTCGTTTGAAATTTCCGCTAACGGTTTACGCTAGGAAAATTTATGGGCCACTTGCGGCTCAAAGCACTTCAATTGTGGGCGACTAACCTGTATAAACCGAACCAGTTTAATCGTTTATTTTTTCTGGAATTTCAAATGACTCAAATGATAGCAGACGGCGCAGCCGTATCTTATGGCGATGACCGATTGGTCGTTTTTTTCAGCTCTCGGGGGGCCTATCGCAAGGGCACGTTTGATTGCACCGATTTCAGCAAGGACATGCCATACTCAAAGCTTTTCCTGCGCGACGAGGCGAAGGATTATTTTTACCACAACGGCATCCCCGGCCTAACGAACAGCATGGATGAAAACGTAGAGTTCCTGCGGTATTTCATTGGAAAAACCAAGCCATCGCGGGTGACCTTTATCGGTGCTTCGCTGGGCGCATATGGCGCATTGGTTATGGGGCATCTGATCGGTGTTGATGATATCCATTTGGTGTCGTTGGTTAGCTATCTGGACAAAGAAAGCGGTGGAGACCCCGAAAACAGCCAGCTTTGGGAAGGCGTTTTTGAACCCGTAACAGGCCTATTCCAAGAACGCGGCTTTGATCCGAAATATCTGAACTCTCGGAACATCGTCGAAGAAAATTTGGGCAAAGTCCGCGTCGTTCGCCAACACGTCGCGACAAGCGAACCTGTCGATATGAACCATGCCGCACTGAACCGCGACTTCCCGCATGTGGAAACGATCACGCACGACCGTGGCCGCCATGGGACAATCGTTGCGGGTCTGATGCGCAGTGGCTCATTGGCTGCGGATCTTGCAACGCCGATCGAAGACCTAGAACGCCCGCTTGCCGCGGCATCCTAAGTTTCGCCTGATTTCGCGTTGAAACCTTAGTTGACGCAAATGTGTTGCGGTTTGGCTTGGAAAGCTGCGTGATACAGGCACAATCGACGAATACCTTGCGCGTTCCTCTATGGGCGTGCGTAAAAACAACAAAGCCCAGCAAAATGTGGGCACTGAGGCCAACGTGCAGATTTGCGCAAAGAAAGATGAAGTGATCTTGTTACAAGGTCAGAAGATAAAAAGCGCGCCGAATGCGACTCGGTCGTTGCATCGTGTGAATTGGGGTCAGTTCTTTTTGAACCAAAGTGCCGCCAATTGAGTTGAGCCTGTATAACTTTTCCCTTCCTATTTTATGAGAGGCCCGTCCAATGCTCCTCAAGCGACTACGATCCAACAATATTCCGAAAAGGTTCGGCTTGACCGCCCTGATAGCCGGCGCCATGGCCGCAGTTTTCGCGCTTGCCCCTGCCCCATCGTCCGCTCAACAACGTATAGAGCGCGAATTAAGGGTTGATGGCCGCAGCCGCTCTTATATCGCCATTCTCCCCGAGAATGTGTCATCTGGCAAAGCGCTACGCGTGATGATGGCGTTCCACCCGGCCTTGGGAACCGCCGATTTCATGGAAAAAACCACCCGGCTGCACAAAGCCAAGGGTGCCAATAACTTCATTACCGTTTATCCCGATGGGTTCCGCCGCACCTGGAACGCAGGTGACTGTTGCGGGCTGGCCGAAAAGCGCAATATCGATGACATTGGCTTTTTCAAAGCGATCATGGCCGATCTAAGCACCATCGCTCCGATCCAGAAAAAGGCATATATCACGGGCTATTCAAATGGCGCTGTGATGGTTTACCAACTGGTCTGCAAGGTGCCCGGCCTTGTCGCGGCCGCGGCGCCGTTTGCTGCGACCCACCCGATGAAAAACTGTGCTTCTGGTGCTGTGCCACTGATGCACATGCATGGCGCGTCTGACCAAGGTTCACCGGTCGAAGGCGGATATGCCAAATCGGCAGCCATGAAAAAATCTCTTGGCTATATGACACCCGCCGCAGAAGTTGTGGCGATTGTCGCCAAACGGAACGGTTGCACCAACTCAACCACCAAGAAAAGCGAAGGTAGCCTTGGCACGACCTGCACATTTTACAATCAGTGCAACGGCAACGCCAATGCGATCCTGTGCGTCATTCCCAAGCTTGGTCACACATGGCCCGGTGCTGAAGAAGCAAAGGGCGCGATGGGCGATAAATTTGGCCCCGCACGCCCAGATCTGAACGGCTCGCGTGCGGTCGTGAACTTCTTCTTGAACCACTAATAATAAGACAGGAAAACAGCCGATGCCGAGCGTCCTAATTATCGGAGCAAGCCGAGGCATCGGCTGCGAACTTGCACAACAATATGCCGCTGACGGCTGGCGCGTTCATGCAACGTCGCGCACGGGTGCCCCGCCGTCGACACTGTCCGGCACTAAGGCGGATGTGGTCATGCATCAGCTGGATGTGCGCGATCCGTCGCAAATTGCGCAGCTTAAGAAAAACCTAGGGGCGGAACCTATTGACGTGCTCATCGTTTCCGCTGGCACCTATGACCGTGTGGGCGGCCCGTTTGGCGCTGGCCCCCCCATTGCCCCGGAAGAGGTGTTCGCGATTAACACCGACGCGCCAATCAACATCGCAGAAGCCGTCTTCGAAAACCTGACCCTTGCTGAGTTGGGGAAAATGGTTTTCGTTTCCAGCGCCGAAGGCATTCGTGCGGGTGGCCGCGCGATGGGCCCATACGGCCAATCAAAGGCCGCGCTGAACGATGCAATCCGCAACTATGCCAACGAATGGGGATATTACGGGGTCATCGGTATTGCCCTTCACCCCGGCTGGGTTCGTACCGATATGGGCGGCCCACGCGGCCCCGTTGCACCCGAAGACAGCGCAGCGGGCATAAAAACGGTCATTGCCAACTTGTCCCCTGCCCATTGCGGTGCCTTTCTTGATTACCGTGGCAGCAACCTTCCTTGGTGACGCTGCCCCACTTGAATTTCTTGGAGCTTCGAAATGAATAACGCTGCACCGTATGTGGCCCTGTTGATTGGTGCAAGCCGAGGCATCGGCGCAGCCTGCGCATACGCCTTCGCGGCACGCGGCGCACAAGTCTGCCTGACCGCGCGAAACGCCGCGCGCCTTAACGCAGTAAAAGGGTCGGTGCAGGCACGTGGGCATTCTGTGTGGGCGCAGCCGTCGGACATAACAGATGCTGACCAGATGCAAACGGTGGTTAACGCCGCCGTCGCTGAATTCGGTCGTGTGGACACCGTTATCAACTTCGCGGCCGCAACCGGCCCCTTGGATCGTCCAAGCTGGGAGGTTGCGCAGAAAGACTGGGAGGCCGCCGTCAGCACCAATATGACCGGCACCTACAATGTGATCCGGGCCACGCTCCCTACGCTACAAAAACAGGGCCGCGGTGCGTTGCTGTTTGCCTCTTCACCGTTTGGCGATTCAGTGCAAACCGGTATGGGGGCCTATGCCGCCAGCCGCGCCGGTGCCCATGCCTTGGTGCGCCAAACAGCGGCCGAACTTTCTGGTACAGAAATCGGTGCCTGCTTGGTTTTCCCGGGCAAGACGGAAACAGACGGCCTTGCCGATTTCCGCCGCGCGCGTGGCGGTGCGGGATCTGCCGCGCCTGTTGCATCAGCTGAAGTGATGGCAAACCTGTTTGTCTGGGCGGCGATGCAATCACCTTGGGACATCAACGGCGCAGATCTGTCATGGAGCGACCCGCAGGTCCGTAATTCTGCAATGTCCCTTGGGGCGGCATAATCCACCCCAAGGATCAACCTGTTAGGAATAGCCGATTTTTTCGGCGTATTCGCTTATAGCGTCGGAAACAGGCATCGCAGACCGATCGATCTTCAACAGCTTGTCACGGTCATTACGCGTCCGCAGTTGCGGCGCGGTAAGGTAGTCCGGGTTATTTCCCCCACGCGCGCCGGGCGGGCCCCAACCCGCAAAGATCGAACGTTCCGGGTGCAGCATTTCCGAGATCACACCATCCTCTGACGGCAGATCCAGCCATTCACAAATTGTACGCAAGATTTCTTTGGGCTGGGTCACAACATCCTCGCCCATCACGCGCAAAACCTGCTTGTCATCCAGCGGGTCCAAGAAGGCTTCGACACCCGTGTGAACCGCATGCCAAAGTTCAATCGGCGATGGCACCTGATCCAAACCTACTTCGGCTTGGGTATACATCCGCAAAATCTCTTCGCCCTGCGGCCCCCACTTCGCCATCGAAGCAACCCACGCTGTCGGGTTGCGGGTCAGGTGAATGAACCGCGCATTCGGATAGGCCTGCAACACGCGTTGGGTGAAATCCGGGCGCTGCGTATAGATCGGGCTTTGGTCGATAACGATTGACGGCGCCGCATGTTCACGCAGCACGTCGAACACGTCCTTCACTTTCCAATCCGCGCGCTCTTGCAACCATTCCAGCGACTGCGAAACGGTCATCGCGGTTTGAGCGCCAAACAAAAGCTGAGCTGTCGTGCGCAGCAAGCCATCGCAAAAGATGAAACTTGCCGGCTGGTTCGCCCAGTCCATCACGGTGTCACCGACGAACAGATTAAGCTCTGGCACACTCAACAACGATGGGTGTTGTCCCAGCATTCCGCTTAAGACGGACGTATAGCTTTTGGGAAGCGCGATGATAAACACCGGTTGTGGTAACGTATCTGTCCCGGGCTGTGTCATCGCAATGTTCATGTTCTCATGCCCCATTGCTACACGTACCTCACGACAGCATGGCCCAGTTCGGTGTCACCAATCGTGCCTGCCTTGCGCATATCTGCCGGGCGCACCACAGATGGTGCAGAGATACGGTTCGCCATATCCGGGTCGCGACGCTGCACAAACATCGGCACGCGGAAATGATCGCCCTTGTGATAAATGGTCGAACGAACATGTGGCAAATCTTCGATAAAGGCGGCCTGCGCCATATCGGTCGGATCATCCAAACCGTAATAGATGTCGACGCTGTCCACCTTGTCAGAATTCTCTTTCATGAACTCGCGCAGGTTCGAATACGGATAATCATCTTTCAGAAGTGACTGAAAATACTCTGCCACAGGTTGGAACGCTTCCTGCTGCCCGCGATCCGTTTTTGCGATGCTGTCCATGTCCGTAACCGGGCCGATCAGATGAATATCATTCACGCCCAGCTTGTGCCCCCAAATTACCGTCGGATGAGAGCCGACAGAGCCCGACACAAACGACACCCGTTTGACGCCAAGCTTTTTGATGAGGTAACGCAAAAACTCAAGATTCTCTTCTTCGTTGTCCGTAACGCCCGAGATACCTTGGGCATATTGGCAATTCGCATGATCCCGCAGGAACAGCTTGTTCTGAGTAAACTGCTCGGCATATCCGGCGAAGTGAAACTGTTGGTTCGTAGGTCGCCCATACCCAGAGACAAACACGATGAGCTGATCTGAATCGCTCTCTTCGATTGCGGCGCCCCAACCGATCATATCTACAGCCATCGAATTCCCCTAAATCAAATAAAACCGCCCAAAAACGGGCATTTGGAAATTATTAACTCTCAGGCATTCAGCCTGATCTACTTTGTCATTCTGTCTGGTTCGCAAACCGCGATCAACCCTGTCGGGCCACACGCCGCGCCGTTCACCAAAACGTAAATATCTAATCGTTATCAACAATATGTATCGTGTAATGAACGCGCAAAAATGCGTCAAGAAGATGTATTTCAACGACAGTTTTCTTGGCAAAAATACAGCGTCGCCTTTTCAATAAGTTGACCGCAAACTATGGTTTCAATGTGACTTGTTATTTGCCTGCAGTGGCGGCGTTTACGCCACGTCTAACGCCTCACATTTCAGGATATGCTCAGGTTTTGATCAAAGATATTATTCGCACTTCCAAAGTGGCTTTTGCTGCGCTTTGTATCACCCCCCTAATGGCGATGGATGCACATGCCGCCCGTCAGGAACGAACCCTAAAATTCGGGAAATTCGAACGAAGCTATATCGCCCATATCCCCGATGATGCAGACGCGCGCGGAAAGCTTTCTGTCATCTTTGCCTTTCATCCGGGGTATGGCACCTCGGAAGGGTTCGAAAAACAACTTGGCCTGCACGAAGCCGCGGGTGCCGATGACTTCATCATCGTCTATCCAAACGGGTTTTGGCGGTCGTGGAACCAAGGTGATTGTTGTGGCCCCGCGAAAGAGCACAACGTTGACGATGTTGCCTTCGTCCTAGAAATCCTAAGTGATCTGCATTCCTTCGTGAAACTCGATCAGGGCAATCACTTCGCCACAGGTTTTTCCAACGGCGCAGGGATGAGCCAACGGCTCGCCTGCGAGCTGAACTCAGAAATCGCTGCAATTGCGATTGCGGGAGGAACGCGTGACAATTCAGCGGGTTGCGAGATGAAATACCCTGTATCCGTCCTAATGATGCATGGCTTAGAGGACGGGTTTTCCCCCTATGATGGTGGCATGGGTGTTCTTGAAAAGCCGGGCCCCCGCCCGTCGGTCGACAGCAACGTGGATTTTTGGGCCAAAGCGAACAACTGCGCCGATGAAACCCCAACAACCGGCCTTAACGAACTGGCCTGTGATCGGCATTCGCAATGCGACGCGAAAGCCGAGGTTGTCATATGCCCCGTCCCCGAGATGGGCCATTGGTTCCCGGGCCAGTCGGCAAGGTCGCAACGCGGCCTTGATATGTTCGGCCCAACGCGCGACGATCTTCCCGGCCTAACAGAGGTGCTTTCGTTTTTCCGCACGCACGGGCGCTAAGACGCCCGTGTTATGACACCCCTGTAAGTTTGGCACATTCGTCCCAAAGCTTCCAAGCCGTTGCCTCGTCATAGGTGGCGTCTGCGGAACGCGCGATCTCTCCCTTGCTTAGGTAAAGACCATTTTCACCCTCATAGTCCGGGGCCATTGCAAGGTTCACCACATAGCTTGCCGCCTCTTCCGGCGAGATCATCTGCATACGTTCGCGATCAATTCGGGTTTGTTCGCGCTGCTGTTCTTGCGGCCCAAGATCCTTGGACAGTTTTTCCTCAAGCCCATTGCGGGCGGCAATTTCAGTGCGCACCGTGCTTGGATCAACCGCGTGAATTGAAACGCCCGTTCCGTTCAACTGCGACGCAAGGCAATAGGTAAACATCACCAAGCCCGACTTGGACTTTCCATAGGCGTCAAACGGCATATAGCTTTTTGCACTATGCAGATCGCTCAGATCGATCGGTGCGTTTTCGTGGGCCCCAGACGATACGCTTACAATGCGCGAAGCCCCGGCAGATTTCAGTGGCTCGGCCAAAAGCTGTGTCAGCATAAACGGTGCCAAAGTATTCAACGCAAAAGACTTTTCAACGCCGTCTTCGGTCAGTTCATGCGCGGCATAGGCCGCACCCGCGTTATTCACCAAGATGTCGATTTTTGGATAATCTGCACATAACGCCTCGGCCAAATCCCGAATGGTCTTTTGCGAGCTTAGATCGGCCGCGATGAATTCACCTTCGGTAAATTTCGCCTCGCGCTTCAGTTCATCGACCAACGCGGCACCGGCATCTTCAGTTCGTGCGATACCAACCACCTTGGCCCCAAGCCGCGATAACAACAGCGCCGAAGCACGCCCAATGCCAAACGTCGCGCCGGTAACAACGGCAACCTTCCCGGCAAGCGGCTTTTCACGTTTTTCAACAGCCATCAGTGCAGCTGGCATAATCGGAACGATAGCAGGAAGCGCACCGTCCGCACGTTTTTGATGGACCACCGCCTGAACCAGCTCGGCAATATTGACCCACTGGCTTTTCTTCGGAGTGAACCCCAAAATTTGCGCCGCCTTTCCCGCTGCAAGGATCGGCGATGAAATCGGATGTTCGGGGCGAATGCGGACTTCGCCGTTGTGCTGATCCGTAAAGACCTCTGCCAGACGATGAATTTCCTCGACGATGCAATATGTCGGGACCGACACAGCGCCAGCAAGGTTGATCGCATGGCCCGACGCCTGATCGGATGTCCCAGCGATGACACAAGCATCGGCCAATTCATCCGCGTCGATTGTCTGAAAACGAGGGGTATCCGCAGGTACGGCCCCATCATCCAAAATTCCGCGAACCAGCGTGATCGCGCCGCTGCTGTCAGGCGCAAGAACCATCGGCACGCGCAGCGCAACACGTTCCATATCCCCCGGGATCTCGCGCAGATCACCCTCCAAGGCAGCCGCTACACGACAGCGCAGCCCACCCGTACCTTCGGCCGCGAACGGGCCTGTTTCGTAAAGGGTTAGGTTTCTTAGCGCAGTCGGATCGTAAATCTCGGCGCTGCTCAGCAACACAAGCCGACCGACGCCAGCCTTGGCTGATGCGCGGATCAAACCGGAAAGATGTTCCTGCTTTTCCTCCAAATCGGCGTCGCCAGCCAATTCAGTCACATACACAACATCCACGTCCTTAAGCGACGCGCCGAATGAGCCCGGCTTTTTCGGCCAAGCACGAAACTTGGCCCCCTCGGGCGCTTCGGTCTGCGCGTCAGTAACGCCCGTGACCTCCCATTTCGCGGCAAGAAGCCGTGAAATGATGCGCTTCCCGATCAGCCCATCGGCATCAGAAACCAGTGCGCGCATAAATATCTTCCTTCCTATTGTCCGCTCGCCCCGAATGGGCTTCGGCCATTATTCAATTTGATTTATTCATCCAGCAAATGCGCAGGCATCTTGATCGCGGCAGAAGAATAGAATTCCAACCGGCCCAGTACCTCTGCGATGCATTGCTTCACCCCGACCTGCGGCCTCCAGCCAAGCGCGTGCAATTTGCGTGGCTCAAACTTGGGGATGCCCATGTTATTACGCGAGGCGATTTCCGCATACGGATTATCGCTTTTCCCGACGTTCATCACCTCCCACATCAGCGCCTGAACATCGTAGATCGTAACGGGTTCGGCCCCGGCAACCAGAAAGCACTGGTTCACGGCCTTCTCATGCTCGGCCACCAGCAGTGCGGCGCTGGCGATGTCAGTCCCGTGGGACCATTGCATCATGTCCCACATCCGCCGCTGCATTTCCAAGTTATCAGGGTTGCGAAGGATCGTTGTGACCATGCTTTCAATGAACGGGCATTTACGACCAGCCGTCACCGTGGGCCGTAGAATGGAGTATTCAATCTCTCCGCGTTCGGCAGCTTCGAACACCAAATCTTCTGCGGCGATCAGGCTTTCGCCAAGCGCGGCCTGCTGCGGGTTACCATGTGCTTGGCGCAACGCATCATCAAGCAAGGGCCACATCGCGGGCGAGCGATGAGGCGCATAGACGTTGTTCGAACTGACCAAAACAAAGCGCTTAATCTTGCCCGCACAGGCCTTCAACAAATTGCGCGTGCCTTCGATATTCACCGCATTCATCGTTTCGGGCTTCATCGCAGGTGGCGGGCTAACCAATGCCGCGTGAAATACGATATCAATGTCTTTCAACGCCTCTTCCAAGGCGATGTCGTCAGACAGTTCACCTGGAACCATCTCAATTCGATCACGAAAATTGATACGGTGCATGGAATCCGGCAACGCCAGAACACGCACGTCGTACCCCGTAGTCATCAGCATTTCGAGGATATACTGCCCGACAGCGCCGGTGGGACCGGTCACAAGTACTTTCAACGTAAGCCTCCGTAGTTCCCGGTCCGCGAACGAACCGGGTTTTTCTTTTTTATGCCGAACAGTGGCTTAGTTATTGCGACGACGCGCCATCATAGCGCGCAAGAAACCGCCGCGTTGGTTTTGCTGGCCGTTTGCGTCAATACCTTGTTGTGGGACCGCGTCTGGCACCATTGCACCACCACCGGCTTGCATGTTGCCCGCACCGAAGCCTTGGAAGTTGCCACCGCCCTGCTGGCCGCGCTGCTGCTGCATACGTTCACGCAGTCGCTGACGCATCTGGCCCTGACCGACGCCCTGACCTTGACCGCCACCGCGCTGTGCGCGGCGTTCGCGGATGCGTGTCATCATTTCGCTGCGATCCTGATTGCCACGGTTCTCTTCGCGCTCTTTCACACGGCGGGCGAACTCGTCTGTGTAAAGCTTCAGAACCGCATCGCCTTTGGGCGCGGACTTGGCAGCCTTGGCTTCATCGATCTTACGGATTGCTTCTTCGCCGTTTGGCGCACGCAGAATGGATGCGCGATAAGACTGTTCGGCGGATTCAATGTTGCCCTCGGCCGCGAACGCGTCACCGTAAAGGCGCTGAACGATTGTGCTGGCACGGCCATTGCGTGGCGCCTTGGCCAGAATCTCACGCGCTTCTTTCAGCTTTTTCTGCGGGATCAGGGCCTGAACAAGCGTCAACTGCGCCATAGAGTTTGGGCGCTGCTGGCGGTTTTGGCCGCCTTGCATCCCCTGCCATTGACCAGCTTGCTGACCGCCTGCGCCAGCTTGCTGCTGACCACGGCGTTCTGCGATACGGCTGGCAAAACGGCCGTTACCACGGTTTGTGTTACGCGGTGCATTCACTGCCTTGCGCAGCACGACTTCGGCACCGGCATAATCTTTAGCAGCCAGTTTCGTGCGCCCAATGGCCATCATCAAACGCCCGTCTTCTGGCGACGCTTTTAGCGCAGCCTCCAGCGTCTTCAGCGCCTCGTCAGGCTTGTCCATGCTGTTGCACAGGTTTGCCAGCAACAGGGCTGTACGCTGATCGCCGGGTTTGATCGAAAGCGCATGTTCAAGCTGGGCTTTCGCTTCGTCCTTGCGGCCAGAGCTGGCATAGACTGTCGCCAACTGGTGGCGGACACGCTCGGACTGAGGGTCGACTTCCAGCGCGCGCTCAAGCACCTCGATCGCTGCGTCTGGCTTTTTGTTGCGCTGGTGAAGGCGTGCCAGCCCTGTCAGCGCCTGAATGGAGGTCGGGTCAGCCGTCAGTGCCTTGTGATAGTTGGCCTCGGCATATTCCGGGTTATCGCCCTGCACACCAATCGTCGCCGCCAAAAGCGGCGCGGTGGTGTTTGATGGGTCAACTTCCATCGCTTTTTCAAAATATTGCGCAGCCTCTTCCAAGCGGCGTTCGCGCTGAAGCGACATACCATAGGCCATGATCGCGCGGGTGTTCTGCGGGTCTTGATCGATGATCGACTGCAGCTCTGCACGCGCTTCGTCGGTGCGGCCTTCGTTCATCAAACTGCGCGCATAGCTCATTGCCTGAGACGAGTCGCCACCAACCTGTTCAACGTTTGGCATCCATTCATCTGTATTCGACATTGGTCATCTCCATTGTATCTTTAGCGCGAAACGCGCAGAAATCAGTTCGCAATCTGTTTTTTTGGTTCACTAATACTCTTCGGCTTCGCTGAAGCCTCGTTTCGCTTACCCTCCTTACGAGAAGGATTTGCGAAATCTGCCTGGAAACCCGTGTTCTTGGCAGTCTCCCTCGTTACTTTGTCATTTGGCCGCGGCAACGCGCCTTCGGCTTGGGCGGCTTCGATGATCTGGCGAAGCCCTTCGGCAAAGGGAACAGACGGGTAAAAACCCAATTTGTTCTTGCCCTTGCTGATATCATATTGCTGCACATACCGGCGCCATACTCGGGTGCGGTCTGGATCCAGATCGTCATTCGAAGGCGTACCGATTGCGATACGTGTCATCCGGCCCACATCGCGATAGGTTATCACATCCGGCCCGGCAACGTTGAAGGTTTCGTTCTTGGCACCGTCTTCGAAACACGCCCGCGCAATCGCTTCGACCGCATCATCAATATGCACAAACTGCCGTGGCTGTTCGCCACCCTGCCCCTGCCCGAAATCCGGCTCTGGCGCGTTTTTGCGTGCCATCAGATCGACCAAAGGATCACCAACCCCATAAACCAACGCAAAGCGAAGGATCGAATGTTCGTACCCATGTTTGTTGCTGTAGAAACGGGCAAGGTTTTCGCTGGCGATCTTGGTCATGCCGTAATCGGCCAGATCGTGCCCCCCATCGACCCTTAGCGGGTGCGATTCATGGATAGGCCATTCTTTCTCGTTGAATTGGTTTTGATAAGCCGCGACCGAACTACAGAACACAAACCGCTTCAGCGCCTTGGAATCTGAACACGCGCGGATCAGGTTGTGGGTCCCCTCAACGTTGGTTTCGCGCAATTGTTCCAACGTGCACGCCCCGGCAAGCCGCGCGGCCATGTGCAACACGATCCCCGCGCCATCCACCAGCTTGGCCAAGGTTGCGGGGTCTTCCAGCGTCCCTTCAATCACTTCAAGGTTCTTGTGCGCCGGAATGTCATCGCGTGTTCCGGGCAGCGTCAAAAGGCGCAGCGTGTACCCTGCGTCCAACAGCTTGGGCACCAAGTGGCGACCGATGTAGCCCGTCGCACCTGTTGCCGCGATATCAACTGTCTTGGCTTTGTCCTTCTTCGGCTTCGGAATGACATAAGACGTGGTTCCGGGGTCGCCCAAGAACACCTCTGTGCCGCCGTCTGGGTTTTCGATGTATTCCCAACGCGATGCAAACCGCGCTGGCGATTTGCCACCAAAGACGTTCGCCGTCCCAACGGCCAGCCCCTTGGGCGTCGAAACCATCGTGCGCCCGCCATAGTTATAGGGGTTGTTCATTCCGTTGATCGTAACGGGCATCCAGTTCACACCGTCTTTGGTGCGCCACATCTCGAACCCGCTGCCAACTTCGGCCATTTGTTCAAAGCTGACCGCATCAACCAGCTTTTTGGCGGTGGGTGACGGGCGGTGGGCGTATTGCAGGAACACGCTCCAATCAAACGTCGTGACATATAGCCAACCGTCATGGACACACATGCGCCACGTATAGCCGGAAAAGATGTTGTCGAACCCCGGCCCAATCCCTGACAGCGGGTATTTCATCCCGTCCGGCGTTTCGCGCGGCATACCAACCAACAGATCCCAGCTGTCATCCGGCCAAATCCGAATGACCTCTCCGGCGGCGGGACCAACCAGGTTTGTGCGGTCATACCCGCCGTTCTGGATAGAGCTGCCGACATAAAGCGCGCCGTTGAATTCGACCATGCCCATGGCAATTTCGGAAAGCGGGCCACGGTGGGCGCCTTTATCAATGACTTTGCGCCATTGCAGCGGACCATCCCCACAAGGTGGCGTCGTCCAAACCTGATAGCCTTCGTAATTGTTGAACGTCCCGGCATAAAGCTGGTTGTTCGCGACCGTCATCATAAAGATGCCGTTGTTTTTGCTGTCGCCAAACCCAAGGTCGCCCGCAACTTCCCAGTTGCCCGGCTTGGGATCGTTTGAGCGCATCAAAACGCCGGTACGATTAGAGTTGAACTGAATCCCCTCGCCCGCTGGCGGCGCGTAAAGGTAGCCGTCAAACCCAACCAATTCCCGGAAGGTCGAGATATTGTCGTTCCCGATGCCCGGCTCACAGGCGGGTTCAAAGTTCAGACCATCTTCGGACCGCAACACATGCGCCGCGCAGCCGCGCAGCACCGTCGACATGGTCGAGGCATAGAGCATCGGCTTGCTGTCCGATTTGCCCTGAAACACTTCCATCCCGCGATAGCCAAGATCGCGCGGTGCAGGTTCGCCATGTTTGCCGTCAATCAGGGGCGAACGATAGGCCAGCTCCCATTCATCAGTTTCTGGTGTCCAACGCCAAATCTGGCCCTGCATGTCCAAATCTTGAACCTTTGGGGGTACGTCAACCGGCCAAGGGTCAAGCGCGGGCGGATCGATCGGCGGAAAAAGTTTTAACAGTTTGAAAGAGTTGCGGGTCATACCACAGTACAGCTTACCGTCGTACCACTCCATCCCATGGACATAGGCATTGGCCGGATCACCAATACCGTTCTTCGCAAGTTGCCGGAAGTTCCCGGCCGTCAAACCTGTTCCACTTTTGTCAGACACGTCTGCTCCCTGCCCTAATTCGGCTTCGACCTTGCCTATAGCATCTCCGGTCATGTTCTGATCTGCTTTAGTCAACGCTATGCTCTTTTCTTTTCTTCGTACCGCTTGGCGGCATTGATTTCACCCCAGTGGCGACCGCGCTTAACAAGGCTTCGGGGCGCAGCAGCGGGAAGTAATGGCCGGCATTCGGAATCTCGACCGGATGCGCATTTGGCAGCGCCTCGGCCAAACCATCGCGGCTGGTCAGATAACGTGATCGCGCGCCATAGATCAGATCGACGGGCCGTTCGACCGCCCTGATATGATCAAGGTCCAATCCAGCCGGATCACGGAACTGACTGTTGGCCGAGGTCCGCTCCATCAACTCACGCCAGCGACGCATCGCGCGCGTCGGGCGCTGCCCCGCGCTTGAAACCTGCATCCCTGCAAATGCCCCGGCGCCATCGCCGCCCGCAACGGGTTCACCCTCATCTTCGGCGTCCAGCATCTCCTCTAAGAACCCCTGCGCAACGCGCGGCGGTTCCCCATCGACAACAATGCCCCGCTTTCGCAACCGCGCCTGAAGCTTGGCCCAAGCCGCACTGTCATTCAACGGCGGCATGGTTTGAAGCGATGGCACCCATGCATCCGCTAGGGTCAGGCATTCCACCTGATCGGCATGTTTCACAGCCACAGCCAACGCAACCGCGCCGCCAAAGCTGTGCCCAATCAGGTGGGCCTTTTCGATGCCCAGATGCGCCATAAGGGCCACCACATCATCGGCCAGATCAACCGCCCGATAGCCACCATTCGACATTGCCGAAAACCCGTGGCCGCGCAGGTCAAGCGCGGTCACGCGATGCTTTTCGGCCAGCTTTGGTGCAACGCGGAACCACCAGAAGGCGATGTTGCAAAACAGCCCATGAATCAGCACCACGTCGGGGCCTTGCCCGACCTGCTGATAGTGGATGGTATGCCCGCGAAGGGAGGCCCTTGGCATATCAGATCACAGATATCCGAGCGACTTGAGCCGCTCTTTGATCTGCGCCTGCGCTTCGGCATCCAGCGTGGAGGTGTCTTTGTTCCCGCCCGCTTCCTCGATCACATCGACGAATTTCAGCTTATGCTCTTCGCGATGCTCGCCCGAGAATGTGCTTTCGGAAACCTTACCTTCCATGTCCCGCGGCACCGCAAGGCCAAGCGAATAAAGCGCGGTCGGCGCGACATCGGCGATGTAAAGCGGGTCAAGCCGCTTGCCCATGTCAATGCCCGGCCCGGTCGCAACAAAGATGCCATCCGGGTGGTGCGTTGCATAAGGTACCTGACGGTCTTTCAACGCCTCATCCGCGCGCAGCACCGACAAGAAGCTGTAATCGTGCAGCATCAATGTCAGGTCCGGTGCCCGGTCGGAATAAGTGCCCGGGAACGCGTCTTCGCGTTTGAACACATGCATAACCACAGGCTTACCCGTCGCCGGATCTTTAAGCGCCAGAAGTTCCTTGATCATGTTGTCACGGAACGCTTCATAATCTTCTGGCTGAACGCCCGGTGCGCCCGGCTCTTTCGCCTGACGAATGAAGATAGCGTTCGAGGACGAGCTAAGCGCATAGGCCTTTGAACTGGTCCAGTCGATCAGCGTGCTGGCCTCGGTGTTTTCGTCCAGCGCAACGCGGCCCTGATCGTCCATCGGTGTGCCTTCGACCCAATCCAGCCAGCCGTTCTTTTCCAGCCATGTGTTAGCATAGAAGATGCGCGCGCCGGAACGGGTAAAGCCATGATCTGAAACGATAAAGGTCTGCGCCTGTGGGCCGGCCTTTTCGATCATCTTGGCGACATAGCCATCGACATCGCGATAATATTGAAGCGCAAGTTCGCGGGTCTTGATCGCGTCAGGCGTATCATATTGGTCGCGGGTTGCGCGGTCGATCAGGTGATAGCAAAGGTGCTGAATACGGTCGACGCCATCAAACAGAACAGCCGTCAGTTCGCTTGGCTCTTCTTCCATAAGGGTGATGAGGATTTCGAACCAGCGACGTTCACGGGTGATGTGGAAATTAACCCAATCTTCCAACTGGTTTTCCGAAAGCCCCTGCACGGCTTTGCGCTCATGCTGCCAATCGGTGGACATTTCGGACGCTTTGAAAACGCCCTTTTCTTTCAGCATCTTGAACACAGGACGCGGATGGATTGCCCGGCCAAGATAGGACCACGGCACGTAACCCGGAATAACCACACCGTCGATCGGCTTGGCCGGGAACGTTACCGGAAAGTTCAGCGTCGTGGCGCGCAACCCTTCGCGGCTGGCAATCTGCCAGATCGTCGGAACCATCACATCAGATGACGTGGCCAACGTATAGCTTGGCTTTGCCCCATCCCGATCAACGCGGATAAAATCAAACACACCGTGGTTGCCCGGCGTGCGGCCCGTTGTCATCGTCGTCCACGCAGGTGGCGTCAGCGGGTGGATGGTGGATTTCAAAATCCCCCGCGCACCCTCTTCCATGATCTTGCCAAGGTTGGGCATAACGCCCTCTTCCACCAGCTGATCCAACAGATCATAGGTGGCGCCATCCAAGCCGATAAGCAGCGTGCGGATTTTGCTGTCGCCCATTAAATGAATTCCTTCTTATGCAGACGCGCGAGCGCCCAGTTCGACGACAGAGTTCAAAATGTCATCGACGGTCATATCTTTTAACAATCGGTCTTCGTCCCGCATCTTTCGGAACAACGCGTCACCCAGCCCGTAATGCTGCTGAAGCTCGGAAATCAGATAGACAAGGCTGATCGATTCCATCCCAAGTTCCAACACCTTGGCATCGGCAGAAAGTTCTACGCTTTCAACATCCAGATCATCTTCAAGATCCTCGAAGATCTCTTGCAGAACGCTTTTCGCGTCTTCGTAGGTTACCGTTGTCATCCCAAGTCCTTCTCGTTCTCAATATCTTTTCTACAATGGTCGCACTGCAATTGCGCAAATCACGCCTGGCGCAATGTCGGCCATCATTTTCACATGAATAAGGGTGTTCGTCCCCTTATCCTTTACTTGAAACTGATCCGTATCAGTTCCGCCTGTTACAACTTCGAAACGGTCAAGCGCATGCGCCAGACCAACCCCGAATGATTTACCGGTCGCTTCCTTGGCGCACCAAAGGCGGGTGACCAGACGGTCGCGTGCATCCCCTTCGGGCGCGGTGGCGATCATCTCTCTCTCGGCGGGCGAAAACGCAGTTGTCAGAAAGGCTTCCTCGCGGTGTTTAACCCGCTCGATGTCCACACCGACCCCTGCGAATTTCGCCGGATCGACGGCGGCTGACAGGGCGTATTCGCCAGTGTGGCTGATCGAAATATGCGGCCGCGCGCCCCATTCGGTTGCCCATGTTGATCCGATGATCGGGCCATCGTCGGGGCCGGTGCTTGTCACCTCAATATCTGCGGGCAAAATACCCGACTGAAGCAACATCCGCACAGCATCTTTTGCCGCTGATCGCCCGCGCAGCCATTCCCAGCGCCGCTTGTCTGTCGCAGTGGCAAGCGCATCCCAATCCGCCCGCTCTGAACGGGTCAGGATCAGTCCCGCAAGCACCTTCGCCCAAATGCCGCCGCTGCCATCGAAAAGCCCGCTCGACAAGTCATCGATCAACGCAACCGCGACGCCGTCGTTCGGCGCAGGCAACGGGCGTGCCAAACAGTTTTGCGCGGGGTTCAGCCGTGCCTGATAAAAGCTTTCGGGAAGATTGAACCGCTTGTCCCACCATCCTTCGATACGGCACTGAAGATGGCCGTCTTCTGACACCACATCGATGTATGAGCTCATCTCATCCTCACCGATCAGTGTGATCTTCGAACGGCACCGCGCCCTTTCCCCCGGCGCAAGACGCGGGCGAAAGATCTCTAACTTCTCAACGCGGAACGGGAAGATGTGGAATGCTTCTGGAAGCATCTCTGCCGACCAAACCCCAACGAGCTGTCCAACGGCATCAAGCGTAATCGCGTCCGTTTCAAAGGCCGGGTTGGCAGTTCCGGCATATAGGCCGTCATGGGGCATCCCGCACAATACACCTTCGCAGCCATCCGACGCTGCAAGGTCCATGCTTTCAACCGCCTGCAGTTTTGGGCCGTGGAACATGATACGGCTGTACACATCGTCCAGCGACCAACGCACATCGCGCTTTGCGCCATAACCAAGCTGAGGCGCGACAGGTGCCTCTGGCAACGCGGTGCGCAGCTCAACATCTGCTTCGACCAGAATTGGGCGCAATGCGGGCCCTTCTGCTTCGCGAAGGCGCACATGAACGACGGTTGGGTCGCCATCGCTTCGCAACTCAACACTGGCTTCAAGCGCAAGAACAGGGCGATCCAGCGCAAGCCAACGTGAGGCACGGACTTCGGTCATGCCGCTTACGACCATATCGGGGCGAAGGGCGGCGGCGGCTTCTGCCAATGCCTCCATCGTGAAGGTCAGCGGGACAACCGGCAGGCCCGTCAGTGCGGGGTCAGTTTGCGAAATCCCGCGCCCAAAGCTGTGGTCCAACACGTAAGGCGCGCGCGCCACGTCCACTTCGATCCGCGCGGTCAGCGAACGCCCGTCCGCAGCCTGTTCCAACGCTGTCAGCATCGGGAACCGCGCAGGCGCCGCGACATCTGCGGCCGTTGGCACCTCTGCCTGTGCGCCACCGGTGTAGGCCCCGAAATAGGCCGACATGATGTCACGCTCTGACGAAACGAATTGCTCCATCGTATCGAAATAAGATGCGATCAACTGGTCTTCTGCCGATGCGATCGGCGGTGCAGTAGGTTCGGGCACAGGCGTCGTGTCTGGTTTGGTCGGCGCGGCTTCGGGTGGGCTTGGACGCACTTGTTTCGCACGCGGCTTCATCGGCGGAACATTTTTAAGCTCCATCGGCTGAATGCCCATTTTCAGAACCTGTGGACGCGTTGGGCCAGTGACCTTCTTTTCGGTCGAGGCTGGTGGCGCGAAGGCCGCTGGGTTCAACGGCACGCCTTCGACGGCAAGCTGCGCAACGAAATGATGCAGTTGATCCAGCCCGGCCCGTGCAGGCGTATCGACAGCCAAGGCAACGTGATCTTTTCCGCGCAAAATATCGTTGGTAAATGCCGTCAGATTGTTGCGCGGACCACATTCAACGAACACCCGCGCGCCATCGTCGTGCATCTTTTGAATGGTTTCTGTGAACCGAACCCGATCGGACCATTGATCGGCGGTCAGCTTTCGAATGCTGTCTGCATCTTCGCCGAACCGCGCCGTCGACTGACAGGAATAAACCGGAATTTCTGGCGCATTGATTTCCATCCCGCCAAGGAAGCTTTCCAACCGTTCGCTGAACTGAGCGAATGCTGGCGAGTGATAGGCACGCTCAAACGGCAGCGCCTCGCCGAAACCGCCAAGTTCGCCGGCCAGCTTTTCGGCCCAAACCCGCGCCTCGTCCGTAAAGGCCGCGATTACCTTTTGGTTTGGGCAATTGTCCATCGCCAAGAAAACGTCATCGCGTTCGGCAAGCCGCGCGTTCAAGGTGTCGGCAGGAACGGCACCCACCGCGATCAACGCGCCCGCGGCAATCGCCCCGTCGCGTTCCATCACTTCGTATGCATCGTTCAAAGCCCGCATTTCGGCCTGAAGCTCTGCCGGATCGTCACGGCGCGTAACGCCTGCGGCATACAGTGCGGAATATTCACCCGTTGAATGGCCAACCAGCATATCGGGCGACAAGCCAAGCTTTCCATACAACGCAGCAACGGCCTGATTGGCCGCAAAGATGGCTTCGGGGCCGATGTCCATCCGCCACAAAGCATCCCCTTCGGCGGCCACACCGGGCGGCGGGAAAATAACTTGGCTTGGCAGCAAACTGCGGGAGTGATCCCGGAAGGCACCGTCGACGACATCGAACCATTGGCGCATTTCGGGGTGGTGCATCATCAGTTCGCGCAGCATGCCAATGTGTTGGCTGCCCTCGCCGGGGAACATAAATGCCAGTTTGCCCTGTTGGCCAAGCGGCGCAGAACTAAGGTATGCGCCTTTGCGATCTTTCAGTTTTGTTTTGCCAGCCCGAATTCGCGCGGCAAGCTTGTCCAGCTTTGCCAAAGCATCCGACTTGTCAGACGCAACAACGCCAAGCCGCCATGTTCCCGTGCCAAGCTGTGCATTCACCTCGGTCGAAAGCGCGGCAAGCGTCACGTCTTCGGCTTTCAGGACATCGGCGGTGTGGGCGATCTTGGCCAACAAGGCGTCACTGTCATGGGCATCCAGCAACAGCGCCTCGCTTGACCGGGTCAAAAGCGGCTGAGGTTCCGGTGCGCCGCGATATTCCTCTAGCACGGCATGTGCGTTGATGCCGCCGAAACCGAACGCATTGACCCCTGCCCGGCGCGGCTCAGCCCCGCCGTGAATCCATGGGCGGGATTCCGTGTTCAGGTAAAATGGCGTGTCCTCTATCCGAAGATCTGGGTTTTGCGTATCAACCAGCGTCGGTGGCAACGTTCGGTGATGAAGCGCCATTGCGGTTTTGATCAATCCAGCAGATCCAGACGCGGGCAAGCAATGCCCGATCATCGACTTCACAGCACCAAGGGCACAATCCGGCGCGGTACTGCTGCGCCCGCCAAATTGCCCGGCCAACGCCTCTACCTCTGTGGCGTCCCCAACCGAAGTCGCCGTACCGTGCGCTTCGACCAGCCCCACGGTTTTAGGGTCGATCCCTGCATCCACATAGGCCCGCTCCAGTGCCAATGCCTCCCCCTCGATCCGGGGCGCGAGGATGCCAAGACCCTTGCCGTCACTGGCAACACCGACACCACGCACGAGGGCATAAATCTTATCACCCGCTGCCTCGGCATCGGACAGGCGTTTGATGCACAAAATGCCAACGCCTTCGCCCAACAGCGTTCCGTCCGCCTCGGCCGAAAATGGCTTGATCGCACCCTTCTTAGACAGCGCCTCTAGCTGACAGAAAATCTGATAGATCGGCGCCGGGGTCGAGGCATGAACCCCACCCACAACGGCCATATCACACCGCCCTGCCCGCAGGTCCACCACACCGCGTTCAAGCGCGATAAGAGACGACGCACAAGCCGCATCAACAATGTAATTCGCACCACGAAAATCCAGCCGATTGGAAATGCGCCCGGTCACAAGGTTGGGCACCAGAGCAGGTGCAATTTCAGCATTGAACGGCGGAAGGGAGCTTTTCAGTTCTTTCTTCACGGCTGCAAGTTCGTCGGCTTCGGTATCAGGATGCAGCTTTTTCAGCACATCTAAAAACCGGTCGATCATGATGCCGTGTTGCACAACCGACGTGAAACCCCGGTTGATATAGGTACCGCGGCCGAGGATGACCGCGACCCTGTCACCCGGAACCGGCCGCAGGGCAAACTCTGCATCCTCAACCGCACGCGCGGCGACTTCCAATGCAAGGAACTGGTCAGGCTCACCCCCATCAATCGCGCTTGGCATCACGCCATGACGCAATGGATCGAACGTGGCGAGATCTCCCAAGAACCCGCCCTTGGTCGTATAAACCCGGTCGTTTTCTTCGCTTTCGGGATCAAGAAACAGGTCACCGTGCCAATCAGCAGGTGCATCATCAACGGCATCAACCTTGTCCAGAATGTTCTTCCAGAAAGCCTCCCGGTTGGGGGCTTTCGGGAAAATACAATCCATGCCGACAATGGCGATGGGTTCTTCTTCGTATTGGCGCGACATGCGAATCTCTTGTGCTATTCTGCGGCCTCGCGCGTGCGCGGCCCGCCGTAAGTCTCAGCAAACCGCGTTGTGTCTTCTTCCCATGGGCCGCGCCCCCACACGACTTCTGGTTCGTCCGACGACCCGCGTGTGATTTCCAGTTCCAGCGCCCGCACACCGTGGACAGGTGCAATCGGCTCAATCTTCATTGCGTTAAACTGCGCCTTGATTTCATCCGAAACCATTCCGCCACTGTCCCACGGGCCCCAGCTGACGGCGGTAACGCTCGTAGGCCAATCCGCATTCAGAACGCGCGCAAGCTTGGACACGGTTTCATTTGCAGCACCATAATCGCCCTGCCCCCGATTTCCGAACCGCCCCGCGACAGACGTGAAGAAAACCAAGAATTTCAGGCCATCTGGGCGCAAGGCTTTCGCCAGCGTGAAGGCACTTTCCGTCTTTGTCCGAATGACCTTATCAAAGCTTTCAACATCCTTATCCAGAAGCAGCTTGTCTTCGATCACGCCGGCGCCATGCAGCACACCGTCGATCCGGCCATACCGGTCGTAAACTCCGTTGATCAGCGCCGTCAGCCCCTGATCATCACGCACGTCGCAGGCAAGGTATTCGACCTGTGACCCGGCAGCTTCGACAACTGCAATCGCATCCCGAATTTCCCGCGCCTTAATCACAGCGCGATAAGCGCCCTCGATTGCTGCGGGGTTCACCGGTTGCCCGGCGGCCTTGGTTGCCGCGATCAGCGCGGATTTCAGATCGCGCGCATCTGTGATGCCCGCCGTGCTTGCATCCTCCGGCCCTTCTGGGGCTGGAGACGATCCCAACAACACGAACCGAGGGCTGTGATTGCTGGCCAAGTGCTTAACGATCTTGGCGGTAATACCGCGCGCACCACCTGTGACCAGCACCACAGAGTCTTTGTCCAATTCGATGTCAGCCAGAGCATCGGCTGAGATTGAGCGTTGTTCAGCAAACAGACCAAGGCGTTCATCGCCGCGCACCCCGATTTCAACATGATCATCACGATGCCCGGCCTCGGCCAACAATACCTCAACGCGCTTGGACGTGTCGCTTGCCACATCGAAATCGACAGAACGCACCAACGCGTCGTCCCATTCCTTAGCGATCGTTTTCAACAACCCAGGTGCCCCGGCTGCGGCAGGTGACTGTGGCACAACGCTGTCGAAACCAAAGGCCCCACCCATCGCCGAAGCCGCAACAACAACCGCGTCAGCCCGTGTACTTAACGAACCACCCAGCCCTGAAAGCAGCGAATAAAGCGCGCGCGTCGATGCATCGACCGCCCCGTCCCACTCCTGGCGGCTCATTTCAGCGAATTTCGGTACACCGCGCAGCGGCGCACAATGGAAAAGCCCTGCAATTTTTGAAGCTTCGGCAGCAACAAGATCACGAAGAGCTTGATCATCAGACAAGTCAGCGCCGTTAAGCAAAAGCGGCTTGCCGCCCTTCGCAGAAATCGCATCTGCCAAGCCCGCTGCCACGCCTGCACCGTCGTCGGTGATCACATAGGTCGCGCCTTGGGTCAGCCATTCAGCACGCTCGGGTGCTGGAACCGGAAGCGGGATCATTACGAAACGCGCCCCCCAATCATCGGCCGAAACTTCTGGCTCTGCTTCGCCTTGTGCCACCACCACTTCAACTGGCGCGACCGATGGCGTTCCGGCAAAATCGCCCGCCACTTCCATAAACTTCGCAACGATGCCGCGCACCGTGCGTTCTCGGCTAACCGGGCCCATACGTTCGCGCGCCTCTTCGCCTGCGTTCGGCAAAAGATCACCGCGCAAAGCGCCAAGGATTTCGACACGCTTGATCGAGTCGATCCCAAGATCAGCCTCAAGGTTCAGATCAAGGTCCAACATGTCGGTCGGATAGCCCGTCCGGTCAGAGATCAGCGCAAGCAAGGCATCGGTCACCGCGCCTTCAGACAGGTTCGGACCAGTCGGCGCGGCCGGGGCATTTGCCGCAGCTGCAACTGGCGTTGGCGCGGCAAAATCGCCCGCCACTTCCATAAACTTCGCAACAATGCCGCGCACGGTGCGTTCCCGGCTGACCGGGCCCATACGTTCGCGCGCCTCTTCGCCCGCGTTCGGCAAAAGATCACCGCGCAAAGCGCCAAGGATTTCGACACGCTTGATCGAGTCGATCCCAAGATCAGCCTCAAGGTTCAGATCAAGGTCCAACATGTCGGTCGGATAGCCCGTCCGATCAGAGATCAGCGCAAGCAAGGCATCGGTCACCGCAGGTTCAGACAGGTTCGGACCAGTCGGCGCGGCCGGGGCATTTGCCGCAGCTGCAACTGGCGTTGGCGCGGCAAAATCGCCTGCCACTTCCATAAACTTCGCAACGATGCCGCGCACAGTGCGTTCTCGGCTAACCGGGCCCATGCGTTCGCGCGCCTCTTCGCCCGCGTTCGGCAAAAGATCACCACGCAAAGCACCAAGGATTTCGACACGCTTGATCGAGTCGATCCCAAGATCAGCCTCAAGGTTCAAATCAAGGTCCAACATGTCGGTCGGATAGCCCGTCCGATCAGAGATCAGCGCAAGCAAGGCATCGGTCACCGCAGGTTCAGACAGGTTCGGACCAGTCGGCGCGGCCGGGGCATTTGCCGCAGCTGCAACTGGCGTTGGCGCGGCAAAATCGCCTGCCACTTCCATAAACTTCGCAACGATGCCGCGCACAGTGCGTTCTCGGCTAACCGGGCCAATGCGTTCGCGCGCCTCTTCGCCCGCGTTCGGCAAAAGATCACCACGCAAAGCACCAAGGATTTCGACACGCTTGATCGAGTCGATCCCAAGATCAGCCTCAAGGTTCAAATCAAGGTCCAGCATATCCGTCGGATAGCCCGTCCGATCAGAGATCAGCGCAAGCAGCGCATCGGTTGCTGCATCTGCCGTCAGCGAAACTGAAGACGTCGCTTCCGGTGCTTGTGCCACCCGTGCTGGTGCCGGAACAGGCTGAACGACTGGCGGCGTTTCGACAGGCATCACCGGTGCAACTGCCGCAGGCTGAACAACTGGCGCCGCCGCGACAGGTGCCGGAGCAGGCATCGCGGGGCGCGCCGCCGTCGGTGCTGCGCCCATCCATTGCATCATCACGGCACGGTTGTTTTCAAGGAACTGCGTCATCAATTCCTGATGGCGGCGCATGATTTCGTCTGCGCCCGACCCGGCCGGTGTCGCCGCCATGCGCGGCACACTTGCAGGGGCAGCGTTTGGCGCTGGCGCGGTAGTCGCCGGTGCGGTCGCCTCAGCGGTGGGCGTGGGGCTGGCAATAGGCCGTTGATTGGTCACGGTCTTTGGGTCCTCTTCGATACGCGCAGCAAAACCGCGGCGTTGCGGTGTGCCGTTAATTGGGCGGGAGTTCGCAGCGTCCACTTTCCACAGCATTGCACGGCGGGAATCTTCTGCAGGGGCAAGGTTCCAGCCCGTTACATCAAGCGTGTCATCAGCGCGGCCATCGAAAACGCTGGCCATGGAAAGATCCAGCCCCGCAGTCGCAGCCCCAGCCAACAAGCACAGGATTTGCTGAACGCCAGAACGGCCCTTCTTGTCGGCAGGCAGCGCAAGATGCGGCTTGTCGCCAAGAATGCGGTCCGTCAGCGCGGTCAGGACAGAACCCGGACCAACCTCCAAGAACAGACGTGCGCCTGCGTCGTGCATTTGCTCAACCGAACCGACAAAATTGACGGGCTCAATCAAGTGTTGCGCAAGTTGGGCGCGCACGGCTGCTGGGCCGTCGGGATATGGCGCGGCGGTGGCATTTGCGTAAACCGGGCGATCAGGCGCGGAAATCTCTGCGCTTTCCAAGGCTTGCGCCAACAGATCACGCGCCGGGGCCACGCAATCAGAATGGAACCCGCAGGCAACCGGCAGTCGCTTGGCGGCAAATCCGGCGGCCTTGAGGGCCTCTTCAGCGGCGGCAATTGCCGGTGTTGGGCCCGCGATGACCGTTTGATCGGGTGCGTTGATATTGGCCAAGGTCACGCCCGCATCCGCGCTTAGCGCGGCGCGAACAGCATCTGGCCCCGCATTCACAGCAGCCATGGCGCCCAAATCATCGCCCCCAGCCTTCATGATCGCGTCACCGCGCGCATGCGCTAGGCTGAGCAGCGTGTCAGCATCGAACGTTCCTGCGGAATAAAGCGCCGAGAATTCGCCAAAGCTGTGGCCAGCCGCCGAAACAGCATCCAACCCAAAGGACTTAAGCAGCTGCAAAACAGCAACCGAAACAGCCCCAATTGCGGGCTGCGCGACATCCGTGCGTTTTAGCGCCTCAACCTGTGCGGCTTTTTCATCTTCGTCCAGCGTGGGCCGCGGGAAAATAAGATCGGCCAGCGGCGCAGGTGTACGACCATCCAACGCGTGCGATGCACCTTCTAAGGTGTCGTGAAACGATGGGAAGGTCGTCGCAAGGTCCGAAACCATACCTGGATATTGAGAGCCTTGGCCCGGGAACAGGAACGCCACCTGATCGTTGGTCAACGCGTCATCAGCCGAGAAATACGCCCCCGAGGGATCAACCGCGCGCAGGGTATCATCCCCGCCATCGATGGTTTCCGCAGCCCGCGCCAAACGCGCCGACGCATCCGCCAATGACGTGGCAACCAACCCAAACCGGGCTGTGGCCTTGGCGTCGAACTTCTTGGCCAGACTTGCTGCGATATCTTTTGCAGACACGCCTTCAGGGGCCGCCGAAAGCGCATCGGACGCGCGGCGCAGTTCATTCGTTAGGTCTGACTTGGAATTGGCTGAGAATAAGTAAAGCTCATGCGTCCAATTCTTGCGGAACTTGTCCTGATGTTTGGGCAGGTAGCCGCCGCGATACTCTTCCAGAACCGCGTGAAAGTTGGTGCCGCCGAAACCAAATGCGCTGACACCAGCACGGCGCGGCGTGTCGCCACGACGCATCCATGGGCGCGCTTCGGTTGCTACATAAAACGGGCTTTCCGGGAAATTCGCGCCTGGGTTCGGCTCTTCGACATTCAGGGTCGAAGGCAAGACACGATGGTGCAGCGCAAGCGCCATCTTGATCATACCAGCACAACCAGCCGCAGCTTTTGTGTGACCAATCATCGACTTAACAGAACCAACGCCGCAGAACTGTTTTTCATCGCTATAATCAGCGAACATCTTGGAAAGGCTTTGAATTTCGGTCCGGTCCCCAACAACGGTTCCGGTGCCGTGCGCTTCGACCAAGCCCACGGTCGATGGTGAAATTCCTGCACGATCATAGGCACGCACAAGCGCAGATTCCTGCCCTTCGGGACGTGGCGCAGTTAGCGAAAGGTCCTTGCCATCAGAAGATCCAGCAACACCGCGCAGAACCGCGTAGATGCGGTCACCCTCGGCCTCTGCCTGATCCAGACGGCGCAGAACCATCATGGCCAAACCTTCGGAAATTGCGATACCGTCAGCGCCCGCATCGAAGGTGCGGCAACGGCCACGCGGCGACAACGCGCGGGTCTTGGAAAATGCAAGGAAATCAAACGGGTTTTGGAAACTATCCGCACCCCCGACGATCACCATGTCAGAGGTTTCATTTTCCAACTCGCGCGCGGCCATCATGACGGCAGCAAGGGACGAACCACAGGCCGCATCGACGGTGAAGTTCACACCACCAAGATCAAACCGGTTCGCCACACGCCCCGCGATGACGTTCAACAGGATGCCGGGGAAGCTGTCCTCGGTCCATTCTGGAAGTCGCTCTTCCGCCGTTTCGGGCATTGACCCGTTGATCGCAGGAAGCGACGAGCGCACAGCATAGCGTTGACCAAGAGGGCCCGCACCACCACCGACACCGATGATCACCGATGTCTTGCGGCGCAACGCCTCGTCCTCGATCACGCCATCTTTGAAACCAGCGTTTTCCAGCGCCTGTCGCACCGTTTCCAGCGCAAGTAGCTGCAGCGGTTCAATCGCTGGCATAGAATTCGGAGGGATGCCGTATTTGATCGGGTCAAACTCGATCTCATCGAGGAAACCGCCCCATTTCGAATACATCTTGTCCGGCGCATCCCGGTTTTCGTCGTAATACCGGCGCCAATCCCAGCGTCGCTCGGGCACCTCTTCGATGGCGTCGACGCGATCAAGGATGTTTTCCCAATAAGTGGTGAAATCCTGCGCCTTGGGCAGAATGGTTCCAAAACCCGTGATCGCGATGCGCGAACCCGGCCCCTCAACAAAGGGTTCGACGGGTTCGGGCGCAGGCACCGCTGCATCCAGAACAGCGGCCGAGCCGGTGCAGATCGCAGCATGCAAGTCAGCAATCGTCGTGGGCGTATCGTGCAGGTTTGCCACCTGCCCGATCATGTAAACGCCCTTCTTCATCTGATCGGCCTTCTTGACCTTCACAAATTTCTTAGCGCCATCCACCTTGCCGTAATCGGGGTTCCGATCCACGCCTTTGGATGCAATGCGCGAGCGGCCAACATTGAAATGTTCCAGTTGATCCTTGATGTCATCCGGGTCGATATTTTCAGACCGCAGTCGGGCTTTTTCCTCAAAGAACTCATCAACAATCGGGCTTTCGACAACCCGTGTTGCGTGGCCGGGGCCGGATTCCAGCAGCATGGTGCGCTTAGATTCCAGAGCCAGCTTTTGATAGGTTTCCAGAACCGCGCCAGCCTCAACCGCTTCTTTGGTCAGGATGTAGCCAGTGCCAACAATCACACCGATCTTTGCACCGCGTGCCGCCAGCCCGGCAGCAAGGGCCGAAACCATCGCGCCAGAGCGTTCGTCATGCACACCCCCAGCGAACAGAAGTTCGCAGTCAATCTCTCCCTCTGGGCCATAGTGATCCAACAGCGCGTCAACCGCCTGTTGCCACAGAACAGAGCTGGACCGCGGGCCAACATGGCCACCACATTCACGCCCCTCAAAGATGAACCGGCGCGCGCCGCTTTCAAGGAACAGGCTTAGAAGCCCGGGCGACGGGACGTGCAAGAAGGTTGGAATGCCCTGCGCTTCTAGCGCCAGCGCCTGATCGGGGCGACCGCCAGCGATCAGGGCGTAATCGGGCTTATGCTCAACGATCAACGCCGTCTGCTCTTCGCGCAGCGCATCATCGACGAAGCCCAGAATGCCGACGCCCCAAGGCATATCACCGACCTTGGCCTTCGTTTCCTCAAGCAATGCCGCAACTTCGGCCTTGCGCATCAGCGCCAAAGCCAGAAACGGAAGCGCTCCGCCCTTTGCAACGGCGACCGCAAAGTCCGAGGTGTCAGAAACCCGTGTCATCGGCCCCTGAATGATCGGATAGCGCGTGCCGGTGGCCTGCGCCAATGGCGACCCTTCGGCCAGCGGCTTCAACTCTTGTGCAAGCTGGGTCAGCTTCGCCGCGCTGTCAGCGATCGCATCCAGTGCTTTCCCAAGCGTCGAATAAGTATCGGCAAACCGACGGGCAAACGCGGCATCCTGTCCAACAAGCCAAACGGAGTTTTCTGCGTCGGTTGGATCAACAGCCTTATCAACAGCCGCCAAAAAGGCACCTGCGTCCGAGCCGGGAATATCCAACGCCTCTAACGCGTGGGCAGCCTTGTGATCTGCGCGCCAAAACACGCGATGCGCATGACCAAGATCCCCACCAAGTGTCCGGGTTTCACTGCCATCCATGCGCGAAATAGCCATGGCAAGCTTTTGCGGTGTCGCCGCTTCGTCAAACAAAGCAAGCTGCCAGTCCAACACAACACCAGCTGCGCCAGCGACCTTAAGCGCGGCCGCCGTATTGGGCCCGACGCCACCATGCGCAATCACAGGAAGCTTGGTCAGCGCAACCAACCGCTGCGTCAAAAGCAGTGTCGTTTCGTCGCCAACCGCGCCACCAGCTTCGTGGCCCTTTGCGATCACACCAGACAGCCCAGCCTTTTCGACCACTGCCAGATGATCGGCATCATGAAGTTCGGCAAATGCCTGTGCGTTCGGGGCAACAGCGCGAAGGGCAGCCATGGCCCCATCAAGCGCGTTGACATCATCCAGTACAAAAACGGCAACACCCATCCCAGAAACTGATGAGCCAACAGCCGAAAAAAGAGTATCCGCGTCCGAGACCCGAAGCTTTAGCCCCCAATCCCCACGTCCTGCGACAGCAAGCCTTTCAACCGCGTTGCGCGTCGCAACACAGGAGGGATCGCCAAACTCAAGATCAAGAACACCAACATGCCCTGCCCGGCTCGTCGCAATTGCCGTGCTAGGCTGGATATGGTTCGCCAGGCTCATGCCAAAGACCGCAAAGGCCCGCTTGGTCAATACCATCAAAACAGCTCCCAAATAGGAATGCCGCTAAAAGCGACACGTGCTTAAAAAAACATCTGACCGGGGAAGCCTAGTTCAACCAAACGAAGAGACGCAAAATGCGGACTCTCCCAAAGGCGTCATCACGCCAACTTCATCCCAATCGCTAATACCAACTACGAACAATACTTTGTGTCCGGCTACACTCAAAAAAAACGCCGTAATATTCTGTGCTTCTATCCAGAAACACTCAACTTTTTAAACCCAGCCCAGCAGCCAATCGGGCCTTCACACTCTTAAACTTCTATCGTCCTACTGATCAATATGCGCATAAAATGTAAATCTTTGTGGCCAAATTATGAATTGTCCACGTCCGCGCACCACAGCGTTGCCGTTTTGCACGAAAGCTTGGCAAATTGAAAAAACATCCTGTGACTAAACTCGTGCAAAAATCTTCGCTTTCCTCGTCTTCCAACCGAAAGATTCGCCCCCCAAATTCGATACTTCAACGGCACCATTAAAAACTCTTGCCGCCGTTTAGCGCGATAGTTCGACGATGTCGATGCGCCTACAAAATCAATTCTGCTTTTTAGATGCCTATTTTTTCGACAAATTTAAGTCGCTCCGCTGCTAAGAAACGCATCAATAATTGCACGCGTTTTGCAGCATTTGCGCCAAGAACGCCGACTATTCCGGCATCCTCCATGTCAAATAACCGCTTCGCCCAATTCGCACGGCGCTTAAACCTCCTTCACACTGCGACAACCTGACAGGGCCATCCTCACCACAAGCAGAGGACCCGTAAAGGCAGGAGAACCTTACCCTACATTTGAGATCCGAAAGGCAACGCCACCACGTTGCAGGCCGCTCAACCGAAGAGTTAGATTTCAAAGCAGACACAACCACTTAATGGACAACATCATACCATATTCTGAACATCTTTCGCAGCAAAAATAGACACAGACACAAGAGGAGTTGGCGACGCGATACCAAAACGGAACGCATCGCCTAAACACAAACTGATTTCGCGCCGGACGCTATTGGCGGCCGAACTCGAGGAGGAATTTGTTACGATCGGCGGTATCAAGGCCGCACCAAATATGCTTAGGTCAGGCACTCATTCGGTACTCGATAAGCTCCGACACTGGCTGCGGCTTTTGATAGGAATACAAAGCTGGCATGCTTAGAACGGCATAGCGACGACCGTCATCAGCGTTTTTGTAAGACTTACCAATGCTGGTTGCATCGTAACCGATTTGGCGCAAAGCGCGCATCAGCGCCAGCGACGACAAACAAATAAGCTGAGACGCCCCGGCGCGCTGAGCCATTTCAACCAATCCATCCACAATTTGGCGCAAGCACTCTGTCCGTTCTTTCTGCGTCCGCAGTTCGCTTGAGATGACAAGCCGCGTGCATTCCCAGACCAGCGGGCTGTTTATTTCTTCGCACATCACTTCGGCTGGAATCTTGGGAAGCTTGCCAGAAAAGGCATCGCGCAACATGTAGGTATGGTCGCCCCAACTTGCCGTCGTTGCCATTACACGTGCGCCGCCGACGACCTTCCCGTCCTTCAACACCAATGAATAGCTGGCGACCGGCGTGTCGTACTGATCCATCTCGACTTCGTCATTGTGCGGGATGTCCCACTTCAGTTCGTCCACGAAGACTTTTTTGCGAAGGGCCAGAAAGTCGTAAAATGCGGTGCCGTGTTTATGTAAGCCAGCAAAGTCGAAAGTGATGTTGTGCATGGTGAATCTCCTTTTTGCAGGAGTACCTTGCGCCAAGATTATAAATTTTTCTAATCTTTAAGTTGTGCTAAATGCATAAGAATTCCCTCAAAGGGGATTTATCACCCACATTTTTGTAATCTTATCACACTTCAAAGCAGTCCGCGGGTCCGAGCGATCGAAGCAGCGTGAGATGGCGTTTGGGCCCCCAATTTCCGCTTCGCATTCGCCAACCGCGCTTTGACCGCACTTATCGAAATGTCCAACTCACCCGCGATTTGCTTGAGCCGAAGGCCCTGCGACTGAAGCGTCAATGCCTCAATCTCGGCATTGGTCAGCGCCAGTTGCTGAGCCCCTGCATCGTGCAGCCGCTGAAGGATATCATGCAGCGCTTCGATTTCTTCGACCTGAAACTCGCGATCAGACCGCATAAAGTTGCCATAGCTGCGCTTCCCCTGCTCTCCGGGGGCCGTAATGCTTGCGACGACACCATAGCGCAGGCCGAATCGCGCGGCGCTTTCCAGCACACCACGCGGGTCATCCAAGCCGATCTCGCTCCAACGCACAAAACCATGGTTTGCATAAACCCATTTCATCACGGGATCATGCACCACTAGGCCGTTAGCTGTATAAAACTCGACCCAATCATCCGGCAATTTGTTCAGCTCTTCCGCAGGGAAAGAAAACCCAACACGTAGCCCGATATAGCAGCCTGAGGGCGCCAACGAGAGAAGCTGTTCGGTATAGTCCGACAATAAACTCATGGACTCCAAATAGTTGCTGTGATCATTCTATGAAAGGTTGCTCCATATACTTAGTTCGTGTTCCGAGTGTTAACCTATAATTTCGTGCAGCCTATTGGCGAAAGGTGACAATGGAAATGACTAAGGTTGGAAAAATGGCCAATCTTTTGAAAAAATTGGCGCAATACTGCGACACGGGTTTCGCTTTGGCGATTCATATCCGTTACACGCGGCCTTCGCTGCTTTTTCAAACGTATGATCAGGCCTGGAATGACTATTACAGCGAAAACGGTCTTATGCTTTCCGATCCTGTTGTTCGGTGGGGCCTGCAAAACACAGGGTATGTCCTTTGGGATGACCTGATGGATGACGATGACGCTGGCGTTCTGGCCAAAGCGAAATCTTTCGGCCTTAACAATGGGGTAACCTATGCCACGGGGCCGATTTCTTCGCGTACGATATCGGGTTTCACACGCAACGGCCCACCCTTTTCCAAGGAAGAACTCGACGCGATGAACGCGATCGTCGATGAGGTCCATGAGTTGACCCAAGGCATCGAGAATTTCTCGGAAGAAGAGATCAACGCCCTGCGTGAAATTGACCTTTCTGAATACTGAGTCTGGCCTCAACCGCCCGTTTTTCGCTGCGGGAGGCCGGATTTTCATCCATCGAAATAGGTATGAAACCCCGCCAACTGCATCTGGGCAGAAAAGCTAACCTTCCATCGGGATGGAAACCGAAACAAATTTCCGCCCTCAGCTTTCCAGCTTTGACCTTTTTCTTATTTCCCTGCGCATCTGGCGGCATGACGGGGGGATAACCTATTTTACTACCAACCCCATCGGAGTTGGTCGTCGTGAAACATTTCCCGATATTTCTTGCGGTCGCAGGCCGCCGTATCATCGTCTCTGGCGGTGGTGAGGCTGCTGTTGCGAAGCTGCGGCTGATTCTGAAGACAGAGGCCGAGGTTCAGGTTTTCGCAACGGACGCTGCGCCCGATGTTGTCAAATGGGCCGACCAAGGCCAACTAGCCCTTATCCAACGCGACTTGCAGCTTGCGGACGCCCGCGGTGCCGCCCTCCTCTATGCCGCGCACGAAGATGAAACCCGCGATGCCCATATCGCGGTGATCGGCGCTAAGGCTGGCGTGTTGACGAACATCGTCGACAATCTGGCAGACAGCGCGTTTATCACCCCCGCCATCGTGGACCGTGATCCGGTCACCATTGCCATCGGAACCGAAGGCGCGGCCCCGGTTCTGGCGCGGTCCATCAAGGCAGGTCTGGAAGAACGCCTTCCACAGACACTTGGCCTGTTGGCAAAAGCTGGCAAAGCCTTCCGTCCATTCGCAGAAAAGCTGCCTCACGGTCGCAAGCGCCGCGCGTTTTGGGCCGACTATTATGAAAAAACCGGCCCTCAGGCGTTTGAGGCCAACGGCGAGGCCGCCCTGCCCGATGCGTTGAACGATCTGTTGGCCGCGCACCAAGGCATTGCTCAGAAAACCGGCCATGTTGATCTTGTCGGAGCGGGCCCTGGGGATCCGGACCTGTTGACCATGAAGGCCCGCAACGCGTTGCACGAGGCCGATGTGGTTATCCACGATCAACTGGTTTCGCCCCAAATCCTTGAACTCGCTCGCCGCGAGGCTGTGATTATTGAGGCTGGGAAAAAAGGTTTCGGCCCGTCCGCACATCAAAACGACATTAATGCGCTGATGGTGGAACACGCCAAAGCCGGCGCACAGGTTGTGCGTCTGAAATCCGGTGACCCCACCGTTTTCGGCCGTCTGGACGAAGAGCTGGACGCCCTGAGCGCTGCCAATATCGAATGGCGGATCATTCCTGGCATCACTTCGGCCTCGGCCGCGGTGGCACAGATTGGTCAGTCGTTCACCAAACGGCTGCGCAACTCTTCCGTGCGGTTCCTGACCGGGCACGATGTCAAAGGTTTTGCCGAACATGACTGGAAGGCGCTGGCCGCCTCTGGTCAGGTGGCCGCCATCTATATGGGCAAGCGCAGCGCGCGCTTTGTCCAAGGGCGTCTGTTGATGCACGGTGCCGACCCGGCGACCCCCGTCACAGTCGTTGAAAACGTATCCCGCACCGACAGCCGCATTCATGCGCTGACACTGGCGGACCTGCCGAACAAGATCGAAGGCGTTGATGGCCCTGCCGTCATGTTGCTGGGCCTAGCCCCGCGCGCCCCCCAAACACAAATAGCCAATTCGGAACTCAAGGAGCTGGCCCTATGAGCCGTAAATTCACGCCCAAAGTCGTGACCGCCAATGACCTGCTTGAAGGGGATTCCATCTGGATGACCGCCGATGGCGAATGGACCCGCGACATCGCCAAGGCCGAGTATCTGGAAGATGCCGACCACGCCGAAGCGCGCCTGAAACTGGCCGAAAGCCAGCCCGGGAAAATCGTCGGCGCCTATCTGGCCGATGCCAAGCTTGGCGAAAACGGCCCCGAGCCGACCCATTTCCGCGAAGAATTCCGCGTCAGCGGCCCATCCAACTACACCAGCAGCAAGCACGGAGCGGCGAGCCATGTATAAGTATTCGGATTTCGACGAAAAATTCGTTCGCGAACGTGTGGCACAGTTCCGCGGTCAGGTGGAACGCCGTATCGACGGTTCCCTGACCGAGGATGAGTTTAAGCCTCTGCGCCTGATGAACGGCCTGTATCTGCAGTTGCACGCCTATATGCTGCGCGTTGCGGTGCCCTATGGCACGCTGTCCAGCCGCCAGATGCGCCAGTTGGCCTATATCGCCCAGAAATGGGACAAAGGGTATGGCCACTTCACGACGCGCCAGAACATCCAGTACAACTGGCCTAAACTGAACGACGTGCCAGATATGCTCAGCGCGTTGGCTGATGTGGAAATGCACGCCATCCAAACGTCGGGCAACACAATCCGCAACGTCACCTCGGACCAGTTCGCAGGTGCCGCCGAGGACGAGATTGAAGACCCCCGCCCCTATGCTGAACTGATCCGCCAGTGGTCCACTGACCACCCGGAATTCCAGTTCCTGCCGCGCAAGTTCAAGATTGCCATCACGGGCAGCCCGAATGACCGCGCCGTGGTCAAAGCCCACGATATCGGTCTGCGTATGGCGCGTAATGACGCGGGTGAAACCGGGTTTGAGGTTATCGTCGGTGGCGGCCTTGGCCGGACCCCGATGGAAGGCAAGGTCGTGCGGGAATTCCTGCCCAAGGCGGACCTGCTGCCGTACCTAGAGGCGATCGTCAGCGTCTATAACCTGCTGGGTCGTCGCGACAACAAGTACAAGGCGCGCATCAAGATCACCGTTCACGAAAACGGCCTAGAGACGATCCGCGATCTGGTCGAACAGGAATTCACCGTGCGCCGCGCGGCGTTTTCCGGCATCGATCAGGAAATGCTGGCCGAGATTAAGCCTGCCTTCCCCAAGCCGACCTATATTCAGGCGCCCACCGATGCGTTCACCACAGCCTATGACGCGGACCCTGTGTTCCGGTCGTGGGTGGATACGAATACCGTTGCACATCAGAACGGCGACTATGCCATTGCGACAATCTCGTTGAAAAAACACGGCGCGACGCCGGGTGATGCGACGGATGCGCAAATGCGCGAAATGGCAGATCTGGCCGAGGCATATTCCCACGACGAACTGCGTGTCAGCCACGAACAGAACATCGTGCTACCACATGTCCATAAATCGCACCTGCCCGCGATCCACGCCCGCCTTGTGGCGGCTGATCTGGCAACGGCAAACGTTGGGCTTGTGTCCGACATCATCGCCTGCCCCGGCATGGATTACTGCGCGCTGGCAACGGCCCGCTCGATCCCGGTTGCCCAAGAAATCGCCACCCGCTTTGACGAACTGAAGTTGGAGCATGAGATTGGCGCGCTAAAGATCAAAATCTCGGGCTGCATCAACGCCTGTGGTCACCACCACGTGGGGCATATTGGCATTCTGGGTCTGGACCGCGCTGGCGTTGAAAACTATCAGATCACGCTTGGCGGTGACGGTACTGAAACCTTCGCCATTGGCCAACGCGCAGGTCCCGGCTTTTCTGACACTGAAATCGTTCCGGCGATTGAGCGTCTGATCCTTGCCTACCTTGATCTGCGTGAAAACAGCGATGAAACCTTCCTAAGCGCCTATCGTCGCCTCGGGGCGGACCCTTTCAAAGCCGCCCTGTATCCCGACGCCGAGAAAGGCCGAAAACATGCAGCCTGACCCATTCACAGCTTCTGTCGCCGACCGGGTGACGGATCTGAACGAACGGTATCTGAACCACGCCGCGCAGGCGGTGCTAAAGCGTGCCCTGACGGATGATACCGTCGGGCGCATCGCGATGGTTTCGTCCTTCGGTGCGGAATCGGTGGTGTTGTTGCACATGCTTTCCGTGATCAATCCGGCCACACCGATCCTTTTCATCGACACGCAGATGCTGTTCGAAGAAACGCTGACCTATCAGCAAGAGGTCGCAGCCCACCTTGGCCTGACCGATGTGCGCACGATCCGCGCAACACGCGAAGCCGTGGCCGCGCATGACCCCGACGGTCTGCTGCACAAGTCCAGCACCGATGCGTGCTGTGATCTGCGCAAGACGGTCCCACTGGAAAACGCGCTGTCAAACTTTGACGCGTGGATCACCGGCCGTAAGCGTTTTCAGGGTAAAACCCGCGCAACGCTCGACTTTTTTGAAAATGAGGGCGATACCCGGATCAAGATCAACCCGCTGGCCCATTGGACACCAGACGACGTACAAGATTACATCATAAACAACCGCCTTCCCCGCCACCCGCTGGTGGCAAAGGGGTATCCTTCGATCGGTTGCGCGCCGTGTACGTCGCGCGTTGCACCTGGCGAAGATCCCCGTTCTGGCCGCTGGCGCGATCAGGACAAGGAAGAATGCGGAATTCACTTTATCAACGGCAAGGTCGTGCGCGGCCCCATCCTGAAGGAGGAGCCTATGAACATCATCGTAACCGATCAGGGCTTTGGCCAAGACGACTGGACCCTTGCCTATACAACGCCCGACGAACTGGCCGATAATTCCGATGCTCCCGCCTTGGCGATTGATCTGGCATCCGATGCCGATCCTGCGGTACTGGCCGGGAAGCTGGACGGGATCGATATGATCCGCATCGATTTCCCATCCTTCGCAGATGGCCGTGGCTTTACGCTGGCCCGTCGTTTGCGCCTGATGGGCTTCAACGGACGTCTTCGCGCCAAGGGGCATGTTATTGCGGATCAGTACGCAATGGCCCGCCGCTCTGGCTTTGAAGAGGTTGAAATCACACCGGAACTTGCTGAACGGCAGCCGTGGGACCAATGGAAAGCCCGCGCAACCTGGCAAGACCACGATTATCAAAATCGCCTGCGTGGCGCGGTTTAATCCGCCCAGCACCGACTTTCGAGGATACGATTTATGAATGACTCCACCGCTGTTTCGCCCGAAAAAGCGAAACCCGTAAAAGCTCTTCCCGACGCGCAGATCGTTACATCGGTCAAGCACTGGACCGACCGCTTGTTTTCGTTCCGCGTGGCGCGCCCGCAATCCTTGCGCTTCCGTTCGGGTGAATTTGTGATGATCGGCCTGATGGGTGACCCGGACGCCAATGGAAAACAAAAGCCATTGCTGCGCGCCTATTCCATTGCCTCCCCTTCATGGGACGAAGAGTTGGAGTTTTACTCCATCAAGGTGCAAGACGGCCCGCTGACATCGAAGCTTCAGCACATCCAGCCGGGTGATGAAATCATCCTGCGCCCCAAGCCCGTGGGTACGCTGGTTCTGGACGCATTGCTGCCCGGTAAACGTCTATGGCTGTTCGCCACCGGCACTGGCATCGCCCCTTTCGCCAGCCTGATGCGCGACCCCGACACGTACGAGCGTTACGACGAAGTCATCATGATGCATACCTGCCGTGACGTGGCAGAGCTGGACTATGGTCGTGAGCTGGTCGAAAGCCTGCCCAACGATCCACTGATCGGTGAACTGGTTGGTGACAAGCTGAAATACTACCCCACCACGACGCGCGAAGAGAGCCCATTCATGGGCCGCATCACTGACAACCTGCGCTCTGGCAAAGTGTTCACTGACCTTGGCTTGCCCGCAATGGACCCAGCGGTTGACCGCGGTATGGTTTGTGGTTCGCTCGACTTCAACAAGGACATCATGGAGATCCTTGAGGGCTTTGGCCTGAACGAAGGCGCGAATTCTGAGCCCGCCGAATACGTGGTTGAAAAAGCCTTCGTAGGGTAAATTAGGCCCAATAAAAAGAAACGCCGCGCGGGTCACCCTGCGCAGCGTTTTTATTTTATTTCCGCATGTTATCCGCGAACATAAAGGCTGCGATACCTGTCATAAGCCGCGTCAAAAGCATCGCGCAATGCAAGTTCGGGTTCAATCACGCCATCGATCTTGGGCGCGTGACAAACGGCCACTGGATCAGCACCAGTATGTGCCAAAAGACCCAATCGCGCGGCACCAAACGCAGCGCCAAAATCACCTTCGGCCGGGATATCAATGTGCAGGTTAAGCGCTGTGGCGATGACCTTCAGCCAATAGTGCGACCGCGACCCGCCACCAATCGCCATGATCGATTGCAAATCTGTGCCCGCCGCATGAAGCGCTTCCAGATTGTCGCGAAGCGCGAAGGCGACCCCCTCCATCACCGCGCGCGCCATCGCGTCGCGATCCGTTTCATGCGCCAATCCGGCGAAACTACCCCGGACGGCTGCATCGTTATGTGGGGTCCGCTCGCCCGATAGGTACGGAAGGAACGTCGCGCCGGACGGCGCAATAAGCGTGTCACCCAAGGCGTCTGACAGTGCCGCTGGCGTACTTCCTACGATACCGGCGAACCAGTTCAGCGCGGATGCGGCTGTTAAGATCACGCCCATTTGGTGCCACCGCCCCGGCAGTGCATGGCAAAACGCGTGCACGGCGCTTTCTGGGTTTGGCAGGTATTGATCGTTTGCCGCGAACAAAACGCCCGAGGTTCCCAACGACACAAAGCCAGTGCCGGCGGAAATCGTACCCGCGCCAATCGCCGACGCCGCGTTGTCGCCTGCGCCACCGGCAACGACAACCGACCCCATGCCCCATTCCTGCGCCAGATCAGGGCGAAGCTGCCCAGACACGTCGGAACCTTCAACAAGGCGCGGCATCTGATCGATGCTCATCCCGCTTGCGTCCAGCAACTCCGGCGACCATTTGCGCGCACCGGTGTCCAGCCAACTGGTTCCAGCCGCATCGGACATTTCAGCCACATGTTCACCCGTCAACCAAAGACGAAGGTAATCCTTTGGCAACAGAACCTTACGGACCTTTTTGAATGTCTCGGGTTCGTTCTTGGCGACCCAAACCAGCTTGGGCGCGGTAAAGCCCGGAAACACGATGTTGCCGGAAATCTGGCGAAACCTAGGATCAGCATCCAAGGCTGCGGCCTCTTCATGGCTGCGCGTGTCATTCCACAGGATACACGGGCGCAAAACCTGATCATCTGCATCCAACAACGTCGCGCCGTGCATCTGGCCGGATAGCCCGATGCCCTTTACGGCGGCGACCTCATCTGGGTGAAGCGAGCGGAGCTCTGCCATCGCAGTCTCTGCCGCGCGGATCCAATCGGCGGGCTCCTGCTCTGACCAACCGGGATGCGGACGCGAGACTGTCAGGTCAGCCTCGGCCGACCCGATGATCCGCTGATCCGCGTCCATCAACAACGCGCGGATACCCGAAGTCCCCAGGTCCAATCCAATATACATCGTCTACTCCTCTATCAGCGCGTTCAGTTCCGCGCGCTGTGCCTGCATCTTTTCAAAAACGGCGAAATCTTTTTCATGTACCAGCTGATGTTCTGGTCTTGGAAAACGGATTGTCGTTTCTTGCGCCATTGCGGCTGCGGCCTGTTCCAGCGACGGGTGAATACCGGCGGCCGTTGCCCCGATCATCGCAGCACCCAGCAACACCGCATCCGGCGCGGAACTGACTTCGACGATGCAACCCGTCGCATCCGCGTAAAGCTGGGTCAGCAACTGACTTTTCGCATGCCCACCGGCGATATGAAGGCGTTTGGGGGAATATCCCCCCTCCGCAAGTCGCGCCAAAATCTGCCGCGTCCCAAGCCCAAGCCCAACCGCCGCGCGCCAATAGACCCTGCACTGCGCTTCGAAAGAGGTATCCAGCGTTAGCCCGCTGATCACGCCGCGTGCAGTCGGGTCAGCAAAAGGAGACCGGTTTCCGTTGAAATCTGGTAGGATATTCAGGTCACGCGCAAAGCCGGGGCCGTGTTCTTCCAACAACTCGGCAAGATGGGCCAGCACCTTTTCATGTGCCGCGCTGCCAACCACTTCACCGAACGAATTCAACACGAAATCAAGCAGCGCGCCTGTGGCGGATTGCCCGCCTTCGTTCACCCAGACGCCCGGTAGGATCGCACCCAGATAAGGCCCCCAAATCCCGGCAATCTTACGGCTTTCAGGGGCAAACCCCATCACACAACTGGACGTGCCCGCAATCATCGCAAGGCTTCCGTCACGCTCTTCTGGGGTGCATTTCCCCAAAACGCCGATCCCGCCAGCAAACGCATCAATGGTTCCGGTGCCAACGACGCAATCTTGCGTCAGGCCAAGCTCTTTTGCCGCGGTGGCGGTTAACCGACCGATCGCGGAACCAACGGGCCGCGCCGTTTCTGGAAGGGCCGCCTTTTCAAGCAAATCCTCCATCCCGATGGCCGAAAGGAAATCGCGCTGCCATCCACCAGCGTGGGCAAGATACGTCCACTTTGCGGTCAGCGTGCATTGCGAGCGGTCATTCTGCCCCGTCGCGCGCCACGTCAGATAATCGGCAAGATCATAGGCACCGCCAAGGTTTTCCCAGATATCCGGACGTTTTCGTTTAACCCACAGCAACTTGGGGCACTGCATTTCCGGAGACATCGTGCCACCGATATGCTCCAGAACGGAGTGGCCAGTTTTGGTGCAAACCTCTGCCTCGGATACGGCTCGGTGATCAAACCACGAAATCGTATCAAACCCAGGCGCCGAAAGAGAAACCGAACGCCCCTGTCCGACCAAAACCAACGAACATGTGCCATCAAGCGCCAGCGCGCCTATCTGTTGCTTATCAACGCCTGCTTCGTCACAGGCGCCACGCACCACGCGGCACACGGCCTGCCAAATGTCGTTTGAATCATGTTCAGCTTCGTTGTCGCCATTTTGCGAAATCAGGATCGGGTGAACAGCACGCGAAACAAGCTGTCCTTCGGCGGTAAATACCCCCGCTCGGGCGCTCGCCGTCCCGACATCCACCGCACAGATCAATTGCCCCATTCGGGAGTCCCTCGGTCAGCCGATTTTACCCAATACCTCGGGCAAGTTACGCATATCACCAATGATAGCGTCCGGCGAGAGGGCGCGCGCAGTTCCGTCCAAATCGGCGGGTCCAGCGTGCGATCCCCCCGTGAAGGCAATGACCCGCATGTTTGCTGCTTTGGCGGCACGGATACCCGCAGCGCTGTCTTCGATCACTGTGCAGTGACGTGGATCGACCCCCATTTTCTGTGCGGCATAAAGGAACAAATCCGGCTCAGGCTTGCCCTTTTCCACCATTGTTGCACTGAAAATATGAGGTTCAAACAACTGCAAAAGCCCCGTCACCTCAAGCGATAGGCGAATACGCTCTGGCTGACTGGATGATGCGACACAAACCGGTCGATCCATCATATGCACCACATCGGCCAATCCCGGTATGGGGCGAAGTTCGCCCCGAAACCGTTCGTAAAGGCGGCGACGGATTTCGCTTAGATGTTCTGACGTGATCGACAGGCCGAATTCGTCTTTCAGCAATTTCCCGATCGTTGCCATCGAACGGCCAAGAAACTTGCCATACGCCTGATCCAGCGGCAAATCACATCCGGCTTCGGCCAGCACCTCGACCAGAACCGCGACCGAAATCGGCTCGCTGTCAACAAGGACGCCATCGCAGTCGAATATGATCAACCCTGACCCCATACAGCCCTAACCTGCGTCCAAGTAACGGGTCAAAACGGCGGCGGTACCATCTTTCCAAAGGGCGTTTAGCGCCTTTGTAAACGCGTCGACGAAATTCGGGTTACGCCCGGTATCGCCATAGATATCCTCCATGGCGAGCCATTCAGCAGGGTTATCTTTCGCGGCCTGTGCGACGGTTTTCAGACGGTCCCAGCTGGGATCATTCGGCGCGATCTGAGCCCCGCTATCGGTTGTGCCAAAGCAGTATCGGCACCAAAGCGCGCTTTCCAACGCCAACCCATCAACCGACCCACCGGCAGCAAGCCTGTCAGTAATCGTGGGCACGATGAACTTTGGCTGACGGTTTGAACCATCAAGGCACAAGCGGCGCACCGTGTCGCCAATCTTTGGGTTGGCAAAGCGGGTTTCGATCAATTGATAGTATTCACCAAGGTCAGTGTCGGGCACAGGTGGCACGGACGGGATAACCTCTTCCCGCTCTACCTTTTCAAGGAAGGCGCGGATTAAAGGATGCTCCATCGCTTCGTGAACGAAGTGAATATCCATCAGGCCTGCTGGGTAAGCGATGATCGCGTGACCACCATTCAGGATGCGGATTTTCATCAACTCGTATGGCGAAACATCGGGTACGAACTGAACCCCGACTTCCTCTAACGGTGGACGGCCGCAGGTAAAGTTGTCTTCCAGCACCCACTGCGTGAAGTTTTCGCAAAACACCGGCCAGCCGTCTTGAACGCCAAAGTCCTGTTCAAGGATCGACCGCTCGCGGTCGCTAGTGGCGGGGGTGATGCGGTCAACCATCCCATTCGGAAACGCGACATTGGCCGAAATCCAGTCTGCCAATTCCGGGTCCACCAAACGGGCCAGCCCCACAACCGTGTTGCGTGCGACCACCCCGTTGTGTGGGATGTTGTCGCAAGACATGATCGTGAACGGTTCCTGCCCCGCTGCGCGGCGCGCGCTTAGTCCGGCCACAAGGATGCCGAACACCGTTTTCGGCGTATCCGGCGATGCGGCGTCCGCAACGATCTGCGGATGGCCGGGATCAAACTTATCGGTCGCTGGGTCAATGAAATACCCGCCCTCGGTAATGGTCAGCGATGCGATCCGAATTTCAGGGTCTGCCAGACGTGCGATGATGGCCTGCGCATCGCCGGGTTCGACGAAATCGATCATCGGCCCGGTGACACGCGCAGTGCTTGCGCCAGCTTCCTGTTCGACAACAGTCGTCAGATAGTCCTGAGCGGCCAGAACATCGCGCGCTTTGGCATCGCCCGGCATTACACCCGCGCCAACCAACGCCCAGTCACGCCCAAGGCCCTTATTGAACAGCGCGTCCAGATACACAGCCTGATGGGCCCGGTGAAAGTTGCCGACCCCAAAATGCAAAATGCCCGCACTAAGCTGGGCCCGGTCATAAGCGGGTACCGAAACATCGTCAGGAAGATCCTTTAGGTTTTCGATACAAAGGCGCGTTGGCATTTACAGTATGCTCCATAGGTCAGGGCCATTCGGCCCTATGCTTGTCCCTGTGTCATTCCCGACATCAGGTTAAGCAGCGATATATTCAGCCTCCTCAGAGGCGCTTAGAACGGCCATGTCATCCATGCCGTGCAAGGCGCGGCCACCGCGAAGGATGGCCGGCGCGATGGCTTATCGAATGGCAAGCCCATCAGCATCAAAGCGATGCAGCTTGGACATGTCAGGGGTCATGTAAACGGTGTCGCCATGCTTGATCGCGAAATCGCCGATGGTGCGCACCGTGATTTCACCCAGTTCATCCGAATGGATCCGCGAGAACGTGTCAGAGCCAAGATGTTCGGCCAAGCCGACCTTACCGGCCCATGTCCCGCTTTCCTTGGATAGCGTGATATGCTCTGGACGGATGCCAATGGTGGCGGCGTCATGTTTGGCGGCTTCGGCGCCACTGATCAGGTTCATTTTGGGCGATCCGATGAACCCTGCAACAAACAGGTTTCTTGGCCGCTCATACAGTTCCAGCGGGCTGCCGACCTGTTCGATATGACCAGCACGCAGCACGACGATCTTGTCGGCCATTGTCATGGCTTCCACCTGATCGTGCGTCACGTAAATCATCGTTGTCGCAAGCTGTTGGTGCAGCTCCGAGATTTCGGCACGCATGTTCACACGCAGCGCCGCATCAAGGTTAGACAGCGGTTCGTCGAACAAGAACGCCTCAGGCTCACGAACGATTGCGCGGCCAATGGCGACCCGCTGACGCTGACCACCCGAAAGCTGGCCAGGCCGACGATCGATATAGTCGGTCAGGTTCAGAACCTTGGCCGCATTCGCGATCCGCTTTTCCTGTTCTGCCGGATCCATCCCCGCCATTTTAAGCGGGAATGCGATGTTCTTTTTCACCGACATATGCGGATAAAGCGCATAGGACTGGAACACCATCGCCAGCTTTCGCTTTGCCGGGGCAAGCGACGTTGCATCAACCCCATCAATCGAAATCTCGCCCGAGCTCACGTCCTCCAGCCCCGCGATCAGGCGCAGCAGCGTGGATTTACCACAGCCCGACGGGCCGACGAAGACAACGAACTCACCATCGTTGATTTCCAGATCCAGCGGCGGGATGACTTGCGCCTCGCCGAAGGATTTGGTGACTTTGCTAAGTGTAATGCTACCCATCTTTTTATACCTTATTTGACGGCGCCGAAGGTCAGGCCACGCACCAGTTGTTTTTGGCTGAACCAGCCCAAAATCAAGATCGGTGCAATTGCCATCGTCGAGGCGGCAGACAGTTTCGCGTAGAAGAGCCCTTCGGGGCTGGAATAGCTGGCAATGAATGCTGTCAACGGTGCAGCTTTTGCCGCCGTTAGGTTCAGCGTCCAGAATGCTTCGTTCCACGCAAGAATGAAGTTCAGCAGGATGGTCGACGCAATGCCCGGAATGGCCATCGGCGTCAGCACATACAGGATCTCCTCTTTCAAGGTGGCACCATCCATCCGGGCGGCTTCCAGGATCTCGCCCGGAATTTCCTTGAAGTAGGTGTAGAGCATCCAAATGATGATCGGCAGGTTGATCAACATCAGCACGATGATCAGACCGATACGAGAATCCAGAATGCCGAACTTAATGAAGATCAGGTAGATGGGGTAAAGCACACCCACCGCTGGCAACATCTTGGTCGAAAGCATCCAAAGCAGGATGTCTTTTGTCCGCTTGCTTGGAACAAACGCCATCGACCATGCCGCAGGCACCGCGATGATGACACCCAACAGGGTAGAACCACCAGCGATAAGAACCGAGTTCCACAGGAAACGCATATAGTTAGAGCGTTCCTGAACAACGGCATAGTTTTCCAGCGTCCAGTCGAAGAACAAGAAAACAGGTGGGTCCGAGATTGCCTGAGCTTCGGTTTTAAAGCTGGTCAGGATTGTCCAAAGGATCGGAAAGAAGATCAGCAAACCGACCGCCCATGCGAGGATGGTGTTAATCGTTTTGCGTTGGTTGGTTACAGCGCGGGCCATATCAGTTTCTCCTCACGCGTCCAGGTTCTTACCAACGATGCGCATCAAGAAGATCGCAACGATGTTGGCAAGGATGATTGCATATACGCCACCGGCAGAACCAAGCCCCACGTTCTGACTTTCCAACACGCGCTGGAAGATCAAATAGGTCAGCGTTTTGGTGCCGAACGACCCTTGGGTGGTGACAAAGATTTCTGCGAAGATCGACAGCAGGAAGATCGTTTGGATCAACACGACAACCGTAATCGCACGGGCCAGATGTGGCAGAATGATGTACCAGAACCGCTTGAACACTGGCGCGCCATCCATTTCGGCCGCTTCCAACTGCTCGCTGTCCAACGACTGTACAGCCGTCAACAAGATCAGGGTCGCGAAAGGAAGCCACTGCCAGCTGACGATCAAGATGATCGATTGCATCGAGGCTTGGCTTAGCCACTCAACCGGTGCTGCACCAAAGAATTTCCAGACATGTGCCAGAAGCCCGTTCACCGGGTCCATGAACATGTTCTTCCAGACCAGCGCAGAAACGGTTGGCATTACAAAGAAGGGCGCGATCACAAGGATACGAACAATGCCCTGCCCCCACATCGGCTGATCAAGCAAAAGCGCCAGCACAACACCCAACACAACGGTGATAAGAAGCACACCACCAACAATCAAAAGCGTGGCCTGTACACTGGGCCAAAACGCGCTGGAGCTGACGAACCGAACGTAGTTGTCAAAGCCTACCCAGCCAAGGTCCCCGCCGCGCATTGGCAGGTACTTTTTGAACGAAAACAATACAGTCATTGAAAGCGGGACCAGCATCCAGCCCAGCAACAGGATAACAGCCGGTGCCATCATCAGTCGTGCGGCGGATCGGGAATGTTGCGTCGCCATCGACACATCTCCTCTGTTGACGGTTTTATACCGCCTCGTATGTCCGTTCGGGATTTTCTAAAACGAAAGCGGAGGGCGGCAACGAGGCCGCCCTCCCTCGGGAGGATGCTTAGTAGCCTGCGGCTTCCATAGCATCCGAAGTCAGAGCTTGCGCCTTGGCAAGAGCTTCTTCGGCAGTCTGCTGACCAGCAAGAGCGGCCGAGAATTCCTGACCAACTTCAGTTGCGATACCAGCGAATTCAGGGATCGCTGCGAACTGAACGCCGACGTATGGAACCGGATCAACCGTTGGGTTGTTCGGATCAGCCGACAGGATGCTTTCCAAGGTCATCTTTGCAAATGGGATGTCCTTGTAGTTCTCGTTCTCATAGAGCGAGATACGCGCACCCGGAGGAACGTTGGCCCAACCTTCGTTTTCAGCAACCAGTTCGATGTAGTCGGTCGAAGTTGCCCACTGAATGAACTCTTTCGCGGCGGCTTCGTTCTGCGTACCTGCAGGAATTGCCAGCGCCCAAGCCCACAGCCAGTTGCCGCGCTTGCCAAGACCTGTGTCAGGTGCAAGTGCGAAACCAACTTTGTCAGCTACGGTGGAATCGTCTGGGTTGGTCACGAAGGACGCCGCAACAGTTGCGTCGATCCACATGCCGCATTTGCCCTGTTGGAACAGCGACAGGTTTTCGTTGAAACCGTTTGTAGACGCACCGGGAGGGCCTGCTTCGTTCATCAGGTCCAGATAGAAAGTCAGTGTTTCTTTCCACTGTGGGCTGTCGAACTGAGGCTTCCAGTTTTCGTCGAACCAGCGTGCGCCGAAAGCGTTGGATGTTGCGGTCAAGAACGCCATGTTCTCGCCCCAGCCTGCCTTACCACGCAGACAGATGCCGTATACTTCGTTTTCCTTGTCGGTCATCTTGCGGGCTGCGTCCGCAACGAATTCCCAAGTAGGTGCATCTGGCATTTCCAGACCGGCCTTCTCCATCAGGTCGGTGCGGTACATGATCATGGAGCTTTCGCCATAGAACGGCGCAGCATACATGGTGCCGTCGTAGGACAGGCCGCCGCGCATAGCGGGCAGAATGTCATCGGCATTGTATTCAGCTGGCAGGTCGTCAAGCGATACCAACCATCCGTTTTTGCCCCAGATCGGCGTTTCGTACATACCGATCGTCATGACGTCGAAAGCACCGCCTTTGGTCGAAATGTCGGTGGTAACACGCTGACGAAGAACGTTTTCTTCCAGTGTAACCCACTCTACTTCGTGGCCGGTTTTCGCGGTGAAATCTTCGGTCAGACCCTGCATGCGGATCATGTCGCCGTTGTTCACAGTTGCGATGGTGATTGTATCAGCAAACGCCGACGAAGCGATTGCGCTAACAGCGCAGGCGCCCATCAGGACGCGGATAGAACTTTTCATTATGTCCTCCCATAGACTTGAGCAATTGCTAAGCTCGTGGGTAATTGTTCGCTTTCTGAAATGAAAGTCAACAACATCATACGCCGCACTGCAGAAAGCACGACGGCTGGGCCCAGCTAGATTTTCATTATATCAGTTATTTAAGCAGTGCTTCTGCGGTTTTTTCATCGGTAAGCAATCCGTTGATAAGGTGCCCCTTTATGGCGCCACGAATGCCTTCAAGCTTTGCCTGCCCCATCGCAGAACCGATCACCAGCGTAGAATCAACGTCCAAAAGTGGGGGACTGGCAACGCGACTGTTGGTGAGTCCATCAATCAAGTCGCCGTTCTTATCGAAGGCCCAGCCAACGATTTCCCCAACTGCACCAGCCGCACGCATTTCGGCCAAATCCTGTTTCGAAATAAAGCCATCTTTGAAAAGCGGCGCGCCATCGGTCATCTCACCGATACCAACGATTGCAACATCCGCAGTTTTCACCAAATCAAGCGTCTGGCGGATGGTCTTTTGCGCCATCAGCATATCGCGTTCCTCCGGAGAGGCCGCGACGACCGGCATTGGCAACGGAAACGTTCGCGCGGTTACCTTTTCACCGATCGAGAACAAAACGTTATAATAGGCCGTACTGCCGTCGGGCGAGATGTTCCCGGTCAGTGAAACGATCTTGTGCTGGTCACATTCCATGTGCCCCATCTGCTGAACAGCCGCCCGAAGCGCCCGCCCCGTCCCCAAGGCGATGACCACAGGCTCTTCTCGTGATAGCCAATCTTCCAACACATCGGCCGTGGCTTCGGCCACACCCAGCGTTGTCGAGGCCGAATTCGGATCCGTCGGAACCACCTCGCAATATTTCAGGCCGAATTGTTGCTTAAGCTTCGATGCAAGGTCCATGCAGTTCGCCATCGGATGATCGATGCGCACCTTTACCAACCCCGCCGACATCGCCTGCGACACCAACCGTTGCGCGGACTGGCGCGAAACGCCAAGAACCGCAGCAATCTCATCCTGCGTGTTTCCAGCTATGTAATAGTGCCACGCGGCGCGCGCTGCATCGTCCAAGCGTTTGTTATTCTTCACGTCAGCAACCTCTGCTCATCGGCGCGCAGCCTAGCAGCCTTCTTTCATAAATCGAAGTCCAAGATGCCCTACTGCCCTTTGGCAGCCTGACGGATAAGGTCCGCCGCCTTTTCAGCAATCATGATGGTCGGCGAATTCGTGTTGCCAGAAGTGATCCGGGGCATGACCGACGCATCGACCACACGCAGCCCCTGAACGCCCCGTACGCGCAGCTGAGGGTCCACAACGGAGGCTTCATCGCCCCCCATCCGCGCGGTCCCCACAGGGTGGAAGATTGTGCTGGCCACCTGCCCCGCCCCATCCACCAGTTCGGCATCGGTTTGATACTGCGGCCCGGGCTTGAACTCCTCAGGGTGATATTGCGCCAGCGGTGTCTGCTCCATGATCCGCCGTGTCAGGCGAATGGCCCGTGCGGCAACGGCCTTGTCCCCCTCTGTCGACAGATAGTTCGGCTGGATTTCTGGATGCGCGTTTGGATCAGACGAGGTGATCCTGACATGGCCCCGGCTTTCCGGGCGCAAATGGCAGACACTTGCGGTGATTGCCGGAAAGTCATGGGGGGCTTGGCCGAAGGCCTCCAGCGACAGCGGCTGAACGTGATATTCAAGGTCGGGCGTTTCCACCGCTTCGGATGAGCACGCAAAGGCGCCCAACTGGCTGGGTGCCATCGACATCGGGCCAGAGCGTTTAAGCAGATATTCCAACCCGATCATGCCCTTCCCCCACAAACTGTTCGCCATCGTGTTCAGCGTTTTTGCGCCCTGCACCTTATATGCGCATCGGATTTGCAGGTGATCTTGAAGGTTTGCCCCCACACCCGATGCTTCGTGTAGCACATCAATCCCGTGTTCTTGCAGCAACCCACCCGGCCCGATCCCAGACAGCTGCATCAATTGAGGAGAGCCAATCGCCCCCGACGACAAAATCACCTCTGCTGCCGCGTGTGCTTGGGCGGGTTGTCCTTTTAGGCGAAATTGCACCCCGGTTGCCCGCTTCCCATCGAACAACAATCGCTCAGCCTGCGCATGTGTCAGGACTGTCAGGTTTTGCCGATTTCGCGCGGGGCGCAGGAACCCTTTTGACGTGCTCCACCGCCAGCCGTTGCGCTGATTGACCTTGAAATAGCCGACGCCGAAATTATCGCCGCGGTTAAAGTCATCCGTCTCGGGAATGCCCGCGGCAACACAGGCCGCTTTGAACGCATCCAGAATGTCCCAGCTTAGGCGCTGTTCTTCGACGCGCCATTCGCCGCCTGCCCCGTGCAGGTCGTCTTTTCCGCCATAGTAATCTTCAGACTTCGCAAAATACGGCAGTACATCATCCCAGCCCCAGCCGGTGTTTCCAAGCTGGCGCCACATATCATAATCCGCCGCCTGCCCGCGCAGATACAGCATGCCGTTGATCGACGAACATCCCCCCAGCACCCGCCCCCGCGGATAGATCAGTGAACGCCCTGCCAACCCCTTTTCTGGTGCCGTTTTGAACCCCCAATCCGTACGCGGGTTCCCGATGCAATAAAGGTAGCCGACGGGAATGTGGATCCAGTGATAGTTGTCCTTGCCGCCAGCCTCTAACAACAGAACGCGTTTGGTGGGATCCTCGCTCAATCGGTTGGCAAGGACGCACCCAGCAGAGCCCGCACCGACGACAATGTAATCGAACGTGCCTATCTGCTTCATCGCCTTGTCCCCCTCTGCCCCCGTGCTCAGATTTTCACTATCGCGCAAAACCAAACGCGAACCTATGGCGAAACATGTCGTGAATGCCTTGGGGCCAGCAAGGTGGCAGATGGGTCGCAGATTTCTGTGAGGTGCGTCCGGCAATCCAGACTGGTTCGATCCATCGTCTTTTGTCGCGAAGACACGCCAAACACCCGCCAAACGGTCATCTTTGTACAGCTTGTTGGGTATATGGCGGAGAGACAGGGATTCGAACCCTGGAGACGGTCTCCCGCCTACACACTTTCCAGGCGTGCGCCTTCGACCACTCGGCCACCTCTCCGGTGAGGGCGTGTTATACAGCCCAATCTGGAACGTTCAAGCAGGAAGTTACCGAAAATGCGTCAGAGCCATAACTAGTTTCAGCGGAACAAGAAACCAGCCGGTTTTCTGCGGAACAAATGCGCCCCGTTTGAACACCGCATGCCCTTTGCCGCCGCTCCAACGACGCAAGGCCCGCCCCCATTCAAGCGAATACTATTCGGCCGACGGAACTGCCCCACCCAAAGCTTCGGGGTTGCGCAGCCAGATGTCACGCTGAGCGAACGGAATTTCGATTTTCTCTTCGGCAAACCGCCGCGCGATTTCGTGATTGATCTCGGACTGTGTTGGGACACCAAGTGTCACGTCGCGCAAAATTGCACGGATTTCGAAATCCAGAGAATCGGCACCAAAACCCCGGAACAGAACCTGCGGCGGCGGATTAATGATAACCAGCGGATGCGCCTCGGCGATGTCACGCAGGATCTTTTCAACCCGCTTGGTATCGGTCCCATAGGCGACCCCTACCGGAACAATAATCCGCCCCGTTAGGTTAGAGCGCGTCCAGTTGGTTACCATGCCCGAAATCAGATCAGAGTTCGGGACAATAACATCCGTGCGGTCAAACGTTTCAACACGTGTTGAGCGTACTGAGATATCACGCACCGTCCCCATGACGCCGCCGACTTCGATCCAGTCCCCTTCGCTTACGGGTCTTTCGATCAGCAGGATGATCCCCGAAACGAAGTTTGAAACAATGTTTTGCAGACCAAAGCCGATACCGACCGAAAGCGCACCAGCGACAATCGCAAGCGAGCTTAGGTCAATGCCCGCCGATGTGATCGCGATGATCGCGGCAAGGAAAATACCGATGTAACCCGTTCCCGAAACGATGGCATTTTGCCCGCCAGTATCGATCTTGGTCTTCGGTAAAACAGACGAACGAAGCGCCCCTTGCAACAAGCGTGTCAGCATATAGCCGAACACAAAAATCATAACGAAAGTCAGGAAGTCACTGGGCGAAATGCGGGTTTCCCCGATCGAGAAACCTTCGGTGAACTTCGTCCAAATCTCGGTCAGGTCAGCAACGCGCGCGCCCCAAATCAGCGCAAGCACCGGAAGCGCCATCAGCAACAGCATAAAGCCAATCAACACCGGAATAAGCGCATCGCGCGCGCTTTCACTGTCGCCAGTGACCATCGCGTAAATATCGGCGACCAGCCGCTGTAGAACGGCCAAAAGCCCGAACAACGCCAATGTCGCGATACTTGGATAGGTGAAAAAGCCAGCGGCCCGTTCATACCCAATCGCTGCCAAAACCGGCCCCAGAACGGCCGTCACCATCGACGCACGGGCGATCAAGACGATCAATCGGTTCCGATACAGCCCCTCGTGCCCATCGGCGGCGTCTGCCTGAACATGGTTCATCAATAGCCGCGCAAGGCGGAACATAAGAACGGCGCCAATAACCAATATTGGAAAGCCAAGCGTTGCCTGCGCGGCGGGTGCGTAGTCTTCGAACGAAGACATCCGATCCAACAGCCCAGCCATACCGACAACCACGCCAAGCCCGGCGGCATTCCAGCGCGCTTCGGCAGTGCGCTGGCGCGACAGATTAAACAGACGGGACTGAACGTTGGCCTTGGGGAAAATCCGCCCGCCCAGCCAGCGCGCAGACAAGATGACCAAGCCAACGGTCGGAATCAACGCTGAAAGCTGCGTCCCACGCTCGCCCAGCAAACCGGTGGAATTCAGCGCTTTCAGAAGTGCGACCAACCCGATGTAAGGCAGCACGATTTGCCCCAGCGAAATCAGGAAAATAAAGGCACCCCGCGCCCGCAAAGACGTGCTTTCGGCATAGCGGATCGTGTTCTTTTCCATCCAGCGTCGTCCGCGCAAAATCAGGACAAGCGCAACCGCCAAGTAAAACAACACAGCAGGAAGATCTTCACGCAGGTTTGCGCGGCCTTCTTCGCTGTTCCACGATGTCGCGACCTCTTGTGCGACGCCGCTGAACGTCCCGGAAATCGCCGTAATGCCCGTTGACCAATGGGTCGGGTTGATGGGCGATGGGCCAAGCTGCAAAAGCTCATCCGCTTGGCGATCACGAATGATCGTATCGATTTCTCGGATCAAGCCATCTGCGCGGCGGTATGCCTCTTCGGCGCTTAGCACAGGCGCCTGCAACTGCTTCAGCTGGCTATTCAATGCGGCGCGTCGATCGGCGATCTCTTGCGGTTCCGTGGCTCCCTCTTCCGGGGCGGCACCTAGGGCAGCAATCTGACCGCCCAGCGTTTCGATACGCGTTTGATTAAGCGATTGCGCATCCAAGAACCGACTACGCCAGGCTGCAATCTCTTCGCGGGCCTTCTCTAGCGCGCTGTTCGTGGCAGCGCCCGAACCGATGGCGTCCTCTGTCTGCTCGGCAACCTCTTGCCACGCAGTATAGTTAGGAGCTTCTTGCACCGCTTCGGTCGCCGTCGTGCTCGTGCTCTGAGCCACCACCGGCGCTACTGGCAGCGTCAGAGAGAAGAAGACGGCTGCCAATAAGCGATGAAGTTTTTTCACGGTTCGAATACCTCTGGCAGTGCGCGCGCCTCGTTATCCAGCCAGCTTGGGACAGGCAGCCCCTTTTCCTTCAGGAACGCTGGATTGAAGAGTTTGGACTGATAGCGCGTCCCGTAGTCACACAACACGGTGACGATCGTGTGGCCCGGCCCCATTTCGCGCGCCATCTGCATTGCGCCCGCGACGTTGATGCCAGACGAACCGCCAAGGCACAGCCCTTCGTCCGCCAGCAGGTCAAATACCACGGGCAATGCTTCGGCATCTGGGATGCGGTAAGACATGTCAGGCGTGAACCCTTCAAGGTTCGCAGTGATACGCCCCTGCCCGATCCCTTCGGTGATGGAGCTGCCTTCGGCCTTGTGCTCACCGGTTTTATAATAGTTGTACAGCGTCGCACCGTCGGGGTCTGCCAGGCCGATCTTCACGCCTTTGGGCTGAAGCGCCATCGCAACGCCTGCCAAGGTACCACCAGAACCGACCGCGCAGATAAACCCATCGACTTTGCCGCCGGTTTGCTCCCAAATCTCGGGGCCGGTGGTTTCGATGTGGGCCTGACGGTTGGCAACATTATCAAACTGGTTGGCCCAGATCGCGCCGTTCGGTTCGGACTGAATCAGGCGTTCGGCCAAACGGGCGGAGTATTTGATATAGTTGTTGGGGTCTCTGTACGGCTTGGCTGGCACCTGAACCAGTTCCGCGCCGGCCAAGCGGATCATGTCTTTCTTTTCTTGGCTCTGCGTTTCCGGAATCACGATAACGGTCCGAAAACCCATCGACGCACCAACCAAGGCAAGACCGATCCCGGTGTTCCCTGCGGTACCTTCAACAATCGTGCCGCCGGGGCGCAGCAAACCGCGTGCAACGGCATCGCGAATAATGAACAGCGCGGCGCGATCTTTGACCGACTGGCCGGGGTTCATGAACTCAGCCTTGCCAAGGATTTCACAGCCCGTCGCTTCGCTAGGGCCCTTAAGGCGGATCAGGGGCGTGTTACCAATCAGTTCTGCAAGATCTTTACGCATGTTCAATTCCCCTAGCTTGGTTCCCCTCTGAGTATCGCTCGTTTTAGGGGAACTCAAGCACCCGCGCGAAGCCGATCACGGTTACGTGCCAACCATAGCGCCGAAATGATCAGCGGGGCGTTCTGCACTTCGCCCGTATCCAACAGCGCCATCAATCGTTCAAAACCAATGACATGGGCGCGAATATCCTCTCCCTCGTCGACTGCTCCGCCCAAACCGGCGGCATCGTCGGGCAGATCCGCAATTGCGACATAGGAATAGAGGAATTCACTTAACGCGCCCGGCGACGGGTAATAGTTGAACACAGGATGCAACGCGCCAATTGTCAGATGCGCCTCTTCCTGTGCTTCTCGTCGCGCCGCTTCTTCGGGGGTTTCGCCCGGATCAATCCGGCCTGCAATCGCCTCTAACGACCAACACTGCGCATCGCCGCGGGCAAACGGGCCCACGCGAAACTGCTCGATCAGAAGAACACGGTCACGCACGGGATCATAAGGCAGCAACGTAGCGGCATCCGTGGCGACAAACCCTGCACGGGATAAAACCGCGCTTTCACCGCCCGCAAATCGGCGGTGGGTCAGCTCATACTCTTCAACCGAAAAGAAATCCGCATAGGGGCGCGAAGCTTTGTGCAACCGCACATCGCTGGGCACCGCAGCACCACGCAGAGTCGTTGGGGCAGCGTCCTGTGCACGAATGCGCGACGCCGCGCGCGAACGGATCGAGCCAAACCGCTGAGCGATTTCAGCCGCAGAACGAATACCGAAGTCTTGCATCACCTCTTGCGCTGCAATGACCGTTACCGGCCCCCAGATTTTCGCCCAATCTTCAAGGCACCACGGTTCACCTTTCGACTGTTCAGCTTGCGGAAAATAAACGTCCGCGCGCGCGAATTCACCCGAATATTCGACGGTAACCTCTTCTATACAATACGAAAAACCTCCTTCGTAGAAGTTCAACCGTGCGATTGCGCGTTCTGAAAGTCCGCGTACAAGCAACCCTTCGGCATGCCCGCCAGCCAAAGGTTCAATCATCGGATAGGATTGGCTTTTCACCCAATAGGACGCGTAACCGGGCAAGCGCGCAGCGGAAATCTGAACGCCTTCACGTTCGTCCCCAAGCACACATTCCAGAAGCGGACGGTGGCACAACGTGCCATAGAAAAACATATCGCCCAATGCTTAGCTCCAGCGCGCAGCGACCCATTCGGTCATCCACGCAGCAAGGATGCCGCCGACAATGACGATAATCATAACCTCTGCCGACGTTACCATCATCGCGCCATATTCCACCGCCAGCTCAAAAATGCCGACGATCGCTTCCATGGGGCCGTCATAGTTCAAGCGGGTCGAGTTTTTCAGCATCTGCGCGACGCTATGAAACAGCATGACATAGAAAACCATCGTGGCCGAGGTTTGAAGCCCGCTGTTAATCGCATCGCGATACCCGTGTCCGGCGACACGGCCCATAACGCGCCATCCGATGATGGCACCGATCAGGGCGTTAATCTCGCTGAACATATCGGTTTTGGTGCCCTCGGGCAGAAGGACCTTAAAGCTGTCAGATGCGAAATATGCCACCGCGGCAAAACAAATCGCGGCGATAAGGCGGGCTGCGGTGGGCATTCTTGGCGTCTTTCATGTCAGTATTACCGCCGTGCATTTTCGGCGGCAAAAGCCCTTTGCGCAAGTGGGTTTAAAGATTTTGCGCGTTGCTGTGGCGTAAGCCTAAAAACCACGGTTCGCATAGGCGTCAAGCGCGCGCGCGCGCCCCTCTGCCAAGCCGACAATTGGCGATGGGTAAGGATCAGCCGGTGACAATCGCCAGTTCACCGGAACCGCGTCAAAATAACTAAGCGCCGTCGCACTTGGATCAGAGCGACCCTCAGCGATCCAAGCATCGGTGTATTTTCGATCGGCGTCGAACTTGTCCAGCTGGGTTTCAGGGTTGAAAATCCGGAAATACGGTGACGCATCGGGGCCGGACCCCGCGACCCACTGCCACCCCATTGCGTTTGCGGCTGGATCCCAATCCACCAAACAGTCTTCGAACCACTTTTGACCGATCCGCCAATGCACCAGCAAATGTTTGGTCAGGTATGACCCAACGATCATCCGTGCGCGATTGTGCATGGTGCCCGTGACATAAAGCTCGCGCATTGCGGCGTCGACGAACGGAACCCCTGTCCGCCCCTGTTTCCAGGCCAAAACTTGCGGAGCCTCGGCGTCCTCGGACCACGGGAAATGCTCCCACCCTTCGCGCCAGCTTTCCTTAGCGATGTGTGGCGTGTGGTACATCAGGTGCCAAGCGAACTCTCTCCAGACAAGTTCCTTTAGAAAGTGTTCGCCGCCTTTAGCCCCTTCGTGATGGGCGCGATGACCAGCGTGCCAAATTGTGGCCGGGCTGATTTCACCATAGGTCAGGTTTTCCGACAGGTGCGAGGTTGCATCGATACCGGGAAAGTCACGTTCGGCCTTATAGTATTCAACTTTGTCGGTCACGAATTCATGTAGCCGTTCTAACGCAGCCTGTTCACCAACGGCGACATGCTGCTGCACCACAGCTGCCCCGCGACGCATTTCACCGCCCATATCCCACGTGGCAATCACTTCACTTTGCGGCCATTCCTGCGGTGCGGTGAAGCCTTCGGGCGCTGGCAATGGTGAAGGCACATGGCGTTCTTTCACCGCACGCCAGAACGGAGTGTAGACCTTGTAATAGCCGCCGGTCTTGGTTTCGACAGTCCAAGGTTCGAACATCACATGTCCGGGAAAGCTTTCTGCCGTTACCCCGCTGTCTTTCAACGCGGCTTTCACAGCGGTGTCACGCGCCATGCTTTGCGGATCGTACTGTCGCGACCAAAACACGGCCCCGGCCCCAGTTTCCGCCACAAGCGCCTGCAACACACCAAGCGCATCGCCGCGCCGACAAACCAAGCGCGATCCTTTCACGTTCAGAGACCGCTCAAACTCTTCCAGCGCAAGGCCCAGCCGCCATTTGGGCGCAGCGCCCAGCTCTTCAACACCCTGATCGTGAATGAACACGGGGATCACTGGGCGGCCCGTGCGGCACGCTGCTGAAAGTGCGGCGTGATCCGACAGCCGGAAGTCACGCCGGAACCACAAGATAATCGGAGGATTTTCAGTCATTTAAACTTTGCCACTTTCAACGCGAACAGGTCGCCACAGGTGCTGATCTAGCGCGGACATCAGGTAATCAATCTTTTTATCACCAGAGGCCTGCGCCAGAGCACTTACCGGCCCTTTTAGGCGTTCACATCAACCACGACGCGGCCTTTGACCTTGCCCTGCAGAATATCCGCACCAAGCTTGGGAAGATCTGACAGGGTCGCGGGCTGAACCATCGCCTCCAACTTGTCCATAGGCAGGTCTTTGGCAATCCGCTGCCACGCGCGCAGACGGTTTTCATAGGGCTGCATAACGCTGTCGATCCCCAACAGATTAACGCCGCGCAGCAGGAACGGAACCACCGTGGCAGGCAGGCCCGCGCCCCCGGCAAGGCCAACTGCCGCGACCGAGGCCCCGTATTTCATCTGCCCCAAAACACGTGCCAACATCGCCCCGCCAACGGCATCAACGCACCCAGCCCAGTTTTCACTTTCCAAGGGGCGTTTGATGGGTTCGTTCAACTCTTCACGTGCAACGATTTGACTTGCCCCTAGGGATTTCAGGTAATCAGCCGTTTCAGGGCGGCCCGTAACGGCGGTGACCTCATACCCAAGGTTGGCAAGAATGGCTGTGGCAACCGATCCAACGCCACCCGCGGCACCCGTCACCAAAACCGGACCGTTTGCCGGTTTCAGACCGTGATCTTCCAACGCCATGACGGCCAACATCGCAGTGAACCCAGCGGTTCCAACCGCCATCGCTTGACGCGATGTCAGGCCGTCAGGCAGCGGCACAAGCCAATCGGACTTTACCCGCGCCTTCTGCGAATAGCCGCCCCAGTGCGCCTCTCCGACGCGCCAACCGGTTAGCACGACTTTGTCACCGGGTTTGTAGCGCGCATCGTCCGAGGCTTCGACAGTGCCCGCAAAATCGATCCCCGGAACATGCGGATAATTGCGGACCAGTCCGCCACCCGGGCCGATGCACAACCCGTCCTTGTAGTTCACGGTCGAAAACTCCACGGCCACCGTGACGTCGCCGTCAGGCAGTTGCCCGTCTTCAAGCTGCGCCACTGCGGCGTGGGTTTTGCCTTCGTCGTCCTTTTCAACCACCAATGCGTTGAACATTCCGCTCTCCTCCACTCCAAAGCGCCACGCAATGCGCCGCGCATCATTTCCAATCGATCATTCAAAGTCTGGCAGCCCGCCCCTTACCCAGATGGGTGTGGCCTTCATCCTATCCGATCCGCCGGTTTCACTGAATCTATTCGCGCTGACTCGTGAAAAGAATTGTCATACATTTAAATGTCTGACAAATGAAAACCTGCACCACACGGAACCGCCCGATGAAAACCAAGCTAAAGCCAGACGCCGACCTTTCAGCCCAAATTGCCAAGGCGATCCGGGATGCGATCGTTTCTGGCGAATTGATCGTTGATGCCCGCCTTCCGTCCGAGGCAGAGCTTTCGGAAACCTTTGGCGTGTCTCGCCCGACGGTGCGCGAAGCCCTAAAGCGCCTTGCGGCGCAAAGCCTAATCCGGACGCAGCGTGGGGCCACCGGCGGCGCGTTCGTAAACCGGCTGCGGTTTGACGAGGCGTATGGCGACCAAATCACGACCTCCACCCTTTTGCTGTCGATGAATGATGTCGATTTTGAAACCGCCTGCGAGGCACGGTTTGCGCTTGAACGCGCCTGTGCGCCCCTTTCGGCCAAACGGCGCACGGCGGATCACTTGGCCGCAATGCGCGCTGAAATTCATCGTCAACAGCAACCGGGCCTAAGCGACGAAGGATTCTGTGCATCTGACGTCGCGTTTCACCGGACGTTGGTGGACGGCGCGGAAAACCCGGTTCTGTCCTATCACCTTGCCGGTGCGGTCGAAGGGATGCAGCCCCTGATGAACATGATCACCTTTTCCGCCCGCGACCGCGCGCGGATCATCGCGCTGCACGTTGCCCTTACCGACGCCCTAGAGGCACAGAATCCCGTTGGCGTCGAAGCTCAGTTGGATGCGCTGTGTCAGGAAACACTGCGGCTGGGCCGTGATGTCCGCGCGGCGCGCACCCGCAACACGGCCCCTTGAACCGCCTGTTTTCAAGGCAATAATTCAACCGGATCGCGCCAATGCTTTTCCCACTTGTCGACGGTCATTTGCTGATCTAGCGTCGTTCTGTACCGCAACGCCCTAACGGGAGGGATGTTCATGACTCTTGTGAAAAAGCTGCTTGCCAGCACCGCCTTTGCTGCTTTGGCCACCACCGCCATGGCCGCAGATACCGACCTGCTGGTCTTTGACTATTCGGGTTTTGAAGACCCCGCTTTCCACAGCGCCTATGTGGAAAAGAACGGCGACAGCCCTAATTTCGCGTTCTTCGGCGACGAAGAAGAAGCGCTTCAGAAGCTGCGCTCGGGTTTCAAATCCGATGTCAGCCACGTCTGCGCCGGTTCGGTGACCAAATGGGTGGAATCCGGAATTCTGGAACCATGGGACACCGCGCAAATCACCGCCTATGCTGATCTGAACGCCGATCTGACCGGCCAAGATGTCACCGCTGGCAGTTCGGATGTTTACTTTGTTCCGACCGATTATGGCTCCACCGCGATTGCCTATAACTCGGATCAAGTCCCTGCCGAAGACGTCGCATCACTGAAAGTGTTTCTGAACCCGAAATACACCAGCCGGATGACCCTTCCGGACAACGTGGATGATGCCTATGCGCTGGCCTATCTTGCCACCGGCACCACGGACTGGACCAATGCCACCGACGAACAATTCGCGGCCGCGTCTGATTGGCTGCGTCAGGTGCACCCGAACTTACGCACCTACTGGACCGACCCGGCTGAGCTTTCGCAGCTTTTGGCCACCGGTGAGGTTCTGGTCAGCTGGGCATGGAACGAAACCCTGCCAACCATGGTCGAAGAAGGCTTTCCAATCGGCTTTCAGCGCGAAGCGGCTGAGGGTTCTTCGCTTTGGCTGTGCGGTTATGTGAACCTGAAAGACGGCGAAGGGGTTGAGGCGAAAGCCTATGACTACCTCAACGCGATGCTTGACCCCTCTTCCACCGGGGCGCTTCTGGACGCTGGTTATGGCCAGTCCAACGCCGCTGCGATGGCCGAAGTCGGGGACGAGGCGTTGACCGAAGTGGGCCTTGGCCCGATCTCTGCCCCTGTGCTTGCACAGCTTCCCATGAGCGGCGAACTGCGCGAAAAACAAAGCGCAGAGTTCGAAAAGATCAAAGCCGGTTTCTAAGCTGGCAAAACAAACGCCCGGGGCAAGCCCGGGCGTTTGACTTCAAACTCACCACTCACGATGCATTCGAAGAAGAAAACACAGCCTAGGTGGCTGCCACTTTGGTTATTAAATCACTTGTTAAAATTCTTACTGATCACACCTTGATCGGGTTTTCGGGGATCCGAACAATCGGGACCGTGTCCTTAATTTCGACCCGACGCACCAACCCCCACAAGCCGAACGAGATAAAGCCAATCTGAATAAGAAAGGCCCCGAGGTTAAACGCACCAGCCAAACTCAACAAAACGAACAAAGCTGCAAAAATCTTCGAAAGGGCATAAGTTTTACCATTTCCGCAAACCACACCACCCTGAACCAATGCAAAACCACCGACATACAGGATCGAACCCACCACACCAGAGAGTTCGAGAAGATCGGGGTAAGCCCTTATGAAATCTAAAAATTCCCGCAACAAACTAACCTCGGTACAAACTGTTTTTTGTATAATTTCACCTTAGCTGACATCCGAAATAGGCGTCATACCCCAGGTTGGGTAAAAGCATCAGTGAAGCGTGTATTTCTTCAATTCTTTCAAGACGTCGCGCCAGTAGCGGAAAAACACTAACTGGCCTGCGTTTTCGTAAACGCGATAGTCGATCCAATCATAATCACGCTGAAATTCCTCTAGCGTGGCAAGTGGAACTTGTGGATCTTGCATGCCGTTAAAAAAGATAACCGGCGTCTTATCTTTCAAAGCGTTCACAGCGTCAGACCAATCGTCCTTCTGCGGCCCCAGCAACATTCTGGAAAACGCTTCGTGGGCACTGTTATCATCGGTCAAGGCGACCTCGGAACCGGTGACCATTGCTTCGAAAACTTCTGGATCTTCAAAGGTTTCCACGTCGGCCTTACAGTTACCATAGACCGCGTGCACAAACCCACGCTTGCCGATTTTGCGCGCCAGATAGAAACCAGCCTTCACCATAAACGGTTGCAAATGCGGCGTGTATTTAGACCCGGCCAAAATGAACCGGTGCCATTTTTCCATCCGCTCATATTGCTCGCGCCGGGTCATGGGCAAAACGCCCCCACAGGCGATCAAAGCAGGAAACCGTTCTGGAAATCTGTTGGCCAACCCGATGGAATAGAAGCTGTCACCGCCAAGGCTGATGATCGGGCATGTTTTCACACGCTCCACTTCAAGGATTTGAAGGACATCCGCATAAAGCGTTTCGTCATAATCTTTCGACTTATCAACCATATCCGAAGCGCCATAACCGGATCGGACCGGAACAATAATCCGCAACCCCTGCTCTTCTGCGGAGCGTTCGGCCGAAGCGGGCCAACGCACAAGGCCGTAATCCAAAGGCAAGAACAGAACAGGCGCGCCCTGTCGATCACCAAGGCAAAGATAATCGAGCCGCCTCCCGTCTGGCGTCAACAGGCTTTCAAACGGGCATTCTTTCAACGTGGCATAACCGCGGCTTACGATACGCGGGCTAAGATCCACGTTAAGCGTCAGCTGCGTCATATCCATCATCGACAGCGCCAAGCGCACCAGTTCGACTTGGGATCGGGTTTCCGTCTTCGACAAGATGGATTTGATTTGCGCCCTGACAGTATCAACCGACCTGCCCCGCTGTTCGGCGATTTCGCGAACGGAACAACACTCGACCAAGCCTTGAACGACATTTGCCTCGGCATTCGTCAACCCGAAGGCGCGGCGCAGAAGGTCAGAAAAACCTTCGGGGCAGCTGACTTCGGAAGACGCGGCCAAGATGTATTTGGCCCCGTCGTTCAGAACCGTGCGTTGAAGCCGCAGCACGACAAAATGCCCTTTTTCGCGCGACCTGACACGCAGAACAGCGGCGTTTTCAACTTTGCCAGAAATCAGGGACCGCGCCGTTGAAAGGATGCTGTCGCTGTCTTCTGGGTTCACCGACATCGCGCTAAGCGGCACACCCGGCTGAAGGCCAAGTGATTGCCCCGCCGCGGGGTTCGCCGCGACGACATTGTTCTGGGCATCCAGCAGAAACGCTGCAAGCTTTTCAAATGGCGCAAGCGCCTGGTTCAGCTGATCTTGGGACTCTGCGTGGTTCACACGATCAAGGAATTCCTCTGCCCGCGTGAAATGGCTGGAAATAACAGGGTCATCCAGCAATCGGGCCGAATTAAAATCGGCCTGCTCACGCAGCGGCTGTAACGCAGTTTCCCATAGATCCAAAAGCGTTTCATAGCGCGCTGGATCAAGTGCAACATCGTAGAGGCGTTCAATCGCCTGATCGCGCGTTTCCCTAGTAAGTCCAGAGGCAGCGCTTTCTGAATGTTTCTTACTAAAAGTCATTGTATAAATACCAATCTATGCCTTGATCATAGACGAAAGAAGGCTTTCACACACTTCTGGAATACCTTTCCTTTTCCAAATGTTTTTCTGTGAATGCTTGAACCTTAGCAGCCCTCCTCATATATAAAAGTTGTCCTTCGGGACTATGGACATAAACGCGCTCGTAATAAGCGGATCGGACCCGGGGGCGGTACCCGGCGACTCCACCAAACATCCTTCATTTGGGGATCATGGGGTCGAAATAGGATCGACGAACGTCTAAAGGGGTTAGCTTTGTCTCGGTGAGGTACCACCGATATCGGTCCGTTTAAGCTAGTTGCAAATGACAACAAAGCTCCGATGGCTCTGGCTGCGTAAGCAGTTCGATCTATCGAAATCTTAAGCCCTTTCGCCTAGCAGCGTAAGGCGGGGTTCGCAGGCACCTGGCAACAGAAGCCTGCACTTCCCAACCATTTCCTTGAACGTCCTATCGGCTGGCTCAATCACGCCGCCGCGGACTGATTTATGCGCAAGTCCTTCTGACTGTCACATCAGTTTAAAGATCATCAGCAATAACTGTACGCTGAGATGAATATCCATAATGATAACGAAGGCCGCGGTTGGTCCGCTTTAAGGGGCTGACTGATGGAGACGCCAAGCTTTCGCACCATGTTAAGCGTCTTTGGGCGGATCGGTCTTTTGTCATTCGGCGGGCCTGCCGCGCAAATCGCATTGATGCACCGCGAATTGGTTGATGACCGCCAATGGCTCAGCGAAGCGCAATTCTTGCGCGCCCTTTCTTTTTGCATGCTTTTACCTGGACCCGAAGCGATGCAGCTTGCCACCTATTCCGGCTGGCGAATGCGCGGCGTTCCCGGCGGACTTTTGGCGGGGCTACTGTTTGTGCTGCCTGGTGCCGCCGTCGTGCTGGGGCTGGCTGTTGCCTATGGTGCCTATGGAAACGTCCCGCTGGCGCAATCGCTGTTTCTGGGCGTCAAAGCCACTGTTGTGATCATCGTGATCGAAGCGCTGATCAAACTGTCCAAACGTGCGTTACACAGCCCCGCGCGATGGGTCATCGCAGCGCTTTCATTCCTTGGGATATTCGCTTTTGGTCTGCCCTTTCCGCTCATTATCGCCCTAGCCGCACTTTATGGGTTCGTAACGGCAGACCGCACAGCCCAAGCCGACGTGGCCCCGCCGCCCCAGACGAACACGGCACGTACTGTCGCATTGTGGGCGGTAATCTGGCTGCTGCCTGTCGCGCTCCTGTATGCGGTGCAACCCGGACTGTTGGGGGACATTGCGCTTTTCTTTTCCAAGCTCGCCATCGTGACCTTCGGCGGAGCATATGCGGTACTGGCCTATATGACCCAAGCGGTCGTTGGCGAGTTCAACTGGCTTACGACGCCCGAAATGATGGATGGGTTGGGCTTGGCGGAAACCACGCCGGGGCCGCTGATCTTGGTGACAGAGTTCGTGGGTTATTTGGCCGCGTACAAAGCGGGCGGCGTTGGCGCTGGCATTCTTGGGGCAATCGTTACGCTGTGGGTCACATTCGCCCCCTGCTTTTTATGGATATTCGCGGGCGCGCCCTATATCGACCGCCTTGCAACGCAGCCTAGGCTTTCCGCGGCATTGAGCTGCGTAACGGCCGCCGTGGTTGGGGTCATTCTGAACCTAACGCTTTGGTTTTCTGCGCATGTCTTTTTTGGTCAGGTCCAAACCCTGCGATCCGGGCCTATCGACACCATCGTGCCAATCGTCGGCTCACTTAACCTAACTGCTATAACGCTGGCAGTACTTGCCGGTGTCCTGCTTTTGTGGCGCCGTTGGAACCTGCCCCTTGTGCTTGTTCTGATGGCGACGTTGGGGGCAATCACAGCAGTTCTTTAACAAGCATGTAAAGAATCCAGCCTGACGCCCCTTTCATAAAACTTCGAATCTTCTATGCTGTCGCGCATGTCGGCTTTGGGGGCCCTATGTCGCGCGGAATAGACTACGGAAATTTGATGCACAGTGCCATGCGCGGGTTGATCCGGCGTGTGCTTACAGACGTTTCAGAACGCGGCCTTCCCGGCCAGCATCACTTCTTCATCACTTTTGACACGACGCATCCTGACGTGATCATCGCGGATTGGCTGCGTGACCGTTATCCGGAAGAGATGACCGTTGTCGTTCAGCACTGGTTCGAAGACCTGAATGTTGGCGAAGACGCGTTTTCCGTGACTTTGAATTTTGGCGACAACCCCGAACCCCTTTTCATCCCATATGATGCGATCCGCACGTTCGTTGATCCGTCGGTTGAGTTCGGCTTGCGCTTTGAAACGCAAGATTCGGACGATGATGATGAAGATGACGACGAGGATGATATTTTGGCGGAATTGGATGCGGATGACGCGCCATCCGGCACCACGCCTAAAGATGCAGAGGTTGTCAGCCTCGATAGTTTCCGCAAATAGCGCTAACGCCCCTGCTGGGTGATTGCCACGCTGGCCATGCGGGGGTAAACGGCATGCAACCGTATACCGGAGGATTGCTCTCATGACACAGACCCGCACAGAAACCGACAGCTTCGGCCCACTGGAAGTACCTGCTGACAAATATTGGGGCGCGCAAACGCAGCGTTCGATCATCAACTTCCCGATCGGCTGGGAAAAGCAGCCCGTTGCCATCGTGCGCGCGCTTGGCGTGATCAAACAGGCCTGCGCCATGGCCAACAAAGAATCTGGCAAGCTGGACGCCGACAAGGCGGACGCGATTATCCAAGCCGCCTCGGAAGTGGTTGCCGGCAAGTTTGACGACAACTTCCCGCTGGTCGTATGGCAGACGGGCTCTGGCACGCAGTCCAACATGAACGCGAACGAAGTTATCGCCAACCGCGCGATCGAAATTCTGGGCGGCGTTATCGGATCGAAGGATCCGGTGCACCCGAACGATCACTGCAACATGGGGCAGTCTTCGAACGACACGTTCCCAACTGCGATGCACATTTCAACAGCGATGACAGCGCGCGATGTTCTGCTGCCGGGTCTGGAAAAGCTGCACGCCGCGCTTGAGGAAAAAGTGAAGGCGTTTGACGGCATCATCAAGATCGGCCGCACGCACACCCAAGACGCGACCCCCTTGACGCTGGGCCAAGAATTCTCGGGCTACTCCCATCAGGTTGCGATGGGGATCGAACGGGTCAAAGGCGCGCTTGGCCGGATTTACGAATTGGCACAGGGCGGCACCGCCGTTGGCACCGGCTTGAACACCGACAAGGGTTGGGACGTGACCGTGGCCGCGAACATGGCCGAAATCACCAGCCTGCCCTTCGTGACGGCACCAAACAAGTTCGAAGCACTGGCCGCGCATGACGCGATGGTCGAAATCTCGGGTGCGTTGAAAACCGTCGCCGCATCCCTGTTCAAGATCGCGAACGACATCCGCCTGCTGGGCTCTGGCCCACGTTGCGGTCTGGGCGAACTTGTCCTGCCCGAGAATGAGCCGGGCTCTTCCATCATGCCGGGCAAGGTCAACCCGACCCAGTGCGAGGCGCTGACACAGGTTTGCGCCCATGTCATGGGCAACGACGCCGCTGTCGGTTTCGCCGGATCGCAAGGCCACTTTGAGCTGAACGTTTATAAGCCAATGATGGCCTACAACGTGCTCCAATCCATGCAGTTGATCGGCGATGCCTGTGGTGCGTTCACCGACAACCTGATCGCCGGCCTGAAGGCGGACGAGACCCGGATCGACAAGCTGATGCGCGAAAGCCTGATGCTGGTGACCGCGCTGGCCCCTGAAATCGGGTACGACAACGCGACCACCGTGGCAAAGACCGCGCATAAGAACGGCACCACCCTGAAGGAAGAGGCGATCAAGCTGGGCTTTGTAGATGCCGAAACCTTTGATCGTGTCGTCCGCCCAGAGCAGATGATCGGGCCAAAGGGCTGATCTGAATTAACGAAGACCGCCGGTGCATCGTATCGGCGGTTTTCATGCCCCCTATCGAAGGTGGGGGTGTTGGCTTACATTCTAGCCAACTGATCCTTGCACAGGCGGCAATCTAAATGCCCAAAATCATCAACCTAAAATCTGCGCGCAAGGCGCGAGAGCGTGATCAGAAGCGCGCCACCGGTGATGAAAATTCAGTCAAGTTTGGCCGGACGAAAGCCGTCAAAACGTTAGAGTCCGCACGAAATGAAAAGGCCCGCAGCGACCTTGAAAAGCATCGGCGGGACGACACGTGAACACCCGCCCCATCAAACGTTCCCTGACCCTAAAAGGGCACCGCACGAGTGTTTCGTTAGAGGATGACTTTTGGGGCGCGTTTCGTGAAATCGCGGAAGAAAAATCAATTACACTCAACGCACTAGCCGCCGAAATTGACGCGGACCGCGGCTTGGACTGCGGCTTGGCATCGGCCATCCGCCTGTACGTTTTGCGCCATTACCGCAAGGCTTAGGCGGCGGCGGCCTGACTGGCCAAAAGGTTGATCCGTTCGATCATCGCGCGCAACCCGTTAGAGCGTTGCGCCGACAAGTGATCGTTCAGGCCCAGCCGAGCCAGTTCGGCTGGCGCATCAATCTTCAACACGTCGCTAACGCTTTGCTCGGAATAGAGCGCCACCAGCACCGCGATCAGCCCACGCACGATCATCGCGTCGCTTTCGCCACGGAACCGGAACGTGGCGTTTGGGCCTGTGCCTTCAATCTCGGGCAGCAACCAAACTTGGCTGGCGCAGCCGTCGACCTTGGTGGCGGGAACGCGAAACGCCTCTTCAAGTGGGTCCATTGCCTTCCCCAGATCGATCACATGGCGGTACCGGTCCTCCCAGTCCTCCAGAAATTCGAACGTGTCCACAATGTCTTCAAACGCTTCGCTGGCCATCTTCGCCCCCTGCTCTTTCGCGCCATGACCTAAGCACTTGGCCCGCAAAGGTCCAGTGCTGGGCTGTCTTGCCTTTTCAAGACGCCCGGTTTGGGCTAACCCAATGGAGCTATGCGAGGGCTTTTGATGAAAAAACCACTTCTTCCCGTTTTGTCCGCTGTTTTGCTTATTGGCGCGTGCAGTACTGTCAGCGAATCCCGCCTGAACCCCTTTAATTGGTTTGGCGGCAGCACCGAAGAAACGCTTTCCGTCAGCGAGGTTCCAGCAGCCCCTGTCGAACGGCGCTGGTTGGTTGATCAGGTCGTATCGATGCAAATCGAACGCGTGCCGGGCGGCGCGATTGTCCGCGCGACGGGCCTGCCGACAGAGCAAGGATACTGGGAAGCAGATCTAGTTGCCGAAAACAACGCAAAGCCGCAAGACGGAACGCTTGTGTTTAGCTTCCGCGCATTTCCACCCCCAACCGTCGGCCCCGCTGGCACACAAGCCTCGCGCGAAATTACGGCGGCTGTGTTCCTTTCGGATCAAAGCCTTGCCAATGTTCGCACGATCGTTGTGAGAGGCGCCCAAAACCAACGTAGCAGTCGTCGCTAAAGTTCGACGACGACCACGTTGTTGCCCTTGGCCCTTAGCGCCAATTCGCCTTCGCACAGGCGCAATGCGTCGTTGCCAAACACCTCTGCCCGCCAGCCCTTAAGGGCCATCACATCGCGCATACCAGCGGCGATTTGATCAAGGTCGGATGAGGTGGCAATCAGCTTTTGCGCAACGCCTGCGTTTTCGGATTTGGCCTTAAGAAGCACACGCAACAGATCCGCAAGTGCCGGGTTTACCTGCAGTTTGTCGTTGCTCTTTGCCGGCTTTGGATAGTTGTCGGGGTTCATTTCGCTGGCGGCCTTGACCGCAGCGATGATCCCGTCGGCGATTTCACCCTTACGGGCTTCACGCAACAACAGCCGAGACCTTGAAAGGTCATTGTGGTTTTGTGGTTTGGTCGATGCCAATTCTAATAGCGCATCATCTTTGAAAACGCGGTTGCGCGGCACGTTGCGTGATTGCGCATACCCTTCGCGAAAACGCGCAAGTTCCTGCACCATGGCAAGAAACTTACCGGAATGGGTGCGCGTTTTAACACGGTTCCACGCTTCGGACGGACGCACGATATAGGTTTCAGGGTTCGTCAGAACCCGCAGCTCTTCGCGCAGCCATTTATCGCGCCCGTTCTTTTCAAGCTGAGCTGCAAGAAATTCATAAATTACGCGCAGATGCGTAACGTCGGCCAACGCATAGGTTTTTTGAGCATCGGATAGCGGCCTGCGCGACCAATCCGTGAACCGAGAGGTTTTATCGAGCGGAGATTTCGCGATTTTGCGGACAAGGGTTTCGTACCCCACCTGTTCGCCAAAACCGCAGACCATCGCAGCAACCTGCGTATCGAACAGCGGCTCTGGAAATACCTTTCCTTCAACGAAGAAAATCTCCAGATCCTGCCGTGCAGCATGGAAGACTTTGACCACGCTTGTATCGCGGAAAAGATCGTATAGAGGATCAAGCGAAAGGCCATTGGTCAGCGGGTCCACCAGAACCGCCTCTCCATCCCCCGGCAGCGCCAGCTGTATTAGACACAGCTTTGCGTAATAGGTCCGCTCTCTTAGGAATTCGGTGTCTATAGTAACGTATGGGCCATTCTTCGCTTCGGCGCAGAAGGCTGCAAGCTCATCAGTCTTGGTAAGTGTTCTCATTCAGGGACGCTGTTCCTGGTGCAATCGTTGTTTTCCTGCCCTCACCCGTCCTGACGGTTTAGGCAATAAGTCGCCGAAAGGAAAGAGTTTATGAAATAAAGATCGGCTCGCGTGCACCAGCTGCAAAGTTCCTAAGCACCGCGGGATACAATTTATGCTCCATCGGAAGGACCCGCGCCGCCAGCATATCTGCCGTATCGCCGGGCAGTACGGGAACGCGGGCTTGCCCCAATATCGGGCCGTCATCCAGCTCTGCAGTGACTTCGTGGACCGAACAGCCGTGTTCTGTGTCCCCTGCCTCTAATGCGCGGGCGTGGGTGTGCAGGCCTTTGTACTTTGGCAAAAGCGACGGGTGGATGTTCAACATCCGCCCTTCCCACTTGGCGATAAAACCGGGCGTCAAAATCCGCATGAATCCGGCAAGGCAAAGGATGTCTGGCTGCGCCTCTTCCAGCTTTGCCTGAAGCGCGTCTTCAAACGCGGCGCGGTCTTTCCCGAATGGCTTGTGATCCACCGCTGCCGTGGGAATACCCATCGCAGCGGCCTTGGCTAGCCCGCCAGCCGCCGGATCGTTGGCCAACACCAGAACCGGGCGCGCCGGGTGGTCGCCGGTCATGCTTTCCGCCAGCGACACCATATTAGAGCCGCCGCCAGAAATCAGAATGGCAACGCGTTTGGTCACAGAAGCGTCCCGGAATAGCGCATGCCAGCGCCTTCGCTAACGGTCCCGATGCGGGAAACGGTTTCGCCTTCGGCAGCCAACAGTTTTTCCAGTTCGTCAGCACGATCGGCTGCGACGGACAGGATCATACCGATACCAGCGTTAAAGGTTTTCAGCAGCTCTGCCTGCTCCATGCCGGCGGTTTCAGCCAACCAGCGGAAGACAGGTGGCAAATCCCACGCGCCAAGGTCGATATCCGCCCCCAGATTGTCCGGAAGGACACGAGGCAGGTTTTCGGTCAAACCACCACCGGTGATGTGGGCCAGCGCATGAACGCCCCCTGCCCGAACAGCCGCCAGCGCAGGTTTGACATAAAGCCGCGTGGGCGTCAGAAGTGCCTGCCCCAGTGTGCCGTCTGCAAACGGGCAATCAGCATCCCAGCCAAGGCCGGTCATCTCTACGACTTTGCGCACCAACGAATAGCCGTTGGAATGCACGCCGTCCGACGCAAGGCCAAGCAGGACATCACCCGCCTGAACACCGTCCGGCAGGGCCGCACCGCGTTCCATCGCACCAACAGCAAAACCAGCAAGGTCAAAATCGCCGTCATGATACATGCCGGGCATTTCAGCCGTTTCACCACCGATTAGCGCACAGCCAGAGCGCGCGCAGCCTTCGGCAATGCCTTCGACAACCTTGGCAGCCTCTTCAACTTCCAGCTTACCGGTGGCGAAATAATCAAGGAAGAAAAGCGGCTCTGCGCCCTGACACACAAGGTCATTCACGCACATCGCCACAAGGTCGATGCCCACGCCGCCGACTTCGCCAGTATCAATGGCGATACGCAGCTTGGTGCCCACACCATCGGTGGCCGCAACCAGAACCGGGTCAACATAGCCCGCGGCCTTAAGATCGAACAAAGCGCCGAAGCCACCAAGACCCGCCATTACGCCGGGGCGGTTGGTCCGCTTGGCTGCTGGTTTGATCCGATCGACCAGCGCGTTGCCCGCGTCGATATCTACGCCTGCATCCGCATAGGTTAGCCCGTTCTTGCCATCGCTCATAACATATCCCCCGGTCATTCGGCGCTGCGATAGACGATAACCCGCCCGCTGTCCACGGGCCATACGAGGTGCTTGACGGCAGATGCCGGTCTGATACTCACTCTCCTCAGGTCGGGCCTGTAGCTCAATTGGTTAGAGCAGAGCGCTCATAACGCTTTGGTTGGGGGTTCGAGTCCCTCCGGGCCTACCAACAGTTTCAACAACTTACGGGCATATCGCCGGCCCATTGCGTTCTGGCAAGCCCGTTCTGACGATCAGCCCTGCGACTGGAAAATCCGGTATGTCGCGCAATCAGGCGCGGTTCGAAAGTCGCCGCGTGAGAAAACGAATTCCCTGTTAGATTCGTGGGAAATACCACGCGACGCCGCAATAAGTTGCGACGACTGAAGCGCCACAAACGACTCCCTCCGGTGCGTTCTTTAGCGCGCGATCACCAAGACGGCCTTCAGCCCACCCAGCGTTTCACTTTCACTTAGTCGCAGCATCCCCCCGTGGCGTCGTGCGATATCAGATGCAATGGCAAGGCCAAGCCCAACCCCCGGCCCCCGATTCTGATTGCGCGACTCATCAAGGCGCGTGAAAGCCTGCATCGCCGCATCGCGCTTGTCGGCGGGAATGCCCGGCCCGTCATCTTCCACGGTAAAACGAAGTACCCTGTCGGCGACCGTCAGGCTAACCATACAGTTCGTTCCGTAATTCAAAGCGTTGTTCACAAGGTTCAGCAAAGCGCGTTCGATCGCCATCGGGCGCAGCGTGACCTGCATATCCTGCGGAAGCTCGCCAAAGGTCACGCCACGTGTCGTCTTTTCGACAACTCGTTTAAGCAACGCCGCAGGATCAACCGTTTCCAGATCATCCAACGCATCCGAACGCGCGAAATCAAGGAACCCGTCCAGCATCCGCTCCATGTCGGACACATCGCGCAGCATCTCTTTGGTTTCGTCGTCCTCGTCCAGCATCGACAGGCTTAGTTTAAGACGTGTCAAAGGGGTGCGAAGGTCGTGGCTGACGCCGGACAACATCAGTGTGCGCTGTTCGATCTGACGCTCAATTCTGGCGCGCATGTCGATAAACGCGTTCCCGGCCGATCGAACCTCGTTCGCACCAGTCGGCTTGTACCTAAGGTGGCGCCCTTTACCGAACGCTTCTGCGGCCAATGCCAGCTTGGTAATGGGACGAAGCTGATTGCGCAGGAAAAGATAGGCGATCAGGGTCATCAACAACCCCGTGGAAATCATCAAAACCAACAGTTGATGAGGGTTCGACGCAGAGACCCGTCGCCGCTCCACCACAACCAGCATCGGACCGTGCCGGGTGTTCAAAAGCACCTGAACTTCGCGCGTGTTAGACCTTAGGTCGATCCCCAAAACATCAAGAGCACCGCTACGCAGCGTCGAAATCACCGTTTTCCCCGACAGGTCGTAAAAAAGGCGCTGATCTGCGAAATCGCTCTGCGAAGGAAGGCTGACCTGATGGCGCAGCGCCTGCCCCAACCCTGCCACCCTGGGCTGTGCGCTTTCCAAATCAACGGCAGAGTTCGCTTGGCGTTGCAGGTAACCCAGCTCTAGCTGGATGCCATAGGACATCTGCCGGGTCACGCCCGCGAAATGGCGCTGAATAAAGACAACGGACACCACCAACTGCAACGAAACAATCGGCACGATAAGGATAAGCGCCGCCCGTCCATACAGGCTTCGTGGCAAGGTGCGTTTGATCCATCCCATCTTCATCAGCTAAGACCGTATCTGTCAGCGCAGTCGGAAGGAAGCGGAAGATGGACGAAATTGCCGGGTTCAACCCAATCGTCGGCCAGGTTGAACAGCTAGAGCCCGGCGTACGCCGCATTCTTGCACCCAACCCGTCCCCTATGACCTTTCGCGGAACCAACACCTATCTTCTAGGGAAAGGCGCCGTCACCGTCATTGATCCCGGCCCCGCATACAACGCTCACCTTCAGGCGATAATGCGCGCCCTTGGCCCTGACGAGCAGATCACGCACATTTTGGTCACCCACAGTCACCTAGATCATTCCCCGCTTGCGCCCGCACTTGCACAAGCGACCGGCGCAAAGGTTTATGCATTTGGCGACAGCAAGGCCGGCCAACGCGCGGCGCTTGCGCAGCTGACTGGTCTGGGCGGCGGCGAAGGTGTCGATAAAGGGTTTGCCCCTGACATCACCTTGGCGGATGGCGAAACATTGTCTGTCGGGGATATCGACGTCACCGCAATCTGGACCCCCGGGCACATGGCCAACCATCTGTGTTTTGCCACCCAAGACATCGTATTCACAGGCGACCACGTTATGGGCTGGGCCACCTCTATGGTCTCGCCTCCGGATGGTGACCTGACCGCCTTCATGGAATCGCTGGAAAAGCTTAAAGGCAGGTCTGATCGCGTCTTTTTCCCCGCCCACGGCGCGCCGGTCATCACACCGGCAAAGCGCATAGAGTCGTTAATCGCCCACCGGCGCGGGCGCGAAGCGCAAATCCTAAAGGCTTTGGAACACGGCCCCGCAACAGCAAACGACCTTGCAGCACGCATCTACACAGACACGCCAAAAGCTTTGCTTCCAGCCGCCTCGCGCAACGTCCTCGCTCATCTTATTGATTTAACTGAAAGAAACCTGACAAAGCCCACCGAAACGCTGCGCGCGGATGGTCAATTTTCGAAGTTGTAGAAGCCTTTTCATTTTTCTTGCAAAACCCTCTAGACGCCGCTGAACACTATTGCTAGATAGCACCCCACGTTCCGGCGTAGCTCAGCGGTAGAGCAGTTGACTGTTAATCAATTGGTCGTAGGTTCGATCCCTACCGCCGGAGCCAATCTTCCCCTAAGCGGTTGATTTTGCTACAAGCCTGAAGTTCCCTCCGAGGGACTTCAGGCTGTAAGAGCATTTAGGTTGCACAAGCAGTTGCACACAAGGTTGCCTCCCTGCTGATTGCGGACTTTTCTCGAACAAAGCGTTCTCCACTTCGAGGAGAGCTTATGTCTGCCCCTACCTACCTATACGTCCAGCCCAACCGGATTTATTATCGTCGGCGAATTCCGACCTTATCCACATATAAGTCACCCCTCATGGTGTCGCTGGGGACGAAAAACAAAAACCAAGCGCTTATCTGGTCTCTATCACTAACCAAAGAGTTCGAGACCGTGCTTAATTCCTTTGCATTCATCCATGATCCGATTCCGGACGCACTTGTGCATAAATTCATGCAGAGGCGCTTGAAGCAGTTCGTTGATGATCTGAAGCGACAGAGCCGGATGGCATGGTTCACCGGCCGCAAACATAGTTTCTCGGAATGTGATCGCTCAGCCCTTCAACATGCTTTGAAGACACTCATCAAGTTCGGGCCACATCACCCATTTCCAGTAGATGCCATCGATCCGGAGTGGTCACCAACAGAACTCAGTCGCGTTATGGAGATTTTCGATCAGGAGGCCCGCAAGCTAAAATCTCCTGGCATGATGGATCACTTGGTTCGCGAATTCAAAGACGCAACGGACTATGCCCCCCGCTCTGCCGAACATGACGCACAAATCATGCAAGCATACTTGAAATCTATGCTTGCCGCAGCGCAGCCCGAGCAAGAAGCCCGTCAACCCCGTTTGGAGCTAACAGAGGAATGCAATGCACCAGACGTTTCCGAGCAACCGTCAACGGTTGTTGCAAACGAGCCTGCACCTTTATTAACCTCAGGGGTAAACCTGATTACATCGGAACTCACCACTCGTCTCCTAAACGATCAGTTCGAAGCTGCAAAAGCCTGTAAAGAAGACCTAGACCGATCAACTGAGAAAGACCCATTCGGTGTCGATTTCGCGGGGGTATGTGAACGCAGCATCAAACACGCGCAGGTCAACGGAACGATGGACAACAAGACCGCAAACGCCAGACGCTCCAAGATTAAACTCTTCTGTCTGTTAACAGGTGTTCAAATGGTGACAGAAGTCGAGCAGTACCACCTGAGAATTTTCAAGCGCAGACTCGCGGAAGTTCATAAGAACTTCATGAGGAGTCCCACTCACCTCGACTTCACCTGGAGCGACATCCAAGAGCTCGCCAACGCGTCAGCAGACGATGACCTTGGGCGGGCCCCGAAAACCTTCAACACTTATCTTGAGCAGGTGTCTGCAATCCTAAGCTATGCTCAGGGCATCGAAGACACTTCGATCAACGGTAAAATTAATACGAGAAAGCTTCGCAAAACCGAGACGAAACGCGGAAGATCTAAGCGGGCAGCCTTCAAAGAAAATGAACTAAAAGAACTATTCAAACATCCAGTGTGGCAGGGTTGTAGAAATGAAAACAGGCGGCACGACGCAGGTGATGTGATTCACAAAGATGGTCTGTATTACGTCCCAATGATCGTCGCGTATACTGGTGGCAGGATGGAAGAAATTGCAGGTCTTACCGTTGATTCAATTGTCAAAGTTAACGGTTCATATGGGCTTGATATCCGTCCACACGCCGAGCGACGACTAAAGAACCTCCAAAGCGAACGCCTTGTGCCCATGCACGAGCATCTTGTTACTCAAGGCCTGATTGAGCATCGGAACCATATGCGCTCCAAAGGTGAAACCCTTCTGTTTCCTGAGCTGCGTCCAAAAAGCGAAAAGAAAAAGTTCATTTCGGCTTTACGATACAATTGGGAAAAGCTCCGCAGCCAACAGCTTGATGGAAATCCCAAAGGCCTCGACGGCCACAGCCTTCGCCACTCATTCAACCAGTTTCTCAAGAACCAAAAAGACGTGAAAAAAGAGGTGCGTCTCGACATTCTGGGACACGCTGGCGAAGACCTTAACGAAGAGATCTATGGTGACGAAGAAGGCATGCCATTCGAAATGAAGAAAGCAGCGATCGACCTGCAACCGCGCTTGTTTTAGCGGCGTAAGGCGCCGGTGTTACGATGCGTCATGACGGCGGGAAAGCAGTCGTTGGCTGCGATCGCATAAAACACATTCTGATTTCGGAGGGCGGATATTGGGTTCGGTGGGATGAACCCAATTCTAAATTCCCAATTTTCTGGAATTTTTCCGAACACGCTTAAGGACTGGCCGCGCAGAAAAGCGCATGATTGGATCGTGGAAACAAACACGAAAAAATGCAAATGGAGAATCCAGCAATGGCTCTATTCATGACATTCATTTCATATCCGCAGAGAGCAAGAAAAGGTATGATCAGCCAGCCTGTCGACCGCCGCAAAGTCTTGGCGCCGATGATCGAAAAAATGGGCGGCAGGGAGACCTGCGCGATGGACAGGACGTGGCGTCAACATAGAAATCGCCGCGACATGGGGGCGCGGTGATCGGGTCGTGATACGGGTGCTGGGGCCTCAGGCGGTCTTGCGGCGACGCGCGAGGCCGAGCCCACCGAAAGCTGCCAACAGGAGCGGCAACGTCGCCGGCAACGGAACGGCCGAAACCGACGCAATGGCGTCTGTCACGCCATAGCGAATGATGTCGCCATTGCTTAGAAAGATACCATTTCGATCCCAGTAGTCGGGGTTGGCCGAAAGGAGGTCCTGCATTTCGCCAAGGTCGGGCAGCGCGGCACTACTGCTCAGCAGCGAAGGGTTGTTGATATCACCGAAACCCACACTCATTCCACTGTTACTCGCGCCATCTACCGTTGGACCGATCGACGAAGGGGCGGAGAGAAAGATGTCGGTTCTGTCGTCCTCGTTTTCCAGGTAGCGATAGTCGTCGGCCACATACAAGTATATGGTGCTGCGCCTCCCGATCCACTCATATTCACCGATCGAAAGCTCGAACGTTGTGGACGCGCCGAAGGGACCGGGCAAATAGTTGGTTCGTGATCCGCTGCCATCGACAAAATCGGGCCGCGTTGACCCCACGTAACCGGGGGACACAGCCACGGGTGTCAGGTCATACGTAAACTTGCCATGCACCGCATCGCCGACGGCGATCGAGGTCGTGGTGACCGGACCGCCGTTGTTTTTGAGTTCTACGACCTCCCCCCAGAATTCGACGGTTACCGTTTTGGCCTGTGCGGTGAGCGGCGCTGCTACGACCAAGCAAAACAGGGCTGTGACGCGGAGGAATGGAGTAAAAAGCATCTGGTGCCTCTTCAAAAGGTTTGAACTATTTTCAGCGTAAAACCAGAGCGGTGCACCAAAACAAAGGGTTGACTATATACATATTGGAGAAAGCGTCAAAGCAATTGCGGCTGCTGTGGCGCGGGGCTGCTCAGAGGAGAGCCATCGTTGGCATCGCCAAACATCACCTGCATGCCGCCGCTTCCCGACCACGAAAGACCACCGATCACCTATCCGGCATTCGAAATCCGCCGCCTCCCGCTTCGCCCACGAGGCTGCCCCGGCGCTCAGCCGCTTCGCCGAGTCCTCGCCCGCGCCCTTCATCGACAGCATCCGCGCGGCGCGGAAGAAGATCGTCGCACGGTCGGACTAGGACCGTCAGGACTTCCTCCGCAAGCGCAGGTTCTCGAAGGCGGAGACGGGGCGGATCGTCGAGACGGTTCTGGCCGAGGAAGGCCGCCCGCCCGAGAGCATCTTCGACTTCGTGCAGGGGATCACGGCAGTCGCCCGGTCCAAGCCGCAGCAGGATGCGCGGTTGGTGATGGAGGGGAAGGCGAAGGCGTTGCTGGAGGGAGCTGGCTAGGCTGGGTTGTCTAGAGGCGATCATAAATCATGGTCGCCTCACGACACCAGCCGCACTGCCCAGATCGCTACCAGCCTGCCCTACCGAAACTGACACCAAGTTTTGTACCATCTTTCAATGGCCTATTCCTTTCCAAAGAAATACCCAATCGAAAGGCCTACGATGCCGCCCAAATAGAGACCAACCTGCCGCATCAGGTCAATTCTATTGGCGACTAGGCCTCCGATTTGTTCGGAAAAAAGGACGGACCCTAGCATTGCGAGCATCACAATATTGTAAAGAACGGACATACCAATTGCTAGCGAACTTGCAGATGCTGGCGCGTTTGATGGCTCCCCCCTTTCGGCAAACCAAAAGGCGGCAATCGGTGTGAAAAACGGAAGATAAATCCCCGCAAGATCATCAAGAACCTCGGCGAAATCTTGGTTAATAATTATTCCGCGCCAAAGAAAAACCAAAAGCAACGCAAGGCTTAAGCTACTTCCGACAAACCAAATCCAAGTCATTAACAAACGAACCATTATCCGTCCTCACATGTCCGGAATTCAGCCGCTCGAATTCTATTAGGTTCAACACTTTCAATTGCTGAGCTCAACTGAAGATCAACTGAAGTCAAAAGAGGGGCTGAGTCAAACTCTTGATTTTGGTATGCTCGCCAAAGGCCACCGGAGCCCCGATGCTCAACATCAACAAACGAGGTCAGAGATGCGTTCGGCCCCTCTGCTACTGGAGCTTGCCTGTAGAGACATGCGTCTCCAGGCACTTGAACGTATTGGACAGTAGTCCCCGCACTAAAGCAACCGTAGATCTGGATACGGTACTGATGCCTCTCGTCGAGTGAAACATCGAAAGCGGACACCTCGAGGGAGAAATCGCTCAGCAAATCTTCATTAATCACAACCCAGTCCGTCCAAAAAATATTCGACTCGGCACCATCGCCCACTGCTGCGCATTCCGCAGACGGAGGGCGGCGAAAGATTTCCGGCTTATAAGAGAAGCCTAGCGCTTGAAGCGTATCCCTTATTGAGGCTTCGAAGTCGTCAATCGCATAGTACGAAAAAAAGAACGGAACATTAAATGACGCCATTCCCTGATCTGGAAAACAGTCCGCAAAAGGAAGTGTCTGAATCTCACCATCTGGCGTCAGAACAATTCCAGAAGCACAAGGGAAATCACCCTCGACTGGGTTCATCTTTGCAAACGCCGGCATTGACAGAGTCGAAGTGAGTAGAATGGTCAAGGATGCAAAAGACCGCGACACGAATTGATTACTCCCGTATGTTCATTAGATCGGTCCAGAGTAGATACACGTAGGTTTTCAAATTGCTTCGCCGGAAAGGGTATCAGATTGCGAAGCCTTCTCCAACTCCTGTATTGTCTTGCCAACGGTCGTTTATGAGATGCCGCTGATTGCTGCACATGACCCTATAGAGTGAGAGGTGTGCCGGGTCTTCCTTGACGGGTTTGGAGGTCGGGAGAGAGGCTCCCGGCTGGCCTGTCGCGGAGATATCCCGATGACCAAGCAACAAAAGATCACCCTCAGCGCATCGCGCGACATCCCCTTCAACAAGCTGACGCTCAGCCAGTCGAACGTGCGCCACGTCAAGGCGGGTGTGTCGATCGAGGAACTGGCGGAGGACATCGCGCGGCGGACGCTGCTCAGCTCCATCACCGCACGGCCCGTGCTGGATGAGAGCGGTGCCGAGACCGGCATGTACACGATCCCCGCCGGCGAGCGGCGGCTCCGGGCGCTGGAACTGCTCGTCAAGCAAAAGCGCATGAACAAGACCGCGCTGGTCCCCTGCATCGTGCGCACTGACGGGCTAGCCGAGGAGGACAGCCTCGCCGAGAACGTTCAGCGCGCGCCGCTGCACCCGCTCGATCAGTTCCGCGCCTTCCCGACGATGCGCGAGAGGGCGCTTTCGCTATTTGATTCCCAAAGCCGACATTAGGCAAACGGCAGAAAAGTCCTGCTCAGCGAACATCGGCGGACAAAACTGAACCAACAACGGTCGCTACCGCCGCCAACGGCTGGAATGAGTACCGAGCGGCCAGACCAATCCCGCGTTCGGCCAGTAAGTCGCGAACACGCCTAAAAGGCAACGAGTATCGAAGCGTTCGCCGATGCACCCTTGGCTTTCGGTTGCGGCGGCGAGCTAAAGTATTGACGAACGATACTTTTTCCCATCTAAACTGAAACAGTTGGCCAAAATAAAATTCAAAGAAGAAAGTTGAAAAATGAAAAAAACAGGAATGATTTTTGTCGGTTTGTTCGCACTTGCCGCTTGTGATGTCCCACCAATTGTATCTGACTACAACGGCGATAGCGTCACAATCGTCACCTCTTCATTCCAAAGCAGAGAAACTTCACTCCCAGCAGCTCAGGCGGAAGCCACCCGTATCTGTCAGACTGGCGGAAAAACACGTGCAGAATATGCTTCAACGCGGGCAAACCCAAATACCTATGAATACTTCAACTTGTTCCTTTGTTTGTAGCGCCTATGTAGCTTCGATCCGCCATAGTGGTAGTAAATCTGTGGCGGGTCTCACCAACGTTTCTATGGATGGGATGCTATCTTATCCAGTCGAAAGTCAGCTACCGCCGAAGGCACTTTTGATTTTTTACACTGAAACGAACGCCTGCTGTTTGCCCGTCGTCAGGGGTTCTGGAGCAGATGGCTGCCCGAACTAAGAGAGGGTGCCAGAACCCATGGGTTTTGTCGCTGGCGAAAAGGACCGTTTTGACGCATAGGTTCTGACAAGAGGTTTATGTCCGTCGTACCGCTGGGCGATCTTTGGTGCAAAATACTGCCACGTTAGGTAGAACCCTAACACGTCCATAGTGCGAGCGATACGATGAACCTATCCGCCTATCTCGCTGTGATATCGGGCATCATTGCCTATACCGCATTTTGCGGAAGCGTATTCCTGTCAGAGTACTATGGTAGCTTCGGAGTGCAACTCCAGTTTCTGGATATTACAACAGACCACTACCTAATCCGAGGCCTGGACGTATTACGCTACGATCTCGTTCTTCTCTTTGCGTTCGTCTTACTTTTTGCACTCGCGTTGTTCTCTCTAGCCCCGTTCTCTTTCCAAGTCCTCAAGATGAGGGTTCCAAAAACCGGCCCGTTTCTCGTCGCCCTGCCATTAATCGTGCTGTTTGTAGACGCCCGGATATCGAGTACAGCCCAAGCTGCCGCGGTCCGCGATATGTTTACGGATAGCACGGCACTCAGGAGGTTGGAGTGTTTGCGAACTGGTGATTCAGAGGCAGATAGCTGGGTCGCTAGCCTTGTGGCAGACGGGCAGAAGATGCTTGTGTTGTTCCGTTCGCAAGAGCAAGTTATTGTTTTCCGTGAACCGCCGTTTGCAGCGGAGCAACTTACCGTTGATACATACTACATTGTCATTCCGGCATCTTACGAGATGCGCACGTCGAGTGCTCATTCTGAGCCACATTCTTCCGATGACCACCTTGAGTGCTTCAGCCGATAGCGTTCACTTAGCTGGCAGCACTTATCAGGGACGTGTGGTGTCCATATCAGATGGCGTCATCACTTTTGACCCTGCCTGCAAGGGCGATCATGTGACAGTAGAGATCGAGGTCGGGTTCAAGTTGGTGATAGACGGCACTTGCGGACAAGTTGCCCCACCAGCACTCGGCGGCTCTCGAGACTGTGCCGAGAACGTGAAGTATCCAGGAAACTTCGCATTTCATCTGACTTATTCAGGCACAGACGGTGTTTCTGACGGCATCACAGTCGTCGAGAACCTCTCGTACGACGGGATCAAGATGCAAGTAGGGTCGAGCGAGACCGTTACTAATCTACCCTTCTCTACAATTTCTGTGGTGATCGTCTTGCCCGACTATTGCTTTAAAAATGATTGGAACCAAACATGGTAGGAACTATACAAAGAATTTTGAGTTTTGTGATCGGGTTGGTTGCTTGTCTTACCTTCGCGGCTAGCGGAAGAACAGAAGCAGCTGCGTCGTTCGAGATAGGTGATTCCTATGGTAGGGCCTATATCATTGTTGCTGATGAAAACGGGCCGTATATTATGCTCACCTGCGATCTTGGTTTTCGCACTGAGAACTACGCCGACAACGACCGTGAGGAAAATCGACTAACTGAGCCTCCGTTTTCAGCTTACCTGCGCACGGAGAGGTTCTTTGCGCTCAATCAAGTCGACGACACACTTCTGCGTTTCCGGTTTCGGGTCGGAGGCAAAACTTACGAGGCGTTTGCCAGTCGTCTAGGGGCCCAATACACATTCTGGACGAAAGTCAGCCTTCCGTTCGAAGGAATGCGAAACCTCTACAAAATCAAGTCGAGCGTTGATGTCTTCGAGATACTGGATCTTCCGGGATCGGAGAAATTTTTGGTCGATTTCCGTTCGGATCCTGCGCAAGCGGTTGCGGAACGGGTATCTGAGATGTGCCGACAGGAGAAACAAAACCGGTATGAAGACTATCTTGCGGCGGCGGGCACTGTGATTGATGCGAGGCTTACCACATGGGATGGCGAACCGGCCCTCGCGCTGTCATTCTATCGGGAAGACTCTACGCTGCGTTTCATTTGCCAAGAGAACACCATGCCGAGAGTCTCGTTCACTCCTGCAGATGTTAATTTCTTTCGTGTTGATCGTGCGGCTGCGGTTTATGATTTTGGCATGCCTGAGGCCGAGCCGCTGTCATCGGGCGCACTGGGCTTGAGTTTCCATATCCCGAGTCGCAGCCCAGGAGAAACTTCTAGGATTGGCAATGCAGCTACGGCAATAGCCTTGGCGAGGGAAAGCACCGAAGATGCCGGAACCTGGCAAATGCGGGTTGTTAGGACCGAGCCGGAAGTGTTGTATGAGATGCTCACCGGATGGGACTTTGTAGAAGTGATGTCTGATGTATCTATAGGGGCTTCGAGTGGCATAGCGCGTTTCGCGCTTCAAGGGATACGTTCCTCATCGATTGCAGACTTGGTAAAAGAACATTGCGCAGCTTAAATGAAGAACTATGAGGTGCCCCTAGTTTCCTAGACACCTGCCTTTTTCAGTTTGTGCTGTCTGGTTTCGAAGTCAACGGGCGACAGCATGCCGTTGTTCGTGTGCTTGCGCTTTGGGTTGTAGAACAGCTCGATGTATTCGAACATGTCCCGTCTTGCATCGTCGCGTGTCGGGTATGTTCGTCGCCTGCCCCTTTCCCGTTTCAGCAGTTGGAAGAAGCTTTCAGCGACCGCGTTGTCATGGCAGTTGCCTCGCCGGCTCATGCTGGGTGCCAGATTGTGTTGGCGCAGGAACAGCTGCCATTCACGACTGGTGAATTGCGAACCTTGGTCGGAGTGTACTGTGACGCGACTGCCGGGTTTTCGTCGCCAGACGGCCATCAGCAAGGCCTGCAAAGCTAGATCAGTGGTCATACGCGATTGCACAGACCAACCGACTAAGCGGCGTGAGAACAGGTCGATGACGACGCATAGGTACAGCCAGCCCTCATGGGTCTTGATGTAGGTGATATCAATGACCCAAACCTGCTCGGGCGCGGATGCCTGGAATTGTTGCTCCAGCCTGTTCTCGGCAACCATCGCTGGCTTGCCACCATAGCGCCAGGTCTGCGCTTGTAACCAACCTGTGCGGCGATCCCAGCCAGCCGCGCCACCCGGTTCTCGGAAATCCGTTCACCCTGGTCACGCAGATCGTCGGTCAGCTTGCGATAGCCATCCACCTTGCCGCTGTCGGCCCAGGCCTGCCGGATCAACTCCGTCTGGCGCACATCTTCCTGCGCACGCTGGCTTAACGGCTCCTTAAGCCATGCATAGAAGCCGGAGAAATGGACCCGCAGCACCCGGCACATGCCCCGGATGCTGAACTCCTCGCGATGTGCCCTCCCTCTCGTCGATTGCTTCGCAATCAACTGCCGGGCAGTGGATCAAGGCGTACTTCATTGGGACCCTCGCGCAAAGTACACCGTTGCGTTCGTCGGGGAAACGCCCCACCGGGGCCTTTCCTAATCCTCCTTATTTTAAGATATCGCGCTCCTAAGTCACGCGGGCCAACTCGCGCTTTAACCGTCGGTTCTCGGGTTCATGATCCACGCCAGGCTTTGGCTCCGGATCCCCGAACAGCTTCATCCATTTGTAAAGAGAATGCGTGCTGACGCCCAAACGCCGGGATACCTCCCGAACAGGATAACCCCGCACCGGAATCTGATGCACCGCGTCCCGCTTGAACGCGTCGCTGTAATTGCTTGTCCCCATGTCAGCCTCCTCGCCTCACAGTTAGGGGGCAAGGCGTCTACAAATCTAGGGGCACCTCACTGACGACCTTTTCGCCAAGGCTCTTCGTTGTCTTTCTCATCGTCCACTCCTCGGTGGTGACGACGAGCCAGAAACCCTCCCTTAGCAAATTGCCCTAAATGGACCCATAAGCGCTGACCTCAGACAGATTTGGCAGCGTAAAACCAAGCCCCGACAGGCGGAGTTGGTTTCTTAAAGCCTAGCTTTGAAAATTAGATCACGATGCCTGATAGTTCAGCATTGATGTGCTGAGGCAAACGGATGCTCTTATCCCTTCGATCAGCACAACATCTGCACGCGACTTCAGGTCATCGTATAGCGCGGCCATTCCGGCACAGCCTAGAATCACCGCCGTCGCCCCGTCCGCCTGATGCGCTTGCGAAACCTCATCCGCAAGACGGGCGCGGGTTTGCTCGCCCCCCTCTTCGATGGTTAACACCGGCAAGCCGCTTGCCCGGACCGACGCGCAGCGACTGGCATGACCCAGCGCCAAGATATTCTCTTTGATCACAGGGATAGATACGGGCAGCGACGTCACGACCGAAAAGCGATGCCCCAACAAACCGGCCATCGCATATGATGCTTGCCCGATCCCAATGACCGGACAATCCGCCTTGTCCCGCATCTGTTCCAGCCCGGTATCGTCAAAACACGCAATCACGACCGCATCCGCGCGCTGCGCTTGCGCAGATGAAAGCCCAGCCAGCAACCCAACAACGGCCGCGTCCCCGTCTGCTGGCCCTTCAATCGCGGGCGGACCGTCAAGGTTCGTCCACCCCTCAACCTCAACGCCCGATGGGCTTGCCGCGCGCGCCACGCCGAGGATGCTGTCTGTCATTGCTTGGGTGGCGTTCGGGTTCATGAAAAGAATCCGCATCAAACGCCCTTCCCTGCGTCAGAGCCGAACCGCGCCCGCCGCTTGGACAACGCCCAGACCGTCAAAAGGAACACCGCGATGATCAACAGTGAAAACAACGTTGTCAGCGTCCCAAGCGCATAGATCACTGGCGTCGTGACATTGGTCGTCATCCCGAAAATTTCGAGTGGCAAGGTGTTGTACGACCCCGCCGTCAAAAGCGTGCGGGCAAATTCATCATATGACAGCGTAAAGCCGAACAGCGCCACGCCGATCAGCGACGGCGCGATTATCGGCAGCACCACAAACCGGATCGTTTGCCACGCGGTTGCGCCTTGGTCGCGGGCGGCCTCTTCATAGCTTTTGTCAAAGCGGTTGAAGACGGCGAACATGATCAAAAGGCCGAAGGGTAAGGTCCACGTTAGCTGACTGCCGAAACCGGATGTCGCCCAGTGTACCTTTAGCCCCAACTGGTTGAAAATCAGGCCCACCCCCAAAGAAATCAGGATCGACGGAATGACCAGCGATGTGATCGCAAGGTAAAACAGAATGCCCGAACCGGCGAACCGTTTGCGAAATGCCAGCCCCGCCATGACCGAAATCAGCACAGTCGTGACCATCACCATAAGCCCCAGCACGAAAGAACGGCGGAAAGAGCCCCAGATGTCGCCGACGGCCTGAACCTCGAACAAATCGCGGAACCAGTGCAGGGAAACCCCGTTCATCGGAAAGGTCAGCCCCCCTTGCGGGCCTTGGAAAGACAGGATGCCGATGGTCAGCGTCGGGCCGTAAAGGAACAGCAGGAACAGGCAGAAAAACGCGGCAAGGACATAGAAAGAGCGTGGGCGGCTTTCCATCTTAAAGCTCCTTTCGAATGTTCACGAACCGCATCAGGATCGCGATAACGATCAGCACGGTGCACAGCAGAACAACAGCGGTGGCGGCGGCCGACGGGTATTGCAGCAGTGCGATGTCGTTGGAAATCAACCGACCGACGTTCGCCTTTTGCGACCCCGACATAAAGCGCACGGTGATGAAATCGCCCATCACCAGTGTAACCACGAAGATCGTGCCGATCATGATGCCGGGTTTTGTCAGCGGAATGATCACGTGGCGCAGTGTTTGAAACCCGCTGGCCCCACCGTCGCGCGCGGCCTCTAGCAGGGATTTGTCGATCCGCATCATCGTGTTGAAGATCGGGACAACCATGAACAGCGTGTAAAGATGGACAAACGCAAGGATAACCGAGAAATCTGAATACAGCAGCCAATCCAGCGGCGCATCAATCACACCCCACGAAATTAGGGTTTGGTTGGCAATTCCGTTGCGCCCCAGAAACGGGATCCACGAAATCATGCGGATGATGTTCGATGTCCAAAATGGGATCGTACACAACAGGAAAAGCGCGATTTGGATCGGCTGACTTCGAATGTGAAAGGCAAGGAAATAGGCCACCGTAAAACCGATAACCAAGGTAAAGGCCCAGGTGATCAGCGCGTATTTGAACGTGGCCAAGAACACCTTGTAAGTGACTGGCGAGCCGAACAAAAACTCATAGTTATCGAACTGAAATGCCGGATAGATCGAAAATTCGGTCGCACCCCAAAAACTGACGATTACGATCATGATGATCGGGGCCACCAAGAACCCCATAAGGATCAGTGACAAGGGCGTAACTTGAAGCCAGGCAATCAGGGATCGGGGCATTTTTGCTCTTTTCTGGAAAAAGGTGCTGTGGGGGCGTTTGCCCCCACAACTCAGGTCATCACGCAGCGATGAACTCGTTCCATTTGCGAACCATGTATTGGTTTTCGTCCATGACAGCGTTCCAACAGGCAACCGCGCCCATCCGGTCATAGAACGAACCGCCATCACGGGTTTCGCCTGCCTTGGCCAAAACGTCGCCGAATGGGTTAGTGATTTCGTCGCTGGCCTCTTTGCCCTCGAACCAATAGCCCCACTCGTTCTCTGACATGTAGTTTTTGGAGGTTTCAGGCACAGCCGAATAATAACCCTGACGCATCAGGAACCCGCCGACCCAGCCGTCCAGATACCAGTTGATGTATTCATAGGCCGCGTCCAGCTCCATCCCCGACAGGGATTTCGACAGACCAATGCCCCCACCCCAGCTGCGATAGCCTTCTTCCAGCGGTTGATAGACGCATGGAATTCCGCGCGATTTTACGGCCGTAATCGCAGGCGACCACATCGACTGAATGACCACCTCGCCCGAGGCCATAAGGTTCACGCTTTCATCGAATGACTTCCAGAAGGCGCGGAACTGGCCGTTTTTCTTTGCTTCGGTAAAGATCGCGAAGGTCGCGTCGATCTCTTCCTTGGTCATGTTGCCTTTGTCGGCATACTGAATTTCGCCCATGGATTCACAGACCATCGCCATATCCATGATCCCGATCGACGAAATATCAAGGATCGACGCCTTGCCCTTGAATTCGGGGTTCAGCAGTTCGGACCAGTTGTTGATCGGACGACCGATCAAGTCGGGACGGATGCCCAGCGTATCGGCGTTATAGATGGTTGGGATCAGGGTCATCCAACCGGTCTCTTCAGAGGCAAACTTGGTGGCGCCCGGCCCATCAACGAAACCAACGCTGTGTGGCGCGGTGCCCTGTGCGATCTCACTTTCAGGTGTCAGTTTGCCGGAACGGAAGATGCCAACGATCTTGTCATAGTTCTTGATCTTGCTGGTATCCATCGCCTGCAAGTTGCCGGTCGGCCAGACCTTTTTACAGATCCAGTATTCGATATCGGCGATGTCAAAACTGTCAGGCTGTGTTGCCGCGCGTTGGGTTACGCTGTCGGAATCCAGCGCAGTCATTTCCAGCGAAAAGCCAAGGTCTTCCTTAACCTTTGCGGCGACCTCGTTCAGGTTCGAAACCCCGGTGCCGAACTGGCGTAGTGTGATATCTTTGATTTCCTGCGCCCAAATCATTGGGGCAGACAGTGTGGATGCCGCTGCGGCTGCTGCGCCGCCTTTCAGGATCGCACGGCGGCTGTAACGCATTTTGGACATTGTAATATTCCCTATTGTTCGTGGTTGATTAAGCTTGGAGGCGGTGCAACCGCCCCTCGTCCCAGGCAAGGTTGACCGCGTCACCCGGATTTTTTGGTGAATTGAAAAACTTGGCTTCGGGGACCAGTGCCAGCACTTCTTCCCCCGCCTCTGTCATGGCCGTCAGGGCCACATGCGCGCCCTGATATTCAACGCCTGCAACCGTGGCCGCCAAACCTGTGGCCCCAAGGCGTACCTCATCCGCTCGCAACGCAACCTTGGCCCCATTGAACGAGATGACGTTGTGCCCCCCCATAAAGCGGGCCACAAATTCGGTTCGGGGGGCATTGAACACCTCGCGCGCGGGGCCGGCTTGTTCGATCACGGCGTTGTTCATCACCACCATCTGATCAGCCAAAGCCAAAGCTTCGTCTTGGCCGTGGGTGACATGGATGAAGGTAATTCCAAGTTCACGCTGAAGGCGCTTCAACTCTGACCGCATGCGAACACGCAGGAACGGGTCCAGCGCCGAAAGCGGCTCATCCAGCAACAAAACCTTGGGTTCCGTGATCAGCGCACGCGCCAAGGCGACGCGCTGCTGTTGCCCACCGGAAAGCTGCGCTGGCAGACGGTCGGCGTATTCGCCCATATCCACCAGCTCTAGCAACTCGTTCGCTTTGGCGTCGCGCGTTGGCTTATCGACCCCTTTCATGCGAAGCGAAAAGCCAACGTTGTCGCGCACTGTCAGATGCGGAAACAGCGCATAACTTTGGAACATCATCGCTGTGCCGCGTTTCGCCGGTGGCAGGTACGACACATCCTGACCGTCCAAGACAATGGACCCGTCCGAAACGCTTTCGTGCCCGGCAATCATCCGCAGGGTTGACGATTTCCCGCATCCCGACGGCCCCAAAAGGCAGACATAGCTGCCCGCGCTAAACACATAGTTCAAATCCCGCACCGCCACGGTGTCCCCGTAGCGTTTGGTAAGGTGAACCAATTCAAGATCGTAACCTGTTCGCATTCCCACCCCATGTGCTTGCTGCATTCAGGTTCGATTAGAATTTCCCGTTAAGGGCAGTGTTTTGATGCTTTCCCCCTGCCATTTTCACAGATTGCCCGAAGTTTGTGCGTCCGCAGCAATGCTGTGCGCAATTTTAGCCACAATATTGTATACAATCTGATCACTTATCATTAACGAAGCCCACGACTTGCCGATCCCGTCCGGCCAAAGCAGAATCAACGGCAGGAGTTGGTGATGAATAAGATGCAGGTAAAAACAGGTACGGCCGAAACGGTTGCTGCGGCGTTGGAACAAGCGATCCATGAACATCGCCTGCCCCCCGGCATGAAACTGGGCGAAGATGAACTGGCAGATGTTTACCGCGTCAGCCGCACAATCGTGCGGGCGGCCCTGCAAAGCCTTGCCCACAACCGCCTTATCGAACTGAAACGCAACCGCGGCGCGTTTGTCGCCCAGCCAACGGTGGCCGAAGCCCGTGAGGTGTTTGAGGCCCGCGCACTTCTTGAACCACGTACCGCCCGATCCGCAGCTGAACGCATGACAGAGGCAGACATCACCGCGTTGCAGGCACATATAGATGCTGAACACGCGGCGATTGACGATGGCGAAAGCGGGCGTGCCTTGTATCTTTCCGGCCTATTCCACATCGAAATCGCGCGGATCGCCGATCAGAAAACCATTGCCGATCTGATCAATCAGTTGATCTCTCGCTCCTCGCTGATCATCGCGCTTTATTGGCAACGTCGCGCGGCGCTGTGCGAAAGCCATGCCCACCATGCCCTGATAGAGGCGTTCCGCGATCGCGACGGGGACTTGGCCGAAGAGCTGATGAAAAGCCACCTGCTTGATCTGGTCACATCACTTGACCTTAGATCGCGAAAATCGGTCCCATCTTCCCTGCACGAGGCGCTTCGCAAATGACCGTGACGTTCCACACCGCGACCTTCACCGATGTTGAGACGATGCTTAAATGGGCCGCCGCCGAAGGATGGAACCCCGGGCTGGACGATGCCGCCGCGTTTCTAGGGGCCGATGGCGAAGGGTTCTTTGTGGCCAAAGAGAACGGAGAAATGGTCGCCGGTATTTCGGTTGTGAACCACAATGATGAAATGTCGTTTCTGGGTCTTTACCTGTGTTTGCCCGCGCATCGCGGCAAGGGCATTGGGTACGACCTTTGGCAACATGCCATTGCCCACGCTGGGGACCGCTGCATCGGATTGGATGGCGTGGCTGAACAGCAAAGCAACTATGCCCGGTCCGGTTTTGTTAGAACCGGCACAACGACGCGCTTTGATGGCCCCCTGCCCGAAACCAACATCGACAGCGTGCGTGACATTGATCTGAGCAACGATATTGCGACCATCGCGCAGTTGGACGGCATCGCCAACGGATACTTACGGCCCAGCTTCTTGTCTGGCTGGATCATGGGCACGCCCACCCGCAAAACCGTGGTGTATGAGGTCAGTGGCGAAATCAAAGGTTTCGCCACTGCGCGGCAGTGTCACGATGGCTGCAAAATCGGGCCCATCATCGCGGACAACGTCGATGCGGCCTGTGCCCTGATGTCAGCCGCCGGGCGGGCCGTTGGTGTTGATCGGGCAAGCATTGACTTGCCGTCCAACCAGCCCGAATTCGCGCAGCGCCTGACCGAACACGGGTTCACCCCCAGCTTTGAAACCGCCCGCATGTATCGCGGCACGCCGCCGGTTCAGGGCGACACACTGTTCGCCGTTTCAACACGCGAAGTAGGCTAACTCGGCCCCTGTTTTTACCGCTTGGTTGATCTCATCTTAGGCAACTTCGCGAATTCGTGCGTATTTTTTAGCCATTCACCGCCCGCCCCGCACCAACCAAGACGGCCCTGTTGACGCAAAGACCGTTCCGAAAGTCCAATCAAAGGCGCAGGAAGCTTAGGGTTCCGCTGCCCCATGCGGCAGGTCTGGTCCAAGAAGCTTCACCCACGTGGCAAATTCCGCGCGGGCACACGGCGGGCCAAAATCCCGGGAGATTACTGCGCAGGTTTTGCCCGCGCCTTTTCTCTTTGTTCCGCCAGCGGGGCGTAAACCACGACCAAAAATCGGCGGGACGCTTGAACGGGGAAAGTCATGACTAAATCAAAGCTTCTTACCGCTTCGGCGCTCTCGCTGGGCGTTCTTGCCTCGGCCCTTACACCTGCCATGGCCGAGGAAAAGACAGACTTCAAACTTGCGTGGTCCATCTATGTCGGCTGGATGCCGTGGGGGTATTTGGAAGACAGCGGCATCATGGACAAGTGGGCCGACAAATACGGCATCACTGTCGATATCGTGCAAATCAACGACTATGTGGAATCCATCAACCAATACACAGCCGGCGCGTTTGATGGGGTGTCGGCCACGAATATGGACACGCTTTCGATCCCGTCCGGGGGCGGCGTTGACACGACCGCGCTGATCATCGGCGATTACTCCAACGGCAACGACGCCGTTATCCTCAAGGGCGAAGGCACGCTGGCCGATCTGAATGGCAAGCCGGTGAACTTGGTCGAACTGTCGGTGTCTCACTATCTGCTTGCGCGCGGTTTGGATACTGTCGACCTGTCCGAAGGTGATCTGGACGGCGTCATCAACACATCCGACGCGGATATGATCGCGGCCTATGCGTCTGGCGATGTAGAGGCCGTGGTGACATGGAACCCGTTGGTGTCGGAAATCCTTGGGTCAAACCCAGACGCGACCAACGTCTTTGACAGCTCTATGATACCCGGTGAAATCCTTGACCTGATGGTGGTGAACACCGAAACGCTGGCCGACAATCCGGCCTTCGGAAAAGCCGTGGTTGGCGCATGGTACGAGGTAATGTCGCTTATGGCGGCCGGTGACGAGGCCGCGTTGACGGCAATGGCCGAAGCATCGGGCACCGACCTTGACGGATACAAAGCGCAGCTTGCAGCGACCGAGATGTTCTTTGACCCTGCCGCCGCCGTGGCCCAAGCCGCATCTGGCGAATTGCCTGCAACGATGACCTCTGTCGCCGAATTCCTGTTCGACAAAGGCATCTTGGGCGAAGGCGCGCCAAGTGCTGATTTCGTCGGCATCGCCTACCCTGATGGGTCAACCTCGGGTGATGCTGGCAACGTCAAATTCCGCTTTGACGCCACCTATATGCAGATGGCCGCTGACGGCGCGCTGTAACGGCAAACGGGCGCGGCGTTTGCCGTGCCCACGCTTTCGCGGGGGCGTTCATGCGGCATATCAATCGAAAACCTGATCGTTCGACGGGCGTGTTTCTTGCCGCGCTGCCGTTTGTTTTGGTTGTGATCGCCTATGCGGTCGGATCCGAAATGCGGCTAAGCGTGAACCCACAGGACAAACTGCTGCCCGCCCCTTCGACCATTTGGGATACGGCTGTTCGCCTGTTCACCCAAGGGGACCGACGCACCGGTGATATCCTGCTGTGGAAAGATACCTGGGCCTCGCTGACACGGTTGTTGGGCGGGGTCGGCATTGCGGCGGCCATCTCTCTTTCGTTGGGGATGTTGATTGGGTTGTTCCCCTATGCCCGCAAGACATTCGCGGGTTTTGTGGCCGTGCTGTCGATGGTACCGCCGCTGGCCCTGCTGCCGATCCTGTTCATCGTCTTCGGCCTTGGGGAACTGTCCAAGGTGGTGCTGATCGTCATCGGCATCACACCCATCATGACCCGCGATCTGGCGCAGCGCGTGCTGGACATCCCGCATGAACAAATCGTCAAGGCGCAAACTTTGGGCGCATCCAGCGGGGTCATCGCCTTGCGCGTCGCCTTGCCACAAATCCTGCCCCGGTTGATCTCCAACATCCGGCTCTCTCTCGGCTCTGCATGGCTGTTTCTGATCGCGGCCGAGGCTGTCGCCTCAGACGTTGGCCTTGGCTATCGCATTTTCCTGGTCCGCCGGTATTTGGCGATGGACGTGATCCTAACCTACGTCATCTGGATTACCCTGCTGGCATTCCTGATCGACTGGGCGTTGAAGACCCTGTCACGCAAATCATTCCCATGGATGGAGGCCGGGCTATGAGCTTTGTTTCCGTCACCGATGTCTGGCAATCCTACGGCGACCGTTCGATCCTTGAACGTGTGAACGTCGAGGTCGATGAGGGCGAATTCATCTCTATCGTCGGGGCGTCGGGCTGTGGCAAATCCACCTTCCTGCGGATGCTGCTGGCCGAAGAAACCCCGGTGCGTGGTGAAATCCGTATCGATGGTGGTGAACCCGCGTCTGAACCGAACCGCGAACGCGGCGTGGTGTTCCAGCGCTATTCGGTCTTTCCGCATCTGACAGTCCGCAACAACATTCTGGCGGGCGAAGGTTTCGCCACGCGCTGGGGCCGCCTGCGGGGTGCCGCCCGGCGCGCGGGGCTGGAACGCGCCGATGCAATGCTGGCCCGGATCGGGCTGAACCACGTCGCCGACCAATACCCGGCAAGCCTGTCGGGCGGGATGCAACAACGCCTTGCCATCGGCCAAGCCATGGCCGCGAAACCACGGGTGTTGTTGCTGGATGAACCTTTCGGCGCGCTGGACCCCGGCACCCGGATCGCGATGCACGAATTCCTGATGGAGCTGAAAGCCGAAACCGGCATGACCGTCTTCATGGTCACCCACGACCTAGAAGAAGGGTTCAAGCTGGGCGACCGAGTTCTGGTCTTCGACAAGCCCCGTTGGGACCCGCACGACCCCGGCGCCTATGGCGCGACAATCACCTACGATTTTGATGCCCGCGATGGCGGCATCCCGTTTCAACATCTGAAGGAGGCAGAGGATGTTTAACGAACCTCGCGGGCGCTCACGCTCGCACCACCCGGTTGACCAACTGGCACAGCAGGCAAACCGCGAAAAGCGCGGCCACCACCCAGACCTGACAAAGCTCGCAGGCTGGCGCGCCATGCAGAAAGAGGCCGACCTGCCCGAAGGCCGCTGGGACGAAGAACGCCGTTGGGCCCTGCGTATGGGCCTGACGGGTGCCGAAAGCATCGAGGATAAATCGATCCCCACCTTCGCGCGTGGAGAGCTTCCGCATTTCGCGGGCATCAACACCTTCCTGAAAGCCCCCTATGCCGAAGATGTGTTGGAGGTCGCAGACTATGATGCCACCGTTCTGGGCATCCCCTTTGATGGCGGCACGACCTACCGCCCCGGCACGCGGTTTGGCCCGCAAGGGCTGCGCAAAATCTCCGCCCTCTACACGCCCTATAACTATGAAATCGGCGTGGACCTGCGCGAACAGATGACGCTGTGCGACGCGGGCGATGTGTTCACCATCCCGGCCAATATCGAAAAGAGCTTTGACCAGATCAGCCGAGCGGTCAGCCATGTATTCTCCTCTGGCTCTCTGCCGATCATGATTGGCGGCGATCATTCCATCGGGTTCCCATGCGTGCGTGGCATCGCACAATGCACATCAAAGAAAATCGGCATCGTGCATTTCGACCGCCACGCCGACATTCAGGAAAAGGATCTGGATGAACGGATGCATACCACCCCGTGGTTCCATTCCACCAACCTTCCCAACGTGCCAGCCAAGAACCTTGTCCAAATCGGCATCGGTGGCTGGCAGGTCCCGCGCGAGGCGGTGAAGGTTGCGCGCGAGCGTGAAACCAACATCATCACCATGGGCGATATGGAAAAGATGGGCGTCGATAAGACCATCGAAATGGCGCTGGAAATGGCGTGGGATGGGGTTGACATGGTCTATATGTCCTTCGACATCGACAGTATCGATTGCGGCTTTGTCCCCGGTACCGGCTGGCCTGAACCCGGCGGCTTCCTTCCGCGCGAGGCTTTGGCGCTTGCCTCTGGCATCGCGGCCGAAGGTATCTGTGGGATGGAGCTGGTAGAGGTTTCGCCGCCCTATGACACGTCCGACATTACGGCGTTGATGGGCACCCGCGTGATCGTGGATGTGTTGGGCGCGCTGGTGTCCAACGGCAAACTGGGCGCGCACAAGAAGTTTATCGATAAGCCAGTTTCGATCCCACACGGCGAATTCAGCGGAAAGCGGTGGTCCAATGCCACATGATCACCCACACGACCACCACCATCATCACGGCGAAGGGCATAACCACGCCCATGGCGACCACCTGCACAGCCACATGCACCACCACGACGATGCGGCGGACCTTCAGGTGCTGGCGACCCAGTTCATCGACGGCTTCATTCAGGCAAGTGATAAGACGAGCTATCTGAAACTTGCCGGGGTCCCGTTTGAACGCCCTGCCAAGGATGGCGCAAAGGCGCTGAAACTGATCGATGTAGAGCTGAAAACCGATTGGCAGGTCGGTACGGCCTCGCCCTCGTTCGGATCACGCGAGCTTAGCTATCTGCCCTTCCCCGGAGAGATGGTTCGCGAGCGCACCAACATGTCGCTGATCTATGTCTCGATGGATGAAAAATCGACGCTGGATATCCGCGACTTCCTTTATCAACGCAAACAGGAGATTGAAAAATGACCCGCCTGCCCGCCGTAATCGCCGCCACCCTTTTGGCATCCCCCGCGCTGGCCCATGGGGGGCCGCACCTGCACCCGCACGGTGCCGAAATTTCGGTCGCAGCGCTGTTTGCCATCAGTCTGGGGCTGTATCTGGCCTTCAAGATCGCCAAGCGTTGATGGACGAATAACAGTCAAATCATCCGCGCGGCCGAAGTCTCAAACGCCGCGCGGATCACACGCTATGCACGCCGCCATTTCAAAGCGCGCGTTTCGGCGGGCTTCAGCAAGGCGTATTCAATAACCCCCATCACAGCGACAAAGGTCATTGCGTATGCCAAGACATGCGCTGTGTCGAAAAGCTGAAAATACAGGTGAATCTGAAACCCAATCCCGTTGCTGCGCCCCAGAAACTCGACCACCAGAACGATCTTCCAAATCACAGCCAACCCGTTGCGCGCGCTGGCCGACAGGAATGGGGCCAGTTGCGGCAACACGATATGGCGCAACCTTTGCCAGCGGGTCATCCGGTAAACCTGGGCCATTTCGGAAATCGCGCGGTTCATATTCTGCGCGCCTTCGCGCACCGTGACCAAAACCATCGCAGTTTTGTTAACCGAAACGGCGACGATGGCGGCAACTTCGTTCAGGCCGATCCAAAGATAGCACAGCACAATTACGACAAGCGCAGGCACGTTCAGAAACACCACGACCCACGGATTGGCCCACATGTCTAATTTCGGGAAACGGCCCAGCAAAAGGCCAAGCGCTGTGCCAAGCCCCATGGCAATACAAAACGCCGCTGCAACACGGGCCAGCGTGGCCAGACTGTGGCGCAGCAATTCGCCCGACCGCGCCTCTTTTCCCATCACCTCTAACACTGTCCAGGGATAGGGAAGAATGCTGGCGTCAGCCGTCAGATAGGCGCCAACGATCCACAGCAGGATAAGCCCACCGATCGAGGTAAAGCCGACAAGGCCGGAAAAGGTATTTTTCTGAGGGTCCTCCATCACAGTGAACAGCACCCCAGCTTCACGCAAGTGTCAACGCAATACGGCAAAAGCTAATACCTTCGTCCTATATTGCGGCACCTCGGCTGAACTTACTGTTCGTGAATGACAGCTTGGCTTCGCACGATATTCCTTTGCCTTGCGTTGGTGTTTTCCACCAACGCAATGGCCGAACAGATGAACAAAGACACGCTTGCCGGATACATCATGCCGCCGTTTTCCTTGGGCGAGAAGTTGAACGACAACGGCGTCTGGAGCCTTCTGAATTCCGGCGGAGCCGAAGCGGGCTATGTCTTTGAAACAGAACCCCTTGCCCCCCTGCCCGGGTTTTCAGGCGCGGCGATTAACGTGTTGGTGCTTCTTGATCTAGAAGGGCGTTTCATGGACGTGCGCCTGATCGCGCATAACGAACCGATCTTTGTTTCGGGCTTGGGCGAGGCTCCGTTCCACAAATTTTTCGAACAATATCGCGGCCTGTCGATTTCATCCTCAATCGTCGTGGGCACGCCTTATGGGGGCGGCAGCGAAGGGTCATCGTTGGTCTATCTGGACGGCGTGACCAAAGCGACGGCAAGCGTGCGCATTGCCCATGAATCCGTGATGGCCGCGACCTTAGCCGTCGCGCGCGAGAAAATGCAGGGCATCGCCACCACACCGCCCGCATACCCCAACCCCGATTACGGCGAAGACCTGACATGGGCCGATCTGGTTGATCAGGGCATCGCAAAGCGCAAGACCGTCACCAACGCCGAGATCGACGCCGCCTTTGCCGGAACCCTTTGGGCAGATGACGACCCAGTCGCGCAAGATGACCCTGATGGGGCCTATCTGGATTTGTGGATCGTCGACGTTGGCCCACGTTCAATCGCACGTGCAGCACTTTCACCGGGCACATTTGCCGAACTGCAGGACTTCCTTACCATTTCAACGGATGACGAGCCCCTGCTGCTGATAGAGGCCGGACGTCACGGTTTGGTATCGGACTCTTTCGTGCGCAACACCTCCCCGAACTGGATTTCGGCCGAACAAGACGGCCTGCCCGTCGCATTGCGCGATGCGGACCTGTTCGTCGAACTGGCTGATGACGTCCCTCAGGGCATCGCGATGATCCTGCGCACAGACCGTCGGCTGGGTTTCGATCCGGCGCGGCCATGGCAGCTGGGCGTTCAGGCCGTCCGCGAACACGGTATCTTTCAACCCGAAGCAGGCAGCGTAACCATAACCGTCGATCACACAACAGACGAACGGTTCTTTATCCGCCCCGGCGTTGTAAAGCCCGTGCCACCGTGGCTGGAGGCCCTGCGAAATCGCCAAAACGATGTCGTGGTCTTATGCGTGTTTCTTGTCGGCCTGACCGCTCTGTTGTGGGCCCGCATGAACTGGCTGGCCGGGTTGGCCGGCTTTACCCCGGTCAGGCTGGCGATATTAGCGTTTGTGCTGGGCTTCGTCGGCTGGTGGGGGCAAGGCCAGCTGTCCATCGTCACAGTTCTTGGCACGATCCGAACAATATACGAAGGCGGCAGCTTTGCCTTTCTGATCTATGATCCTTTCTCTCTTATCCTTTGGGCGGTCACCATCATTGGGTTCGTCCTTTGGGGGCGTGGGCTGTTCTGTGGCTGGCTGTGCCCCTTCGGCGCGATGCAAGAATTCATGCACCATCTGGGAACGCGCCTTCGGCTGCCTCAAATCGAACCCAGCGATCGGTGGGATCTACGGCTAAAGCGGATCAAATACGTCGTCTTGGCCGGGCTGATCGCCACCGTCTTTATCGCCCCGGATCACATCGATACCGCCGCCGAGATTGAGCCGTTCAAAACCGCAATCACCGTCTTCTTCGTGCGCGATTGGTATTACGTGCTTTATGCCTCGTTCTGGCTTGGCCTTTCCATGGTGCTGTTCAAAGGGTTCTGCCGCTATCTTTGCCCGCTGGGCGCGTTTATGGCGCTTGGCGGGTTGCTGCGTGGTCGTGACTGGATCGCCCGGCGGGCTGAATGCGGCTCTCCCTGCCAACTCTGCAAAGTCCGTTGCAAATACGGTGCCATCGAAAAAACCGGTAAGATTGCGTATGATGAATGTTTTCAATGCCTTGACTGCGTCACCATCCATGACGACCCAAAGCAGTGCGTTCCCCTTATTGTCGCCGCCAAACGCAACGAAAGACAGGTAGCTGCGGAATGATCACACGCCGACGTTTTCTAACGATCTCAGCCGCGGCACTCGCAACACCAGCCTGTGCCAAACCGGTTTACTGGCAAGGCCACGCTTTGGGCGCAGAGGCGTTTCTGAATATTCGTGGCGATCAAGCCGTGGCCAATCAGGCAATCCGCGCCACAAAGGCAATATTGGCCGACGTCGAAAAAACCTTCAGCCTATTCGACCCCGCGTCAGAGATTTCAACACTGAACCAAACCGGCGCGCTATCGTCGCCCTCGCCCCCCCTATGTGAAGTTTTGAAACTGGCGGGCGAATTGCACAAGGCCACCAATGGCGCGTTTGACCCAACGGTGCAGCCGCTTTGGCGCGCGCTTGCAACTGGGGGCGATACCGCCGCTGCCCAAGCGTTGATCGGGTGGGACCGCGTCGCGATTGCCCCGCGTCGCATAACACTCGGCCCCGGTCAGGCACTTACCCTGAATGGCATCGCTCAAGGCTATGCAACTGATCGCGTTGCCGCGGCGCTGCGCGACCTTGGCCTGACAGAAGTTCTAGTCAACATCGGTGAATTCGCATGCATTGGCGAATGGCATATCGGGGTCGAAGATCCGGCCCACGGGCTGATCACGACCAACCGCATAACCGACGCAGCCGTCGCAACCTCCAGCCCGTCGGCGATGTCGCTGGGGGATATCGGGCATATCATCGGCCCCGCTGGGCAAAAAAGCCAGTGGTCAACGGTCAGCGTCCAAGCCCCAGATGCAGCCTTGGCCGATGGCCTGTCCACCGCGCTGTGCCTGCTATCGCGCAAGGAAGCTCAACACGCGATAAACGCCGTGCCGCAGACGGTGCGTGCGACCCTTGTCTCTTTCGATGGTAAGACGACCTTCCTAACATGAAAAAGGCCCCCGCTTTTGCAGGGGCCTAATATCTTTCGGTTCAAAAACCTTAGCTTGCAGCAGCAACCGCGCGCTTGGTCAGTACCTTGATCAGGTGCGCGCGATACGCTGGCGTGCCGTGAAGATCGCCGATCATGCCGTCAGCCGACACAGACAGGCCTTCAATCGCGTCAGGCGAGAAATTGGCGGAAAGCGCCGCCTCGGCCTCGGTCCAGCGGAACACACCTTCTTCGGATGCACCGGTGACTGCAACGCGCACACCGTCCGCGTATTTGGCCACAAACACACCCGTCAGCGCAAAGCGCGACGCGGGCTGTTCGAACTTTTGATAGTTCGACGCCTGTGGGATTGGAAAGCGCACGCCGGTGACGATTTCGCCTTCTTCCAACGCGGTGGTGAACATGCCTTGGAAATAGTCATCCGCCGCAATCTCACGCGCGTTGGTGACGATCGTCGCGCCAGACCCCAACGCGGCCGACGGGTAACACGCCGCCGGATCGTTGTTGGCCAGCGAACCGCCAATGGTGCCACGGTTACGCACCGCCGGATCACCGATATGCGCTGCAAGGCCGGCAAGGCCGGGGTAATGCGCCGCTGCTTCGGTGGCCACAGTTGCGTGTGTAGTTGCGCCGCCGATGGTCAAAACGCCACCAACTGCCGACACGCCCTGCATTGACGCGATACCTGTCAAGCTGACCAGCTTTTCGGGTGCCGCAAGGCGCTGTTTCATCGTTGGCAGAAGCGTCTGCCCGCCCGACATTGGCTGCGCTTCGTCGCTTTGCAGCGCCGCAACCGCCTCTTCCACTGTCGAGGGTTTCACGAACTCAAAGTTATGCATCTCATTCTCTCCCTAAAGGGTCCCTGCCCGATGCGTTTCGGACAGGGCGCCGGTTGCGGCTTATTTGTTCATGGCTTCCCAAACACGGGACGGCGACACGGGCATATCGATGTGATCGACATCGTAACCGCCACGCTGAAGCGCGTCGATCACCGCGTTGACCACTGCGGGCGGCGAACCGATCGCACCAGCCTCGCCACAGCCTTTCACGCCAAGCGGGTTGTGCGTGCAAGGGGTCTGGCAAGAGTGATCAACATCAAACATCGGCATGTCGGATGCGCGTGGCATGGCGTAATCCATGAAGCTGCCCGACAGAAGCTGGCCGTTTTCGTCGAAAACAGTGTTTTCCAGCATCGCCTGGCCGATACCCTGTGCCACTCCGCCATGAACCTGACCTTCAACGATCATCGGGTTGATGACGTTGCCAAAGTCGTCGGCCGCGATAAAGCCAAGCACGTCTACTTTGCCGGTGTCGGGATCAACCTCGACCTCGCAAATGTAGGCGCCCGAGGGATAGGTGAAGTTCGACGGATCATAGAACGCCGTTTCTTCCAACCCAGGCTCGATCTCTTCCAGCGGATAGTTGTGCGGAACATAGGCCGCCAGTGTCACATCGCCCCAAGCAACCGATTTGTCGGTGCCCGCGACGGTGAACTGACCGTCTTTCAGTTCGATATCGCCTTCAGAAGCTTCCATCAGGTGGGCCGCGATTTTCTTGGCCTTGTTGATGATCTTCTCGGTCGCGCGGACCATGGCCGAACCACCAACCGCGATAGACCGCGACCCGTAAGTACCCATGCCCATTGGCGTTTTGGAGGTGTCGCCGTGAACGATATCAACCTGACTTGCGTCGATACCGATCATTTCCGCGACAACCTGCGCGAACGAGGTTTCATGCCCCTGCCCGTGGCTGTGGCTACCTGTCATGACGCTGATCGAACCTGTCGCATTCACCCGCACGGTGGCGGATTCATACAGACCGGCGCGTGCGCCCAGCTGACCAACAAGGTTGGATGGCGCAATACCGCAGGCTTCAATGAAGTGTGCAAGACCAAGGCCGCGCAGTTTACCGCGTGCCTTACTTTCAGCGACACGGGCATCAAAGTTGGCGTAGTCCACCATCTCTAGACCCTTATCGAGGGTCGCGTGGTAGTTACCCGTGTCATACGTCACAGCAACAGGCGTGTCGTATGGGAACTGATCCGGCTTGATGAAGTTCAAACGGCGCAGTTCGGCCGGGTCCATCCCGATTTCACGGGCGGCTTTGTCGACCACACGCTCCAACTGGAAGGTTGCTTCTGGGCGACCGGCACCGCGATAGGCGTCGACCGGAACCGTGTTGGTGAACACGGCTTTCACATTCACGTAAACCAGCGGCGTGGTGTAGTTACCCGCCATCAGCGTGCCGTGCAGCCATGTTGGGATCGACGGTGCGAACGTAGACAGATAGGCGCCCATGTTGGCGTATGTGTCGGTCCGTACCGCGGTGAACTTGTGGTTCTCGTCCATTGCCAGTTCGATCTTGGTCACGTGGTCACGACCGTGCGCATCCGAGATGAACGCCTCGGAACGGGTCGAGGTCCACTTAACCGGGCGGCCAACGATTTTGGACGCGTGTGTCACGAACGCTTCTTCGGCGTAGTGATAGATCTTAGAGCCGAAACCGCCGCCCACGTCCGGGGCAACAACACGCAGCTTATGCTCTGGGATCGACAGCACGAATGCGCCCATCAAAAGCCGGATCACATGCGGGTTCTGCGATGTGGTGTACAGCGTGTATTCGTCGTTGGCTTGGCTGTAGTCAGCAACGGCAACGCGCGGTTCCATCGGGTTGGCGCAAAGGCGGTTGTTGACCAATTCCAGCGTTGTGACGTGATGGGCGTTCTTGATCGCCTCGTCCACGGCTTCGCGGTTTTCTTCGACAAAACCCCAGTCGTAGCAAAGGTTCGATGTCAGATCGTCGTGAACCTTGGTCGCGCCATCCTGAATGGCGGCTTTCATGTCCAACACGGGCTCAAGCTCATCGATGTCGATGTCGATCGCTTCGGCCGCATCGCGGGCTTGTTCAAGTGTCTCGGCAACAACAACCGCGATCGGATCGCCAACGTGGCGCACTTTGCCTTCGGCAAGGATCGGGTGCTTTGGTTCCTGCATCGGCTGGCCAAAGCGGTCTGTCACCTGCCAGCCGCACGGAATACCGCCCGCGGCTTCGAAGTCTTTCGATGTGAAAATCTTAACAACACCGTCCATGCTTTCCGCATCAGACGTGTCAATGTTTTGAATTGTGCCGTGCGCAATGTCCGAGCGCACAAACCAGGCGTAAGTCTGGTTTTGCAGATTGATATCGTCGGTGTAACGACCTTTACCGGTCAGGAACCGTACGTCCTCGCGCCGTTTGGTACTGGCGCCAATGCCTCCGTCTTTCGGCATGGTGTCCTCCCTAAAATTCTATCTATTATTCGGCGGCAACGGCAGGAACGTCCTGACCGGAGGCTGCCATGATGGCCTTGACGATGTTGTGATACCCGGTGCAGCGGCAGATATTGCCTTCCAGATGCTCACGGATTTCCAGCTCGGTTGGCTTTGGGTTCTTGCCCAACAGCGCAGTCGCGGCCATCACCATGCCCGGCGTGCAGAAACCGCACTGAAGGCCGTGGTAATCTTGGAATGCCTGCTGAACCACAGAAAGCGAGCCATCGGCGTTTGCTTCGCCTTCGATCGTCTTAACCTCTGCGCCATCGGCTTCGGCTGCGAACATGGTGCATGATTTCACCTGCTTGCCGTCCACATGCACGGTGCATGCGCCACACTGGCTGGTGTCACACCCCACATGGGTGCCGGTCAGCTTAAGGTCTTCGCGAAGGAACTCCACCAAAAGGGTGCGTCCTTCAACCTCGCCGGAAACCGACTTCCCGTTAACGGTCATGGATATTTTTGACATACGGTTCTCCCTAGATTTTCGTTTGAGGTCAGCTTGAAATAATACGCTTCAGCCAACCTTTTTTCTTTTCACCCTCTTCCGCAGGCGCTTCCGCTGCTTCTGCAACGGTTTCCTCGGCGGGCCCTTCTACGGTTTGCTGGAACCGATCAAAGAATTGGTCCGCCATTTTCCGTGCAAAGCCATCGATAATGCGGCTGCCAAGCTGAGCAAGCTTACCGCCAACCTTCGCGTCCACATCATAGGTCAGACGGGTGCCGCCGGGGATGTCCTCCAACACCACTTTGGCACCGCCTTTCGCAAAACCGGCTGCGCCGCCCTTGCCTTCACCCGAAATCACACAGCTTTCACCCTCGACCACATCGGTCAGGGTAACAGCCCCTTTGAACTTGGCCTTAACGGGGCCAACTTTCTGAACCACGGTGGCTTCGAACCCTTCTTCGGGCGAGCCTGTCATCTCTTCGCAACCGGGAACGCATTCTTTCAACACATCCGCGGAAAGCAAAGCCTGCCAAACCGCACTGCGGTCCGCTGCGATGTCTCTTGATTCGTTTAGTTTCATTCGCTCATTCTCCCAGTCTTTGAGCGACACGATAAGAAATCGCCGCCCATCAAGCTATTCGACCAAGGGCGTAGTTAACGAAGTTCAGGAGCCGAAAACGTCAGCCCATGGTTCTTAAAAATCTGTTCAATGCGGCCATCCTGAATGGCGCGATAAATTGCATCATCTACACTGTATGCTAGCGGGCGATATGCAAAGTGAATACCCACACCCACCGTCCATTTTCCGACGGCGAACCCCGGCAATGGCGGCGAATGGAGGCTCAGCTGATCGGTCAAACCGGCTTCCAACTCTGCCCGCGCGCCCATCGCAGCTTTGACCGCCCCAGTGTCAAGCGCCTGCATTGCGTCCGTCGATGTCGGGAACCGCCGGACGTTGTGTGAAAGCTGTCCGCCCGGAAAGGATGTCAGGTAAAAATCCGCGATGGAATCGTTTTCAACCGCAACCGTATCGAACCGGAAATAGGCCGGTACCGGCGGATCTTCGGGATAGGCATCGTTGCGATACGCGATTGCGATTTCTTCGACATGGTACTGGCCGGTAAAGACCACCTGCTCGACCCGGCAGCCAAACTCGCTGTCATATGGAACATGCAGCATCACGTTGGCCACAGCCCCGCCAACGATCGGGCCACGCCACACCCAATTGCGCAAATCGGCCTCTAACGTTTCACCCGCCCCCACAAGGGTAAAGCGCGCGTCAACGCCCAGTTCTTCCGCGATGATCTTGCCGATTTCGATATCAACGCCGGCCGGTTTGCCGTCGTGCATATACGACCACGGCGGGAAATCCTCGTATGCCGCAAACGTCATGAAACCTCGTTCCTGAATGGTATCAAGGTCGGCCCCAACGATATCGCGGGCCACGTTTTGCGGTTTAGGTTGGGGCACATGATCGGCACATCGGGCCAGAGCGGGACCGCCAGCAACGGCCCCCACCAACAGGGAGAAAATCAGGCTTTTGGCTGACCGATACATGTGCCCCCTTCCGGCCTACTGCGCTGCAGACAGGCCGATTGTCAAAGCTTCGGCTGCACCGTGAAAGTTAGGTGCATCCCCAGCGATAAGATTGGCAGCGCGAAGCGCCACACTGTCGGCGATTGGCGCGCCGGACCCGGTTTCAACCTGACCGGCAATCTCTGCCAATTCAGCCTGAACCGCGGCAACTGCTGCTGCGTCAGGGGCAGCTTCACTCCAAACAGTTAATTCGTCACGGATTTCTTTCAGGCGCGCGCTGAAATCATCCAGTGCACCGTCATCCGGGCGTGTTTCGATATAAGTGCGGATCGCCCAAGCGGCTTTCTGACCCAGCAATTCACCGAACGCTGGCATCTTGGTGATCCCGTTCTGGGTATAGCCGGTCCGAAAACGTTCAATGTACCATTCGTCACCGTATTCTTCGGCCTCTAGGTAACGCAGATCGGGGGCAAGACCGCCCGACACACCGCCCAAGCCGTGGCAACGCGCACAGTTTTGGTTATAGCCGGAGTCACCGATATCAATCGATGTTTTCCAAACGTCTTCTTCCATACCGCGATATGGGTTTTCCGTTAGCCACTCTTCGCCAACATCGGGCAACGCGTCGGTGTTGATGGCTTGTGGTGTGACATCGCCATGTGCGTTGGCCATACCTGCGACGGCCACAAGACCCAGCACGGCCCACTGCTTTCTCAAGAACATATCATCCTCCCGTTCAAGGTTCCGGCCGCTGATACAACGCCATCAAACCTGCGACTATTCGACCTTGGTTTAAGATGAATGTGGAATCCGACTTTCGTCCAATGGCGGATATCGGGCGAAGGTTGATAGCCTGCGCCAAATGGGAGGATGAGTAATGCGCCTAATGCGTCTTTTGGCCAGCACGGCTGCATTGTTTGTGATCACCGGCTCAAACGCGCGCGCTGATGTGGATGTTCTCGTTACCTATCTTCGCCAACAGGTGAAACAGCCCCCCGTCTTGTCGAACCTTGACCCGATCCCCGAAAACTTGGGGCCCGCTGGTGCCGAAGTTGGATTGAAAGACAACCAAACAACCGGCCAATTCCTTGGGCACAACTATTCAATGGAATTACAGGACGTTCCAATTGGTGGCGATCTGTTGGGTGCAGCCCAAGAGGCGCTGAACCTGTCGCCCTTCATTGTGTTGGATGCCCCTGCCGCCGACATCTTGCGCGTCGCGGATTTGCCCGAAGCCGAAGGCGCGCTGATCTTCAATGTTGCCGCCCCAGATGTGGAACTGCGCAACGACGCGTGCAGGGCGAACCTGCTGCATAGCATTCCATCCGACGTGATGCGCAGCGACGCGCTGATTCAGTTTCTGGGCCGCAAAAAATGGAGCGACCTTGCGCTCGTCTCTGGCACACATGAAAGCGACATCCGTTTTTCCGACGCCCTGAAATACTCGGCCTGGAAGTTCGGCCTGACCATTCAGGACGAAAAAACCTGGGTCTTCGATGCGGATATGCGCCGGAACGCAGCACAAGAGGTTCCGCTGTTCACGCAGGACTTCAAAGATCACGACGTTCTGTTGGTCGCGGATGAGATCGGTGATTTCGGGCGTTACATCGCCTATAACACATGGCTGCCCCGCCCCATCGCGGGATCGGAAGGCATGGTCCCCCAAGCGTGGTCGCATGTGGTCGAACAATGGGGCGCGGCGCAGTTGCAAAGCAGGTTCCATGACCACACCGGGCGCGACATGCGCTCAAAGGACTACGCCGCTTGGGCCGCCCTGCGCACAATCGGCGAGGCCGTGACACGCACCGGTTCCAACCAGATCGAAGACCTGCGCAGCTTCATCCTGTCAGACGCGTTCGAGTTGGGCGGATTTAAGGGGCGGCCAATGAATTATCGCGACTGGAACGGCCAACTGCGCCAGCCCATCCCGATTGTCACAGACCGCGCGCTTGTCGCGCAGGCGCCCATCGATGGGTATCTACACCAAATGACCGAGCTTGATACGCTGGGTCTGGATCGCCCTGAAAGCAAATGCACCGCATTTAAGGAATAACCATGATACGTGCCGTAACCGCGGTGGCCCTGATGTTAAGCTCCCCTGCTTTAGCGTCCGAAATCTGGGTCACCAATGAAAAAGACGACACAATCAGCGTGATCAATGTGGAAACATTAGAGGTCACTCGCACGATTCCAACCGGCGAACGCCCGCGTGGCATTACGTTTTCAAAGGATTACAGCCGGGTTTATATCTGCGCTTCGGACAGCGACACGGTACAGGTGATGGACCCTGAAACCGGTGACATCCTGCACGACCTTCCGTCCGGCGAAGACCCCGAACAGTTCATCCTGCACCCCAACGACAAGCATCTTTACATCGCCAACGAAGATGATGCCGTCACAACCGTGGTCGACACCGAAACCCGCAAAGTCATCGCCCAGATCAACGTCGGGATCGAACCGGAAGGCATGGCCGTGTCGCCAGATGGTGCCGTTGTTATCACCACCTCTGAAACGACCAACATGGCCCACTGGATCGACACGGAAACGCGCGAGATTTTCGCCAACACATTGGTCGACTCGCGCCCACGCCACGCCGAATTCACCGCAGGCGGCTCTGAATTGTGGGTCAGTGCCGAAATCGGCGGAACCGTTTCTGTTTTTGATACGGCCACCCAAGCCGAAAAAGGCAAAATCCAGTTTGAGGTGCAAGGCGTCCACCCTGACCGCGTCCAGCCGGTTGGGTTTGAATTCACCGCCGACGAAAAAACCGTCTTTGTCGCGCTTGGCCCATCGAACCACGTTGCCGTCGTGAACGCCGAAACCTTTGAAGTCGAAGACTACATTCTGGTCGGTCGCCGCGTCTGGCACATGGCGTTTTCCGCTGACAAAAGCCTGCTGTTCACAACGAATGGCGTGTCAGGCGACGTCACCGTTATTGATGTGGCAAAGCGCAAACCGATTAAGTCGGTCAAAGTCGGACGTTTCCCTTGGGGGGCCGCACTGCGCCCGTAAGTGCCCTATTTTCCTGCATAAAGGGTTTGCTTATGCGCCCAGCCCGTGAATACTACGACCAAGATGGATGGGCCTTGGGGGAGGATACAGTTTTGCGGAGCGGATCGACGTGACCGGGCTTACTGTCCAGAAGCTTGGGTTTTCCTATGGAACCAAACGCGCGCTGAACGGTGTCAGTTTCGACATCGCGCGCGGCGACTTCTGCGCACTGCTTGGGCCAAATGGCGCGGGCAAATCCACCTTGTTTGGCTTGCTGACGCGCCTGTTCACATCGTCTGAAGGTTCGATCACAGTTGCCGGTCATGATCTGTCGCGCGAACCGCGCGCTGCCCTTGCGAAAATCGGGGTCGTGTTTCAGCAAACGACGCTTGATCTGGACCTGACAGTGCGCCGCAACCTGTTCTATTTCGCAGCCCTTCACGGCATTTCCGGGCGCGACGCGGCGGTGCGGATCGACGCCGCGCTGGAAAAGCTTGATATGCTGGAACGCGCAGACGAAGTGACCCGCAACCTGAACGGCGGGCACCGCCGTCGCACCGAAATCGCCCGCAGCCTTATCCACGCGCCCGAGGTTTTGTTACTGGACGAACCCACCGTCGGTCTTGACGCCGCCGCGCGCCGGGCGATCACCGAACATGTGCATTCCCTGTCGCAATCCGAAAACCTGACTGTCCTATGGGCCACCCATCTGACGGATGAGATTTACCCGGATGATCGGCTGGTCATTCTGCATCGCGGCCAAATTCTGGCGGACGGCATCACGTCCGATATCGCCCAAGACCGGCCCGTCGCGGATGTCTTCCTTGATATGACAGGCACCAAATCATGAGCGGTTGGCTTACGGCACTGCGCGCCATTGTCCTGCGAGAGGCCCTGCGCTTTGTGCATCAACGCGAACGCTTCCTTGCCGCTCTCGTGCGTCCGTTGGTCTGGCTTTTGGTCTTTGCTGCGGGGTTTCGCGCAGCACTGGGCCTTTCGATCATCCCGCCATATCAGACCTATATCACCTACGAGATCTACATCGTGCCCGGCCTTTGCGGCATGATCCTGCTGTTCAACGGGATGCAATCGTCGCTGTCGCTGGTCTATGACCGCGAAATGGGGTCGATGCGGCTTTTGCTAACAAGCCCCCTGCCACGATGGTGGCTTTTGCTGTGCCGCCTGATCGGCAGCACTGCGATTTCGATCCTTCAGGTTTACGCTTTTCTGGCGATCGCTGCGATGTTGGGGATTACGGTTCCATGGCTTGGATACGTGCTTGCCCTGCCCGCACTGGTGATTGCGGGCGTCATGCTGGGCGCGCTCGGGCTGGCGCTGTCGTCTTTCATTAAGCAGCTAGAAAATTTTGCAGGCGTCATGAACTTCGTGATCTTCCCGATGTTCTTCATGTCATCCGCGCTTTATCCGCTGTGGAAAATGGCCGAAAGCTCCACCCTGTTGCGCGATATCTGCGCAGTGAACCCGTTCACACATGCGGTCGAACTGATCCGTTTCGCGCTGTATCAGCAGTGGAACCCATGGGCGTTACTGTGGACGTTGCTGGCCACCGTGTTCTTCCTTGCCCTTGCCCTGTGGGGCTATGATCCAGCGCGTGGGATGATACGGCGTAAAGGCTGACCTGTTCTACGACCATAGCGCCGATGAAACGGCACACGCGATTTGCTAAACTCCACCCATTACGGAGGTTGCAATGTTCAAACGCACATTAATTCTGTCGGCATTTCTGGTTTCGCCTGCAATGGCTGACACGGGCGGCACGCTAAACCCCGAGGAAATGACCATGGGCCGTGTGATGGAAAACATCCGCCGGGGAAAGCCCGACATGACCACCTGCGCGGCTGGATATCTGATCACCAAAAGCGGTCGCCACGAAATGGCGCGCGAGCTATTCGAAGTCTGCGCCGAAGCCGGGTATTCAGGCGCAATGACCTGGATGAGCCAGCTTGATAACAACGGCTTAGGCGGCGAATACAACCCAGAGGCCGCGGCAGAATGGGACCGTAAGGCCGCTGAATCGGGCGACCCTGTTGGCAAGTTCAACTATGGGATTGATCTGATGCGTGGGCATGGCGTCGCCCAAGACGAAACGCGCGGCCGCCAACTGGTCGATGAAGCCGCCGAAGATGGCCTAAAGATCGCCCGGCGGTTAAAGGCCGCCGATTATGATCTGGATGAGGTCACACCCGACGCCGACAACTGGAAATACGCCCCAGCATTCTGACGTTCATCTACGATCTGCGCAGGTGTGCCTTCCAGCGTTATGATACGCGAAGCAAGCCTGTTCGCCTCGGCCTCTACATGGGTGACAAGAACGGTTGCGACGTCGGTGCGGGCGCGCAAATCTTCGAAGACGCTCATCATCTCATCCGATAGTGCCGGGTCGAGAGAGACAAAGGGTTCATCCATCAACAAAACCGCAGGTCTGCTGGCAAAGGCCCGCGCCAAAGACAGGCGGCGTTGTTGACCAAGTGACAGCTGCATCGGGAACCGATCCCCCAGCCCGCCCAGCCCAACTTCGCCAAGGGCGGCCTCAGCTATGGTGGCGTCTACATGTGCCGTCAGGCAGATGTTCTGCCGCGCATTTCGCCACGGCAAAAGCGTTGGCTCTTGAAATACAAATCCAATATTATCAGGGGCTTGCACGTCACCTTTAAACCGACGTTCTAGCCCGGCAATTATCCTAAGCAGCGTTGACTTACCGACACCCGAAGGGCCGGTAATTGCAAGCGTTTCATGCGGAAAAACCTGAAACGAAAGCGCGCCCAAAATCGGCGTGTCCTTGAACGACATCCCTTGCAGATCAAGCGAAAGGACAGCGTTGCCGCTGTCCTTTGACTGAGTATTAGCGACTGCGCCGTTCATCGTTTTGATCAGCTACCCGGCTGAACGAACAGACCGTCAGGCAGAGTCGTCGCCTCTCCAACAAGGTCAGCACCGCCCAGACGCGCCATCAGTTGCAGCATACGATCCGCCGCAGCTTCATCAACGGGACCGGCCGCTGGAATACCAGCGCGGAACCCAGCCTTCAGCCCGTCAAACTGCGCCTCGTTGCTGGCTTTCATCCGCTCGCGCAAACGCTCCCACGCCGCATCGTCGCTTGCCAACAGGTCTTTCGCCCCACGCGAAGCTTTGGCCAGACCGTGGATCAGATCGGGATTGTCGCGCAGCAGTTCGCCCTTCACGACATAGCCCAACAGCGGGGTTTCCGGATCAAGCCCAAGGGCAGCCGCAGCATCCGCAACATCAACCAGCTTACGCATGCCTGCTGCTTCCATCTTGGCCATGAAGTGCCAGAAATTGATCGCGCCATCCAAGTCACCAGACAGTGCCGTTTTGAAGATCAGCGGCGGCGCGCCAAATACCTGTTCAGTCTGCGCGGCCAGATCCATTCCGTATTCTTGCTGCGCATAAGCACGAAGGATCAGCCAGCTTTTATCAAGCGGGCCACCTGCAATACCAATTTTGCCGCCCTTAAGATCGCTCAGCGATTGGGCGCTGCTGTTTTCGGGCACCAAAACGCCACCCACGGCCTTGGAATACGGGATAAACACAAAGTCTTTGCCCGCCGCGCGCTGACGCGCCACCCACAGCCAATCAGACACGATCACATCTGCAGTGCCGCCTTGGAACGCGACCTGAGCGGCCGAACCACCCGCGACACCCTGAACATCCAAAGTGAAGCCATTTTCGGCATCCAGACCATAATGCTTAATGGTGTCCAGTTCCCAGTTCACCGTGCCGTATTCCAGCACAGCCGCCCGCAGCACAGGCGTTTCAGCAAAAGCCGATACTGCGGAAATTCCAACAGCAACGGCCGCCCCCAACAGTGACTTGAGTGACGTCATGATATTCCTCCCATTTCTTTTAGAATACCACCATGCGCGGCAACATGAATAGGACCAAAGGATTGGTTCTGCGAACAAGTTTTAGCCAGCCGCCTGCACCGGTCAAAGACAGGCAGCATCTTATGTAATGCGAGCCCCTCGGGCCCTCTACTACCTTTGTGCAATTTCGCGGGCGCATCGCTCACTTGATAATGCGACCCAGCCGAGGGTCCCGCCCACGCGGGTGTTCAGGCGGCTAAGAAGACAGCATAGGGAGGAAACCGATGAACCGGTTTATTATAGCTGTTGCGGCAAGCGTACTGGCAACAGGTGTTGCACACGCTGAAGTGACAGAAGATGACCTGCGTAACGACCAGTCAATCACAAACCAGATCGTTACAAACGGTATGGGGCGGCATTTGCAACGCTTCAGCCCGCTGGAAACGCTGAACAAAGACAACGTGGACAACCTTGTCCCCGCTTGGGCCTTTTCGCTGGGTGGCGAAAAGCAGCGTGGTCAGGAAACTCAGCCGCTTATTTATGACGGCATGATGTACATCACCGGGTCCTATTCGCGCATGTACGCGATCGACCTGAAAACCGGCGCAGAAGTTTGGCAGTACGATGCCCGCCTGCCCGAAGGCATCCTGCCCTGCTGTGACGTTATCAACCGTGGCGGCGCAATCTATGGCAACAACATCTACTTCGGTACGTTGGATGCACGCATCGTTGCGCTAGACCTGAAAACCGGCGACGTGGTTTGGAACAAGAAAATTGCCGACTACAAGGCAGGCTATTCCTACACGGCTGCTCCGCTGATCGTGAATGGCTTGATCATTACCGGTAACTCTGGCGGTGAATTCGGTATCGTTGGCGAAGTTCAGGCACGTGACGCCGAAACCGGCGAAGTAGTTTGGACACGTCCGGTGATCGAAGGCCACATGGGCACCCTGAATGGTGAAGAATCCACCATGACCGGTACCCTGAACGCAACTTGGCCCGGTGACATGTGGAAAACTGGCGGCGGCGCGACCTGGTTGGGTGGCTCTTACGACGCTGACACAGACACGCTGATTTTCGGTACAGGTAACCCTGCCCCTTGGAACAGTCACCTGCGTGACGCTGGTACGCCGATGGAAGGCAACAAAGGTGATAACCTTTACGCCGCATCGCGTATCGGCATCGATCCCGCGACGGGCGAAATCAAGTGGCACTTCCAGACCACACCGCGCGAAGGCTGGGACTTTGACGGTGTGAACGAAGTCGTTGCTTACACCGATCCCGAAGGCAACAAACGCTTTGGTACGGCTGACCGTAACGGCTTCTTCTACGTTCTGAATCGCGAAGACGGTAAATTCGTTGCCGCGCACCCATTCGTAAAAGACATCAGCTGGGCAGCTGGCATCGATGAAAACGGTCGCCCAATCTTCAACGAAGAAAACCGTCCGGGTAACCCTGCTGCTGCGGCTGATGGCAACAAGGGTGAAACCATCTTTGCTGTTCCATCCTTCCTTGGCGGCAAAAACTGGATGCCAATGGCGCACAGCCCGAAAACCGGCCTGTTCTACGTTCCATCCAACGAATGGGGCATGGACATCTGGAACGAGCCGATCACCTATAAGAAAGGCGCGGCCTATCTTGGTGCGGGCTTTACCATCAAGCCACTGTTCGAAGACTATATCGGCAGCCTGAAAGCGCTTGACCCGGTTTCCGGCGAAGTGAAGTGGGAATTCAAAAACGATGCCCCACTTTGGGGTGGCGTTATGACCACTGCTGGCGGTCTTGTGTTCACCGGCACACCTGAAGGTCGCTTTATCGCGTTTGACGATGAAACCGGCGAAGAGCTGTGGTCGTTCCAGACGGGTTCGGGCATCGTTGGTCAGCCTGTGACGTGGGAACAGGACGGCGAGCAGTATGTTTCGGTCATCTCTGGCTGGGGCGGTGCTGTTCCACTTTGGGGTGGTGAAGTTGCCAAGAAGGTCAACTACCTGAACCAGGGTGGCATGGTCTGGACGTTCAAGCTTCCTAAAGCGTTGGCATCCGCCAACTAAGACGAACGAACGTTGCTAAAATTGCGCGCGCCCCTTACCGGGCGCGCGTTTTGCGTCTACTACCAAAGGGCAAGTGTTCTTAAGTTGGGTCCACTGCTACGCTAGATGACTGTATCGGTAATTCCCATTTTTGGAGTAGAAATGAACGACCCCTCGACAGGTTCACAAGATAAAGAGTTCACATCCGCTCTTATCGTGGATGATCATCCGCTCTTTTGCGATGCGCTGTCCATGACCCTGCAGGCCGTCGCCGATATCCGTGAAATTCAAACCGCCGCCAGCCTAGAACAGGCGCTGAACCATGTCGCCGAACATGGTAGCCCCGATATGGTTGTGCTGGACCTGAACCTGCCCGATGTCGACGGGCTTGATGGCCTTGTCCGGCTGAAAACTGCCGCGCAGGTGCCCGTTATCGTCGTCTCGTCGATGGCGGATGACCGGGTGATCAGCAGTACCATTCGCGCAGGCGCCGCTGGCTTTATTCCCAAGCACAGTCAGCGCGAAGTCTTCCGCGCCGCGTTTGAGGCCCTGCGCGCAGGGGACGTGTTCACGCCCAACGGTTTTGTCGCGCTTGATGAAAGCAGCGACAAGGCCATGAACCATGACGTTGCGCTGACCCGGCTTGCCACCCTGACCCGCCAACAGGCGCGCATCCTTCAGTTGATCTGCGAAGGTAAGCTGAACAAACAAATCGCCTATGACCTGACGATCGCGGAAACCACAGTCAAAGCACATGTGACTGCGATCATGCGAAAACTGGGCGTTCAAAGCCGCACGCAAGCGGTACTGATCGCCAAGGAAGCGAGCTTTTCAAGCGTCTTGCAAGACACGCAGTAAAGCGCCAGAGTTCGTTTCCGGAAGACAACGGGAGGAACTGCGATGGACCAGTCCATCGCGCAGCCGGCCACACCATTTGGTGCGGCGGGCATTGTGCGCACAGCCTATGCACCACACGACGCACCAGACCCTTTGGCGCAGCTTGCCGAGGGCCTTGGCGATGAACCGCTTGAGGTGGTCATTCTGTTTGTCTCCCCTCAAGCGCAGATCACGGAAACCATCCAAAGGGCCAAAACGCTTTTTGGGAATGCAAAGGTCATCGGCTGCACCACTGCCGGGGAAATATCGCGGCACGGCTATTCCGACGGCGAAATCGTAGCGGTCGGCCTGCCCCGCACCCATTTTCGCGCCCGCACGATGCTTGTCGAAGATGTCAGCAACTTCGACAGTCAGGCTCTGATCGACCGAATGATCTGTGCGCGCAACGATCTGATCCGTGAAAAGCCCGATTGGGAGAACGAGTTTAACTTCATGGTGATCGACGGCCTGTCCACGAAAGAGGACAAGCTGACATCAGAATTGGCCGTTGGCCTTGGCCCCGTGCCCCTGTTTGGCGGCTCTGCCGGTGATGGCGATAGTTTTGGCAAGACATTCGTCCTGCACGAAGGCATCGCATATTCCAACGCTGCGGTGCTCACTCAGGTACGCACCAACTGCCCGGTTAAGGTGTTCCGTACCGACCACCTGATCCCGACCGAACAGCGCATGGTTGTCACCGGGGCCGATCCTGAAACCCGCACTGTGCATGAAATCAACGCAGAACCCGCGGCTCGGGAATACGCGCGCATTTTGGGCAAAGACCCCGAACAGCTGACCACCTTTACCTTTGCCGCCCACCCTGTCGTGGTCCGTATCGGAGGGCAGCATCACGTCCGCTCTATTCAGCGGGTGGCGGATAACGGCGACTTGATCTTTTTTTCCGCCATCGACGAAGGTTTGGTCCTGACGCTTGCCGAACCCCAGAACATGGTCAGCCATCTAAAGCGTGAAATGGCCGCGCTTTCAGCAGACGCAACACCGGATGCCATTTTGGCATGCGATTGCTTGCTGCGGCGCACTGAAGCGCAGCAAAAACAGATGACGGGTGCCATATCTGACATACTGTCAAAAAACAGAGTCGTCGGCTTTTCGACCTATGGCGAGCAGTTGAATTCGATGCATGTGAACCAAACTTTGACAGGTGTGGCGATTTACCCGCCAGAAGAAAGCGCGTGACGTGGCCCAATCACTGATCAACCCGAACGACCCTCTTGAACGGCAAAACGAAAAGCTTCTGAAAATCAGCGAAGCGTTGATGCGCCGGGTCGAACAATCCACCGATGCCTCGGGCGCAGCATATGCGCAGTTCCAGCGCGCCGCATTGTTGGAGGAAGAGGTCCGCGCCCGCACCCGCGACCTTGAGCGCGCTTTGGATTTGTTAAATGAATCCAATGCGAAACTGGCCGAAGCCAACGCAGAAACCGAAGCCGCGCGATCCAACCTCGCCAACGCGATTGAAACGGTTCAAGAAGGCTTCGCCTTGTTCAACACCGACGATCAGCTGGTGATGTGTAACAGCCGTTTCGGCATGCACATGCCCGACATTCGATCCAGCCTAAAGCCGGGCCTGCCGTTCACCCAATACGTCAACCAAGTCAGCCAAAGCCGGTTCCTGTCCCTTCCCGACGCCGAAACGCCAGACCATTGGGCGCAACGCAGGATGGAGCGGCACAAAGACGACCACGTTATCTTTAACGTCCGTATGACATGGAACCGCTGGGTGCAGGTCAGCGAACACCGCACCCCTGACGGCGGTACCGTGATCCTGCAAACGGATGTCACCGACATCATGCGGCTTGAACGGCAAGAACGCGAACGGATGCTGGATGATCAGGCCCGCCTGATCCGCGCGACGCTGGAACATCTGAACCAAGGCGTGTGTATTTTCGACAGCCGCGCGCGGCTTGTCGGTTGGAACCAACGTGTCGGCGCGATGCTATCTATCCCGATTGGGCGGTTTCGCATCGGGATTGGCTTTAACGCCCTGTTCGAACGTTTCCGGGACGAGATCACGTTCACCCCAGAAGTGACCCCACAAAAAATCGAAGACTGGGTCGCCAGCCAACACGCGCGCCCCCCGTTGTCGTTTGAGATGATGCAAGGCCCGTCGAAAACTCTGGCCGTCTTTGCCGAAGAAATGCCTGACAAAGGCTTTGTGATCAGCTTTACCGACGTGTCCGCAGAACGCGCCGCCGTCCGCGCAATTTATCATGCGAACGAAACCTTGGAACAGCGCGTCATGGAACGCACGCTGGAACTGGAAGACGCCCTGTCCGAGGCAGAGCGCGCAAACGATTCAAAATCGCGCTTTGTTGCTGCTGCCAGCCACGACCTGCTGCAACCCTTGTCCGCGGCGAAGCTTTACGTTTCGTCGGTCGAGGCGGACGAGAACAACGCCCAGACGAAAACCATTTTGGACAAAGCCAACCGCGCCCTGCTGAGTGTTGAAAATATCCTCGAAGCATTGCTGGACATCTCGAAGTTGGACTCGGGGCAAGCCTCTGTTCACATTACGCCTGTGCCGGTGAACATCGTGCTGCAACAGCTACGCGATGAGTTGGCGCCCGTCGCCCGCCAAAAGGGGCTGGATTTGCGGATTGTTCCAACCAAGGCCGTCGTGTCGAGCGACGCGACCTACCTGCGACGTATCCTTCAAAACCTGATCACAAACGCCATCCGCTATACCGAAAGCGGTAAGGTCGTCGTGGGGGCCCGCTGGCGCGAGAACTCTGTCAGGCTAGAGGTATGGGACACCGGCCCCGGCATCCCCGAAGAACAACAAGACCTGATCTTTCGCGAATTCCAGCGCCTAAACGCCACCGCCAGTGCCGCCGAAGGCATGGGCCTTGGCCTTGCCATCGTCGAACGTGCCTGTGCCCTGCTAAGCCACCCGTTGCGGTTGGTTTCGACTGTCGGCAAGGGCACCGGGTTTCTGGTTGAACTGCCGCTGGCCACCAAAGAGTTCACGCCGGTAAAATCCAACCTGGGCAGCGCACGCGTAAAGCAGAAAGACCTGCGCAACCTGATCGTTCTGCTGATCGAAAACGATGTGGAGCTTCGCAACGCCCTAACCATTTCCCTTGAAAAATGGGCCGTCGATGTCATCAGTTCCCCCAGCGGCCAAGAGGCAATGGCCCTGCTAGAGGAAATTGGCGTCGCCCCGGATGTGATCCTTGCGGATTATCAGCTGGACCATGGCGAATTGGGCACGAATGTGGTGACACAAATCACCCAGCGTTTTGGCAACATTCCCGCCTGTATCATCACTGCCAACCGGTCGAACGAGGTGGTGGATGCCTGCACCTCGAAGGGGTTGCACCTGATGCACAAGCCGATCGATCCGAACAGCCTGCGCAGCTATCTTTCCAAGGTGGGCGCGGTCTAGCGGCCGAAGAAGCGAAATAGACTGACCACGCTAACCTTTGGCCAGCTCCCATTCGCGCCATGCTTCGGGTGTATCAAGGTCAACCACGGCGCCCTGCCCCGGCGTCGGCACGGATGTAACCAATTCCGAAGACTGTTTCAGAATGTCCTTCGCCCCGCGATCCCCCGTTAGGTCAGACAGGTTTTCAAAGAACCGGCGCGAGAAGAGAACCGGGTGGCCCGGCGTTCCGTCTGCGGTTTCAGACCGGCAGATTTCACGGTCTTCGGCGGGGTCAAACGCGGCGATCAGGCGGTTAATGTGTTCGGCTGTCACCTCGGGCATATCGGCCAGCGCGACGATCACGGCTGCGGCGTCGTCTGATATGGCTTTCATCCCGGCACGAAGGGATGCGGCCATACCTTCTTGCCAATCAGTCGCCTGAACCGTGTTGACGGCCAGCCCGTCCAACGCGCCCAGCCGATCTGCGTTTCCCTCAGGCAGCACGACATGGACCGCGCTGACCTTCGCGCCCAACGCGACTTCGGCAGAACGGCGCACCAGTGGAACGCCATCTACATGGCGCAGCAACTTATCCTCGCCCCGCATCCGGCTGGAGGAACCAGCGGCAAGCATAATCAGTTCGACCTTTTTCACGCGCGTTGCGCGGGCCGTGCGTGGCTGTTTGCGCTGTGGGATCTCTTTCAGCAGGCCACCTACACCCATCTGTGCAATGTCTTCGTCATCAACCGCTTGCCCCGCGACCAGCCGTTCCAGCACCCAATCGGCCCCGTTCAACGCTGGCGATCGCGCACAACCGGGTAAACCGACCACGGGCCGGCCAACAAGTGCGCCGGTGAACAACAGGTTGCCTGGGTCCACAGGCATCCCGAACCGGTGAAGCGCCCCGCCCGCATCGACCAACGCCGCAGGCATAACATCCGCCCGGTCCGATGTGGCCGAAGCGCCAAGTAAAAGCACAATGTCCGACTTGCTCGCCTTAAGCGCCCGCACCACCGACCGTTCGTCATGGGCAACCACATGCACCGCGTCCAGCGAAACACCAAGCGAAGTCAGCCGCGCACGGGTGACAGTTTCCGCCTTTCGGTTCAACGTCGGCTTCATGCCGGGCGTCTCGGTCAACACCAGATCGGCGGTTTTGACCGCGTTTGGCAGCAATCGAAAAACCACAGAGGTGATCGCGCCCAACGCATCGCTGACCGCGCGTTCGGGCACCGCATAGGGGATGACCTTAATCGTGGCCAACAACGCGCCTTCGTCCACCCGGCTGTTATCGGCCAGCGTGGCAAGGGTTATCGCCTCGTCCACACGGTTCAGAGCGTGAACGGCGGCGACGTCAACGCGGAATAATCCCGCATGCGAAGCCGTCAGGTTAACCCGCCCCGTGAAAGGTGACGTGGCCGTCAGGCCATCGGCGACCAACGCATCGGCGATTTTCGAAGCCGCAGTGTTTTCATCAAGGTCGTCCTCGGCAATGCGCGCGACGGTAATGTCGTTTATCCCGGCCTCGGCAATCGCAACGACATCTTCGGCGGACAGCACTTGCCCTTTGCGCAGGGAGCGCCCTTCAAGATGCAAAGAATGGGCCAGCACGCAGCCAGCAGCCTCGGCGATGGCGACGGGGCCAAACTTCATGGGCGGCTTTCCGGTTTACGTAGGCGCAGTGTGACCTCTGCCATGATCGAGATTGCAATCTCGGCCGGGGATTTCGCGCCGATATCAAGCCCAACAGGACCATGGATTTTCGCGATCTGGGCTTTGGTGAACCCCGCATCTGTTAGATGGGCCACACGTTTGGCATGGGTTCTGACCGATCCAAGACAGCCAAGGTAAAACACATCAGCCTTCAGCGCGGTTTCGATGGCGGGGTTATCCAGCTTGGGATCGTGGGTCAGAGTGACAACAGCCGTCCGCGCGTCCAGCCCGTGGGCCGAAAGCGCCTCGTCCGGCCAATCGTTAACCAAGGTATTGTCCGGAAACCGAGAGGTCGAACCAAAGCTTTCACGCGGGTCAACCACCGTCACGTCATACCCGGCCAGCGTCGCGATTTGCACCAACGCCTGTGCGATGTGAACCGCCCCCACGATCACCATCCGCAATGGTGGGTTGTGAAGGCCGACAAACCGCGCGCCCTCCATGAGTGATTTTTCGGACCGAAAGATATCCGCAACGGTTTCCGCGTCGGGGCCAACCAGCCCGCGTTCCCAGGTTTCTGTATCCACAACATAGGCGACAGGAACGCGCGCGGCCCGTTTGGCGACAAGGTCACGCAACAGATCGACGGTTGGGCCTTTGCCCACGCCGACGGGTTCCACCATCACGCGGATCCGCCCGCCACAGGCCAGCCCGACGGCAAAGGCATCCTCATCCGCGACGCCGAATTCCAAAACCGTGCAATCGCCGCTTTCCAACAGCTCTAACGCCTCGGCAACGACTGCCCCTTCGACGCACCCGCCCGAAACCGAACCAACCATGTCGCCCTCGGCGCTGATGGCCAGTTGCGCGCCAACCGGGCGCGGCGCAGAGCCCCAAGTTTCAACCACCGTTGCGATGGCCGCAGGTTTACCGGAATCCAGAAACGCCAAAGCCGCTTCGGGAATTTGATCATGCAAAGCAGTCGTCATTCGATCATCCCCATCAGTCTGGCCTTTTCCCCGGTGTCATCAGGGCGCGAGATCGCACGGGCCAGTTCCTCCAACGATGTAATGTTATGTCCCGCGCGGAAAGTATCAACATGGGGCAGCATCACACGTATGCCAGAAGCTTTAGGCGCAAACCCGTCCCAACGTAACAACGGATTGATCCAGATAAGCCGACGAGCGGACAGATGAAGCCGTTCTACCTCTTTTTCCAACAGGTTAGTGTCGTCCCGATCCAGGCCATCGGTGATCAGCAGCACCACCGCACCACTACCCAGAACGCGGCGGGACCAGTCGCGGTTAAAGTCGTGCAGCGCCGCGCCGATGCGGGTACCGCCCTCCCAATCTTGCGCTTCGGCCCCGGCGGCCCTTAGCGCGGCATCAACATCGCGGGTGGCAAGATGGCGGGTGATGTTCGTCAGGCGGGTGCCGAAAGTGAAGGCGTGAACCTTGGCCCAACCAGCCCCCTTTTCATTGGCCACTGCATGTAAGAAATGCAGCACCATCCGGCTGTATTGCGACATGGAGCCTGAGATATCGCACAGCACCACAAGGTTCGGCCAACGCTTGCGCTTTTGCTTGGTGGCGAAGCCTTGAATGTCGCCCCCGCTGCGCATCGCATCGCGCATGGTGCGGCGCCAATCGGGGATACGGCCGCGCAAATCGGCCTTGGTGCGCCGCGATTGCAACGGCTTCACGGGCAGCGACAGCCGCGCCAGCATTCGCTTGGCTTCGGCAATTTCATCCGTGCTCATCTGTTCGAAATCAAGGGTCTTCAGCCGTTCGGTGCCCGACATAGTGCGCGAGGCGTCGATCTCAATCTCGCTCTCTTCTTCGCTTTCGGGCATCTCGGGCGGGTCTTGTTCGACGCCGTCCAGCAAAGCCTCTGCCGCGCGTTTTTCGGCGGGCTTGGCCGTGCGTTCCTCTGACACACCCCGGATCGCGGGCAGCATCATGCTCATCATATGTTCCATGTAACGCGGGTCGCGCCAATAAAGGCGAAAGACCTGCGAAAACACGGTGCGCTGTTCGGGGCGCGACACGAAACAGGCGTGCAGAATCCAGTAAAAATCGGTGCGTTCGGTAAACCCCGCAACTTCGACCGCGCGGATGGCATCGACCACCCGGCCCGGCCCAACCGGCAGCCCGGCCTTGCGCAGCGCCCGCGCGAAGTGAACGATGTTATGCGTCAGCTTCCCATCTTCGGGAATGTCGAGCGCGGGGAGTTCCACCATCAGGCAGGCCCCAGTTCTGCCCGCACCTCTTCCAAAAGCCGCTTCGCTTCGGAGCCTTCGATTTTCTGGATGTCATCCTGATACTTCAGCACCGCGCCGATCGTGTCGGCGATCACCTCGGGCGACAGGTCGATCACGTCCAGCGCCAACAGGCATTTGGCCCAGTCGATGGTTTCGGCCACGCCGGGTTTTTTGAACAAATCTTCGGTACGCAGTTTCTGAACAAAGGCCACAACCTCGCGGCTCAACCCCTCTGCCGCTTCGGGGGCACGTGCCTCTAGGATTTCGATTTCACGATCGAAAGTCGGAAAATCAACCCAGTGATAAAGGCAGCGGCGTTTCAGCGCGTCGTGCACTTCACGCGTGCGGTTGGATGTTAGGATGACGATCGGCGGCTCTTCGGCCTTCACCGTGCCAAGTTCGGGGATTGTGACCTGAAAATCGGACAGGGCCTCCAACAGGAATGCCTCAAACGGTTCGTCAGTCCGGTCAAGTTCGTCGATCAACAGAACAGGCGCGCCGCCGGGTTGTGGGCTCATCGCTTCTAGCAGCGGTCGACGGATCAGGTATTTGTCGGAAAACAGCTCATCCACCAGCGCGTCACGGTCAGACCCTTCGACAGCTTCGGCAGAACGAATGCCAACCATCTGCGCCGCAAAGTTCCATTCATAAACAGCCGAAGACGCATCAAGCCCTTCGTAACATTGCAGCCGGATCAGGCGGCGGCCCAAGGCGGCGGCGATGGCTTTCGCGATCTCTGTCTTGCCGACGCCTGCCTCACCTTCCAAGAAAAGCGGGCGACCCAGTTTCAGGCCCAGAAACACAACCGTGGCCAGGGCGCGGCCACAGACATAATTCTGTCCTTCCAAAAGGGTTTGCACATCGTCAATCGAACTTGGAAGTTTGGTCACGGTTTCTGCCTTCCTGAACCCATTGGTATTGGTCGTTTTCCCCCATTTGGGCCAGTGGGGCTATGCGACTTTCGGACTACCGGGGCAAATATGCAATGGGTTTGAACCTCGGATCACATTCGAAGCCTTGAATTTATCTGAGGCGGCGGTCACTATGCCAAACACCGGTTCAGATTCAGGGAGGATCCGATGAAACGCCTTACCCCTACCCGTCGCGCTTTGCTGAAAGCAGCGGCTGTTGCGCCCGCGCTTGCCCTGACCACGCCCGCCCGGGCGCAGATTTCGCCGGCAACAGGTCGGGTGAACCCTGCCCATTTCCGGTTCAACGTAGGTTCTGCCAAGGTCACCATCGTGTCGGACGGCCACCTTGGCCTGCCAGTGTCCGGGCTTGGCGTGAACGCGGACCCGGCCGAGGTTATCGCCTTTCTTGAAGAACACCGCCTGTCCACCGAACAGAATTATTCCCACACAAACCACGTGGTGATCGAAACCGGCGATGCCGTGGTTTTGGTCGATGTTGGATCGGGGGATCGGTTCCTGCCCACCGCTGGGCGGTTGCTGGACAATCTGACCAACGCAGGGATCGACCACAGCTCGATCACCCATGTCGTCATCACCCACGCACATCCAGATCACGTTTGGGGCGTGCGTGACGATTTTGACGAGCCGGTCTTTCCAGACGCCGAATACATTATTGGTGCCGATGAATACGCCTATTGGATGCAAGATGGGCTGGTGAATTCGGTCACGCCAGAGATGCAGCAATTTGTTGTTGGTGCCGTCAACTCTCTTTCCACCGAAGGGTTGGAATGGACGATGGCGCAGGACGGGTACGAGGTTGCGCCGGGTGTTTCGCTGATGTTTACGCCGGGCCACACGCTTGGCCACATGTCCCTGCGGATCGAAAGTGATGGGCAGCAACTGATCGCCCTAGGCGATACGATGACCCATGCCTATATCGCGATGGAGCGACCAGATTGGGTCGGCAACACCGACACCGACCCCGACCTTGCCGTCAAAACCCGCAAGCGGCTGTTGGATATGGCGGCCACCGACAAGATACCGGTCGTCGGCTATCACTTCCCTTTCCCCGGTGTTGGGCATGTAATGCCGATGGGGGATGCCTATCGCTTTGTTCCGGCGATCTGGAACTGGGGCTAACGCCCGAGCTTTCTTACAATCACAAAACTAAGCCCTGCCATCGTGCCTGCGGTGGCAAGGCACAGCGGCAGCCCGCCGATCTGATAGCTGAGCCCAGACAGCAACGTACCCAGCAGACGCCCGGCTGCGTTCGACATGTAATAAAACCCCACATCCATCGTCACCCTATCGGCCTGTGTGAACGCAAGGATCAGATAGGAATGCAGCGATGAATTCACGGCAAACACAAAGCCGAACACCAACAATCCGGCCACCAGCACTAAGGTTAGCCACGTCTGCGGCTCTTCGGCGATGAAGGCAGCACCGGCCAGCGCGAATGGGATCAGCGTCAGCATCCCCACCCAGACAGACGCCAAGCCGGTGATCTGCGACAAAGGCTTGCCCTTGGCCCCCAACAGCTTTGGCGCCCACGCCTGCACCGCGCCATAGGCGATGATCCACAGCGCCATGAACGTGCCGATCTGAAAGAACGCCGCGCGGTCGCCCGCGTGGGTGCCGTCAGACAGGACCGAATGAAAATAGATCGGGATGCCGACCACGAACCAAACATCCCGTGCGCCGAACAGGAACATGCGCGCCGCAGAAAGGCGGTTGATGTTCGGGTCTTTGGAAAACACCTCGCGGAACTTCGCGCTTTTCTTGCCGCGCGGCAGGCCGCTTGGCATAAACGATGCGACCCCGGCAAGGATCACGGCCAGAACCACCGCCATAGCGATGATGGATGTCGTGAATCCGAACACCCCCAAAAGCGCCGCGCCCAAAAGGAACCCGAACCCTTTAACCGCGTTCTTTGATCCGGTCAGCACAGCAACCCAGCGAAACAACGCGCCATCCCCTTCCGGGGCCAGCAGCTTTACCGCGGACTTGGAACTCATCTTGGCCAGGTCTTTCGCCACGCCCGATGCGCCCTGCACTGCCATGACGAAGATGACAGACGTGACAACCGACCATCCCGGATCAAGCTGCGCCAACGCGACCAACGCCACGATCTGAATGGACAACCCCGCATAAAGCGTAGAGGTCAGCCCGAACCGCGCCGCGATCCACCCTGCCGACAGGTTGGTGACCATGCCCATGAATTCGTAAAGCAAGAACAGATAGGCCAGTTGGATCGGCGAAAAGCCCAGCGTGTGAAAGTGCAGCAGCACCAGCATCCGCAGCGCGCCATCGGTCAGCATGAACGCCCAATAGGCCGCCGTGACGGCCATATAGGCCACCATCCCGTCGGGCTTTTTCGCCGTGGTTTCCATTACATCTGACCTGCAACCATGCGGGCCACATCCGCCAGGCGGCAGCAATAGCCCCACTCATTGTCATACCACGCATAGATTTTGACCTGCGTGCCGTTGATCACCATGGTCGATTGCGCATCAATGATCGACGAGCGTGGATCGTTCACATAATCGCACGACACCAGCGGGCGCTCTTCGTATCCAAGAATGCCCTTCAGCGGACCTTCGGCGTATTTCTTGAACAGGGCGTTCACCTCTTCGGCCGAGGTCGTTTTTTTCACCTCAAACACGCAGTCGGTAAGCGAGGCATTCAACAACGGCACCCGCACCGCGTGGCCGTTCAGACGACCCGTCAGCTCAGGGTAGATCAGCGTGATCGCGGTGGCCGATCCTGTGGAGGTTGGGATAAGCGAATTCAGCGCAGACCGGGCGCGACGCATGTCCTTTGCGGGGCGGTCCACGATGGTTTGAGTGTTGGTCACATCATGGATCGTTGTGATGCTGCCGTGTTCAATCCCCAGCTCTTCGTGGATGACCTTAACCACCGGCGCAAGGCAGTTGGTGGTGCAGGACGCAGCGGTAATTAGATCATGCTTTTCAGCATCATACAGGTCGTCATTCACCCCATAGACAAGGTTCAGTGCACCGCCATCTTTGACCGGCGCCGAAACGACAACCTTTTTCACGCCCGCCGCATAATAGGGCGCGATCTTTTCGGCGGTTTTGAATACACCCGTGCAGTCGATGACCAGATCAACGCCAAGCTCTTTCAGCGGCAAATCCTCGATCCGCTTTTCGCTGACCATCCGCATCTTCGTGCCGTTGATCGTCAGGCTGTCTGCATCATGGGAAATCTCAGCAGGCCAGCGCCCGTGGACGGTGTCAAACTCCACCAACAGCGCGTGCTGTTCGGGGTTTCCCGCGATGTCGTTCAACAGCACGATATTGCCCGGCAAGCCCTGATCAAACATGGCCCGCAGCACAAGTTTGCCCATACGGCCCAAGCCGTTGATCGCGATATTCGTCATGGTATTCCCTTTGGTATTCTGCCGATCACTCGGGGTTTGTGTCTTTGAACTGGCCGATATCGTCCAACTTTGACTGAAGAGAGATTTTGTCCAACTGGGCGATGGGTAAGGCGACAAATGCCTGAACTCTTCGCAACATTTGTGAATAGGTGTTGGCAAAGGCGTATGCTTTTTCGGCATCGGTGCCGACCGCCTTCACCGGATCGGGTAATCCCCAATGCGCGGTGATGGGCTGCCCCGGCCAAGGTGGGCATTCTTCGTTCGCGGCACCGTCGCAAACAGTAAAAACGAAATCCATCTTGGGGGAGCCGTCCGCCTGAAACTCTGCGATATTCTTTGATCGCAGGCCCGAAACATCGTGGCCAAGGCGCTCCAACACCTCAACGGCAAAGCTGTTCAGCTCTGAATAAGGCTTTACGCCCGCCGAATATACGTTGAACCGCCCCGCGCCTTCGGCCCTCAATATCGCTTCGGCAAAGATGGACCGGGCCGAATTGCCAGTGCAGATAAACAGCACGTTATAAACCGGCCCCAACGCTGGCGCGACATCGCCAAGCACTGCGGCGGCCTTTGGCGCGCACAGATCAGGGCGGCCCCGGCAACAATCGGCGACAAGAAAGTCGACCAATGCGCCCATTTGAGCGACCTGAGCGAAATAGAAAACCGACTTCCCCTGCCGTTCTGATGAAACAAGCCCTGCCCGCTCTAACGCGGACAGGTAGACCGACAATGTGTTGGGTTTCATCGTCAACGCAGCGGCGATTTCAGACGGGCGCACACCATCCGGGGCCCGCCGTGCCAGCAAACGAAAGACCGAAAGTCGACCTTCGTGGCCAAGTGTCGTCAGAATTTGAGAGGCGCTATATAATTCCATAATTCATGAATACTGGAATCATTTGATTCTGAAAAGGCGTTATTTCTTTCGATCTGACCACAAAAGCGCCCAGTCACCACCCCAGCCTCACAATTGTTCACAATTTGAGATCAATCACGCATTCTCGCAATTTGTTGCATGTCATCAAATTTTCCCCGTGCGCCATTGGGAGAACATAATCATTGTGTTCTACTAAATACGCACTCATCTGGCTGCCGGGATGGGCGTTTGTATCAGTAATCATGGCGTTGCGTGACGCCCGTTTTGTAACAGGAGCAATGGAAATGGCTAATCGCCTTCCACCCAAACCCAAGCAGCCCATCGGGCAATCGCAGACCAATGAACAGGTCCGTGCGACGTCCGCAGCGACAAAACCGGCGCCCGCGCCGAAGCCGACGCTGATCAGTGACTGGGCCAGCATCTGAACCGAACGGTTCCAAATTCATGGGCGCCCCGCTAAGTTGGTGAAAACCGCAGTGTAGGCGCCCATGCCCAGCCCCGTTTCAACCATCCGCAACCTTGGCCCCGCGATGGAGGCTGCGTTTGCCCGCGTTGATATCAATTCCGCGGAAGAGTTGCGCGACCTCGGCGCTGATGCCGCCTATGCCCGACTGCTGGAAAACGGCCAGCGGCCCCATTTCATCGGATATTACGTGATCGTCATGGGCCTTCAGGGCCGTCCGTGGAATGACTGTAAGGGCGAAGAAAAGAAAGCCCTGCGAAAGCGGTTTGATGCGTTGAAAGCCGCACACATGGATGTGGGGTTGAGCGAGCTAGAAAAAATTTTAGACGAAATCGGGGTTCGGCGGTGAAACGACACCCGTAGTAACGAGCTTGCATCCATCGCTCTGAATGCAAGCTTCGCCCAAAGCCTGATTACGACTGGCGTTATCCCACGGCCTTTTGGCGTTTGGCGATCCCTCTAGCCCCCAACCAAAAGCCAAACTGCAACGCCACGAAATAGGTAATGAATGACGTGATGAAGACGGATTCCGACTGCATCCACAGTGGCATCTCAACAGGTTGTTCCAACGTATTAAGGATTCGCAAGCGCAGCAAAGGCACCGCAATTATGAAGGCCCCCATGACTGCGGTAAGACCCGCGGAAACAAGGCGATTGGGACGCGTAGCACTGCGTTTCTGAAAGGCATCACCAGCGATATAGGCCGCGATAAAAGCGACCAACAAACCGCCGACTGCAAAAGGCCGACCTAACAAAATAGTTGCAACCAGTAGGAACAAACTCCCAATCAAATACGAACCGCAGAAATACCCTATTGCGGCGAAAAATCTCTTCATCTTATGACTTTCTGCTATTTGTTAAAAAAACTAAGGGTGCCTGCCCGAACTCTGAATAGGCGGCAAACTGGACATTAGTTAGGCAAAAACTTCACCCAAACCACTTGAGTGCGAGCCAGCCATTTCCAGTTCATCCGCGCGACGACCATCCGCGGCTCTTTAAATCGCTGCCGGAAGCCCCATATCAATGTTATGGATCATAACATTGAAAAGAGATTGATTACGCTAGAGAAACTAGCCTACCGCATGGAAAATCTGGTTCCTCTGCCGGGGACCGGACTGCGGCTTGGACTGGACGCGATGTTGGGGTTTGTCCCTGTGGTCGGCGACAGTTTGGCGCTGATTCCGGCCGCTTATATCATCCGATCGGCCCATACGATGGGCGCGCCGCGTCGTATGCTTATCCGGATGGGGCTGAATGTTGGCGTCGATTTGATCATCGGCTTTGTTCCGCTGATCGGTGACGCGTTCGACATCGCATGGAATGCTAACACAAAGAATGTAACCCTTTTGCGCGGCTATCTTGAAACGCAAACCGCCCACGCCGAATGGGCGCGGGCGGCTGTTACGTTCGAGGCTGAACCGGCTTAGCCGACCAGTTCAAGACCCGAGAAGAAGTAAGCGATTTCAACCGCTGCGGTTTCTTCAGCGTCGGAACCGTGAACCGAGTTTTCGCCGATCGACAGGGCGAATTCTTTGCGGATCGTGCCTTCGTCAGCTTCGGCTGGGTTGGTTGCGCCCATAACTTCGCGGTTTTTCGCGATGGCGTTTTCGCCTTCCAGAACCTGAACTACGATTGGCTCGGACGCCATGAATTCACACAGTTCGCCGTAGAATGGGCGCTCTTTGTGGACTTCGTAGAAAACGCCAGCTTGTGCTGGTGTCAGGTGGATACGCTTTTGCGCGATGATGCGCAGGCCAGCGGCTTCCAGCTTGGCGTTGATCGCGCCAGTCAGGTTACGCTTGGTTGCGTCGGGTTTGATGATGCTAAAGGTGCGCTGAATGGCCATGTCGGTCCCTCTTTCGCTTCGAAGTTTCGGTGTTTCAAATCGCGGCCCTGCTAACATGGGGCGATGCGCTTGAAAAGCGGCGATTGACGGGCGCTGCGGCATGGGGCACATGGGCCGCATGCTCCGTATCAGCGATATATCATATTCAGTCGAAGGCCGCCCCCTTTTCGAAGGGGCCTCTGCCGTAATTCCAACTGGCCATAAGGTGGGCCTTGTCGGCCGCAACGGCACAGGCAAGACAACGCTCTTTCGCCTGATCAAAGGCGAGCTGACGCTGGAGGGTGGCGGAATCTCCCTGCCCTCGCGCTCTCGTATTGGGGGCGTCGCGCAAGAGGTCCCCTCTTCTTCGACCACGTTGTTGGACACGGTCCTTGCCGCCGACACCGAACGGGCCGAGCTTTTGGCCGAGGCCGAAACAGCCACCGACCCAACACGCATCGCCGAAGTACAGACGCGTCTGGCAGACATTGATGCCTGGTCCGCCGAAGGGCGCGCCGCGTCGATCCTGAAAGGCCTTGGTTTTGACGACGAAGAACAGCAAATGCCCTGTTCGGCGTTTTCGGGCGGTTGGCGTATGCGCGTGGCGCTGGCGGCAGTTCTGTTTGCGCAGCCCGACTTGCTGTTGTTGGACGAACCGACCAACTACCTTGACCTTGAAGGCGCGCTTTGGCTTGAGGCCTATTTGGCGAAATACCCCCACACCGTTCTTATTATTAGCCACGACCGCGGCCTGTTGAACCGTGCGGTGGGCGCGATTCTGCATCTGGAGGATAAGAAGCTGGCCTTTTACCAAGGCCCCTACGACCAGTTTGCCCGCCAACGTGCCGAACAGCGCGCTGTTCAGGCCGCGCAGGCCAAAAAGCAAGACGCACGTCGCGCGCACCTTCAAAGCTTTGTGGACCGCTTCAAGGCGAAAGCATCGAAGGCCAAGCAGGCGCAAAGCCGCGTGAAGATGCTGGAAAAGATGCAACCCATCACCGCACCCGAAGATGCGGCGCGCACGGTTTTCACCTTTCCCGACCCAGAAGAGCTGTCGCCCCCGATCATCGCGCTGGAAAGCGTATCGGTTGGCTATGACGACACGGCCGTTCTGAAAAAGCTGAACCTGCGGATTGACCAAGACGACCGGATCGCGCTGCTGGGTAAGAACGGTCAGGGTAAATCCACGCTGTCCAAACTGCTGTCTGGCCGACTTGACCCGATGGGTGGGCGCATGACGTCCTCTAACAAGTTGCGGATTGGTTTCTTCGCGCAGCATCAGGTGGACGAGTTGAACATCGACGAAACTCCGCTGCAGCACCTTCAGCGCGAGCGCCCCGGCGTAATGCAATCAAAACTTCGTGCAAAACTGGCCGGGTTTGGCCTTGGCGCGGATCAGGCCGAAACCGAAGTTGGACGTCTGTCAGGTGGGCAAAAGGCGCGGCTTTCGCTGTTGCTTGCAACGCTGGACGCGCCGCACCTTTTGATCTTGGATGAGCCGACCAACCACCTTGATATCCAAAGCCGCGAAGCACTGGTCGAGGCGCTGACCGCCTATACCGGCGCGGTCATTCTGGTATCGCACGACATGCACCTTCTTAGCATGGTGGCGGACCGGTTGTGGTTGGTAAAGGATGGTCAGGTCGCCCCTTATGAGGATGATCTGGAATCTTATCGCAAGCTGCTTTTGACAGTCGATAAGCCTGTCAAAACCGCCGCACCTGTTGAAAAACCCAAACGTGCCAGCAAAGATGAAGTTCAGTCGCTGCGCGCCGAGGTTCGCAAATGCGAGGCGCGCGTCGAAAAGCTGAACGAGATGCGTGACAAGCTGGCAGTAAAGCTGGCCGCGCCAGAAATGTACGAACCTGAAAACCTGAGCGAAGCACAGGTTTGGCAAAAGAAGTACGCCGAGGTGATGAACGGGTTGGACCGCGCAGAGGCCATGTGGATGACGGCAATTGAAAAGTTAGAAAAAGCAGAAGCTTAAGCAATGGAACTTACCTTCTATATCAGCGCTTTTGTCACGCTGTTCGTGATCATCGACCCGATCGGGCTTGCGCCGCTTTTCGTTGCCATCACCCATGGGATGACCAGTCACGAACGACGCGCTGTGGCAATGCGGGCGGCGGGCATTGCCATTGGCCTGCTGACCTTGTTCGGCGTGTTGGGCGAAGCTGTGCTTGGGTTTGTCGGCATCTCTATGCCGGCCTTCCGCATCGCGGGGGGCATCCTGTTGTTCCTGACCGCGCTTGATATGTTGTTCGAACGCCGCAGCAAGCGGCGCGAGGATCAAACCGAAGAAGAACGCCCCGACCCCTCTGTTTTTCCACTTGCGACCCCGCTGATCGCTGGGCCCGGTTCAATGGCGACGATGATCCTGCTGACTGGCGAAGTTCAGGGCGATTTCGCGGCAATCGTGTTCATTCATTTGATCATGGCGGTGGTGATCGGTCTGGTCTTGGTCATGTTCCTGACCGCAGGCCTTTTGGAGCGCGCCTTGGGAAAGACCGGTATCAACGTTGTAACGCGCCTGTTGGGCATGTTGCTGGCGGCCTTGTCGGTTCAATTCGTGCTGGATGGCTTGGCTGATCTTGGCCTAGCGCCGGTTTGACCCCTCCCAATTCGCGACAAACTCCCTACATTAACAGCAGAACGCGAAAACGGGTGACACATGCAGGGCGATGATTACGGCCGAATGATTTATCTGGTGCTGCTGCTTGGGGCCATCCTTGGCTATTTCCTTGTGCAGAACCGTGACCGGCTTGGCAAAGTCGTACAGCAGGCCGCCGTGTGGGGCCTGATCTTTGTGGGCGTGATCGCGGGTATCGGCCTGTGGTCAGACATTCGCAACACGGTCATTCCGCGACAGGCCGTCTTTGCAGAACAAGGCCGCGTAGAGGTTCCCCGCGCCCCGGACGGGCATTTCTATCTTACGCTTTCCGTCAACGACGCGCCGCTTCGGTTTGTCGTCGATACCGGCGCAAGCGAAGTGGTCCTGACACCAGAAGACGCAAAGAAAGCCGGGCTTGATACCTCTGACCTTGCATTCACCAGCGAAGCACGCACCGCGAATGGCGTTGTGAAAACCGCGCGCGTCAAACTGCGCGACGTTCAACTTGGCGCTTTGGTTGATGTAAATGTGCGGGCTTGGGTGAACGGCGGCGAAATGGATACATCCCTGTTGGGGATGAGCTATCTTCAGCGGTTCGAAAAGATGGAGATCACGCGGGACCTGCTGGTTCTAACCCGCTGACGCCCCGCTTTCGGCCTTTTTCGCCCACCGACCAGTTTCTTCGGACCAATACTGCGCCGCAACGCCCGCGCCAGTCAGCGCCTTCCATTGGCCACGCGCCCGGTTCACAGCGCCTTCGTCATTCCCATCAAACAGAATACAAACGCGTTCCAGTGCGCTTACCTCTTCCGAAGTAACCTCTGCGCCATCGACGGCCATCAGACAGGCCGCTGCGTTGGGAATTTCGGCCTCTTTGGTTAGCAAAATGGGCTGATCGGCATCAAAGCCCGACCCAGAAACACCGTGGGGCAGAAACCCCTCTTCCGGGCCAAGCCAAAGACGTTCATCAAGCCACTTAAGCCGTTGATCAGACGTACCGCGCACAGCCACCCGCCACCCCGCCGCCAAAGATTTCTCTAGCAGCATGGGCAGCGTCACCTCTAACGGGTGACGTGTTAGGTGATAAAATAGCGCGTTGCCCATCAGCCTTCGAAACGATCACGAACCAAACGATCCAATGCCATAACACCCCAGCCAGTCGCACCTTTGGGGGACAGGGTCAGATCGGTTTTGACACTTGCGACACCCGCGATGTCCAGATGGATCCATGGGCAGTCCTCTTTCACGAACCGCTTTAGGAACTGCGCCGCTGTGATCGACCCAGCCGTGCGACCGCCAGAATTTTTGATGTCGGCGATCTTGCTATCAATCAGCTTTTCATAGGCTGGCGACAGCGGCAGACGCCATGCGCCCTCTCCCTCGGCACTGGCGGCGTTCAGGAAGGCGTCGCAGATGTCGTCATCGTTGGAAAAGACGCCGGCGTTTTCGTGGCCCAGCCCGATGATCACGGCACCGGTCAGCGTGGCAAGGTTTACCATCGCAGCAGGCTTGAACCGCTCTTGCGTGTACCAAAGGACATCGCCCAGAACCAAACGCCCTTCTGCGTCGGTGTTAATCACCTCAACAGTGTCCCCCTTCATCGAGGTGACGATGTCGCCGGGCCGCGTCGCTTCGCCCGAAGGCATGTTTTCGACAAGGCCGACCAAGCCAACCACATTGGCCTTAGCCTTACGCAAAGCCAAAGTGCGCATCACACCGGCAACCACGCCAGCCCCGCCCATGTCCATCGTCATGTCTTCCATGCCCAGCGAAGGTTTCAGCGAGATACCGCCGGTATCAAAGACCACGCCTTTGCCAACCAGCGCGAAAGGCGCATCGCCTTTTTTGCCGCCATTCCAATGCATGACGACAACCTTTGACGGGCTGACGGACCCTTGGCCGACGGACAGCAGCATCCCCATGCCAAGCTTTTCAAGATCGGCCTCTTCCAAGATTTCGACCTCCAGACCAAGCTCTTGCATCGCGGCAAGCCGTGCGGCGAAATCATCGGTCGTTAGCACGTTCGCAGGCTCGTTTGTCAGGTCGCGGGTAAAGAAGACGCCCTCTGCAACTGCAGCCATCGGAGAGGCGGCCGCAGCGACCTCTTCTGGCTTTGTAGCCATGAATGTGACGCTGCCCGGCACCGTCTTTTCACTGGTCTTGTGGATGTTGAAATCATAGCAGCGCAGCGCATAACCAAAGGAAACATCCGCGGCCCGCGTGTTGCTGCCAGCAAGAACAAGATGGTTCGCCGCCCCTTGCAGCTTGGCAAGTGCTGCGCCGGCCTTGCGCGCATTTTCAACGCTTGGGCGGCGTTCAAGGCGCACCACGTCGATCGCCTCCGCGGCCATCCCTACTGGATAGGCCAATGGCTTTACATCACCCGATTTCATCTTGCCGAACGCATCGCTTTCAACGAACCGCGCCACCGCACCGCGGGCCAGTTTGTTCACACGACGCCCCGACGGATCAAGTTTGCCATCCTCTGTGACAAGAACTGCAACGCGCCCTTCAGCGGTCGCAATCGCATCCAAATCAGTTTCGGAAAAGGTGATCCCTGTCGGCGTGGTCATTGGCGCTCTCCTTTGACATTTAGCAACTTACCTAGCCCTTGCCCGCTCACTTGACCAGATAGCAGTTTTCGGCGCCCGACAATTGGTCTACGGTCGGTTGCGTTTCATAGGGCCCTTGGGGGGACTGCGTGTCAAAATTCGACCGATACCTGCTGTCGCAACTGACAGTGCTTTTCGGCTTTTTTTCGCTTGTGCTGGTATCCATCTATTGGGTGAACCGGGCGGTGCTTTTGTTCGACCAATTGATCGGTGACGGGCAAAGCGCATCTGTGTTCCTAGAAATCACCGCACTTGCCCTGCCCAATGTCATCCGGCTTGTCCTGCCGGTGTCGGCATTCGCGGCGACCGTCTATGTGATCAACCGCCTGACCTCTGAAAGCGAATTGGTTGTTGTTCAGGCGATGGGATATTCCGGGTTCCGCTTGGCACGGCCCGTGTTTGTTTTTGGCCTGATGGTGGCCCTTTTGGTCGCGTTGCTGAACCATTTTCTGGTTCCCGCCAGCCGGGCAGAGCTTTCATCGAAAAAGGCAGAGATCGCTGAAAACATCACCTCGCGCCTATTGACCGAGGGGCAGTTCCTTCATCCTGCCACCGGGATCACCTTTTATATTCGCGAAATCACGGCCGACGGTGAACTGTTGGATATCTTCCTTTCGGATGCGCGTGATCCGGCACGGCGCACCACTTATACCGCCGAACGCTCTTTGTTGGTGCCCGACGATGAGGGGCCGAAACTGGTGATGTTTGACGGCATGGCGCAAACCCTTCGCTATGAGGGGCAGCAGTTGTCGACCACACGGTTTAAAGATTCGGTCTATGACATTGCTGGGCTTATCATTTCGCGCGGCGGCGGGCGTCGTGCGATCGAAGAGCTTTCAACACCCGAACTGCTTAGCGTCGCGCCCGAGTTGTTGACCGAAACCCGCGAAACCCCGGCAAGTTTCCTTTACGAAGCACACGCCCGTATTGCGCAGCCGTTTCTTGCGGTGGCAGGCCCGCTTATCGGATTCGCCGCCTTGATTCTTGGCGGGTTCAGCCGATTTGGCGTGTGGCGGCAGGTCTTGTTGGCGGTGTTTTTGCTGATTGTTCTTCAGCTGCTGGACAATGCGATGGCTGATGTTGCGCGCAAAGGCCCAACCTTGTGGCCCGCCGTCTATATCCCCCCTATCGCTGGCGTATTGTTTGCGATGGGCCTTTTGTGGATCAGCAACTATCCCGGTCTGTTCCGCCGGAAGGAGACAGCCGCATGAGGTTGCACATCTATTTTGCGCGCAAGTTCGCCTTTTCCCTGTTTGCAGTATTTGCGCTGTTCCTAACAATCATGCTGTTGCTGGATGTGGTTGATCAGATCCGCAAATTCGAAATCGGGACGATCACATTCACACAGGCCCTTGGCTTGGCAGCGTTAAACGCGCCTTCCGGGATCTATCGCATTTTGCCGCTGATCGTGATGCTTTCCACGTTGATGCTGTTCCTTGGTCTTGCGCGCACTTCGGAACTTGTGGTGACGCGTGCGTCGGGTCGTTCGGCATTGCGCAGTTTGATCGCGCCCGTGATTACCGCGCTGATTGCTGGGTGCCTTACCATTGCCGTGCTGAACCCACTGGTCGCGGCAACGGCAAAGAAATACGAAAGCCTTTCGAACACCTACAAACGCGGCACCAGCAGCGTTTTGTCAATCAGCCGCGAGGGGCTGTGGCTGCGCCAAGGTGGTGAAGGCGCGCAGATGGTGATCCGCGCGGATCGCGCGAATTTGGATGGCACCGAACTTTTTGATGTCAGCTTTATCGCGTTCAGCCTTTCCTCTGGTCCGATTTTCAGGATCGAGGCGGAAAGCGCGGAACTGGTGAATGGGGCGTGGCAAATTATCAAAGCAAAACGCTGGATTCTGTCGGACCCCGATGCGAACCCCGAACGCGATGCGACGCTTTATGACACGCTGTCCCTGCCCTCTGATCTTACGGCGGATCGCATTCGCGACAGTTTTGGTACACCCGCTGCGATCCCAATCTGGGAGCTTCCAGATTTCATCAACAGCCTTGAACGCGCTGGGTTTTCCGCATTGAAGCACCGGGTCTGGTTCCAGATGGAATTGGCCGTTCCGATGGTCTATGTCGCGATGGTACTGATTGCGGCAGGGTTCACGATGCGTCACACTCGATTTGGCAAAACCGGCACCATGGTTATGTTTGCCCTTGGGCTTGGGCTTTCGCTGTTCTTCCTACGTAACTTTGCGCAGGTGATGGGCGAAAACGGCCAGATTCCCGTTGCTCTTGCCGCGTGGAGCCCGCCCTTTGTCGGCATTCTGATGTCACTGGGCCTGCTTCTGCACCTGGAGGACGGTTAATGTTTCGCCGTCTTGCCCTAACGCTTTTCATGCTGCTCGCGCCGATGGCGACAACGGCACAAGAGGTCCCCGCGACGCTGATCGCTGACCGCGTCGCAGTCGACGGCAACGACCGACTGATCGCCGAAGGCAATGTTGAGGTTCTGTACGAAGGCTATCGCCTAAAGGCGACGCGTATCACATACGATCAGTCGAATGACCGGTTGTTGATCGACGGCCCCATGACAATCGTGACCGCAGACGGCACCTACCTTCTGGCGTCCAGCGCGGACCTCGCACCGGACCTTACCGATGGCATCTTACGTTCCGCCCGGTTGGTACTTGATCAGCAATTGCAGCTTGCCGCCGCTGAGATTCACCGTGTCGGCGGGCGCTATTCCGTCCTGCAAAAGACGGTGGCATCGTCATGCAAGGTCTGTGACGGCAGTCAGATTCCGCTTTGGCAGATCCGCGCCAGTCGCATCATCCATGACGAGGACGAGCAGCAGCTTTATTTCGATCATGCGCGCCTTGAACTGCTGGGCCTGCCGGTTTTCTATCTGCCGCGCCTGCGCCTGCCCGACCCATCGCTGAAACGGGCAAACGGCTTTCTGATCCCCAGCCTTCGCATCACAGACAGCCTCGGACCGGGGCTGAAGGTTCCGTATTTCATCACACTCGGCCAGCACGCCGATTTGACTGTCACCCCCTATTTTTCAACAAGCCAGACCCGAACCGTCGAGCTGCGATTTCGCAAAGCGTTTCGGCGTGGCGAGATAGAGCTGAATGGCGCGTTCTCACGCGATGATCTGGTGAAAGGCGAAATTCGCCGGTACGTGTTTGCCGAAGGCAGCTTCGACCTGCCCCGCGACTTCAAGCTGGACTTCGCGATAAAATCGGTAAGCGATCCTGCCTATTTGTTGGATTATGGAATTTCTGACGCTGACAGGCTTGCCAGCCCTCTTCGCGTTTCGCGGACACGACGCGACGAATACATCGGCGCAGGTTTGGTTTACTACACCTCATTGCGCGATGACGAAGCCGACAACACCTTGCCGGGCCTTGTGACCAACGCAACGTGGCAGCGTCGGTTTGAACCAACCGCGCTTGGCGGGATCGTCGAAACGGAATTGGAGTTCTTTGGCTTCAACCGCCGATCCGGCGAAGACATAGTTGGGCGGGACGTTACCCGGCTTTCCGGCAATGTGAATTGGCGCCGCGACTGGGTGGCGCCAAATGGATTGCTGCTGGGGGCGATGGGTGAACTGTCGCTGGACTATTACGGCATTCAAGATGACAGCGCGCACAGCGACCCGATCTTTCGCAGCGCGCCATTCGCAGGCGTCGAAATGCGTTGGCCAATGGCCAAGCAAACCGCAAGTGGCGCGTCCCATATTCTGGAACCCATCGCGCAACTTGTCTGGAGCAAGACCGACACAACCGGCATTCCCAACGAGGACAGCCTGAGTGTTGAGTTTGACGAAGGGAACCTTTTCGCGCTGAACCGCTTTCCGGGGACAGATGCCTATGAACAAGGCCTGCGCGCCAATATCGGTGTCGGTTGGACGCGTTATGACCCAACCGGCTGGTCCGTTGGGGTAACGGCCGGGCGCATTTTCCGTGAAAGCAACCTAAGCCAATTTTCCATTGGGTCAGGCCTTGACGGCATCAATTCCGACTGGATGGCGGCGGTGCACCTGAACACAGCCGAAAACCTGTCGCTGACAAACCGCGCGGTTTTTGATGACGCTTTCAACTTCACCCGAAACGAATTTCGCGTCGATTGGGATTACAAGCGGTTGGACCTTGCCTCCAGCTATGTTTGGCAAGAGGCCAATTTTACCGAAGATCGCACCGTGGACAGCTCTGCGTTGCTCTTGGATGCCTCTTATCGACTGAAACGAAACTGGACCGGAAACATAGACTGGCGCTATGACTTCGTGACAGAACGTGCGGCACGCGCAGGACTTGGGTTAGAGTATCGTAATGAATGCGTTACGGTCGATCTTTCCCTCTCGCGCCGCTTCACATCCTCGACTAGTGTAAGGCCGACGACAGATTTCGGTCTGACAATATCCCTCAACGGGTTCGGCACAGGGGGCGACAACACCGCCTACACCCGCAGCTGCACCCGATAAGACAGAGCAGAACGGACGGCACAAGAATGACCCGACTGACCCGCTTACTGAGTGCCCTTTGCGTTGGCCTCGTTTCCTTTTCCGGCCCTGCGGCGGCGCAAAACAGTGGCGCCTTCGCACCGCGTGTGATCGTGAATGACCGCGCGGTCACGAATTACGAGGTGCAACAGCGCATCCTGTTCATGAAATTGCTGAACAGCCCGGGCAGCACGGAAGATGCCGCATTGGACGGGTTGATCGAAGATCGCCTGCGCCTTGATGCGGCAAAAGATATTGGTGTGCAGCCCCCAGAAGAACAAATTCTTGCCGGGATGAGCGAATTTGCCGGACGCGCAAATCTTTCGCTAGAGGAATTCACCGCCGCGATCGGCAATGCCGGTGTCGCCCAAGAAACCTTCCGTGACTTTGTGCACGCTGGCATCGCTTGGCGCGAAGTTGTGCGCGCACGGTTCGGCCCACGCGCCCAGATTTCCGAAGCAGAGATTGACCGCGCCCTTGCGCTGTCCTCGCGTCAGGGATCAGCGCGTGTGTTGCTTTCTGAAATCATTCTACGGGCAGACACCCCCGCATTCGAAGCACAAAGCAAAGCCTTGGCAGAGCGCCTTAGCAGACAAATCAAAACACCTCAGGCCTTTGCTGCGGCAGCGCGCCAGTATTCCCTTTCAGGGTCGCGCGGACAAGGTGGCCGTATCGAATGGCTTGATCTGGGCAACCTGCCCCCTTCGATCGCATCACAAGTCCTGTCGCTTGGCCCCGGCGAAGTGACGGACCCAATTTCGGTTCCAAACGCGATTGCCCTGTTCCAACTGCGCGCGATTGAAGAAACCGATGCGCCCGCGCCTGAAACTCTTTCAATCGAATACGCTCAGTTCTTCTTGACCGCTGGTGACACGGCCGAGGCCGAAAATGTGCGTAATCAGGTTGATACCTGTGATGACCTTTACGGCGTCGCCTTGGGCCTTCCTGATGATCGCTTGGTGCGTCAGGCACTTGCTTTGACAGAGCTTCCCCAAGACCTTGCGCTGGAACTGGCCAAGCTGGACGAAGGCGAAAGCGTTACGGTGGACCGGGGCAATGTGCTGTCGGTTCTAATGCTTTGTGGCCGCACCGCTGAATTGGGCGAAGACGTGGATCGTGAAGCCATCCGCCAACGTCTGTTCAACCAGCGACTGACGTCCTATGCCGATAGCTATCTGGCCGAGTTGAAGGCAGACGCTATCATCCGCAACCCATGACCCGTGCACCAATCGCCCTAACGGCGGGCGAACCCGCCGGTGTTGGACCAGAGATCACGGTAAAATCGTGGGAAGAACTGGGCGCTCGGTTGCCGTTTTTCTGGATCGGTGACCCGGCGCATTTGCCCTCTGGGACACCGCATCACGAAATTCATGATCCAGCCGAGGCTGTGCATGTTTCTGCAACCGCCCTGCCCGTATTGCGTCAGACCTATCCAGCGCCCGCAACGCCCGGCGCTCCGGCGGCAGAAAATGCAGCCGCAGTCATTTCCGGCATCGCGCGCGCCGTCGAGCTGACCCAAGAAGGCCACGCATCTGCCGTTTGCACGAACCCGATCAACAAACAGGCGCTGCAAGATGGCGCGGGCTTTGCCTATCCCGGCCACACAGAATATCTGGCCGCTTTGGCTGGTGTCGAACGTGTGGTTATGATGCTGGCCTGTGACGCGCTTAAGGTCGTGCCAACGACCATCCACATTCCCCTGTCAGAAGTCCCAGCCGCGCTGACCGAAGAGCTGTTGGAAAGCACGGTGCGTATCACCCATGCCGCGTTGATCCACGACTTTGGCATCGAAACCCCACGCATCGCGGTGGCTGGGCTGAACCCGCACGCGGGCGAAGGCGGCAAAATGGGAACGGAAGAGATTACGCTGATCACTCCGGTTTTGGAAAAGCTGCGCGCCGAAGGGATGAACCTGACGGGCCCCTTTCCCGCCGACACGATGTTCCACGCCCCGGCACGCGCCCGGTACGACGCCGCCATCGGGATGTACCACGATCAGGCACTGATCCCGATCAAGACGTTGGATTTCGCAGGCGGCGTGAACGTCACGCTGGGCTTGCCGTTTATCCGCACCTCTCCGGATCATGGGACAGCGTTTGATATTGCGGGCAAAGGTATCGCAGATGCTGGCAGCCTGATTGAAGCCCTGCAAATGGCGGACTATATGGCCAAGGCGCGTGGCGACTAGGGTTCCATCCGCCGGTCTAACAACAAAGAAAGAAAGCTAAATGAGCGCGATTGACAGATTGCCGCCCCTGCGAGAAGTCATCGCCACGCACGAGCTTTCGGCGAAAAAGTCGCTTGGGCAGAATTTCTTGCTGGATCTAAACCTTACAGCCAAAATCGCACGGCAAGCAGGCGATTTGACCGGCTGTGATGTGCTGGAAGTGGGCCCCGGCCCCGGCGGCCTGACCCGCGGTCTGTTGGCCGAAGGTGCGCGCCGCGTCCTGGCGGTTGAAAAAGATCCACGCTGCATGGCGGCCCTAGCAGAGATTTCAGCCGAATATCCCGACCGGTTAGAGGTGATAAACGCCGACGCGCTGGACCTAGACGTTACAGCCCACCTAACCCCACCAATCCGCGTTGTGGCAAACCTGCCGTATAACGTCGGCACGGAACTTTTGGTGCGCTGGTTGACCCCAGCACAGTGGCCCCCCTTCTGGGACAGCCTGACCCTGATGTTTCAAAAAGAAGTGGCCGAACGGATCGTCGCTCAACCCGGGTCGAAAACCTATGGGCGCTTGGCGATCCTGTCTCAGTGGCGGGCCGAGGCGAAGATCGTAATGACGCTGCCGCCAGAAGCCTTCACGCCGCCCCCAAAGATCCATTCTGCGGTGGTACATCTCACACGCCGTGAAACGCCCCTATTTCCAGCGGATTACAAAGTGCTTAGCCGCGTTGTCGCAGCCGCGTTCAATCAGCGCCGCAAAATGCTGCGGGCCAGCCTGAAGGGCGTTGCGCCAAATATCGAAGAGGTTTTGAAAGAAGCCGGGTTGGAGCCCACGTTGCGCGCCGAACAGGTTTCAATCGAAGGGTTTTGCGCGCTTGCCCGCGCGGTGGCGGGCAAGGGCTGAATTCAGTCCGACTTATTCGGCAGCGGGTGCCTGTGGCGCTTCTTCGCCTGTATCTTCTACAGGCTTAGCAACCGGCTTTTTGCGCGTGCGCTTGCGCGGTGCTGGCTTTTCTTCGGGTGTTTCCACCAAGCCGCTGTCAGCATCGCCTTCGTTGATGTCGATCACATCAGAAACGACCGGCTTAGAAGGCTCTTTTGGCTTCTGCTCAAGTTCAGGCTGGGGTTGCCCTTGGGGCTGAGGCTGCGAGTCAGCGTTAACCACTTCGGGCTGTTGGTTTTGCTGATCGTTGCGCTGATCACGATTGTCGCGCTGACGATCACGGCCCTGCTGTTGCTGTTCTTGCTGTTCGCGACGTGCGTCTTGTTCACGCTGCGCTTCGCTTAGAAGCCTTGTGTAATGTTCGGCGTGTTGCTGAAAGTTTTCAGCCGCGACGCGGTCATTACTCAGCTGCGCATCACGTGCCAGTTGATTGTATTTTTCAATGATTTGTTGCGGTGTACCGCGCACCTTGCCCTCGGGGCCAGAACTGTCAAACACACGGTTGACGATGTTGCCCATAGAGCGCGAGCGGTTCGATTTCGACCGCGAACGTGACTTAGATGATCTCATGTTTTTTATCTGGTTCCAGCCTTATAGTGGCTTCTTCGAACCCGTGCTGCGCCTTTTGCGCAGTCCTCACCGGGTCCGGGCGATTGTCTGGCTTATACCACGAGGGGGACCGCATGTAGCATCCCGCCGCTCGCTTGTTCGAATAACCATGGCATTCGCAGCAAGACAAGCAAAAAATGCGCAAGAGATGCTATTTTGGCAAAATCTATGCGCAGCAGGCAACTGTTTAGAACGGTTTGGTTGCCGGGGCCCGCGCAGAAACAACGCGGTCCCTGCCATCAAGGTCGGGACGGACAACCACATTTTCAAGCCCCGCCGCCTGAAAAATCGCGCGCACATCGGCGGCTTGGGTTGGCCCGATCTCTACCATCAGCGCGCCACCGGGGGTCAGGTGCCCTAACGCACCGGCCGCAATCGCGCGATACGCGGACAGCCCATCGGCATGATCGGTCAGCGCCATTTCCGGTTCGTAAGAAAGCTCGGGCGCAAGGGCGGGCATTTCATCGGCGGCGATATATGGCGGGTTCGATACGATCAGATCAAACCGGCCATCCACGTCTTCGAACCAATCCGAACACTTGAATTCGCAACGTTCCGCGACACCAAGACGTTGAGCGTTCTGCTGAGCAACCGCCAGCGCAGCCTGTGATTTATCGGTGCCAAGCCCGCGCGCGGTGGGCCGCTCTGCCAACAATGACAAAAGGATCGCACCAGACCCTACGCCAAGATCGACCACAGTTTCGAAGGGATGCGAAAGCGCCTCAACCACCAGCGCCTCGGTTTCGGGCCGTGGATCAAGAACATCTTTTGAGACGTGAAACTCGTGCTTAAAGAAAGCGCGCTGACCAAGGATGTGCGACAGAGGTTCGCGCGCAATACGCCGGTCAACCAAGTCTGCGAAAAGCTGTTCATCGGCTTCGTTCAACTGGTCGGTTGGGTCCGGGATTGACCGGCCAAGCGTGCGCGCCATCAACAGCCGCGCATCTTTTGCCGCGCTTTCCACACCTGCACGCGAAAGCGCCTCGGCGGCATCTTTCATCGCGGCACCGACGGTGCGGCTCATCCTTCCATCTCGGCCAGTTTGCGGGCCTGATCGTCCGAGATCAGCGCGTCGATTACCTCGTCCAGATCGCCCTGCATCACCTGATCCAGCTTATAAAGCGTCAGGTTGATACGGTGGTCCGTCATGCGGCCCTGCGGGAAATTATAGGTTCTGATCCGTTCGGAACGGTCCCCGCTGCCCACTTGTGCCTTACGGTCGGCTGAACGTTCGTTGTCCACCCGTTGGCGTTCAAGATCGTAAAGACGGCTTCGCAGAACCTGCATCGCGATTTCACGGTTCCGGTGCTGCGACTTTTCAGAACTGGTGACAATCAGCCCGGTTGGCAGGTGAGTAATCCTAACAGCCGAATCCGTGGTGTTAACGTGCTGGCCGCCCGCACCACTTGCACGCATTGTATCAATTCGGATGTCACCGGCAGGAATGTCGATGTCGACCTCTTCCGCCTCGGGCAAAACAGCGACCGTCGCAGCCGAGGTATGAACGCGCCCGCCCGACTCTGTCGTTGGCACGCGCTGAACGCGGTGAACGCCGGATTCGTATTTCAGACGCGCGAACACGCCCTGCCCCAGAACATTGGCAACGACCTCTTTGATCCCGCCAAGTTCACTTTGCGATTCTTCGATAATCTCGAACTTCCAGCCCTGCTTTTCCGCATAACGCTGGTACATCCGCAAAAGGTCACCCGCGAAAAGCGCGGCTTCGTCGCCGCCTGTACCGGGGCGAATTTCGATGATCGCCGCACGCGCGTCAGCCGCATCTTTGGGCAAAAGCGCAAGTTGCAGCGCCTCTTCCGCTTCGGGGACACGGGATTGAAGCGTTTGCAGCTCATCCTCGGCCAATTCTTTCATCTCAGGGTCTTCAAGCATCAGCTCGGACTCTGCGATGTCATCCAGAAGTTGGCGATATTCCGCGATCTGATCCGCGACGGGCTTAAGCTCAGCGTATTCACGGCTGATCTGGGCAAAATCATCCATCGCCCCCGTGGCAAGCTTTGCCTCAAGGAACTGAAAGCGTTGGGTGATCTGATCTAATTTATCAAAGGGAACCATGGTGTTCTTTTGCGCACCACGACCGCGTGGTCAAGGGGGCGTCGCCCGCCGCGATGGATTGGAACGAGGTTCGCCTACTCTTCGTGGCTCGCCATAGCCGCAATGGCCAGCCTCACCCGCGCTGTTCCAACGCGGACAACCAGCCAGAAACGCGGCGGCGGTTGACGCCTAGGTCCGATTTTCCAAACCGAAGGCGCGACAAAATTACCGGAAAGCTTTGCCCATCCACCTGTTCAACTGTGACCGTTGCAAAGTCTGGAAATCCGAACCCACGCGAGCGGGTTAGATAAGTCAAACGCCCGTCTTCGATACTGCCAGCGATATGCTTTGTTCGCGGTGTCGCACGAATGATCTTGTCCAAACGGGCAAGCAATTCTGCCGAACCCTCATCATAGCCTATTGGCACGATATCCCCGCCGTTGACACGCGCCAAAACGCCGGCCTGACCGGGCGAAGCGGCCGTCAGCGGATCGATATGCCAACGATCAGGAACAGTCGGCACAAAGCGGACGTAAGCTGACGCTAAAACCAAAATCACAGCAACGACCGCGACTGTGTTGACCAAATAACCGCTCATGCAGCGTCTCTCCAATCTCGGCTGATCATTCATTCACTGGACGGGCGCATGGCTGCCCAAGATCATTTTGAACTATCAGTCCGATCTTTGTTTTCTCTTTTGTTCCAGCACCATAGGCACAGAAGCTCCATCGCGACATGCGCCCCTGCGACGGCTGTAGCACCTGTGGTGTCAAAGGGCGGCGAAACCTCAACCACGTCACCGCCGACCATGTTTATCCCTGCCAGATCACGCAGCATAATCGCGGCTTGCGCACTGGTCAGCCCGCCCCAAACCGGCGTACCCGTCCCCGGAGCATAGGCCGGGTCAAGCGCATCGATGTCGAAGGTCAGGTAGGTCGGACGGTCGCCCAAAATCTCTTTGATCTTTGCCACGGCGGCCTGCGGGCCTTTTTCGTGCACTTCACGGGCATCAATGATGTTTACGCCCAAGGTGTCGGGGTTTTCCGTGCGAATGCCCACCTGCATTGAACGCTTTGGATCAATCAGGCCAAGCTTAACGGCCTTATAGAACATCGTTCCGTGATCGATCCGATCCATGTCGTCATCGGCCCATGTGTCGGAATGCGCATCAAAATGCAAAAGCGAAAGCGGGCCGAATTTGTCGGCATAGGCCTTCAGGATCGGGAACGATATATAGTGATCGCCGCCCAATGTGATGCTGCCCGCGCCTGCATCCAGGATACCCGCGATATGCGCCGTAAGTGCCGCCGGAAAGGCCGAGGTGTTCGCATAGTCAAACGCCATATCGCCGTAATCAGCGATGTTGAACTCTTCCAACGGGTCAAACCCCCAACCATAGGGCGGATCAAACGCCTGAAGCGCCGACGCCTCGCGGATGGCGCGGGGGCCAAGCCGCGTGCCGGGGCGGTTGGTGACGGCCTGATCAAACGGAATACCCGTTATCGCCAGATCAACGCCGGTCAGGTCTTTTGTGTATGTCCGCCGCAGGAAACTGGTCGCACCGGCAAAGGCATTTTCAAACGCCAATCCACGAAAACCTTTTCGTGTGAATGCGTTATCGACCTCTTTTGAAGCATCTTCCAGCGCCATTTCTATTGTTCCTTGCTGACGATTAGATAACTTGGAAAGCGGCAACACACCGCTTCGTTTGCAACAGATTAGCTGAGGATTTGCCGAACACCAGCCCCACAATCACGGACAGGTTTGGGTAACGTCATATCCGTAAAGCCAGTCGAATTTGCCCAACATAACACTTGGCGCAAGCGCCCCACCGACGCGCAGCGCGGTGTGTGCTGCGAAACGTAGCGGTGGAAAGCTAAGGTGGTAATTCCGCGCGTTCTTGGACGCCGCATCAACGATCTTTTCGCACCGCTTCCGGCGAACCGCCTGATAAGCGGCAAGAGCTTGTTGTGTGTCATCATTATTTGCCAACGCAGAGGTCAAAGCCCACGCATCCTCAAGCGCCATATTCGCACCTTGGGCAAGGAACGGCAGCGTTGGGTGGGCGGCATCGCCAATAAGCGCAGCGTTTCCCTTGAACCAGGTTTCAGCAACCGGATGCCGGAACAGGCCCCACAGATGCACGCTTTCCACGCGGTCTAACAGTGCGCGAATGTCAGGGGCAAACCCCGCAAAAGCCGCCCGCAAGTTTTCGGGGTCATCCGTGTGTGACCAGCTTTCTTCGGCCCAGATGTCGCGTTCCTCGACGGCGACGAAATTCATCGCCTTCCCACCGCGCAGTGGATAGCTGACGATGTGGCGTCCGGGGCCCATGTGTACGGTAACGACAGGCTCACGCGATTCATCCACTGGTACGGTTGCGCGCCATGCCACCTGCCCTGTGAATTCAGGCGTTGAGGGGCCGTTTACAACATCGCGCAGCACAGAATGAAGCCCGTCTGCACCAATCAGGAATTGCGCCTTACGCTCTGCCCCTTGGGCCGAGGTAACGCGGACCCCCTCTTCACCGCACAGCTCTACGTTGGTGATTTTTTGCAGCAGGCGCAGCTTTACGCCCGCCTCGCGGGCCGCGGTTGCCAGTAAGTTATGAAGGTCGGCGCGATGTACGAAATAATAAGCGCCATCGGTTTTGGACAAGTCCAGTTCCAGAACCTTGCTGCTTTTTCGGAAATCCACCAAACGCACAGCGCGCGCCCGCACACCCATATCTTCCAGCATCGGGCCAAGCCCAAGGCCGCGCAAAACTGCGGCGCCGTTCGGGCTGATCTGCATCCCTGCACCGACTTCGCGGATTGCGTCCGCCTGTTCCAGAACGGTAACCTGCGCGCCCCTTTGAGCCAGTGCGGTCGCCGCAGCAAGCCCGCCAATACCGCCCCCAAGAACGGTAAACTTCCGCCCGATCAGCATCGTGTCTTCCTTAATGAAACACCGGGGCAAATTGCCCCGGTGCTGGTATTTCCTTCAATCCCCGTGACGATTAATCGTCGCGGTGAACTTTTTCACGCCGCTCGTGACGCTCCTGAGCTTCAAGGCTCATGGTCGCAATCGGACGTGCATCCAGACGCTTCAGGGAAATTGGCTCTCCGGTGTCTTCGCAGTACCCATATTCCCCTTCATCAATCCGGCGCAATGCCGAGTCGATTTTCGCAACGAGCTTACGCTGACGATCCCGAGTACGCAGTTCTAATGCGCGATCGGTTTCTTCAGATGCACGGTCTGCAACATCGGGAATGTTTCGGGTGCTATCTTGGAGACCCTCAATGGTCTCACGGCTTTCATTCAGAAGATCGTTCTTCCAGTTAATCAACTTGCGGCGAAAATACTCCAGCTGACGGTCGTTCATAAACGGCTCGTCTTCTGCCGGGCGGTAATCGTCGGGCAAGAAAACTTCGGCTTTCATACCTGCTCCTTCTCGCAGGCCGGGCCCGAATGTCGTCGGAACGTCAGTCACCCGGCTCTCCTCCGGCAGGCTTTATCGGAATGCGTCATGCTTGTCACTAGCATATAGTCCGCTTTAAGGCTTTTTGTAGCCTAGTTAAAATGGTTGCACAATGCGCCGCCACGTCATGGGAAAAAAGATGAAATTTGCCGGAACGGAAACTTACGTAGCCACCGAAGACCTTTCTGTGGCAGTGAACGCCGCCGTCGCGCTGGAGCGGCCACTGCTGGTTAAGGGCGAACCTGGAACAGGTAAAACAGAGCTTGCCCGGCAGGTTGCGGCCTCGCTTAATCTGCCCATGATCGAATGGCACATCAAGTCGACCACGCGTGCGGCGCAGGGGCTTTATGAATATGATGCCGTAAGCCGTTTGCGTGATAGCCAGTTGGGCGATGAACGTGTGAACGACGTCAAAAACTATATTCGCAAAGGGAAGTTGTGGCAGGCGTTCGAGGCAAAGCACAAAACCGTTCTGCTGATTGATGAGATCGACAAGGCCGACATCGAATTCCCCAACGACCTTTTGCAGGAACTCGACCGGATGGAGTTCCACGTTTACGAAACCGGCGAGACAGTCCGTGCGGAAACGCGCCCCATCGTGATCATCACCTCGAATAACGAAAAAGAGCTGCCAGACGCCTTCTTGCGGCGCTGTTTCTTCCACTACATCGGATTCCCCGACATGGATGTGATGAAAAAGATCGTCGAGGTCCACCACCCCGGCCTTAAGCCCCAGCTTTTGACTGCTGCTTTGACGCAATTCTATGAAATCCGCGAAACGCAGGGGCTTAAGAAAAAGCCATCGACGTCGGAAGTTCTGGATTGGCTGAAGCTTCTTCTTGCCGAAGACCTTTCGCCCGAAGATCTGAAACGCGAAGGCAGTAACGCCCTGCCCAAGCTTTACGGCGCGCTGTTGAAGAACGAACAGGATGTGCAGCTTTTCGAACGCCTTGCGTTCATGGCGCGGCGCCAACAACGCTAAGCCGATCAGTCGCGCCGAAGTGACAGCGCGGGCGTTTCCTTCGCCCGCGTATTGATTGTAACGTGACCAGTAATTGTCCTGAATCGAGGATCGCTGTGACAGAACTCACGATTCGCCCACTCACATCGGCTGACGAACAAGACTGGCGCCGCCTTTGGGGGGACTATCTGGCATTCTATGAAACCTCTCTCAGCGAAGAGGTTTATCAGTCTTCCTTCGCGCGGCTACTTGGCGACGACCCGCAGGACTTTCACGGGTTGCTGGCGGTGAAAGATGGGCGTGCGGTTGGGTTGGTGCATTACCTGTTTCACCGGCATGGCTGGAAAGTCGAAAACGTCTGTTACTTGCAAGATCTGTATGCAGACCCTGACGTGCGTGGCAGCGGCGTTGGGCGCGCCTTGATCGAAGCCGTCTATGCCGCCGCAGAGGCCGAAGGCGCGCCTCAGGTCTATTGGAACACCCAAGACACGAACAAGACCGCCCGGCAGCTTTATGACCGTGTGGGTGTGCTGACCCCTTTCTTGAAATACGTCAGGAGCTAAGTATTTGAAGCTTCGCCTTACCCTTTTGGCTTGCTTGGTGCTGGGTGCCTGCGCTGCGCCGCCCACGTCCGATTTGCCCAAGCGTCGTGCGCCTGCCTTTGACCTTCCACCCATGAAAACTTTCGAACGCCAGCAGGTAACGCCCCCCTCGCGGTCGAACACGGAAATCGCCCAAGACTTCATGGATCTGACCTTTCGAATGGAAAGCGGGCGCGAGGTGCCTCAGCTGACACGCTTTGCCGAACCCGTGACCGTGCGCGTGACCGCCGGTGCGCCTGCCAGCCTTGGCCCTGACTTGGCGGCACTGATGTCTAGGCTGCGCAACGAAGCGGGCATCGATATCCGTCGTGTCCCAACCAATGCGCAGGCCAACATCACCATCGAAACCCTGCCCCGCACGCAGCTTCAGCGCCTTGTTCCACAGGCCGCCTGCTTTGTGGTGCCACGCATTTCAAGCTGGGCCGAATACCGGCGCCTTCGGCGCAGCAGTGCAGTTGACTGGACCACCCTGGACAGCCGCGAAACCGTGGCCGTTTTTCTGCCCAACGATGTAAGCCCACAAGAAGTTCGCGATTGCCTACACGAAGAGCTGGCACAGGCCCTTGGTCCTTTGAATGACCTTTATCGCCTGCCCGACAGCATCTTTAACGATGACAATTTCCATACGGTCTTAACCGGCTTTGATATGCTGATCTTGCGCATGTACTACGCGCCCGAACTGCGCAACGGCATGACCCGCGATCAGGTTGAGGCACGCCTGCCTGCCCTGCTGGCCCGCCTAAATCCGCGGGGCCAACGTGTTTCGTATTCTAACGTTGTTCCGACCCCACGGTCTTGGATTGACGCAATGGAAACAGCCCTTGGGCCGGGCGCGTCAAACTCGCGCAGGCGGGCGGCGGCTCAAAGGGCCCTGAACATCGCCCAAAGCCAAGGCATTGGCGGTAACCGCTTGGCCTTTACGCTGTTTGTCTTGGGGCGTTTAAGCCTGCCAGTTGATGGCGAAGCCGCGTTAACCGCGTTCTTGCAAGCCGGGAACATCTATTCAGAAACCCCCGAAACTAAGGTGCAAGAGGCCCATGTTGCCATGCATCTGGCCGCCTTCGCACTTTCAGCAGGGCAACCCGACGCTGCGCTGACAATCATCAATGTTCACCTTCCCCCGGTCGTCGCCTCGCAAAACGCGGCACTTCTGGCGACCATGCTGATGATAAAAGCCGAAGCGCTTGACCTGCTACAACGCCCCGGCGAAGCACAGGCTGTACGGCTCGACAGTTTGGGCTGGGCGCGTTATGGCTTCGGCTCGGATAAAGAGGTGCGCACGCGGCTTACTGAAATTGCCGTACTCAGCCCAGGGGACCAGACACAATGATCGTTATCGCAGGCCTAGTCATCGGCGCAATTTGGGGTGGTTTGCAGGCCAAACGGCGCAAGGGCAAAGGGTTTGATATTGCTCAATACGCGGTGGGTTATGGTATTGCCTTTGCCCTTCTTGGCATGGTCCTGACTGTCATTCTGGAGCGTTTGGTCTAAGCTCATGTTCCTGCCGTTTTTCCAAAATTTGCGCGACGGCGGGGTGCCCGTTTCCCTGCGCGAATATTTGGCATTTCTGGAAGGGGTAAAGGCCGGGCTGGTCACATATGACATCGAAGGTTTCTATTACCTTGCCCGCACCGCAATGGTGAAGGACGAGCGGAACCTTGATAAATTCGATCGCGCCTTCGCGGCCAGCTTTGAAGGGCTTGAAAGCATCTCGTTCGACGACGTGCTAGAGGCCGTGGACCTTCCCGCCGACTGGCTGGAAAAGATGGCCGAAAAGCATCTAAGCGACGAAGAAAAAGCCGAAATTGACGCGCTTGGCGGGTTCGACAAGTTGATGGAAACCCTGAAAGAGCGGCTGAAAGAACAGCAAGGCCGCCATCAGGGTGGGAATAAATGGATCGGCACCGCTGGCACGTCCCCTTTTGGCGCTTATGGGTACAACCCCGAAGGCGTGCGCATCGGCCAGAAAGAAAGCCGCCACCAGCGCGCGGTGAAAGTTTGGGACAAACGCGAATTCAAGAACCTTGATGACAGCGTGGAACTTGGCACGCGCAACATCAAAGTCGCGCTGAAACGCCTGCGCCGATGGGCGCGTGACGGCGCGGCCGAAGAGCTGGACCTTGACGGCACGATCAAAGCTACCGCCGACCACGGCTATCTGGATGTGAAAACCCGCCCCGAACGACGCAATGCCGTAAAGGTGCTGCTGTTCCTTGATGTGGGCGGATCGATGGACCCTTACATCAAACTGGTGGAAGAACTGTTTTCCGCCGCGCGGGCGGAATTCAAGCATCTGGAATACTATTACTTCCACAACTGCCTGTACGAAGGTGTCTGGCGCGACAACCGGCGCCGGTGGGAAGCGCAGACCCCCACTTGGGAAGTGCTGAACACCTATGGCCCAGACTATAAGTGCATTTTCGTGGGCGATGCATCCATGTCCCCCTACGAGATCGCCTTTCCCGGCGGCGCAAACGAACACTGGAACCCCGAAGCCGGCGAAGACTGGCTGCGCCGCGCCCGGGACAAATGGTCCGCCAACCTGTGGCTAAACCCCCTGCCCGAAAAATACTGGCACTACACCCAATCCGTTCAGATGATCCGCGAGATTTTTGATGATCGAATGGTGCCCATGACCCTAGAAGGGATCGAACGCGGGATGAAAGAACTGGGGCGCTAAGGGCTGCTTTGCGCCCGGTATCCATTAGAATTGCGACGACAGAGGCATTTCTCCTAAGGTGCGATAGTGGTCAGCTCCGCATAGGACAAACACGTTTTGGAAGACGAAGACACTGGCAAGGATGGTTCTTTTTTAGGGAACGCGATCATCACCCTGATCGCCTTAGGGTTTGTGGTTGCTCTTTTCCCATTGGCCAGCATGACGTTCAAACCTGTTTTGGATTCACTGAACGCGACTGACTGGGAGGTCGCCGATGCCGTGGTCATTTCCAGCTATGTTGATGTGGCAGAACGCCGACAATACAAACTTGTCACGCAATATCGGTACGATTGGAATGATCAAGAACACCGCTCAGACCAAGTCTTCTTTGATAATACTGTCGGCGTTCGTCGTAATTATTACCACAACACAAATCGCGAATTGTTGCGACATCTGGATGAAGACAAGCCCATTCAGATTTGGATAAACCCCCAAAAACCGGAACAGGCCGTGATATACCGTCATATCAGGTGGGACAAATTCGGTGCCAATTTATTTTTCTTTGCAATCTGGTCTTCGCTTACTTTTGTATTGGTGGGGATGTTCTGGGCCGGCGTCGGTCCCAAAGTCATGTCTTGGGCAACTGGTCGTTAGAATGCCCAACCGATCATCCTTCGCCTATCAAAGTCGCAACAGGCACTTCTTCAGCAGAGCTGAAATAACCTTGTCGAACCCTAAGGCTGACGCCATATCTTTCTTATGTTGAAACTTACTCCGATCCTTCTGGCAGTCCTCTACGCCCTTGCGATGTACCGGTTTTCGGTATGGCGCACGACGAAAGAGTTGGACGCGAAGTCAACTGAACTTGCCGATGCAACGTTGAAAAAGCTGACAGATCGCATGGCGAAAGCGCTCGATCTGCCGCGGATCAAGGTTCACATTTATGAAATTGACCCCGTGAACGGCCTTGCCGCCCCGGATGGGCGGATTTTCATCACGCGCGGGTTTTACCAGAAATACCGCGACGGCGCCGTCACCGCCGAAGAGATTTCATCCGTCATCGCGCACGAACTGGGCCACGTTGCCCTTGGCCATTCGCGCCGCCGGATGATCGACTTTTCCGGGCAGAACGCGATGCGCGTGGCGCTTGGCGCGTTTCTATCACGCATCTTGCCCGGCATTGGCATCTATATCGCGAACATGTTGACCACCCTTCTGGCCGCGCGACTGTCCCGTCAGGATGAATATGAGGCGGATGAATATGCCTCTGCCCTATTGGCCAAGGCGGGCATCGGCACGGCCGCGCAAAAATCGCTTTTTGAAAAGCTAGAGGCGCTGACAGCAAGCCATGGCGGAACAGCACCCGCATGGTTGATGAGCCATCCCAAAACCAAAGAACGCATTCGCGCGATTGAGGCGTTGGAGGCAAAATGGGGCGTTGCCCCCTAACCCAGCGCTTTGCCCAAACGGGGTAGTTTCGCGCGCTTCAGCAACGCCCGAAGGCTCAGCGTTTCGCCTGACAACCGCTCTGCCTCGGCGTGAACTGTTTTGATCGCGGCTTCGATTTCGTCCGGCGCGTCACACCAAAGCGCATACAGGAACTCATCCGGTGCTTTGCGCTCCAACCCTTCGTCGGCCAGGGTGTTGCGTGGAAAATCCACCGCGTTGAAGGTAAGCAGCGTGTCAGCCGACCCCGCAATGGCCGCTGCCAACACATGTACATCAGCCGGATCTGGAAGCCACAGCCGCGCCTCATCCTTCGCGTGTGGCTGAACGCTTGCGGCGGGCCACGACGCACGCAACAGCGCGATTTCGCCGCGGGCCTGCGCCTCTCCTGTTGGGCCAATCTTGCGCGCCGCGCGTGCCCATTCTTCCAAAATGCGTTCAGACCACAGCGGCGTAAAAAGCCCTTTTGCTGCGACGCCTAGCAAGATTTCCCGCAAAACCGTGGGATAAAGAACGCAGGCGTCCAACAGAACCTTCATGGATCAAGCCGGAAAAACAACGACTTAAGATAGCCGCTTTCGGCAAGTTGCGGCAGAAGAGGATGATCCGGCCCAGCAAACCCTGTTTGGATAATCTGCGCGGTCCGCCCCGCCCGGCCAATGCCACGCGCGGACGCCGTGCGGAACTTTGACAAATCCGCAGCGTGTGAACACGAACACAGAGCCAGATAACCGCCTTCGGCCACCAAGGGCGCAGCCATGCGCGCCACACGTTCATAGGCCCGCAGACCTGCCTCAAGCGATGGTTTTGAAGGTGCGAAGGCTGGCGGGTCACAGACTACCACATCGAATTGCTGCCCCTCTTCAGCAAGCGCGGCCATCACATCAAATGCATCGCCCTTACGGGTCGCAAACTTGTCGGATACGCCCATCGCCTGCGCGCCTTGTTCGGCCAGCGCCAGCGCGGGGGCCGAGCCGTCAACGGCAAGCCCTTCGGCCGCGCCCGCAGCCAATGCCGCAAGGGAAAAGCCGCCAACGTGCGAAAATACATCAAGTACGCGCGCGCCTTGTGACAGGCGGGCCGCGAACGCATGGTTGGGGCGTTGATCAAAGAACAGCCCGGTCTTCTGCCCGCCAAGAATGTCGGCCATATAGGTCGCGCCATTCATCGGCACCGGGATCGGCCCATCAACTGCACCACGAAGGGTCACCGTTTCTTCCGTTAACCCCTCCAAAGACCGTGCGCGGCCTGTGCCGTTTTTCACGATGGTTGTCACGCCCGTCACCGATGCAAGGGCCGCACTTAGCGGCTCGATCATCACGTCGGCCCAAGCTGCGTTGGGCTGAATAACGGCACAGTCGCCAAACCGGTCGATCACGACACCGGGCATTCCGTCAGCCTCGGCGTGAACCAGACGATAGAATGGGTCGGTGAACAAACGCGAACGCATGTCCAGCGCGCGGGTCAAACGGTCGGCGAACCAAGCCTCGTCGATTTTGGCGGTCGGATCACGGTCAAGCATCCGACAGATGATCTTTGAGCCGGTATTAACCGTTACGACCCCCATGGGGTGGCGGTCGGCGTCTTCCAGCACGGCCAGCGCACCGGGCGCCAAGCCTTGTGTCCGGCGATCGGTCACAAGCTCATTTGCGAAAACCCACGGGAAACCGTGACGAATGGCGCGGGCGTTGGCCTTGGGGCGAAGCCGCACAATGGGAAGATCAGATGTTGTCATAGCGCCCTCCTACTCCGTTCCGAATGGCTTAGAAAGAGGCCAGTTCGTTACGCAAAGAAAAAGGGAGGGCAAAGCCCTCCCCATCAAACGGTATCTTGGTTGATTACTTCTCGTCGAGAAGGCGGTCAAAGACGCGCGTCATGTATTCTGTGATACGCACTTTCTGGGTCTGACCACGGCTCATCGCTTCCAGCGCGCGATCACCGCCGAATGCTTCCAGCTCGGACGTAACGAACTGTGGGCCGGCAATAACGTCGCCGGTACGCGCATCGCGAACCGTGATGAAGAAATGAATGTCGTGTGTTCCACCAACCGAGTACCGGGTTTTTTCGGTCAGCGAGTGGAACCGCTCGATCTGAATCTCAACGGCTACCCGGCGGCCAGATTTGTGCGTTGCAACACCTTGTGCCAGCGCGTTTTCGATAATAGCCTTAACCTGAGCGCGACGGTCGCCAAACGGATCTTCACGCCAAACAATGTCGGCGTTCGGGAAATAGGTATTGGCGTGGTTCACCTCTAGCCGCTCAGGAACAACCACGGCACTGCGCGTGACGTTCACCGGTTCTTCCATCAGTGGAAGGGGAAGGCCTTCGTGTGCTTCACCCGTCAAGCTACCAGAGGCCGCACTAACGAACTCTTCACAGGCTGAAAGGCTCATCGCCGCGATAAGTACGACACCAAGTCTGAATTTCCGCATTGTACACTCCATTGTGGGTGAACCGCACCCGATGTTCTAATCTATACCGCACCACAAACATTCGCGCATCGCCCTTGCGAGGCTACGAATGTTAGCGCCACCCTCAAAGCACCCGTTAAACTCTCTGAGATGTGTTCTTAAGCTACTTGCAACATTAGAATTTGCATTTCAAGCAACGAAAATGAGGCAATAGTTAGATAAATCAAGCAAATGCGGGCGTTTATCGCCAAATATCACTATCTACACTACCATAGGGAGAGCGCCGACAATTGCACTTGGCCTTGTTAGCGCTAACCGTTATATCTGCGCCCAAGGCACACCGCGCTTCGGAAGGAACAAAATCATGGCCCTTAACAGCACCGTCGCCAAGGTCACCGACCAGATCATCGAACGATCCCGCGATAGCCGGTCGGCGTATCTTGACCGTATGGCCCGCGCAACAGACGCGGGAACCGCCCGCGCCCACCTGACATGCGGCAACCAAGCCCACGCATATGCGGCAATGGGCGATGACAAAAGCACGTTGGCCGATGGCCGCGCGCCGAACCTTGGCATCATCACTGCTTATAACGATATGCTTTCGGCGCACCAGCCATTTGAGACATATCCCAACCTAATCAAGCAAGCCGTACGCAAGGCTGGCGGCACTGCCCAAGTTGCGGGCGGCGTTCCGGCCATGTGTGATGGCGTGACCCAAGGCCAGACCGGGATGGAGCTTTCGCTGTTTTCCCGCGACGTGATCGCATTGGCGGCGGGCGTGGGCCTGTCGCACAACACATTCGATGCGGCCGTGTTCCTTGGGGTGTGCGATAAGATCGTGCCCGGCCTTGTGATGGCCGCCGCCAGCTTTGGCCACATCCCGGCGGTGTTCCTGCCCGCTGGCCCGATGGTCAGCGGCCTGCCCAACGACGAAAAAGCCAAAGTCCGCCAACAATTCGCGACCGGCGAAGTGGGCCGCGACAAGTTGATGGAGGCCGAGATGGCCTCTTACCACGGCCCCGGCACCTGTACGTTCTACGGCACCGCGAACTCTAACCAGATGCTGATGGAGTTCATGGGGCTTCACCTGCCCGGCGCGTCTTTCGTGAACCCGAACACACCGCTGCGCGATGCACTGACTGCGGCGGGTGCGGAACGGGCATTGGCGATCACGGCCCTTGGCAACGACTTCCGCCCGGCCAGCCAAGTGCTTGACGAAAAAGCGTTTGTGAACGGTATCGTTGGCCTGATGGCCACCGGTGGTTCGACCAACCTTGTGCTGCACCTGCCCGCGATGGCCCGTGCCGCTGGCGTTATCATCGACATCGACGATTTCGCCGCCCTGTCCGAAGTGACCCCATTGATGGCCAAAGTTTACCCGAACGGCCTAGCCGACGTGAACCATTTCCACGCCGCCGGTGGGCTTGGCTATATGATCGGAGAGCTGCTGGACGGTGGCCACCTGCACCCTGATACCGTCACCGTCGCGGGCGATGGTCTTGCGCTTTATACGAAAGAGCCAAAGCTGATCGACGGCGCGGTTAAATGGCAAGACGGTGCTGGCAAATCGCTGAACGAAAAAATCCTGCGCCCGGCGTCGGACGCGTTCCAGAAATCGGGCGGGTTGAAAAGCCTGAACGGGAACTTGGGCCGCGGCATGATCAAAGTGTCTGCTGTCGCACCAGAACGCCATGTGATCGAAGCCAAAGCGCGCGTCTTCCACGACCAAGAAGATGTGAAAACAGCCTTCAAAGCCGGGGAATTCACCGAAGACACCATCGTTGTGGTCCGCTTCCAAGGGCCAAAGGCGAACGGGATGCCCGAACTTCACTCGCTGACCCCTACTCTTGCTGTGTTGCAAGATCGCGGCCTAAAGGTTGCGCTGGTAACGGATGGGCGCATGTCGGGCGCGTCGGGCAAAGTTCCTGCCGCCATCCACGTTTGCCCCGAAGCTGCGCAAGGTGGCCCGCTGGCCAAAGTGCGCGATGGCGATTTGATCCGCTTGGACGCGGTCGAAGGCACGCTTGCCGTGCTGGAAGCCGACTTTGACACGCGCGAGGCAATCACCGTTGATCTGACTGCGAACCGTCAGGGCCTTGGACGCGAGATGTTTGAAAGCTTCCGCCAGAATGTCGGCATTGCCACGGAAGGCGCTGCCGTCGTCATCTAAAGACCGGCCAAAAATCTGACGATCAAAACGCCGGCGCAACTCGATTGCGTCGGCGTTCTTATGACAAGCTATGATTAGAAAATGCTTGGATATGGGGCGCGTGATCGCGGACGATTTCCAAGAATTCACACCAGCGCGCAAAGTATCGCGGGCAGCTGAACCACCCGCGATGCCAATCGATTATTCGCCGTGCGGCTTCTTATCCAAATGCTTGCGCAACCGCGACGGGGTCGACTTTTTCTTGCCCTTATAGGGGTTCTTATCCGCCTGACTGCGCATCGTCAGTCGGATCGGCGTACCCGGCATGTCAAAGTCCGTGCGCAACCCGTTTACCAGATACCGCTTATAGCTTTCCGGCAGCTTTTCAGGATGCGAACACATCACAACAAAGCCCGGCGGGCGGGTTTTTACCTGTGTCATATACCGCAGCTTGATGCGCTTGCCGCCCGGTGCGGGGGGCGGATGCACCTCTAGCATACCAGTCAGCCAGCGGTTCAGGCGCGCCGTTGAAACGCGACGGTTCCAAACTTCGTGCGATTTCATGATCGCGGCGTGAAGTCTGTCCATGCCCCTGCCCGTCTTCGCAGAAACGGTCACCAAAGGCGCACCTTTCAGCTGGGGCAGCAAACGCGCGAATTCCTCGCGCAGTTCTTTAAGCTTGTCCTGCTTTTCGTCTTCAAGGTCCCACTTGTTGACGGCAATAACAACGGCACGACCTTCGCGTTCGGCCAGATCGGCGATGCGCAGATCCTGTTGTTCGAAGGGGATGCCAACATCCAGCAGCACCACAACGACTTCGGCGAACTTAACCGCACGCAGGCCATCAGACACGGATAGCTTTTCAAGCTTTTCCTGAACCTTGGCTTTCTTGCGCATCCCGGCGGTGTCCCAGATACGCACCGGTGTGCCTTCCCATTCAAACTGGGTCGAGATGGCGTCGCGGGTGATCCCGGCCTCGGGGCCGGTCAAAAGCCGGTCTTCGCCGATGATCTGGTTGATCAAAGTCGATTTGCCCGCATTCGGGCGACCAACAACAGCAACTTGCAAGGGCCGTGCTTTTGTCGGAACGCGCGGGCCTTCGTCGTCTTCATCAACGTCGACGTCCGTTTCCGGCGCGTTCATCGCAGCTTTTTCAGCGAACTCATCGGCCAGGGGCAGAAGCATCGTGTAAAGCTCGTTCATGCCTTCGCCGTGTTCGGCGGACAGACGCAAAGGCTCCCCAAGGCCAAGAGAATAAGCTTCGATCACGCCAGCGTCGGCAGCGGCCCCTTCGCCCTTGTTCGCGGCCAGAATGACATGCGCGGATTTCTTGCGCAGGATTTCGGCGAACACTTCGTCGGCAGGCAAGACACCCGCGCGCGCGTCGATCATGAACAGACAGATGTCTGCCATTTCAACCGCGCGTTCAGTCAAACGCCGCATCCGACCCTGAAGCGATTCATCCGTCGCCTCTTCCAGACCGGCGGTGTCGATCACGGTGAACCGCAGATCGGCAAGGCGCGCTTCGCCTTCGCGCAAGTCGCGCGTGACGCCGGGCTGGTCGTCGACCAGCGCCAGGCGTTTGCCAACCAGGCGGTTAAATAGCGTTGATTTCCCCACATTGGGGCGGCCAACAATGGCCAGCGTAAAGCTCATCTGAAGCTCCGAAGCGATTCCAAGCCGCCCGCCTACACCATTCTCGCGTCAGCGGAAAGCGTGCAATTGGCCGTTCGAGGTCACAAGGTAAAGTGTGCTGCCCGCCACGACCGGCTCTGCCGATGCGCCAGAGGGCAATTCCAACGTTCCGACAAGCGCGCCACTTTCAGGAGAGAAAAAGCGCACAAGCCCATCATCGGACGCAACAACAAGCCGCCCACCAGCCAGCACCGGGCCGTAATGGGCATAGATTGATTTGCGCCGTTTTGTCTTTTCCTTGACGAAGTAAGGCAGCTCTACCGCCCAGACACGTTCGCCAGTTGCCGCATCAAGGCGCACCAGTTCGGCCTGATCCGACACAAGGAAGACAGAGTCGCCAGCCGGGAAAACCGGGCTGTAGGCACCGTCATTCGCTGTCCACAACCGCTCGCCGCTTGAGGCGCTGATCGCCACCGTACGGCCGGACTGGTTGCCAACATAAATTACGTTTCCATCCACCACCGGATCACCCGTGATGTCACTGATGGTCGTATAAACCCGGCCGCGCCGCTGCCCCGAGATGGACGAGGCCCATACCCGCACACCGCTTTTGCGCAGGGTCGCCACCATTTCGGATGATCCGAACGGGAATACCGCCAGACGATCAGTCACCGCAGGTGCAGCGCCGCCCACCATGCCGGATTCGGATGGTGTGCCCGGCAATTGCCACTGAACGCGGCCATCGTCGGCGGTAATCGCCCATGCGCGGTTGTCACGCGAAACGACATAAACCAAACCATCGCGGTAAGATGGCGCGCCGCTTACTGCGGCTTCGGTTTTTTGCTCCCACAGTTCTTGGCCGGTGGCCGGATCAAGCGCCACAAGCGCCCCAAAACCGGTGGTCACGAACAAACGGCCATCCCCAAAGGCAAGCCCGCCACCAGAGGCATCTTCTGCGCGCTCTGTCGCTGGGGTCAGGTCGGCCGACCACAGAACCGCGCCAGATGTCGAATGCGCCATCACGCGGCTTTGAGAATCCAAAGTGAACACACGGCCGCCAGCGATAACCGGTTCCGCCGTGATCTTGTGCTTACGGCTGTCGCCCGCACCGATGTTCACGCTCCACGTGCTTGTCAGGGACGTTCCCAGCGCTGGATGCACAACCCGGTGCGCAGCGTTGCCCCGTGTCTGCAACCAATCGGTCTGTGACTGCTGTGCAGGAAGGCTGATCGGGCGCACGACATTGGCGGAAACCGCTTCTGCACCCTCGGCACCTTCAGCTAAAAGCGCATCGCGCACGCCGAACCGCTCCCCATCAAGGATAAGCTCGCGTTCGCCACACGCACCAAGCGCCGACACCAACGTCAGAATTCCGATACCTTGGGAAAGTTTCAACGCCCAATGTCCCTTTTACTTGTCGGTACGATCTATGCCGCACCTCAGTCGCTATGAAAAGGCCTGTATCGACAACCGATTACAGGCCCTCAAGCGACCCACCCAATGCCACAATCAACTGAGAGGCCCGCTGACGCAACCCCGCCGTCGCATCACTGGCGGTCAACAGCTCGCGCAAGCGTTCGATCGCGGCGTCTGTCTGACCCAGCTCTGCTTCGATAAGCGCGGACTGTTCTTCAGCCAAGGCACGGAAGGGCTGACCCGGCGCGGTCAAAGGGCTGAGCGTGGCAAGGCGTTCTTCGCCAGCCACGGTCGCGCCTTGCGCAAACACCTGCTTCAGCGTCGCAAGCTGGCGATAGGCCAACGGCAGATCGTTGTTTTCAGCAATCACAGCAAAACGCGCAGCGGCCGCAGCCGGATCTTCGCCAGCAAGTTCTTCGCCAGCGGCCAAAAACTCAACCAAGGCTTCGGCGTTTCCTGATGCTTCGATCGCTTCCAGGGCTGTCACGCGTTCGGCGGGTTCATTCGCCTCTAGCGCGGCAAGCATGGCATCGCCAAGCTCTTGCGAGGCGGCAACGGTTTTCGCCTTGCGCCATTCATTAAACGCGGCACCGCCCACCAACAAAAGGACGGCTACAACCGCGATCCATCCGTAACGGCGGAAAAGCATAAAAAGCTGATCGCGGCGGACTTCTTCGGTCACTTCTTCGATAAAGTTTTCGGGATTGCTCATGTGCCTCTCTCTAGCCTTACAGGGCTTGACCGGCCACGTCTTACCCCATGCCCCGGCCACTTGCCAAGCCCTGCCCGGCCTTGGGGCATGCCCATCTTGCGCCGCGTTGCAGAAAAGTTTATTCTGAACTGGTCGGTTCAGGAGCGACCATTGCAATCACAACTCTACACACTGACATACTGGCAGTAGTGCCAATTTAGGCGCGCTACAGGCAACGAAAACATTGAGGAACATATGCGGATCATCTCTTTTCTGACGGCTTTGATCGTTGCAGTAGTGTTGTACCTAGTTGTGATGGAGCGTGATCGCGTACTGTCCTTCGCCGGACGCGATGATGAAGCTGTGGCAGAGACAACAGCCGAGGCACCCACCGAAACCGTTGAAACGGACGAACGCACAGTGTCTGTTGTTGCCGTCCATTCGACCGCGCGCCCAATCGACGCCGCTGTTCTGGTGCGTGGCCTAACCGAAGCCGCCCGGCAGGTCGATGTGCGGGCTGAAACCACTGGCCGCGTCATTTCCGAACCGCTGCGTAAAGGTGCGTTTGTGAACGAAGGTCAGATGATCTGTCAGATTGATCCGGGCACGCGGGCGTCCAATGTTGCCCAAGCCGAAGCACAATTGGCCGAAGCAAAGGCAAACCTTCCAGTGGCCAGCGCGCGCGTCGAAGAAGCCAAATCCATGCTGTCCGAAGCTGAAATCAACAATCGCGCCGCCGTAAAGCTGCAGGCGGATGGCTATGCGTCGGAATCGCGCGCGGCTGCAACAACCGCTGCGGTTTCTTCGGCCATGGCCTCTGTCGAGGCGGCGAAGTCGGGGCTTGATGCGGCCAACTCTGGGGTGTCCGCCGCCGAAGCGGCCGTCGCAACCGCCAAAAAAGAGATCGAGCGCCTGACGATCGTCGCGCCCTTCGCGGGCCTGCTGGAATCCGATAGCGCGGAATTGGGCGAGCTTCTTCAGCCCGGGTCGCTTTGCGCAACCGTGATCCAGCTTGACCCCATCAAACTGGTTGGTTTTGTGCCCGAAACCGAAGTTGAAAAAGTCTCGGTCGGGGCACGTGCTGGTGGGCGACTGGCCACGGGCCGCGCCGTTGAAGGACGCGTGACGTTCCTAAGCCGCGCGGCAGATCCAGCCACACGCACCTTCCGCGTAGAAGTTGAAATTCCTAACCGCGACCTTGCCATTCGCGACGGTCAGACCGTTGAAATGGCGCTGTCTTCCGGTGCCACACAGGCGCACCTGCTGCCGCAGTCCGCACTGACGCTGAACGACACGGGCCGCGTTGGCGTACGTTTGGTGGACGGTGAAAACCGCGCCGCATTCGCCGCCGTTGACGTTCTGCGCGACACCGTGGACGGGATTTGGTTGACCGGGTTGCCCGATGCCGCAGACGTTATTGTCGTTGGTCAGGAATATGTGGTCGACGGGGTTCCCGTGCTTGCGACCTATGAAGGGGGCGAACAATGACGGGCATAATTGACTGGGCCGCCAGCCATGCGCGAATGGTCGTCGCCTTTATCGTTTTGTCGATCCTTGCGGGTGCGATGGCCTATACAGGCCTGCCCAAAGAAGGCGAGCCGGACATCGAAATTCCGGCCATCTTTGTGTCGGTCCCCTTCCCCGGCATTTCGGCGGAAGATTCCGAAAAGCTGTTGATCAAACCCATGGAAACAGAACTGTCCGATCTGGACGGCCTGAAATCCATGAGCGGAACCGCCCAAGAAGGCTATGCCGGGGTCGCGCTGGAATTCGAATTTGGTTGGGACAAGACCAAAATCATCGCCGACATCCGCGATTCAATGAACACCGCCGAGGCAAACTTTCCCGAAGGCGCCGAGAAATATTCGATCAACGAGATCAACTTTTCCGAATTCCCGATCATTATCGTGACCCTGTCGGGCAAGGTGCCCGAACGCACGCTTCTGCGCGTCGCCAAAGACCTTCAGGATGAGTTGGAGTCGCTAGACCCCGTTCTGGAAGCTGGCCTTGCCGGCCACCGCGACGAGATGCTTGAGGTCGTGATCGACCCTCTTCGCCTAGAGGCATATAACGTCACCGCCGCCGACCTGATCAATGTTGTGGTCAACAACAACCAACTGATCGCAGCAGGCGAAGTTGAAACGCCCACCGGTGCGTTTTCGGTAAAAATCCCGGCCTCGTTCGATAACACGCTGGATGTCTATGCACTGCCCGTAAAACGCAATGGCGACAGCGTCGTAACGCTGGGCGATCTGGCCGACATCCGACTGACGTTTGAAGACCGGCTGGGCACCGCGCGCTACAACGGCGAAACGACCGTTGCCCTTCAGGTGGTTAAGCGCAAAGGCTTTAACATCATCGACACCGCCGATCTGGTGCGTGAAACGGTTGAAAAAGCGCGCGCTGACTGGCCGCTGGACCTTCAACAATCCGTCACCGTTGGCACATCGCTAGATCAATCACGCACCGTTGCGTCGATGGTTGAACAACTTCAGGGTTCTGTTCTGACTGCGATTGCCTTGGTGATGATCGTTGTTCTGGCCTTCCTCGGCAGCCGCTCTGCGCTGCTGGTGGGCTTTGCCATTCCGACATCTTTCCTGTTGTGCTTTGTGCTGTTGGGCCTGATGGATGTCGCGATTTCCAACATCGTTATGTTCGGCCTGATCTTGGCCGTTGGGATGCTGGTGGATGGCGCGATCGTTGTCGTCGAATACGCGGACCGCCGCATCGACGAGGGCGCAGGCCCGATGGCGGCCTTTACCGAAGCCGCGAAACGCATGTTCTGGCCCATCGTCAGTTCAACGGCCACCACGCTGTGCGCCTTCCTTCCGATGCTGTTCTGGCCCGGCGTTCCGGGCGAATTCATGGGCATGTTGCCGGTCACGCTGATCTTTGTTCTGTCGGCATCATTGGTCGTGGCGCTGATCTATCTTCCGGTCATGGGCGGTGTTTCAGGCCGGTTCTCGCGGATGCTGGATAATGCTGCTGCGCTTGTGCGCCCGCTTCCATGGATTGCGCGCGCCCTGCTGGTTGTTGTCGCGCTTTATGTCGTGTTTGTCGGCGCGATGCAGACGCTGAACCCTCAGTACATTCTGGACATGTCGAAAGACTTGCCAAGCGCGGTTCGCATCTTGCCCGGCGCATTGATTTTCTGTTTCGGCGCGGCCCTAAGCTCTATCGCGATTACGGCGGTGAAGATCGAAAGCGGACCAAAACGCATCCGCGGTGGATATCGCCGCACGCTGTTTGGACACTTCATCAAGTTTATTACCGGCAACCCGATCATGCCGCTGGTTTCGATCGTTGGCGTGATCGCCTTCGTTGTCATGGTGTTTGGTGCCTATGGCGCGAACAACAAAGGCGTCGAATTCTTTGTTGAATCCGAACCCGAGCAAGCCATCGTTTATGTCCGTGCGCGGGGCAACCTATCGCTTGAACAAAAGGACGCGCTGGTTAGCAAAGTTGAGGATGCGATCATTAACCACCCGGCAATCGAAAGCGTCTTTGCCTTTGCCGGTGACGGTGGCTTGAACCAGAACAACGGCGGCGCCGAAGCTCCGCTGGATACCGTTGGACAAGTGCAGATCGAATTGCTGCCGTGGGAAGATCGCAAAGACGATGACAACCTTGATGGCGATGTCGTGTTGAACGAAATCGAAGCCGAGCTTGCAAAAATTCCCGGCATCAAGACAGAGATCCTTTCACAATCGCGCGGGCCCGCCTCTGCGAAGCCTGTCCACTTGCGCCTGAAGGGCGACGACTGGGATGCCTTGGTTGAGGCCACTGAAACCGTTTCCGCCAAATTCGAAGAAACAACTGGTCTGGCCGATATCGAAGACACGCTGCCCCTGCCCGGTATTGATTGGCAGATCGACGTGGATGTCGAACAGGCGGGCCGCTATGGCGCTGACGTGACCACGGTTGGTGGCATGGTTCAGCTGGTTACCCGCGGGCTGTTGCTGGACACGATGCGCGTGCCCTCTTCGGATGAAGAGATCGAAATTCGCGTCCGCCTGCCCGAAGATGATCGTGTGCTGTCAACGCTGGACACCCTAAAGGTGCGCACGGCTGATGGGCTTGTTCCCCTGTCGAACTTCATCACCCGTGAGCCGGTCAAAAAGCTGGGTCGTATCACCCGTGTTGACCAGAAACGGTACTTTGACGTGAAAGCCGCCGTTGACGCAGGTCTGAATAATGATGACGGAACCCCAATCAACCCCACCGAACGCATCGCCGTGATCACCGACTGGCTGCAAAGCGAATCCCCCCTGCCCGCAGGTATTGAATGGGAATGGACTGGCGATCAGGAAGATCAGGCAGAATCCGGCGCGTTCCTGCAGCAGGCTTTCGCTGGGGCGCTGGGGCTGATGTTCATCATCCTGCTGGCACAGTTCAACAGCTTTTATAACGCGGCCCTTGTGCTGCTTGCGGTGGTGCTGTCCACGGCGGGCGTTCTGATCGGGATGATGGTGATGGGGCAAGCGTTCTCTATCATCATGACCGGTACGGGCATCGTGGCGCTGGCGGGGATCGTGGTGAACAACAACATTGTTCTGATCGATACCTATCAGGAATTCAGCCAATACATGCCCAAGCTAGAGGCAATCGTGCGCACCGCCGAACAGCGGATCCGCCCGGTTCTGTTGACCACAGTCACCACGATGGCGGGCCTGGCGTCGATGATGTTCGGCCTTAGCTTTGACTTTGTTGACGGGGGCTATTCCATCGACAGCCCGACGGCGCTGTGGTGGAAACAGCTGGCAACGGCGGTTGTGTTTGGCCTTGGCATCGCGACGGTTCTGACGCTGATCTTCACTCCATCCATGCTGGCCCTTCGCATCTGGTTCTGGCGTGGCGCATATGGCACGGCAGACCTGCTTACGTCGCTTTCATTGGGCAAAGGCAGCCAAACATCGCAAGACATGGCCCTGCGATCCGCCGCCCGCAAAGTGAAGCACCCCGAAATCATCTGGCAGGACGAGGAGTTCACGGCAATGCCCGCGAAGCCAAAGCCTTCGGACGAGGACGACAAAGCCGAGACACCAAAGCGCCCGCTTCGCGCGGCAGAATGACAAGATAGGAGGCCGTCAGGCGGCGGCCTCCCCTTCCTCTCCGGCTTGCTGGCGCTGCCACATCGCGGCGTAACGCCCGCCAAGCGCAAGCAGATCGTCGTGGCAGCCACGCTCTGCGACCAGACCGTTTTCAAGCACCACAATCTCATCCGCATCGACGATCGTAGATAGCCGGTGCGCGATACTCAGCACGGTGCGCCCGTGGCCCATCGCCTTAAGCTCTGACTGAATTTCGGCCTCTGTCTCACTGTCCAGCGCCGAGGTCGCCTCGTCCAGCAACAGGATCGGCGGGTTCTTCAGCAAGGTCCGCGCAATCCCAACACGCTGCTTTTCACCGCCTGACAGTTTCAAGCCACGTTCGCCCACCAAAGTGTTGTAGCCGTGCGGCAGGCTTTGGATGAAGTCGTGTATCTTGGCCGCTTTGGCCGCGCCCTCAACCTCTTCCTTGCTCGCTTCGGGGCGACCATAGGCGATGTTGTAATAGATCGTATCGTTGAACAGCACCGTGTCCTGCGGCACCACGCCGATGGCCGCATGCAGGCTTTCCTGCGTAACATCGCGCACGTCTTGCCCATCAATCAGCAGCGCGCCATCGTTCACATCGTAAAAGCGGAACAACAGCCGCCCGATGGTTGATTTGCCAGACCCGGATGGCCCCACCAATGCAACCGATCCGCCGACGGGAACCGAGATGCTGACGCCTTTCAAAATGGGGCGCTCATCATCATAGCCAAAGGCAACATCGCGCAACTCAACCGCGCCGCCAGTCACCTTTAGCGCGGGCGCGTCGGGTTTGGTCTGAACTTCGGCCGGTTGACCAAGCAGATCAAACATTTCCCCCATATCAACAAGGCTTTGACGGATTTCGCGATAGACGGTTCCAAGGAAATTCAACGGCGTGGTGATCTGCATCATATAGGCGTTCACCATCACGAAATCCCCGACCGTCAAGTCGCCTGCCTGAACGCCCATGGCCGCCAAGATCATGACGCCGATCAGGCCAGCCGTGATCAAAAGAGACTGCCCGAAGTTCAGAAACGCCAACGAATAGGACGTCTTGATCGCCGCGGCCTCGTATCCCACCATCGCGGCGTCGTAACGCTCTGCCTCGCGCCGTTCTGCGCCGAAGTATTTCACCGTTTCGAAGTTTAGGAGACTATCGATGGCCTTTTGGTTGGCGTCCGTATCCTGATCGTTCATCTGGCGGCGGATCTTCACCCGCCATTCCGTTACGCGGAAGGTGAAGGTCACATAGGCGGCGATGGTCAGAACCACGATGGCCAGATACCACACATCAAACACCACATAGAAAATCACGGCGACCATCAGCAGTTCCAGCACAAGCGGCCCAATGCTGAACAAAAGGAACCGCAGCAGGAATTCGACGCCCTTGACCCCGCGTTCGATAATGCGGCTTAGCCCGCCAGTTTTGCGCGTGATGTGATAGCGCATGGAAAGGCGATGGATGTGAGTGAACGTCTCAAGCGCTAGGGTTCGCAATGCCCGTTGGCCTACCTTGGCAAACACCGCATCGCGCAACTGTTGAAACCCAACGTTCAGAAGCCGCGCCATGCCATAGGCGATGGTGATACCCACCGCCCCCGCGCCCAGCATCCATGCGGGTGACTGGCCCTCTCCGGCAAGGGTGTCCACAGCCTCTTTATAGACAAATGGGATCGCGACAGAGATGACCTTGGCCAGTACAAGCATCGCAAGCGCCAGAACGACACGTCGTTTCACCCAACCCTGCCCGTCGGGCCAAAGGTATGGGCCAACCCGTCGGATCGTTTTCAGGGCACGCCCACGTTCAAGTGCGGCGATTTCGGCGGAGGAGCTGGCTGGGCGCATTCTGAGACTTTCCTAGCGGGGCCGAACGACCGTATTGCCCGCCCGCAGAAAAGACCAGAGGACTAGTTGTCAGAGGGCATCGCAAACACCTGACCGGGATAGATCAGATCAGGGTCGCGGATCAGATCGCGGTTCGCCTCATAGACTTTGACGTAGAGCGTGCCATCGCCAAAGTTTTCCCGCGCGATCCCCCACAGGGTAAAGCCCGGCTGGACAGTGACCGCCTGCAGCCCGGTGCCCGCCTTCAACGTGTCAGAATTTGACGCGGCCAGCAGTTCAGCCTCGGCCTCGCGCTTGAAGGGCGTTTCAAAGCGCCCCGAAACTTTGCCATCCGCATTCAACTGATCAGCGCGCAGAGTGTAAAGGCCCGCTGCCACGTCTTCCTGTGTGCTCGTCCACTGGCCACTGGCACCAACCCGGGCGTCGCCGACTGCCTTATTGTTCAGGTAAACACGGACAATCGCGCCCGGCGCGGCGCGGCCAGACAGTACCACAGCCCCATCTGCGCGATATGAGATCGCATCAATCACGATGGATTGGCCTGGCGTCGCGGGTGTTTCCGCAGAACGTGGCTGTAATACGCGGACACCGGATTCATCGGCCAGCAGCACACCTGGCGCACGGGCCACTTGCGCAGGCGCGGCTATCGCAGGGGTTGAGGTATCGGCTTGCACCACTTCGGGCGCGGAGGGTTCACTTTCAACTTCAGCTTCGGTTTCGACCACGTCTTCCACCGCTTCGGTGTCTTGTGTCGCGATCATAACCGCCTTCGGTTCTGCGATATCTTCCGCCGCTGGTTCGCTTTGCAGTTCCTCTACCGCGGGAACGTCAAGCGCGGCGACCTTTTCCTCGGCTGGTACTTCTTTCGGCCCGGCCACCACAACGGGTTCCGCGACAACAGGGTTGGCTTCGGCAACGGCATCGCCCGTTGGTGTTGGTTCAAGGATAACAACACCTTCGGACAGAACTTTTTCACCATCGCCAGTGGCCGTTTCCAGTGAAACCAGTCGGGCAACCTCGCTTGGGGCCATGTCAAACATCGCGACGAATTGCCCCCGCCGATCAGAGGTCGCAGTGGCCGCAGGCTGGCCATCGATCAGAACGGTTACATCCGTACCCGGTGCGGCAAGCCCTGCAATAAGGGCGCCGCCCGTTGGCTCCACCCGGACAACGTCAAAGCTGGGCGGGGTCACTTCGGAAGGCGTGTCTTCCTTGGAAACCACATTTGAATCAACCGGTTCTGCGACATTTTTCACGTTATCGTCAGGTGCAGCAATCTGCGCCACAGGCAGCGCGGCGGGCACCTCTGACACGGTGCCTGTGCGCCCGTTTTCGTAAACCAGATAACCGGCACCGGCGACCGTAACCGCCAATGTTCCAACAGCAGCACTTTTCATCAGCGCGCCCATATTAGCCCATATCGACATTCATCTCATCCCCCTGCGCGACTGCTCCCCACGGCCACGCTTGCGAGACCATAGCAACCCAGCTATCACGGGTCCAGAACCCTGCATCAGAGGCCTCCTATGACATCTTACCAACGTTCGATCTGTGTCTTTTGCGGCTCACGCGACGGAGGCCGCGAAAGCTATGCCTTGGCCGCCGAAGAAACCGGCCGCGCCATCGCGCAAGAAGGCTGGCGGCTGGTATATGGCGCGGGCGATGTTGGGCTTATGGGGCGGATCGCCCGATCCACGCAGGCCGCAGGCGGCGCAACCTTCGGGGTTATTCCGGTGCATTTGTTCGAACGTGAAGTCGGCAAGCGCGACCTTTCAACGTTTATTGTGACAGAAAACATGCACGAGCGCAAAAAGGTCATGTACATGAACTCTGACGCGATCGTGGTTATGCCCGGCGGCGCAGGGTCCTTGGATGAATTCTTTGAGGTGCTGACATGGCGCCAGCTTGGCCTGCATGAAAAGCCCATCTATCTGTTGAACGTCGATGGGTTTTGGAACCCGCTAACCGGGCTGATGGATCATTTTATTGGTGAAGGGTTCGCCGAGGAAAGCCTGAAGGCCTATGTCACCGTGGTTGATGATGTACCCGCATTGACGGATGCCCTGCGCACCGCCCTTTCCTGACGAACCACATCGTAAAAGTAGATCGCCAGTGCAAGCCAAATGGCGGGCAACGCGATGGCGTGCCAACGGGTCACGACCTCGCCGAACACCAAAACGGCCACGGCGAACTGCATGCTGGAATTGTAATACTGGCCCAGCCCGATTGTCGTCAGCGTGATCCGCTTGGAGGCATAGGCAAACAGCATCAATGGCACCCCCGTCAACAAACCTGACAGTGGCAGCAACAGCGTATCACTTAGGCTTGCACCAAACAGACCGCCCTGAACACCCGCCATGCCAGACCAGCCCTGCGTTGCGGCCCCGACCAGCCAAACAAGTGCAAGCGGCGCGACCAAGACCACCTCGGCGGTGACGGAAACGACCGGCCCGGCTGCGACCTTCTTTTTGACCACACCATACAGCGCAAAGCTGACCGCCAACGCCAGCGAAAGCCAAGGCGCGCTGCCCAGACCAACCGACAAGACAAGCACCGCCCCGGCCGCGATCGCGACTGACAGGCCGCGCACCGCATTCAAATGCTCTTTAAAAAAGAACACGCCGAAAAGAACGGCGATCAGTGGAAAGATGTAATACCCAATGCTTGCCTGAACCGTCTGCCCCGACTGGATGGCAAAGATAAACAGCAACCAGTTCAGCGAAATCAACCCAGAGGCCAGCGCGACAAACCCCAATTGCGGCCCATTGGACAGCGCCGCCCGCAACACGCCCAGCCGCCCCTGAATGGCCAGCACGATTGCAAACATCACCAAGGTCCAGATCGTGCGATGCGCAAGAACCTCTAACGCGGGGACGTGATCGACAAGCTTGTAGTAAATCGGCGACAAGCCCCAAATCGTGTAGGATGCCATCACGGCCAGCATCCCCTTTACCGCTTCGCTCATCGATGTCCCCTATATGCCGCCCGGTTGGCGTATCGCATCACAGAAACCGGTGGAAGAGTTGCGCCCAATCTGCCGACAATTGATCGCTGAACATTTCTTGCAACACCTACTTCTGGGCCGCCCTAACCAATTTCCGCAGGTGCGTAAAATAGATGTCATCCTGCCACAGAAAAGCAACCTTGTCGCCATGTGTGGCAATTGTCGTCCGCCCGATCACGTTTCCATTTGCTGTCAGGTTCAGCAAAGTGGAAACACCAGTTTGGATATCATGCACAGTCACTCCATTGCCCTGATAGCTGCCAAAAAACGCAACGTGATTTCCATCAACCAGAATGGCTCGCGCACCCTCTACTGGGCATGTTTTCAATACAATTTCGACCATATCACCCGAGATTTTGGCAAGGTAAAAGTCGTCGTAGGCGTAGACCCAAACATCGCCATTCACGCGTAGGTGCATCGCATAAAGGTCAAAAATGTCATGACCAGACGAGTTGTTGAAATCGTATGTAAGATTTCCGGCACCTGAAAACCTTCGCAACCCAATAGGGTTTTCATCGAAATAGCCAATCCAGATATTATCGTTCAGGTCGATTATGGTCTGTGCAACCGCATCACCGCTGTGAAAACTACTTAAAAATTCAAAGTTCGGAGAATACAGTCGTGAATTTTTGACATGATCTGCGCAGCGGGAACCCGTAACAAGCCACCGCCCATCCCTGAACCTCTGCACCTCTGGAAACCGAATTTCATCGGCCTCAATCTCGGCATAGGCGGGATGTTTTCCAAAACCTTCTATGCAGATCCGCCCTCGGTCATCGACCCATGAAAGGACAAGCTGTCCCTGTGCATCAAAATTAATGGAACGATTGGTGCCATTCGGGACCGGCCTAGTCGACGCAATTTTTTCGACTTCGAGTTGCTTCATTTATGGACCCCACCGCAAAAAAGGACCGCCCCAAACGGGACGGCCCAAATTCATAAACGATAGCGGCGATTAGGCCGAGGCAAGACGCTCTGCTACGTTTTCCCAGTTTACCAGGTTGTCCAAGAAGTTGGTCAGGTAAGCCGGACGCTTGTTGCGGAAGTCGATGTAGTAGGAATGTTCCCACACGTCGCAGCCCAGCAGCGCGGTCTGGTTAAAGCACAGCGGGTTAACGCCGTTTTCGGTTTTCGTGACCTTCAGCGTGCCGTCGGTGTCAACCACCAGCCAAGCCCAACCCGAACCAAACTGACCAGCGCCAGCAGCCGCGAATTGCTCTTTGAACGCGTCAACCGAACCGAAGCCATCAACGATGCGTGCTTCCAATTCGCCGGGCATCGCGCCCTTGCCTGGGCCCATCATTTCCCAGAACTGCGCGTGGTTCCAGTGCTGCGAGGCGTTGTTGAAGATGCCGTTCTGGGCAACCGCGCCGGACTGGTATGTGCCCTTTACGATCTCTTCCAGTGTTTTGCCTTCCCACTCGGTGCCGGCGATCAGCTTGTTGCCGTTGTCGACATACGCCTTGTGGTGCAGGTCGTGGTGGTACTCCAACGTCTCTTTCGACATACCTGCATCGGCAAGCGCATCATGAGCATATGGGAGGTCAGGAAGTTCAAAAGCCATGGGTCAGCCCCTCTTCGTTCGCGGAAATAAATTCTTCGGATCATACCTGATCCGCACAGGCGATATCGTCAACCCCTGTCTTAGTGTAACTGCCTAGCCGCGAAAGAGTTCCATGCGAACCACTCCGCCCCAACGTGCACTTTCCTTGAAACGAGTGTGCGGGACTAAGTACGCCTTAGCTGCGGATCAAAGATGCCCAGAAGAAACCGCCGATCCGTTCCATTTTCTGGACCTTCCAACCGGTAAGCGATCCAAGCTCTTCAATTTCATCGGCTTCTGGGTGAAACCACTGAAATTCAGGGCCAATTTCACCGCGATAGCTTATTCGGATCCGCATTTCCCCTCGTCGTCGGCCTTCAGCAACGTTCTTTTCTTGGTACGCAATGTGTTGGGGGTTGTCTGTCTCTCTGACATTGATCCCCGTCAGAACAAGCTGTCCCCCCGCGCTGCAAGTGTCATTCAACGTCTTAAAAAGAGCTTTGCTTCCGTCAAACGTGCCTCCGATCCCGACGTTATTTCCAAACAGGCTTATATTTCTGACACTAAACGGAATTTTGGGGATGCCATCTGACATCACGTCAAACAGCTCAACATTATCCAAACCCTGTGCGCGGCAGACTTCGACAGCACCAGTAGAACAATCCAGCCCAAAAGCTTTGTGTCCATTCGCGCCAAGCCACCTGATATGGCGCCCGGCACCGCAACCGACGTCAACCGTTGGCCCATCGACAAGGTGCAACGCAGGCTTTTCAAAGTCGAAGGGTTCGCGTTCAAAATAAAGGCTAGGGCTATGTTCGTCTTCCCAGCCATCGTCACGAATGACTTTGATAAGAGCGTCAGATTGCTCTCGGAAAAATCCCAAAAGTGCGGTGCCGAAAATGTCCATACTGGCAGTCTATGCCAAGGTTTCCTTGCGACACAACGGGCACGAAGCAGACCAACACAGCTTTGCGGCGGGTCCTAAAAGTACCCAACCTCGCTCCCCGGTATCGCTGCGGTTTTCAGCAGGTCAAAGACGTAAGCCGCGACCGAACGGAAGCAGACCAGTTCGAACACGTCCTCTTCCACCATCCAAAAGGCCACCGGCACCTGTGCGGCGCGGGTACGGCGGATCGTGCCCGGTACAAACGCCTCAGGCGACAGATCGACGGGGCAGAGTTTGGCCAAGACCTCGCGCGCGCCGGGGCCGATAATGCGGAACACCGCACGGGCGTCGGACACGTTCACGGCAAGGCTGTGTGTGCCGTCCAGATCGCTCTCCATCGACGCAACGGCGGTGTCAGCTTCGCCATGGGGGACCATCACCAACAGTTCGTCCGGGGACATCCACGCAAGGCCGCGTTCTTCAACAACGCGGCATTCTCGCTGGCCGGGGAAATTCACGCCAGCCACACCGGTGGCGGCGTTTTTTACCTCTGGCAAAGCGTGATCACCGCGCAGGGTGATCATGCCACGCGGGCCCATTTCTTCGACCTTAACGAACCCGTCAAATGTGACGCGGTTCAGGGCGCTTACAGGATCAGACATTCTGCTTCTCCCCTTCTTTGTCATAGAAGACCGGATCAACGATCTTGGCGGCGACGGTGGTGCCATCGACCTTGTTGAATTCGACCACCTCGCCCATCCGGTCAGGCCCGTTCAAAACCAGCCCCATGGCGATGCCACGATCCAGCGTTGGCGAATAATAGGTCGAGGTAACGCGCCCCTGCGTGTTGCGCTGACCGTTGGCGTTGATGCCATCTGCAACGCCATATGACCCGTCAGGAATGACCGAGCCGTCCACAGTTTCCAACCCAACCAGCTTCCACCGTTTCGGATCAGTCATATGGCTGCGCTGCTGCGCGCGTTTACCAAGATAGTCTTCCTTCTTCTTGGAAATCGCCCAGTTCAGCCCCAGATCTTGCGGGATCACGGTACCGTCGGTTTCGTCGCCGATCATGATGAAGCCCTTTTCGGCGCGCATCACATGAAGCGCCTCAGTCCCATAGGGCATCAGGCCGAATTCCGCCCCTGCTGCAATGCAGGCATCCCAGAACGCGCGCCCTTGGGAGGCAGGAACGGCAATCTCATAACTCAGCTCGCCCGAGAATGAGATGCGATAGGCGCGCACCTTGATCCCCGCCAATTCACCATCGGCCCACGCCATAAACGGCAACGCCTCTGCGCTGACATCCATGCCGCCCAGCTTTTCCAACAGCTTGCGGGCGTTCGGGCCAACCACGGCGATCTGCGCGAACTGTTCAGTCGCGTTGGCGACGTAAACCTGCATGTCCCACCATTCGGTCTGAAGCCATTCTTCCATATGCGCAAAGATATGGTCGGCCCCGCCGGTGGTCGTGTGGCACAGGAACGTCTCGTCATCGATCCGCGCGACCACGCCGTCATCCATCAGGAAACCGTTTTCGCTGCACATCAAACCATAACGGCAGCGGCCCGGTTTCAGCGTGGACATCATGTTGGTGTAAAGCAAATCAAGGAACTTGCCCGCATCCGGCCCTTTGACGATCAGTTTGCCAAGGGTCGAGGCATCCAGCAGGCCCAGATTGTTCCGGGTGTTCAGCACCTCGCGCTTCACCGCATCGGCGCGGTTTTCACCGTTGCGCAGATAAGTGTACGGGCGGCGCCATTGGCCGACAGGTTCAAAATCAGCGCCGTTGGCGTCGTTCCATTCGTGGATCGGCGTGCGGCGCAGCGGTTGGAACACCTCTCCCCGCGCTTCGCCCGCAATCGCACCCATCGAGATGGGGGTATAGGGCGGGCGGAACGTAGTGGTCCCAACCTGCGGGATATCCGCACCCAAAGACTGAGAAAGAACCGCCAGGCCGTTGATATTGCTCAACTTACCCTGATCGGTCGCCATGCCCAGCGTGGTGTAACGCTTGGCATGTTCAACGCTTTCATAGCCTTCCTGAGCGGCCAGTTGAACATCGCTGACCTTCACGTCGTTCTGATAATCCAGCCACATCTTGCTGCGCAGCTTTACGCCCGCGCCTTGGGGCATGATCCAGACCGGGGTCATGGGTTCCTCAGCCTCGGCCTCTGCCTTGGCAACGCCTCCGGCGGTGGCGGAAAGGCCAAGTGCCCTGATCGCAGTCTTGCCTGCCGCATCGCCATCGCCAAGCGTGGCGGCAGCGTGCAGTTCGCCGTTCGCAGACCCGGCGGAGATGACAAATGGCAACCCATCGTGAGAGGTGGGCGCGCGGTTCGCATCGGGTCGGAAATGGGCTTGGGCGTCATCCCAGTTCAACTTGCCACCGCAATGGGACCACAGATGCACCACCGGCGACCAGCCGCCGGACATGGCGACCGCGTCACAGGGCACCTGTTCCAGTTCCGCGCCTTCACCGGCTTGGGCGCACAGGGCAACGCCCGTAACGCGCTTGCCACCCAGCACTTTGGCTATGCCTTTGCCGGTTTCGACCCGAATACCAAGGGCGCGCGCGGCTTCGGGCAAGGCGCCGGAAGCTTCGGGGCGGGCATCGATGATCACCGGAACCTCTAGCCCCGCCTGTTTCAGGCAGATCGCCGTGCGATATGCATCATCGTTGTTGGTGACCACAACCGTGCGGTCGCCGGGCGACACCGCCCAGTTCACCGCGTAATCGCGAATGGCAGATGCCAGCATCACGCCCGGCACGTCGTTTCCTGCGAAGGACAGCGGGCGTTCAATCGCCCCCGTGGCCGTAATGATCTGCTTGGCGCGGATACGCCACAGCCGATGGCGCGGCAGGCCAAGGCCGGGGCAATGGTCAGCCACGCGTTCATACCCCAGAACATAGCCGTGATCGTAAACCCCTGCTCCCATCATCCGGGTGCGTAGGGTGACGTTTTCCATCCCCTCAAGCGTGGTGACGGTTTTGGCGATCCAGTCATCTGCGGGGGCACCGTCGATGGTCACACCATCCACCGGCGCGCGACCACCCCAATGGGCGGTCTGTTCCATCAGAATAACCTTTGCACCCGCCTGCCCGGCCGTCAGCGCAGCCTGAAGCCCCGCGATACCGCCACCGATGATCACCAGATCGGCGAAGGCATAGAAATGCTCGTACCGGTCACTGTCACGGTCCTGCGGAGCCTTTCCCAAACCGGCGGAATTGCGGATGAATGGCTCGTACACGTGTTTCCACAGCGGACGGGGATGAATGAACATCTTGTAATAGAACCCCGCCGGCAAGAACCGCGAGAATTTGGCGTTGATCGCTCCGATGTCGAATTCAAGGCTGGGCCAGTGGTTCTGACTTTCCGCCGTCAGCCCGTCGAACAGTTCAGTCGTGGTGGCGCGTTGGTTGGGTTCGAACTGGCCGCCTTTGCCAAGGTTGACCAGCCCGTTCGGCTCTTCCCCGCCGGCGGCAACGAAGCCGCGCGGGCGGTGGTATTTGAACGACCGGCCGACCAACATCTGATCGTTCGCCAACAAGGCCGACGCAAGCGTATCGCCCGCATAGCCCGTCAGGCGTTTACCGTTAAAGCTGAAACCTTCGCGGTGGGACCGGTCGATCAGACGACCACCAGTTTGCAGGCGCGTGCTCATGCGAAATCCCTCCATGTCCAGCCGGGGCGTTTGGCGGTGATGGCATCCTTGATGCTTTGCGGCGGTTCCGAGGTTTGGGCGGTGTAAGTGCCGAACACTTCAAGCGTGGTGGTGCAGCGGGCGGCGTGGAACCATTTTCCACAGCCCGAAACGTGACGCCAGCGTTCGAAATGCACCCCCTTGGGGTTTTCCCGGTGGAACAGATAGCTTTCGAAATCGGCATCCGAAGAGCCGGGGCCGAAGCGTTTCAGATGCGCCTCTCCACCCGCGTGGAATTCGGTTTCTTCGCCTGAGACGCCGCAGTATGGGCAGGTTAGGATCAGCATGGTGCGGCCTCCGATCTGATAGCGCGAAGCGCTTGACCCAATCGGCCATTGGCACGCAAAATCAGGGCATGGAATATTTGATGTATGTCGTGAAAGCATGGCCGCTGGTTTTGGTCGTCCTGCTGGCTATTGTGTTCATTCGGCTTGGCCGTAACCCTAAGCCCCATGGCGACAATCCGCCGGACAGCGGAAGCACTGGGCTTGATTGACCCGAGCCTAGATCCCAGAATACGAAGCGGTTCGCCTGCGGTGCCGGGCACAATTTCAAAGCGAAATACAAGGAACCGCACGGGGCTAACGTGTGAATGCATCAATGCGCCACCCCCGCTGCTACGCTTTCGTCGATGAAGCGGCCTTCGACGAAGCGGTCCATTCCGAACTCGGCTGCAAGGGCGCCGGGTTCGCCTTTTGCGATCATCTCGGCCATGGCCCAGCCGGAACCGGGGATCGCTTTGAACCCGCCGGTGCCCCAGCCGCAGTTGATGAACATCCCATCCACTGGGGTTTTGGAGATGATGGGCGACCGGTCCCCCGTCACATCCACGATCCCGCCCCATTGGCGCAGCATCTTCAGGCGGCTGATGATCGGAAAGGTTTCGATCAGGGCGCGCACGGTTTCTTCGACATGATGAAAACTGCCGCGTTGGGTGTAGTTGTTGAACCCGTCGGTGCCGCCGCCGATGACCATCTCGCCCTTGTCGGACTGGCTCATGTAACCATGCACGGTGTTGGCCATCACAACTACATCCATGCAGGGTTTGATCGGCTCTGACACAAGCGCCTGAAGCGCGACGGATTCGATGGGAAGGCGGAAGCCCGCCATTTCAGAGATCACGCCGGAATGCCCCGCCACGACAACGCCCAGCTTGTTACATTCAATCGCGCCCTTGGTTGTATCGACGCCAACGACCTTGCCGCCGTCGCGACGCACGCCCGTGACCTCGCATTGTTGGATGATGTCCATGCCCATCGCGGAACAGGCACGGGCATAGCCCCACGCCACCGCGTCGTGGCGCGCGGTGCCGCCGCGGGCCTGCCACAAGCCACCAAGAACGGGATAGCGCGGGCCGTCGATGTTGATGATCGGCACCAGCTCTTTCACGCGCTCTGGCCCGATGAATTCGGTTTTCACCCCTTGCAGGGCATTGGCATGGGCGGTTCGTTCGTATCCGCGCACCTCGTGTTCTGTTTGGGCCAGCATGATCACGCCGCGCGGGCTGAACATGACGTTCATGTTCAAATCCTGGCTCATCGTTTCGTAAAGCGAGCGCGCCTTTTCATAGATCGCCGCCGATGGATCCTGAAGGTAGTTGGAGCGGATGATCGTCGTGTTACGCCCGGTATTGCCGCCGCCAAGCCAGCCCTTTTCCAGAATGGCCACATTGGTAATGCCGTGGTTCTTTCCAAGGTAATAGGCCGTCGCCAGTCCGTGCCCGCCTGCCCCGATAATAATAGCGTCATAGCGTTTCTTGGGCTGGGGGGACTTCCACGCGCGTTCCCACCCGGAATGATATCGGGCGGCTTCGCGTGCAATTGCGAATACAGAATAACGTTTCATGGACATACGGCGAATCCCCTTCATCGCGCGGCGGGCACGGTTTGTAATGGACCGATCAAAGATTTGCCCCACGACCATGAGCGGCGCAATGTGAAAAAAACACGACATCGTGCGTGTGCGCTGTGTCGCACCTAAGGGGTTTGCCCCTTCCCCGAACGGCTTAGAGGTAATACATCCCTTGGGAAGCTTATGCAGGAGAGATCATGATTTTCTGGCTGGTCGCCTTTCTTTTGGCCGTCGTCATCGCGGTGGTACTGGTTATCACCATGCTACGCGGGCGGGCCGGTGATGCGCCCCCAGCGGCGTATGATCTGAAGGTCTATCAAGACCAACTGAAAGAGGTGGACAAAGATCTTGCCCGTGGCGTGATCGGCCCCGAAGACGCAGAGCGCACCCGACTTGAGGTGTCCCGCCGCATTTTGGAAGCTGACCGTGCCCTGCAACAAGACGCCAATGGGGCAAAGGCTCCGCGCGCGGCGACCATCGTGGGTGGTCTTGCAGGAAGCGCCGTGTTGATCGTCGGGGCCTTGGCGCTTTATGCGACCATCGGCGCACCGGGGTATCGCGACCTTCCGCTTCAGGCCCGTAAAGACGCCGCCGAAGAAGCCCGCAAAAACCGCCCCCGCCAAGCCGCTGCCGAAGAACAGGCCCCGGCAATGCCAAGCCTAACGACGCCCGATCCGCGCCATGTTGATATGGTCGAAAAGCTGCGCGCCGTTGTGGCGCAACGTGACGATGACCCACAGGGGTTGATGCTGTTGGCGCGTAACGAAGCCGCGTTGGGCAATTTCCGCGCGGGCTACATTGCGCAGTCCAAAATGATCGCGCTTAAGGGTGACGAGGCCACCGGCGAAGATTTCGCCACGCTGGCCGATATGATGGTGCTTGCCGCTGGCGGCTACATCTCTCCAGAGGCGGAAGCCGCACTGGAACAGGCCCTGCGCCGGGATGAGCGTAACGGCACCGCGCGCTATTACCTTGGCCTGCTTTATACCCAGACCGGGCGGCCCGACATCGCCTTCCGAATTTGGCGCAGCTTGCTTGCCGAAAGCGGGGCGGACGAACCATGGGTTGCCCCGATCCGCGCCAGTATCGAAGAACTCGCCTTTCGCGCGGGTGTTGAATATGCGCTGCCGCCCCTTGCATCGGTCCCGGCCCTGCGCGGCCCTTCGGCCGAGGATGTGGAAGCCGCCGCAGACATGACGCCGGAACAGCGGATGGACATGATCCGTGGCATGGTTGACGGCCTGTCCCAACGCCTTGCCAGCGAAGGGGGCAACGCAACCGAATGGGCACAGCTGATCCGCGCGCTTGGAACCTTGGGCGAAACAGATCGCGCCGCTGACATCTGGGACGAAGCGAAAAAAGTGTTCTTTGACCGGCCCAATGATCTGGAAGCGATCCGCGCGGCAGCACAAAGCGCCGGGGTGACCGAATGAGCATCCACGAAGACATCGAAGAGCTGCTGGCCGCCCTGCCCGCGCACCGCGCGTTGATCGGGTTGGACCTTGGCGACAAGACGATCGGGGTTTCGATCTCAGACAGGCTTTTGTCCGTCGCCAGCCCTTTGGAAACCATTCGCCGCAAGAAATTCGGCGTGGATGCAGCCCGCCTGCTGGAAATCATCGCAGAACGCGAAGTTGGCGGCCTTATCCTTGGCCTGCCACGTAACATGGACGGATCGGAAGGGCCGCGTTGCCAATCGACGCGTGCATTTGCCCGAAACCTGTCGCGCCTGACGGAAATTCCGATCGGGTTCTGGGACGAGCGCCTGTCCACAGTTGCGGCAGAAAGAGCACTGTTAGAGGCGGATACGTCACGTAAGCGTCGCGCAGAGGTTATCGATCACGTCGCGGCTGGCTATATCCTGCAAGGGGCACTGGATCGGATACGCCACTTGAGGAATGCCAATTGAAAGACGACACCATCTGGACGCGCGATGAAATTCAATCGCCCTGTGTGCGTATCTGCGTGATCCATCCGCAGGAACGGCTGTGCACGGGCTGCTTGCGCAGCATCGATGAGATCACCCAATGGTCCCGCATGGATAACGCCCAACGGGCTGAGGTGATGGAAGACCTGCCCGCCCGCGCGCCGCGTTTGAAACAGCGGCGCGGTGGCCGGGCCGCACGGGTAAAGGGTTAAAGCCCCGCAACCTTGCGAAGCATATTCAGCGCGACAAGGATCAGGAACGCGGCAAAGACGCGTTTCAAAGGTTTCGGGTTCATCGAATGCGCAAGGTTCGCGCCGATGGGTGCCGTAATCATCGTCATCGAAATCACCAACAGGAACGCCGGAATGTTCACTGCCCCGATGGTGAAAGGCGGGCGCACGTCTGCCGGGATTTGGGTGAAGAAGAACACGATGACCGACGGCACCGCGATGGCAAGGCCAAAGCCTGCGGCGGTCGCAACCGCGCGATGGATCGGCTGACCATAAAGCGTCATCGTGGGCACCGCGAACGAACCGCCACCAACGCCCATCAAGACCGACAAGAACCCAACAATGCTGGACAGCGCAGCACGAACTGGCCCCGCTGGCATCTCATCGGATACCCGCCACGTCGGTTTCCCAAAGGCCAAGTACAGACCGATGAAGATACCGAAGAACCCGAAAATCCCCTGAAGCACGACCGAACGCAGGCTTGACGCCACAAGCCCCCCGACAATCGCCCCGATGATGATGCCGGGCGCCCACGCACGCAGCACGTCCCAATCTACTGCGCCCTTTTTGTTGTGGCTGGCCACCGAACGAAGCGAGGTCACGATGATGGTCGCAAGCGATGTCGCAAGGCACACCTGCATCAAATACGGGCTGTCAAAGCCAAGCGCGGAAAACGTGTAAAGGAACGCGGGCACCAGTACGATGCCGCCCCCGACGCCAAGAAGGCCCGCGATAAGCCCGGCAAAGGCCCCAATGGCCAAAAGCAATACGGCAAGAAGAGCAAGTGTGGCTGGGTCGGTCATCGGTGGCCTCCGGCTGTTTCAGGAGGCCACATAACCCCGGCTGCGCCGGATGCTCAACGCAAAAAACTTCGCTCGTCTTGGGGTGAACGCGCTGGCGTTTTGCAAAGACGATGATAATTTGCCCTTGCGCCCCGCCCTTATTCGAACGCGCTGGCGCATCCATTGAAAGGAAATCTGATGTCTAGCGGCCTGTTCCGGTCTGCGATTGTGCTTGGGCTTTTGTCCATGGTCGGGCCCTTTGCGATCGACATGTACCTGCCCGCGATGCCCGAAATCGCGAGCGATCTTGGCGCGACCGAGGCCGCGACACAAACCACGATCACAGCATATTTCATCGCCTATGGCATTGCGCAGCTGGTTTATGGCCCGCTGGCCGATCAGGTTGGGCGCCGCTGGCCCCTATTCATCGGCGTCGGGATATTTCTGATCGCTTCTGTCGGGGCCGCGATGGCCGACACAATGGTCAGCCTTTGCGCATGGCGCGCGTTTCAAGGGCTTGGCGGCGCGGTTGTCATGGTCGTGCCACGCGCAATCATCCGCGACACCCATACCGGCGTTCAGGCAACGAAACTGATGGCGATGATCATGCTTGTCATCTCGATCTCGCCAATGCTTGCGCCTTTGGCGGGCAGTGCCATTCTGGCCATCGCAGACTGGCGCGCGATCTTCTTGGTCCTTGCCGCAACCGCCCTTCTTAGTCTGGCCCTAACCGCCACCATGCAACCTGAAACTTTGGCCCCCGAACACAGAGTGAAGGTCAATCTGCGCAATATGATCAAAGGTGGTCGCATTCTTTTGACCGACGCCAACTTTATGGGGCTGACGTTCATCGGCGGGTTTGGCATGGCCAGCTTTTTCGTCTTCATCGCGTCGGCGGCATTCGTTTACACAGGGCAATACGGCCTGTCCCCCACGGGCTTTTCGATTGCTTTTGCCATCAACGCGATCGGGTTCTTTTCAGCCTCGCAAATGGCTGGGCCATTGGCCGCGAAGTTCGGGTTGAACCGCGTGATCCTGTGCGGCGTCGGCTTGTTCGCGCTTTTCTCTGCTGCACTGGCAACGGTCGCACTGCTGGGCTTGGCCAGCCTTCACATCGTCGTGGCGCTCTTGTTCTTGGCGAACGCGGGTCTTGGCGTCGTGATTCCAACCACAATGGTCATGGCCCTGGAAGAACATGGTGAGATAGCAGGCCTTGCCTCATCCCTTGGCGGAACGCTGCAAATGATATCGGGCGGCATTATGATCGTCGCAATGAGCCCGTTCTTTGACGGCACGATTGCTCCGATGTCGATGGGCATTGCGTTGTGCGGACTGTTGGCGTTGGCCTGTACATTGCTGACGTTCCGGCGCGCGAACCCCGCCGCTGCGTGACCTTAACTTGCCAGCCGATCCTGCTGAACATGTGCCAATGCGGCGTCGATCAAATCCAACCCTGCGTCCGGGCGATGCGACCCTTCAGACAGGGTCCGCCGCCACCCACGCGCACCGGGTCGCCCCGCGAACAGGCCAAGCATGTGGCGGGTGATGTTGTGAATCCGTCCGCCACCTTCCAAGTGGCGGGCGATATAGGGGCGCATCTCATCCACCACCTGCACGGCCGTCTTTCGGCCAGACAGGCCAAAGATCAACTCGTCAGCTGCCAATAGGATATCCGAAGGCGTGTGATAAGCAGCCCGCCCAATCATCACACCATCCAGCCCCGCATCAAGCATTTCCCGTGCAGTTTCAAGGTTATCAATGCCGCCGTTAATGCTGATATGCAGCTCCGGAAACGCCGCTTTCATCTGTTTAACCAGGTCATAGTCCAGCGGCGGAATGTCCCGGTTTTCCTTCGGGCTAAGCCCTTGAAGCCACGCCTTGCGGGCGTGAATAGTGAAACGCTGCACACCGGCGGCGCTGACAGTTTCCAGAAAGGCCGGAAGCACCTTTTCTGGCACCTGATCATCCACGCCGATCCGGCATTTCACTGTCACCTCTACGTCTGCGGCCTCCGCCATCGCGGCCACACATTCCGCAACCAGATCGGGCTTTTCCATCAAGATGGCCCCAAAGCTGCCGGACTGAACACGGTCAGACGGGCAGCCGACGTTAAGGTTCACCTCGTCATACCCTTCGTCGCAACACATGCGCGTTGCTTCGGCCAATTCTGCAGGATCGGATCCGCCAAGCTGAACCGCAACGGGATGCTCTGCCGCGTCAAACGCCAACAAATGCCGCGCCCCGCCCCGTACCAACGCCGGTGCCGTTACCATTTCAGTATAAAGAAGAGCCTGCGAAGACATCAGACGGTGCAAATAACGGCAATGACGGTCGGTCCAATCCATCATCGGCGCAACAGAGAGGCTCGCTGCCCGGCGAACATCTGAATTCCCTTGTTTTACTGGCTCTGCGCGATCGGACATCGGCTCGGTTTTCCTCGGTTTTGGGGCCGTTTGCCCCCATTTTTGGGATGAGTGCAACAAAATGTTGCACCGACCCGGAATTGTTGCACCGGTTTTTCGCCTCTCGGCAGGGCAACCCAAGGGGCCCGCCGACGCGTCTCGATCAGCTCTCGGGACGGCCACCCCAGCCCGAGATATTAAACCCTGATCAAATTTCCGACCGGTCGCGCGGTAGCGGATCGATCTCCCTCACATCGACAACGAATTCCCGAAAAGGAGACCCGGATGGGTACCATCATGACGCGCAAGAAGAAAGACGGTTCGCAAAGCTTCACGGCTGTGATCCGCAAGAAACAAAAAGGCAAGGTCGTTCTCACGCTGACCGAAACATTCCAAAATCAGCGATCCGCTCAGCGCTGGATGAAACAGCGAGAGCGCGAACTCAACGCACCTAACGGTCTCGAACGAGTTATGGCTAAGACTGCCAACAAGACTTGGTCCGATGCCATCGAAGACTACATCGGTGCTGCAAGGGAAAAGTTCGGCAAAACCAAAAGTGCCAACCTCACCTATTTGCAACGTCTCGATTTCGGAAAGCTCGCCGTCGAAGAAACGACCGACCATGATTTCTTCAAACTGGCGCAGGATCTTCTGAGGGGAGTTCAGGCCTGCCCTTCTGATAAGGAGAAGGATTGCCCCGAGCATTACGCACTGAAACCACGCCTACCGCAAACAGTGCAGTCGTACATGGCGACACTTAGCGCCGTGGTCACTTATGGTGGCACATCCAGCAAAGTTGAAATGCCGATCGGTGAATTTCATAAGGCTATAGCTTCACTGAAGCACCACAAATTGGTCAAGCGATCAGAAAAACGTACTCGCCGACCAACGGTCGAAGAAATGAACCGGCTCCTTAGCCATTTCCATGCTAACTACACAGCTGATCAACGTCGCGTTCCGATGCACAAAATCGTTGGCGCTGCCATCACGCTCGCGCACCGGCAAGCCGATCTTTGCAAGTTAAAGTGGAATGACGTTGATGAAGGCGCTATGAAATTGACCCTCCGAGATATGAAGAGCCCGAAAGGATCCGCGGGAAACGACAAGGAGCTTTGGGTTACTGACGAGGGGATGAAAATTATTCAGTCGATGCCCCACCGCAAGGACCGAGTGTTTCCGTATCACTCAGACACAGTCAGCCGACTCTTCACTCAAGCGTGTGAAATACTTGGGATCGAGGACCTACGTTTCCATGATCTGCGGCACGATGCCATATCGCGTTTCTTTGAAATGGACCTCGAAGGTGGCACCCGTGATAAGATCCTCAAATTCACGGGTCACACCCCGGACGGTAGCCTCTCGCGCTATATCAACATTGAGCACAAGAGCGACAAATACAAAAATTGGGAGTGGTGGCCGATCTTGTTTGCCTCCCTCTGATTGCTACTCCCGTGTCCATGAAGCCCTTCGCGTTGTTTTCGCGGAGGGCATCCATTGTTCGACGACCTACTCCCGCGGAAGTCAGAGACACCCGCTGCAGCCCTAAAAAACTGCCGACTCATGCAGAATCGAGGTCGCCCAAATTCTCATCGTATGTTTCGATGAATCCGATCATTCTCGCGATGATCTGCTTGACGCGTTTCGCCCTCTCACGAATGCCCGGCTTCGTCTTCAGGGTAGCGACCACATCATCCGCCAACGGCTCCTTGTCAGAAAACGTGTATGCTTGCATTAGCTGTGAAAACGCCTCGGGGTCCAAATCTTCTTCTTTGCAGATCCGCTGGAAGGCATCCGACTTCTTTCCGGACCAATATCCTTCGAAAGCCTCTTTCAACTCGTCCGCGCTGCGGCGCCCAATAAGATAGGTCGCCATGAACTCCTCGATCAGGTCCTTCTTGCTACGCAGTCGCGGTTCGGAGCCCAATATGTCGAGAACTGCCTTCGTTTTGCCTTTGCGTGTTTCCTCGGCATCCTCATCGTCTTCGGGCGCTTCAACGATGGCCGCAAGCAATGCGAGAATGTAGGCGACGTTGATCTCGTCGCGCCGGATCAACTCAAGCTCGAAATCGATCTCGTCGATGATCGACTCCCTCTCGTCGGCCGCATCCGACTTCGTCCGGTCATGGATGTCCAGATACTTGCTCTTGAAGTCTTCGAACCTCTGCGGAGACATTTCCAAGTCATCAGAGTCAAACTCGACGAAACTGTTGAGTACATTCATCAGCCGGATGAGTTTCCGAAACGTCGTGACGAAGGCAAGAATGTCGTCTTCGGAGGCGAGACCATCCACGTCATCTGGCTTCGCAACTATCTTCTTCAGGTCCTGGACGACTGAGTTGAACTCATTGACGACGTCGTCGTAAGGCTCAACCAAGATCGTCTCACGAGCCTCCTTGTTAGAAAAGAGCGTGATCGCCTCATCCACCTTCGGCTTCAAGTTCCTGAAGCAGACGATGTTGCCTTGGCTCTTGCGTTGTCCGAGGATCCGGTTTGTCCGCGAGAAAGCTTGGATAAGGCCGTGGTAGCGCAGGTTCTTATCGACGTAGAGGCTGTTCAGTGTCTTCGCGTCGAAGCCTGTTAGGAACATGTTTACAACGAGCAGGATGTCGATGCCCTTCCCCGTTTGAAAGTCCTTGCGATCGCGGGACTTCATCCGCTTCGCCACAGCCTTGTAGTAAGCGTAGAACGCCTTGCCGTCCTTCACACTGTGGCCGGTGCCATAGAGCGCATTGTAGTCATCCACGCAGGCCTGGAGCTTGTCGCGGGTGTGCGGGTTCGCGACCCCGCCCTCGCCGCCGATATCCGGTTCTCCAATCAGGCCATCGGCGTCTGAATCATCCTCGTTTGCGGTAAAGGTAAAGACCGTGGCTACCTTCAGGTCGTGTTTGCCCTCTGCTCGCTTGCGCTGAAAAAGCTCGTAATACTTCAGAAGCACCTCGACCGAGCTTACGCAGAGGATGGCACTAAAAGCCCGCTTCTGGGTCTTCTTGTCATGATGTTCGAGGATCCAGTCTACGATCCCCTCAATGCGATCCGGGTTTTCGTAGAACTCCTTTAGGTTCAGCCCTGCGACCTCTTCGTCGGTCGGCATAGTACCGTCCTTGCGCTTCAGTTTCCCCCAGTACTCCACCGAGAACTTCAGAACGTTGTCGTCGCGGATTGCGTCAGTGATGACGTAGCGGTGCAGGCGCTCACCGAAGAGATCCTTCGTCGTCCGTCTTCCCACCTTATTGTCAGCGAAGATCGGTGTGCCTGTGAATCCGAACAGCTGTGCGCGAGTGAAATACCCGACGATGTTCTTGTGCGTCTCTCCGAACTGTGACCGGTGGCATTCGTCGAAAATGAACACCATCCGCTTGTCCTTCACCTCATCCAACTTGCCGGAGTAGCGGTCGCGGCTGATCGCGGTGTTCAGCTTCTGGATGGTCGTGACGATAACCTTGGTGTCGTCCGTCAGTTGCTTCACCAGGGCGGCGGTGTTGTCCGTGCCATCGATAGACCCCGGCGAGAAGTGATTGAACTCCTTCGTGGTCTGGTAATCCAGGTCGGCGCGGTCGACGACAAAGACCACCTTCTCGACCTTCGGGTTCTCAACCACAACCTGCGCCGCCTTGAAGCTCGTCAGGGTCTTTCCCGACCCGGTGGTGTGCCAGACATAGCCGTTCTTGCGGCCGCCCTTCACCCGCTCCACGATCGCCTCGACCGCGTGATACTGGTAGGGGCGCAGCACCATCAGGATGCGGTCGCTTTCGTGCAGCACCACATATTTCGCAATCATCTTCGAGATGTGGCACTTCTCCAGGAACGCGTCCGCAAAGGCGTCCAGCTTGTTCACCGGCTCGTTCTCGAAATTCGCCCAGGGGAAGGTTTGCTTGAAATCCTGGTGGCGGTTGTTGGCAAAGTACCGCGTGTTCATCCCGTTCGAGATGACAAAGATCTGCACGTACTGGAACAGCGCCGTACCCGCCCAGAAGGAATGCTTGTGATAGCGGTTGATCTGGTTGAAGGCCTCCTTCAATTCCATTCCCCGCCGCTTCAGTTCGATCTGAACCAGAGGCAGACCGTTGATCAGCAGCGTGACGTCAAAGCGGTTCTTGTAGCTGCCGACCTGCGTGACCTGCGTCGTCACCTGATAGCGGTTGCGGCACCAGTCGGTGGTGTTGAAAAACTCGACCCAAAAGGATGATCCGTCATCGCGCGGCAGGTGAAAGCGGTCGCGCAGGGTCTTGGCCTTCTCGAACGGGCTGCCCTTGCCCAGGTGCGACAGGATGCGGTGGAACTCCGCGTCCGAGAACGTCGTGCCGTTATGCGCCTCCAACTGCGCCTTGAGGTTGGCCTCCAGCGCCGCGGTGTCGGGGATTGTGACCTTGGTCCAGCCAAGCCCGCCCAGGCGGGAAACAAGCTGAGCTTCGAGTTGCGCCTCGGACTGGATCGTGGCCGTCATGGAAACCTCTTATACGAACATCTTCTGTAACAAACCCTGGCGAAAGGCATCGAGTTTCTCGATCTGCGCCGCCACGCTGTTGATTTTGGCGTCAATGGCGCCGAGGGCATCGGCGATTTTGCGTTGTTCATCGGGGTGGGGAACTTGCAGTTTTAGATATGCGAGAGTGTCGACAGCCAATCCCGGCTGAGCAAGTCCCGTGGCAAATTGGACGAGCCGCATGTCGACCAACTTGTAGAACAGCCATTTGGCTACAACATTATCCGCTGGTTCGGCCACAATAGCATGTTCTGTCGCGTAGAATTGACCCTCAGCGAAATGCACATTACCGCAAAGCGCGCCCTGACGACCGATCAAAGGAAACTGTCCGTTCTTATTGAATTTCAGTGAAAAACCGCGAAGGCCATTTCCACCGTAACACGGGAAGTTGGTATCTGTATTTTCATCCGAAATTTCCGCAGCTTGCAAAAACTGTCCGGCCTTCATTTGACAGATTCTTCCGAGGCGTGTTGTTTGCCAATCCGGAAACGCGCTGCCGTCGTCGGCGCGGAAGCGGATGTCCTGGGAGAATATCTTCTGCATGAGCCCGGTCTTGTACTCTGACAAGAGCGCCTTCTCCCGCCGCAACCCCTCCAGCCGCGTATGCAGCGCATTCAGGCTGCCAGCCCTGCGCTGTTGCTCGGCAAGCGGTGGCAGATCGATCTTCCAGCGAAACCACTCGTCCAGCTTGAAAATCATCTTCTCGACGTGAACGCCGATGCTGGAATGAAAGAAGGTCTGCTGAACATAGATCGCGTGCACCAGCCAGCGCAGGTATTCGGGGTCAAGCACAGGGCGGCAGCGCAGCACCGAATACTCGTTCGACACAATCGACCCCGAGAACTCCGCCGGAACGATGGCGCAGGCCCCGTGGACGATCTGACGTTTCGAAATTACGAAGTCGCCTTCGCGGATTTCGAACTGCGATTTCACCGAAATCTCGCGCCCCTTCATCCGGGCCCGCCGTTCGATCCCGCCGCGTGACCGCTTGACTGTGATCAGATCATATTCGGCGTGATCCAGCATCTTCACAGGACGGGAGACCACCTCGAACAACTTGCCCAGACGGGTCCGGGTCCATCCTTCAGGCGTCTGTCCTATCTTGGGTATTCCCGGCTGCACAGACAGCGGGAAAGTATGCACGATTTCGTTCATACTGGGCTCTCCAGCCCCAGTTCGGCGCAGAAGGCGCGGATCTGGTCGTCCACCGGCCCCATGTCATCGCGAAGCACCTTCAATGCCTTGGCCGTCGCTTGCATGTCCACCGGCGGCGGCGGCACGAAAGTGTCGACATAGCGCGGGATGTTCAGGTTATAGCCATTCTCGGCGATCTCGGCGCGGGAGGCGCGGTGGCTGAACCGATCCACCTCGGTCCGCGTGCGGTAGCCCTGAACGATGCGGTCGACGTCACCGCCGCTCATGTTGTTTTGGTTCTTGCCCTTCTCGAAACAGGTCGAGGCATCGACGAACAGGATATCGTCCGTCTCGCGGCATTTCTTGAACACAAGGATACAGGTGGGAATGCCGGTGCCGTAGAAGATGTTGGCTGGCAGGCCAATGACCGCATCGAGCCAGTTCTTTTCCTCGATCAGGAAGCGGCGGATAGCCCCCTCGGCCGCGCCCCTGAACAGCACCCCATGCGGCAGCACCACGGCCATGGTGCCGTTCTCGTCCAGATGATGCAGCATGTGCTGGACAAAGGCGAAATCGGCTTTTGAGGCGGGCGCGAGCTTGGGATACTCGGCAAAGCGGTCATCGCCTTGGAAGATGCTGTTCGCCGACCATTTCGCAGAAAACGGCGGGTTGGCCACGATGGCCTCGAACAGTTGCCCCTCGTGCTGCGGCTCTTCGAGCGTATCCGCCTGACGGATGTCGAAGTTGCGGTAGTGCACCCCGTGCAGGATCATGTTCATGCGCGCAAGGTTGTAGGTCGTGCGGTTCAGTTCCTGCCCGTGGAAGTCCTCCACGTTTTCGACCTCACGGGCGACGCGCAGCAGTAGCGATCCCGACCCGCAGGTCGGGTCATAGACCGACTTCAGCCGCGTCTTCCCGGTGGTGACGATGCGCGCCAGGATGGTCGAGACCTGCTGGGGCGTATAGAACTCCCCCGCCTTCTTCCCCGCCCCGGCCGCGAACTGGCCAATGAGGTATTCGTAGGCATCACCCAGGATGTCGCTGTCGCTGTCGTGCAGGCCGAAGTCGATCTTGTCGAGGGCGGCCAGGATCTTGACCACGAGGTCATTCTTGGCCTGCTCGGTGCGGCCCAGCTTCGACGAGGTCAGGTCGAGGTCCTCGAACAGGTTGTCGAAGTCATCCTCGGACTCGGTGCCAAGGGTAGATTCCTGGATGTGGTTCAGCACTTCGGCCAGGTCGGACAGGATGAACTGCCCTGGCTGCGCGCCCCGCTTGGCGATCGCGCTGAACAGCTCGGTCGGCTTCAGGAAATACCCCAGCGCGCCAATCGCGGCTTCCTCGACTGCCTCGAGGATCTCTTGTCCATCCTTCGTGGTCTCGTCGACCTTGTCGAAGGTGATCTTGTCCTGCTCCAACACCTCGTTGGCGTAGAGGAACAACCGCTCGGACAGATATTTGTAGAAGATGAAGCCAAGAATGTAGTCCCGGAATTCGTCAGCGTTCATCTTGCCCCGGAGGGCATTGGCGATGGCCCAGAGTGTGCGCTCAAGGTCCTTTTTTTGCTCGTTCGTCAATACTATGGCTCCTAATCTTGATACATCGATAACGATGAAAGTTGGCCCCGGCAATGGAAGGACGGCTTCCAGGATGTCGTGAGCCCAGGTACCGGTTTCACCGAAACGGCAAAATTCCGAGATCCACTGCCCAGGAACCTCCAAGCCTCACGGCGCACGGACTCGGTGGGGGCATCGCCTTGAAATCAAGAACACCGTCATGGTTCACCATGGTTCAGTGCTTAATTGCCTAATATTGCTTAAATGCCTGCCTGGAAATAAAGAAATAAGATCATCCACTTGCCACGAATTTCCAATATTTTCTCTTGGCAAGGCGGACTCTTTTACGGGCTCATCAGCCAAGAGTTCGGGCAGATTACATTTTTGACGGGACGTTCAGAAAAACAGGCTGTTTGCCTCCTCAAAAATGCGGGCGACGTTTCCGGGCGCACCAGCAGGGTCCCACCTCTTTCTGACACGATGTTTGAAAGAGGAATCCATGAGAAAACACAACAACCAAGTAAGCATCCCCTATAACCTCCTGAAGGCCATACTTGACACAGAATTGCGGATATCAACGACCCGGCTGCTCATAGCCTTGTTCGCATGGCAAGACTTCAACGACCTCTGGAGCCGATACGACACCTACGTGAAGAACCCAGAACAAGCCCGGACATGGGCACCGTGCAAGGCCCTTCGAGATCTCGTCGGACCCAAAAGCGCTAACACTGCCAAGTCTCTCGTCACCATGGTCGAACAGGTGTCGCAGACTTGGCTGTTTGATGACCTAAGGTTAAGCGAAGACCACAAGACCATCTATTGGCAGTTTAGCTCCCATGTGCACAACTGGATGGCTCGAAGGTTCTTCGAAGAAAGCTTTGCCCTGCTCGACCTCAGGGATGTCGCAGCCTGCCGCAGTCATCTGACTTTAAGCTTGTATTGCGGCGCGAAGAACCTTCGAAACCATCCGCTACCTGAGTACGTTATACCTCTATCGAAGCCATGGAGCACCCATCGCAGAGGGCTTTTCACGAGCCTGCAACAGGTCTCGAAAATGGTCGATACGACCTTTTTTGTCGGCTTGGAATGGATATACCGGGCGGACCGCAAACAGCAGCTTCGCATTCGGCTCAGACATCACGGAACGACATGGTACCCGGACAAGTTGCGACAATGGGGCACCGACGCGCGCGTTTTCAAACTGAATTCCGAAGAGCTCCGCGAGATCCGCAACCGCCACTTTCCCGACTATGCGATTCCTGGGGAAGCGCCTGGCAGCGTAGAGAAAAACCTGCGCCGCAATCTTCCGAAAACCTGACACGCTCGAAGAGACTGCTGGCTTCCTTGCGGCACTTTTGAAGGCGGCCCTCGAAGGGGTCGCCTTTTTTCATCCTGCGTTTTTGTCCCTACTTGAAAAGAACCATCTTCTGAGTACCGCCCCGTCGGGGTGGTAGCGCTTGGTAACGGTAATACCGGTGCTTACCAATACCAGAAATGGGAGCCCAACATGGCCCAGAAGTCCAACAAGTCCATGGAAACGCGTGTACGCGAGGCCATCAAAAAGCTCGAGGAAAAGGGCGAAGACATAACAAACGCGAAGGTTCGCGCGCTCACCGGCGGTTCTTTCAGGGACGTCAGCCCAGTCGTGAAGAAGCTCAAAGCCGAACTGGAGGAAAAGGCCAGGGTCGAACGGGCTACACCCGACATGCCCGAAGACGTCTTGGACGCAGTCACAGAGCTATGGACCCTGGCATGGGCGCGCGCTGACGAGACCGCAGCAGCCGAACGACGAGGCCATGCTGTCGAAATCGACAAGCTGAAAGCTGAGGTCGTCGAACAGGAAGAAGCCGTGGAAATCGTGGAGGCCGAGCGCGACCAAGCTGAAAAGCGAGCCGAGGTTGCAGAGGCCAAGAATGCGGAACTCTCGGAGAAGCTCCAAGAAACACAACTGCAAGTCGCAGAACTCAAGGGCCGTCTGGCCGAACGCCATAGTGATGTTGTTCAGCGAACCAAAGCGTCGCCCACGGAAATCAAGCGAGCGAAGATGAACAAGGCACCTATCAACAAGGAAGAGCAGCCTGACATGTTCCCCTCCCCAGCTCAGAGCAAAGAGAGACAACCGCCTGTAGCCGCCAAGTGACAGCAAACCGGCGAACCATCATTATGCCCGGACCAGCACCCGCTGACGTTCAATCCTGAAGACCCGCATCGGCTCCCGCTCTGTGTCAACATGGAGTCGAGCCCTATGCGGGTCTTTCGCGTTTTTGGGTTCATGTTTGCCGACCTCGAGATCAAACCCTCTCAGGGTGGCGGCGAACTCAAGGACATCTACGCCTCGACCAAGTTCTGCCGCCAAGTCCGGCCGTTCATCACATAGGTGCTGTGACTGCCATGTCGCCACCCACATTTTCCGCAGCGTCAAATTTGGGAGCTCGTCGATCTGCTTCTGAAGAGCCTCGGCGTCTGTGCCCTTCTGAATGAAGAGCGCATCGGGAAATGCCTCGCGACCCAGCGGCAATGGCTCACCATCGATGATATTGTTCATAGCTTCAGGTGGCTTGCGATCTTGCTCGATATAGGCCTTCGCAATATCGGCCGCGGCCTGCAAGTTTTCAGCCGCCTGCCGTTGGACGACGTGTTGCCGCTTCCGCAAATTGAAGACTTTCTTCGCCAGCCCTGTGAGAATGCCATATGCGGGCCGAACGATGTCCATCAGGGTTCGACGCTCCTTCTTTGACTTCGGGGCGGCCGGTCCGAATTCCAGCCCTTCTTCGTGTTCCGCTGTAGGCACGCGGTAGTCGAGCGCGCGGGTTGCAATCGCGTTACTTCCAACATGCATTGCGTGGCACAGCGCATCAGCTTCAGCTTTGCTCTTCTCCGCCGCAGCGACTGTTGCCCTTGCCGCCGCCTCACGGGCTTCGGTGTCGGCAACCCTCCGGTCCAACTCCATCTCCCGCGCGTCAAGGATCTCCTGCCGTTGCTCTTGCGCGCTGTCCCAAGCCGCGTAGCCACCTTCACGCGCTTCGTAGCTCGCCAGTTCTTCCTGAGCCGTTTTCACCCTCTGGTACTCCGCTCGGCTGTACCTGCTTCGTCCAGGACCGAGCCTGAGAAGCCCGGCGGGTCCGAACACTTCGCGGTGAACGTCGTCCTGCCATTTTACCATGGCATCCCTGTAAGCTCGGCTCGCCAATTTTGTACGAACCTCTCCCTTGGGCAAAGGACCGTCATTCACAGCTTTCTTCGCCACTCGTCCCGGGTGGAGATTGTCGACGCGCCCCCGAACCGGATCAACGGCCACGATATGGAGGTGAAGGTGTTCCTCATCCAAGTGGAGGACACCACCTAACACCCGCCCGCCGGCTTCAGAAATTCTATCGGTTTCGAATTGGAGGGCTTGTTCGAGGACGTCCATGCACTCCGCCTTGACCGCTTCATCTGCGAGGGCATCTTCTGTCCGGACTGGCAAAGAAAAAACGCTGACATAGAGCGACGACGCGTCGGACCGGAGTTTGCGCCGCAAGCCTTTCTTCCCATACGCCTCCTGTATTGATGACGCAGCCTCGTGCTGGTCCCTCATCTCTTGGAAAGTCGCAGCGACGCCGGGGAGGATCTGAGGCCCGGGACGTTCATTGATGACATGTTCGGAAGCCCCGGGAAGACGCTCGAGCTCGTCGAATATCTGCTGCGCCGTCCAGGCCCTCTGACCGTTCTTGCGATACATGGCATCGTCCCCGCCCGCGCCGGTTCTGCCCTTGTTCGACCAGACTTCCATGTGTGCGAATTGATAGCCTTGCATGCTGCTCCACCTCCTTGTTTTTGTTGGTTGGGTGGAGCGGAATTAGTGACACGGTCGGGCGTCCCGAAACGGAAGTACGATGGGCGCGAAGCGTCCTCGGTACATATAGGGACCGACTATGTGTATTGCGCGCTACGCTGGCTCCATACACCGTCGGCTCTCCGAGGGCCGCTGCCGCGGGGCCTCCTGCGCGGAGAGCGGCAGGGTCATCGTTCGCCACTCCCCCTGCACCCCCTGGCGTCTCCGACGGGTCAGGCAAGGTCGTTCCGCACTCCTTCCCCGATACCCCATCCTGCTCGCGCCCCGCGCGGCCTGGAAAGGGTGCCCCTCTCCAGGACCTCTCCCATGGCGATGCAGGAACGAACGAACACGGTCAGAATCCCTCGCAAGTAGAGGCGACGGGCCGCCGCTTTCGATCCTCGCCTTCCTTGTGAGGCGTGCCCCGAAAACGCCGGGCTACACAGCAAGATCGATAGGGAGATCGTCGCAAGACTCGAAACTTCTCCCTGACGACCCAGTGCTGTTTTCGAAGCAGGTCTTTGTTGCGAGACCCGCTTCGAAAGCAGCACGGGTTCAAAAAGAACTACATGGCAGACAGCTCAGACGGACCGGAACAACCTCTCTGCAATGTAGACGCACTGGCCTTTTTCTTGCTCCAGCGCACCCATCGGTCCTCCTGCCGATGGGCCTTGAAATATGGCACCGAATGTTCCGGGCAGCATGGTGTTGCCCAGCGGTTGCCAAGGAGACCCGGAATGGGAAAACAACAAACCATCGTTATCGATCGCGCAACCGGCGTACCGCGCGCCACTGGGCAACGTCTTGTTAGGAGCTTCATGGACCGCCACGGGGCTGGTCTCGATGACCTCCTCCGCCGCTTTCCAATGATTTCCGGGACTGCATTCCGTCAGGCGCTCGAAGTACATCTGAAACCAGGCGAAGCATCCATGGAGCTCGCTCTTGCGCTGGATGAGGCGGTCGATACCCTACTTTCGCTTCAGGGTGAAATCATCACTGCCTTACCGGTCGACGCAGGCCGTCGCCTGAATGTCGACGTAGGCCTTCGCTGGTATGCTGCTCGCTTGCATGATCTCTCTCGTGCGGTACGCACCATGTGAAGTGTCGCGGCCCTGTTCAGAAAACCTGTTCAGGGCCACTGCACCGCGAACCTCAAGGGATATTAAACCCTGATCAAAAACTCCTCCGCCCAGAGATGTTCAAACGCACCTCCCCTGCAGGCGCCATGACGATTGCGCCGTTTCAGACACGGAGACCCCAATGAACACCGCATTTATGTTGATGAGCATGTACAACGCACGCGTGATGATCCCGTCCGAGCAGGTCGCACGGGACTGGTTCGACCTTACCAAGGCCAAGTTTCACGAAAAAATCCGCAGCGGTGAAATACAACTGCCACTTATGTCGATGGAAGACAGCCAGAAAAGCCCAAGGGGCGTGCATATCCTCGATCTTGCCTCATACATAGACCAGCGCCGCGGCGCTGCGTCCAAGTGAGGCTGATAGCATGTCAACTTCTATGATACTGCTCGCAGCCTATGGAGCCCAGCCGAACCTCCCGTTCTCGGCTGTCGCGCAAGACTTTTACCAGACCACACCTGAAAACCTTTACAAGCGACTGAGAGCCGGCAAGATCGACACTCTCGGCGCAAGCCCAGAGCGCTTAAAACGCGAGGGCTTTCCCGTCTCCTGGATCAATGAAATGATTGAGGGCCGTCGCAATCAAGCGATAGAGCAGATGCAGAGGTGGAGCCGGCACAAGTAGTGCGGTGGCATGAACAATGTAGTGCCATCATTTTGACGCGTGATTTTCCCGATAGCGGCCTTTGCGACAGCTGAAACAAAAAGTTCGAGGGTTAGATGAAATCAAGGATATTTGGGAGCCTTACCGGGGCCGCGGTGGGATTCATGATTGGCGGTGGCACCGGCATTGTAGGAGGGATCTTCGGCGCGGTTGCAGGTGTTCTGGTCTTCACGGCCATAGGAGCCGCTTGGGGGTGGAGCGCAGGTCCTGACCTTGTGAGAACAATTCAACGGTGGCGAGGCAGGTAATGGCCCGGAACTGACCTTCAAACCTGGCGCTACAGCTGGGCACTTCCATCCCAACGCGGTTGACGCCAGACGACAACTTAGCCTGCTATGGCAACTGTATGTTGCCGCGCGGACGCAGGTATCACCTCAGCATGGAAGCCAGTAGGTCGCGGGCATGAGCCCGATGGCTCATAGGCCGTTTTGCGTCGAGTCGCTGTAGCCTTTCCCCCCGTTTTGTGCATACGTATCGGGCATAAGTTGCATTTGATAAGAGGCTCCAAGATGCCACGCCCTTCAAAAATTGAAGTTTCAGCGATCAACCTTCGGATACCAGCAGACAAACCGCGAAATTACTCAGACCTGATTAAGAGAATTTTCGACAAACGAGTTGCAGTAAAGGTTTACGGCGATAGCTTTGTGGCCATTACCCAATACAATGCGAAATCTGGCTTAGGCGTTTTTTCAAAGTATTCCGAAATTGATATTGACGGAGATTGGTTTGACATCGAAGATTTCGGGCCAGCAGATCCGGAGAAGGTTGACGAGGTTTCTATTCCAGAAACATTGCGCCCAAACTTCTCTGCTTTTTACTTTGAGCTCGACGACGAAAGCCATGTTCTCTCCTTTGAATCCTATTCGGAGTCCAAGGGGCTTAGCGCGCGCTCTGTGGAGCGCTACTTTAAGGAGGCGCTTTCGGACGACGCAATCATCGAAGAGTTTGGTTGGGTAGAAGCTGATGTAGTTAAGAGCTACGGTGAAGTCGAGAGGATCATCAACCTCCCAAACCTCAAAGAACTCAGGATCGTGATCCGCCGCCCGAACCCGGACGATTTGTCCGGAGATTTTGCTGCGCGAATTGAGGAGCGCTTGCGCGAACAAAACGGCGAAGAATATGAAGAGGTGACACGCTCCAAGGACACCGACGGCCTCAAGCCGAACGAGCGCACGAAGAAGCTCGCCATCGTTGGTGCGGAGAACGGGGAGGTCTCTGGGAAGAGTATCGTTAACGGGGTACAAGTACCTCATACTACTAAAGAAAAGCCTGAGAAAATTGTCGATACCTATAACAAGGAAGAAGTCGATACGCGCACGATGTTTAGGAAGCTGGCGGGCAGGATGATAGAATCAATCAAGCAGCGCCGCGCTTCAACATGAGGTAGCTGAAGTTGTTTGAAAATCTCAGGAAGCTATATGTCCACTATGGCGGCATGAAGGCCATTGTGAAGTCCAGCTATTTCTGGGTTTCGGTCCTTTTGGCAGTGCTATCCTACCAATCCATTGCAAGCTACGAGTGGACGGACAAAGCTGTGAGCGTAATGCCTTCGCTCACGGGATTCACTATTGCAGCTTTCGCCATTATTTTTGCTATTTTGGATCCGGAAATGTTGCGAAAGCTTGTGGCCGCAGACGATCAGGGTCGCTCGCCTATAGCGGAGATTGCCGCGTCAATTGGTCATGCAGTATTTATTCAAGTTTCTGCGATGATCATCGCAATTTCGTCGAAACTCGTTGACCTAAACACGGCAGTCATCACCGCCGCAGACTGGATTTGCTCCAAGGGTTATTCGCCAAAGATATTTGTTTGTGCGATTGACTGGTTGGCGTTTTCTTTTTCTGCAATAGGGCTTTTCTTCACGTATTATGGCGTGATGCTCGTTCTGGCTGCAATCCTTTCAATAGTCCGAATGCAGTTAATTGTGGCAGCTGCAACGAAAAGCAAACCCGCCAAACCAACTAAGAAACCCTCAACGCCATCCCCACCGCCGTCTCAATAACCAAGCGGGGAGACATTTTGGGGCCTTCTAAAGCCTTCGGGCCCGCAAATCCGCAATTTGAAACACCGCAATACAGATGCCGCTTCCTGCGCTCAATAGACGTCCCAATCGCCAGCTCGAATGTCGAGTTGCTGCTCACTTCAGCCGTCGATGTCATAGGCAGGGAAAGTCCGCTTCCCGCCCAAACTCGTCGGCCAATGGAGCAAAGGAGGTGTTTGTCCAGAGCGCACTATGTTATTGCCTGCATGCATTCGAAGTTGGTGACGTGAATTAAGGTGCAACATTCAGTGCAACAAATTCCATCTGCCAGCGTTTTTGCCAATAAAACAAAGCCCCTTAGGCTCCCTCTGCACCATCCATCATGGGCGCAACGCTCAACTTCGCGGATTGTTTAGCGCTAGGTTCCAAGGGTTTGCCTCCAGACCAAGTTCACTGTGCGCGGGGCACGATTTCTGACGTCCTGTTCCTCGACGAGGTGTCGGGATTCGATTGCGCTTGGGTTTAGCACAGTCCGACCGCAAGGAAACGGGTCTCCCACGCGCAACATTTCCCAAGGTCCCTCAAGAAACAAAAGCAGGCGCAATGCTCTTTCCCTTGGTCAAGGTTCAGTGCAAGTATCCAAAACATGATCGACAAGCTGGAAATGTTCATCGCGCTCGCCAAGGCAGAGCATTTTGGCCGGGCCGCCGAAGAATGCGGCGTGACACAGCCGACCCTTTCAGCCGCGATCAAACAGCTTGAAGAACAGCTTGGCGTGATGCTTGTCTGGCGCGGTTCCCGCTTTCGCGGGCTGACCCCGGAAGGGGCGCGCGTGCTGGAATGGGCGCGGCGTATTGTGGGCGATACCCGCACCATGCGCGAAGAAATGCGCGCCGTGAAACAAGGCCTGTCCGGCAAGCTTCGCCTTGCCGTGATCCCCACCGCCCTTTCGATGGTATCCGATCTGACCACCCCGCTTTCGTCACGACATCCGAACCTGCGTTTTACCGTGCTTTCGCGCACATCGGCCGACATCTTGCACTTGATTGAGAACCTCGAGATTGACGCAGGGATCACCTATCTTGATAACGAACCGCTGGGCCGCTTAACGACCGTTCCCCTTTATTCTGAACAGTATTACCTTGTCGCACGCGCTGGAACGCATCTGTGCGAACAGCCTTTTGTTACATGGTCCGAGGTTGCCAAGCTGCCGCTTTGCCTGCTGACCCCAGACATGCAAAATCGCCGGATCGTCAATGAACACCTTGCGCAAAACGGCGCAGAGGTTGAACCGCGCCTAGAGTCCAATTCCGTCATCACACTGACGTCACATGTTTTGACCGACAATTGGGCGACCATCCTGCCGCTGAAATCAGCCGAGTTTTTCATGCGATCCGGCGAACTTTCGGCGGTTCCGATCAAGCAGCCAGAGGCAAAGCATCTGGTCGGCCTCGTCGCCCCTCATCGTGAACCCTATACCCCTGTGCTAGAAGCGCTTTTGAACGCGGCACGCAAACTTTCATACGATCCCCCAAATTGAACCAAGGCCAATTGCGTCCCCGCGTGGGGCGTGACACATATTTTCCATGCAAACTGAAAGCCCGCCGCCCGGCTCAAGCACTCCGCGGAAATTGATTGATGGAAGCCTAATTTTCATCACGCTGATTGCCGTCATCGCCGGCGTGGCTGTTTGGATACAAAAAGGCAGCGCGCGTTTTTGGGAAATTTTCGCCCATGAAACGTGGTTCACCATAGCACTTACCCCCAAAATACTTGCGGGCGTCTTTATCGCTTCGTCCCTGCCCTTTTTGATTTCGCGCGAACGCATTCAGGCGCTGATTGGTCCTGACAGTGGGCTTCGCGGTTTGGCGATTGCGACCCTTGCCGGGGTTATCATCCCCGGTGGGCCAAGTGTCACTTTCCCTCTGACGATAGGCTTGATGACAGCCGGTGCAGATTTGGGTGCTGGCGTCGCCTTGGTATCTGGATGGGTCTTGATCGGGCTGAACCGTACATTGATTTGGGAGCTTAGCTTCCTACCGCCAGAAGTTGTCGCGCTTCGCGTGGCGCTGTCCCTTCCTGCGCCAATCATCATGGGTTGGGCCGTCCGGCGCTTTATGAACCGAGGCGCGCAATGAACATATTGATCGGTACTTTGCTGCTGTGGGGGCTTGCCCTGATCACGTTGCGCCGAATGACGCGCCAAGCTAAGGGCGAATTGCCAGACGTTTTTGCCCGCACGCGAACCACGATGGCCTTCATGATCCCGCGCGTTTTCGTTGGCCTTGTTGGCGCGGGATTTATGGCGGAACTGTTACCAGTTGATCAGATCGAGCAATATTTTGGCGAAGGTTCCGGTTTTTATGGGATCATACTGGCAACGGCGCTTGGCGCGATAACCCCCGGTGGCCCGTTTGTGGCGTTTGCAATCGGTGCGGCCTGCTTGAAAGCTGGCGCAGGGCTGCCCCCATTGATCGCCTATATCACCGCTTGGTCTGTTATGAACCTGAACCGTGCTTTCGCTTACGAACTTCCTCTGATGGGACGGCAGTTTCTATTGCTGCGCAGCGCGGTTTCCCTGCCGCTTCCGCTTATTCTTGGCGGGCTGATGCTGCTGTTTTAACAGCTATGACGGTAAAAACGCACCATGCTGTTCCGAAATGAACGTTTCTACGCGTGCCCCTGCGGCGCTTAATTCAGTATCGGCGCGATGGATCAGGAACCATTGGCGCAAAATGGGCAATCCTTCTGCTTTCAACTCTACCAAACGGCCAGAGTGCAATTCTTCGGTCACTGTGTGCCTAGAAATCAACGCGATCCCAAGCCCCGCAATGACGGCCTGCTTGATCGTTTCGTTCGACCCCATTTCCACAGACGTATAGGTTTTGCCCTGCCCCAGCCGGTCAAGGTGGCGCACCATCAAGATTCGCGTGCCAGACCCTTCTTCGCGGGCAAGGAACGTTTCTTTGATCAGCTCCTCTGGGGGAACAAGGTCCAGCCCTGCAAGCGGATGATCGGGGGGCGCGATCATCACGTGCGGATGCGGCCCAAGGGGAATGGACACCACCGCAGGCGCACGCGGCGGCCGCCCCATGACCGCCATATCGATCGAACCATTCTGAAGCCACGCCACCACGCTGTCGCGGTTGCCGACTTTCATCTGAACTTCGATTTTGGGGTAAACCTTCTGTAACTGCGCCACCAACCCCGGGGCGAAGTATTTGCCCGTGGACACGATGCCAAGCACGACCAAGCCTTCCATCCCACGGTTCAGCGCCCGTACATGGTCGGCGCAGGCATGCAATGTGGCGTCGATACTTTGCGTCGCGGACAGCACGACCTTGCCCTGACGGGTCAACGTTGCCCCACCACTGGCGCCCCGATGCAGCAACTTGGCCTCGAAATTCTCTTCTAGTTGGCGAAGCTGCGTATGCACAGCCGGCGGCGTCAAACCAAGTTCGTTCGCCGCATGCGTTATCGAGCCGCACGCTGCAACCGCAGAAAGAGCACGTAACTGTTTGAAAGTAACGGCATCGGGCCTGCTCATTAAATTTTCCTAAAGCCGATTTCCATCTTATTAAATTCTATAATCCCTCCCCCTCTGAGATAGCAAGGGTATTGCGCACCTCGGTGCCAACTCGGGAGGAAATCATGCAAACGGTCGAACCGATTGAAAAATCGGCGCTGATCCCTGACGCCCTGCGGCCATTGATGCTGGCACTGGCAGAGGTGGGCGCGGAATTGGCGCGGACCATACAGCGCGGCCCGCTTGGCGGGTCACTTGGGGCCGAGGTCGGCACCAACATGGGGGGCGACGGTCAAAAGGCGCTCGACATCATGGCGGATGATGCGTTTGCGGCAAAGTTGAAGCACACGTCGGTGCGCTGGTACGCCTCCGAAGAACAAGACGAGGTGATCGAGCTGAACCCAAAAGGCCAGTACGCACTGGCCATTGATCCGCTAGATGGGTCATCCAATATCGACGTAAACGTTTCTATTGGTACGATATTTTCAATCTTTGACGCCAAGGACGGCGCAAACGCAAGCGTTCTGCGCCCAGCATCGGAACAGCTGGCGGGTGGTTATATCATCTATGGCCCGCAGACGATGCTGGTGGTCACCTTTGGGCAAGGCACACAGCAATATTTGCTGGAACCTGACAATCGCGATTGGGTGCTGGTCAATTCGGCGGTGAAGGTGCCGGAAACCTCGCGCGAGTTTGCGATCAACGCGTCGAACTATCGCCACTGGCCGCAACCCGTGCGCGCCTATATCGACGATTGCCTTGCCGGCGAAGAAGGCCCCCGCAACGCCAATTTCAACATGCGCTGGGTGGCGTCTCTGGTGGCTGAAACGCACCGCATCCTGACCCGTGGCGGCGTGTTTCTTTATCCCGGCGATGGGCGCAAAGGGTACGAAATGGGCCGCCTGCGCATGGTCTATGAATGTGCGCCGATCGCATTCCTGATCGAACAGGCGGGTGGCGGGGCCACCGATGGCCACGACCCGATCATGGGCAAAACCGCCCCCGAACTACACGCCCGCACGCCCTTCGTTTTCGGCTCGACCGACAAGGTCAGCCGCGTGGCGGCCTATTTTGACCTGCCCGAACAAGAAGTCTCTGCCCTGTTTGGCAATCGCGGCCTGTTCCGCGCCTAAGAAAGCATTCAACCAATGAGCAAAAAGCACCCGATCATTTCTGTCACAGGTTCGTCCGGCGCGGGCACATCGACCGTAAAACACACGTTCGATCAGATTTTCCGCCGCGAGGGGATCAAGGCGGTATCGATCGAAGGGGACGCCTTTCACCGCTATAACCGCGCCGAAATGAAGGCCGAACTGGAACGCCGATATGCGGCGGGCGACACCACCTTCAGCCATTTCAGCTATGAAGCAAACGAGCTGAGCGAGCTGGAGCGTGTGTTCCGCGACTACGGCAAAACCGGCACTGGCAAGACCCGCCACTACGTTCACGATGATGATGAATCCGCCCGTTACGGCGTGCCGCCCGGTGAATTTACCGGCTGGGCCGACTTTGAGGATGGCAGCGACCTGTTGTTCTACGAAGGGCTGCACGGCGCCGTTGTGAATGACGAGGTGAACCTGGCCAAACACGCGGACCTGAAGGTTGGCGTGGTGCCCGTGGTGAACCTTGAGTGGATCCAGAAAATCCACCGCGACAAGGAAAAGCGCGGCTACACGACCGAGGCCGTGACCGACGTGATCCTGCGCCGGATGCACGCCTATGTGCACTGCATCACACCACAGTTCACCCAAACGGATGTGAATTTCCAGCGCGTGCCGGTCGTCGATACATCCAACCCGTTTATCGCCCGCTGGATCCCTACCCCGGATGAAAGCCTTGTGGTCATCCGCTTCGCCAATCCGCGCGGGATCGATTTCAGCTACCTGACGTCGATGATCCAAAACAGCTGGATGAGCCGCGCCAACTCCATCGTCATTCCCGGCGGCAAGATGGATCTGGCGATGCAGCTAATTTTCACCCCGATGATTGATCGCCTTGTTCACGAATCCAAGCGCGCCTGAGGAGGAGCCGAGATGAACCAGATGAGTGTATCAACCGCCAACGAGGCGATCATGGCAAACGCCATCCGCGCCTTGACGATGGACGCCGTTCAGGCCGCCAATTCTGGCCATCCCGGCATGCCCATGGGCATGGCCGATGTTGCCGCCGTCTTGTTCAACCGCTTCATGCAGATCGATCCAAGCGCGCCCAAGTGGCCCGACAGGGACCGGTTCGTTCTGTCCGCCGGGCATGGATCGATGCTGATCTACGCGATGAACCACATGCTGGGCTATGCCGACATGGGCATGGACCAAATCCGCAACTTTCGCCAGATGGGATACCGCACTGCGGGCCACCCGGAATACGGCCATGCTGACGGCATCGAAACGACCACTGGCCCGTTGGGTCAGGGCATCACCACCGCGGTTGGCATGGCCTTGGCCGAACGCATGCACAACGCCCGGTTTGGCGACGATCTGGTCGATCACTTCACCTATGTCATCGCGGGCGACGGTTGCCTGATGGAAGGCATCAGCCACGAGGCCATCGACATGGCCGGTCACTGGGGCCTTGGCCGCCTGATCGTGCTGTGGGATGACAATGAAATCACGATTGATGGCTCTACGGCGCTGTCGACCTCTACCGATCAAGCCGCGCGTTTTGCGGCATCGGGCTGGCACGTGCTGGCCGTCGATGGGCACAACACTCAGGAAGTCGCAGACGCGATTGAAGAGGCACGCAAAGACCCCCGCCCGACCCTGATCGCCTGTAAAACCGTCATCGGCTATGGCGCGCCGAACAAACAGGGCACCTCGGCCACGCATGGTGCGCCTTTGGGCGACGAAGAAATCGCCGCAACCCGCGCCGCCCTTGGCTGGAACCACCCGCCGTTTGAATTGCCCGAAGAAGCGTACAGCGCATGGCGCGCTGTCGCCGCCCGTGGCAAAGCCGCACGTAACGCGTGGGAGGGTCGGCTTGCCGCTGCATCTGACCGCGATGCATTTAACGCCTCGCTTGCCGCGCCGGACGCCAAGGCGCTGCGCGATGCGATCAATGGATATAAGGCCCGGCTTTCTTCTGATGCGCCCAAGGTCGCCACCCGCAAGGCCAGCGAAATGGCGCTTGAGGTTGTGAATGCCACCCTGCCCAACACCATCGGCGGATCAGCCGACCTGACCGGCTCCAACAACACCCGCACCAAAGGGATGGAGCCTGTAAGCCGCGACAATTACGGCGGGAATTACATCCACTATGGCATCCGTGAACACGGCATGGCCGCTGCGATGAACGGCATCGCGCTGCATGGTGGGTTCCTGCCATATGGCGGCACGTTCCTTGTGTTCACCGACTATTGCCGACCCGCCATCCGCCTTTCCGCGCTGATGGAGGTGCCCGTCGCCCATGTGATGACCCATGACAGCATCGGCCTTGGCGAAGACGGGCCAACCCACCAGCCCGTCGAACATATCGCCAGCCTGCGCGCGATGCCGAACCTGAACGTGATCCGCCCCTGCGACGCCGTCGAAACCGCAGAAGCGTGGGAGGTTGCCGCGACCGCCGACAAGACCCCCAGCATTTTGGCGCTGTCCCGTCAGGGGCTGCCAACCCTGCGCGACGCGCATACTGACGCCAATATGGTCGCCCGCGGTGCCTATGTCCTGCGCGAGGTTTCGGGCGAACGCGACGTGACCCTGATCGCCACCGGGTCCGAGGTGGAACTGGCCGTTGTCGCCGCCGGCCTATTGGCGGCCGAAGGCATCAAGGCCGCCGTGATCTCTGCCCCCTGCTTTGAGCTGTTTGCGGCGCAAAGCGATAACTATCGCGCCACGGTCCTTGGCACCGCGCCGCGCGTCGGGGTCGAGGCCGCCGTGCGCCAAGGTTGGTGTGAAATTTTGGGTGAAAACAGCGCCTTTGTGGGGATGAGCAGCTTCGGCGCGTCGGCCCCCATCAATGATCTTTACACGCATTTCGGCATCACAGCCGACGCCGTGGCCAAAGCGGCCAAGGCACTTCTTTAAGACACGAATAAGGGACGGGACATGACTGTAAAAGTTGCAATCAACGGCTTCGGGCGCATCGGGCGCAACGTGCTGCGCGGGATTATTGAATCGGGCCGCACGGACATCGAGGTCGTCGCGATCAACGATCTGGGGCCGGTCGAAACCAACGCGCATTTGGTGCGTTACGACAGCGTGCATGGCCGCTTTCCCGGCGATGTAAAAGTTTCGGGCAACACAATCGACGTGGGCCGTGGCCCGATTACCGTTACAGCAGAACGCAACCCCGCAGACCTGCCATGGGATGGCGTTGACGTCGCGATGGAATGCACCGGCATTTTTACCGCCCGCGACAAGGCCGCGCTGCATCTGAAAAACGGGTCCAAGCGGGTGTTGGTTTCTGCCCCTGCTTCGGGTGCGGATAAGACGATCGTTTTCGGCGTGAACCACGACACGCTAACGGCGGATGACACCGTCGTTTCCAACGCATCCTGCACAACGAACTGCCTGTCACCCGTTGCCAAAGTGCTGAACGATGCCATCGGCCTAAATCGCGGGTTCATGACAACGATCCACAGCTATACCGGCGATCAGCCGACGTTGGATACGATGCATTCCGATCTGTACCGCGCCCGCGCTGCGGCCAGCAGCATGATCCCCACCTCTACCGGTGCGGCCAAGGCCGTTGGTCTGGTTCTGCCCGAATTGAACGGCAAACTGGATGGAGTCGCGATCCGCGTGCCGACGCCGAACGTTTCGGTCGTCGATCTGGTCTTTGAGGCCGCGCGCGACACCTCGGTCGATGAGGTGAACGAGGCCATCCGCGTCGCCGCCAACGGGCCACTGAACGGCGTGCTTGGCTTTACGGACGAGGCCAACGTTTCAATCGATTTCAACCACGATCCACATTCATCCGTCTTCCACACGGATCAGACCAAGGTGATGGACGGTAACATGGTCCGCATCCTGTCTTGGTATGACAACGAATGGGGCTTTTCCAACCGGATGGCAGACACCGCTGTCGCGATGGGGGCGCTGATCTGATGACCATTACACCCATCACTGACATGAATGTGGCTGGTAAGCGGCTTGTCGTGCGGGCGGATCTGAATGTTCCGCTGGCAGATGGCAAGGTTGCCGATGCCACCCGTATCACCCGCTTTGCCGAAGGGATGAAACCCCTTCTGGCCCAAGGCGCGCGGCTGGTCATTCTCAGCCATTTGGGCCGCCCTTCCGGCGAATTGAACCCGGCCTTTTCCCTGCGTCAGATTAAGCCAGCGCTGGCTGAAGCGCTGGGTCGCCCCGTGACTTTCAACGAAACCTGCGCCGGGCCGGTTGCCGAAAACGCAGCTGCACAGTTGCAGGATGGCGAGGTTCTGTTGTGCGAAAACGTGCGCTTTGAACGCGGAGAAGAGGTGAACGACACCAACCTCGCCCGTCAATTCGCGGCCCTTGGCGACATCTATGTGAACGATGCGTTTTCCTGCGCACACCGCGCGCACGCCTCAACCGCTGCGATTGCCGATCTGATGCCCGCAACCGCGGGCCCCCTGATGATCGAAGAAATGGACGCGCTGACCCGCGCGTTAGAGGCCCCCAAGCGACCGTCGGTGGCAATTGTCGGCGGCGCGAAGGTTTCCAGCAAAATCGCCGTGTTGAAACATCTGGTACAAAAGCTGGATGCCGTGATCGTGGGCGGCGGGATGGCCAACACCTTCCTGTTCGCCAAGGGCGCGCCGATGGGCAAATCCCTGCACGAGGCCGATCAGGTTGAAACGGTGAAAGAGATCCTGCTGCTGGCCAAAGCCGCCAAATGCGAAATCCTTTTGCCCGAAGACGTGGTTGTCGCGAAAGAGTTCAAGGAAGGCGCGCGCAAGAAGATCGTGCAGTGGGATCGCTGCCCTAAAGACGCGATGATCCTTGATGCGGGCACCGCTGCCCTGCGCCAGTTCCAAGGCGTTCTGGCTAGCGCGCAAACGATCCTGTGGAACGGCCCGCTGGGCGCGTTCGAAATTCCGCCCTTTGATCATTCGACCATGGCCCTTGCCGAAACGGCGGCAGAGCTGACCCGCGCCAAGCTGTGCGTTTCGGTTGCCGGTGGCGGCGACACCGTGGCGGCGCTGAACGCGGCCGGAGTGGCGGGCGATTTCACCTATGTCTCCACCGCTGGTGGGGCCTTTCTGGAATGGCTGGAGGGGCGCGTCCTCCCCGGCATCGCGGCGCTGCAACGCGCCGATCAAGCAGCCTGACGGAGGATATCATGGCGCTTATCACACTAAGGCAGTTGTTGGATCACGCAGCCGAAAACGGCTACGGCGTTCCTGCCTTCAACATCAATAATATGGAACAAGGGCTGGCGATCATGGAAGCGGCGAAAGCCGTGGACGCCCCCGTAATCCTTCAGGCAAGCCGCGGCGCGCGGTCCTATGCGGGCGACGTTATGCTGCGCCACATGGTTCAGGCTCTGGCCGAAATGTACCCAGACATTCCCGTCTGTATGCATCAGGACCACGGCAACAACGAAGCGACCTGCCTGACCGCGATCCGCCACGGGTTCACATCCGTGATGATGGACGGTTCGTTAGAGGCGGATATGAAAACCCCCGCCTCGTATGACTATAACGTTGATATCACCCGCCGCGTGACCGAATCCGCCCATTGGGTTGGCGCATCGGTCGAAGGTGAACTGGGTGTGCTGGGCAGCCTTGAAACCGGCGAGGCCGGCGAGGAAGACGGTTCTGGCGCGGTTGGCAAACTGACCCACGATCAACTTCTGACTGACCCCGATCAGGCCGTCGATTTCGTGCTGAAAACCAAATGCGATGCGTTGGCTATCGCCTGCGGCACCAGCCACGGCGCCTATAAGTTCACCCGCAAGCCGACTGGCGACATCCTTGCCATGTCTACGATCGAGGCGATCCACCACAAGCTGCCCAATACGCATCTGGTGATGCACGGGTCTTCCTCGGTGCCGCAGCAGTTGCAGGACCTGATCAACGCCTCGGGCGGTGAGATGCCGCAGACCTATGGCGTGCCCGTCGAAGAGATCGAACGCGGCATCAAAATGGGCGTGCGCAAGGTGAACATCGACACAGATTGCCGAATGGCCATGACAGGCCAATTCCGCAAGATCGCTCAGGAAAAGCCGCAGGAATTCGACCCGCGCAAGTTCCTGATCCCCGCAATGGACGAGATGAAGACGCTTGTCCGCGACCGGTTCGAGCGGTTCGGAACCGCAGGCCATGCCGCCAAGATCAAGGCGATCCCGCTGGATGATATGGCCGCCCGCTACAGCGCGGGCACGCTCGACCCACACACAGCTGCTGCCGCAGCTGCCTGACCCAGAAGGAGAGTAAAATGAACAAGATGACCGATGCAAAGACAGTGACGGGGGCCAAGCGTTACGCGGCTGGCGTCATGAAATATGCGCAAATGGGTTACTGGGAACCGGATTATGTGCCCAAGGACACGGACGTAATCGCGCTGTTCCGCATCACTCCGCAGGATGGCGTTGACGCAATCGAAGCCGCCGCAGCGGTCGCCGGTGAAAGCTCCACCGCGACGTGGACCGTGGTCTGGACCGACCGTCTGACGGCTTGTGACAAATATCGCGCCAAAGCCTATCGGGTTGATCCTGTCCCCAATGCCGAAGGCGAGTATTTTGCCTATATCGCCTATGATCTGGACCTGTTCGAAGAAGGCTCCATCGCTAACCTGACGGCCTCGATCATTGGGAACGTGTTTGGCTTTAAACCGCTCAAGGCCCTGCGTCTGGAAGATATGCGCCTGCCCGTGGCCTATATTAAAACCTTCCAAGGTCCGGCGACAGGTATTGTCGTCGAACGCGAACGCCTGAACTGTTACGGCCGCCCTCTGCTAGGCGCGACTGTTAAGCCAAAGCTGGGCCTGTCGGGCCGCAACTATGGCCGCGTGGTCTACGAGGCGCTGAAAGGCGGCTTGGACTTCACCAAGGATGACGAAAACATCAACAGTCAGCCCTTCATGCATTGGCGTGACCGCTTCCTTTACTGCATGGAAGCTGTGAACCGTGCATCGGCCGCGACTGGCGAGGTGAAAGGCACCTATCTGAACGTCACAGCCGGTACGATGGAAGAGATGTACGAGCGGGCCGAATTCGCCAAATCGCTCGGCTCTGTCATCATCATGATCGACCTCGTGATCGGGTACACCGCGATCCAATCGATGGCCAAATGGGCGCGTGATAACGACATGATCCTGCACCTGCACCGGGCTGGCCATTCGACCTATACCCGCCAGCGTTCGCACGGTGTCAGCTTCCGCGTGATCGCCAAGTGGATGCGCCTTGCCGGTGTTGACCACCTGCACGCAGGTACCGTTGTCGGCAAGCTGGAAGGTGATCCCGCCACGACCAAGGGTTACTACGACATCTTCCGCGAGGAATATAACCCGATGGCGCTGGAAAACGGCATCTTCTTCGATCAGGACTGGGCATCGCTGAACAAAATGATGCCGGTTGCGTCCGGCGGTATTCATGCCGGCCAGATGCACCAGCTGCTGACCTATCTGGGCGAAGACGTGGTTCTTCAATTCGGTGGCGGCACGATCGGCCACCCCCACGGCATCGCGGCAGGCGCAACCGCCAACCGCGTCGCGCTTGAGGCGATGGTCTATGCCCGCAACGCAGGCCGCGACATCTGGAACGAAGGCCCGGATATCCTTCGCGATGCGGCCAAAACCTGCACCCCGCTGGAACAGGCGCTTGAGGTCTGGAAAGACGTCACGTTCGATTACGCCTCGACCGACGCGCCCGACTTTGCGCCGACGCCCGAAGTTTCGGCCTGATCCAACCATTCAAGGAGATTTAAGATGCGTCTTACACAAGGCACCTTCAGCTTCCTGCCGGATTTCACGGATGAAGACATCCGCCTGCAGGCACAATACGCCATCGACCAAGGCTGGGCCGTTTCGGTGGAATACACCGACGATCCGCACCCCAAAAACAGCTATTGGGAAATGTGGGGCCACCCGATGTTCGATAACCCCGACGCCGCCGCCGTGGTGTTCGAGGTGAACGAATGCCGCAAGGAACATGGCGGTAAGTACATCCGGGTCATCGCGTTTGATTCAACCCCGGGCTGGGAATCCATCCGGATGTCGTTCATCGCAAACCGCCCTGCCGAAGAGCCCGGGTTTAAGCTGATCCGTCAGGAATGCGAAGGCCGCACCGTGCGCTACACCATCCAGTCTTACGCGTCTGACCGCCCCGAAGGGCACCGCTACGCCTAAGGCGATAACGCTTGCCCGGGCCGCGCTGGCCCGGGCACCGCAATGAATTGATATCCAGGAGCGTACCCATGAGTGCCAAGGACACCACCGTGTCATCGACCGTCGATCTTGCCGAAGTATTCAAGGAAAGCGGCGTGCAGGACGTCCTGCGGGAACTGGACGAAGAACTGATCGGGCTGGCCCCCGTCAAGGACCGTATCCGCGAAACCGCCGCGCTTTTGCTGGTGGATCAGGCCCGCCGTGACATGGGGTTGGCGACCGAGACCCCCACCCTCCACATGAGCTTTACCGGCAACCCCGGCACCGGCAAGACGACCGTCGCGCTGAAGATGGCCGACCTGTTGCACCGGCTGGGCTATGTCCGTAAAGGGCATCTGGTGACGGTCACGCGGGATGACCTTGTGGGCCAATACATCGGCCACACCGCGCCTAAAACCAAAGAGGTGCTGAAAAAAGCGATGGGCGGCGTGCTGTTCATCGACGAGGCCTATTACCTTTACCGTCCCGAAAACGAACGCGACTATGGTCAAGAAGCGATCGAGATTTTGCTACAGGTGATGGAAAACAACCGCGACGACCTTGTCGTGATCCTTGCCGGGTATGGCGACCGCATGGACAGGTTCTTTCAGTCGAACCCCGGTTTCCGTTCCCGCATCGCCCACCACATCGAATTTCCCGACTATTCAGACGACGAACTTGTGCAGATTTCCGAAAAGATGCTGGACGATCAAAATTACGTTCTTAGCAAGGGTGCCAAGGCTGCGCTGAAGGAATATATTGACCTCAGACGCAAACAGCCGCATTTCGCCAATGCCCGCTCGATCCGCAATGCGTTGGACCGTGCGCGGCTACGTCAGGCGAACCGCCTGTTTAAAACCGCCAAAGGGCCGCTCAACGCAGAGCAGCTTAGCACAATCGGCGAGGAAGACATTCGCCCCAGCCGCGTGTTCCGTGGAGGGCTGGATGTGGACCGCCGCCCCGAAGGAGACAGAGCATGAGCTTTGACCGTTCCATCAAGATCGCCCCATCGATCCTTTCCGCCGATTTCGCCAATTTCGGCCAAGAAATTCAGGCCATTGAGGCTCAGGGCTGTGACTGGGTCCATGTTGACGTGATGGATGGGCATTTCGTGCCGAACCTGACATTCGGCCCGCCCCTTTGCGCCGCCATCCGTCCGCACATCAAGACGGTGATGGATGTGCATCTGATGATCTCGCCCGTTGATCAGTATATCGAAGCCTATGCCGAGGCCGGCGCGGATTACATCACCGCGCATCTTGAGGCTGGTAATCACACGCACCGCACCATGCAGGCAATCCGTGCAAGCGGTGCCAAAGCTGGGCTGGCGATCAACCCCGGCACCGGCGTTGATGATGTGGAATACCTTCTGGATATGGTCGATCTGATCTGTGTGATGACGGTGAACCCCGGCTTTGGCGGACAAAAGTTCATTCACAGCCAGATCGAAAAGGTCGCCAAGCTGCGCGCCATGATCGGCGACCGCCCGATCCACATTGAAATCGACGGTGGCGTAACGCCTGAAACCGCACCTTTGGTTGCGGCCGCTGGTGCCGACGTTCTGGTGGCAGGTTCTGCCGTGTTCAAAGGTGGTTCGGTTCAAAACCCCGCCCCTTACGGCGAAAACATCCGCGCCATCCGTTCCGCTGCCGAAGCAGTCGCAAAGGCGGCGTGACGCTATGGCGCTGGCGGATCATATTCAAATGTGAATATGCTTTCATATTCCATTTGGGAGGAAACACATATGATCCGTTCAGCCATTCTTTGCACCCTTCTGGCCGCGCCCGCCGTGGCCAGCGAGGATATCCCCGATCAATACCCTCAATCGGTCCTTTATGAAAAACCGGTTGAGGTGATCCCCAACGTCTTTTCGGCCATCGGCGCCACGGCCCCGCCCACTTACGAAAACGCCGGGCATAACAATAACTTGTCGTTCATTATTACGGGCGATGGGGTGATCGTTGTTAACGCGGGCGCGAATGTCGCCCTGTCCCGTGCCCTGCATGATGAAATCAAGGCCGTGACCGACCAGCCGGTAAAGCTGGTGATCAATGAAAACGGCCAAGGCCACGCCATGCTTGGCAATTCCTATTGGGTGGAACAAGGCATCGACGTGCTGGCCCATGTGGACGCCGCGGAAGAGTTCGAAGAATACTCCTATCAGATCCTCGAAGGCATGAAACGCTACGCCCGCGAAAACAGCGAAGGCACGGTGGCACAAGGCCCGACGATCACGTTTGAAGACGAATACATCATCGACATGGGCGACATGCATATCGAGGTGCTGCACCTTGGCCCCGCCCACAGCCCCGGCGACATTCAGGTGTGGCTGCCCGAACAGAAACTGATGCTGGCGGGCGACTTGGCCTTTCACGAACGCATGCCGCCAATCTTCACCGAAACCTGCACAAGCTGCTGGGTGGAGACATGGGAAAACAAGTTTGAACCCATGGGCGCGCTTTATGTCATCCCCGGCCACGGGCACCCGACAAATATGGATCAGGTCCGCCGCTATACCCACGACTACCTGACTTATTTGCGCGGCAAGATTGGCGAACATCTGGAAAACGGCGGCACCTTGGACGATGCCTATTACGTAGACCAGTCGCCCTATGCGCATCTGGATACTTTTGAAGAGCTGGCAACCAAAAACGCTGGCGTTGTTTTCGCGGAGATGGAGTTTGAATAATGGCAGTTACACCCCCCGTTTGTGATTTCGGATGGAAGGCACCTGACTTTTCCCTGCCCGGCACGGACGGCAAGACCTATACGCTTGCTGATATCGCCGGGCCCAAAGGAACGCTGGTGATGTTCATCTGTAATCACTGCCCCTATGTCATCGCTGTGCGCGACCGGATCATCCGCGACGCAAAAGAGCTGATGGAAATGGGCATCGGGGTGGTCGCGATCAGTTCGAACGACGCAACCGCCTATCCGCAGGATGGGTTCGACAAGATGACGGAAGTGGCGGCCCAATTCGCGCTGCCCTTCCCTTATCTATACGACGAGACCCAAACCGTCGCCCGCGCCTATGACGCGGTCTGCACACCCGATTTCTTTGGCTTCGACGCTGATCTGGGCCTGCAATATCGCGGTCGCCTAGATGGATCACGCAAAGAAGCCGGGCCAACTGATCTGCGCCGCGATCTGTTCGAGGCGATGAAACAGGTGGCTGAAACCGGCAACGGGCCAGCGGAACAAATCCCATCGATGGGATGCTCTATCAAATGGAAGGATGCGGCGTGAAAGCGATTATTTTTGATTTGGACGGAACGCTTATCGACAGCGCGCCAGACATCCACGCCGCCGTCAACAAAATGCTTGCCGAGGTGGGGCAAAGCGAACTGACGCTGGACACTGTCCGCTCTTTCATTGGCAACGGCGTGCCCAAGCTGATCGAACGGGTAATCGGCGCCCATGGGTTGGCGATGGACGATCACGCCACCCTTCTGGCGATGTTCATGCGCCACTATGATGCCGATCCGGCCACACTGACCACGCTGTATCCGAACGCGGAAAAGGTGATCACCGATTTCGCGGCCGAAGGGTTTCGAATGGGCATCTGCACCAATAAGCCCGAAGCCCCGACACGTGCCATCCTTGCGGCCTTCGGCATCGATGGCATGTTCGATGTTGTCATCGGTGGCGACACCCTGCCCGTGAAAAAGCCCGACCCGGCGCCACTTAACGCGGCCGTAAAGGCCCTTGATCAAAGCATCACGATCTATGTCGGCGATAGCGAGGTAGACGCCGAAACCGCCACACGCGCGGGCCTGCCCTTTGCCCTGTTCACCGAAGGGTACCGAAAATCGCCAGTGTCAGCCTTGGCCCATGACGCCAAATTCGCCGATTTCGCAGAGCTGCCCGGCATCGTGAACCGTTTGGCCGCCCTGCCCGCATGACCCTGTCTGCCCTGATTTTCGACGTCGACGGCACACTAGCCGAAACCGAAGAGGCCCACCGCGCCGCGTTTAACGAAAGTTTCGCGCGGTGGGGGCTGGATTGGCATTGGACGCAAGACACCTATCGCCAATTGCTGAAAACTACTGGCGGCAAGGAACGCATCGCCGTTTGGCAAGCCGGCGCACCACGGCTAAGCCCCGATGAAATCGCGCAGCTGCATCGCGAAAAAACCGCGCTCTACGCCGAAAAGCTGAACGATTTGGTGCTGCGCCCCGGTGTGCGCGACCTGATTTCTGACGCACGCGCCGCTGGCCTGAAACTTGCCGTGGCCACAACCACCAACCGCCCAAATGTCGAAGCGTTGGCCCAAGCCTGTTGGGGCAAAACAGCCGATGCCATCTTCGACGTGATCGCCGCAGGGGATGAGGTTGCCGCCAAGAAGCCCGCGCCGGATGTATTTCAACTGGCCCTTAAACGGCTGAATTTAAAGGCAGAACAATGCCTTGCCTTCGAAGACAGCCTTAACGGTTTGAAGTCAGCAAAAGCCGCCGGGTTGCGCGTTCTTATGACCGCCAGCGCCTATACCGACGACGAAGATCACAGCACGGCCGACTGGGAATGTCCCTCTTTGCGATTTCAATGTCTTCCAACGCTTCTAAAAGACGCGCTAACGCCGTAAGACGGTAAATGATATCGATGCCCGGTGCGCGCATCGGCTTGCAATGCATTCATAATTTAATATGTATGTTTTGCGACGCCCCGCTTCTGCGCCGCCAAACGGCTTCCGTTGGAGGATAAAATGGAAATACGCCAGATCACGCCGGATTTCGCGGCTGCCCCGCAAATCGCCGCCGCTGACATCGCCGAGGCCGCAGCAGCCGGGTTCAAAACGATCCTGTGCAACCGGCCCGACGACGAAGTCCCCGGGCAGCCCTGTTTTGCCGACATCGAAGCCGCCGCAAAAGAGGCCGGATTGGAAATTCGCTTTCTCCCCCTCGCCCCCGGCGGTCTGTCGATGGAACTGATCAACGAATTCCGTGACGCGTTGGACAGCAGCGATGGCCCGGTTCTGGCTTATTGCCGGTCGGGCACACGCTCCACCACGTTGTGGGGTTTGGCGCAGGCCTGCAAAATGGCACCCGACGATATCCTGAAGGCCGCAGCGCAAGGCGGCTACGACCTGTCCAACGTGCGTCAGATGTTGGAACAGCTGCACGCCTCGGCCTAAGCCACGACGCGCAGCTTCGCTTAGTCGAAATGAGCCTTGATGGCTTTTGCTGTCTTGGCGACAATTTCATCCGCCTCTGGCCGCGTCAGGCATAGGGGCGGCGCGAAACCAATGATGTCGCCCTGAGGCATTGCGCGCCCGATCAACCCGACTTGGGCCATATCGGCGACAATCCCATAAGTGACCTTCTTCGCCGGGTCGAAGTAGACGCGGTTATCGCGATCTTCGACCAGTTCAACCGCACACATCATCCCTTCGCCGCGCACGTCGCCCACGTGGGGATGATCCCCCAGCGCGTCTTGCATCGCCTTCACGAAATACGCTCCCATCGCGCCAGCGTTGCTAACAAGGTTCAGTGAATCCAGCAGCTTTAGGTTTGCCACACCGGCGGCTGCGCCAATCGGGTGTGCGGAATACGTCCAGCCATGGCCAAGTGGGCCGTTTTCATCGGTGCCCTGCTCTAGCACTTGCCAGACCTTGTCACTGATGATCGATCCCGACAAAGGCGCATAGGCCGATGTCAGCCCCTTCGCGATCGTAATGATATCCGGCTTGATACCATAATGAGTGGACCCAAACATTGTACCCAATCGCCCAAAGCCAGTGATAACTTCATCCGCGATCAGCAGGATGTCGTGCTTTTCAAGGATCGGTTGGATTGCCTCCCAATAGCCAGCGGGCGGCGGGACGATGCCGCCAGTTCCCAGCATCGGCTCTCCGATGAACGCCGCGACGGTGTCGGCACCCTCGCGTTCGATCAGTGCCTCCAATTCGGCGGCGCAGTATGCGGTAAATTCAGCCTCAGACTGGTTACGGTCCGCACGGCGATAATAATACGGTGCTTCGGTATGCAGTACTTGTGTCAGCGGCAGATCGAACTTTTTGTGGAACAATTCCAGCCCGGTCAACGACCCCGACATCAACCCGGACCCGTGATATCCCCGCCAACGAGAGATGATCTTTTTCTTCTCAGGAAGGCCTCGTATATTATTGTAATACCATACAAGTTTTATGTTCGTCTCGTTCGCGTCAGACCCGCTTAGCCCGAAATAGACCTTCGACATATGATCCGGCGCGCGGTCCAAAACCATCTTTGACAAGGTGATCGACGCTTCGGTGCCGTGGCCCACGTATGCGTGGTAATAGGCAAGCTCTTTGGCTTGCGCCGCGATGGCATCCGCAATCTCGTCACGCCCATAACCGACGTTCACACAGTATAGGCCGGCAAAGGCATCCAGCAGGCGGTTTCCGTCACGATCTGTGATGTGGCAACCTTTGCCACCGGTGACGATGCGGGCCGGGCTTTCGCCGCGTGCATGTTGTGCAAGGTGGGTCGAGGGGTGAAGGAAATTCTCCCGGTCCCACTGCTCAAGCAGGTCGTTTTTCAGCATTATCTGCCCTTTCGTAATCACAAATGTCGGAACCGCATTGTCGGAAACGTTCGATTTCGTGTCGTCACTTCGCAGGCGCATAAGAAACATCCGCGCCATCATCACAGTAACGCTAACGCAGAGGCCAACATCACGCAGCGCAGAAGTCAACACCAGCACCGACGGAGAGTTCATGAAGCACGAAAGCCGCGCCCCGTTTAGTTCTGCCGAATATCAACGGCGGCTGGTGAAAACCCGCGCCGCGATGGCCGAACGCGGAATTGATGTTCTGTTTGTCGAAGACCCCTCTAACATGGCGTGGCTGACAGGGTATGACGGCTGGTCGTTTTATGTGCATCAGGGCGTTCTGATCTTTCACGACGCTGACCCTGTTTGGTGGGGCCGCGGGCAGGATGCGAATGGCGCATTGCGCACGGTGTGGATGGGCGAAGAAAACGTACGCGGGTACGCCGACAACTTCGTGCAATCGACAGAACGGCACGCGATGCAGGATCTGGCCGAACTGATCCGCGCCCGTGGGTACGGCACCAAACGCGTCGGCGTTGAGATGGAGAATTATTATTTCTCTGCAAAAGCTTACGTTACACTGCTGGCCGAACTTCCCGATGCTGATCTGGTGGATGCGACGGCCTTGGTGAACTGGCAACGCACCGTCAAATCCGACGATGAAATCGGGTTCATGCGCAAGGCCGCGCGGATTTCAGAAAAGATCGTCGATGGGATCATCGAACGCGTCGAACCCGGCCTGCCCAAGAACGAACTTGTCGCTGAAATCATGCGCGATGCGCTGCGCGGTGTGGATGATGACTGGGGCGACTATGCCTCTATCGTGCCGTTGCTGCCTTCGGGCACGGATGCCGCAGCCCCCCACCTGACGTGGGACGGAAAGCCGTTTGAAACCGGCGCGGCCACTTTTTACGAAATCGCGGGCTGCTATCGCCGCTATCACGCGCCGTTCTGCCGAACGGTTTTTCTGGGCAAGCCACCTGACCACATTCTGCGCGCCGAGGCCGCCTTGGTTGAGGGCTTGGAAGCCGGGTTGGAGGCCGCGCGGGCCGGCAATCGCGCCTGTGACGTGGCCAACGCGCTGGCTGCGCCGTTAGAAAGGGCCGGCATTGAACGCGGCGCGCGCGCGGGCTACCCTATCGGCCTATCCTACCCGCCTGATTGGGGTGAGCGCACAATCAGTTTCCGGGCCGAGGATGAGACCGTACTTGAACCTGGCATGACCTTTCATTTCATGCCCGGCCTATGGATGGAAAACTGGGGATTGGAGATTACGGAATCGATTTTGATCCGCAGCGATGGTGCCGCTGAAACGCTCTGTCATCGGCCGCGCAAACTGTTCGTGAAGGATTAGAATGTTACGTGAAACCCAAACCATCTTGGCCGATCTGGTCGGCTTCCCCACGGTTTCATCTGACAGCAACTTTGCAATGGTTGCCTATCTGGCAAACCGATTGTCCGATATCGGCGCACGGATCGAAGTGTTGACCGATGACAGTGGGCAGAAGGCCAACCTATTCGCCACGCTTGGCCCCGAAGGCAATGGCGGAATCGTTTTGTCGGGCCATACCGATGTGGTTCCGGTGGCCGATCAGGATTGGTCTTCCGATCCGTTTTCCCTGCGCGAAAATGACGGTCGCCTTTACGGGCGCGGAACCTGTGACATGAAAGGCTTCATCGCGGCTGCGCTGGCTATGGCGCCGACCTATGCCAAGGCGAACCTGCGCCGCCCACTGCATTTCGCACTTACCTATGACGAGGAAGTCGGCTGCCTTGGCGGCCAAGCCTTGGTGGCAGAGCTAGAGTCCCGCGGCATCCGCCCCGACATCGCGATCATCGGCGAACCGACCGAGATGAAGATCATCGAAGCCCACAAAGGCTGTTGCGAATATACGGTTAATTTTCAGGGGCTTGATGGGCACAGCTCTGACCCGGCCCAAGGGGTGAACGCCGCCGAATATGCCGCCCGCTATGTCATTCGGCTGCTGGAACTGCGCGAGGCCCTGAAGACGCGCGCGCCCGCTGACAGCCCGTTCAAGCCCCCGTTTACCACGCTAAACGTCGGCAGCATCCAAGGCGGCGTCGCGCGTAACGTGATCGCCGCAAAAGCCATGGTCGAATGGGAAATGCGCCCTGTTCAGGCGGGTGACGCAGAATTTGTGAAATCTGAAATTGCCCAATATTGCGAAGACGTTTTGTTGCCCGCGATGCAGGCGGTTCACGCGGGCGCGGACATCACAACCCAAGTGATTGGCGAAGTCCCCGGTTTGGAACCGATGAGCGACAGCGCCGCGCGCCAGCTTTTGTCGGAACTGACAGGCCAAAACAGCGCCCTAACCGTCCCCTTCGGAACAGAGGCTGGGCTGTTTCAAAAGATCGGGATTTCGGCGGTTGTTTGCGGGCCCGGCGCAATTGCGCAGGCCCACAAGCCGGATGAGTTCATTACGACCGCCCAGCTTGACCAATGCCTTTCGATGTTGGCAAAGCTGACACCGCAACTTGAAACCGCAAGATAAGGATCAGGATTTGGCCCGCTTGAAGGCCTCGTCCATGATCTCGTTACTCATCTGCAACAGTTTGCCGGTTTCGGCGCTGTACTGATCCATCGCGGTTTTCACGAACGTCGCCTGAATATCGCCAAGCTTTCCAATATCGCGGCAGCCCAAGATTTCGTGCTGGGTTTTCATGTCTTCTTGCAGACGCTTTGATACGAATTCCGTAAATTCCGTCCCGTAACGCGCCATTGCTTGCATCATTGCAGTGTTGAAAGCGGTGATCATGCCAGCGCCTTCGGCCTGCGCGGTTGCAAGCGTGCTAACGGGGGATTTTCCATCGGTCGTTGTGGTGGTCGTCTGTGCCATCTTCAGCCTCCCAAGGATGGTATCTGAGTGTCAGGTTAGGGTGATTCCCGTAACAGATGTTTACCTAAGGGAAACGGTAGCGCCAAACAACGCGGCATTCCGCCCCGTTTGCGCAACAATCCGCCACGGCGGGCGTAATTTAAGCATCTTACGATCCGCCCTAAGCGACCCGGTGCCCCTGCACCCAAGTTTCGCGCACTGTGGGTGTGCCATCAATCCGGGCAACGCGAATTAGGTCAGCCCGCGCACCAGCCTCTATGCGGCCCCGATCGGCCAAGCCACTGGCGTTAGCGGGGGCGTTGGTGACGGTGGCAATCCCGCGGGCCATATCGTCCCACAGGTCGCCCAACATCACCGCAGCCATCAACAGCGCCGAAGGAACGTAATCAGACGAAACAATATCCAGCAGCCCTTTTTCGGCCAAGGTGCTGGCGGCGACATTCCCCGAGTGCGACCCCCCGCGAATAAGGTTCGGCGCACCCATCATCACGGCAATGCCCTGCGCATGGCAGGCCTGTGCGGCCTCAACGGTGGTCGGAAACTCGGCCAGTTTAATGCCATGCCCTGCGGACACCGCGACATGTTCGTTGGTGGTGTCATCATGGCTGGCAAGGATCGCGCCATAGCGTGCAGCCTCGCTTACGGCGGCGGCCTCATGCGCATCGCCCAGGCGGTCGCGCATTTCTTTCAGGTTGGCGACATGTTCGATGAACTCGGCATCGCTTAGGTTTTTCTTGCCCATGACATAGGCCTTGAGTTTGCTGACATCGCGAAACTGGCGCTGGCCGGGAGTGTGATCCATCAAGCTGACGATGCCGATCCTGTCTTCCGGTCCGAATTCGGCCATTTCTTCGATCAGGGTTTCGGAACATACCTCTGCCCTGAGGTGCAGGAAATGGCTGATACGAAGCGCATTCTTTTCACGCAGTTGAAGAAGCTCTCGTGATAGGCCCCGCGCGTATTTGGCGTATCCCCCGGCCCCATCTGGGATGGAGCCGACGCGCATCGCATCAAATACCGTTGTGACCCCAACACCGGCCAGTTCTGCGTCATGTGCCATGATCGCACTTGTGTGGGGCCAATCCACCTTTGGACGCGGCTGAATGTGGCGTTCAAGGTTGTCGGTGTGAAGCTCTATCAAGCCGGGCATCACCATATCGCCTGCGCAATCTATCGCGCCATGGGGCACAGCCGCCCCCTGATCAACTGCGGTAATCACGCCATCGGTCACGTGCAAGCTGCCGCGCAGCACTTCGTCTGGCAGGACAAGCGTGGCGTTTGCGAAAACGGTTTCGGTCATCAATGCTTCCTTGAATGGAGGTGCAGTGCCGTGTCATGCCTATGTTGCGCAGGCAACTTATAGGTCTGATCATGAACGGATATAAGCGATACGCAATCTACTATGCCCCCGAACCCGGCCCGCTGGCAGAGTTCGGCGCAGAGTGGCTGGGATGGGATCCGGTTGTGGGCGAAAGCGAAGCGCCCAAAGAATTTCCCGGCCTGCCCTGTCCAGCAGTGGAAATCACGGGAACGCCCAGTAAATACGGGTTTCACGGCACGATCAAACCACCGTTTCGATTGGCCGACGGCAAAACCGCAGAAGGGTTGCACAACGCCGCCACGTCGCTGGCAAAATGGTTGCAATCTGTAACACTTGACGGTCTGGAGCTGTCGCGCCTGGGCAATTTCCTGGCACTGACGCCCGTCGGAAAGGCGACCGCGCTGGCGTCCCTTGCGTCGCACGTCGTGATGGAGCTTGACGAATTTAGAGCGCCGCCCTCGGACGCCGAAATTCAACGCCGCACCCGCAGCGCCCTGAGCCCTGTGCAACTGGCGCTGTTGAACCGCTGGGGATATCCCTATGTCATGGAGGAGTTCCGCTTTCACCTGACCCTGTCTGGCCGTCTTAAGCCGGACGATCTGGAGGCGACGCATGCGGTTCTGGCCCCTGTGCTTGACCCCCTGCTGCCCCAGCCATTTATCATCGATAGCCTGTGCCTTTTCGGGGAAGACGAAGATGGGCGTTTCCACAACCTGCATCGCTACACCCTTTCTGGCTGAAGCGCGTCCAGCAGCTGCGCAACCGCATCCGACAGCGCGCCATCGTTCTGGATCACGCGCACGTTCACCCCGGCAGGCAACCCATAAGACGCCCGTTTAAGCCGGTTCGCGATATCCCTTTCGGTTTCCCGCCCCCGTGCCGCCAGCCGCGCGGCCAGCGTTGGGATCGACGCGGTGATGTGCAGCACAATTAAACCGGGATAGCGCCGGTTTGCTTCGGCCAGCACCCCGCGGGAGCCGTTGAAAACCACATCCTGCCCCCGGCCCAGCGCGGCGTTGATGTTTTCTGGAATGCCATAACTTAGGCCATGCGCCTGCCAATGCAGGGCGAGACCCCCTGCTTGGCGCATCTGTTCAAACTCCGCTTCGCTGACGCCGTCAAACGCTTCGCCGCCCGCATCCGTGGGCCGAGTGATGACACGGCGTACAAGATGCAGGTCGGGCCGCTGGCCCAGCGCGGCCTCCATCAATGTGTCTTTGCCAGCCCCCGATGGCCCGACAACCGCGAACAAGCGCCCACGCATCAGGCGACCTCTGGCGTGAAGGCAGAGACATCCACCTCCCGCTCGCAAACCCGCGCGCGGGCGGCTTCGTCGTGAAAGATGCCGATGATGGCTGCGCCGCGCTCTTTGGCCTCTTCGATCAGGGACAGGACGACTTCGCGGTTGATGGCATCAAGGCTGGCCGTGGGTTCATCCAACAGCATTGCCGGATAATCATAGGCAAAGCCGCGCGCGATATTCACACGCTGCTGTTCACCGCCGGAAAACGTGGTGGGCGAAAGAGCCCACAGCCGTTCGGGAATGTTCAGCCGTGACAACAAGGACCGCGCATGGCTGCGCGCCTGATCCACATCATTGCCCGTATTCAGCGAAGGTTCGGCCACCACATCAACGGTTGGCACACGTGGCACGACGCGCAAAAACTGGCTGACGTACCCCAAGGTGGTCCGCCGCAGTTCCAAAATCTCGCGCGGTTCGGCGTTGGCGACATCCACGCCGTCGACCAAAATGCGCCCGGCTTGCGAAAGGTAGTTGCCATAGATCATCCGCATCAAGGTGGACTTGCCTGCCCCCGATTGCCCGACAAGCGCAACACATTCCCCCGGTGCGACGGACAGAGAGGCATCCTGCATGACCGGAATAACCGCACCGCCCTGATTATGCAGCGTGAAGTGTTTTGAGACGTTTTCGATTTGGATCATTGCCCTATACCTGCAGAACCGAGGAAACCAAAAGCTGGGTATAGCTGTGTTGTGGGTCGTCCAGCACCTGATCTGTCAGCCCGGTTTCCACAACATGCCCGGACTTCATGACCATCAGCCGATCGGCCAACAGGCGCACGACGGCCAAGTCATGCGTTACGATGATCGCACTAAGCCCCATCTGACGGACCAAACCGCGCAGCAGGTCCAACAACCTTGCTTGCACGGACACATCCAGCCCTCCGGTGGGTTCATCCATGAACACCAAGCGCGGCCCAGTCACCAAATTACGCGCAATCTGAAGCCGCTGCTGCATCCCGCCGGAAAAGGCGCTGGGGCGGTCATCGATACGGTCGTTGGCGATTTCAACACGGCCCAGCCAATCCAATGCCTCGGCCCGGATGTCACCATAATGACGTGCCCCCACGGCCATCAGCCGCTCACCAACGTTGCCCCCTGCTGAAACGCCCATGCGCAGCCCGTCGCGCGGGTTTTGATGCACAAAGGCCCAATCCGTGCGTGAAAGCATGCGCCGTTCAGGTTCGCTCATCCTTACCGTGTCTTTCAGCCCTTCGGTGCGGGTGTCGAACAATACTTGCCCACGGTCCGGCACCAGATGCCCGGCCAGACAATTCAACAGCGTGGACTTGCCCGATCCGCTTTCCCCGACGATGCCCATCACCTCTCCGGGATACAGATCAAAGGAAACGTCGGTGCAGCCGATCCGCCCGCCATAGGTTTTCGCGATGTCCTGCACCTTTAACAAAGGGATCATGCCGCATCCTCGTTCATTGGGGTTCCCATCGTACCGGTGTGCCCCTCGGCGCGACGCTTGGCGCAATAGTCTGTATCGGAACACACGAACATCCGCCCGCCCGCGTCATCAATGATCACCTCATCCAGATAAGTGTGCGTGGCAGCGCATAGCGCGCAGGGATGATCGGCCTTGCTGGCCTCAAACGGATAGTCGTCGAAATCGAGGCTGACGACCTTCGTATAGGGCGGAACCGCATAGATGCGTTGTTCACGCCCCGCCCCGAACAATTGGATCGCGGCCATTTCAAGTTTCGGATTGTCGAATTTCGGAATGGGCGACGGGTCCATCACGTAACGCCCCTCTACCTTTACGGGATAGGCATAAGATGTCGCGATAGAGCCGTGGCGCGCGATGTCTTCGTACAGCTTTACGTGCATCAGCCCGTATTCCTCTAGGCTATGCATCTTGCGCGTTTCGGTTTCGCGGGGCTCCAGAAACCGCAAGGGTTCAGGGATCGGCACCTGATAGACAAGTATCTGATCCTCGCGCAGCGGCTCTTCTGGGATGCGGTGGCGGGTTTGGATGACCGTCGCCTCGCCCGTATGTTCGGTTACGTCCACCCCTGCAGTGCGTTGAAAGAACTTGCGGATAGATACGGCATTGGTCGTGTCATCCGCTCCCTGATCTATCACCTTAAAAGAATCATCAGGCGTTAAACACGCGGCGGAAACCTGAACTCCGCCCGTTCCCCAACCATAGGGCATGGGCATTTCGCGGCTGGCAAAGGGCACTTGGTAGCCCGGTATGGCCAATCCTTTCAACAATGCACGTCTAATCATGCGCTTTGTTTTCTCATCGAGGTAAGCAAAATTATATTGGCCCGTTTCCGTCATGTTTCGGCCCTTTTTGGCTGACAAACACATCCTCGAACGAAAGAGGAGTTTTCCAAGTGGACCTGTTTACCAACATCACCTTTGATCAAATCGCCCTGACCGTACTGACCCTTGGCGTTGTACGCGAAGCTATGATCCAAGTTCTTCCTAATGATGTTGCTGGTCCCGGTGGCTGGTTGGTTAACACCGGCGAAGAATAAGCTGTTCATTCTGCCGCCTCTGGTGCATTGGCGGCGGCCGCTTCGGCCCGAAGTTTACGCACCAATTCCAATTCTGACTGAAAGTCGACGTAATGGGGCAGCTTGATATGCTCCAGAAACCCCGTCGCTTGAATATTGTCGGCATGGCTTAGAACAAACTCTTCGTCCTGCGCCGGGGCGCCGACGTTGTCTTCGCCCAACTCTTTCCAACGCATTGCCCGATCCACCAGCGCCATGGAAATCGCTTTGCGTTCCGTGTGCCCAAAGGTCAGGCCATAGCCACGCGTAAACTGTGGCGGTTCGGTTTTCGAGCCTGTGAACTGATTGACGGTTTCACACTCGGTCACGGTGATTTCCCCTATTTCAACCGCGAAGCCCAGTTCGGGAATATCCATTTCAACTGCAACACGGCCCACGCGCAACTCGGCCACGAACGGATGATTGCGCCCATAGCCACGCTGGGTGGAATAGGCCATCGAAAGCACGAACCCTTCGTCCCCGCGCGCCAAGGCTTGCAGGCGAAGCGCGCGGTTGGCCGGAAACTCCAACGGGGTGCGCGTTAGATCGGGGGGCGGTGCATCATCCGGGTCTTCGGTTTGGATCAACCCGTCGCGGTTTAGAAAGCTGGTGACATGAGGCACGCCCCCGGTATCGGCCGAAACACTGGCCGCTTCGGGAACTTCACCATCTGCGGCAAGCACAAAGTCCAACAGCCGGTGGGTGTAATCGAACGTCGGGCCAAGAACCTGCCCCCCCGGCACATCCTTGAACGTGGCCGAGATGCGACGATCGCAGGCCATGCTTTCTGTTTCGATCGGTCTGGAATTGCCGATGCGCGGCAGTGTCGTGCGATAGGCACGGATCAGGAAGATCGCCTCTATCAAATCGCCGCGTGCTTGTTTGATGGCAAGGGCGGCAAGGTCGGGATCAAACAATGACCCTTCGGCCATGACCCGGCTCACGGCCAGCGACAACTGCTCGCGGATTTGCGCCACGCTCAATTCCGCCACAGCCGTGTCGCCGCGCCTCTCTTCGGCCAGCCATGCGTGGGCGTTGTCGATGGCGCGCTCGCCGCCTTTTACCGCGACATACATCAGGCGCGCTCTATCTTGGTGGTGCGGGGAAGCGCGGCAAGGTTGTTGCCCGCAGTCAGGTAGAAGTCCAACCCTAATGGGAACAACGCTGAATTTGCCCTAAACGCCTCTACCGCCGGAAGGGACAGCCGCGCGCTGTGCTGAATCCCTGGCCCTGTCAAAATGGCACCGTGGTTTTCCAGTCCAACCATCTCCACGATCAATGTGGCAGAGCGATCTGGATATTCCGGCACCCCAATCCGAAAGTGATCCAGCGGGCGCAGCGCGGACCAACCGCCGACCGCGAAAACAGCCTCAGCCGGGTCAGAAAGCGGCGCTCCAGTGTGAAAGGTTATCCAATCGCGCACTTCGGGAAGGTCGTGCGACGGCGCCAGATAAACCGGCGTTTCGTCATCTGCCAGTGTCAGCAGCAACGCCCCCGCCGCAACCGACAATGGCGCGGGCGGTTTGGCACCCGTGACGGTTTCAATGTGGCCGGGCCGTGCCATTGTGTTCAAGGCCACACGAAACGCATGGGCCGCATCGACCGGGGTGTTTTCAAACCCACCCGTTAAAGAAGCTTCAGTTGTCATCTCAATCCTCTCCGCGAACCATTGTGAAAAAATCGACTTTGGTGGCTGCCGCCTTGGCCGCCCGTGCCGCTGATGCGACCGCCAGTTCATCCGCCAGCGGCACCAGCACCGCTGTGCGAACCGTGTCGGCCAAATCCGTCTGCATCAGCGCATCGACCAGCGCAGCCTGTTCGGCCTTTGCCTTGTCACGCCCTTGCACATGGGCATGACCGATGGCCCCGCCCTTCGTGAGTTTCAGGGCGCAGCGCGTGATCGTCATTTCACCGATGTTAAATGCCGCGCCGGTGCCACCCATCCGCCCACGAACCATCGCACCGCCCACCTCGGGCGGGCGCAGCCATGTGAATTCGGGTGACACGCCAAGTGCAGCCCAATGCCGGGCCAATGCCTCTGCCGGGGCCTTAGCCACAAGCCCCATCCAACCTTGTCGAGTATCCATATGTGCCATGTAGACAGCTTGCCGATTTGTCTATTTAACTATACAACTAGACAAATCATTACGCATCGGCGCTGAGTCGAACAAGAACAGAGATATGAAGTTTAGGTGACAACATGAGCCGGACCGCTCTCTGGAAATCCATCGCTTCATCGCTGCGCACAGAAATTGCTGAGGGGCACTATCGCCCGGGCGACAAACTTCCGACCGAAGCGGAATTGGCGCTTCGGTTCGGTGTGAACCGCCACACGGTTCGCCGCGCGCTATCTGAGATGGCGGAAACCGGGCTGGTGCATTCGCGACGAGGCTCGGGCGTTTTTATCAACGCGAAACCGACGGAATATCCCATCGGTCGCCGGGTACGCTTTCACCAAAACCTTCAAGCAGCCGGGCAAACGCCTGAACGAAAGATCCTGCGCATCGAAACCCGTCTGGCCAATACCCGCGAGGCAGACGCATTGGCCCTGTCCCAACAGGATGAGGTCCATGTGTACGAAGGCGTTTCATCCGCAGATGGCGCCCCACTTGCGCTTTTCCGAAGTGTCTTTCCCGCTGCGCGGTTTCCTCTGCTACCGAAGGCGTTGCAGGAAACGGGATCTGTGACGGCTGCCTTGGCTTCCGTCGGGGTTGCGGATTACACACGTTCATCGACCCGGCTAACGGCGAAACTGGCAACGCCGACGCAGGCGCTGCATCTACGCATTGCCGAAGGCGCACCGATTTTGCGCACTGTAAGCGTGAATGTGGATGCGACCCTGCAACCCGTGGAATATGGCATCACATGGTTCGCAGGCGACCGGATCAGCCTAACGGTTTCGCCCGAATAGCAGAAAAACAAGGGGTTTCTGTCACATACACGATACAGATTCGGGTTATCCACAGGGAAAACCAGAGTATCGAGCAGTTGCCATGTCACAGCATCTTAGCCCTCTGCGCTTCACTGGCGCGACCATCCTGCGCGATGGCGAAATGCAGCAACGCTCGCTTGCGGTTGCCGATGGCCGTATCACCAAGGGGCCCCTCCCCGAAGTCGATATGACCGGCTATCTGATCTTACCCGGTATCATCGACATGCACGGCGACGCGTTTGAACGCCATATCGCACCCCGCCCCACCGCGCCTTTCGATCTGATGACAGGTCTAGCCGGCACCGACCGCGAAGCCGCCGCGAATGGCGTCACCACCGCTTGGCTGGCACAAAGCTGGTCATGGGAAGGCGGCCACCGCGGCCCCGCCCGCGCAGAAGAGGTGATGGACGCCTTAGCGCGTTATCGCCGCCACGCCCTAAGTGATCTGCGCCTTCAAATACGTTGCGAAACACACCTTGTTGACACCGGCCCCCGCCTTTTGGCGGCAATCAAGCGGTACGGCATCGATTACGTCATCTTCAACAATCACTTGGACGAAGCATTGGATCACGCCCGCGAACAGCCCGAAGTGATTTACCACTGGGCGAAACAGGCGGGCCGCACGCCAGAAGAACACATGGCCCTCGTCAACGCCGCCAAAGCCCGCACCAAAGATGTGCCGCGCCACCTGTGCAATCTGGCGGATCAGTTCGATGCACTTGGCGTCACCTATGGCTCGCATGATGACCCTGACGGCGAAACCCGCGAACGTTATTCGATGATCGGCGCGCGGATTGCAGAGTTTCCCACCTCGCGCCGGGCTGCGGCTGCTGCGAAGGCAATGAATGACCCGGTTCTGATGGGCGCGCCCAATATCGTTCGGGGCGGCTCCCAATCCGGCAACATCGCGGCGATGGATCTGGTGACGCAAAACCTGTGCGATGCGCTGGTGTCTGACTATTACTACCCCGCCCTGGCTGCCGCAGCGTGGCGATTGGTGGATGAGCGCGTCAAAACCCTGCCCGAGGCGTGGGCGATGATTTCGGAAAAACCGGCCGAGATTTTGCGCATGCCCGATCGCGGGCGGTTGGACATTGGCAAACGCGCTGACATCTGTGTGGTGAACGAACACACCCGCCGGGTTGAGATGACGATTTGCGGCGGACGGCTAAGTTACCTTGCAGGCGAAGCCGCGCATCGCTTTGCCGGTCGCCTCGCCGCGCTTGACATGGCGGCGGAATAAAACCTTCAAGCCGCCGTTACATGGGCTTAAACCCGCTGACACAGTTGGTCGCCTAAGTTCCGTGGTCACACAAAACCATGGGGACACACATGTTTTCGAAATCCACTTTTGCGTTGGCCGCCGCTGCAGCCATCTGCGCCACCTCTGCCATTGCTGAGGTCATCGAAATGGGCCCGCGCCCGTTCTATCTGATCGACCGGATGGAAGATGGCCCGCTGAAAGCCAAGCTAGAAAGCTGCGCCGCTGGCCCATTCAAGCGCTCCAACTTTTCGATTGGCCACCGTGGCGCGCCGCTGATGTTCCCGGAACATACCGTTGAATCCAACCGTGCCGCCGCGCGCATGGGTGCCGGGATTCTGGAATGTGACGTGACCTTTACCGCCGACAAGGAACTTGTCTGCCGCCACGCCCAGAACGACCTGCACACCACGACCAACATCCTTGGCACTGATCTGGCCGCGAAATGCACAACGCCCTTCGCCCCGGCCACCGGGGAAGAACCCGCCAAGGCCGAATGCCGCGCCTCTGACATCACGCTGGCCGAATTCCGCACCCTGACCGGAAAGATGGACGCCGCAAACAAAACCGCCACCACCGCCGCTGATTACATGAACGGCACCGCCGACTGGCGCACCGATCTGTATTCGACCCAAGGGGGCACCCTGATGACGCATGCTGATTCCATCGCACTGTTCAAATCGCTGGGCGCGAAATTCACGCCTGAGCTGAAGTCGCCGTCGGTCGATATGCCCTTTGATGGCTTCACCCAAGAAGACTACGCGCAAAAGATGATCGACGAATACAAGGCCGCTGGCATCCCTGCGTCTGACGTTTGGGCGCAAAGCTTTAACCTTGATGACGTTCTGTACTGGATCAACAACGAGCCAGAGTTCGGTGCCCAAGCCGTTTATCTTGACGGCAGCTATGACCTTGAAGGGTGGAGCGCGATGGACCCGTCCACATGGCCACACTCCATGCAGGAGCTGGCCGATATGGGCGTGAACTTCATCGCGCCGCCGATGTGGGTTCTGGTGACGTTAGAGGGCGGCGAAATCGTTCCCTCCGAATACGCCAAACAGGCGAAAGAGGCTGGCCTGAAAATCATCACCTGGACGCTTGAACGCTCTGGTCCGCTGGGCAACGGCGGTGGTTGGTATTTCCAATCGGTGAAAGACGCGGTCAATAACGACGCAGACTATTTCAACCTGCTTCACGTTCTTGCCCAAGACGTTCAGGTCGAAGGCGTCTTCAGCGATTGGCCCGCGACCGTCAGCTACTATGCAAGCTGCATGGGCCTGAACTGATACTTCGCGGCGACAGTGGGGCGGCCTCATCGGTCGCCCCCTTTCGATCAGCAATGCGCATTCGCTGCTGCGCAGCGGAAAACCTTGGGCGTTTAACACCAGTGTTACATCGCCGCGCCATAATCCCGCTGTAACCATTACGTTAGACGACGCGATACTAAGTATTTCAAAAGATCATTTTTCGGGGGTGGCCTGTTGCTTCAGGTCGCCCCTTTTTATTTATTTGCAGACACTTAACTACCGTGATCCAAATTTCTTTCGCGCCGTTAACGAATGATTCACCTTAACGCGCTCTTCTGTCGGAAACGGACGTTTAGTTTACTTACCGCGGGGGCCTCAGGTGCCGAAGAAAATCTACAACGCAATTCTACACGCTTTGTTCCTAACGCTTATGGCCCTGCCATTTCGCGCTGCTGCGGCGACGGTTGAATTACACTCTGCCACGGCATCGCCCATCACAATCGGTGCGGGCGGCGAAGGCGCAGGGCGTGGCGTTTCCTTTCTGGTAGAGGAAGATTTTTCGATCAGCGCTGCGGGCATCTATCTTGACCTGAAATCAGAATCCTACGACGTGCTCATTTACAGCAGCACCAACGGGTACGACCTGATCGCCCCACTTGTCAGTGCATCCGAAGTCACCGGCGGTTCAGGCGTTAGTTACTATGATATCGACATCTCCTATGCCTTCACGGCGGGCAACTATTACTACATTCAGTGGGAGCCTTCCGATCAAGGCAGCGGTGATTGGCTGGCTGGGGCCTCTCCGAATGCCATGTTCTCTGACGCGGTTTTGCCTGAAACACTGGGGCTGGTTACCATCCTCGACGGTGCCGAGGGGAATTCGACAAGCGGGATTTCGTTCGCAAACGCGCTGCACCCCAACATCCGGCTGACTGTCGTGAATCCGGCCGCCGTTCCAATTACAAGCGCAGGCTTTCTGTTGTCAGGCGCGCTTGCCGGGCTTGGCCTCGCGCGGAAAAAACGCCGTCGTCATACGCAAGCTTAGCGCTGTTCGGCCAGCTTCAGCCCTCATTTCAAATGATAGGTCAACGCGCTTGCAATCAGCAGCCTGACCTTTTCGACCGGCACAGCCTGACCAATTTCAAACTGCACCCCACGGTTGCCATCATATATGAAATCGTGGGGAAATAAGCTTCTGAAGTCAGATATGATCGTCGTCTGACAATGAGCGTAGATGGCAAAGCCACCGCTTTTGGGCCGCCCCAGCCGAATTGTTGAACCAGATTTCGGTTCTGATGTCAGATAAGCTGGCTGCCCCCATTTCAGGGTCTCTTCGACCCGGCCAACGCCAGTTGTTGTCGCGGCCATCTGAAAAATCACCTCGCGCAGATCAAGCAACGCATCACGCGTGGCGGAGGGGTATGCCGCGAAGACACTTTGGACATTGGCGTCTTGGAAAGGGCGTCGCTGTTCAAACATGTCAAGAAATCTAGCCGCGGACACCTTTCCCGTCAAAGTCATGCGTTGTCGTGCAGCCATCCGGACCCCCAAAATTAAAGGCGCTGCGGGAGGGAGGGCCCACAGCGCCTTGGGAATTAGGACAACGGAAGAACAGCCCTATTTTCCTGCATCACCGCGCTGGGAAAAGGCGCAGTGTTTGATATTGCCTTGGCGAAGGCTCAGGAACATCCGCCCACAATTCGTATTGTTAGATGTAGGCTCATCCCGCTGTTTCAACCTTGACCCAGATCAACGGGATGAAATTTTTCGCCGCTGGCAGAACTTCGCCGCTTCTAAGCCTATTGGTGACGCAAGGCTTCGATAGGATCCATCCGCGCAGCACGCCGCGCCGGGAAGTAGCCAAAGACGACACCCACGGCGGCAGAGAAAGCGAAGGCAAGAAAAACAATCGACGCATCTGGCGTGAACGGAATCGACATCAAATTGGCCGCAAGTGCCGCCAAAGCCAGCCCCAAGATGATGCCCAACGCACCACCCAACAGCGACAAAACAATCGCTTCGACAAGAAACTGCAACAAGACCTGGCCCGCTTGCGCCCCAACGGCCAGGCGGATGCCAATTTCGCGGGTCCGCTCTGTGACGGACACCAGCATGATATTCATGATCCCGATGCCCCCCACCAGCAAACTAACCGCCGCGACCGACGACAAAAGCCCCGTAAGTACCGCCGTGATACCTGAAAGGATCGTCGCGAACTGCTTCATATCCATGATCGAAAAGTCATCTTCTTCACCCGAGGTGATGCGGCGCCGCTCGCGCAGAAGCACCTCTATCTCTCGCATTGCGCGTTCGGTCGAAACGCCATCGCGCACGGTGGTGTAGATCAGCGATACGTCGTCATTTCCCGCGATACGGCGCTGAAACGTCTTCAACGGGATCGCGACCAGATCATCCTGATCCTCGCCAAAACTGGTAACGCCTTTTGCATCCAGCACGCCAACGATTTCACACGCCAAGTTCTTAAGCCGCAAGGTCTCTCCGACGGGGTCAATGTTGCCGAACAGCTCTTGCCGGATCGTTTCCCCGATCACACAGACAGGCCGCCCGGCTTTTTCCTCGACATCCGTAAACGGGCGCCCCAGCGACATCTTCCATTCCATCGCTAGCATCAGGGATTTGTCGGCACCCGCAAGCTGAGTGAAGTGGTTTTCATTCCCATAGACAGCCGCGATGCTTGTCATCGAATAGGGCGCAGCGATTTCAACACTGGAAAGTTCTTCTTCCATCGCTTCGGCATCTGCGCGGGTGAACGCCCGGTCGGCCGTAAAGCCCCCCGACTGCATCCCACCCTGCCCCGGCATGACCATCAACGTATTGGTGCCAAGCGATTCAACATCTGCCGTAACCTGTTGCTGGGACCCCTGACCAACAGTCACCATCGCAATGACGGCTGCAACCCCGATGACGATCCCCAAAACGGTCAGGAACGATCGCAGCGTGTTGCGAAAAATTGCCTGTACGGCAAGACGCACGGTTTCCCACAACATGGCTCAGCCCGCCTTTCTTGTGATTTTGTCGCCCGAGATACTGCCATCAAGAAAGGTCACAAGCCGCCCAGCATAGGACGCCATATCTTCTTCGTGTGTGACCATGACGATGGTGATCTTTTCCGAGATATTAAGCTCGGTCAAAAGCTCCATGATTTCGCGCGACCGTTTGGAATCGAGGTTGCCGGTAGGCTCGTCCGCCAAGATGACGTCGGGTTTGCCCGCCAACGCACGGGCAATGGCGACACGCTGTTGTTGGCCGCCAGAAAGCTCTGATGGGTCATGGTGCGCCCGGTGCGACAACCCCACCTTTTCCAACGCTTCTTGTGCCAGCTGCCGACGCTCGCCGCCTTGCAGGCCCTTGTAGATCAAAGGAAGTTCCACGTTTTCCAAGGCCGAGGTACGCGGCAATAGATTGTAGCCCTGAAAGACGAACCCAAGATAGTTGCGCCGCAGCAGCGCACGTTGGTCACGGTCAAGCCCGCCGACGTCCACGCCTTCAAAGCGATAGGTCCCTGCCGTCGGTGTATCAAGGCAGCCAAGAACATTCATCGCTGTGGATTTCCCAGAGCCCGACGCCCCCATGATCGCCACAAACTCGCCGGCGCGGATGGTAAGATCGACGCCACGCAGGGCGCGCACCTCGGCCTCTCCGCTGCCATAGATTTTGGTAATTCCGCTAAGTTCGATCAACGGCGCTGCGGCGGTCATCTTAGTTCGCCTCAGTTTGGTCGGTGATTACCACGTCGCCAGCGGCCAATTCCCCGCCCAGCACTGCGGTCTGATCCCCGTCACTTTGCCCGGCGACGATCTCTATTTCTTCGGCCACGCCATCCCGCAGGACCCAGACGGTCTTTGCGCTTTTGTCTTCGCTCTCTTCATTACGGTCGGGCGGATCAGGCATGATCAGACCCAGCAGCCCGCTGCCCGAATTCTCACCATCGGACGCTGCTGCCACCTGCGGCGGTTCGAACCGCAAGGCAGCATTGGGAACGCGCAAAACATCACGAAGCTCTGCCACGACGATGTCGGCGGTGGCCGTCATGCCGGGGCGCAGGCGAAGATCAGAATTGTCGATGATCAGGATCGCCTTATAGGTCACTACGCCTTCTGCCTCTTCCGGGGTGAAGCGAACCTTGGTGATTTCTGCGGGAAAGGTTTCATCGTCATAGGCATCGACAGTAAAAATCGCCTTGTTGCCCACCGCAATGCGACCGATATCAGCCTCGTCCACATCGACCTGCAACTCCATGCTGGCAAGATCTTCGGCGATGGTGAACAGCACAGGGGCCGACAGGGATGAAGCCACGATCTGCCCCGGATCGGCGTTCCGTTCCAGAATGATCCCCTTGATCGGGGCCGTAATGACAGCCTTTGCCAGATCGGCCCCGTATAGGTCCAAGTTGGCCGCGGCCAACGCCCGGTCTGCATCCGCGATCTGAAGCGCCGCTTGGTTACGTTCAAGGGTTGCTTCGGCCGCAGAGAATGCTTGGTGTGTGGTCACGCCACGTTCATCCAATGTCCGCGCGATTTCAAAGTTGTCGAAGGCTTCGTGCAGGTTGGTTTGCGCCTGTTCGACGCGCGCTTCGGCTGCGACAAGGGCCGCCTTCTGCACTTCATAAAGTGCCTCCAGCTTCGCGGAATCCAGCCGGGCAAGCACCTGCCCCACCTCGACCCTGTCGTTATAGTCCACTTCGACAGACGCAAGCGTCCCCGAAAGCTCTGACGAGACTTCGACCAAATTGGTCGGCTCCACGGTTCCGGTTGCTGACACGGTGACCGACAGGTCGCCGCGTGTGACCTTTTCGCTGACATAGTTCACCGCGCTGGTGGTATCGGGCCGCAGGGCAAAGAACCAAACGGCAAAGGCAACAACAACACCGCCACCCAGCAGTTTAGCCCACAGGGGAACTTTGCTGCGATGTTTGCCAAGTTTCAGTGTCTTCTCAATGCTTTCGCGCTTTTCGTTCATCTTAACCTGCCAAATCTAAGCGCATCAGACCGCCCAAAATTTCGATATCGCGTGCCCTTTGCATCCAGCGTTCACAAAGGCCGTTTCAATTGCAGAATGCCACGACCACGCACGGGCATACCCTGATCTAGCGCAAGAAATTCCGCACTGCGGCGGATTTCGCGGGTGATTGCCCCCCAGATTGGTTTCCCTTAGGCTTTCAGCGTCGTGAAACGGAGAACACCATGAAAGACGCTGCCCCGCTTAAGCCGAAAGACGCCCCCGACCTGTCATCGTTTGATTGGTCCGACGCCCTGCGGCTTGACGATCAGCTAAGCGAGGAAGAGCGGATGTTGCGCGACGGCGCGCAGGCTTTTGCGCAGGATGCGTTACAGCCCCGCGTGATCCAAGCCTATCGCGAAGAGGCCGCCGCGCCAGAGCTGTTCCCGTTGATGGGCCAAGCCGGTCTGTTGGGCGCCACCCTGCCCGAAGAATACGGCGGCCTTGGCGCATCTTACGTCAGCTATGGCCTGATCGCCCGCGAGGTAGAGCGGGTCGACAGCGGATATCGTTCGATGATGTCCGTGCAAAGCAGCTTGGTGATCTATCCGATCTACGCTTACGGTTCTGAAGAGCAGCGCCAGAAATACCTGCCCGGCCTTGCCAGCGGCGCGTTGATCGGCTGTTTCGGATTGACCGAGCCCGACGCCGGCTCCGACCCTGGATCGATGAAAACCCGCGCGGAAAAAACCGCCACTGGGTACCGGTTGACCGGCAGCAAGATGTGGATTTCCAACAGCCCCTTCGCCGATGTTTTCGTCGTCTGGGCCAAGTCCGAAGAGCATGGCGGAAAGATCCGTGGCTTTATTCTTGAAAAAGGCATGGCGGGTCTAAGCGCGCCGAAGATCGAAGGTAAACTGTCCCTACGCGCCTCTACGACCGGGGAAATCGTGATGGACGGCGTTGAGGTCGGCGAAGACGCGTTGCTGCCCAACGTCCAAGGCCTGAAAGGCCCGTTTGGTTGTTTGAACCGCGCACGATACGGCATTGCGTGGGGCGCGATGGGTGCGGCCGAATTCTGTTGGCACGCGGCGCGGCAATACGGGTTGGACCGGCTGCAATTCGGCAAGCCATTGGCCCAAACACAGCTGTTCCAGAAAAAGCTGGCTGACATGCAGACAGAGATCACGCTGGGCCTTCAGGCAGCGTTGCAAGTGGGTCGTTTGATGGATGCCGCCAGCGCCGCGCCCGAGATGATTTCCCTGATCAAACGCAACAACTGCGGCAAGGCGTTGGACATCGCGCGGGTTGCGCGTGACATGCATGGCGGCAACGGGATTTCCGAAGAGTTTCAGGTCATCCGCCATATGATGAACCTTGAAACCGTGAACACCTATGAGGGCACGCATGATGTGCATGCGCTGATCCTTGGGCGGGCTCAAACCGGACTGCAGGCGTTCTTTTGACAAGAACGCTATTATTTTCCCCGCGTTAGCGATGCGCAACAGGGCGACCTACAATTGACGCAAAGCCTGCCATTTGGCACATATGCACCGGATAAAATCGGCACTCGCGGGTCAAACCGCGCCCCTTTCAGGCGGGCAGTTAAAATGAGTTTGTACAGGCCCCAATGGCCAGAGACGCCACTATGCGCATAACCGCAGTCACTTGCGTCAAAAACGAAGGTCCTTTCTTGTTGGAGTGGATCGCGTTCAACCGGATGATCGGCGTGACCGATCACCTGTTCTATTCCAACGACTGTACTGACGGCACGGACACGTTGCTGGACGCGCTGGACAGCCGCGGAATTGTGCAGCATTTGCCCAACCCTGCACGCGGCCGCAATTACCAGATGGAAGCCTTGCGCGACTCTCGCAAACAGGCCGTGGTGCGCGAGGCGGATTGGGTCTGGGTCGCTGACGTTGACGAATTTCTGAACATCCATGTGGGCGATGGCACGATACCCGAACTTGTCACGGCATGTGGCAACCCCAGTGTCATTTCGCTGAACTGGCAATTCTTTGCGAACAGCGACGTCGAAGAATACGAAGATCGCCCCGTGATCGAACAGTTCCTTGGCACGCATAACCCCGACGTTTGGTCCGGGACGCTTTCGATCGAAACGAAGTCTCTTTATCGTGGCGACACACCAATCGCGATGTCCGGTGCCCACCGCCCCTTCCTGAGAGAGCGGCTTGCATCCCCTGACCTGCCCAAGAACAAGCGCCTTCGCTGGACCGATGGTTCGGGTCGCCCTGTCCCAGACAAATATTTCACCGCAGAAGTGAAACGAGAGTTCCCCGCCCGCGGTAGCCGGAACTTTGCGTCGGTCAATCACTATGCGCTGCGCTCTCTCGACAGCTATTTGGTTAAGAATGACCGGGGCGACGTGAACCGAGAAAACCGAAATTTCGATGATACCTATTGGCGCGAACGCAATGACGACGCTTATGAAGAAAGCTCCATTCTGCGCCACCTGCCCAAGCTTCAAAAGGAAATCGCGGCGCTGAAATCTGACCCGGAAATCGCGAAACTGCACGACGCGGCCGTCGCGGCACATCGCGCAACGTTGGCCCGTTTGATGGACGATAGCGCCTATCGCAAACTGCGCGAACAGTTGAAGGCCGCGTCGAAGATCCCACCTCAGGAAGAAGCACTGATCGCGGTGTTGAACAAATGAATATGCACGCGCAAAAGATAATTAACTTGGGTTTGCCGAAATCGGGCACGACGACATTGGGCGAAGCCTTGAAACAGGCAGGCCTTCGGGTGGCGGACTGGCGCATTCGCGCGGGCCAAAGTGACGATGACCGGATCAACCGCCGCTTTGTCGGAAAGCTGATGTATGACGGCTATTTCGAAAACGGCGACCCGCTGTCGATGATGCCTGAATTTGATGCCTTCACTGAAATTGATGTGATCCGCAATGGGCTGAACCTTTGGCCGCAGTGCGATTGGGGCCTGCTTTGCGCCATTCGGGACAGGTACCCGAATGCCAAGTTCATCCTGACCTATCGCGATCCGGCCAAACTGTCTGACAGTATGGGGCGCTGGTCTAACATGGGGCGCACGCGCCTTCCCTCTAATGCAATCCCTGGGCTTCCCGAAGGGTATGGTGGCACCGATGCCGAACGTATCCGCTGGATCGAGGGGCACTATGCGTTTTGCCGCAAGGTATTCGACGATACGGACGGTTTCTTGGAATATGACGTCGAAGACGAAGACGCGCCGAACAAGGTCTCTCGTTTTTTGGACCTAGAGCTTCCGTGGTGGGGCGTGGCCAACGCCAACACCCGAAATCAAGCGGAAGAGGCACGTGATTGATGCGTATTTACGTCCACATCGGTCTATCGACCTGCGGTGCCGACCGTATTCAATCGGTCTTTAACGACAAACGTGATCAGCTGGCAGGCAAGGGTATTCTGTACCCCCATTCCTTGGGCAAAAAGAACCACACCCGCCTGTTTATGGCCTGCACCGATCCCGACCATATCGACCCCCTGCGCTTTGCGCGCGGGAACGCGACCGAAGCGGAACAATCGGCATTGCGCGAGGCGGTGACCGAAGAACTCGCCCGCGAGGTTGAGCGCGTTCAGCCACACATGATGATCTTGTCAGCCGCTCAGCTTGCAACATCACTTAACAGCACAACCGAACTTGCCCGCCTGCGCGATATGTTGACCCCCTATTCGGACGATATCCGCATTGTTGCGCATATCGATGAACAGGCGCGCGTGCTGGTTCGTCACTATGGCACGCAGGTTTTGGCCGGTCGCGCAACGCCACTCAGCCAAGAGCTTGATATAGCCGCGGGTGACCGCCCATGGCGTGACGCGTGTCTGGAACACTGGGACAAGCGCAATGCGAACCTAAACCAGTTCCCAGAAGTAACCGCCCCGCCCTTCTGGTTGGATTACGAGGCGCTTCAGGAAAACTGGGAATCCGTGTTCGGCGCCGGTTCCGTAACCTTCCGGCCCTATGACGAAGAGGTCTTCGCATCCCCAGACCTGACCGAAGAGATGTGCGAAGCCTTCGACTTGCCCCGAAACATCGGCAAGGCGCAGCCATCGCGCGGGCCGGTTCTGCCGTCGGCAGCGTGGTTAACCCGCGCGCGTCAGATCAACACCGTGTTGAACGGGCTACTTGAAAAGAAGAAAGCCATCCCGCGTCGGATGTGGCGCCGCCTGATGGAGGTGATCGAAATCCCGGGCGACCCGATCACCCCGGGCAGCTTGTCCGCCCTTTCGATCAGTTTCGAGGCATCCAACAAGCGCCTGCTAAAAGCCCACACCGGGCTTAAGCCTGAAACCCTGAAACGTAATCGCAAGATTGCCGATTGGCAAGAAGCTGAACCCGAACTGGGGTTTCGCCCAACCCAATATGTTGCTGCATTCGCTTGGCATATCGATAAAGCCACCCGGCAACAGCGCCGCGCGCGAAAAGAGGCTGAACAGGCTGCCAAGGGCGTTCCCGTCGAAGTCGCAAAGCCCGAACCCGCGCCCCAAAAGGATCAGCTTTCGCCGGCGGCTGAAAAGCTGTTACCGCCTGCCGCAATCGCGAACTATGAAAAGCTGAAAGGCGGCACGTTGGCCCCGCACAACCGCATTGGTTTGGACAACGACGCAGACCTTGCCGCCGCGTTTAGCGAAGTTCCCATGCGCGAACTGCCCAAAGGCAATTCGGGCAACGTGATCGTTGGCTGCATGAAGAACGAGGCCCCCTATATCCTTGAATGGGTCGCCTATCACCGCGCCATCGGCGTGGATAACTTCATCATCTACACCAACGGCTGCGAAGACGGCACCAGCGAGATTTTGGACCGCCTTCAGGAATTGGGCGTGCTTCAGCACCGCAACAATGACGAATGGAAGGGCAACTCGCCCCAGCAATACGCGCTGAACCAATCGTTGAAAGAAGACGTGATCAAAAACGCCGAATGGATCATCCATATCGACGTTGATGAGTTCATCAATGTGCGCTGCGGCAACGGCACGCTGGCCGATTTCATCGAACGGATTCCAGACGCCACCAACGTGGCGATGACTTGGCGGCTGTTCGGGCATAACGACGTGCGCGAATATCGCGATGATCTGGTGATTGATCAGTTCGAAACCTGCGCACCGAAATATTGCCCCAAGCCGCACACCGTCTGGGGCTTTAAGACGATGTTCCGCAACATCGGTGCTTATGAAAAAATCAGCTGCCACCGCCCCAACAAGTTGGATGACGCCTTCCGCGATAAGGTGAGCTGGGTCAACGGCTCGGGCGAACCTATGGCCGATGATGTGCTGGATAACGGCTGGCGCTCTTCCAAGCGCTCAATCGGCTATGACCTGCTGCAACTGAACCACTATGCGCTACGCTCTGCCGAAAGTTTTTTAATCAAGCGTCAACGCGGGCGCGCGCTGCATGTGGATCGTTCAATCGGGCTAAACTATTGGATCCGCATGGATTGGAGCGACCACAAAGACGTCTCGATCAAGCGTAACCTTGCCCGGACACGCGCTGAACTTGATCGGTTGCTGCAGGACAAGAAACTGCTGAACCTCCATGAAGCGGCTGTCGAGTGGCATAAACAAAAGGCAAAAAGCCTTCATGCCATGCCAGAGTTCCAAGAACTTTACGAACAGGCCATAGGCATTAAACTGAACGCGCTGGAGCGTGTCGCATACTCTCTTGCGCTTGAAGTGGACAACTAAATGCCGGACACGGTCGAACAGGTGGATTTCATCAAATCGCGCGGAATTCTGTTTCCCGATGATCCAACCATTATCACCCGAAAACGCCGCCGCCTGCTGCGCCAAAACACCTATGAGCAGAAAGAGACAGAGGCCGTTCTGCGCAATATCCAAGCCAGCGACACGGTGATCGAACTTGGGGCGGGTATGGGATATATGTCGTCGTTCGTCGCGGCACGACTTGGTGTGCGCAACGTTCATGCCTTCGAAGCGAACCCGCGCCTGATCCCCTATATCAAAGCCGTGCATGCCCAGAACGGGCTTGAGCGTATCAAAGTTTACAATGCCGTTCTTGGCCCGCGCAAAGGCAAAGCCAAGTTCTATGTCCGTGATGATTTTGTTGCGTCTTCCCTATCAAAAGACGCGGCGGGCGGTGTGACTTCGGTCGAAAGCATTCCGGTGATGAACGCACAGAAGACCTTTGACGAGATTCAGCCGACCGCCCTGATCTGCGATATCGAAGGCGCCGAGGCTGACCTGCTCAAAAAGATAGACTTGTCCTGCCTGCGCTGTGCGGTGATCGAACTGCATCCTCAATGGATCGGACAAGAAGGCGTTCAGGCGGTGTTTGACGCGATGGCCGCCGGCGGGCTTACCTATTCGCCCAGAGCCTCCGAAGGTAAGGTCGTGACCTTCCTGAAAGGCTGGTAATCAGTGGTGCGCGCGCTTGCGGTTCTGACAGTTCGCAACGAAGCGGCGTTTCTGCTGGAATGGCTTGCGCACCATCGTGCCATTGGGTTCAGCGATTTTCTGGTGTTTTCGAACGACTGTGACGACGGCACGGATGCCATGCTGGATCGTCTGGCGGAACTGGGGCACCTAACCCATGTGCGAAACACGGGCCCGTTTGACGGAGGTGTCCAGTGGGCAGCAATGAAGCTGGCCGATAAACACCCCTTGGTGCAAAAGGCAGACTGGATTCTGCCGCTGGACATCGACGAGTTCGTCAACATCCACACCGGCGATCATACGCTGTCTGCGCTATTTGACGCCCTGCCCGACGCCACCGCCATTACGCTGACATGGCGACTGTTTGGAAACGGCGGCATCGCACATTTCGAAGATCGCCCCATATGCGATCAGTTTACGAACGCTGCACCGGCCATCACCAATTGGCCTTGGCGCGCAAACATGTTCAAGACGCTGTATCGCAACGACGGCACATACGGAAAGCTGGGCGTTCACCGGCCACGCAATCCTGATCCGGCCAAGCTGCCTGATGCAAAATGGTTTGATGGCGAAGGCCGCCCCCTGCCCGAAATGTTCAGCCGACAGCGCATATTTTCCAATATGGGCCAGTCGAACTTTGGGTTGGTTCAACTGAACCACTATCCGCTTGGTGCGATGGAAAGTTATATCCTGAAATGTGATCGGGGTCGCGCCGTTCATGGCGAAGACAAGCTTGGCATGGATTATTGGGTCGAGCGGAACTTTAACACCGACAAAGATACAAGCATCGCGGCAACCGCGCCTGAGCGTGACAAAGAGCTTGCAGATTTGATGGCTGACGCCGCTTTGAACGACCTGCATCACAGTGCTGTTCGCTGGCGCAAAGAACGCTTTTCACAGTTGATGATGGAGGAACCAAACCGTGCCCTTTTCGCGCGTTTGGTGATGACTCCGCCCTCGCGGCCGGTGCAAATCAATGCGGCCCGCTTCCTTACGCGTTTTGCGAATCTGGCGCATCAAAGGCAGAATTGAACGCCTAAACCGCTAAAAACCCATCGCATTTTCCCATTTATGCCCCATTCTCTGGCGAATTAACGATTGTTAGTGTTACCATCACGTTTGCCACAAGCCGTGGCAGTGGTGCTGAGGGAAAGAAAAACTGAATGCCAGACGACTACGGTCAGCCTGAAAGTGGGGCGCGTGCAGAGTGGTACTCTAAGCTGGAAGAGCTTGGGATATCTGGGGGCACGTTCGAACGCTTGGGCAACAAACACTCTGCTTTGTTTTTGGAAGACATGCCCACGTTGTTGGTGTCTTTTGAAAGCGCTGAACGTGTGCGTGATCGTGCAGACGGCCTTCCACTGTGCCGGACGCTCGCCGAAGAAGCGGGCTGGTCCCAACTTTCAATCATGGCCGAAGGTCCGACATGGTTCCGCGACCCGGCAATTTATGAATACTTTGACCGCCTGACGGATGACGGTTTTTTCGATAACTTCGACAAGATCGTGTTTTTTGGCGAGGGCATGTGTGGCTATGCGGCCGCTGCTTTTTCCGTTGCCGCCCCCGGCGCGACCGTAATCGCGTTAAGCCCGCAGGCAACGCTGGATCCACGCACCACAGGATGGGACACCCGCTTTTCCAGCCACCGCCGCCTGACATTCACAGATCGTTACGCCTATGCCCCCGATATGCTGGATGCTGCCGAAAAGGCCTTCGTTCTTTACGATCCGCAGATTTGGCAAGACGCCGCACACGCTGCCCTGTTCACGCGAACCAACGTATCAAAGCTGCGTTGCCGTTACTTGGGTGATGAAATTGCCCGCGAACTTGAAAAAATGGGCGTGTTGTCAGAACTGATTGATGCCGCTTGCGAAGGGTTTCTGGACGAAAAGATCTTCCACCGGCTGTTCCGCGCACGCCGCACCAATGCACAATACCTAAGCAACCTTCTGAACGCTCTGGATCAAGCCGAGCGTAAGAAACTGGCTGCATTCCTGTGTGTAAACGTGGTTGAGCGCACGCATGACCCGGTTTTCGAAAAGCGGCTGACCGAACTGGAACACGAATTCACCAGCACGGGTCACCCGACACCATGGGCGGCCATGGCGGCAAGCCCCAGCTAAAGCCCGCCTTCGGCTTCGATAAAGGCCGCGATTTGGTCAACGCCCATCCCCGTTTTCAAGGCGGCCATCACGAATGGCCGTTTGCCACGAGCGGCAAGCGCGTCACTTTGCAACAGATCGGTATCGACCCCGACATAGGGCGCCAAATCGGTCTTATTGATGATCAACAGGTCTGAACGGGTAATCCCAGGGCCTTTCTTTCGCGGGATGTCTTGGCCCGCGGCCGTGTCGATCACATAAAGCGTCAGATCCGCCAATTCGGGGCTAAACGTCGCCGCCAAATTGTCGCCACCGCTTTCAATCAGGATAACATCTAGGTCAGGAATACGCTCTCGAAACTCTGCGATTGCGGCAAGGTTTATCGACGCGTCTTCCCGGATCGCCGTGTGTGGACAGCCGCCCGTTTCGACACCTTTGATCCGCTCAATCGGCAAGGCCTGCGCGCGCATTAGGTATTCGGCGTCTTCGGCGGTGTAGATATCATTCGTGATAACCGCGATCGAATATTTGGGTGCCAACGCACGGCACAATTGTTCCGTCAGCGTTGTCTTGCCGGCACCCACAGGGCCACCGATACCAATGCGCAAAGGGCCGTTGGGGCTGCTCATGTCTTGAAAATCCTTACGTCCAAAGTTTCGTGGCTCATAGCGGCCAAATCAGCGCCAAGCGCCGAACTTGCGATATCTTCGATCTTGGCCTTTGACGCAGCTTCAGCAACTGCGGAGATCACCGGGTGAAGATTTGACAAGACACGCTGACCGTCGGTTTGCCCCAAGGGCACAAACCGCACCGCCGCCGAAACAAGGTTCGACGTAAAGCCATGCAGGTAAAGCGACGCGACCTCGGTCGCTGAAAGCGACAACTGGCGGGCTGATACGCCAACTGCGACAGGCAACGGCATTGGCGGCAGGTCGCTGCCATAAAGGCTGTTTACCGTCGCAACAAAGGCGCGGCCCTGCGCCTCGGCCTCTTCCAGGCGCTCACGCGATGGTGCCAATGCGCGCGCGGTTTCGGCCACGTCCGCGCCTTCAAGCGCAAGGCACAACAGGGTCGCGTCAACCGCGCCGGCCCCATCCTCCAGAATGACGGTAAGCCACTCCTCTAACGACGCTGCGTCTGTGACTTCGCCGACAGAAATGACCTGCTCCAAACCGTGCGAATACGCAAACCCACCCACCGGAAACGCCGGAGAGAGCCATTGCGTTAACGTCAGGAGGTCAGCATTCATTCGTTGCCCCCTAGGTTTCAATCGTGGTGATGGTGGTGGTGATGCGCGTCGTCTGGCCCGTGGGAATGGCCCATCGTGCGTCCGTGCCCATATGCGCCGCCTTCCGGCGTGAAGGGTTCGGTCACCTCTTCAATGGTTGCGCCAAGGCCACCAAGCATATCGGCCAACACGTGATCGCGCTGAATCAGCAAACGGTCATCTTCAATTTGACATGGGGTGTGGCGATTGCCGATGTGCCACGCAAGCCTGACCAGCGCAGCGCCGCTGACGGCCAGCAACGCCTCTTCGGCGGCTTTCACTGCCACGTACCGCCCGTCGTCCAGAAGGAAGGCATCGTCGGCTTCAAGATTGGTTGTTTCAGGCAGATCAACGCGGAATGAAAACCCGCAGTCAGAGGTCAGCCTTTTTCGGCGCACAAAACGTTCATCATAGCTGAGTGTCGCCGTCACTGCCGGGCCGGACCATTCGCCGCACCGAGCGATCTTATATGCGCAAGGACTTTCCGCCGCCATGTGCCTCTCCGGTTTACGGTGTGTTCAGAGGCAGCATAAGCGGCGGGAATGTCAGGTAAAAGCCGAAAGCGATTACAGGTACAAACGATCACGGAAGATGTGGCGAACGACATCATCACGGGATACGCCGCGTTCTGCCAATTGCTCGTCTGTCGTGTTGTTCAGTTCTTCGATTTGGCGCATGCGCGGATTAGCTTCTGCAAGACGCACGATTGCGCGGCCAAACGCCACAAAAGGTGCAGTCAGTGAAAAGCCCGAAAAGCCATGAGCAGTAGTTGTTAGTGCCATTTTGGAAACTCCTGTTTCGATCTACAAGGTTCCCTCCCTTGGGAATGAACATAGGTCAGCATGTCATACATTTCCATTGCTGATCCTGCATGGCCGGGTTGCGTGTTTCGCCTTAGCATTGACAATGTCAACTAACAGGCCAGCGTTCCCTTCCCCATCTGCGCGGCCACATGGGCGACGATATCAATGCGGCGCAGGCCGCGCCGGGCCAGCTCCGAATCTGACAGGGCGTTCAGTTCGCGCACCATCCCAACCGCTTTGCGCCGTTCAAGATAGGCGTTAAACCCCTGCCCCATTTGGGAAAAGACAAGATCAAGCTGCGCGCCCGTTTCTGTTGAATATGCGTGTGACATTCGGAAACCTCATGCCTGACGGTTTCCTCCCATGGGGAAAGGGTAAGGCATCGCTGCAATGCAGCAAGCCAAAGATGCGTTACAACACAGCAGTGCGTCTTTTCGCCAACACCGCGCGGCGCGGTTAGAACAGGAAATACCGCTGTGCCATTGGCAATTCGTCCGCAGGCTCACAGGTCAGCAGCTCGCCATTTGCGCGCACCTCATAGGTTTCTGGGTTCACCTCGATCTGGGGCGTCGCGGCATTCATCACCATATCGGACTTGCCAATATTGCGCGTGTTTTCCACCGCCATCGTTTGCTTACGCAAGCCCAGCGCCGCGCCGATCCCATCTGCCTGCGCCGCGGCCGACACAAACGATACCGACGAATTTTCAAGCGAGCGACCGAGTGCACCGAACATCGGGCGGGTATAAACCGGCTGCGGCGTCGGGATAGAGGCGTTGGGATCACCCATCTGCGCCACGGCAATCGTGCCACCGATTAAGACCATCTCGGGCTTCACACCGAAGAAGGCGGGGCTCCACAGTACCAAATCGGCGCGTTTGCCTTCTTCGATGCTTCCGATGTGGGCGCTCATCCCGTGGGTGATGGCCGGATTGATCGTATATTTCGCGATATAGCGCTTGACCCTGACGTTATCGTTTTCGCCGGTCTCGTCACTTAGCCGCCCGCGCTGGACCTTCATCTTATGCGCGGTCTGCCACGTGCGGATGATCACCTCGCCGATCCGGCCCATCGCCTGACTGTCAGACGCGATGATCGAAAACGCGCCCATGTCGTGCAAGATATCTTCGGCTGCGATGGTTTCCTTGCGGATACGGCTTTCGGCAAAGGCGACATCTTCGGGGATGGATTTATCAAGGTGGTGACAAACCATCAGCATATCCAGATGCTCTTCCAACGTGTTCACCGTATAGGGCCGCGTCGGGTTCGTGGACGATGGGATAACGTGGTTTTCCCCAACGACCTTAATAATGTCTGGCGCGTGGCCACCCCCGGCACCTTCGGTATGGAAGGCGTGGATCGTGCGGCCCTTCATGGCGGCGACGGTATTCTCAACAAAGCCGGATTCGTTCAGCGTGTCGGTGTGGATCATAACCTGCACGTCCATGTCGTCAGCAACCGACAGACAGCAATCAATCGCGCCGGGGGTGGTTCCCCAATCTTCGTGCAGCTTCAACGCACAGGCGCCACCTTTTACCATTTCGACAATGGCCGCGGGCTGACTTGCATTCCCTTTGCCGGAAAGACCGAAATTCATCGGCAATGCATCAAGCGCCTGAAGCATCCGCCCAATATGCCAAGGCCCCGGCGTACATGTGGTCGCCAAGGTGCCATGCGCGGGGCCTGTCCCCCCACCCAACATCGTCGTGATGCCCGAATGCAGCGCGTCGTCGACCTGTTGAGGACAGATAAAGTGGATGTGGCTGTCAAAGCCGCCCGCCGTCAGAATGCGCCCCTCGCCGGCGATAATCTCTGTGCCTGGCCCGATGATCACATCGACGCCCGTCTGGGTGTCGGGATTGCCTGCCTTCCCGATCTTCGTGATCTGCCCGTCCCTCAGGCCAACATCCGCTTTGTAGATACCCGTGTGATCCACAATCAACGCATTGGTAATAACGGTATCCATGGCCCCGCCTGCACGCGTGACTTGCGACTGCCCCATCCCGTCGCGGATCACCTTGCCGCCGCCGAACTTCACCTCTTCGCCATAGGTGGTCAGATCTTTTTCGACCTCGATGATCAAATCGGTGTCGGCAAGGCGCACCTTGTCACCAACAGTCGGGCCATACATATCGGCATAGGTCGCGCGGGAGATTTTGGCGGGCATTAATGCTCTCCTTCTTGAAGCCCCAGCAGGCGCTGGCGGGGCTTGTGTCTTTGGGAATAAAGGTGACGTGCCCAGCGGGCAAACAGCGGGGTCAGAACACCCGCATCTATTTCAATACGGTCGTGCAAGGTGGCGGTGTCTCCATCCTCCCGCACGGTCAAGGTATGCTGCCAACGTTTCACGCCTGCGCCCTGCTCATTGCTGCGCAGGGTCATCGTGTCGTGATCGCATTCCAAGACTGTCATATGATAAGGCTGCGCCGGTAAGAGGCCAAACAAAGAGACTTTGACATCAATCTCTTGCCCCGTCTCACACTGGCCGCTGGGCAACCCGGTGAAGCGAACCACTTTTTTCGACACCTCGGCCAACGCATCGAGATCGATGGCCAGTGCCCACAGCTTGCGCGCCGGGACCTTATAGGAATGATCCAGTTCAACGACTGCGCTCATTTCGGCCAAGTCCGCACGCCACGTCGGGACAAGCGGCGAGAGTTAGCATAGGTTTTGCCACGTATCGGCCGAATGGCGGCAGACAGCACTTGGTCCGGCCGCTCTCCACGCATTACCGAATGGCCAGCGGCGAAGGCGGCGTTAGAAAACGCCGGAATTTTTTCACCGACCATCCGCCGGTTTTCATAGGGCGTGACAGACCAGATACCCGCCATCCCCAACAGACGCATCCCGACGACCATTTGCGTTTCGACCGTCAGGTGCCAAAGCTCTAGCCCCATGCGCCACAGGTCAATCGGAGAAGGCTGCTTGTTCATCACCCTCACCTATTCTTTGAAGGGCTGGGCGGGCGCGGCGGGCGCTTTGCGGCGGCGGCGCGTCGACGATGTGCGTTTTGCGGCTGTTTTCGCCTTAGGCTCCGCGGTTTTTGCTGCGGGCTTCGGCGTGGCCGGTGCCGGTTCTGCAACCTTGGCCTTCGCCGCGGTCGTTTTCCGGGTCGCCGGTTTCTTGGCAGCCGTCTTTGCAGGTGCCGCAGCTTTGGGCGCCTCTGCTTTCACAGGCGGAGGAGTTTTCACCGCTGGGGCCGCTGCTTTTTCAACGCTTACCTTCGGCGTAACCAATTTCGGAGCCGCGGGCTTCTTTACCGCAGTCTTGGTCGTGGCCGCCGCTTTGGGTGCCGTCTTTTTCACAGACGGAACAACCGAAAGCTTTGGCTCCCGCGAATAAAGCGGGGTTTCGTGCGCATGAGACAGTTCTGCAAACGTAAATGCAGGAAGCAGCGGGTTGAACCGGCGCGCCATGTCATACCACGCATCGACCATGGACATCTGCATCGCGATGCCCTTTGACCACATCTCGACCGCATTCGAATACTGGCTGGAAAGTCCTACTGGTGTAACGCAAACCATTTCAAAAAGCCTTTCAAGGTAGTTACTTACAAGTCGCCCATTACGTTTTGGTTGAAACCAAAAATCCGCCGCGCGCCCCCAATGGGTACCAACGCCACATTCCGTGTTTGGCCCGGCTCAAACCGAACGGCCGTACCGGCTGCGATGTCCAAGCGCATTCCTCGTGCTGCCTCGCGGTCAAACGAAAGCGCGGAGTTTGTTTCATAAAAATGATAGTGGCTGCCAACCTGAACCGGGCGGTCACCAGTGTTGGCAACACTTAGAAACACATCTTCCTGACCCTCGTTCAGGGTGATGTCACCCTCAACCGTATAGACCTGTCCGGGGATCATTTTCGCCCCCACACGAAGAAGGCACCAGCCACCAAGGACGCAACCACAACAAGCGTCGCGGCCCCGAAACCATGCGGGTGAACATGCATACCATCATGCGCCAAAGCAGGCGTTGCGATGGTCAGTGCGGCGAAAGTGAATGCGGTTTTCAATGTCATCTCCTTATCGGATCGGGTGGTGAACGGTGACAAGTTTGGTGCCGTCTGGAAACGTAGCTTCGACTTGCACGTCATGGATCATTTCAGCGATCCCCGGCATGCATTGCGCCGCAGTAACGACATGTGCGCCCGCCTCCATCAGATCAGACACGGCGCGCCCATCGCGCGCACCTTCGACCACGAAATCGGTGATCAGCGCGATGGCTTCGGGGTGGTTCAGCTTTACCCCCCGTTCCAAACGCCCGCGTGCGACCATTGCCGCAAGGCTGACCAAAAGTTTGTCCTTTTCCCGTGGTGTCAGGTTCATACCGTCCCCTTAGATTTGCCAAACCCGAGGCAGCGGCCCGCCCCGGAGTGTTGTTATTGCCCGCGCGACTGCTTGGCGCAGCGGGGTCGCATCCGCGCCGATAAACCGCGCGACGCATTTTCCATTCCATGCTGACGCGGCAACCTCTACCCCGTCGTGGTCAAGCCCCGCGCGCAATGGCCCAAGCGCATCTTCCGCCCCCGGCGCAATCAGAGCAAGCGTTGCAAAAGCCCGCGCACCGCGCAATCCGGCACGCGCGCCCCGCCGGGCCAGCGTTTCGGTTGTCATACGCAAGGGTTCGATAAGAACCGGTGTGCCATCGCGCGTGACCGAACGGTGGTCTTGCAGAAACATATTGCTTAGCGTTTCGCCCATGGCCGCGCGGCCAAGCGTGACCATTTCAACCATCAACAACCGCGCATCGCCTTGCAGGGTCATCGTTGTGCGCCGCGAAAGCGCCGAGTCTTCGAACAGAATGGTTTCTTGTGGCAGCCAATCCAGCGCCCCACCCGCGCCCACGCTCATTTCAACGTCCAACTCAGCAACACCACCCGAAGAAGCATAGGCGCGCTCGGCCGTCTGGGTTGTCGCCGTGGCTTTCGCGCCAGGTGCCAGTGTCAGCGCATAGCGCATCTTGTCGCCACCGGTCAGGCCACCTGCGGTGTTCAGAAACACAATTTCGGGGCGTGGCGAATGAACCTTTGGCAGCATCGCCTTTGCAGAACCCGACTGATGCAGCCGTGCCAACCGCGCACCGTTTGGTGCGGCGTTCAGCGCCACTTCGGCACGCCCGCGCGTGCGTTGCATCGAGACTATGGTATCCACCCGGTCGAACATGGCCTCTTGATACCTGAACCCTTCTCAATGCTCAGCTTAGCACGACGCCGCACTGCAGCAATGCCCGCATTTAATGCGAACCGCACAAAATGGGGGCGCACACGCCCAATATTTAACCACATAACAAACGCGTTCAGCGCCTCGACGCGCGATAGATACTGGAAAGCCGCACCGCAATTGTGTAACGCCGGGGCCATGACACAAAAACTCACGATCCGCCGCCCCGATGATTGGCACCTTCACCTGCGCGATGGCGCTATGCTGGAAGGTATCCTGCCCGAAACCGCCCGCCATTTTGGGCGCGCGATTATCATGCCCAACCTCGTCCCGCCGGTCGTAACCGGCGCAGATGCGGCGGCCTATCGTGATCGCATTCTGGCAGCCCTCCCCGAAGGCGCGGATTTTGCGCCGTTGATGACGCTGTATCTGACCGAAGACACCGATCCGAACGATGTCGCCGCCGCACATGAAAGCGGGCTGATCACGGCGGTCAAACTTTACCCCGCTGGCGCGACGACCAACTCGGCCTCGGGCGTCACGGACTTTGATAAAGTCCGTGCTGTGCTGGAAAAAATGGCTGAAATCGGCCTGCCCCTGTGTGTTCATGGCGAGGTTACAGACCCCGACGTTGACATCTTTGACCGCGAAGCTGTGTTCATCGACCGGGTGCTTGACCCGATCCGCCGCGCCACCCCCGGCCTAGAAGTCGTGATGGAACACATCACCACCGCCAACGGCGTCGCCTATGTCAGCGCCCATGAAGAAGACCTTGGCGCAACGATCACGACGCATCACCTGATCATCAACCGGAACCACATTCTGGTTGGCGGGATCAAACCACATTATTACTGCCTGCCAGTCGCCAAGCGTGAACAGCACCGGCTTGCGCTACTGCAAGCCGCCACATCGGGCGATCCGCGGTTCTTCCTTGGCACAGACAGCGCGCCCCACGCCGATCCGGCAAAAGAAAGCGCCTGTGGCTGCGCCGGTTGCTTCACCGCAACCAACACGATGAGCTGCTTGGCCGAAGTCTTTGAAGGTGTCAGCGCGCTGGAAAATCTGGAAGCGTTCACATCCATCAACGGTGCCGCATTCTATGGCATGCCCGCGAATGAAAGCACCATCACGTTGGTTAAGGGCGACCCCGTCGAATACCCCGCCAAAATCGAAACCGGCGCTGGCCCGGTGACGGTGTTTGATCCCGGCTTCCCGCTGCATTGGCGCGTCGAAGCCTAACCACCTGCCCCAGCGCGACACCTCCCACGAAAGGCCACAGCGATGATCCCGACCTCCTTCCCGACCAAGGCCGAAATGGCGCGCCTGACTGCCAAGATGCTGCTAGAGATCAAGGCCGTTCACTTTAACGCGGCCGAGCCTTTTACGCTGGCCTCTGGCCTGCCATCGCCGACCTACATCGATTGCCGCAAGCTGATCTCGTACCCGCGCATCCGTTCCACGCTGATGGATTTCATGTCCGTCACCGTCATGCGCGACGCCGGGTTTGAGGCATTCGATAATATCGCAGGCGGTGAAACTGCGGGCATTCCATTTGCGGCATTGGTGGCGGAACGTATGGCGCTTCCGATGACCTATGTGCGCAAAAAGCCAAAGGGCTATGGCCGCAACGCCCGGATCGAAGGCGCGATGAGCGAAGGCGAGCGTGTGTTGCTGGTCGAAGACCTGACAACCGATGGCGGTTCCAAGCTTAGCTTTGTGGATGCGATCCGTGAAACCGGCGCGACCTGCGGCCACACGGCGGTGATTTTCTATTACGGGATCTTCCCCGAAACGGAAAAGACGCTGGGCGATCACGGTGTGCAGCTTCACTATCTGTGTACGTGGTGGGACGTGCTGGAAGAAGCGCGCGCATCGGGTGCATTTGACGACGAAACCCTGACCGAGGTTGAGTCGTTCCTGAAGGCCCCGCGGGCATGGCAGGACGCGCGTTCCAAGGGCTGATTTTGCTGCGGCCAGTGCAAATTGCGCTGGCCTTGCAAAAAACAGCCTAGCGCCACTTCACTACATATTGACGGATGGCACATTGGTCCCGCAACATAGATGCGGGACTATTTGCTCACAGGCTATCCACAGGATATCCAGATTGATCGCGCAGCCCTGCTGCGCCTATACCCACTCCTCACGGGGACACAGGGGCTAATGATGAACGAGATCGCAGCGATCCGGCAGGAAAATTCGGGCAGTGAAGAAGGCGGCACACTGCCGCACAACATCGAGGCCGAGCAGCAGCTACTGGGCGCGATCCTGACGAATAACGACATCTACGACAGGGTCGCGTCTGTCCTGCAGCCGCATCACTTTTATGAACCCGTCCATTCGCGCATCTACGAAGTTGCCGCCGCGCGGATCGCTAAGAATGCGCTTGCCTCCCCGGTTACGCTGAAGTCGTTCCTTGAAGATGATGAAGGCCTGAAAGAACTTGGCGGCCCCGCCTATCTGGCGCGTCTAGCCGGTGCGGCGATTTCGTCGTTTGCAGCGCGTGACTATGCCCAGATGATTTATGATTTCGCCATCCGGCGGGAATTGATCGGCTTGGGCAAAGACATCGCGTCCAAGGCGGCGCGTGTCGATGTGGAAAGCGAACCCAAAGAACAAATCGTCGAAGCTGAACAGCACCTCTATAAGCTGGGCGAACAAGGCCAAAGCGAATCCGGGTTTCAATCCTTCCTGCGCGCAGTGACCGATGCGGTTCTGGTCGCCAACAGCGCCTATCAGCGCGGCGGCGGCATGGCCGGGCTTTCAACCGGTCTGGTCGATCTGGACAAGCAACTTGGTGGCCTGCACCCTTCGGATTTGCTGATCCTTGCGGGTCGTCCGTCGATGGGGAAAACATCGCTCGCAACGAACATCGCATTTAACGTCGCAAAAGCCTATAAGCGGGGCGTTCGCCCGGACGGCACCGAAGGCGCTATTGATGGCGGTGTGGTCGGCTTCTTTTCCTTGGAAATGAGCGCTGAACAGTTGGCGGGCCGGGTTCTGGCCGAAGCCTCTGAAATTTCGTCACACAAGATTCGTCAGGGTGACATGACGGAATCCGAATTCCGTCGCTTTGTTGAGGCCGCCAAAACCCTAGAGGCCTGCCCCCTATTCATCGACGACACGCCCGCCCTGCCCATCAGCCAGCTGGCCGCCCGCGCGCGGCGCCTGAAGCGGACGCATGGATTGGATGTGTTGATCGTCGACTATTTGCAGCTTTGCCGCGGGACCGCCGACAACCGGGTCAACGAAATTGCCGAAATTTCGATGGGGATGAAAGCGATTGCCAAGGAATTGAACATCCCAGTTATCGCCCTGTCCCAGCTTAGCCGTCAGGTCGAAAGCCGCGACGATAAACGCCCGCAGCTAAGTGACCTTCGGGAATCGGGCTCGATCGAGCAAGATGCCGACTGCGTGCTGTTTGTGTATCGCGGTGAATATTACAAAGAACGCGAAAAGCCCGATGAAGGTGACATGGCTGCCATTGAAAAGTGGAAAGAAGACATGGAACGCCTGCACGGCAAGGCCGAAGTTATTGTCGGCAAACAACGTCATGGCCCAATTGGCACGGTCGAACTGTCGTTCGAACCGCAGTTCACACGCTTTGGCAACCTTGTGAAGCCGTGGCAGCAGGGCGCGGGTGGCGACGACAGATTCTAATGCGCAACGCTTCGCAAGGTTACGCGTTTCCCCCTTGACCTGACATTACTTGCAACCGAAACCCTTGTTATGGCTACTGGTTCTCTTTCTATCGATCTCGATGCGCTAATGCGCAATTGGCAGGCGCTGAACAAAGCGACCGGCGAAAACGTGGAAACCGCTGCGGTGGTTAAGGCTGACGGATATGGCCTTGGCGCCGGCCGGGCGGCGCGCGCACTTGCACGCGCTGGCGCGCGGCGCTTTTTTGTCGCCGTTGCCGAAGAAGGCGCAGCCCTGCGCGAGGTTTTGGGCCGCGGGCCGGAAATCTATGTCTTTGGCGGCCACATGCCTGGCGACACGGATATGATCAACGACCTTGATCTTATTCCGATGCTGAATTCGCTGAACCAGCTAACCCGCCACTTCGAGGCCCTTCCTGGTGCGCCATTTGGTATTCAGCTTGATACCGGAATGAACCGGTTGGGAATGGAACCCAGCGAATGGGCCGCAGTTGCCGAAATCGCCCTGCCTGCTGGCCCGAAACTGATCATGAGCCATCTGGCCTGCGCCGATGAGCCTGACCATCCGCAAAACGCTCAGCAGTTGGCGACCTTCCGCGAGATGACGGATGGTATTGATGTTCCCCGCTCCCTCTCCGCGACGGGTGGCATCCTATTGGGCCCGGATTATCATTTTGACCTGACGCGCCCGGGTATTGGCCTTTACGGCGGTATGCCCTTTGAAAACGCCGAACCGGTTGCGCATCTTTCACTGCCCGTGATCCAGACGCGAGAGTTGGAGCCGGGCGAAAGCGCAGGGTACGGCGCGTCGTGGGTAACGGATAAACCTGCGGTGCTTGCAACCGTTGCAGGTGGTTACGCCGATGGGCTGATCCGTGCCATGAGCAACAAAGCGATGCTGTTCTTCGAAGGCACGCCCTGCCCCATCGTTGGTCGCGTTTCCATGGATCTGATCACCGTCGACATTACCCATCTGAACACCACGCCAAAATCGCTGGATATTTTGGGCGTCGATCAATCCGTTGATGATTTGGCGGATGCCGCTGGGACGATCGGGTATGAAATACTCACCTCTCTGGGTAGCCGATACAAGCGCCGCTACGCCGGGGGTGTTAGCTGATGGTGCTTGGTGCCGTCGCAGGAATCGGCCGTTCAACGCTTGCACTTGTTGCGGGGCTTGGGCGCGGTGTTCTGTTCATGGCGCAAACAATTGCCGCCATATTCAGCCCGCCTTTCTATTTTCGGGAATTTGCCAGTGCACTCCTGACAATCGGCTATCTAAGCCTTCCGGTCGTTGGGCTGACGGCCATCTTCACCGGCGCGGCACTTGCCCTGCAAATCTATGCGGGCGGCAGCCGTTTTCAGGCCGAGGCGGTTGTCCCGTCCATCGTTGCCATCGGCATGACGCGCGAACTGGGCCCGGTTTTGGGTGGCTTGATGGTGGCGGCGCGCGTTGCATCCTCCATCGCTGCGGAAATTGGCACGATGAAGGTAACCGAACAAATCGATGCTTTGGTCACCCTATCGACGAACCCGATGCGTTATCTGACGGCCCCGCGTGTTTTGGCCGCGACTTTGACCGTGCCGATCCTTGTGGCGGTTGGCGACTCGATTGGCATATTCGGCGGCTATCTGGTTGGCACCGGGCGTTTGGGCTTTAACAGCGCTGCGTATCTAAAGAACACCGTCGACTTCCTAGAGATGTGGGACGTGACATCGGGCCTTATCAAAGGTGCGGTATTTGGCTTCCTGATCGCGTTGGTCGGCTGCTATTTCGGCATGAACTCTGGCCGCGGGGCGCAGGGCGTTGGCCGTGCCACAAAATCCGCAGTTGTCGCCGCGTCCGTACTTATCCTTGCAGCCAACTACCTGCTGACAGAGTTGTTTTTCACCGGATGATAGAGCTTAGAGGCGTACATAAATCTTTTGGAAACAACGCCGTATTACGCGGTGTTGACCTGACTATTCCAAAGGGTGAAAGCATGGTCATCATCGGCGGTTCGGGGACGGGCAAGTCGGTGACGCTGAAATGTGTTCTGGGGTTAGTAAAGCCCGACGCAGGAAGCGTGCTGGTCGATGGTCAAGATGTGACCACGGCCGATCGGGATGCGTTTCTGGCGCGCTTTGGGATGCTGTTTCAGGGTGCGGCCCTATTCGACAGTATGACCGTTTGGCAAAACGTTGCCTTTCGCCTTCTGCGCGGCTCACTGAAAAAGACCAAGTCCGAGGCCCGCGATATCGCCATCGAAAAGCTGCGCCGTGTCGGGCTGAAGCCAGATGTCGCCGACCTGTACCCGGCAGAACTGTCAGGGGGCATGCAAAAGCGCGTAGGCCTTGCTCGCGCCATCGCCGCCGACCCCGAAATCATCTTTTTCGACGAACCGACCACCGGCCTTGATCCGATCATGGCGGGTGTCATCAATGAATTGATCCGTGAAATCGTGGTTGAGATGGGCGCGACTGCCATGACCATCACCCATGACATGACATCAGTTCGCGCGATCGCCGATGATGTGGCGATGTTACATGATGGCGTGATCAAATGGACGGGTCGCGTTGATCAGATGGACAGCTCTGGTGATCCCTATTTAGATCAGTTCATTAATGGCCGCGCAGAAGGTCCAATTGCTGCTGTTCGATAGCCACTCTCCCTAAGGGTGACAAAAGGCAGAAGATTTTCCCATTAATTTGCGGCAAGTTTCCGCCTATCATGTTTGCATCGGCGAATCTTTGCGACAGGAGCGTTTTTATGACCAGTACATCTGTTACCAACCTATTCACTCTACAACGCATTGCTCAGAAATTCTGTCTCGTTTTCATCGCGATCACCGCGGTCAGCTTGGTGATTGCAAGCGTGTTGGCGGGCTTCGGCGTCTTGCCGTGGCTGTCGTTCAGCGCAAGTTATGGCGACACTGTCTTTACCAATGCCGGTATGATCGCCCAGCTAGGGTTGACCGCACTGATGCTGGCGCTGTGCATCTTCATCCCGTCCGGCAATCGCGTTATGGCGCTGGAAAATTCTCATCGTGATTTTGCGGTGCGTATGGACGATGTCGCCAATGCTTATCGCGCAAGCCACGCCGCAGACCGCGAAGGTGTTTTCGCTTTGTCTTCTGAATTTGACAACATGCGCGAACGCATCACCCATATGCGCAATCACCCAGACCTAGGTCGGCTTGAGCCAGAGCTGTTGGACCTTGCCGCCCAAATGAGTTTTCAGTCGCGCGATCTTGCCACTGTCTACTCGGATGAAAAGGTTAATCGCGCCCGCACTTTCTTGCAGCAACGTCAGGAAGAACTGACCGCGCTTGGCGAAAACATCGGGCTTGCACGCCAGACAACGGATGAATTGCGCCGCTGGATGCAAGAAGTCTCGGTCGAGGAAGCTCTGATTGAAAAACAGATGGAAAGCCTAACGGCCGATCTGTCAGAGCTGCTTCCCGCAATCGGTTACGGGCTTAAGCCCGCTAACGAGACTGGCGCGAACATCGTGCCAATTGCGGCCAAAACAGCGGAATAGGATTTCTTAGCGATGGCCCATAGCGTTTGGTTCGGTTATGCCCGACCAAACGCCCCGGTCCTGACGAGTAATTATGAACACCTTTCTACGTTTCGCTAATCTTTCGCTTCTAATCCTTTTTCCCATTGCCTGGTTCGCCCCGTTGCTTCGTGCAGGGCTATTGCCGTTGTTCGGTATGAGCGAAGTCTCCGTCATTTCTGGCCTGCAAAGCCTTTGGGAAAAAGACGTTTTTCTGGCATTGATCGTTACGATCTTTGCCCTTTTCGCCCCCTATCTGAAAACAATCGGGCTGGCCTTGGTGCAGTTCCGCCTTGCCTCTCCTCGGTTGCTGCCCGCGATTGGTGTGTTGGGCAAACTGGCAATGGCCGACGTATTCCTCATTGCGCTCTATATCGTTGTGGCGAAAGGGATTGGTGTTGGGAAAATTGAAACCGCCTGGGGGCTTTACTTGTTCACGTTCTGCATATTGGCGTCCCTTGCCTTTTCAATCTTGTCCAAACGCAAATCGGTGGGCTGATTTATCAACGCACCGCTTGCGTTGAAAAGAGAACCAAGGCAGAACATTGGCCATGGCAAAAGCAACATCTTCTTTCACATGCTCAGGCTGCGGCGCGGTTCACACAAAGTGGTCAGGGCGCTGCGACGGCTGCGGTGCGTGGAACACCATCACCGAAGAAGCGCCCCTATCCGCGGGGCCAAAAGCAAAATCTTTGGGGGGCACCCGCGGCAAATCGCTTGCCCTGTCTGACCTATCCACCAAAGAGGCGCCCCCACCGCGCACCAGTTCGGGCCTATCGGAACTGGATCGGGTGTTGGGCGGCGGGCTTGTTCCGGCCTCGGCAATCTTGGTTGGTGGTGATCCCGGCATCGGGAAATCGACCTTGTTGCTTCAGGCTGCGGCCTCTTTTGCGCGGGCAGGCCTATCCTGCGTCTACATCTCGGGCGAGGAAGCAAGCGCACAGGTGCGTATGCGCGCGCAGCGGCTGGGGTTGACGGATGCGCCCGTTAAGTTGGCCACAGAAACCAACCTGCGCGACATCCTGACCACACTGGACGCAGAGCGGCCGCAACTGGCCATTATTGATTCGATTCAGACGATGTGGGCCGACAATGTGGACAGTGCGCCCGGGTCGGTCAGCCAAGTTCGCGCTTCTGCGCATGAATTGGTGACATTTGCCAAACGAACCGGCACAGCCGTCATTTTGGTGGGTCATGTCACCAAGGAAGGGCAAATCGCAGGCCCACGCGTTGTCGAACATATGGTCGATACGGTTCTTTATTTCGAAGGTGAACGTGGGCACCAATTCCGGATTCTTCGGGCCGTAAAGAACCGTTTTGGCCCCGCCGATGAGATCGGGGTTTTTGAGATGACCGGCGCCGGTCTTTCGGAGGTGGTGAACCCCTCTGCCCTGTTCTTATCAGATCGAAACAAACCTGCCGCCGGGTCCGCTGTTTTCTCTGGCATCGAAGGCACGCGCCCTGTTTTGACAGAGATTCAAGCGCTCGTCGCACCCTCTCCGCTTGGTACGCCACGGCGCACGGTTGTCGGGCTTGATGCTGGTCGACTGTCGACCACACTGGCGGTGTTAGAGGCCCGGTGCGGCATTCCGTTTGCCGGGCTTGATGTGTTCCTGAACGTCGCTGGCGGCATGAAGGTTACCGAGCCTGCCGCCGACCTTGCCGTCGCGGCCGCACTTCTAAGCGCGCGAGAGGACGTTTCCCTGCCGCCAGACACCGTGGTTTTTGGCGAAATCAGCCTTTCTGGTGCGTTACGCCCCGTAGGTCAGACCGAAAACAGGTTGAAAGAAGCGCAAAAACTTGGTTTCACACAAGCAATTACTCCCGCGCGCGGTAAGCCGGGGGGTGACGCCGGGTTGAAGCTGCGAGAGATGGCCGATCTAGCGGAATTTGTTGGAGATATATTCGGGGCCGGTTGAGCCACGGAGGAGTGGATCATGGACGGTTTCACCATCATAGACGCGGTTGTTGCCGTCGTTATCGTTCTTTCGGCAATCTTGGCCTATTCGCGCGGCGTTGTGCGTGAAACGATGGCGATCCTTGGTTGGGTCGCTGCCGCGGTTCTGGCCTTTTTGTTCGCCGGCAAGGCAGAACCCTTGATTAAACAAATCCCGGTCATTGGTGATTTCATCGCCGATAGCTGCGAAATCTCTATCCTCGCATCCTTCGCGGTGGTCTTCGCACTGGCGCTGGTTGTTGTTTCGATCTTCACACCGCTGTTCTCATCGCTGGTTCAGCGATCTGCGCTTGGTGGCGTGGATCAAGGTCTTGGCTTTCTGTTTGGCGTCGCGCGTGGCGTTCTGTTGGTTGCTGTGGCCTTCTTTGTGTACAATGCAGTCATCACAAGCGAGCCGATCCCGATCGTCGACGACAGCCGCTCTGCCACGGTTTTCGCTAACCTTACTGGCAAGATCGAAGATCGCGACCCCGAAGAAGCACTGGGTTGGTTGACCAGCCGCTATGGTGAACTTGTCGGCGAATGTGGCGCGGCGCAGTAACTGAAAATTGGGCCGTTCTTCCCACCCCGGGAAACTTTCCGGCCCAAAAGACAGATTGTTTTGTGATCCTTTCGTGACACTGCGGGCCTGACCCTCTAAGGAAGGGGCCAACCTGCCCCAACGGATTCGGAGCCCCGCTGAAATGCGCGAGATGCCCCCCAGCAACCCGTTCGACGACGATAAACTGAAGGAAGAATGCGGCGTGTTCGGCGTAATCGGTGTTACCGATGCGGCGAACTTCGTGGCTCTTGGTTTGCATGCGCTTCAGCATCGCGGACAAGAGGCAGGCGGCATCGTTTCATATTCGCCGGACATCGGGTTCAATTCCGCACGTCGCTTTGGCTATGTGCGTGATAACTTTACCAAAGCCAGCCTAATGGAAACGCTGCCCGGCAGCCTTTCGATTGGCCACGTGCGCTACTCTACCGCCGGGTCCAAGGGGCAAACCCAGATCCGCGATGTTCAGCCGTTCTTTGGCGAATTTTCGATGGGCGGCGCGGCGATTGCTCATAACGGCAACATCACCAACGCGGATTCCCTGCGCAAAGAGTTGATTGAACGCGGTTCGATCTTCCAATCCTCGTCCGACAGTGAATGTATCATTCACCTGATGGCGCGGTCGCTTCAGCAGAACATCCCTGAACGTATGAAAGACGCGCTGCGCCGTGTCGAAGGCGCGTTTTCGGTTGTCGCGATGACCCGCACCAAACTGATCGGCGTGCGCGACCCGCTGGGCGTGCGCCCGCTGGTGCTGGGCCGCATCGGCGATGGCTGGGTTCTTAGTTCGGAAACCTGCGCACTTGATATCATCGGCGCCGAATTCGTTCGCGAAGTTGAGCCGGGCGAAATGCTGGTGATTACCGAAAAAGGTGGCATCGAAAGCTTCCACCCATTCGAACGCACCCGCCCACGTTTCTGCATCTTCGAACATGTCTATTTCTCGCGCCCAGACAGTATTCTTGGCGGTCGTTCGGTTTATGAAACACGCCGTCAGATTGGTGTGGAACTGGCCAAGGAAAACCCGGTTGACGCCGATCTTGTCTGCCCTGTCCCAGACAGCGGCACGCCAGCGGCGATTGGGTTCAGTCAGGAAAGCGGTATTCCCTATGCGATGGGGATCATCCGCAACCAATACATGGGCCGCACGTTCATCGAACCGACTGAACAGATCCGCAACATGGGCGTCCGGCTAAAGCTGAACGTGAACCGTGCGCTGATCAAAGGCAAACGGGTCATTCTGGTTGATGACAGCGTTGTGCGTGGCACAACGTCGATGAAGATCAAACAGATGATCCTTGATGCAGGTGCTGCCGAGGTTCACTTCCGTATCGCCTCCCCGCCCACGGCATGGCCTTGTTTCTATGGCGTTGATACGCCCGAGCGTGAAAAGCTGTTGGCCAGTCACATGAGCGAGGATGAGATGTGCGCGCATCTTGGCGTGGACAGCTTGAAGTTCATCTCTCTCGACGGGCTGTATCGGGCCGCTGGCGAAGCCGAAGGGCGTAACCCTGATGCGCCGCAGTATTGCGATGCGTGCTTCTCGGGTGAATATCCGGTGGCCCCCAGCGATATGATCGCCAAGGGTTTTGAGGTGAAAGCAGCCGAATGACCGACAAGCTTGCTCTGGTAACTGGCGCGTCGCGCGGGTTTGGTGCTGCCATGGCCGAGGAATTGGCCGCGAACGGCTGGCACGTGATTGCCGTCGCCCGCACCGTCGGCGCCTTGGAAGAGTTGGACGACCGCATCAAGGCACAGGGTGGTCAAGCCACCCTTGCCCCGATGGACGTGACCGACCCAAACGCAATGCGCCACCTGTGCCGTTCGATCCACGACCGATGGGGCAAGCTTGACCTGTGGCTGCACAGTGCCATTCACGTGCCACCAATGACCCCGGCCGATCATCTGGATGAAAAAGACTGGGCCAAGGTTGTGGCAACCAACATCACCGCACCTGGTTTGCTGATCCCGTTTATCTCTCCGCTTTTGACGGCATCCGCGAACGGCACCGCTGTTTTTGTGGATGACGACAACGCCGGGAAATTCCTTGCCCCCTATGTGGCGGCCAAGGCAGCACAGCGTGCGTTGTTCGAAACCTGGGCCGCGGAAACGGAAAAGACCGGGACGCCACGCGTTCTGTCCTTTGTCCCTGCCCCGATGCCAACAGCCACACGCGCCCGGTTCTATCCCGGTGAAGATCGCGAACCGCTGACCCACCCATCCGCCGAAGCCAAGCGATTGGTCGCGCAGCTAAGCGCCTAAACGCGCCCGACTACGCGCAACCATTGTTCAAAAGACTCACTCTGTGCCTGAGCATGGGGAATATGCCCCACGCGCCTTGCCGCCCTGCATTGCCTGATTTAATGAAGACCAAGGGCAACAGGGGCAGGCAAACATGCGCATTCTCATCACCAATGACGACGGCATCAACGCACCGGGCCTTAAGGTCCTAGAGGCGATAGCCGCCGAAATTGCCGGACCCGATGGCGAAGTTTGGACCGTTGCGCCTGCATTTGAACAATCCGGCGTTGCCCACAAAATCTCATATACGCACCCGATGATGATCGCCGAGCTGGGCCCACGCCGGTTCGCCGCCGAAGGTTCCCCCGCCGATTGCGTTCTGGCCGGACTTTACGATGTGATGCCCGATGCAAAGCCCGACCTTGTGCTTTCTGGCGTAAACCGCGGCAACAACGCTGGCGAAAACACGCTGTATTCCGGCACCATTGGCGGCGCGATGGAAGCGGCCCTTCAGGGTCTTCCCGCCATCGCCCTTTCCCAATATCTGGGCCCCGAAAATTTCGCCGAAGATCTTCAATTCAAAGCCGCCGCCGCGCATGGTGCCAAAACCGTTCGCGCGTTGTTGGATGATGGCATCTGGGATGGCGAAGACTACCGGCTGTTTTACAACGTGAACTTCCCCCCCATCGCGGCAGAGAAAGTTCAAGGCATCCGCGTTGGCGCACAAGGTTATCGCAAAGACAGCTTCTTTGGCGTGGAACCGCATCTGTCACCATCGGGGCGGAAATTCCTGTGGATCAAGGGCGGGCCTCAGAACCTTCCCACCGCGCCGGGAACGGATGTTCACGACTGTCTGGACGGATATATCTCTGTCACGCCGATGCGCGCCGACCTAACCGCCCACGACACCATCGCCACACTGAAAGAGCGTTTGGAATGAGCGACACCGCCGAACGCAAAATGCAGTTCCTATTTGCGCTGCGCTCTAAGGGCGTCACGGACAAGCGCGTGCTTACCGCAATGGAAAAGGTCGATCGCGGCGATTTCGTTCCAGGTGGGCTGTTTGCCGATCGCGCTTACGAAGACATGCCGCTGCCGATTGCCTGTGGGCAGACCATCTCGCAGCCGTCCGTCGTTGGGCTGATGACGCAGGCCCTGAACGTACAGCCACGCGATAAGGTGCTAGAGGTGGGAACCGGCTCCGGCTATCAGGCCGCCATCCTAAGTCAGCTGGCGCGGCGCGTATACACGGTGGAACGCCACCGCCGTCTGGTCCAAGAAGCACAGCGCAGTTTTGATCGGCTTGGCCTGACTAACGTCATGGCCATGTTAAGCGATGGATCGCGCGGTTTGCCCGAACAAGCACCGTTTGATCGCATCCTCGTGACCGCCGCAGCCGAAGACCCGCCCGGCCCCCTATTGGCGCAATTGCGTGAGGGCGGTATCATGGTGGTGCCGGTGGGGCAGTCTGATGCGGTGCAAAGCCTGATCAAGGTCACCCGAACCCCAGATGGTTTCGAATATGACGAGCTTCGCCCAGTGCGCTTCGTGCCTCTGGTCGAGGGGCTCGGACAAGAGTAGAAAGAACTACGTTGAGAGCCCCGCAAACAAGGGGCCCACGATTGAGGAGTGAGCCATGCCAACCCTACGCCCCGTGCGCCTGCGAGCCTTATTGCTGGGCTGTGCGGCGCTGGCCGTTACCGCCTGCGATGATTTTGACATCGACCTGCGCAACAATGCCGCCAACACGTCGCAAGCCGCACTACAAGAAACTGCGCCCCGCCCCGAACCGGACGCGCGCGGCATTATTTCTTACCCCAGCTATCAAGTTGCCGTGGCAAAGCGCGGCGACACCGTTTCGGACGTTGCCAACCGGGTTGGCCTGACAACCGAAGAGCTGAGCCGCTATAACGGTATCCCGATGGATGTCACGCTGCGCAAAGGTGAAATCCTTGCGCTGCCCAAACGCGTTGACCAGCCGACGCCAGCACCATCCGGTAACATCGACATCGCGACCCTGGCCGGAAGCGCGATCGAACGCGCTGGTACAACCACCGCGACACCCGCGCCGGTTCGGCAGGCCCCAACAGCAGAACCCATCCGCCACAAGGTTGAACGCGGCGAAACCGCTTACTCCATCGCGCGGCTTTACAATGTGTCTGTTCGCTCCTTGTCAGAATGGAACGGCCTTGGCACAGAACTTACAGTCCGCGAAGGGCAGTACCTTTTGATTCCCGTCGCAGTGGAAGACAAAGCCGATGCGGCCCCCGAGGTCGTGGTTGCGACCTTGCCTGGCGCGATCTCGGCCGTTCCGACGCCGCCAAGCGCGGCCAGCCCGCTGCCAGACGAAGAAACCACGCCACCCGCCGCTGCGGCGGCCCCGGCACCGGCGACCGCAACAACGACAACAGCGGCAGCCGCCCCTACCCCAGTGGCCGCTGCGCCGATCCCCTCTCCGCAGATGGTTAAGGAAAAGACCGTATCCTCAAGGCTGGCCTTCCCAGTGGATGGAAGCATCATCCGGGGCTACGAAAAGAAAAAGAATGACGGGATCGACATCTCAGCCGCCGCTGGCACCCCAGTGAAAGCAGCCGAGGCAGGAACCGTCGCGGCAATCACCCGCGATACGGATCAGATTCCAATTCTGGTTTTGCGTCACGAAGACAACCTGCTGACGGTGTATGCCAACATCGACACCATCAAAGTTGAAAAGGGCGACACCGTGAAACGCGGTGAAACCGTGGCCACTGTGCGGGCGGGCGATCCATCGTTCCTGCATTTCGAAGTGCGCCAAGGCTTTGAAAGCGTTGACCCAATGCCGTATCTTAACTGATAGGTTTACGTGGGCGGGCCGCTGGGCCCGCCTGCCACCCTAAAGGGTAACGCCTTGTCGACCTGCAAGATCGACAAAATACTGCCAAGCAACCCGACCTGATCGTGCACCACGGGTTGCCTGCCATTCGATGGCTTCGGCACGTAGCGTATCATCATCAATCACCACGCCATGTTCGTCGCAATACCCGCGGATCATCGCAAGGTATTCATCCTGATTGCAGGGATGGAACCCAAGCCAAAGCCCGAACCTGTCAGACAGGGATACTTTTTCCTCAACCGCTTCGGACGGGTTGATGGCGCTTGAGCGCTCATTCTCAATCATGTCGCGTGGCATCAGGTGGCGCCGATTGGACGTGGCGTAGAACACCACATTCTCTGGTCGCCCCTCGATCCCGCCGTCCAAGACCGCCTTAAGCGACTTGTAGTGCTGATCATCATGGCTGAACGACAGGTCATCACAGAACAGCAAAAAGCGCGCATCAGAGTTGCGTAGCAGTGTCAGAAGCCGACTAATCGAAGGCAGGTCTTCGCGTTGGACCTCTACGATCTTCAGCGCGTGACCTTGGCGCAAAACCTCGGCGTGAATGGCCTTCACCAGCGAAGACTTCCCCATGCCACGCGCCCCCCACAAAAGGGCGTTGTTCGCCGGAAGGCCCCGCGCGAATTGCAGGGTATTTTCCAGCAACGTATCGCGCGAGCGGTTGATGCCCAGCAGCAGCTTCAAATCAACGCGGTTGATCTTTTCAATCGGTGCAAGACGGTCTGGCGACACGTGCCAAACGAAACCATCGGCCGCATCAAAATCGGGGCTTGAAGCCAAGGGCGGACTTACGCGTTCTAACGCCTCGGCTATACGAATAAGTGTTTCGCCCTCGCTCATGTGCGGTTTTCACCTTCCTCGTCGTCTTCGTCGAATTCCTTCATCAGCTCTTCGTCGTCGACTGCTTCAGGATCAAACGCATCGGCAACGGCTTCGTCATCCTCTTCTTCTTCGTCGAACCACAAGCCTTGTGCCCGCAAATCGGCTTCGCGTTTCTTTTCAACGCGCGCCACCAAGAAGATGGAGATTTCATAGAGCCCGTAAACCACGACGAATAGGATAAGCTGCGTGGTTACATCTGGCGGCGTGACCAACGCGGCAACGACCAGAATACCGACAACGGCATATTTACGCGTGTTGCGAAGCCCAGCAGCACTTGCCAAGCCCGCCTTGCCCATCAGGGTCAACAAGACCGGAAGCTGAAAGCACAGCCCAAAGGCCACGATCATTTTCAACGTGATATCAAGCGTTTCGTTAACTTTGCCGTTAAAGACAATGTCGATGCCGCTGTCAGTTGCGGGGCCAGCCCCTTCGCCGGTTACGAAAGCTGCAACCAAGGACGGAAGATCCGCGAAGCCAAGGAAGAAGTTCATCGCAAGCGGGACAACGACGTAATGCGCAAAGGCCGCGCCAAGAAGGAACAGCGCGGGCGAGGACAACAAGAACGGCAAAAACGCATTCTTTTCATTACGATACAGCCCCGGCGCAACGAACCGCCAAAGCTGATAACCAATCACCGGGAACGACAGCGCAAGACCACCAACCATCGAGATTCGGATCAAGGTAAAGAAGTATTCCTGCGGCGCGGTGTACTGCATGACCGGGTTTGGATTGCCCAGATCACGCATGGTGTTTTCGATCGGCACCAGCAAGAAGTCCAAGATCGCGCCACCGAAGGCAAAGCAAATAACCATCCCCACGATGAAAGCCAGAACAGCGCGAATAAGCCGCGTGCGCAGCTCCGCCAGATGTTCAATTAGCGGGGCGCTGGAATCTTCGATCTCGTCGGCGTTGCTCATGCGTCGTCACTCTTCGCGCTGGCCGTTTTGCTGGAAGCGCGGGGGGTTGAGGCTGTTTTCTTGGCAGCAGCCTTCTTTGCAGGTGCTTTTTTAGCGGCGGGTTTCTTGGCTGTGGCTTTTTTCGCGGCTGGCGCTTTTGCCGGTGCCGCAGCTTCAGCAGCCTTAGCCGCCTCTTCTGCTGCGATGCGATCAGAGGCCTTTTTCGCGGCGGCCTGCTGAATCTTCTTTGCGGCCTCTGCACGCTCTTCGCTAAGCGCTGCGGTTGCCGGGCCTTTGGCCGGGGACGGTGTCGTCGGATCCCACTTTGTTAGGCCGTCAGTGGCGTCCTTAACGGCGTCCAAACCCATTTTCCGTGGGTTTGCGATGTCTTTCAGGTTCTTCGAGACATCTTTCACACCAGCTTCGTCCGCAGCATCATCCATGGCGCGCTGAAACTCGCGCGCCATACCTTTTGCTTTCGCGGTAAAACGACCCAACGTCCGGAACATGCCGGGAAGGTCTTTGGGGCCAACCACGATCAACGCGACGATGCCGATGACCAAAAGTTCGGTCCAGCCAAGATCAAACATATGCGATCCGCCTTAGGCGCGGGGCAAGGTTATTACGCCTTGTCCTTTTCGGTTTCGGGCGTCACGTCACGTGCGGACTCGGCTTGGTCTTCCAACTCTTCCGTGCCGTCTTTCACGCCTTTCTTGAAGGCGGTGATGCCCTTGCCAACTTCGCCCATCAAAGACGAAATTTTGCCACGTCCAAACAGCACAAGCACGACAACGGCGATAAGCAACAGGCCGGGAAGGCCGATATTGTTAAGCATGGTCTTCTCCCTTGGGTGTACCAAGTCTGGCAGTACCCGTTTTTAAATCTGTCCAACACATTTATGGGTTATCAGACCGAGTTCAAAGCCCCATTCCACAGAAGAATGTGATTTCTTGCATAAAAAGGCCCCTGCGCGGCGTCTGACCGCACCATTGCCTGTTTTGTCACAGCTTTCCGCCCCTACATTAGCGATGCGGACAGTGATGATTCACTTTGAGGAGCGGCTGAGATGCATACAGAAGACCTGAACGGAAAGACCCTAGAACACTGGAGCGTCGAAGACGTGGCCAGCGCAATTGCTGCGAAAAAGATCATTTTGATCGATGTCCGAACCCCGCAGGAATACATGTTCGAACATATCCATGGTGCTTTGCTGGCACCGATGTCGGGGTTTGACGCGGCATTCATGCCCTCTGCCGATGATCGACCGATTGTCTTTCACTGCGGCTCTGGAATGCGGTCACGAATGGTTGCGACCAAATACCTTGAAGCCGGGCATGACAAAATCGCCCATATGGATGGTGGTTTCGCAGCCTGGAAAACAGCGGCCAAGCCCTATACCGGCACAGATCCGGCCACCGGCGCGCCGCGCAAGATGGGCAGCTAAGCGCCTGCGACTGCTGGGTCTTTTGCGGGAAAGACAAAGCAACGCTCCCGCCGGATCATAAGCCACATGGGCGTATTGGGCTGAGGCAAGAACACGCCCGGCACCGTCGCCTTCAGGATGGAGCCATCAAAATCCATGCGGAATTCTATCAGGCTTTCGCTTCCCATAAAGCGCGCGCGCTCAACATACGCCCGCGCCGGAACACCGTTTTCCGGCGTTGGGCTGGGGCCATTTCCGTTGCGATCGAATTCAATCTTTAGGTGCTGAGGGCGGATGATGATATCCACCTCGGCCCCGTCAGGCATGGCGGGCGTCATGAACTGGCCGAACGGCGTTTTGGTGAAAAGATCATGAACTTCGCCGCGTATGACATTGATATCAGAAAAGAAACCTGCCGCAGCACGATCCACAGGGGCGTTATAAATGTTATAGGGCGCACCCTGCTGCACGATCCGCCCGTCACGCATCAGCGCAATTTCATCGGCCATGCGCATCGCCTCTTCGGGTTCATGGGTTACCAGCAGAACCGCGGTGCCCTCTTCCTTCAGGACGCTTAATGTTTCGTCCCGGATGTCATCGCGCAGACGATCATCAAGGCCCGAGAACGGCTCATCCATCAACATGATACCAGGACGCGGCGCCAAAGCGCGGGCCAAGGCGACGCGCTGTTGTTCCCCACCTGACAGTTGATGGGGGTATTCATCGATGAAACGTAAAAGATCGACGCGGGTCAAAAGCTCTTCAACGCGGGCGCGCTTTTCTGCTTTGCTGCCTTTCAGCCCAAAGGCCACGTTGTCGGCAACCGTCAGGTGCGGAAACAGCGCAAAGTCCTGAAACATCAGGCCAACCGAACGCCCCTCTGGCGGGACGCGGTGCACGGTATCGCAAACCAATTGGCCATCGACAAAGATTTTGCCTTCGTCCTGCATATCCACGCCCGCGATGATGCGCAGGGTCGTGGACTTGCCGCAGCCCGATGGACCAAGAAGGCAAGTCACCTGCCCCGGCATCACCTTCAGCGACACGTCATCCACAACTGCCCGGCCACCAAAGCGGCGGCTGATATGTTGAACTTCCAACCTCGGAGTTGCGTCGGTCACTGCTGTCTCACCTTTTTCCCGAGCGAAGTAATCGGGATTTGAACGCAGATACCAACCCATGTGTCAGCCTGCAAGCCCGGCGCGCCCGCTTAGTCAACAAGATCAAAGTGACCGGTCGCCACGCGTTTTCCGTTCAGTTGAATGTGCAAGCTATGTGCGCCCGGATAATAGGTGAAGGTCGTGGCCCCCTTAACGAACTTGTGCCGTTTGCGCAGTGTAATGCTTTGCCCGGCCTGCATTTCAAGTTGCTTCAGCTTGTAAACCTTGGGCGCAGAGCTTCCGTTTGATTTCACTAGATCGATCACGAAATCCACGATCAGGGGCGCGTCTTCTGTGGCCTTTAGCGTGATTTCAAACTCAACACTTTCGCCTATCTTTACTGACCGCGCATTCATTTCGACCGGTCCAGCCACCACGGCGGGGTCTGTCGAATATCCAAGAAGCGCCATCGCGTTCGGCTCCCCCTGTTTGATCAAGGTCCGAAGCGCGTGTCGGGTCATCCAGTTCAGTTCTTCGGGTTGCTGACGCTCTAGCGCGTGCCAGCCTTCCAGCGTGGCGATCACCAGCGCAGGATTTGTCTTTGCGATATCGTTCAGGTGATTGGCGACGGACCGGGTGACAAAGCGTGTTCCGTCCGCATGCAGCACATCCAACAGCGGCAAAGGCGCCATCACTGAAAGCGATATTTTCTTGCCCCACGGCAACTGGGGCCGCGTGCCTTCGCTGACCAATCGGCGCACGTGGTAATGATCGTCACGGGCCCACTGCGCAAGTTCCGCCATGGTTTCGGCTGGAAACGCGTTCAGAAAATGCCGGATCGCGTATTCAACGGAAAACCGCTGTGTCAGTTCTTTCAGCAACGCGATGGAGGTGGCGAAATGTCGTTCGCTTAGCCCATTGCGCACAACGTATTCGCCAAGGGGCGCAAAGATGAAGCTGCCGAAATCATCATCCGTTTTGGTTGGGTCCAGCGGCGGCGGCAACGCGGCGGTGATCGCGCCGGCGGCCTGATCAAATTCGCGCGGCAGGTGTCGTTCCAACACTTCGGCGATCAAGGTGATGCGCTGTTTCAGCTCTAACGGGGCAAGATCCGCCATGACCTGATCGGTAAAGAGCGCCGCATCGAATGAAGGCGCCGAGGCCTGGAACAGCCCAGCCAGATATTGCACCCTTTCGCGATTGAACAGGTGATCTTTCAGGCTGAACCGTTCCTCAGTCATCAGACGTTCCTTAAAGGGTCGCGTTCACTGCGCCGCCATCCAGAAGGATGTTCTGGCCGACAATGAAACCAGCGCGTTGCGAACACAAGAACGCGCACATCGCGCCGAATTCCTCGGCCGTACCATAGCGGCGGGCAGGAATTGTCGCCTCGCGCTGCTGGCGCGCCTCGTCCAGCGTGATGCCTTGTTGCTGCGACACACCTGTATCAAGCGATACCGCGCGATCCGTCGCATGGATACCCGGCAACATGTTGTTGATCGTAACACCATGCGGCGCGACCTGACGCGCGGTGCCCGCGACATAACCAGTCAAACCGGCCCGCGCAGAGTTCGACAGCCCAAGAACAGCAATCGGAGCCTTCACGGATTGCGAGGTGATGTTCACCACCCTGCCCCAGCCTTTGTCGATCATGCCCGGAACAAGCGCTTTGATCAGCGCGATCGGTGCCAGCATGTTAGCATCCAGCGCCGCGATAAAATCGTCACGTTCCCAGTCGGTCCACATCCCCGGAGGCGGACCACCGGCATTGGTCACCAGAATATCAACACTGGCCGCCGCTTCCAAAACCGCGCTGCGCCCGTCTTCGGTGGTGATATCCGCAGCCACAGTGGCGACATCGACGCCGTATTTGGTGCGAATACCCTCAGCCGCCAGTTCCAGCGCCTCTTTCCCGCGTGCGTTCATCACAAGGTTTACGCCAGCTTCGGCCAATGCTTGGGCACAGCCCAACCCCAAACCCTTGGACGAAGCGCAAACCAATGCGCGTTTTCCAGCAATTCCCAAATCCATAGAGCCACTCCCAATTTTGTCGTTTACTGTCGCTAGCATCGCGCAACGCCCGCGAAAAGGCCGCAGCGTAAATAATCATTGTGTACCAATTGATCGCGCAAACCTGATAGCATGCAAACGGGCAAGCCGTTGACCTTGTGCCCAGCTTAACCGTAATTAAACTTCAAATCGCGAATGATATTTGTCAGGTCGTGACGCCACCCACCAATGCGCCAAATTCCCAAACGGGGGACAGCCACTGCCATGAACCAAACCGCGCCACGGGGCAATTCAGTCAGCTATTCCGCCCATGTGTTTCCGGCGACTGATTTGGTTGTGGTTTCAGGTGCGAATATCGGCGACCCACTTCTTTCATTAGAAGAGCAGTGCCTGGGCGACGGTTATCGCTTGGCTCTCGACGCTGAGGTGCTTCAGCTGGCAATTTCTGATGCCAGCACGACCGACGACGGGCAGTGCCTGCAGACCCCAGCGAAGGGGCAATTCGTGGCCGACGGATCCGAGGTTGGAACCACCGGTGACGCGCTGTTCCTGCACGGACGGCTGACCTTTATGGCTCCCGACGGCGACAAGGTCGAAATTCTGCTAATCGCCCATCATGCGACCCAGGCGGGTCAAATGCTTTACTTCGCTCCGCTAAGCCCGATTGAACCGGCCGTGGAATACACGCTGCTGTCCCACACCGATGACCCGGGCGAGATCCGGGTGGCGGATCTTACCCCCGTCGCCTTCACCCGCGGAACCATGATCACGCTTGCCGATGGGGTGCAGCGCGCAATCGAAGACTTGACCATTGGCGACCGCATCTTGACGCGCGATGGTGGTGCACAGCCCTTGCGGTGGATCGGCCAGCGCACCGTGCGTGCCATCGGCCCCTACGCCCCCGTGGTTATCAAGCGTGGAACGCTGTTCAACGAAAGCGACATGATCGTCAGTCAGCACCAGCGGCTGTTCATCTATAATCGCAATCAGCAGCTTCTGACGGGAAGCGCCGAGTTGTTGGTAAAAGCACGCAACCTTGTGGACGGTGAAAAAGTCTTCATCCGCAAAGGCGGCTATGTCCAATACTTCCATCTGGCCTTCGATCAGCATGAAATCATCTATGCCGAATGCACACCGACGGAAAGTTTGCTGATCAACGAAACAACGTTGGCGAGCCTTCCCGATGACCTTGCCAAAGACGCCTCTTCGCGAATGTCAGACACTACAGCGGAACGCGATTTCAGGGCCGAAGCAGAAAAAAGCCAGTTCAGCAAAGTTGGCCCCAACGCACTGCGCCGTGCGGTGCGCCGCGACTAGTCAGGCGATGCATTAGGAATCTGAACGTCAGATATCACAGCCCCTTTCGCTTGGACGATGCGGGCGCTATATGCCCCACATGCTGGACGCACCTACCAACCGCCCTAACCTGCCCGCCGAAGTCGCTCGGCGGCGCACGTTTGCCATCATCTCGCACCCAGATGCGGGTAAAACGACGCTGACTGAAAAGTTTCTGCTTTATGGCGGTGCGATTCAGATGGCTGGCCAAGTGCGCGCCAAGGGCGAGGCACGGCGAACACGGTCGGATTTCATGCAGATGGAAAAAGACCGGGGCATTTCGGTGTCGGCGTCGGCTATGTCGTTTGACTATGGCGACTACCGGTACAATCTGGTGGACACCCCCGGCCACAGCGACTTTTCCGAAGATACCTATCGCACGCTGACGGCGGTGGATGCGGCTGTCATGGTGATTGACGGCGCGAAAGGCGTGGAAAGCCAGACGCAAAAGCTGTTCGAAGTGTGCCGCCTGCGTGATCTGCCGATCCTGACCTTCTGTAACAAGATGGACCGGGAAAGCCGCGACACCTTTGAAATTATCGACGAGATTCAGGAAAACCTTGCCATCGACGTGACGCCAGCCAGCTGGCCCATTGGCATGGGGCGCGATTTCGTTGGCTGTTACGATCTGTTGCGCGACCGGCTGGAGCTGATGGACCGCGCAGACCGGAACAAGGTCGCCGAAAGCATCTCTATCAAAGGGTTGGACGATCCGAAGCTAGAGGAACACATCCCTGCCGAGCTTCTGGAAAAGTTCCGCGAAGAAATCGAAATGGCACGTGAATTGCTGCCACCGATGGATCGCCAAGCCCTGCTGGATGGCACCCTGACACCGATCTGGTTCGGGTCCGCCATCAATTCGTTCGGGGTGAAAGAACTGATGGACGGCATCGGTGATTTCGGCCCCGAACCGCAGATCCAAGCAGCAGAGCCGCGCAAGATTTCCCCTGAGGAAACAAAGGTTTCCGGCTTTGTCTTCAAAGTTCAGGCAAACATGGACCCCAAGCACCGGGACCGTGTCGCGTTTCTGCGAATGGCCTCGGGTCACTTTAAGCGTGGCATGAAACTGACCCACGTGCGCACGAAAAAGCCGATGGCGATTTCGAACCCGGTTCTGTTCTTGGCATCCGACCGGGAACTTGCGGACGAAGCGTGGGCTGGCGACATCATCGGCATCCCGAACCACGGCCAGCTACGCATCGGTGACACCCTGACCGAAGGCGAGGCGATCCGTGTGACAGGCATCCCTTCGTTCGCCCCGGAACTGCTGCAAACCGTGCGTGCGGGCGACCCGATGAAGGCCAAGCACCTTGAAAAGGCGCTGATGCAATTCGCGGAAGAAGGTGCCGCCAAGGTTTTCAAACCAATGATCGGTTCAGGCTTCATCGTTGGCGTTGTGGGGCAGCTTCAGTTCGAAGTGCTCGCCAGCCGGATCGAGATGGAATACGGCCTGCCCGTTCGGTTCGAAGCCTCTCAATTCACGTCGGCGCGCTGGGTTACCGGCCCGAAAGATGCGGTGGACAAGTTCGTCAACGCGAACAAGGGTCATATTTCCTACGACCACGATGGCGACATCGTCTATATGACTCGTCTGCAATGGGACATCGACCGGATCGTCCGCGACCATCCCGAATTGACCCTAAGCGCAACCAAAGAAATGCAGGTCTAAGGGGCGCAACGTGAGCCAGCCATCACAAGGCGCGGATCACCTTGCCAGCCTGATTAACAGGCTGGAACAGCTAAGCGATGGGCAAGATTCCCTGTCGCTTGGCGATCTTCTTACGGCCTTGGGCGCGCGCGGTTTTGGCCCCCTTCTGGTTACCTTGGCCACGTTCTTGATCCTGCCAATCGGCATGGTGCCCGGAATGCCGGGCATCGTCGCCGGATTTTTTATCGTTATCGGCGCGCATATGCTTATGCGGCGAACCCATCTTTGGCTGCCTTCACGGCTGCAACGGATCAACATCTCGGGCAAGCTGATCCGCGGATCTGTAGACAAGGCCAGACCGGTCGCCAAACGGCTTCGCCCGCTGCTTGCACCGCGTCTGGTGGGCATCGTGGAAAGCCCGCTGATAATACGCCTTATTGGCCTCATAGTGCTGGGAACCGGAACTGTCGTTCTGATCATCGGGTTTATCCCCGGCTTTCCCTTCGTCATGTCGTTCCACATATTGCTTCTTGGGCTTGGATTGACGGGGCGTGATGGGCTGATCACCTTGTTTGGGATGGTCGCAATTCTGCCAGAGGTTATTTTGATGTTCTGGCTTTGGCCCTAGCTATTTGGATTTCTTGACGTTTGGGGCGCTTTACCCTAATCATCGCGCCTAATTGAAGGATCGGCAATACGGCCGGTCAGGCCGCGTGGAGTTGCGGTCGTTTCAGACGCCGCCAACCCAAAGGGCCTTTATGACCAAATTTGCAGACTTGGGGCTTGATCCCAAAGTACTTTCCGCCGTTTCCGAAGCTGGCTATGAAACGCCAACGCCTATTCAGGAAGGTGCGATTCCCCCCGCCCTAAAGGGCCAAGACGTATTGGGCATCGCCCAAACCGGCACCGGTAAAACCGCCAGCTTCACGCTGCCGATGATCACACTTCTGTCCAAGGGCCGCGCACGGGCACGTATGCCACGCAGCCTCGTGCTGGCGCCGACGCGCGAACTGGCTGCTCAGGTTGCCGAAAACTTCGATACATATGCAAAGAACACCAAGCTGACGAAAGCTTTGCTGATCGGCGGTGTTTCGTTCAAAGAACAAGACGCCCTGATCGACCGCGGCGTTGACGTTCTGATCGCAACCCCCGGCCGCCTGCTGGACCATGTCGAACGTGGCAAGCTGTTGCTGACAGGCGTTCAGATCATGGTGGTGGACGAAGCCGACCGTATGCTGGATATGGGTTTCATTCCCGATATCGAACGCATTTTTCAGCTGACACCGTTCACGCGTCAGACGCTGTTCTTCTCGGCCACGATGGCCCCTGAAATTGAGCGTATCACCAACACATTCCTTTCCAACCCGGTCAAAATCGAAGTCGCGCGCGCCGCGACGACGAGTGAGAATATTGAACAAGGCGTGATCCTGTTCAAAGCATCGCGCAAGGACCGTCAGGCCAAAGAAAAACGCGAACTTCTACGCGCCCTGATCAAAGAAGAAGGCGACGCTTGCAGCAACGCCATCATCTTCTGCAACCGGAAGACCGAAGTTGATATCGTTGCTAAGTCGCTGAACAAATACGGCTATGACGCCGCCCCTATTCACGGCGATCTGGACCAATCCCAACGCATGAAAACGCTGGAGGCTTTCCGCGAAGGCAAGCTGCGCTTCCTCGTCGCGTCAGACGTTGCTGCGCGTGGTCTGGATGTGCCCGCCGTTAGCCACGTGTTCAACTACGACGTACCAAGCCACGCCGAAGATTACGTGCACCGCATTGGCCGTACAGGTCGCGCAGGCCGTAAGGGTAAGGCGATGATGATCTGCGTGCCCCACGACGAAAAGAACTTCGCCGACATCGAATCCTTGGTGAAGAAAGAAATCCCGCGCCTCGACAACCCGCTGAAAACAGTCGAAGCACCCGCTGCGCAGCCAGCTGCTGAAAAAGCAGAAGCTCCGAAGGTGAAAGAGGAAAAAGCGCCTGCCAAGAAAGCAGAGCGTAGCGAACGCAGCGGTGGCCAGAAAAAGCAACCGCGTGGCAACAACGGCGGGAAGTCGCAGAACGGTCGTTCCGGCGGTCGCCGTGATGAACCTGTTGTGGGAATGGGCGATCACATGCCCGCATTCCTGACGCGTTCGTTCAAGGCGCCAGCGATGGACTGAGGCGCTTGCGCCTCAGCCCCTATTCTTCTTAAGCCATCAACCTGCTGACAACGACGATGACTTCAGGCTTACGCCCGATCTCATCCAATGCCACCTGACGCGTACGGCGGCGCAGGGCCTCTTCCAGCTTGTCGTCATCGCGCAACGTTTTGTCGTCGGCACGGCCAAGCAGCTGGGCCAGATCCCCTTCCAGCACTTCAGCCAGCGGCGCGTTTGAATTGCCCTGCTGCGGAAGACCTTTGATTTCCACCCATGGTTCGCCCAGCGGCTCGTCGTCTTCGTCCACGATCAGCGTGACAAGGATCAGGCCGTTCAGCGCCATTCTGATACGATCCCGCACGACACCGTCCAACGCGCCGATCTGGATTTTGCCGTCCAGATAGGTCCGCCCGGATTCGATATGTTCAACCACGCGCGGCTCATCACCGGTCAGGTCAAGCATTGTGCCGTTGGTGGCGATAATTGCTGGAAATCCGTTTTCGCCGGCCAGTTTCACGTGCTCTCGCAGGTGGCGGTGTTCGCCGTGCATCGGGATAACCATCTGAGGTTTCATGATTTTATGAACCGCCTCAAGGTCGGGGCGGTTTGCATGGCCCGACACGTGATAAAGGTCAGCCGCATCATCCACGACATCCACGCCCATCTGGCTGAACGCGTTAACGATGCTCAGCACCCCACGTTCGTTCCCCGGAATGGTCTTGGATGAAAACAGGAACGTGTCCCCCTCTTTCATCGTCAGGCCAAGGTATTTGCCCCGGCTTAGCTGCGCGGAGGCTGCGCGCCGCTCGCCCTGACTGCCCGTGACAAGCAGCATCAGGTTTTCGCGCGGAATGCTGATGGCATCTTCGGGTGACACGGTTGTGGGGAAATTGTTCAACACACCGCTTTGAACGCCCGCCTCAACCATGCGGCGCATCGCGCGCCCCAGCAGAACAATGGAACGCCCCGCATCACGCCCGGCCTCGGCCAAGGTTTTCACACGTGCGATGTTGGATGCGAATGTGGTGGCAACCACCATACCCGATGACTTTTCAACAAGCTGGCGGATCGCCGGGCCAACCGTCGATTCCGAGCGGCCCGCAGCGGGTGAGAACACGTTGGTGGAATCACATGTCAGCGCCTTGATGCCATCGCCCGCGATTGAGGCCCACAAATCGGGATCGAATGCCTCGCCCACCACTGGGTTACGGTCCAGTTTGAAATCGCCGGAATGCACGATACGGCCCGCTGGCGTATCGATCACCATGCCCGAACTTTCCGGAATCGAATGGGACACAGGCAAGAACGACACCGTGAATGGCCCTGCCTCAATCGTTTCGGGATAGGCCGTCACGATATTCACGCAGGCCGGGTCAACGCCGCGCTCTTCCAACTTGCGCACGGCGATGTTGCCGGTGAACGCACGCGTATAAACCGGCGCCTTCAGACGCGGCCACAAATGCCCCAGCGCGCCAACGTGGTCTTCATGGGCGTGGGTGATAAAGATGGCTTCCAAACGGTCTGCACGCTCTTCCAGCCAGGCGATATCGGCGAAGATCAGATCGACGCCGGGGCTGCTTTCCATGTCGGGAAAAGTCACGCCCAGATCGACGAGGATCAGCCGCTCATTATCCTTTGGGCCATAGCCATAGACATAGGCGTTCATCCCAATTTCCCCGGCACCGCCGAGGGGAAGGTAAATTAGTCGGTTGCTGCTCATAGCGCCCCGTTTTCCTCATTATAGGCGTGAATCACGGTTAGACCGTGCATCGTTAGATCATCTTCGATTGTGTCAAATAGCCCGTCGCCCTGCGCAAACAATGACGCAAGGCCCCCAGTCCCGATGACTTTCATAGGTTTATCATATTCCGCGCGAATTTGCTCGGAGATGCCGCGAACCAGACCGACATAGCCCCAGAAGATACCGGATTGCATACAGGCCACGGTGTTGGTTCCGATTACGGCAGGCGGCTTCGTCACATCGACATGGGGCAAGGCAGCCGCGGCCATGTGCAAGGCCTCTAGGCTTAGGTTTACGCCGGGGGCGATCACCCCACCGATATAGGCCCCATCTTCGGCCACCACATCAAAGGTTGTCGCAGTGCCGAAATCGACGACGATCAAATTGCCGCCATGGCGATCGAACGCCCCGGCGGTGTTGACCAGCCGGTCGGGGCCAACTGCGGTGCCTTCGTCCACGCGGGGATCGTGTGGCAGCAAACATTCAGCCTTCCCCACGACGATCGGGCGCGTGTTGAAATACCGATCCGCAAAAACCCGCAAGTTGAACACAACGCGCGGCACCGTGGACGAGATGATGACATCCGTAATGTCCGCAGGGATGCCGTGATGTTCGATCAGCGTGGAATACCATACGTAATATTGGTCCGCCGTCCGCTGATGTTCGGTTGAGGTCCGCAGGGTGCACAGGAACTGCGTCCCATCCCATATCGAAAAGACGGTGTTGGTATTTCCGCAGTCAATACAGAGCAGCATGGGCCCCTCCTTTAAAAGAACACATCCGCAGCAGCGATGGCGCGGCGGCTTTGCGCTGTCTTTAGTATCAGATTGCCGGTTTCGTCTACTGCCTCAAAGGTGCCGGTAAACTCTTCCGTGGCGGTGCGCGCGGTGATCACTTCGCCCACTTTGGCGGCGCGTTGCATCCACGCCTCGCGGATCGGGGCGAAGCCATATGTCGAAAAGCGCTGTTCGTGACGCGCATAGGCCGGGGCGAGCAGATCAAGAAATTCAGACGGTGTGACAACGGAGCCCGTCTCTGACAGCAGGCTAACGGGTGGAACCGCGCGGGCCTCAACTTGCGGGCCGGTGGGCGTGTTCGCCAAGTTCACCCCGATGCCAATGGCAAGATGGGAAACACTGACGCTGTTGCCCACGCTTTCCAGCAGGATACCTGCGACTTTGCCGCCATTCAGCAGCACATCATTGGGCCATTTCAGTGAAAAGGAATTCGCACGGCCAGTCGCAGCAACAAAGGCGTCAAACAACGCCAAAGAAGCCACGAACGAGCGTAACGCCACCTGTTCAGGCGGGCCGCCGGGGCGTTGCACCAATGTTGCGGAAAAGTTGCCTGCGGGGTCGGCCCAAGCCCGCCCTCGCCGACCGCGCCCGGCGGTCTGACGATGGGCAAGTATCCATGTTGGGCCAGTCAGGTCTTGGACCCTGCGGGCAGCCTCGGCGTTGGTGCTGTCAATCTCTTGCAGCTCAACCCGGGCATAGCCTGCAGGCCAAGGATCAATTGACAAGGGTCTCTGCCGCGCTCAGCGCTAGGCCTTCGATGCCGAACAGGTTGATCACACCAACCAGCATGACAGCGGCAGATGCCATCAGAAAGCCCCACAGAACCGGGTTCATCGTGCCATCAAGGCCGGCTTTCTGCTCGTCTCCGAAATACATGTAGAACACGATGCGCAGGTAATAGAACGCGCCAATCACGGACGCGATAACACCAGCAATCGCCAGCCACATATACCCGGCGTCAACGGCAGCCATCAACACATAGAACTTACCGAAGAAACCCACCATTGGCGGAACACCGGCAAGGCTGAACAACAGCACCAGCATCGCAAGCGCACGAAGCGGCTCGCGTTTGGAATACATGTTCAGCGACGCGATGTCGGTCACCGGCTGGCCGTCTTTTTCCATGCTCAGGACAAAGGCAAATGTGCCGACGTTCATCGTCACATAGATCGCCATATAGATCAGCATCGCCTGAACGCCACCAGCGGTGCCCGCAGCAAGCCCCATCAACGCAAAGCCCATGTGAGCAATCGAAGAATAGGCCATCAGGCGTTTGATGTTGGTCTGGCCGATAGCGGCAACCGCACCAAGGAACATCGACAGAACCGACAACAGGGCAACAACCTGCCCCCAGTCATGAGTCGCATTACCGAACGCATCGAACATGACGCGTGCAAACAGGCCCATCGCAGCCATCTTAGGTGCGGTCGCGAAGAACGCCGTGACCGGGGTGGGCGAACCTTCATAAACGTCAGGTGTCCACATGTGGAACGGCACAGCCGACACTTTGAACGCAAGGCCAGTGATCAGGAACACCAGACCAAACAGCAGACCAAGGGAGATCCCCTCTTCGCCGATGGTACCGATGATGCCGCTAAACAGCGTCGTACCGGTGTAACCGTAGGTCAGCGATGCACCGTACAGCAGCATACCCGAGCTTAGCGCGCCAAGGACGAAGTATTTCAAACCTGCCTCGGTCGACTTGGCACTGTCGCGGCGCAGCGATGCAACGACGTAAAGCGCCAGCGACTGAAGCTCTAGCCCCATGTAAAGCGCCATCAGGTCGCCCGCGGACACCATCATCATCATGCCGACAATCGCCAGCGAAACGAGAACGGGGTATTCGAACCGGAGCAGGCCCTGACGAAGCATGTATTCCTGCGCCATCAAAAGCACCGCAGCGCCCGACAGCAGGATCACAACTTTTGCAAACCGTGCGAAGCCATCATCGATGAATGCACCGTTGAATGCGGTTTCGGTGCCCGCACCGCTAAACCCAACCCAAATGGCCAGCGCGACAAGGACAAAAGACGTAAGATAGACCAGCAACGGCGCGGTCTTGTCCTTGCCCGTGTAGACGCCAAACAGCAGAGCCGCCATGGCAAATAGCGCCAGCAGAATTTCAGGAAGAACGACGTTGATATCGGCAGAGATCATCACTCTCCCCTTCAGTGCTGAGCAAGCTGGACAGCAGCGTCACTGTGCAGGACGGCCGTCTGGTGGTTAGAAACAAGCGCCTCAACCGAGGGGCCGATGATATCGGTCACAAGGCTGGGATAGACGCCCAAAAGCAGTGTCATGAAGACAAGCGGTGCAAAGATTGCACGTTCGCGCGTTGTCATATCGGTGATCGAACGCAGGCTTTCCTTGATCAGGTCGCCAAACACGACCCGGCGGTACAGCCAAAGCGCGTAGCAGGCCGACAGAATAACACCCGACGTCGCAACAGCCGCAACCCAAGTGTTGACCTGGAACACACCCATCAGCGTCAGGAATTCACCCACAAAGCCCGAGGTCCCCGGAAGGCCAACGTTTGCCATCGTGAACAGCATGAAGATCAGCGCATAGGCCGGCATGCGGTTCACAAGGCCGCCATAGGCGTCAATCTCACGTGTGTGGATACGGTCATAGATCACGCCAACACACAGGAACAACGCGCCAGATACAAAGCCGTGGCTAATCATCTGGAAGATCGCGCCATCGATGCCCTGCTGGTTCGCCGCGAAGATACCCATCGTCACATAACCCATGTGAGCCACAGACGAATAAGCGATCAGCTTTTTCATATCGCTCTGCGCCAACGCGATAAGCGAGGTGTAGACGATGGCGATGGCAGACATCCACAGAACCAGCGGTGCCAACAGGTCAGAGGCAATCGGGAACATTGGAAGGCTGAAGCGCAGGAAGCCGTAGCCGCCCATCTTCAACAGGATCGCGGCCAGAACAACGGAACCCGCTGTCGGAGCCTGAACGTGCGCATCGGGCAGCCAAGTGTGCACTGGGAACATCGGCATTTTTACCGCAAAGCTTGCGAAGAAGGCCAACCACAGCAGCGTTTGCATGCCACCAACAATCTGCCAGCCCATCACGCTCATCGTGCCGGATGAGAATTCGTGAGTAAGCAGCGTTGGAATGTCGGTTGTTCCGGCCTCCATGAACATCGCGATCATCGCGACCAGCATCAGAACCGAACCAAGGAAGGTGTAGAGGAAGAACTTGAAAGACGCATAGATGCGGTTCTTACCGCCCCAGATACCGATGATCAGGAACATCGGGATCAGGCCGCCTTCGAAGAACAGATAGAACAGTACCAGATCCAGCGCACAGAACACGCCAAGCATCAGCGTTTCCAGCAGCAAGAAGGCGATCATATATTCCTTAACGCGGAACGTAACGCTCCAGCACGACGCAATGGTGATCGGCATCAGGAAGGTCGTCAGCATCACAAACAAGACAGAGATTCCATCGACACCCATCTTGTATTTCATGCCCATCAGCCAGTCACGCTCTTCCACGAACTGGAAACCGGTGTCTGCCGGGTCAAACCCGAACAGCACGAAAAGCGATACCAAGAAGACAAAAGACGTAGTGATCAGCGCGACCCACTTGGCGTTACGCTGTGCAGCCTCATCATCACCCCGCAGGAAGAACGCCAGCACAAGTGCCGCGATCAGCGGGATGAAGGTGATCATAGAAAGAAGGTTTTCCATCACTCAGCCCCTCCGCTGATAGACATCCAAGTGACAAGGACTGCAATTCCGATAACCATCGCGAACGCGTAGTGGAACAAGTAGCCAGACTGAGCGCGCCCCGCGAGCCGTGTGAAGAAAGGGATGATCCCCATCGCCACGCCGTTGATCGACCCGTCGATGATGTTTCCGTCGCCCCTCCTCCACAGGAAGTCGCCAAGCCATTTAGCGGGGCGAACGAACAAGAAGTCGTACACCTCGTCAAAGTACCATTTGTTCAGCAGGAACAGGTACAGCGGGCGCTGGCTTTCGGCCAAGCGCTTGGGCAGCGCCGGGTTCACGATATAGAACAGATAGGCTGTTGCCAGACCGATCAGCATTGCGATGAACGGCGAAACCTTAACCCATTTCGGGGCGTGGTGCGCGTCGTCCATCACGTGGTTGTCCGGGCTCATATAAATCGCGCCGACGGGTGCCGTACCGTGATGGGCCGCAGCAACCACAGCATGACCTTCGTCTGCCATCGTCGTTGCGTGATCATCACCATGCGCGTCATCCGCATGCGTGTCGGCCACAGCATGGTCGTCAGCAACCGCATGGGTTTCGACCGCACCATGAGTATCCGTTTCGGCACCGTGACCTGCATCAGCAGTTTCATGATGGGCAGGAATACCGAAGAACTTGTTGACCTTATCGTGGTCGCCAAAGAACCCGCCATAGAACACCATGCCAGAAAAGACAGCGCCAATCGCCAGAACACCCAGCGGGATCAACATGACCTTCGGGCTTTCGTGCGCGTGGTCGTGCGTGTGCTTGTCGCCACGGGCTTTGCCATAGAACGTCATGAACATCAGGCGCCAGCTATAGAAGCTGGTGAACAGTGCGGCGATAACCAACATCCAGAACGCGTAGCCACCTTGGGTACCAGCATAGGCGCTTTCGATGATCGCATCTTTAGATAGGAAGCCCGCGAAGCCGATTGTCGTCAGCGGAATACCAACGCCGGTAATAGCCAACGTACCGATCATCATCGCCCAGAAGGTATAAGGAATCTTCTTACGCAGATCACCATAGTTGCGCATGTCTTGTTCGTGGTGCATCGCGTGGATGACCGAACCCGCGCCAAGGAACAACATCGCCTTAAAGAACGCGTGCGTCAGCAGGTGGAACATCGCGGCCGAATAAACACCGACGCCAGCCGCCACAAACATATAGCCAAGCTGCGAACAGGTTGAATATGCGATCACGCGTTTGATGTCGTTCTGCACAAGGCCAACGGTCGCCGCGAAAAACGCGGTGGTTGCGCCAAGGAAGGTCACAAACGCCATCGTTTCAGGTGCGTATTCCATCAGTGGCGACATGCGGCACACCAGGAAGACACCAGCAGTAACCATCGTCGCCGCGTGGATCAAAGCCGACACAGGTGTCGGGCCTTCCATCGCGTCAGGCAACCATGTGTGCAGGATCAGCTGAGCCGATTTACCCATCGCGCCGACAAACAGAAGGAATGCAATCACGTTGGCCGCGTTCCAGTCTCTCCACAAGAAGGTCAGCTGCATCTCAGCCAAAGCCGGGGCCGCCGCGAACACATCGTCAAACGCGACGCTGTCGACAAGGAAGTAGAGAGCAAAGATGCCAAGCGCGAAACCGAAGTCACCCACCCGGTTCACAATGAACGCTTTCATCGCAGCCGCGCCCGCCGATGGCTTCTTCCAGTAGAAACCAATCAACAGATACGAGGCAACGCCAACGCCTTCCCAGCCAAAGAACATCTGAACCAAGTTGTCAGACGTCACCAGCATAAGCATGGCAAACGTAAAGAACGACAGATAGGCAAAGAAGCGCGGCTTGTAAGTCTCGCCCTCGCCCCACTGTGGATCGTGATCCATGTAGCCAAAGCTATAGAGGTGAACCAAGGAAGACACGGTCGTCACAACGATCAGCATGATCGCGGTCATGCGGTCAAGACGGATGGACCAGTCGGTCGACAGCGTGCCACTTTCGATCCAGCGCAGGATCTGGATTTGCTCCATGTGCCCGTCGAAAGACAGGAACACGACCCAGCTTAGAAACGCAGCAAGGAACAGGAACCCGGTGGCGACCCACATGGCGGCCTTTTCACCGATAATCTTCCAGCCAAAGCCGCAGATGATGGCCCCGACCAGCGGAGCGAAGAGGATGATGCTTGTCATGGTTGCTTACCCCTTCATCACGTTGACATCTTCGACCGCGATCGTCCCACGCGTCCGGAAGAAACAGACCAGAATGGCAAGGCCAATGGCAGCTTCGGCCGCGGCAACGGTCAGAACGAACAGTGTAAACACCTGCCCGACCATGTCGCCCAGATAGGACGAAAACGCGACGAAGTTGATATTGACCGCCAGAAGCATCAGTTCGATCGACATCAGGATGACGATCACGTTCTTCCGGTTCAGAAAAATCCCGAAAATCCCGATCACGAACAGTGCCGCAGCGACAGCTAGGTAGTGTTCAAGTCCGACCATGTCGTCCCTCAGTCATTGTTGACGTCATTTCGATGACGTCTTTTTCTTAGTGCCAGGCCCGCAACGATCATTGCGACCCCTATGATCAGCCAGAGGCTCAGAGCCCCTGCCCCGGTTTCATGTCTTTCAATTCCATTGCCTTGGCCGGATCACGATACATCTGCGCCAATACATCCTGGCGTTTGACGTTCGTGCGGTGGCGCAGGGTCAGAACAATGGCGCCGATCATGGCAACCAACAGGATCAGACCCGCAGCTTGAAAGAGATAGATGTAATCGTCGTAGATCAGCTGCCCCAGTGCGGCGGTGTTGTGCACCTCGGTCGCATCAGGGGTCACAGACGCACGCAGGCTTTGCGCGTCATCGGCAAACTGCCAAACACCAAAGACCATGCCCAGCTGCATCAGCAACACGACACCGATAAGCGCCGCCAGCGGCACATATCGCGCCATTTCGGCCTTAAGTTCGGCGAAATCAACGTCCAGCATCATCACGACGAACAGGAACAGAACCGCCACCGCGCCCACGTAAACGATGATCAACAGCATCGCCACGAATTCAGCGCCCAGCAGCACGAACAGGCCAGCCGCGCTTAGGAATGCTAGGATCAACCACAGAACCGAATGGACTGGGTTTTTTGATACAACAACGAAAAGACCGGCTGCTACAGCCGTGATCGCGAAAGCGTAAAATGCTAGATCGGCCACGCTCATGCGTCGTCCTCCTCGGATTCTTTGAACACGTCCTGAGCCAGGTTCAAGGCGTGGGTCATTGCAGGAATGCCGCCAAGCATTGCCATCTGATAAATCACTTCAGCGATCTCTTGCTGGGTTGCCCCCGCTTCTAGCGCATGGCGAACTGTCAGCTTGAACTGTGGTTCAGCCTGCGCACCCAACACTGTCAGGCCAGCCAAAACGACCAATAGGCGCGTTTTGGAATCCAACCCGTCTTTGTTGAAGGCGTTGCCCCACATCATGTCCATGAAATTCTTCGGCATGGTCGGCATGATTTTGTCAAAGCCTGTCACCTGAAAGCTTTCCAACGCGGGGTTGAAAGCCTTGGCCATGGCGTGGCTCTGCTCCATCATCTGCTCAAAGAGTTTGCTGAAATCGGTCATCGGTACGGCGCATCCAGTTCAAGGTTGCGCGCAATCTCGGCCTCCCAGCGTTCGCCGTTTTCAAGGAGCTTGTCCTTGTTGTAAAACAGCTCTTCGCGGGTTTCGGTCGAGAATTCGAAGTTCGGGCCTTCGACAATCGCATCCACCGGGCAGGCTTCCTGACAGAAACCGCAATAGATGCACTTGGTCATGTCGATGTCATAGCGCGTTGTCCGGCGCGAGCCGTCCTCGCGCGGTTCAGCGTCGATCGTGATCGCCTGCGCGGGGCACACGGCCTCGCACAGTTTACAGGCGATGCAACGCTCTTCGCCATTCGGGTAACGGCGCAACGCATGTTCGCCGCGGAAACGAGGCGACAGAGGCCCCTTTTCATGCGGGTAGTTCAGCGTTGCTTTGGGCGCGAAGAAGTATTTCAGGCCCAGCTTGAAGCCGCCGATAAAGTCCGACAGCAAGAAGTATTTCGCGGCGCGGGTGTAGTCGATTGCCATATCAGCCTCCGATTGCCCAGCGGGCATACGCACCGCCGAAGAGTTCGAAATGCGCGGCGAATGCCACCAGCACGACCCAGATCAGCGACAGCGGAAGGAACACTTTCCAGCCAATGCGCATCAGTTGGTCATAGCGGTAGCGCGGCGTGATCGCCTTCACCATCGCGAAGAGGAAGAAGAAGAATGCCATCTTGCCAACCATCCACAGCGCGCCATCTGGCAAACCGGGGATTGGGGACAGCCAGCCGCCAAAGAACAGCAGCGATGTCAGCGCGCACATCAGGAAGATGGCGATGTATTCACCGGCCATGAACAACAGGAACGGCGTGGAAGAATATTCAACCTGATACCCCGCAACCAGTTCGGATTCCGCTTCGGGAAGGTCAAACGGCGGGCGGTTCGTTTCGGCCAGCGCCGAGATGAAGAACAAGAAGACCATCGGGAAGTGCGGCAGCCAGTACCAGCTAAACAGCCCATAATTGCCATCTTGCGCCGCAACGATTTGGCTGAAGTTCAAGGAACCTGTGGTCAGCACGACGCCGATAATGATCAGGCCCAGCGACACTTCGTAAGAAATCATCTGCGCGGCAGAGCGAAGCGAGCCCAAGAATGGGTATTTGGAGTTGGATGCCCAACCGCCCATGATCACGCCGTATACTTCAAGCGAGGACACCGCGAAAACATACAGGATCGCCACGTTCAAATCTGCAAGAACCCAGCCATCCGAAAACGGGATAACGGCCCAAGCGATCATCGCCAGCACGAAAGACACCAGCGGCGCCAGCATGAAAACCGTCTTGTCGGCACCGGCGGGAATAACCACCTCTTTCACGACGTATTTCAGCGCATCCGCCACGGATTGCAGCAAACCAAAGGCGCCAACAACGTTTGGCCCTTTGCGCATTTGTACCGCTGCCCAGATCTTCCGGTCGCCATAGACGAGGAATAGAAGCGAAATCATCACGAACGCGATGACCAGCAGGCATTGCGCCGCGATCAACACGAACGTTCCGAAGCCAGTGTTTAGAAATTCAGCCATTCTTGCCCCATACCCTCAGACCGTCGGTCGCCCTTCATCCATGCGTTCGCGACGACTTCGTTAGCGTCGTTTTTCCGCACTCCGCGTGGCAGCGCGGGCGAGTGTGTGTAAACAGCATCCTCCCGCCAAAGACCACCCTCTTGTTCGACTTTAGTACGCACATAACGTGCAAATCCGTACCCGCGGAACGGCGCGTCTTGCGCCGCTGCGCAATCCGTATTCTGCTGACCCGCAGCGAACCCCATCTTGACGATGGAATTCATCAGATCACCCGCCAGAAGTCGCGTTTGCGCCATAGCCGCGTTACTCCGCCGCGATCGGCGCTTCACGCCGCGCTTTTGCATTCGCGCTCAGCTCGGCCATCAGGGCCGAAGCGCGCGCGATTGGGTTCGTCAAATAGAAATCCTGAACCGACTGACGGAAATTAGCTTTCGCTGGGGCCTTCACCGCCAACGGCTGCCATTCGTTTTCTGCCACCTGATCGATTTTCGCCAGATGCGGAACCTCGGCCACCAATGCCTGACGAAGCTGCGCAATGCTGTCAAACGGCAGGGTCGCACCCATTTCAGCCGACAACGCCCGCAGGATCGCCCAGTTTTCTTTCGCCTCGCCCGGAGGGAAGCTGGCGCGCAGTGCCAATTGCGGGCGGCCTTCGGTGTTCACGAACAGCCCCTGCTCTTCCGTATAAGCAGCGCCTGGCAAGATCAGGTCGGCGCGGTGTGCACCACGGTCGCCATGGCTACCTTGATAGATAACGAATGGGCCAGCAGCGATGTCGATTTCATCGGACCCGAGGTTGTAAATAACCTCTGCCCCGTCCAGCGCCTTTTCCATGCCGCCTTCGGTGACACAGCCCGCATCCATCGCGCCAACACGGCCCGCAGCAGTGTGCAGCACCATGAATTTGCTGTTGGACTTCGCGGCCAGTTCCATTGCTTGGCTCAGAACAGCCTCACCATCGGCTTCGTTCAATGCGCCTGCGCCGATGATAACAACGCTGTCCAAGTCTTTGACTTCGCCCATCGTTTTGGCGGCGGTATCCACCAACGCCTTACGATCCGTGCCGACGTGAACATAGTCATAGGTCAGATCAACCGCTTCACCGATCAAGCCTACGGTCGCGCCGTTCAGCCATGCCTTGCGGATGCGCGCGTTCAACACCGGCGCTTCTGCGCGTGGGTTACAGCCGATCAGTTGGATCATCTTCGCGTTGTCGATGTCTTCGATCGTTGCCGTGCCGACATAAGCCGAACGGTTGCCTGCTGGCAGCTTGCCGCCATCGGTGCGGCATTCAACCTTGCCGCCTTGACCTTCAACCAGTTGTTTCAGGGCAAACGCAGCCTCAACAGGGGCCAGATCGCCAACAAGACCGGTAACCTTCTTACCCTTCATGGCGTCAGCGGCTTTGGAAAGCGCCTCGCCCCATGTGGCCGGGCGCAGTTTGCCGTTTTCGCGGATGTAAGGCTTGTCCAAACGCTGGCGGCGAAGGCCATCCCAAACAAAACGCGTTTTGTCGGAAATCCACTCTTCGTTCACGCCGTCATGGTTACGCGGCAAGAACCGCATAACTTCGCGCCCCTTTGTATCCACGCGGATGTTCGAACCAAGCGCATCCATCACATCGATAGATTCAGTCTTGGTCAGTTCCCATGGGCGCGCGGTAAAGGCGTAAGGCTTGGAAACCAGCGCACCAACGGGGCACAGGTCGATGATATTGCCCTGCAATTCGCTGTCGAGCGTTTCGCCAAGGTAGGAAGTAATCTCTGCATCTTCGCCGCGGCCGGTTTGGCCCATCTGGCTGATACCTGCAACTTCGGTGGTAAAGCGCACGCAACGGGTACAGCTGATGCAGCGTGTCATGTGGGTTTCGACCAGCGGCCCCAGATCAAGGTCATCCGTCGCACGCTTTGGTTCGCGATAACGGCTGAAGTCCACCCCGTAAGCCATTGCTTGGTCTTGCAAATCACACTCGCCACCCTGATCGCAGATCGGGCAATCCAGCGGGTGGTTGATCAGCAGGAATTCCATCACGCCTTCGCGGGCCTTCTTGACCATGGGCGAGTTGGTTTTCACAACCGGTGGCTGCCCTTCGGGGCCAGGGCGCAAATCTTTGACCTGCATCGCGCAAGACGCGGCGGGCTTGGGCGGACCGCCCACAACCTCGACCAGACACATGCGGCAGTTGCCGGCGATGCTTAGACGCTCATGATAGCAAAAGCGCGGCACCTCGATGCCCGCCTGCTCACAGGCCTGGATCAGGGTCATGGCCGGATCTACTTCGATCTCGTTGCCATCAATGATGATTTTGCGCAGGTCCGCCATAAGCTCTCACTTCGCTTTCAGTAGAACGCCGATCTGGCTGTTTCGTTCGATTTCATAAAGCCCGACCTCGCAATAGGACTCTGCCCGCTTGGGGTCCAGTCCTTTGCTGATAAGATAGGCCCGCGCGGCGTCTTTAACCCGCGCTTTTTCTTTCTTGTCTTCGACAAACTCTTCGATCTGTTTGTCGTTATAACCCGCCTGATGCGCCATGGATTCAAGGCTTTTGGCAAAGCTATAGGCCCGGATCATTCGGGGTGTAATGCTGTTGCATTTATCCTGAATCATTTCTCCGGCGGCGATGACCGTCAGCCCCTCGTTGATCTCTTTGTGGGTACTTAGACCACCATGGACACTGGCGTTTGCTGTGCCAACGCACAGCCCAGCCAATATCGCAAAGCCAAAGCCCGCATGACGCAAGCGGTTTGTGGAATTAATCTTGAACATCGTTACTACTCCGCGGCTACTTGAGTGCAGCCATGTGTCTTCCACGACTGCGCCTCTTTCAGATACTCCCACCCGAACGCATCATCCGATGCGCCATGGGTGCGAAGGTGATCGAGCCGTCCCAACGCCTCATCAAGGGTGGGTTCATGCCCTTCGGGCACCCACCACATGACAAAGTGCATCTTCCCCAACACCTGAAACCATTCCGCGCGCCGTTCATAAAACGTGCGATGAACCGTGTTCCAGACGAAGCTTTCAAGGCTTACGACATCTTCCCAAACCGTCAGGTTTGAAACGAACTGAGCGTCGTTGCCTATCTTGTTATCTGTATTTCCCGTGCCCGGTTCACCCGAGCCTTCCATCATCCAAACAAACCCCGGCATCCGCTTGCCCAGACCATTGATCCGGTCAAGCGCGCCCATAAATTCGGCCACGCGCGGATCATCGGTGGGCGCGATCAGGCGCCCAACGTTCAGTTCCGCAAGATGGTGGCCTTGGGGTTGCATGGTTATCGATTACTCCGCCGCAACCGCGCTGACGCGCTTGTGCTTGATGCGATCTTCGATCTCGTCACGGAAATGGCGGATCAAACCTTGGATCGGCCAAGCCGCCGCATCGCCTAGGGCGCAGATCGTGTGACCTTCGACCTGTTTGGTGACGTCCAGCAGCATGTCGATCTCTTCGGGTTGGGCTTCGCCCTTCACCAAACGATCCATCACGCGCATCATCCAACCTGTGCCTTCACGGCACGGCGTACACTGGCCGCAGCTTTCGTGCTTATAGAATTTGGACAGGCGCCAGATCGCTTTGATCACGTCGGTGGACTGATCCATCACGATCACAGCCGCCGTTCCAAGACCCGAGCGTTGCTCGCGTAGCCAGTCGAAATCCATGATCGCTTCTTTGGCGATATCGGCAGGCAGCAACGGAACGGACGAACCGCCCGGAATAACCGCTTTCAGGTTGTCCCAACCGCCACGGATGCCGCCGCAATGCTTGTCGATCAGCTCTTCGAACGAAATCGACATCGCCTCTTCGACGACACAGGGGTTATTCACATGGCCCGAAATCGCGAACAACTTGGTGCCCGCGTTATTTGGACGGCCAAAGCCCGAGAACCAAGACGCGCCACGGCGCAGGATGGTCGGAACCACCGCGATTGATTCAACGTTGTTCACGGTCGTTGGGCAGCCATAAAGACCAGCACCAGCAGGGAATGGCGGTTTCATCCGCGGCATCCCTTTGCGCCCCTCAAGGCTTTCCAGCAGCGCAGTTTCTTCACCACAGATATAGGCCCCTGCCCCGTGGTGCAGATAAAGATCGAAATCCCAACCTGAACCAGCGGCGTTCTTGCCCAGCAAACCCGCGTCATAGGCCTCGTCAATCGCCGCCTGAAGCGCCTCACGCTCGCGGATGTATTCACCGCGCAGATAGATATAGCTGACATGCGCCTGCATCGCGAACGCGGCAATCAAACAGCCTTCGATCAGCGTGTGCGGATCGTGGCGCATGATTTCGCGGTCTTTACAGGTGCCCGGTTCGGATTCATCTGCGTTGACGACCAAATAGTGTGGGCGACCATCGCTTTCCTTTGGCATGAAGGACCACTTCAAACCGGTCGGGAAACCCGCACCACCACGACCACGCAGGCCGCTGGCTTTCATCTCATCAATGATCCAGTCGCGACCTTTTTTGATGATGTTGCCGGTCCCATCCCAATGCCCATGACGGCGAGCGCCCGCAAGCGTGCGCTCGTCCATGCCGTAGATGTTGGTGAAGATACGGTCTTCGTCCTTCAGCATTGTATTACCTCAATTGTCCCGGCGTCGTCGCCAGATCTGATATGTCACCACCAGCGCCCAGAAAAGCGCAGCCATTGCGGCCAAGTCGAACAAGAAGGCAAAGCGCGTCGGAAGGCCAAGTTGGCCCCCCAGCCATTGGGCGCCAACCCACAGGATCATCGTGCCAGCAATCACCAGCGCCGCAACGCGACCCTGCCGTGCATCGGCTTCTTCCTGCTTGTGCCCCCGTGACATGTTCACCCTTAGTAAACGCCGCCCTTGTCGACCTTCTTCGAGAATTCTGTATCACCGCCCGACGCCAAGAGACCGGCCTGTTTGACCCACTCATCGCGACTTACGCGGCCCTTAAAGCCCTTAAGGTTTGCATCAACCCAAGCGACCTCATCCGCCGACCAGGCTGCAACCTGATCGAAGTGATAGAAGCCCAGATCAAACAAAAGCTGTTCCAGTTTCGGCCCAACACCTTTGATCTTCTTCAGATCATCCGCTGTACCGCCACGCGGGCCGTCCAGTGTCGCAGGCTTAACGCCTTCGTCTGTGCCTTCGATTACTCCGTCGCCGTCATAGTCGCCAGCCTCACGCAGGGCTGCTGCTTTCGCTGCGGCTTCCTTTTCGGCTTTGTCAGCATCCGCTTTAGCCTTCGCATCCGCCGCGGCTTTCGCATCGGCAGCAGCCTTAGCGTCTGTAGCCGCTTTTGCATCAGCAGCCGCTTTGGCATCGGCAGCCGCTTTCGCATCAGCAGCCGCTTTCGCATCAGCAGCCGCTTTCGCATCAGCAGCCGCTTTCGCATCAGCAGCAGCTTTTGCATCAGCAGCAGCTTTTGCGTCGGCTGCGGCTTTGGCTTCTGCGGCATCCGCATCTGCACGTGCTTTGGCTGTCTGCGCAGCCGCGTCAGAAACGCTCGTTTTTGGGGCCTGCGTCGTCACCGCCGCAGCGGCTGCGGCAGGTGCAGCGGCCTTAGCGGGCGCAGCTGTTTGAATGCTGTCATCATGCGCGCTTTGTGCTGGGGTGCAGACCAACCAGTTCAAAAGAAGCCCGATCAGAACAGCGGTTACTACGCCAAGGAACAGAGCCGAAAGAAATGTGTGGGTGCCCATAAGCAAACCAAACATAACCACAAGACCAACGACGCCAGCCGCAAGCCAGCATTTCATAGGGCATCCAAGCCCGTTAGAATTATCCGCCATATTCCTCGTCCCCTGTTACTTACGTGCGTGTTTTATAACACGTTACTACTATTCACTCGTTCCACTATTCAGGCTTGCCACCCGCGGCAAGAACCTTGGCTTGGTCAACCCAATTGTCACGGCTCACACGCCCTTTAAAGCCGGTCAGGTTGTCATCGACCCAAGACACCTCCTCCGATGTCCAGGCTGCGATTTGATCGAAATGGTAGAAACCCAGAACATGCAAAAGCAGTTCCAGCTTTGGACCCACGCCCTTGATCAGCTTAAGGTCGTCCGGGCCGCCTTCGCGTGCCTCGTTCAATGCCTTGGGGCGTTTCGCATCTGTCTTTGCGGCATCTGCGGAAGCGCCGGCATCAGCCTTAGCTGCCGAAACGGGTTCACTTTTTGCTGCGGGCTTTGCTTTGGCCTTGGGGGCTTTAGCTGCCTTTTTCGCAGGCTGGGCTTTTGGTGCAGCAACATCTTCGCCACCGCTTTGCTTGCCCCATGGGGTTAGCAACGGCACCTCGGTCCCGTCGATACGTTTCACGGTATCGCCGATATCGACAGCCGCCTGAGCAGAAGCGTTATATTGGGTGTGCCCGCTGTCGAACTCTTTCAGGCTGGTCAGACCGCCCAAAGGTTCTGCAGCATAGCGACCGTTCTGAGGCCCCGGAACCGGAACCTCGCCTTTTGAAAGCCGATCGATAATTTCGGCCAGCTTTTCGGTTGTCAGATCTTCGTAGTAATCTTTGCCGATCTGCGCCATTGGCGCATTGGCGCAAGCGCCAAGGCATTCAACCTCTTCCCAGCTGAACTTACCGTCGGCGGAAAGAGCGTGCGGCTTGTCTGCAATCTTTTCCCGGCACACACCGATCAAGTCTTCGGCGCCACAGATCATGCACGACGTCGTGCCACAAATCTGAATATGCGCGACAGAACCCACAGGCTGTAGCTGGAACATGAAATAGAAGGTCGCAACCTCCAACGCCCGGATATAGGCCATGTCCAACATATCAGCGATGTATTCAATCGCCGGACGCGAAAGCCAGCCCTCCTGCTCTTGTGCTCTCCACAATAGCGGGATGATGGCGCTGGCTTGGCGCCCTTCGGGGTATTTTGTCAGCTGAGCCTTCGCCCAGGCCAGGTTATCTGGCGCAAAAGCAAAGGACTCTGGCTGTTCATGATGCAGACGGCGAAGCATTAGCTAGCACATTCTCCCGATACGAGGGTGATGCCGCCTTCTTGGGAAGCATCTACGATTTCGTCATAAACACGAAGCTGCTCTACGATGGCTTTGAGCGTTTCTTCGTCATATTTGGTTGCGCTTTCAACAGCAGCCGCGCTCTCATCGTCGTCGATCGTGCAGCCGGTGGCGGTGATCGCAACGCGGAACGATTCCAGCTGCTCTTCTGTCACGTCAACAACTTCAGTCGCAAACGCAGACATAGGTGCAAGCAGAGCGCAAATTGCAGTAATTTTAAGTGTATTCTTCATGGGTGGTACTCCGTTTTGCCGGAAAATCCGGCCGTAAAAAGAAAGCCAAGGGCACCGCGCCCTTCACTAATGGGTCCCCACCCAGAAACTCGTATACCATGTACGCAGGGGTCATCTGTCGATTTCCCCGAAAACAACATCCATCGTGCCGATGATCGCAGCAACATCGGCCAGCTGGTGGCCCTTGGCCACGTAATCCATCGCCTGCAAATGCAGGAAACCCGGCGCGCGCAACTTGGCGCGGTAAGGTTTGTTGGAACCATCAGAAACCATGTACACGCCGAACTCTCCCTTAGGTGCCTCGACTGCGGCATAAACTTCGCCTGCTGGTACGTGGAAGCCTTCGGTGTAGAGCTTGAAGTGATGGATCAGTGCTTCCATCGATGTCTTCATCTCTGCGCGTGCGGGGGGCGTTAGTTTGCCCCGGGCCAGCACGTCGCCTTTTTCAACACGCAGCTTTTCGCATGCCTGTTTGATAATCTTCAAAGATTCCCGCATTTCGGCCATCCGGCACAGGTAACGGTCATAGCAGTCACCGTTTTTACCCACAGGAATCTGGAATTCGAATTCGTCATAGCACTCATAGGGCTGCGAACGACGCAAATCCCAAGGAAGGCCAGAGCCGCGCACCATGACGCCCGAAAAACCCCAATCAAGGATGTCATCTTCGCTGATAATGCCAATATCGGCGTTACGCTGTTTGAAGATACGGTTTTCGGTCAGCAGGCCGTCGATATCGTCCAGCACGGCCGGGAATTCATCGGCCCAGTCGTCGATGTCTTCGATCAACTGTGGTGGCAGGTCTTGATGAACACCGCCGGGGCGGAAATAGGCCGCGTGCAAACGTGCGCCACAGGCGCGTTCGTAAAACACCATCAGCTTTTCACGCTCTTCAAAGCCCCACAGTGGCGGGGTCAGCGCGCCAACGTCCATCGCCTGTGTGGTGACGTTCAGCAGGTGGTTCAGGATACGACCGATTTCCGAATAAAGAACCCGGATCAGGCTGGCGCGACGCGGTACAACGGTGCCGGTCAGCTTTTCGATGGCCATGCACCAAGCGTGTTCTTGGTTCATTGGTGCCACATAATCCAACCGGTCCAGATACGGCAGGTTTTGCAGATACGTGCGGCTTTCCATCAGCTTTTCGGTGCCGCGATGCAGCAGGCCGATATGCGGGTCAGCGCGCTCAACGATTTCACCGTCAAGCTCTAGCACCATACGAAGCACGCCGTGCGCCGCCGGGTGCTGAGGCCCGAAGTTAATGTTAAAGTTGCGGATCTTCTGCTCGCCCGTCAGAGCGTCGTCAAAATTGCCGTCCATCATCTTATACCCCCACCCTGTTTGCTTCCCATGCGGCGGGAAGCTGGCCAAGGCTGGCCTCGACATAGTCATATTGCGGTTTCAGGAACGCAGCTGCGCGGCCCCGTTGCGCCATGGTCAGTTCAACAGGCACGCCTTCATGAACCCGTTTCCCGAAATCAGCCGTTTTGTTGGCGATCCCAAGAAAGGCACACAAGCGCGCGATCGTCGTGTTCGAAAACAGGTCTTCGTAGAATGCCAAGAACAGGCGCGACGGATCGACTGCTGCATTCAACCGTTCAAGCGTTCCGCGATAGTCACCCCGGTTGGTGATTTGCACTTCGAAACCACCAAGGGCGCGCTCAAGAATCTCCCGAGCGCGTTCAGCGATATCGTTCCCCGCATCTGTGCGGCGCTTAGCAATCATACGCACATGGCTCCACAAACGTGCCACGGGGTCGCGTAGGAGGTATACGAACCGCACATCGGCGGCCATATTGGCCATCTTCTCCATGCGCCCCTCTGACAACAGGGCATAGGATGGAGTTATGTCAGCAATAAGGCGTTGCCCGTCCCGTCCCTCGTCCAGAAACGCAAGGTATTCAGCCTCGTCGCCCTTTTTCAGCACGCGCGAATACTGTTCAATATCCGCCATGCGGTGGGCGCGGGTGATCGCGTTCGCCGGGTCGCCGTTTTTCTGACGACGCTGAAGCTTTTGCAGGTTCCGCTGAAGCGCGCTCAACTGCGCGTTCTGCCGGCCTTTGTCGATCGTATCAAAGAAGTGCAATTCCTTGATGGAGCGAACATGACAGTCAGGATGCGCAGCAAGATAGCGGTGGAGCCAACTGGTCCCCGCTTTCGTCGCGCCAATCCCGAACATCAAAGTCGCCTCCGACATCGTCAGATTACCCTTTCGCGCCGTCAGTTTTTTCATCACCGGGAAGGATGTATTCGGCACCTTCCCATGGGCTCATGAAATCAAACTGGCGGTATTCCTGAACAAGGCTGACAGGTTCGTAAACAACGCGCTTCTGCGCCTCGTCATAGCGTACTTCGGTATAGCCCGTTGTCGGGAAATCCTTGCGCAGCGGGTAACCGCGAAAGCCGTAATCCGTAAGGATGCGGCGCAAATCCGGGTGGCCCGAAAACAAAATGCCGAACATGTCGAACACTTCGCGTTCAAACCAGTTCGCCGAAGGATGCACATCGATGATCGACGGCACCATGTCTTCTTCGCGCACCGCACAGCGCAGGCGGATACGGTGGTTCTGGTACATCGACAGGAAGTGGTAAACCACGTCGAACCGCGCAGCACGTTCGGGGTAATCGATTGCCGTGATGTCGACCAAGGTCGAAAACCGGCATGTCGCGTCCGTTTTCAGAAACTCGGCCAAGCCAACCAGCGATGTCGGCGCGACCTCCAGCGTCAGTTCGTCGTTCGCGATGGAATACGAAATAACGCAATCGGGGCGTTTCAGGCTGATATGTGCGCCAAGCTCGTTCAGGGCCTCGGTCATGGGGTTACCTCACAATCGTGCCGGTGCGGCGAATTTTGCGTTGCAGCTGTAGAATACCGTAAACCAGCGCCTCTGCCGTGGGCGGGCAGCCGGGAACGTAGATATCCACCGGAACGATCCGGTCACAGCCGCGCACAACGGAATAGCTGTAGTGATAGTAACCGCCACCATTCGCGCAGGACCCCATAGAGATCACATAACGCGGCTCTGGCATCTGGTCGTAAACCTTGCGCAGCGCGGGGGCCATTTTGTTGGTCAAAGTACCCGCAACAATCATCACGTCCGACTGACGTGGAGAGGCGCGTGGCGCAAAGCCATAACGCTCTACGTCATAGCGTGGCATGGCGGTGTGCATCATCTCAACCGCGCAGCAGGCAAGACCAAAGGTCATCCAGTGCAACGAACCGGTACGGGCCCAGTTCACCAAATCTTCGGTCGAGGTCAGCAGGAAACCCTTATCCTGCAGCTCTTTGTTCAGAACCTGCGTGCTATGCTCGCGGTCAACCCCGGCGGTGTTTGCGGCGGTGCTCACTCCCATTCCAGGGCTCCTTTTTTCCACTCATAGGCAAAGCCGATGGTCAGCACGGCAAGGAAAACCATCATCGACCAAAAGCCCACATCACCCAGGTCGCCGAATGCAACGGCCCATGGGAACAAGAAGGCGATTTCCAAGTCGAAGATGATAAACAAGATCGACACAAGGTAGAAGCGAACGTCAAACTTCATCCGTGCATCGTCGAATGCGTTAAACCCGCACTCATAGGCTGACACTTTTTCTGCGTCAGGGTTGCGAACGGCAACGATGACGGCGGCCAGTATAAGTACCAGACCAAGCGCAACGGCCATTCCCAAGAAAATGATAATCGGCAGATATTCTCTGAGAAGATCGTCCATGGCATGGCTCCTCTTGCGCGCGCCGAAATGACGCGGTCCTGTGGCTAAGCAGGGTTTACCTCTGGTGCGGCACGGGGTCAACCAAACGCCGCATTGCAGAAACCCCTTATTCACAACATATTTTTGGCAATCTATACCGCGACGTTCACCAAGATAGTGCCAGATGGTCGCAGGAACTGAGTCGCAGCAGGCCACAGATTCCATCTATGGCCCGGCGACGCGGGCAGCGCGCGCAACCCAGACAATGGTCAGATATCAGACGCCCACGCCGGTTTACGCTTGTCGAAAAACGCCCCGATCCCCTCTTTCGCCTCTTCGCCCTCCCAACAGGCGACAAGGGCGGCGATTGTGGAATCGATGACTTCGTCGTCGATACGCGGGCCCAACTGGCGCGCCAGCGCCTTGGCGGACGCAACCGCGCCGGGGGCACAGGACAGATAGGGTGCGACCTCTGCCTCGATGCGTTCGTCCAAGTCGCGCGCAGGAACCGCATGGGCCACAAGGCCAAGGTCCACCGCTTCGAAACAGCCAAAGATGCGGCCCGACATGAAAACCCGCCGCGCGTTCGCTTCGCCCATCCGGGCGATGACATAGGGGCCGATGGTTGCTGGGATCAGGCCAAGGCGCGTTTCCGTCAGCCCAAACTGCGCGTCCTTATCCGCGATCACCACATCACAGACAGAGGCCATGCCGACCCCGCCCCCGAACGCGTTCCCCTGAATGCGCCCGATCAGTGGCTTTGGCATCGTATTCAACGCCTGAAGCATTTCGGCCAGCTTGCGCGCCTCGACCGCGCGGGTTTGCGGATCGGCGGCCATCTGTTCCTGCATCCACCGCAGATCGCCGCCCGCGCAAAACACATTGCCCGCCGCCGACAGCACAACAACCCGAACAGCAGGATCATCCCCCAACTGTTTGGCCGCCTGTGTCAGTTCAGCGATCATTTGCGCCGACAGTGCGTTGCGCTTTTCAGGACGGTTCAACAACAGGCCAGCAACGCCGCGTTCATCCACATCTATTCTGATCGTCTCAAACATCGCTGCCCTCTCGCATATCCCGTGCCATCTGTGCGGCCTTGTCCAACACACCGGCGTTTAGCCCCGTATGGTAACCCAAATCTGTCAGGCGTTTATTCACCGCCTCGGTCGCGACATTGCCCGCAGCACCGGGCGCATAAGGGCAACCGCCCAAGCCACCCACTGCCGCATCAAACACCCGCACGCCCAGCGCAACCGAGGCTTCGATATTCGCCAGCGCCCGTCCTGCGGTGTCGTGGTAATGCCCGGCAAGCTTTTGCGCCGGCACCTCGTTCAACACAGCCTCAAGCATGGCGGTGATGGTTTCGGGGCTGCCCTGCCCGATCGTGTCGCCCAGACTGATTTCATAACAGCCCATGGCCCACAGCTTTGCCGCGACTTCGGCCACCTTGGCGGGCGGGGTAGCGCCGTCATACGGGCAATCCGTCACACAAGAGATATAGCCGCGTACCGGAACGCCATCCCGTTTCGCTTGTTCTGCCACAGGCGCGAACCGTTCAAGGCTTTCGTCAATCGAGGCGTTGATATTGGCGCGGCTGAACCCTTCGGACGCAGCGCCAAAAATCGCCACCTCGTCCGCGCGGGCATCACGGGCGCGTTCATACCCCTTCATGTTGGGCGTCAGCGCGGCATAGGAAATACCGGGCGCGCGGGTGATCCCGGCCAGAACCTCTCCGCTGTCGGCCATTTGCGGCACCCATTTGGGGGAAACGAAGCTTGCCACCTCTATCCGCCGGAAACCGGCCTGCGACAGCGTATCGATCAGCTTGATCTTTTCCGCCGCCGGGATCATCCGTTTTTCGTTCTGCAACCCATCGCGCGGGCCAACCTCAAATATCTCGACGAAATCAACCATCCCACGCCTCATAGAACTCTTTTTGATACAACAGTTCAGCCCCCTCAGGCGGAAGCGAGGCTTGGAACCCCGGCCGTTCGGTTATCAAGCCATACCATTCGCTTAGGGCAGGAAACGGTTCGATCCGCGCGAAGTGGCGCGACATGTAGATCGCCTGCCCAACGCTAATATCCGCTGCGGAAAAGCCCCCCACCAACAGATACGGCGCGCGGTCGTAATTGGCGTTCAGCCGCGTCTCAATCGCGGCATAGCATTTTTCCAACCGCTTCGCCTCCAGCTTCATGACGATGGGGCTGCGCATGCTATCATCGTAAAGGGCCACGTGCTGCTGGGTCAGCGCGGCGGCGTGCTGGCTGATCGTTTCGGCAAAATGAACCCACGTCAGCCAATCCATCCGCTCAATCTCGCCGGGCAGTCGACCGAGCCCTTTGTCCGGAAAGCGTTCGCACAGGTATTCGGTGATAGCGGCGGTTTCGAACATCACCTCGCCGTCAATTTCCAACGCGGGCACCCGGCCAGCGGGGTTCAGCGCCAGATATTCAGGTGCGCGCAGCGTTTTGTCGAAAGCATGAAGGACGATCTCAAAATCAACGCCAAGTTCATGCAGCACCCACAGTGACCGCATGGAGCGGGTTTGATGACAATGGTGAAGGCGGATCATGCGGCGGCTTCCTCTTCATCGTCTAACCTGATCAGTGCGGCGCCGGCCTCTACCTGCGCGCCATCGTGGGTCAGTACTTCGGCGATGGTGCCATCGCGACCGGCGGTCAGGGTATGTTCCATCTTCATGGCTTCCAGAATGGCCAGCCGCTGCCCCTGCTCCACCGTATCGCCGGGCGCAACGAACACGGCCTTCACCAGCCCCGGCATCGGTGCTTCGATCAGGTTCCCGCCCGACGCATCATCGCCCGCGCGATCCAACGGGTCCGTGATCGTGAAGTTGTGCGTTTCGGCACCGAAAATGGTAACCTGTCCGCCTGCCACCGCCCAGCGCGCGGCGGGCATGCCGTCAAAGCGCCATCCGTTGTCATCACGGTCGGCACGGACAGTCGTGTCATCCATCGTGACGGTCGCCGCATTTGCCCCAGTCATCTGGATAATGGCGTCCATGTCATCGCCAAGGGAAACGGTACGGGACAGCGGTGCCCAAAGGGTGAAACCCGCCATGCCATCGCCACCGTCCAACACACCGGCGGCCGCCATGGCCGCTTGCGCCTTGGCCTGCGCCGTCGCGTCGCTGCTGGCGACCAGCGCATCAAGGTCACGTTCGATAAGGCCAGTATCCACGTCACCTGCTGCGAACCCTTGATGCCGGGTCAGCGCACCTAGGAAGGAAAGGTTCGTGACACTGCCCGCGACCTCTGTTTCGGCCAAGGCGCGGGTTAGGCGGGCCAGCGCGATTTCGCGCGTCGGGCCATGAGTGATGACCTTTGCGATCATCGGGTCATAAAACGGGCTGATCGCATCCCCCTGCCGAACGCCGCTGTCATTGCGGGCGGCAGGGCTGAATTGCAGATGGCTTAACGTGCCCGTTGCGGGAAGGAAACCGGCGGGCACGTCTTCGGCATATAGACGCGCTTCGAACGCGTGACCGGTTATCGACAGATCATCTTGCCGAACCGGCAAAGCCTCGCCCGAGGCAACGCGCAACTGCCATTCCACCAGATCAACACCTGTCACCGCTTCGGTCACGGGGTGTTCGACCTGAAGGCGTGTGTTCATCTCCATGAACCAGAACCGGTCGGCACGCAGGCCGTCGCTGGCATCCACGATAAATTCTACCGTGCCCGCGCCTTTGTATCCGATGGCTTTCGCGGCCTTCACAGCGGCTTCCCCCATCGCTTTGCGCATTTCGGCGGTCATGCCGGGGGCCGGAGCCTCTTCTATCACCTTTTGGTGGCGCCGCTGAAGCGAACAATCGCGTTCGAACAGATGCACCGCATCGGTGCCATCCCCGAACACCTGCACTTCTATATGGCGGGGCTTTTCGACGAATTTCTCGATCAATACCGCATCGTTGCCGAAGGCCGTCTTCGCCTCGCCGCGCGCACTGGCCAGAGCATCGGCGAAATCCTTGGGCGAGGTAACTTTGCGCATCCCCTTACCGCCGCCACCCGCCACGGCCTTGATCAGCACCGGATAGCCGATGGCATCAGCCGCACCAGACAGATGTTCGCCATCCTGATTGTCCCCGTGATAGCCGGGAACAACAGGCACGCCCGCCTGCTCCATCAGTTTCTTGGCGGCGTCCTTAAGCCCCATGGCCCGGATCGCATCAGCCGATGGCCCGATAAAGGTCAGCCCCGCAGCCTCAACCGCTGCGACGAAATCGGGGTTTTCGGACAGGAAGCCATAACCGGGATGGATCCCCTGCGCGCCCATCGCCTTGGCGGCCGCAATAATCGCGTCGCCCTTAAGATAGCTTTCGCCGGGTGGCGGCGGCCCAAGGTGCACGGCCTCATCCGCCATGGCGACATGCTTGGCCGCGTTATCCGCGTCAGAATAAACCGCCACGGTGGCGACCCCTAACGAGCGGGCCGTTTCAATCACCCGGCAGGCAATCTCGCCCCGGTTAGCAATAAGGATCTTCTGGAACATTTTAGCCCCTCCCGTCAGGTGCAAATATATGATTTGTGGCCATGCCTATCGCTCCAATTTCGCGCACCAATCTGGGCGCGTCCCGCCCTGATAGGTAACGGCCAAGCCTTCTGCGACCATGGTCTTGGCCACGTCGCGGCCATCAACGAAGACCCTCACCAGTGCCCGCCCATATTTGTCAAAACCTTCATCCGACAATTCGACAATCCCCGAGCGAAGAAGCGCCCGCATGCGTTCAGTCGCGCGTTTCCCCAGATCAAGCTCTGCCCGACAGCCCGGCGATTTGGTTTCTGGCGTATCCAAGCCGACAAAACGCGCGGTTCTGACATTCTCTCCGCAGATCAGCTCGGCGGTGTCACCGTCATAGACATAGCCCAACCGGCAGCCACCTTCGGATAGGCCATGGTAAGGGGCCAGCCGGGTGGCAATAGAATACAACCCCAGCAACGTCAGGAAGACATATGTGACCATGGTGTAGTTCAACGTCACATCCGGAATATGCCGAACCGCGTGGGTTCAATTGGTGCGCATAGCGCTGCGGATAGCGACAGTGCCAAAACCTCGCGGCTTTTGCGCGGGTCGATGATGCCGTCATCCCACAAACGGGCCGAGGCATACAAAGGGTGTGACTGTTCTTCGAACATCTCAATCGTGGGGCGTTTGAATTCGGCCTCTTCGTCAGCCGACCATTCACCGCCCGCCCGTTCAATCGCATCACGTTTGACCGTGGCCAGAACGCCCGCCGCCTGTTCGCCGCCCATCACACTGATGCGAGAGTTCGGCCAGCTCCACATAAACCGTGGCTGATACGCGCGGCCTGCCATGCCGTAGTTGCCCGCCCCGAAAGACCCGCCAACCACCATAGTGATTTTGGGCACGTTCGTGGTGGCAACCGCCGTCACCATCTTTGCGCCGTGGCGCGCGATGCCTTCGTTTTCGTATTTGCGCCCAACCATGAAGCCGGTGATGTTCTGCAAGAAGACAAGCGGGATGTTGCGCTGCGAACAAAGCTCTACGAAATGCGCGCCTTTTTGCGCGGCCTCTGACAGCAAAACGCCATTGTTTGCGATGATCCCAATTGGGCACCCTTGCAAATGCGCAAAGCCGGTGACCAGTGTTTCACCAAACCGCGGCTTAAACTCATCGAAACGCGAGCCGTCGACGACGCGGGCGATCACCTCGCGGATGTCATAGGGCGTGCGCAAGTCGGCGGGAACGACGCCGAACAGCTCATCCGGGTCATAGGCCGGGTCTTCCGGCGTCTGCCATTGAACGGTTTGCGGCTTTGCCCGGTTTAAATGCGAAACCGCGCGCCGAGCCAGCGCCAGCGCGTGCGCGTCATCCTCGGCCAGGTAATCCGCGACGCCGGACAGGCGCGTGTGGACATCGCCGCCGCCAAGATCTTCGGCTGTAACGACTTCGCCAGTTGCGGCCTTCACCAAAGGTGGGCCAGCAAGGAAGATCGTCCCCTGCTCTTTCACGATGATCGTGACGTCTGACATGGCGGGCACATAGGCCCCGCCCGCCGTACATGACCCCATAACGACCGCGATCTGCGGGATACCCTTCGCGCTCATCCGTGCCTGATTATAGAAAATCCGCCCGAAATGGTCGCGGTCGGGGAACACCTCATCCTGATTGGGAAGGTTCGCGCCACCGCTATCCACCAGATAGACGCAGGGCAAATTGCATTCTTCTGCGATCTCTTGCGCGCGCAGATGCTTTTTTACGGTAACGGGGTAATAGGTGCCGCCTTTGACGGTCGCGTCGTTGCAGACAACCATCACCTCTTGCCCGTGCACACGGCCAATACCCGCAATCACACCCGCACAGGGGGCCGCGCCACCATACATGCCATGGGCCGCCGTCGCGCCGACCTCAAGAAATGGAGAGCCGGGGTCGAGAAGGTTCGCAACCCGATCCCGTGGCAGCATTTTCCCACGCGACAGATGCCGCGTACGGGATTTTTCGCCGCCCCCGGCCGCAGCCATTTCCGCCGCTGCCGAGGCAACCTTCAACGCTTCCAAATGCGCCGCACGGTTGGCCGAAAAGCCTTCCGATCCAACGATGGCCTGAGATTGAAGTTTCATCGCGTCCCCTTTTCCGCCCAACAAGGAAAGCCCTTGGCGGTTATCGAATTTCTTTTTGTCATTTCTCAGGGTCTTCCCTGATTTCCCGGATCTCGCGATCAAGGAAAAAGCTGATAACGGACCGGATCACCACCAACAGGCCAAGGAACACCAGATCGGACAGCGCAAGGCTTAGCGCCGCATGGATGATGTCGGACACGATGAACAGTTCCAGCCCCGAAAGGATGTAACGCCCCAGCTCAACCCGTTCGTGATTGATCTGACGAGCACGGTCATTTTCTTTGCGGTTGAATTCCGCCCTTACGAAGCCAATGACAAACCGCATTGCCCCGATCAGCATGACCGCAATGGCGAAAAGATCGACACCAGCACCGACCCATTCCAAAACATTCACAACGCCCGCCAGTTCGCGGTGCAGCAACCCTTCGGTTGCTTCGACACCATTGCCGAACAAGCTTGCGCCGCTGGTTTCGGGGTTCATCCGCCCATTGCCCCCATCATTTCCCGCCCAATCAACATCCGTCGGATTTCGCTGGTACCTGCGCCGATCTCCATCAACTTGGCATCGCGGAAGATGCGGCTAACGGGCGTTTCGTTCATGAAACCCGCGCCGCCCATCGCTTGGACCGCTTGGTGGGCAACGGCCATCGCCTCTTCTGATGCATACAAAACGCAGGCGGCCGCATCTTGGCGCGTGACCTCTCCGCGATCACAGGCTTTCGCGACCTCGTAAACGTAGGCGCGGGCCGAGTTCATCTTGGTATACATGTCGGCAATCTTGCCCTGCATCAGCTGGAAATTCCCGATGGGTTGGCCGAACTGTTTGCGCTCTGCCAAATACGGCATCACCTCGTCCAGACAGGCGGCCATGATGCCAGTGCCGATGCCCGACAGAACGACCCGTTCGTAATCAAGGCCCGACATCAGAACGCGCACGCCCTTGCCTTCTTCCCCCAAAACGTTTTCGAACGGAACTTCGACGTCTTCAAAGATCAGCTCGGCCGTGTTGGACCCGCGCATCCCCAGCTTGTCGAAATGGGTGGAGGTGCTGAACCCCTTCATCGACTTTTCAACGATGAACGCGGTCATGCCTTTGCTTCCCGCTTCGGGGTCGGTTTTGGCATATACGACCAGCGTGTCCGCATCCGGGCCGTTCGTGATCCAGAACTTCGTGCCGTTCAGCGTGTAATAACCGTTCTTCTTTTCCGCGCGCAGTTTCATCGACACAACGTCAGACCCAGCGCCCGCTTCGGACATGGCAAGCGCGCCGACATGTTCACCGGAAATCAGACCCGGCAGGTATTTTGCCTTCTGCTCGGGCGTGCCGTTCAGCTTGATCTGGTTTACGCACAAGTTGGAATGCGCCCCATACGACAGAGAGACCGAGGCAGATGCCCGCGCGATTTCTTCAACCGCGACGGTGTGGGCAAGATAGCTCATCCCGGCGCCGCCGAATTCTTCATCCACGGTAATGCCCAGAAGACCCAGATCGCCCATTTCGCGCCACAGCGCGGCGGGGAACTCATTCTTGCTGTCAACTTCAGCCGCGATCGGCTTCACGCGGTCTTGCGCCCAGCGGTGCACCATGTCGCGAAGGGCGTTCACCTCTTCACCAAGGTCGAACTTCATCGTTGCATTAAACATGGCCGGTTTCCTCCCCTAGCGCTTTATTGAACGCTTGTTCAGTTAATCAGTTTGCGCGAGTCGGGTCAAGTATTGGAAAAAACCGTGAACCAAACCTAGCGTTCGCGCGTTGGTTCGGGTGCATCAACTTAAAAGGCTGCGTTATGAAACGAATTCTATTTGCTGCGCTTACCCTTTCCATTGGTATGGCTGCCAATGCTGAAGAGGTCGGTAAAGTCGGCGTTGACTGGGTGGGAAATGACATCGTGATCGAGGCGATATCGGACCCCCAGGTTCAGGGCGTCACCTGTCACATCGCCTATTTCGACCGATCCGTTTTGGACCGACTATCGCAAGGAAACTGGTTCGAAGACCCGTCAAACGCATCAATCGCGTGTCGTCAGACCGGGCCGATCGTGATGGGTGATATTGACCGAAGCGACAGCGGCGAAGAGGTGTTTCGTGAACGCCGCTCGATCATTCTGAAATCTCTACGGATCAAACGGATTTTCGACGAGGAAAACCAAACGCTGATCTATCTGGCCCATGCACGGGAACTGACCGAAGGGTCGGCCAAAATGTCGATCTCTACCGTGCCGCTGTATGTACCGGGCAACTAGGCGCTGGCCTGAAAAACAGCGGACACTTCGGCGCGGATGATGCGGGCGATGTGTTCCGCATCGGCAATGGTGAACGTCAGCGGCAGGCGCATATCGACCAAACCGGCCAGTACCGCATCGGTCTGCGGCAATGGTGTCGGCGCGGCATAGCGCCAGTGATCATAGCGCGAGGTAAACGCCGCCGGTTCATCGGCTCCGAACCATTTCAGTTCGACACCGCGCTTGGCACATCGGCGCAGCACCTCTTGCACGCCGCTGGCCGCCCACCCTTTCAGAAGGAACTGAAACGAGGACGCCACGAACTGCTCAGCCGCGGGACGTGCGATCAACGTCAGCCCCGGCGTGTTTTCCAGCCCACCTTCGACCGCGCGATACAGCGCGTTCCACTTGGCGCACTGTTGCGGCAACGCTTTCAATTGCGGGCGCAGGATCGCGGCGCGCAAGTTGTCCATGCGGCCTGACACGTTCGGCGTGTCGTATTTCACGCGTTCAAACGCTTCGACGAGGGGTGCTGCGCGGTGGCGGTCATACAGCATGTAAGAGCCTGACAAAATCACGGCACGCGCCATCACATCCGCATCGTCGGAAATCAAAAACCCGCCCTCGCCCGAATTCATGTGCTTGTAGGTCTGGGTGGAATAGCAGCCGATCACACCGTGGCGACCCGACGGCACACCGTTCCACGCGGCCCCCATCGTGTGGGCGCAGTCTTCGATTACCTGCACATCCGCCGCATCACAGATCGCCATCAATGCGTCCATGTCACAGATATGCCCGCGCATGTGGCTTAGCATTAGAACCCGCGCGCCGGATGACGTGATCTTTTCGCGAAGATCGTCCAGATCGATGGTCAGCGCGTCTGTCACCTCGACAAACACGCTTTGCGCACCGACGCTGGCAATCGCGCCGGGCACAGGGGCCAATGTGAAGGCGTTGGTCAGAACCTTGTCGCCCGCGCTGACACCCAAGGCCCGCAACGCACAGCCCATCGCATACCCGCCCGAAGCAACGGCCAAGCAATATTGCGCGCCGGTGAAGGCGGCGAATTCTTCCTCTAACAATGCGGTTTCGCTGACCTCGCCTTCCACCACATTATAGCGGTGAAGGCGGCCATGGCGCATAACCTTCAGCGCGGCGGCGATCCCCTCTTCAGGGATCGGCTCTTGCTGGGTGAAGCTGCCTTTGAAATCATCGCTCATATGATCACCCTGTGGGCCAATTCCGCTCACGTCAATCCGGGGCTGAACTTTGCCTTACGTCACGCAGGCAAAAGGCGGTTGGCCAGATCGAACAGCCCATCATAGTGATCCAGCAATGCCTCGGGCGCCAAATCGGCCACGCCGCGCCCATCTGGGCCAAACGTCACCAAGGCGCAAGGCACCCCAGCGGCGCGCGCTGTTTCACGGTCTGTCACCGTGTCCCCAATCAGGATGGAGCGTTCAATCGCCCCGCCCGCCCGGTCAACCGCTGCGCGATAGGGCGCGGGGTCGGGTTTGCGCACAGGCAATGTATCGGCCCCCACCAACGACGCAAAATGATCGCGCACGCCCAGACGCTGCATCAACGTTTCGGCCAGCCCTTCGGGTTTGTTGGTGCAAATCCCAACCGCGAACCCAGCATCGCGCAACTGCACCACAGCATCCAACGCGCCTGGGTAAAGCACGGTATGCCGGTCGATATTGTCTGCGTAAGACGCCAACAAAATCGGGTGCTGCGCGTCAATGTCCGCATCGGTCCAGTTCGGGCGCACCCGTTCAAAGCCCAGCTTCAACATCGCCCGCCCACCGTGAAAGGCAGTGGACTGATCCTGTGCCGGGTCCAACGGCGCGCCAAGGCCAAGGCCATCAAAACACGCATTCGCGGCGGCGATCAGATCACGACTTGTGTCGGCCAGTGTTCCGTCCAAATCAAAGATAACTGTACGCATACATCCCCCATTTCGGCATCATTCCGCCGAGGCCTGAAACCTGACGAAATGCCTTTTGATCCTGCCCACCCTTGCGATTGAGCCATTCCCCGATAAAAGGAGCAACAACAGATTGAAAGAGCGGAACGCATGCCAACAGCGCTTATTATCCTCGCCGCGGGCCAAGGCACGCGGATGAACTCCGACCTGCCGAAGGTTCTTCACCCTATCGCGCACGCCCCGCTTTTGGTGCATGCCATGCGCGCAGGCGCGTCCCTTGCGCCTGAAAAAACAGTGGTTGTGGCTGGCCACGGTGCAGAGGTGGTGGAAAAAGCCGCCCGCGCCCATGACGAAGACGTGGTCGTTGTGCGCCAAGACGAACAGCTGGGCACAGCACATGCCGTTGCGCAGGCGCGCGATGCTTTGGCCGGGTTCACTGGCGATGCAATCGTTCTGTACGGCGACACACCATTCATCAGCCCCGAAACCCTGACGGATATGATCGCGGCGCGTAAAACCCACGATGTTGTCGTGTTGGGGTTCGAAGCCGCCGACCCCGGCCGTTATGGCCGCTTGGTGAAAGACGGCGACAGCCTGCAAAAGATCGTCGAATTCAAAGACGCCACCGAAGCAGAACGCGCGATCACCACATGCAACAGCGGCGTCGTTGCCGCCGACAGCGCGACCCTGTTCAGCCTGATCGACGATGTTTCAAACGACAATGCGTCCGAAGAATACTATCTGACGGACATCGTTGGCCTTGCCAACGCCCGCGGCCTAAGCGCGACTGTCGTAACCTGTGACGAGGCTGAAACCCTTGGCGTAAACACCCGCACCGAACTGGCCGGCGCAGACGCCGCGTTTCAGAAACGCGCTCGCGCTGCTGCGTTGGAAGATGGCGTTACCTTGATGGCACCCGACACGGTGTACTTTGCTTATGACACCATCATTGGTCGCGACGCGGTGATCGAACCAAACGTGGTTTTCGCCCCCGGCGTTACCGTTGAATCCGGTGCCACCATCCGTGCCTTTTCGCATCTGGAAGGGTGCCATGTTTCGCGCGGTGCAATCGTGGGCCCCTATGCCCGCCTGCGCCCCGGTGCCGAACTGTCTGAAAACGTACGCATTGGCAATTTCGTCGAAGTCAAAAACGCCACCATCGCCGAGGGCGCGAAGGTCAATCACCTAAGCTATGTCGGCGATGCCTCGGTTGGCGAAGCCGCAAACCTTGGCGCGGGCACTGTGACCTGCAACTATGACGGCGTGTTCAAACACCGGACTGAAATCGGCGCGCGCGCGTTCATCGGCTCGGATACGATGCTGGTGGCACCGGTGAAAATCGGGGCTGACGCGATGACAGCCTCGGGGTCGGTCATCACGTCGGATGTTCCAGACGGAGCTATGGCAATTGCCCGCGCGAAACAGTCGGTGAAACCGGAATTGGCACGAAGATTGTTTGAGAAATTGAAGTCTGCAAAGCTATTGAAACAGAAAGAGTCCAAATAATGTGTGGTATTGTGGGTGTTCTTGGGAGCCACGAAGCGGCCCCTATTCTGGTTGAGGCACTGAAGCGGCTTGAATATCGCGGCTATGACAGCGCCGGGATTGCGACCGTCAACGATGGCGTGCTTGACCGCCGCCGCGCGGTTGGCAAGCTGGTGAACCTGTCAGACCTGCTGGTCCACGAACCGCTTGCCGGAAAATCCGGTATTGGCCACACCCGTTGGGCCACGCACGGCGCGCCAAGCGTCGGGAACGCGCACCCGCACAAGGCTGGGCCAGTTGCGGTCGTTCACAATGGCATCATCGAAAACTTCCGTGATTTGCGGGCCGAATTGGCCGAAAGCGGCATTGGCTTTGAAACCGAAACGGACACTGAAACCGTTGCCCTGTTGGCGCACCACTATATGAATCAGGGCCTGTCGGCGCGCGATGCTGCGGAAAAGACGATTGCACGGCTAGAGGGCGCTTTTGCCCTGTGTTTCCTGTTCGACGGCGAAGAAGATCTGCTTTACGCCGCGCGCAAAGGATCTCCGCTGGCAATCGGGCATGGCGACGGGGAAATGTTTGTCGGCTCTGACGCCATCGCGCTGGCCCCGATGACGGACAAAATCACCTATCTTGAAGAAGGCGACCGCGCCATCATCACCCGTAAAGGCGCCGAAGTGTTCGACGCCGCCGGTCGTCGTGCAAACCGCGCAATCAAGACCATTCAGGTCGACACGGCACGCGTCGAAAAGGCCGGTCACAAGCATTTCATGGCCAAGGAAATCGCCGAACAACCCGGCGTGCTTGGTGATGCGATTGGGCACTATTTGTCCAACGACGGGCTGGATGTGAACTTCCCTGCCGATGGCCTTGATTTCACTGCCTATGACCGCATCACGATGGTTGCTTGCGGCACCGCCTATCTGGCCTGCCTGACGTCTAAATACTGGTTCGAACAGCTTGCAGGCATTCCCGTAGATGTGGATGTCGCGTCAGAGTTCCGTTACCGCGAACCCCCAGTGCCCGCGCGCACCTTGGCCGTGTTTGTCAGCCAATCTGGCGAAACCGCAGATACGCTGGCCGCCCTTCGCTATACTGAAGGCAAGGCCGACAAGATTGCCGCAGTCGTGAACGTGCCGGAAAGTTCGATCGCGCGGGAAAGCGATATTGTCTTCCCGATCCACGCAGGTATCGAAATCGGCGTTGCATCGACAAAAGCGTTCACCTGTCAGCTGACCGTTCTGGCCCTGATGGCGCTGAAAGCCGCCGTTGCGAAAGACCGGCTGGATGCCGAAGGTTTGGCCCAGCATTTGGTTTCCTTGCAAAACCTACCCGGCCTGATGAACATCGCCCTTGGTCTTAGCGGCGACATCAAAGATGTCGCTGCCAAACTGGCCGAAGCGCGCGATGTGTTGTTCCTTGGGCGCGGCGCGATGTACCCTCTGGCATTGGAAGGCGCGCTAAAGCTTAAAGAAATCAGCTATATACATGCCGAAGGTTATGCATCTGGCGAACTAAAGCACGGCCCCATTGCCTTGGTCGACAAACATGTCCCGGTCATCGTTATGGCCCCTCATGACCGCCTGTTCGACAAGACCGTTTCCAACATGCAAGAGGTTCTGGCTCGCGGCGGCAAAGTGGTCCTGATCACCGATGCGCAGGGTGCCAAGATCGCAAGCGACGGCGTGTGGCAAACGATTGTCTTGCCCGAGGTATCCGACCTGATGGCACCAATCCTTTATGCGCTTCCAGCGCAGCTTTTGGCCTATCACACGGCGGTTGCGAAGGGCACCGACGTTGATCAGCCGCGCAACCTTGCCAAGTCTGTGACCGTCGAATGACCCTTGATGACGCCCTTGCGGCGCTAAAATCCCAACAAGTTCCCGGTCGCGCAGAAGGCGCGGCTGAGTATCATAAAGTCGCGCGCGTCTATCTGGGGGTTACCAACCCTGTGATTAACGATCTGGCCAAAGAATGGCGCCAATCGCTAAGCGTTGAAGACCGCGTCGCATTGGCCAGCGCCCTTTGGGACACCGATATCTTTGAGGCCCGGTTGGCGGCTGCGAAGCTGCTGACCCAAGCGCGGATCAAAGCGGACGATGCGGTTTGGGATTTGATCAAATCATGGGTGCCGCAGTTTGACAGCTGGGCCATTGCCGATCACGTCTGCATGGCCGGCATGAAGCGCCTTGTCGCCGGCCCCGCGCGCATTGACGAGGTTGAAGCCTGGACCACTTCTGACGACATGTGGACCAAGCGTGCGGCCCTTGTGATTACACTGCCATGGACCAAACAAAACCACCCCAAGCCCGAAGATCTGGCCATTCGCGAACGCGTTCTTGGATGGGCCGCTGGTTATGTCGATGACCAGCGCTGGTACATTCAAAAAGCCGTCGCATGGTGGTTGCGTGACCTGTCAAAGCACGACCCGGATCGGGTTAAGGCGTTTCTGGCCGAACATGGCGACCAGATGAAAAACTTCGCCCGGAAAGAAGCGGCGAAGTACCTTTAACCCCGTAGCGCCCGGCGCAAAATCTTTCCCGTCGCAGTCATCGGCAGGCTGTCGGCGCGGATAATTTTGCGCGGGGCGACATGAGGGCTGACCCGGTCACGCACCAGTTGCTTTAGCGCGTCTTCCAGCCCCTCCCACTGCGCGCCTTCACGCAGTACGACGTGGGCGACCACAATTTCGGTCCGCTCTGGGTCAGGCTGCCCCACGACAGCTACGGTGGCCACGTCTGGATGCGCAAGCAGGCAATTCTCTATCTCAGAGGGGCCAATGCGATAACCGGCCGACGTAATCACATCGTCATCGCGCGATACATAGGTGAACAACCCCTCCGCCCCGCAGGTTCCCAAATCGCCGGTGCGCAGCCAGTCGCCCATGAATTTCTCGGCGGTTTTTTCCGGCTTTCCCCAGTATTCCAAGAACATCACCGGCGTTCCGCGTCGCACACAGATTTCGCCCAACTCGTCAGGGGCGGCAACCGCCCCATCAGCGCGTAATACCGCCACATCAAACCCTGGCACCGGTAGGCCCATCGCGCCGGGCCGCGCCGCCATCAGGCCGGGGACCGAGGCGATGACAAGGTTGCACTCTGTCTGGCCGTAAATCTCGGAAATATCAGTGCCCAGCTTTTCGCGGCCCCATTGCAGCAATTCGCTGCCAAGGCTCTCTCCGCCCGACCCGATGGAACGAATATTGACCCCTTCGGGAACAGGCGCTAGGCGCATCATTTTCAGCGCTGTAGGCGGCAAAAACAGGTTGCGGATGTTGTGCCGTGCGATCAGATCCCACGCCTCGGTCGGGTCAAATTTCCGCATGCGACGACTGACCAGTGGAACGCCGTAGTAAAGACAGGGCATCGCCAAATCCATCAGGCCACCGATCCAGGCCCAATCTGCAGGGGTCCAGCCACAATCGCCGGGCTGTGGGAAAAAGCGATGGTGCAGTTCGACCGACGGCAGATGCCCCATCAAAAACCGATGCGCATGCAGCACGCCTTTGGGCGGGCCCGTCGTGCCGGAGGTATAAATCAGAACCGCAGGGTCATCGGCCCGCGTATTCACCGGCGCCTCAAGCGCCGGAGCAGCGGCGATATCTTCCCAGAAGGCACGCGCCGGACCACCATCCAGCGAAATCACATCAACCAGTTCTGGAAGTCGGTGGCGCAATCCGGCCAGCTTTTCAGCACCTTCACGATCCGTCACGGCCAGCTTGGTTCCACTGTCGGCCAACCGGTATTCCAAGGCATCCGCGCCAAACAACGTAAACAGCGGCAACACGACCGCGCCCAGCTTATAGGCCGCGAAATGCGCGATCATCACCGCCGGACCTTGGGGCAGCAGCACGGCCACCCGGTCCCCCTGCTCTACACCAAGCAGTCTGAACACGGTGGCAAGCTTGTCAGACGCATCTTTTAGCGCGCCAAAGCTCCAGTGTTTATCGCCATCCGACGCGTCGATAATTGCCAGTTTGTCCGGGTCTTCCGATGCCCAGCTATCGCAGCAACGTTCGGCGATATTGAACCGCGCTGGCACATCCCAATGGAACGCGCTGCGCATCTTTTCCCAACTTTCGTGGATCGGAACCAGTCGTCTCTCCATGCGTCTCCCCTCACATGAATTGAACACTTGTTCATTTGAGGTGGGAAAAGCGCGGATGTCAAGCGGCGCTAGCGGGCATAAACCTCTAGCTCGGGCAATGCGGTCAGGGGCGCGCCCAGAACCCGAAGCGCAGGCAGGGATACCTGACTTCCTGCCCCCGGCTCTGCATCCAACGGGCGCAATTCGACCACAACCGAGCTTCCGGTTGCGGGATAAACCAGACGCCCCTGTTGAACCGTTTTCACAAGCGGTGTCTTGGCCCAGAACCCCGGATCAGTCGGCGACCCAAGCGATGCGATCGTGCGCCCCAACAGTCGCTCGGGCGCTTCTTCTTCAGCTGCTTGGGTGGCCGCGACCCGCTCTTCCTTTGAAGTCGTGTCGAACTCTTCCACCGTGCGGGCGCTTACCGGCGGGGCAACAGCGGTATCGGGGCGGGTTTTGGGGCGCTGGGTATCTTCGGTGACGGGCTGCGCCACCTCTTCCATGGGCGGTTCAACCGCCTGCTCGGGCGGTAATGTACACCCTGCCATCCCGGTTAGAAGCACCACAACACCAAAGGATTTCTGTATTGTCGACATTTACCCACCTCATTACGCGTTATACTTTAGCCTAACTTCTGGCCCGTTGGTGATCAATTACATCGAATGGCGCTTGCCGCAACGCAAGTCCACGCCTACGTTAATCTGCATGACACCAAAGCTGATTGATCCCTTCGCCCGCGCCATCAACTATCTGCGCGTTTCGGTCACTGACCGATGTGATTTCCGCTGTGTGTATTGCATGGCCGAAAACATGACGTTCCTTCCTAAGAAAGAGCTTCTGACGCTGGAAGAGCTTGACCGGATGTGTTCGACCTTTATCGGGCTTGGCGTCGAAAAGCTGCGCATCACAGGCGGAGAGCCGTTGGTGCGCAAAGGGATCATGACCTTTTTTCAATCGATGACTCGCCATCTTGAATCGGGCGCGCTGAAGGAATTGACGCTTACGACCAACGGGTCACAGTTGGAACGTTACGCGGATGATCTTTACGCCGCTGGTGTGCGCCGCGTGAACGTATCGCTGGATACACTGGACGAAGACAAATTCGCGCGCGTCACCCGCTGGGGCCGCCTGCCCCAAGTTCTGCGCGGTATTGATGCCGCACAAAACGCCGGGCTGCGCGTCAAAATCAACGCCGTCGCCTTGAAAGATTTCAACGAGGATGAGCTGTTTGCGCTGACGCAATGGTGCGCATCACGCGACATGGATCTGACCTTCATCGAGGTGATGCCGATGGGCGACCTTGGAAACGAAGACCGGGTTGGGCAGTACTGGTCGCTTAAGGACGTGCGCAAACAGTTGGCCGACCATTACACCGTTACCGATCTGGCAGAACGTTCCGGCGGCCCAGCGCGGTATGTGCGGCTGGAAGAGACCAAGCAGAAGATCGGCTTTATCACGCCGCTGTCCCATAACTTCTGCGAAAGCTGTAACCGCGTGCGCATGACCTGCACCGGAGAGCTGTACCTTTGCCTTGGTCAGGAAGATATGGCCGATCTGCGCCCGCCGCTACGCGATCACCCCAACGACGACGCACCGCTGATTGAGGCAATTCACAAAGCGATTGGGATCAAGCCTAAAGGCCACGATTTCGACTATTCCCGCCAGCGCGCCGATGGTCAGGTTTCCCGTCACATGAGCCACACCGGCGGGTAAGAAGCGCGTCGCCGCGCCCCTCTCTATTGCGTCAGTAATAGTAAGTCTTTGACGACCAATCCATTTCGAAATTGGCTTCGCCTTTTGGTGCCTTCACGTTCGTGGCACGGCAGTTTGCCTGCGCTGTATCCAGTTGCGAAATCTTTTTCACGCGCGAGAAATAGGTAAGGTCTTGGATCAATTTCTTGCCGTTAACCTTCATCCCGCTATGACGCAAGAAACGACGCGCCTGACCGCGCACCTGCGCATTGGAAAAACGGCCAGCACCGCAGACTTCGAACATGCCGTTCACTTCGATGATCTTGATGCGAAAGACATACCAAGGCGCGATTGAACCACCGCCCAATTCCATGGGAACGAATTCTTCATCAACGGGAATTTGGCGGGAAATATCTGCTGCAGAGCTGGCTGAGGCGAAAACGGACATGGCACCTGCAACAAGCAGAGCCTTCACAAACGACTTATTCAAAGGGGATTTCTTTCTTTTTTCTAGTTAAAATAATTGGCTGCAGGTGCAACTTTAACGAGCGAAAAATCGCTTTTCAACTGGTTCGGCGAAAATTGCCCCAATCCCTAGCCGCGAGGCTTAATCATAAAGCCCCGCAAATCTAGAAATAGGAAAGGGCTAGACTGCCGCTAGGCCGCTGGCATCCGGCTTTCGACGATTTCGGCCCACCATGAACAGCCCGCCGGGATCGCGTTATCGTCAAAGTTATATTCCGGGTGATGCACCATGGCCGTGTCGCCATTCCCCATGAATATGTAAGCACCGGGGCGTTCGTTCAGCATAAAACTGAAATCTTCAGCCCCCATCAGCGGCGCGGTGTCTTCATCCACAACGCCGGCAACTTTGCGGGCGACTTCGGCGGCAAATTCGGTCTGTTCGGGCGCATTCACAGTGACCGGATAGCCGCGCGTATACTCAACCTCGACCGTCGCGCCGTAAGCGGTGGCGGTTCCTTCGGCGACCTGCTTTACACGCTCTTCCACGAAGTCCTGAACCGCGTCATCCATCGTGCGGACAGTGCCGCGCAACAGCACAGTTTGCGGAATGACGTTATGGGCCTCACTTTCAGTGCGGAAGGTGCACACGGACACCACGACCTCTTTCAGCGGGTCCACATTGCGGCTGGCGATGGATTGCAGCGCAATCACGATATGCGAGGCGACCAACGTTGTATCGATGCAGTCATGCGGTTTGGCGGCGTGCCCCCCTTTGCCCGTTACCGTGATTTCAAACTCGTCCGCTGCGGCCATCATCGGGCCGGTACGAATGGCGAATGCCCCGACAGGAAAGCCGGGCATGTTGTGCATGCCATAGACTTCCTGAATGCCGAACCGTTCCATCATGCCATCTTCGCACATTTCTTTGCCACCGCCGCCGCCCTCTTCGGCGGGCTGGAAGATGACCACTGCGGTGCCGTCAAAATTGCGGGTTTCAGCAAGGTATTTCGCCGCGCCCAGCAACATGGCGGTGTGGCCATCATGGCCACAGGCATGCATCTTACCCGGCGTTTTTGATGCGTATTCAACGCCCGTCGCTTCGAGGATCGGCAAAGCATCCATATCGGCGCGCAACCCCAGCACCTTTCCCGACGTGTCGGATTTGCCTTTGATGACACCCACCACACCGGTGCGGCCGATGCCTTCGACAACATCGTCACAACCGAATTCCTTCAACAGCTCCGCCACTCGTGCCGAGGTGCGGTGCGTATCAAAAAGCAGCTCGGGGTGTTCGTGAAAATCACGGCGCCAACCTGCGATTTCATCATGCAGCTCGGCGAAACGGTTCTTAACTGGCATGTCGGCTTACTCCTTTAGTTCGTCAAGCAGGCGGTCCATGAACTGCGTGCCCTGCTCGAACTGTGCGATTGTGATGAATTCATTTGGCTGATGCGCCTGTTCGATATTCCCCGGCCCACAGACCACGGCGGAATACCCACGTTCCTGAAATTGCCCTGCTTCGGTGCCATAGCTGACAACATGGGTGGCGTTATCACCGGTTAGCCTGCGGGCAAGCTGTTCTGCGCTGCCATCATCCTCGGGCGACAGCGCAGGAAGGCCGAAGCGTTCTTTAACGTCGATATGGGCGTCGGGGTGGATCGCTTTCATCCCGGCTTCGATCACGCGCACCTCTTCAAAGAACGCCGCGCGCCATTGGTTCGCGTCATCACCCGGTACAAACCGGAAATCGACACTGAAACGGCAATCGCCGGCGGTGATGTTATGCGCGGTCCCGCCAGAAATGGTGCCAACATGGATCGTCGTGAACGGAGGGTCGAAAATGGCATCCTGTGCGCGCGGTGTACGCGCGCGGCTTTCCGCATTTTGACGGTTAGCCCAGTCGATCAGCTTGGCCCCTTCCATGATCGCGCTGACACCGCGATGCATGATGGATGAATGCACTTCGTACCCTTTGAAATGCACGCCGTAGCCTTGGCCGCCTTTGTGCCCCGTCACCACCCCCATTTCGGAAGGTTCCCCCACCAAAACGGTCGAAGCACGCGGAAGGCCAGTATTCGCAACCATATGATCGATCATTGGCGGCGCACCGATGCAGCCGAATTCTTCGTCATGGGAAAGCGCGATTTGCAGCGGTCGGTTTACGCCTTCGACATGCGCACGCACCAACGCCCAGATGGCAAGCGCATCGAACCCTTTCATGTCACACGTACCCCGGCCAAACAGCTTACCGTCGGCTTCGGTCACCTGCCAGGGGTCGGTCTTCCAATCTTGCCCATCAACCGGCACAACGTCCGTGTGCCCCGACAGAACCACGCCCCCTTCGATCAGCGGGCCCACATGGGTATAAAGGCTGGCCTTGCCCGCGTCTGTGTCATTCACCACACGGGTACAGCTGATCCCAAAGCCAGCCAAATAGGCTTCGACCCAGTCGACCAAATCAAGGTTGCTATCCCGGCTTACAGTCCGGAAAGAGACCAACTTTTCAAGTAGTTGTCGCGGCGTCAACTGACTGCCCATGGGGCGCTCCTGATGCTTGCTGAACGACAACGTGATGCCGGATGAAGCAGACGTCAAGCAACATCGCCTACAGATTGATCGGTTGGTCAAAAAAATTGCGTTGTCGCCCGAAAACCGACCAGTTTGAGGTTGCCGCATTCAATAATCGTGATAGAAAATTTGGAAACCCCCGGGCCACTCAACGGCCCAACAAGGTGAAAAAGAACGATAAAACAATAACTTGGGGAGATGTCATGCCCAACAAGGGTGTGCCCGTCCTTGACGTCAAGGACCTGAAAACCGTGTTTCACACTCGGTCGGGCGAAGTTCATGCAGTGAACTCAGTCAGCTTCTATTTGCGTCCAGGGGAGCTTCTGGGCGTGGTTGGTGAAAGCGGTTCTGGCAAGTCTGTAACCATGATGTCGTTGATCGGCCTGCTGCCCTCTCCGCCGGCAGAAGTGCGGGGCGGACGCGTGCTGTTTGATGGCGAAGATTTGCTAAATGTCCGCGAAGAACGGTTGCGTGAACTGCGCGGTGCCCGGATCGGCTTTGTGTTTCAGGACCCTATGACCTCTCTGAACCCTGTGTTCACGGTCGGCTATCAAATTATGGAACCGCTGCGAAAGCACATGGGAATGGACAAGCGGCAGGCCCGTGTGCGCGCCGCCGAGTTGTTGGCGCTTGTGGGCATCCCGGACGCGGACAAGCGTTTGTCAGACTACCCCCACCAGTTTTCCGGCGGTATGCGACAGCGCGTGATGATCGCCATCGCGTTGGCCTGTGATCCCGAAGTGTTGATCGCCGACGAGCCCACGACCGCGCTGGACGTCACCATTCAAGCCCAGATTCTGGAGCTGATGAAGGATCTGCGCGACAAGTTGGGCATGGCCGTCATCTGGATCACGCATGACCTAGGTGTGATCGCGGGAATCGCTGATCGTGTTATGGTGATGTATGGTGGGCAGGTCGTCGAACAGGCCCCCGTTAAAGAGCTGTTTGGAAACCCGCAGCACCCTTACACGCGGGCCTTGTTGGAAACCATTCCATCCGTGACGGGGGAACGCACCGAACGGCTGCATGTGATCGAAGGGCAGCCGCCGATCCTTGCGGCGGCTCCATCAGCCTGCACATTTCGGGCGCGGTGCGTCTATGCATCTGATCGGTGCGCCTGTGAAAACCCGCCGCGCCTGACGGTTGGTCCCGCCCATGATGCCGCTTGTTTCTGGGACCCCGCAACCGGACAGCCGCGCAATACAGAGCCGACCCACACAGGAGCGCCCAATGCTGGATGATACGCCCCGCACGCTGGTTAAGGTCCGCGACCTAAAGATGCACTTCCCTATCTTTGCTGGCCTATTCCGGCGCCGCGTTGGGGAAGTTAAGGCCGTCGATGGTGTCAGCTTCGACATTATCGAAGGCGAAACTCTTGGCCTTGTCGGGGAATCTGGCTGTGGCAAATCCACATGCGGGCGGGCCGTGCTGCGCCTTTACGATATCACCTCTGGGTCCATCAGCATTGATGGGCAAGAAATCGGCGATGCAGGCTATCAAAAGCTGCGCCCGATGCGCCCGCAGATGCAAATGGTGTTTCAAGACCCTCAGGCCAGCCTGAACCCGCGCATGACGGTGGCGCGCATCATCAGCGAACCACTGGACGAACATACAACCCTGTCAAAAGCCGAAAAGCAGGAACGCGTCTATGAATTGATGGATGCGGTCGGGTTGAACCGTGACTTTGCCAACCGCTATCCGCACGAATTTTCCGGTGGGCAACGCCAACGTATCGGCATCGCGCGGGCCTTGGCGTTGAACCCCAAGTTCATCGTCTGCGACGAACCGATCGCCGCACTGGATGTTTCCATTCAGGCGCAGGTCGTGAACCTGCTGGAAGAGCTTCAGGACAAGTTCAACCTAACCTATCTGTTTATCAGCCACGATCTGTCCATGGTCCGCCATATCGCTGATCGTGTGGCTGTGATGTATCTGGGTAAGGTCGCTGAACTTGCGCCGCGCGATGCGCTCTATTCCAAGCCCCTGCACCCTTACACCGAGGCGCTTTTGTCGGCGGTCCCAGAACCGGACCCCAACGTGGAAACCCGCAGAGAGCGGATCATTCTGCGCGGCGATGTCCCCTCGCCCGCCCATCCGCCGCAGGGGTGCAATTTTTCCACCCGCTGCCCCAAAGTGATGGACATCTGCCACCAGTCAGACCCCGACATGCAAGAGGTTGAGCCGGGCCATTTCGTTGCCTGCCACCTTTACCCCCCGACAACAAAACCGACCACCAAAAATATGGTGGCATCAGAGGCCAATAAGAGCATCCAACAAGGAGAGTGAAATGAAACTTAAGACAGTCCTATTGGGCGCTGCCGCCGCGTTTGCGCTGGCACCCCAAGCGATGGCCGAACGTGGTTCGGACGGCCAGTTGAACATTATCTATTGGCAAGCGCCGTCAATGCTGAACCCGTTCCTGTCTGGCGGCACGAAAGAGGTTGAAAGTGCGTCACTGATCCTAGAACCGCTGGTCCGTTTTGACGAAACCGGCGAGATGCAACCGTGGCTTGCCGAAGGCATCCCAACGGTCGAAAACGGCGGCGTGAACGCCGAACTGACCCAGATCACGTGGAAGCTAAAACCGGGCATTCTTTGGTCCGATGGCACACCGTTGACCGCAGCTGACGCTGTGTTCACGTGGGAATATTGCACCCACCCCGAAGGCGGCTGTGCGCAATCGTCGTATTTTGATGGCGTTGAAAGCGTTGTCGCGGTGGATGACACGACCATTCAGGTTAACTTCGCCGCTCCCAAACCATTCCCCTATACTGCTTTTGTTGGCTCCGAGAGCCCGATCATCCAAAAGGCACAGTTCGCTGACTGCCTTGGCGCGAAAGCCCCCGAATGTACCGAGGCAAACTTTGGCCCCATCGGCACTGGCCCGTTTGTCGTCACCGATTTCCGCCCGAACGACGTTGTGCAGTTCAAAGCGAACGACCTGTTCCGCGAAGCGGACAAGCCCGCCTTTGGCACCGTTCTGTTCAAAGGGGGCGGCGATGCAACAGCTGCAGCCCGTTCCGTTATGGAAACAGGCGAATTTGACTATGCGTGGAACCTGCAAATTGACCCGAACGTCCTAAGCGACATGGAAGCAAAAGGTCTGGGCAAGGTCGTCGTCGCCTTTGCAACCTCGGTCGAACGTCTGCACGTCAACCAATCCGACCCAAGCGCATCGCTTGGCGAAGGGCGCGCAACGTTGGAGCACCCTCACCCATTCCTGACGGACCCACGTATCGGCAAAGCCCTGTCTATGGCCATTGACCGTTCGTTGATCGCAGAAATCGGATACGGCGCGGGTGGTGTTCCAACCTGTAACGTGCTTCCTGCCCCTGCTCTTTATGCATCCACCGCCAATGATGACTGCCTTGTTCAGGATGTCGAAGGTGCCAAGGCCCTGCTGGACGAAGCTGGCTGGGTTCCCGGTGGCGATGGCGTGCGCGTAAAAGACGGTGTGCGCCTGTCGGTGCTATACCAAACCTCTACCAATGCTGTGCGTCAGGATACTCAGGCGCTGATCAAACAGTGGTGGTCTGATATCGGCGTCGAGACAGAGCTGAAGAACATCGACGCATCCGTCTTCTTCGGGGGTGACCCGGGCAGCCCGGACACGTTCCAGAAGTTCTTTGCCGACATCGAAATGTACACCAACAACTTCTCTGGTGTGGACCCAGAAGCCTATATGGCGAACTGGCGTTGTTCGGAAATCCCAAGCCCCAAAACACAGTGGCAAGGGTCCAACATGCAGCGTTTCTGTGAACCGGCCTATGACGCGCTGGTCGATAAGCTTTCGCAGACCGCCCCGTTGGAGGAACGCGCAGCAATCGTGAAAGAGATGAACGATATGCTGATGAAGTCCTATTCGATCATCCCACTGATCCACCGCGGCAACCCTTCGGCACATGCAAACTCGCTGGAAGGCGTACGCATGAACGACTGGGATAGCGAAATCTGGAACATCAAGGACTGGTCGCGCGCCGACTAATCCACCATCGCTTTGCGGCCCCGGATCAAGTGTCCGGGGCCGTTTTCGCACCCCATTGATCGCTGTCTAGAGGCGCCCATCATGTTCACGTATACGGTCCGCCGCTTGCTGCTTGCCATACCGACCCTTTTGATCATCAGCTTGATCATCTTCCTGTTGCTTGACCTTGCGCCGGGCGACCCAACTGCGCAGCTTCCGCTGACCATTCCGCCCGAGGTGAAAGAGAAAATTCGCCAAAGCCTTGGCTTGGGCGAGCCCATCCACGTGCGCTATTTCCTGTGGCTAAAGCAGTTCTTGGTCGCCGAGCCCCTGCACGTTTTCGACAACCTTTTCGGCACCCATTTCGCAGACGGGATGCAGCGCGTGATCTCTTGGCAGACCCGCAGCCCGGTCGCCGATATCGTTGCTCAGCGTTTGCCGCAAACCCTGTGGGTGGTGGGCATGTCTTATGTCGTGGGCGTGCTTATTGCGCTGCCGATCGGCATCATCTCTGCCTATAAACAATACAGTTGGTTCGATCAGATCGGCACGTTCATTTCGATGCTGGGCTTTTCGGTGCCAACCTTCTTTACCGGCGTTCTGTTGATCGTGATCTTCGCGGTGAACCTTGGCTGGTTCCCATCGATCTATGACACGACGCATGTGGTGGACAGTTGGGATGCCTTCGTGTTCCAGGTTCGCCAGATGATCATGCCTGTCATGGTTCTGGCCCTCTATAATGCCGCGCAGATCAGCCGGTTCATGCGCGCCTCGATGCTGGATAATCTGGGGCAGGATTACGTGCGCACCGCACGGGCCAAGGGCATGTCGGAAAAGGTTGTTGTGCTGATCCATGTGCTGCGCAATTCCATGATCCCTGTGATCACCGTTATCGCGCTTGGCGTGCCGCAGATATTTGGCGGCGCCATCATCACCGAACAAGTGTTTAAGGTGAACGGCCTTGGCCAGCTTCTGATCACTGCGATCTATGCCAACGACATCCCGATGGTGCAGACGCTGACCTTCATCTTCGCCGTGCTTATCGTTCTGTTCAACCTGATTGCCGATATCCTTTACGGCATCCTTGACCCGAGGATCCGCTATGACTGACACCGCCCCACAAATCACAGAAGAGGCGTTTCGCCGCCCGCGCAACCAGTGGTGGGATGTATGGGATCAGTTCCGCACCCACAAAGGGGCGCTTGTCGGGTTCATCATCTTCATCACGATCATGGTCGCCGTGTTGATCGGCCCTTACCTGTGGACGATCGACCCCGGCTATATCGACATCCGCGCCCGTAATCAGGGGCCGACACTTGCGCACCCGCTGGGCACCGACCAGCTGGGCCGCGATATGCTGGCCCGCATGATGGCGGGGGGCAAGGTTTCGGTGGCTGTGGGCGTGACCTCCATGGCGCTGAGCCTGATCCTTGGCACGTTGATCGGCGTTCTGGCGGGCTACTTCAAAAAGCTCGACGGGCCGTTGATGCGGTTTACCGATCTGTTCCTTGCCCTGCCCCTGCTGCCGTTACTGTTGGTCATGGTGATGCTGTTCCGCGAGGCGCTTTCATCACGCTTCGGGCCTGAAACTGGCATCTTCATCCTGATGGTCACGGCCATTGGGATCACATCGTGGATGCAAACCGCCCGCATCGTGCGCGGTGACGTTCTAGCCCTGAAAGAGCGGGAATTTGTTCTGGCCGCACGTTCCATCGGCACACCGTCTTACCGGATGATCCTGCGCCATATCCTGCCCAACGTGATGTCGCCGGTTATGGTGTCGGCAACCCTTGGCATCGCCAGCGCCATCATCACAGAAAGCTCCCTCTCTTTCCTTGGGCTTGGGTTTCCGCCGGATTTCCCAACCTGGGGGCGGTTGCTGTTTGATGCCGTGGATTACCTGAACCAATACCCAGAACGCGTGTTCTGGCCCGGTCTGGCCATTTCACTGACTGTGCTTAGCGTCAATTATATCGGGGACGGCCTGCGCGATGCGCTAGACCCCCGCATTCGCGGCCGATAAGCGCCAAACCGTAAATAAGAACCAGAACCCCCGCCGGCACAGCAGCCAAGGCGGGGGTTTTTTGTTTTTGGGGGCGCTGGGAAAATTTTCCACCCATACCATCAGCCGCAAAAAATTCGTTCCACCCACGGCCAGCCCGCACCTGCCCCCTTACCCTTGATCGGATATCTGAATCGCGCCAGATCGGGACCAACACAGTTGCAAGGATGCAGATATGTTTGAACAACTTGGCTTTGAAAACCTGACCGCCCCAGAGGTTTCCATCTGGTTTGGGCTTGCGCTTGGCGTTGCGTTCGGCGCGCTGGCCGAGGTGACGCGTTTCTGTTTTCGCCGCGCCGTGGCCGGCCCAGTGGCCGAGAGACGCTCTGCCTTGGGCGTATGGCTTGTGGCGGTTGTTGCAGCCCTGATCGGCACACAGGCCGCAGTAAGCGCGGGCCTGATCGCATTCGACGACCATCGCTTTATGGTTGCCGATCTGCCGGCCCTTGCCATCGTGATTGGTGGCCTTTTGTTTGGCGCAGGCATGGTCCTGACGCGCGGCTGTGTTTCACGCCTGACCGTTCTGACGGGCAGCGGCAACTTGCGCGCGCTTCTGGTGCTGGTGGTTTTTGCCATCGTCGCGCATGCAACGCTGAAAGGTGTGCTTGCTCCGATCCGTGTGGCGCTTGGTGGCGCCACTGTTTCACTGGGCGATACCGTGGCCTTGTCGGCGCTGCCCGGTGGCGCGTGGATCTGGACGGCGATCTTGGCGATCCCTGCCCTGCTGGTCGCCGCCCGTTCTGGTGCGTCGCGCGTTACGCTGGCGCTGGCTGTGCCGCTTGGCCTGCTGGCTGCAGCTGGGTGGGTTGGCACAGGTTACGTATTGTTTGACGACTTCGACCCTGTCGCGCTGGAAAGCCTTTCGTTCACCTCTCCCGCAGCAGACACGCTGTTCTGGGGCGTTGCCTCCACCTCTATCCCCGCGCGGTTTGGCGTTGGCCTTATAGGTGGCGTGTTGGCCGGTGCGCTGGTTGCTTCTGTCCTTGGCAGGCGGTTCCAATGGCAAAGCTTTGAAAGCCCCGCACAGACCGGGCGTTATATGGCCGGTGCGGTTCTGATGGGCGTCGGCGGCGTTCTGGCGGGTGGCTGTACGGTTGGCGCAGGCCTGTCGGGCATCCCAACGCTTAGCGTTGCAGCCCTTCTTGCGATCGTCGCAATTGCGGCGGGTGGCGTCCTGACGGACCGGGTGCTTATTCCATCCCGCGACGGATACGCCGGATCATCAGCCAAACGCCCAGCACAACCAGCGGAGTAAGCATCGCTGTAAGCAACCCCTTGCTCAGCCCCAAAGGCTCGGCAAAGGGGTACGCCACATAAGATGCAAGGCTGACCGCATAATAGCTGATCGCGACAACGCTAAGCCCTTCGACCGTTTCTTGCAGACGAAGCTGCATATCGGCGCGTTTATCCATGCTTTCCAACAAACGCTGGTTCTGCGCCGAACGATCAACATCCACCTGCGTGCGCAGCAGCTCGCCCGCGCGAATGGCACGTTCGGTCATGTTTTCCAAACGGCGCTCGGTTGATTTCACGGTGCGCATCGCCGGATCAAACCGGCGCATCATGAATTCGCGGAACGTCTGGCGCCCTTCGAACCGGTTTTCGCGCAGCACCTCGATACGTTGATGCACGATGGCCTCATAAGCACCTGTCGCGCCGAACCGGAACGACGATTGCGCCGTCATGTTTTCCAACTCTGCCGAGATCGCCAAAAGATCCTGCAGCGCATGTTCCGGCGTGTGGCCGACCTCTGTCAGGCCACCGACCAGCGATACAAGCTTAGGGTCGATTTCGCCCATCCGCGCCGATAACGCATGTGCGCGTGGCAGGCCCAGCATGGACATGGCCTTATAGGTCTCAATCTCGGTCAGGCGCTGAACGATTCGGCCCGTGCGGCGCGCGCCGGTTTCGGGGCGCACAAACAGCGCGAACCGCATGTGCCCCGCACTGTCGATCCGAAAATCAGAGGCCATCACCGCGCTGTCGTCCAACACGCTGGAACACGCCAAGCTTTCCGGCACAAACCAATCGTTCAACCTGCGCACAATATCTTCGCCGGGTTCGCGCAACTGCTCCATCCGGACAAGGGCTGAGGTGATGCGTTTTCCCGGTGCCTTTTCCAGCCAGTCTTCCGGAAATACATCAAAGGCGTTGGGGTCAAACGGTCGATCCGCAACGCCGTTGCTGAAGATCGTGTAAGTCACAAATTCCGTGTGGCTTTCCCATTTCAGCTTGTGCCGTCCGATTGGCCCAAAATAGTGGGTCGCGCCCGGTTGCGGGTGTTGCGCGCCGAAACGGTCCAACAGATCCAGCAGATGCGCGTGATCCGCCGCGCGGTCACGGTTGGCGGCATCATGAGGCTGCTTGATGGCAAGGTATGCCGCGTGACATGGCGTTTCCAACGCCGGAAACGGGCGGGCATGCAATTCGTTTGCCAGCTGGTAACGCAGCGGGTGATCTTCAATAGGGCTCATATCACTTGCCTGTATAATCTCCGCCCTTGGTAACGGATTGGCTATGCATTTAAAAGAAAAAACACAATGAAACCCGCAACTTAGCGGTACACCATTGTGTGCAGAAATTTTAATGTGCAGCCATGCACATTGCTTTGGCAATCCGTGAAGCTATACTTACCCTAGGCGAACAGGGAATATTTGCCTTACCGACCCCACATATTCGGTCACTCACTTGTACCCAAGTCGTAGTGCAAGCCGTTCGTAATGAACGGCTTTTCCAGCATTCGAACAGGAAACGGGAGACCCCCATGACAATCGAACTGTCCATCAACGGCAAAACGCGAAGCGTCGAGGCCGCCCCCGGCACGCCCCTATTATGGGTGATCCGGGATGAGTTGAACCTGACCGGAACGAAATTTGGCTGCGGCGTTGCGTCCTGCGGTGCGTGCACCGTTCACATGGATGGCACGCCCGTCCGGTCGTGCCAGACCTATATCGAAGATGTCGAAGGCGCCGAAATCACAACCATCGAAGCAATCGAAGGCAAAGCCGCCGCCGCGGTTCAGGCTGCATGGCGCGAACTGGATGTTGTTCAGTGCGGTTACTGCCAATCGGGCCAGATCATGCAGGCCGTCGGTCTATTGACCGAAACGCCGAAACCAACCGACGAAGACATCGATGGCTACATGGCGGGCAACGCCTGCCGCTGCGCAACCTACCAACGCATTCGCGCGGCCATCCATGTCGCCGCCGAAAAGATGGAGGCTTAAGCAATGACTGTTCAAACAACACGTCGTGGCTTCCTTGCCGGCGGTCTGGCGGCGGGCGCGGCCCTTGTCGTCGGCTTCACCCCAAAAGGCGCACTTGCAGCCGGACACGGCGGGGCAGAGATCAACCCGTTCGTAAAAGTGGATGCCGATGGCACGCTGACGGTTGTGCTAAAGCATTTTGAAATGGGCCAAGGCACCACCACCGGGCTGACAACACTTGTCGCCGAAGAAATGGACGCCGACTGGGATGCCGTCGCCATCGAATTCGCCCCCGCCGATGACAGCAAATACGCCAACCTGTTCTTTGGCGGCCAAGGCACGGGCGGCTCTACCGCAATTGCGAACTCGTTCATGCAATACCGTCAGGCTGGCGCGGCTGCGCGGGCCGTTCTGGTTGCGGCTGCGGCCAAGCAATGGGGTGTGGCTGAAAGCGACATTACCCTTGAAAAAGGCATGCTGAAATCGGGCGACAAGACCGGGCACTATGGCGAATTCGCCGCTGCCGCTGCTGAAATGACACCCCCCGCAGAACCCGTTCTAAAGGACGCATCTGCCTTTAACCTGATCGGCGACGCCCGTCTGCCCCGCAAAGACAGCGCGGCCAAAACCGATGGCACCGCCACCTTCGCAATCGACGTGCGCCTGCCCGATATGGTCTACGCCGTGCTGCTGCGTTCGCCGAAATTCGGCGGCAAGCTGACCAGCTTTGATGCGTCCGCGGCGGCAGATATTCAAGGTTTCGTCGATGCCCGCGCGATTGCCAACGGCGCTGGGGTTGCGGTTTATGGGACATCCACATGGGCCGCGATCAGTGCCCGCGATGCCATCACGGCTGAATGGGATTTCTCTGCCGCCGAAACACGCTCCACCCCGGATATCGAGGCAGAGCACATCGCCCTTCTTGATACCCCAACGTACGAGGCGCGCCCAGGCGCAACCCTTGCCGACAGCACGGCCGCATTAGAAGGCGCCGCGCAAGTGGTCGAGGCCGACTTCCTTCTCCCCCACCTCGCCCACGCCCCGATGGAGCCTCTGAACTGCACCATCGAGGCAACTGAAAACGGCGTCCGCGTACATGACGGTTGCCAGTTCCCCACCCTAACCCGCCCCTTCGTTGCGGGAACATTGGGGCTGGACCCATCGCAGGTCGAAATCGTGACTGTTTACGCCGGTGGCTCGTTCGGGCGCCGCGCCAACACCGTGTCTGACTATCACGTAGAGGCCGCGCTGGTGTTCGATGCCCTTGGCCGCGAACGCCCTGTGAAACTGGTCTGGACCCGCGAAGATGACCTTGCCGGTGGGTTCTATCGCCCGATGGCGGCACACCGCGCCAAGATCGGCATTGACGGGGATGGTAATATCACCGGGTGGGATCACCGCGTCGCGGCACAGCCGATCTTCAAGGGCACGCCCTTCGAAGCGGTCATTGTGCATGACGGGGTTGATCACGGCTCTGTCGAAGGGATTGCCGATACGCCCTATAACATCCCGGCGTTTTCGGTTGGCCTCAGCGACTGGACTTCGCCCATGCCGGTGCTCTGGTGGCGCTCTGTTGGGCACAGCCACACAGCGTTCGTTAAGGAAAGCCTGATCGACATGGCGGCAACTGCGGCGGGGCGTGACCCGATCGAGTTCCGCCTTTCCCTGCTGGGCGACGATACCAACGCCGACCACAAACGCCTACGTGGCGTGCTGGAACTGGTGGCCGAAAAGTCCGGCTGGGGCGGCGACCTTCCCGAAGGGCGCGGACGCGGAGTCGCGGTGCACAAGTCGTTCAACACCTACGTCGCCGAAGTGATCGAGGTTTCGACCAACGATGGCGCGGTGAAGATCGAAAAGGTCACCTGTGCCGTGGACTGCGGCGTCGCGGTGAACCCTGATGTGATCAAAGCTCAGATGGAAGGCGGCGTCGGCTATGCCCTTGGCCACGTGATGCGCAACCAAATCACGATGACCGACGGCGTGGTGGATCAGGCCAACTTCCCTGACTACGAACCGCTGCGCATCTATGACATCGGATCAATCGACGTGCATCTCGTTCCCTCGACCGAGGCACCAACCGGCGTCGGCGAACCCGGCGTTCCACCGGCGGGCCCCGCCCTAGCCAACGCAATTGCTGCGGCAACGGGAACGCGGGTGACGAAGCTGCCAATGTGGGAAAACGGCATCGAATTCGCCTGATCCGTTCTTCCCCCTATGACAAACGCGCCCGGCCACACCGGGCGCGTTTTTTGTGCGACATCAAGACAAAGCGCCAATCGCACGCAGTGCCAGAAGGCGTGGTGCGGAACGCACCTCAATCAGATCACGCCCCCAACAAAACAAAACGCCCGCCAAAAAGGCGGGCGTCTTTTTCATCGGTGGTCAGAAAATCTATTCAATCCGAAGCAGTTTCCTCCAACGTTTCCGGCCACTGGACAAAGTCCAGCTTTCCTCTTGCAGGACATTATATTTGCCGAATGTCACAAGATATTCGTATTTCTCGCTGGTTTTCTGTTCTGACCAGAAATAGCGATACGAACTACCTTCTTTGACCAGACTGGTTTGGTACATCCCGTTATACTTAGGGTTTCCATTGTATCGATAGGTGCAGCTTCCAACCACACGCTCGCAGTTCATTGGCGTATACTTAACGGTACCCCCGCTTTTATATCGCGTTTTCACCCTGTGGCCGTCACTATTGTAATAATGGGTGCGGGGAGAGTTGTAGCCATCCCACTTTTCCGAAACGATGTAGAATTTCCCGGACTTACCCTTATAGGTTTGAACCCATGTCTCGTTCTGCGAATTCTTATAGTACAGCTTTGCACCGACAGGCATCTTGTCAAACTGAATACCTAGATTTTGCGCAGACACCATAGATGCCGCAAACAAAAGGCAAATGCCCAAAATTACTGATCGCATAAATTTCTCCTAAAGCGTTACAGCCTCAGGGATATCTTTGGTGTCAAAAAAATTGAAGCCCCACCAAATGGCGGGGCTTCAATTTCTCTATAGTGTGACGTCAGATCAATCGATCATCGCAAGCAGCTTGTTCACCGACTCTTTCGCGTCGCCATAGAACATGCGCGTGTTCTCTTTATAGAACAGCGGGTTCTCGATACCGGAATACCCGGTGCCCTGACCACGTTTGGAAACGAACACCTGCTTGGCTTTCCAGCATTCCAGAACCGGCATACCCGCGATAGGGCTGTTCGGATCTTCCTGCGCCGCAGGGTTTACGATGTCGTTGGATCCGATAACGATCACAACATCCGTTTCCGGGAAGTCGTCGTTGATCTCGTCCATTTCCAACACGATGTCGTAAGGTACCCGCGCTTCGGCCAACAGTACGTTCATGTGGCCCGGCAGACGCCCGGCAACAGGGTGAATGGCGAAACGAACGTTCTTACCCTTGTCGCGCAGACGCTTTGTCAGTTCGGAAACTGCCTGCTGTGCTTGGGCAACCGCCATGCCGTAACCGGGGATGATGACAACGCTGTCCGCGTCATTCAACGCGGCGGCAACGCCGTCAGCTTCAATCGCAACCTGCTCACCCTCGACTTCCATCGCCGGGCCAGTGGTACCGCCGAAGCCGCCCAAGATCACGCTGACGAACGACCGGTTCATCGCCTTACACATGATGTAAGACAGGATCGCACCAGACGAACCAACCAGCGCGCCAACAACGATCAGAAGGTCGTTGCCAAGGCTGAAACCAATCGCTGCCGCTGCCCAACCCGAATAAGAGTTCAGCATCGAAACAACCACTGGCATGTCCGCCCCACCGATCCCCATGATCAGGTGATAACCGATAAACAGTGCTGCCAACGTCATCAGGAACAGCGGGAAGAAACCGCCGGTGTTGCAGTACCAGATCAAGCAGATCACCGACAGGATCGCCGCACCCGCGTTCAGCATATGACCACCCGGCAGCTTGGTCGCGGACGAGGTAACCTTACCCGCCAGCTTGCCATAAGCGATGACCGAACCGGTGAACGTGACTGCACCAATAAAGACGCCAAGGAACAGCTCGACCCGCAGGATCGCCAGTTCGACAGGCTCTTTCTTGGCGATCAACGCCGCGAAACCGTCCAACGCTTTGCGCGCCGTGTCATCCATGCCCGCAACGCGGCCCATTTCGATGTGTGCGATAAAGCCCACAAACACAGCCGCCAGACCAACAAGGGAGTGCATGGCAGCAACCAGCTGCGGCATCTCTGTCATCTGAACGCGCTTGGCGACCATGAAACCGATGGCACCACCTGCCGCGATCAGAATAACCGATAGCAGCCACAGCCCGGAACCCGGCCCGATAAGCGTTGCAAACACTGCCAGCGCCATGCCGACGATGCCGTACCATACTGCCCGCTTCGCGCTTTCCTGCCCCGAAAGGCCGCCAAGCGAAAGGATGAAGAGGACCGCCGCGACCACATAGGCCGCTGTTGTAAATCCGTAATCCATTGTCCCCTACCCCTTACGATTTCTGGAACATGGCGAGCATGCGCCGTGTCACGAGGAAGCCGCCAAAGATGTTGATCCCGGTCATAAAGACCGACAGCGCGGCAAGGAGGATCACCAGGAACGAGCCAGAGCCGATTTGCATCAGCGCGCCCAGAATGATGATCGACGAAATCGCGTTGGTGACCGCCATCAGTGGCGTGTGCAGGCTGTGGCTGACGTTCCAGATCACCTGGAAACCGACAAAGACCGACAGAACAAACACGATGAAGTGCTGCATGAAGCTGGCCGGGGCAACCAGACCAACCGCCAAAAGCAGCAAACCACCAGCAGCCAAAAGACCAACCTGAGTTTTCGTCTGCTTTTGGAAAGCAGCCGCTTCTTCGGCCTTAATCTCTTCCGGTGTCTTTTCCTTCACCTTTTCCTTTGGCTTGGCTGCGATTGCAGCAACCTTGGGCGGTGGTGGTGGGAACGTGATTTCACCTTCGTATGTCACGGTCGCGCCGCGGATCACGTCATCTTCCATGTTGTGATTAACTTGACCGTCTTTCTCAGGGGTCAGGTCGCTCATCATGTGGCGGATGTTGTTACCGTAAAGCGTAGAGGCTTGTGCGGCCATCCGGCTTGGGAAATCGGTGTAACCAACGACGGTAACCCCATTTTCCGAAACGATTTTTTCGTCTTTGACCGTCAGGTCACAGTTGCCGCCTTTTTCAGCAGCAAGGTCAACCACAACCGAACCCGGCTTCATCGCGGCGACCATATCTTCAAGCCACAGCTTGGGCGCGTCGCGGCCCGGGATCAGGGCGGTGGTGATGACGATATCCATATCGGGGGCAAGCTCGCGGAATTTCTCCAGCTGCTTTTCCCGGAACTCTGGGCTGGATGGGGCTGCATAGCCGCCCGTCGCCGCGCCGTCTTGTGCCTGCTCTTCAAAGTCGAGGAACACAAATTCCGCGCCCATCGATTCAATCTGTTCGGCCACTTCGGGGCGAACATCGAACGCATAGGTGATCGCGCCAAGCGACGTTGCGGTACCAATCGCGGCCAGACCGGCAACACCGGCGCCAACAACCAGAACCTTCGCGGGCGGAACTTTACCAGCCGCAGTTACCTGCCCGGTGAAGAACCGGCCAAAATTGTTACCCGCTTCGATAACGGCGCGGTAACCGGCAATGTTTGCCATGGATGACAGCGCATCCATTTTCTGCGCACGGCTGATACGCGGCACCATATCCATGGCGATCACGTTGGCGCCTTTGGATTTGCACAGCTCCATCATCTTTTCGTTCTGGGCGGGCCAGAAGAAAGAGATCAGCGTTTGGCCCTTGGTCAAGCGTTTTGCTTCGGTCTCGTTTGGTTCGCGAACCTTGACGACAACGTCAGCAGCCTTCCACAGCGCGGCAGGTGTTTTGATCACCTCAACCCCGGCGGCTTCGTAAGCTGCGTCTGAGAACCCAGCAAGAGCCCCCGCGCCTGCCTCGATCGCACATTCATACCCCAGCTTTTGCAGCTGAAGGGCGCTTTCGGGGGTCATCGCAACGCGTGCTTCCCCCTCAAATACTTCCTTCGGTGCCCCGATTTTCACGTCTTAAATCCCTCTCTATCGCGCCTGCCGCTACACTTGGCACAAACAGACGCCGGACTAATACCATTGCGTAAGATTATTTCACAAGCACATCTGTTGCTTTTCCTAATTGTGCGGCGACGCGTCTCACAACCAACGTCGAACGCGCGACGCGTATGCATCGAACGCCTCGCCGAACTCTTCACGTATTCGCATTTCTTCACCTTTGATAAATCGGCGATGGATCACCGCCATGAATACCGGAACCAGCACCACACTTAGAACGGCATCCCAACGCAGGATCAGACCGCCCAACACCATGGCATCCGCTAAGTAGATCGGGTTGCGTGTCAGCCGATAGATACCAGTTCGTATTAGTGTGCGGGGTGTCCGGCGCGGGATGACGCTTGTTCGGTTTCCGAAAAATTGAAGAATTGCGGACACCGCGATCAGCACGCCCGCGCCAACCAATGCGGTTCCAACCCAATCGGCCCATTTCCCAAAGCTGAACGCCGGAAGCAGCCGCGACTGCCCCCATGCGGTGACGCCAAAAAAGGCCAACCAGATAGGTGGCAAATCAAGCCACTTCAGCAGAAACCGCATTTCTTCCCCGATACGCCAGTAATTACAGCCGTCCCGCCAGATCATCGCGGGGTGAAAGACGATTGCAACCCCTACGTTAAACAGTAGCGTAGGATTTCACGAAAAGACCAAAGGCAACTGGATGAGCGATTTCAAAGCAACTAAGGCGATGTTCCACCTTCCCGAAGGCGTTATCTATCTGGATGGAAACTCGCTTGGCCCCTTGCCCAAGGCGACCGCCCAGCGGGTAAGCCAAACCGTCACCCAAGAATGGGGGGAGCTGCTGATCACCGGCTGGAACAAGGCCGGCTGGATGGAGCAGCCGATGAGGTTGGGCAACCGCATCGCAAAGCTGATCGGCGCACCGGACGGCAGCGTGGTCTTGGGCGATACGCTTTCTATTAAGGTCTATCAGGCGGTCGCCTCTGCAATAGAGATGCGGCCAGATCGTAAGGTGATCTTGTCCGACAGCGGGAACTTTCCATCCGACCTTTATATGGCGGACGGGTTGGTGCGCACGCTTGGCGATGGCTATTCGCTCAAGGTCGTTGCCCCAGCAGATGTCGCCGCGCATCTGACCGATGAAGTCGCCGTACTGATGCTGACCGAAGTGGATTACCGCACGGGCCGGATGCACGACATGGCCGCGCTTAGCCGACAGGCCCGCGATGTGGGCGCGATCACGGTCTGGGATTTGGCCCATTCCGCTGGCGCTATCCCGGTTGACGTGGCGGGCTGTGACGTGGATTTCGCGGTGGGCTGCACTTATAAATACCTGAACTCTGGCCCGGGCAGCCCGGCATTCATCTATGTTGCGCCGCGTCACGCTGACACCGCGCGCCCTGCCCTGTCTGGTTGGCTGGGCCACGAAGCGCCATTTGCCTTCGATCCAGATTACCGTCCCGGCACCGGGGTTGAACGGATGCGCGTCGGCACACCGCCCGTTTTGCAGATGGCCGCCCTAGAGGCCGCGCTAGACGTCTGGGACATGGTCGATATTGCCGATGTGCGCGCGCGCTCAATTGAACTGTCGCAGCTTTTCATCGAAATAATTGATGAGCGCTGCCCCGACTTGCCCCTTGCCTCCCCACCGGATGCTGCGCGGCGCGGCAGCCAAGTCTCGTTTCATTTCGAAGACGGATATGCCGTGGTGCAGGCCCTTATCGCGCGCGGTGTCATCGGGGATTTTCGCGCGCCTGACATCATGCGGTTTGGGTTCACGCCGCTGTATATTGATGAACAAGACGTCGCGCAGGCGGCAAACCATCTGTGCGACGTGATCGAACAGCGCCTATGGGACCACCCCGAATTCAAGAAGCGCGCCAAAGTCACATGACCCCTCCGACCATCCGCAAAGGCAAGCCGGGCGACGGACCAGCCGCATATGCATTGTTTTATCAAGCCGTGCACAAAGGCGCGGCCGCGTTCTATGAACCAAAGGAACGCGCAGCTTGGGCCCCGCCGTGTCCCGCCCCCGATTGGGAGGCCCGGTTACTATCCGGTCACTGCATTATTGGCGAAGATGATAGCGCTGACATGATCGGGTTCATGACGCTGGGCAAAGATGGCTATCTGGATTTCGCCTATGTCGCCCCGGCATGGATGGGCAAAGGCGTCGCAACCGCGATTTACGACGAAATTGAACGGATCGCGCGGCGCGAAAACATGGCCATTTTATCAACAGAAGCAAGCTATCTGGCGCAACGTTTCCTGACCCGAAACGGTTGGCAAACAGACGCGCGTCAGAACGTGATTCGTTCAAGCACCACCATTACCAACTTCCGCATGTCCAAGGCATTACCATAGGTTGAAAAATCTTAACCCCCTACTATTAAACGATCTTTTTTTGAGCGCTTGCCTTATTTCTGCCACATTGTTACCTTCGAAACGCCTCAGCCGACCCCTTCCCCGGTCAAGATCAGCAATTAGTTTGATCACTGTGGAAGAGGGGGTGAGGTTCTTAAACACCGCACCTTAATAGGTTCCGTTTAGGCGGGATGGGGAAGCAGACAGCGAAATTGCTGTTGAGGCACGGTTCGTAGGACATCGACGCAGGCCACGCAGTGGTCTGGCCTTGATCCGGCCGCTCAACAGCCAGCCTTGAGCGAGCGGTATAGAGTATGCCTACTTACGACGTAAAATTTTACGCAGATAACCCTGCTAACATCCTGACGACAGCTCAGGGGAGCACGTTCACTTGGTCCGGCGCAACAACCGCGACCGGCACAGCCACCATCTTGGATGAAGAAAACGGCATCCAAGGCAAGACGCTGGATGACGATAGCAACGGTGGCGAAACAGCAAGCGCAACAAATGTTCAGATCAACGGGCTTACCTCTGGCTCCTCCCCCGTGGATGCAGAGATTGTCTGGACTGTCCGTGACACCGTCACCGGTGAAATCTTTCAAATCGTCCAGCTGGACGTAGAACAGCAAGGCGCAGCCGGACAATATACCCTGTCCGAAGTTCCGCTGGTGTTCGGCCGCGAATATCAAGTCCTGAACCACAACAGCAACCCCAACGCGGCAAACGCGGCTGAATCCAACTTCCGCTACGACGATCACATCCAGAATTTCGCAAACGAAGACTTCGCGCGCGTCGTTGAAGGCACGTCCGAAGGCGAAAGCATCACCTCTGGCTATCTTGGCGATCCACAAGGCGACGCGCCCGACGATAACGGCGGCGGTGGCCCAGACGGCTATGATGACATCATCGACGGTTTCGCAGGCGATGACACCATTGCGGGCGGTGCTGGCGCAGACCTCATTTTTGGTGGCGAAGATAAGGACACGATCAGCGGCGGCGCTGGCAACGACACCATTTATGGTGACGGCCCAGAAGCTACGGCTGTTCAAGAAAGCCTTAACTGGTCGAAAATCGCAGGCGACGGTTTCAATCTTTCGCAGGGCCTGACCCAAGACACCGGCACGATGAATGTGTCGGTTTCGTTCCAAAGCACTGGCGACAACGCCCCGGAATACGCAGTTGAATCAACTGACACCGCTTATGTCAGCGGCAGTGATCCGATGGACCCCAAATCGAACCTTCGCCTTTTCGGGCGGGGTCAGGGCGACACATCGAAAACCACGATCGACTTCTCGGCAAGCACCGGCAGCGGTATGTCGAGCGAAGTGGAAAACGTTCAATTCCGCATCAACGACATTGACTGGGGTGATCAGAACCACCGTGATGTCGTTACCGTAAAGGCCTATGACGACGAAGGTAATGCTGTTGAAGTAACCATTACCCCGGGTGCTGGTGACACGCTTTCTGGCGATGCGAATTCGGGCTATACCGTTACGGCCGACAACACCAGCCAGGCTCAGTCAGACGCTGCGGGTTCTGCGTTGGTCCAGATCGCGGGCCCCGTATCGAAAATCGAGATCATCTATAGCAACCCGCTGGCACCTAGTGGCGGTTTTCCGGGCGAACACGCCCTGTGGGTCAGTGACATCTATTTTGATGCCACCCCGATGACTGGCGACGCGGACATCATTGATGGCGGCGCGGGTGATGACGCCATGTTTGGCGGTGACGGAGCTGACACATTTACCTTTAGCGACGGTTTCGGCAATGACACCGTCGAAGGTGGCGAAGGCGGCACCGATTACGATACGCTTGATTTCTCTAACCTTACCGCGGCTGTCTCAGGCACCTATTCAGGGGATGAGGCCGCAACGATAAGCGATGGCACCAGCAGTGTCAGCTTCACCGAAGTTGAGCATCTGGTATTGACCGCGCAGAACGACACGATCGATGCATCCGCTGACAGCGTCGGCGTGGATATCGACGCTGGCGCGGGTAACGACACGATCACCGGTGGGTCGGGCGACGATGTTATTCGCGGCGACGTCGGGGGTGAACCCGCGTGGTCCTACACGGCCTATGACTATGACTTCACCGACGCCAACGGCCAAGCCTTCGACATGGAAAATGGCACCGTGTCGGGCACTGGAACGACAGACAGTTTCGACGTTGCATCGCTGATCCATGAGACGCGCGGCACGGCGGGCGACCCCAACGACTTTGGTATTCTGCTGACGTCGACCATCGCCCCTAACGAAACGGGTACTTACAGCTTTGATCTGACATCGGACGATGGTTCGACGCTTCAGATTTTTGATGCCGATGGCAATCCTGTTGCTGTGGTGAACGGCGACGGCACTGTCACCACATATCTGAACAACGACTATCACCAAGGTGAAACAACCCGGTCGGGCGAGGTCACGCTGGAAGCGGGCCAAGTTTACACGATCGAAGTTCGCTATTGGGAAAACGGTGGCGGCAACGTTCTTAAGGGCACCGTCACGGGCCCCTCTGGCACGACCGAGGATCTGGCAACCAGTTCGCTGTTGCTGCCTGCCGAAACTGCGTCTGGCAACGACATCATTAATGGTGGCGCTGGAAACGACCTGATCTATGGCCAAGGCGGCGATGATACGATCAACGGCGGCACCGGCGATGACATAATCAACGCTGGCGACGGCGCGGATACGATTGTCCTGACAGATAATTACGGCACCGACACGGTTATCGGTGGCGAAGGCGGAACGGACACCGACACGCTGGACATGTCCGCCCTAACTGCAGGCGTCACAGGTACGTATTCTGGCGACGAAGAAGGTAGCGTCACACAAGGCACGAACACGGTCAGCTTCTCTGAAGTCGAAGTTCTTGACCTGACCGACCATGACGACGTGATTGATGCCTCTGCTGATACCTTAGGCACGACGATCAACGCCGGTGGCGGCGATGATGTGATCACCGGCGGCACCGGAAACGATGTCATCGATGGTGGCACGGGCGACGATATTCTTGATGGCGGCGCAGGTAATGACACCCTTTGGGGCGGCGACGGTGCTGACACCCTTACCGGTGGCGAGGGCGTAAACTCGCTGAACGGCGGTGCGGGCAACGATACGTTTATCGCTGGCGCAGGCGCTGACACGTTCAATGCGGGCTCGGGCCAAGATACAGTCGACTATAGCGCATCAACAGGCCCCGTTTCGGTTGACTTGGGTGCTGGCACATATGCCGGTGGCGACGCTGCGAACGACAGTGGTTCGGGTGTCGACGGTCTTATCGGTTCTGCCTTTGACGATACGCTTATCGGTTTTGATGGCGAAAGCACGACACCGGGTTCCGAATACACCAACATCTTTTACGGCGGGGAAGGTAACGACCTTCTGGACGGTAAAGGTGGCGCCGACGAACTTTATGGCGACGCGGGCAACGATACGATTATCGGCGGCACCGGTGCTGACACGCTGGGCGGTGGCATTGGCAACGACACCCTGCACGTCGCCGAAGGCGATACAGCAACTGGTGGCGACGGCGACGATCTGTTCCTGCTAAGCGATCTGGGCGAAGCCGGGGCCGCAGACATCACGATCGTCGGCGGCGAAGGTGACGAAACCGCAGGCGATACGCTTGATTTCCAAGGCCTAATTGGGTTTGGCGACGTTACCTATACCAACACGGATGACAGCGCGGGCGGCCTAAGCGGTTTTGCCACGATGGCTGACGGTTCGGTCGTCAACTTCTCTGAGATTGAGAATGTTATCATCTGCTTTGCCACAGGCACACGCATCCTGACGCCTTATGGTGAACGGGCTGTCGAAAGCCTGAAGCAGGGCGATTTGGTCATCACGGCGGACAACGGCCTTCAGCCGATCCGTTGGGTCGGCAAACGCGAAGTTCCGGCTGTCGGCAAATTGGCCCCTATCCGTATTCGCAAGAACGTGCTGGGCAACGACCGCGACCTGCTGGTTTCCCCACAGCACCGGATGTTGCGCACTGGTTTCGACACAGAGCTTTTGTTTGGCCAGAACGAAGTGCTGATCCCAGCGGTTCACATGCTGAACGGCACCGATGTTATGCGCGAAGAAGGCGGCACCGTGACCTATGTTCACCTGCTGTTTGACCACCACGAGGTCATCTTTGCAGAAGGTGCAGCAAGCGAAAGCTATCATCCCGGCCACGTTGGTCTGGACGGTATCCTTGACCCAGCCCGCGAAGAGCTGTTCCGCGTCTTTCCGGAACTGCGCAGCGATATCGGGTCTTACGGCCCGACCTCGCGCCTATGCTTGAAAAAGCACGAAGCGCGGGCGCTAACCGCGGCTTAAAGAAGCTTTTCGTAATCCGAAACAAGAAGGTGAAGGGGGGGCACATCCTCCTCCACCTCGGCGAAGCGACCGATGGGATCGCGGAAGATGTTGTCGGTCATATCGTCGTTGACCGTCGACACCTCGCCGACCAGAACGTCGCCACCTTCGCCCCAGAAAGCATGCCAATCACCCGGCATAAGGGTCACGCTTTCGCCCGGTGCTAGTTTCAGAACCTCGCCGGGTGCGAACGCGCGTTCAATACCATCGCACACCACTGTACCACCCGCGCTTTCATCAAACCCGCCCTGCCCGTCAGCGCCGTAAAGCTGAACAGCCAGCGTAGCGCCGCCGCGGTTGATGATATCTTCGGCTTTGATGACATGGGTGTGCATCGGGCTAAGCTGATCTTGCCGTGAAATCAGCAGCTTTTCAGCGTAACACATGCCCTGCCCGCGCTTCAGATCGTCAAGCTGGCCATTGCGCAGCGTGAACAGGAACAGGCCGGTTTTGTCAAAATCACCCTCACCATAGTCGGTGATGTCCCACCCCATCCGCGCGTCGATCACCCGCGAAAGCTGCGCCTTGCGGGCGCGCATCTCATCCGGTGTGAAATAGGCGAACGGTGGCAGAGTGAATGAAAACGAGCGGATAAACTCATCCGCCGAGGCCATGATCTGATTGATGCGCGAACGTTTCATGTGGCACCTCCTGCGCGCAACATGGCGCGAAGTTGCGGGACAGTAAATGCCGCCCGTCAGGCCGTTTTCAAAACCGGGGCCCGATGCCCATCAGCCCACGCCTTAACCGCGACGCCGAAAGCTTCGAACAAGGGGCGCGAAACCGGGTCGCATGCGGCGTTATATTCAGGGTGCCACTGAACCGACAACGTAAAGCCGGGTGCGTCTTTGACATAGATCGCCTCGGGCGTTCCGTCGGGGGCAAAACCATCAATCACGATGCGCGTACCGGGCGTCTTGATCCCCTGCCCGTGCAGCGTGTTGGTCATCACTTCACGCGCGCCGAACAACTTTTCAAACGGGCCGCCGTCGGTGAACTCAACAACGTGGCGCAGTGCAAACTTTTCTTCCAACGTTCCGTCGGGCGGCATCCGGTGGTTCATGCGCCCTGGCAGATCGCGGATTTCGGGGTAAAGCGTGCCGCCCATCGCCACGTTCACTTCTTGAAAGCCGCGGCAAATTCCAAGGAACGGTTGGCCGCGTTCAACCAATGCCCGGATCAGCGGCAAGGTGATCGCGTCGCGGGCGCGATCGAATGCGCCGTGCGCCTCTGTTGGGTCTTCACCGTATTCTTCTGGGTGGACGTTGGGGCGGCCGCCCGTGAACAGAAAGCCGTCGCAAACCTCCAGCAACTCATCGACCGCGACATAGGCAGGATCAGCCGGGATTAGCAGCGGTATCGCATTGGACACCTGTGCAATCGCTTCGGAGTTCATCGTACCGCCCGCATGGGTCGGATAGCTGTCGTTGATCAAGTGGTGGTTGCCGATAATGCCGACAATTGGGCGCGCCATGTCCGTCCTCTTTCTTCGTCACACTAACAGTATAGGCAATATTTGAACACGTGAAGAGCACCAATGCGCACATTGACTGTGCCAAACAGGCACCCCCAGCGACGTGTGTGCGCCACCTTGTACCCCCTGACGGCTGGCCCTAAGTTTACCGCCGTCACACACAATCCAATTTGCCCAAAGGATTCCCCGCGATGAGCAGCGACACAGCCAAGGCCATTCACCTGTCTGACTATACCCCGTTTGGCTGGCAGATCTCGCAGGTTGAATTGACGTTTCAACTTGCCCCCAAGGCAACGCGCGTCACCTCTAAGATCTCATTCGTGCCCAACGCGGACGCCCCTTCGCAGGAATTCTTTCTGCACGGCGAACAGGTGAAACTGATCTGGGCCAAGATTGATGGGGAAACTGTCACGCCTACCCTCTCGGAAACCGGCCTGACCTGCGACGTGCCTCAAGGCGCGTTCATTTGGGAGGCAGAGGTCGAAATCGCCCCCGAAGGCAACACCGCGCTGGAGGGCCTTTATATGTCAAACGGCATGTACTGCACCCAGTGCGAGGCCGAAGGTTTTCGCAAGATCACCTTCTATCCTGACCGCCCCGATGTCATGGCCCCGTTCACCGTCCGGGTCGAAGGCGACCTGCCCGTCCTTCTGTCAAACGGCAACCCGTCAGCCCAAGGTGACGGCTGGGCAGAATGGACCGACCCATGGCCCAAGCCTGCCTATCTGTTCGCACTGGTCGCTGGACAGTTGGAAGCGTTTTCCGACAGCTTCACGACCGCGTCTGGTAAGCATGTTGACCTCAACATCTGGGTACGCCCTGGCGACGTTGAAAAATGCGACTATGCGATGGACGCCCTGAAACGGTCGATGAAATGGGACGAAGACGTCTATGGCCGCGAATACGATCTGGACGTGTTTAACATCGTCGCCGTGGATGATTTCAACATGGGCGCGATGGAGAATAAGGGGCTGAATATCTTCAACTCCCGCTATGTGCTTGCCTCGCCCGAAACAGCCACGGATTTGGATTATGCCCGGATCGAAGCGATCATCGCGCATGAATATTTCCATAACTGGACAGGCAACCGCATCACCTGCCGCGACTGGTTCCAGCTGTGCCTTAAGGAAGGGCTGACCGTGTATCGCGATCAGCAATTTTCGGGCGACATGCGCAGCCACGCGGTCAAGCGGATCGAAGATGTCTTGATGCTGCGCGCCCGTCAGTTCCGCGAAGATAATGGCCCGCTGGCCCACCCCGTGCGCCCCGAAAGCTATGTCGAGATCAACAATTTCTATACCGCGACCGTCTATGAAAAAGGCGCCGAGGTGATTGGCATGCTGAAGCAGCTTGTCGGCGATGACAGCTATGCCAAGGCGCTGGATCTGTACTTTGACCGCCACGACGGCGACGCCGCCACCATCGAAGACTGGATCAAGGTTTTTGAAGATGCCACAGGGCGCGACCTTGGCCAGTTCAAACGCTGGTATTCGCAGGCCGGCACACCGCGGCTGGACGTGTCGGATGACTTCAACGACGGCACCTATACCCTTTCGTTCAAACAAAAAACGCCCGCGACCCCGGGGCAGGATCAGAAAGAGCCGCAGGTTATTCCCATCGCCGTGGGTCTGCTGAACCCGAACGGGGACGAGGTGCAGCCCACCACCGTTCTAGAAATGACCGACGCCGAGCAAAGCTTTACCTTCACCGGCCTGTCCACGCGTCCCGTCCCATCGATCCTGCGGGGCTTTTCCGCGCCCGTCATCCTGAACCGCGATACCAGCGCCGATGAACGCGCGTTCCTTTTGGCCCATGATACCGACCCCTTTAACAAGTGGGAGGCTGGCCGCGCCCTGGCCAAAGACGTGCTGATGCGGATGGTCAGCGAAAACACCGAACCGTCGGCAGCTTATCTGGATGCGCTGCGGGCAGTTGCCGTTGATGAGACACTGGACCCGGCGTTCCGCGCCTTGGCGATGGGCCTTCCGTCGCAGGATGATATCGCGCAGTCGCTGTTTGACAGCGGCGTTACACCTGACCCTGACGCGATCTATCGTGCCGCCAAGCGCCTGAAACGCGCGGCTGCACAGCACCTGTTGGCAGACCTTCCCAACCTCTACGGCCAGATGGCCTGCCCCGGCCCCTATTCGCCTGACGCAAAGGATGCAGGGCGCCGTGCGTTGCGCGAAACCGTTCTGTCATTGCTGTCGGAAACGGATGGCGGCGCGCAGGCCGCTGTGCAATTCGCAGCTGCCGACAACATGAGCGATCAGCTTAGTGCCTTCGCAAGCCTGCTGTCGGTCGGCGCGGGCGACGATGCTGTCGCGTCTTTCTATGACCAGTGGAAGGATGACCGGCTTGTCATCGACAAGTGGTTCTCGCTTCAGGTTTCATATGCCGCGCCGGAAAAGACTGCGGCTTTGGCCAGCGAACTGACCACGCATAAGGATTTCGATTGGAAGAACCCGAACCGGTTCCGGTCTGTTATCGGTGCGCTGTCGATGAACGCGGCGGGTTTCCATGACCCAAGTGGGGCCTCTTATACCTTCCTTGCGGACTGGCTGATCAAACTGGACGGCGCGAACCCGCAAACCGCTGCGCGTATGTCCACCGCGTTTGAAACGTGGCGGCGGTATGATGCAGACCGTCAAGGCATGATCCGGGCACAGCTTGAACGCATCGCCGCACAGGGCGGTCTGTCGCGGGATATGGGCGAAATGGTTGGGCGAATGTTGGGCTCCTAACCCGCACAAAATGTTGGCATGACTCCGCCGGTGCGGCGTCATGCCCAAAAAATGGACTCGCCAAAAAGCCGTTTACCCGCCTAGATGTTACGTAACTGTCACGCCGATATGGTGACAAAGCGCATGCAGGAAAGAATCGACCCACTAATCGAGGAACGCGCGCCTTGGCTGTTTACCCAGCATCCGCTGGCGGCACCCTCCCGCAACGTTCTGACGCGCCTTTTGGGCTATCCCCGAACTGTTGCGCTTGGTCAAGCTTTGCAGCATCACCCATCTCCTTTGATCATGGATGAAATGGCGCGGCTTCTTGCGCGCGATGTGGATGTGTTCGGGCTTGAAAACATCCCGCGCACCGGCCCCGCGCTTGTGGTTGCGAACCACCCCACCGGCATTGCTGACGGGATCATGCTGTGGAGCTGCCTTTCAAAAATCCGCCCCGATCTGTTCTTTTATGCAAACCACGACATCCTGCGCGTGCTGCCACAAATGGAAAGCATGATCGCCCCGGTCGAATGGCGCCCCGAAAAGCGCAGCCACGGCAAGACCCGCGAAACCATGGCCTATACCCGTACCGCAATCGACCAAGGGCGCGTTGGCGTGATCTTCCCGTCTGGCCGCTTGGCCAAACGGCGCGGGCTGAAACTGCATGAACGACCGTGGATGGCATCTGCTGCGATGATTGCGCGAAAGTTCGATCTTCCCGTTATTCCGATCAACATCCGCGCGCGAAATTCTGTGCTGTTTTATTTATTTGATTTGATCCACCCAACGCTGCGCGACATTACGCTGTTCCATGAAACACTGAACAAACACCGCCAGCCCTATCGCATGACAGTCGGAGAGCCGATTTCACCATCAGCCCTGCCCGTTAAATCGGAAGAAGGGATCAAACTGCTGCGCAGCGCCACCTTGGCCCTTGGCGGACGGCACGCGCCAACCGTTAGTTTGGTTGACAGCACGCGCCGCCCAAGTTGGGCTCGATCCTTGGTCGGGGGCGTTTAACCGGGGCTTTGGCAGTAATCCTGCGCGTTGGTCCATTTGATGATGTCGGCCCGCTTGCGCTGACTGTGGAACGGCCCCCAATCGGCGGCAATGCCACGCCCACCGGCAGACACCACGCCATCACGTGCCACTGTATGCGCCGCGATCCGAATAGCGCAGGACAGGTTGGCCTTCCCATCCGTCAGGGCGTCGCCGGTTCTTGCCGCACAACCGTAACCACGTGCTGTGGCCGGTGAAATCTGCACCAGCCCGTACCACTTCCCACCGCCACCGACGGCCTTGGGGTTCCACGTGCTTTCATGCTTGGCCAGCGCAGAAAATAGGCCCGCCCAAAACGCACGCCGGTTCGGCATTGGCGCATCCACGTAGGCCGGGCAGTAGTTTTCAATGTCGGCAGGAACAATCTCTGCCAACTCTGCGCCATGGGTTTCCAGCGCCTTCAGCGATGCACGTGTCCACGCCTCGGCCTGCGCCGAAGGGCGCTGCGCATCCCAGCGCATGACGGGCAAAGTCGGGCTGACAGAGGTGCCCATTGTTACAACCTCTGCCTCCACTTGCGCTTCGCGGGCGCCGCATCCGGCGGGCAGCATTAACAGGGCGACGATAAGTACTACGTTTTTCATGGTGATCCACGAATGGGTGACAATGGGCCCAGTGCGCCCATCCAGAAAAAGATGCCTGCAAACGCCAAACCCGGCAATCGTGGCAATTTTCCATGCGCGGTAGCCCGCCAATGGCATCGGCCCCTTGCCCCCTTCCGGGGTCTGTCTTAGAACGCTGTTCGACCCCTGACAGGACGCAAAAAGATGCTTGATCTTAGCTTTACCGCACCCGAACCCAAAGTAATCGCCGGCGCCAAGCACGATTGGGAGCTTGTGATCGGCCTAGAGGTGCACGCGCAGGTCTCCTCTAACGCCAAGCTGTTTTCCGGCGCTTCGACGACTTTCGGCGCGGAACCAAATTCCAACGTAGCCTTCGTGGACGCGGCGATGCCCGGCATGCTACCCGTCATCAACGAATTCTGCGTAGAGCAGGCCGTGCGCACCGGCCTTGGTCTGAAGGCAGATATCAACCTGTTTTCAGCCTTTGACCGTAAGAACTATTTTTACCCAGATCTGCCGCAGGGTTATCAGATTTCGCAGCTGTATCACCCCATCGTGGGCGAAGGCGAAATCATCGTCGATATGGCCCCCGGCGTTGCGCGCAAAGTGCGTGTAGAACGCATTCACCTTGAACAGGATGCCGGTAAATCAATCCACGACATGGACCCGAACATGTCCTTCGTGGACCTGAACCGGACCGGCGTCGCGTTGATGGAAATCGTCAGCCGCCCCGACATTCGTGGCCCAGAAGAGGCCGCCGCCTATGTTGTGAAGCTGCGCCAGATCCTGCGCTATCTGGGCACCTGTGACGGCAACATGCAAAACGGCAACCTGCGCGCAGATGTGAACGTTTCGATCTGTCGCCCCGGTGCATACGAAAAGTATCAGGAAACGCAGGATTTCAGCCACCTTGGCACGCGCTGCGAGATCAAGAACATGAACTCCATGCGCTTTATCCAGCAGGCGATCGAATACGAAGCCCGCCGCCAAATCGCAATCGTCGAAGACGGCGGTGAAGTGGTGCAGGAAACCCGCCTGTACGATCCCGACAAGGGCGAAACGCGTTCGATGCGGTCCAAGGAAGAAGCGCATGATTACCGTTACTTCCCCTGCCCCGACCTGCTGCCACTAGAGATTGAGCAAGGCTGGGTCGACGACATCGCGAAAACCCTGCCCGAACTGCCCGACGAAAAGAAGGCGCGGTTTGTCACCGAATTCGGCCTGACCGAATACGACGCCTCTGTTCTGACGGCCGAGGCTGAAAACGCCGCCTATTTCGAAAAGGTCGCCGATGGCAACGACGGCAAGCTGGCCGCCAACTGGGTGATCAACGAACTGTTTGGCCGTCTAAAGAAAGACGACAAAGACATCACCGACAGCCCGGTATCCCCGGATCAGCTGGGCGCGATTGTGGGCCTGATCAAAAAGGGCGACATTTCCGGCAAGATCGCGAAAGACTTGTTTGAAATCGTCTATACCGAAGGCGGCGACCCCGCGCAGATCGTCGAAGACCGCGGCATGAAGCAGGTTACCGACTTGGGCGCGATCGAAGCCGCTGTCGAACAAATCATCGCCGACAACCCTGCGCAGGTCGAAAAGGCCAAGCAGAACCCGAAACTTGCCGGGTGGTTTGTTGGTCAGGTGATGAAGGCCACGGGCGGCAAAGCCAACCCGAAGGCCGTGAACGAAATTGTGGCCAAGAAACTGGCGTAAGCCAACGTTTTGGGCGGTGCCGAATGTGGCACCGCCGCCGCGACATCTGTTAATTTTTCAGTGGGCTTGGACTCTGCGTCGTCGAATCGCTAGGGTTCCGAACGTAGTAAACGGGGGCGATGTGTGATGCCGCGATTCGAATACAAAGTGATTCCCGCGCCAGTTCGCGGTGAAAAAGCCAAAGGTCTGAAGGGCACGCAGGCAAGATTTGCCCATGCTCTGACCAAGCTGATGAACGACATGGGTCAGGACGGTTGGGAATACCAACGCACCGACACGCTGCCGTGTGAAGAACGTCAGGGCCTGACCGGAAAGACCACGACGTTCCAGAACATGCTCGTCTTCCGCCGCACCCTTGCTGGCGAAAATGTTGAGGCGCCCGTGGCAACCTCGACGCTTGCAGAAAAGCGCCCCGAGGCGCTGGCGGCAGCGGCAGTTGCCTCTCTCACCGTTGATGCGCCCGAAGGTGCGACACCAGCGATCGAGGCTGCTGAAGAAGGCAACGCGCCCGCCCTTGGGCCCGCAGCTGTGGCAGATGATGCCCAAAAACAGCAAAACGGGATGGCCGCAGAGTAAGCGGTCAACCGTCGATCTTTAGGGCAAGCGCGTGAATGCGACCTACCAATTCAGGGCCAATCGCCGCATGAACCGCGCGGTGGCGCGCGATACGCGACATATCGGCGAATTCCGGCGCATTGATTTCTACACGAAAATGGCTTTCGCCCCCTTCCTGATACCCCGCATGCCCTATATGTTGTTCGCTTTCGTCAACAACACTCAGGTGCGTTGGATGGAACGCGTTTGTAAGCTTTGTGTGAATTTCTTCAGCGACAGTCATTTTTTGGCTCTCTCCCCCTTCATTCCTCTGACCAAAGCTCTAAACTCTCACGTCCGAGTCGAAAAGGTGGCTGGCAATGACTAAGAGCAATCCGTTCGGATTCGATATCTCCGTTTCGGCGGACAAGAAAAAGCGCACGCGTGGGCGGCGCGGTATGTCGGGGGCGTTTGAGACCTCGAAACGCAAGTGCGAGCATCCTGGCTGTGAAGAGCCGGGCCAATATCGTGCGCCCAAATCACCAGATCATCTGGATGAGTATCTGTGGTTCTGCAAAGACCACGTGCGCGAGTACAATTTGAAGTGGAACTTCTTCAACGGCACGACCGAAGAAGAAATGGAAGCCCAGATGGAAAAAGATCGCGTCTGGGAACGCGAAACCAAGCCCTTCAAGAAATCAGAGGAACAGCGCGCTTGGGCGCGGCTTGGCGTGGATGACCCGCATCAGGTGTTGGGTGACAACGCCACGCAAAACCGTGGCAAAGGCGGAACCGGCAGCACCACGCGCCGCCTGCCGCCCACCGAGCGTAAGGCGCTGGATATCCTGGAAGCCCGGGATCACTGGACCAAGGCTGAAATCCGGAAGCAGTACAAATCCTTGGTTAAGGATCTGCACCCAGACATGAACGGCGGCAACCGTGATGACGAGGATCGCCTGCAAGAGGTGGTCTGGGCGTGGGATCAGATCAAGGAAAGCCGTAGCTTCCAAGACTAATCGCGGCCCGGTATCAGCCGGGCTGCGCACCATTCCGCTCCTCTGCGCTGGCGATGCGATCAAGCCGCGCAGCGATTGTGATAAGTTCGCTTAGAACATCATTGGGGCGTACCCCTGCCCCATCAAAGGCCACGTTTTCCGACAACCGTGATGCCAGCTCCAACGCCACGGCATCGCACGAACCGCGCGGCCAACCCTCTGTAAGTTTCTTAAGTTCTTGAACAACACGTTCCAGAACCATTTGCCGGTGTGTTCTAGGAACACCGGTTTCATTGTCATGCGTCATGTAGCCCCCGTTAACCTTGCTCTTCAAACAAGTCCCACCGCCCGGCCCGTCGAGTTATTCACGAAGGCCAAACCGTCAAAAGTTTGCTGATCATGATTTTTCAGAAACCCGTTCAAAATTGCGGGTTCATGCCAGCTGGCCCTGAAATAATTGACCGAACGGAAAAATTTAAACGGGAAGAATCCCCGAAACGCGTCATTTTCGGGGATTTGCGCTTTTACGCTACGTCAGGGGATGGGATTTTGGGCTAAGCGGCTTTGAAAACCAGGCTGACACCGTTCAGGCAATGGCGTTTTCCGGTCGGTGGCGGGCCGTCATTGAACACATGGCCCAAGTGGCTTCCACAGCGGCGACAATGCACTTCTGTTCTGACAACCAGCAGCTTTCGGTCGGGTTTGGTTTCCACTGCGTTTTCCAATGGCTGCCAAAAGCTGGGCCAGCCCGTACCGCTGTCATACTTTGTAGACGCATCATAAAGCGGAAGATCACAGCCCTTGCACGCAAAGACGCCCGCGCGCTTTTCGTCGTTTAGGGGGCTGGAAAACGCGCGCTCTGTCCCTTCTTTGCGCATCACTTTGTATTCAAGGTCGGTTAGCCGCGCTTTCCATTCCGCGTCGGTCCGAGTCACCTCAAATGCCTTGGCAACTGCGCTGCGCGGGAGTGCCGCCAGACACGCGATAGAGGTCGCCCCCTTCAACAGATTTCGCCTTTTCATCGTTTTCTTCCGATCCTTTTGGCCAAACGCCCCCGCGCAAGTATCATGTCGTCGCTTACGGGTTTGGGCGTTTGCGGTTGTTGTGTGCACCTTACTTGTCAACATTGATAAGCCCCTAACGCCAAAGTGCAAAATTACGCTGTCTCACAAGCCTGTGACTTGTCAGGTGGGCATGTCGCGTTTCGTTTTTAACGCCCTCCCCCCTCCTGTTGGTCAGGTCGAACAGGCCTGGCCGGTTTGGCTGTGAAAGCGAATGAGGCTGCGCAGATTTCGCCAACAAAGCGGCGTTCCCCTTGCACCCCTGCGCGATATGTTCCACTAAATCGGCTGAAAACACGCGGGACTATTTGACCGCGAAAGATGCGAGGCGATTTATGGCGGACGGAACGATGGATATTAACGCTAAACCCACCGAAGAAATCTCGGTCCGCGAAGTCTTCGGGATCGACTCCAATATGGTGGTCAAAGGGTTTGCCGATCGTACCGACCGCGTGCCCGAAAACGACAGCACTTACAAGTTCGACCCTGATACGACATTGGCCATCCTTGCCGGTTTTTCGCACAACCGCCGCGTGATGATCCAAGGGTATCACGGCACGGGTAAATCGACGCACATCGAACAAGTCGCAAGCCGCCTGAACTGGCCTTGTGTGCGCGTAAACCTTGATAGCCACATCAGCCGGATCGACCTTATCGGTAAGGATGCGATCAAGCTGCGTGATGGCGTTCAGGTCACCGAATTCCAAGAAGGTATCCTGCCTTGGGCCCTGCGCAACCCAACCGCGATTGTGTTCGATGAATACGATGCAGGCCGGGCTGACGTTATGTTCGTGATCCAGCGTGTGCTGGAAGTTGACGGTAAGCTGACCCTTCTGGACCAAAACGAAGTGATCACGCCGAACCCGTATTTCCGCCTGTTTGCCACGGCCAACACCGTTGGTTTGGGGGACACGACCGGGCTTTATCACGGCACGCAGCAGATCAACCAAGGCCAGATGGACCGTTGGTCGCTTGTCGCGACGCTGAACTATCTAAGCCATGATGCGGAAACCAATATCGTTCTGTCAAAGAACGCGACCTACAACACCGAAAAGGGTCGTAAGATCGTCAGCCAGATGGTGACAGTCGCAGACTTGACCCGTACCGCGTTCATGAACGGCGACCTTTCGACCGTGATGAGCCCACGGACGGTTATCGCCTGGGCGCAGAACGCCACGATCTTCCGCGATGTGGGCTATGCCTTCCGCCTGACGTTCCTTAACAAATGTGATGAGCTGGAACGTCAGACCGTCGCCGAGTTCTATCAGCGCTGTTTTGACGAAGAACTGCCCGAAAGCGCAGCAAGCATGAGCTTGGGTTGATGATTAGGCTTTCCGCATCAATTCTGGTTGCCGCGTCCGTGCTCCTTTCTGCCTGCACAGAGGAAACGCGCACGCCGGCCCAAATTCAGATGGCGGAAGTCAACGCGAACAAAACCGACGATATCTGGAAAAGCCGTCGGCCGGTTACGGTGGGCGGCGATCGCTATGAAGTTGGTGTCAGCGAGTTTAAGAAATTCGCGCTTGTCGGCTTTCGCAAGGTCAATCTTGGCGTAACCCAACGCGAAGTCGAAGCAGCAGCGCGTGCAGTTTCTGGATGTGCCGCAGATGCATCGCGCCCATTGGCGCGTTTATCCAATGGCGACGTCGATACGGTTATACCGCTGGAAAAACTTGGGTCTGCCGCTTACCTGCGGGTCGAACTTTCCTGCTAAGTAGCACACTTCTTTAGCTATCATACGGCTGGGCACCTGCCCGGCCGTTTTCGTTTCTAACGTCGCGCCACGATGACCTGTATGTATATACGATGTATTGACGCTTGATATCTTTCCGTCATACATTTGTTACATGACAGTTACAGCGTTCTCCACCGTGCGCGGCGTGGCGCTGTCGGCTTTGACCGCGTCCGCCGCGCTTACCCTGCCCTCTACGGCCCACGAACGGGCCGAAGTTTTCGCGAAGTGTTCGGGGCGGTTGTCGGCCCTTGCGACGAACCAACGGGCGCTTAAAAATCCCGATGTTTCAACGACAGAGCGGGCGCATCAAAACTTTGAAATGATGCTAAGCGCGACGCTTCCAGATGCCATTGAACGGGGTGTGCCCACATCTAAACCGATCCTGTGGCACGCCAGCGGCTGGAGCGAAATCGCCTATCTTTTGGCTGACATACAATACAGCAACGATGAAATCCGCGCCCAGCGGGCAAAAGATGCGATCGAACAGCGGATCGATGATTGTAGCGCCTTGATCCTGTAACGGGGACCTATCGCCACCGGTTTTGCCCGCGCCCCTATGGTCATCCTATTTGAATGGCCCTAGATTGGCCGTGCATTGCTAGCGCGAAGTCACAGGCCATATGACCCAGAAATCCGACAACCCCGCCGATCCGTTCAAAAAGGCTTTGGCCGAAGCGACCAAGGTTATGGCCGATGAACCTGAATTGGGCGTAACCTATTCTGTTGATCCCCCCGGCATGACCAACGACAGCGTGCGCCTGCCGCAAATTTCACGCCGGATGACTCGGGACGAGGTGCTGTTGGCCCGTGGCACTGCGGACGCATACGCCCTGCGTCGCAAATTTCACGATGCGGCAACGCACAATCGTTATCAGCCGCAAGGCGAAATGGCGCGTGACCTTTATGAGGCGATGGAAACCGCCCGGTGCGAAGCCGTCGGCGCGCGCGCGATGCCCGGAACCGCCGGGAACATCGACGCGATGATTGACGCGGATGCGACCCGCAAAGGGTACGATGAAATCACCGCGGCCTCAGATGCGCCCCTTGCGACGGCTGCCGGATATCTGATCCGCCATCTTGCCACTGGCCGCGATCTTCCAACTGGTGCCCAAAACGTAATGGAACTGTGGCGCGGTTTCATCGAAGAACAGGCGGGTGGCACGCTTGATGACCTTCAGGACACGCTGAGCGATCAGGCCGCTTTCGCCAAATTCGCGCGGCAGGTGATCTCGGACCTTGGATATGGCGACCAGCTGGGCGACGACCCAGACATGGAAGACGAAGAGTCCGAAGATCAGACCGCCGAAGAAGATCAAGACGACGATCAGCCGGACTCCACTGGCAACGACGAAGATCAATCCTCGGACGAAAGCGACGCCAGCCCGGAACAAAGTCAGGATGAAACCCACGATTCCGCTGAAGCGCAGGTTTCGATGGATGACATGGCCGACATGGAAATGTCGGATGAGGCAGAGCTGCCAGATGGCGAAGCACCACTGGAACCGCCTGCCCCACCTGCACATTCTGACGCGGATCCAAACTACGAAGTTTTCGCGACCGAGTATGACGAAGAGATCCGCGCCGAAGATTTGGCCGAAGCCGCCGAACTGGAACGCCTGCGCGCGTATCTGGATCAGCAGCTTGACCCGCTGAAGGGCGCTGTAAGCCGGCTTGCAAACAAACTGCAACGCCGCCTTCAGGCACAGCAAAACCGCAGTTGGGAATTCGATCTGGAAGAAGGCATCTTGGATGCAGGCCGCTTGGCCCGCGTTGTGGCGAACCCCACAACCCCGCTGTCGTTCAAGATCGAAAAAGACACCGAATTCCGCGACACGGTCGTGACCTTACTGCTGGATAATTCCGGCTCTATGCGGGGCCGTCCGATTTCCATCGCGGCCATCTGCGCCGATATTCTGGCCCGCACGTTGGAACGGTGTCAGGTCAAGGTCGAAATCCTTGGCTTCACGACACGCGCTTGGAAAGGTGGGCAAAGCCGCGAACGTTGGCTGGCCGAAGGGCGCGCGCAACAACCAGGCCGCCTGAATGACCTGCGCCACATCATCTATAAACAGGCCGACACCCCATGGCGTCGCGCCCGTGCCAACCTTGGCCTAATGATGAAGGAAGGGTTGCTTAAAGAAAACATTGATGGCGAGGCGCTGGAATGGGCCCACCGCCGCATGGCCGCCCGTCACGAGGCACGCAAGATCCTGATGGTCATTTCAGACGGGGCACCGGTGGATGACAGCACCCTGTCGGTGAACCCTGCGAACTATCTTGAAAAGCACCTGCGCGATGTGATCGCGATGGTCGAAAAGCGCAAGATGGTTGAACTGATCGCCATCGGCATTGGCCACGATGTGACCCGCTATTACGACCGCGCGGTTACGATTACCGATGTCGAACAACTGGCGGGTGCAATGACCGAACAGCTTGCCAGCCTGTTTGACAGCGACCCACGGGCCCGCGCCCGGTTCGCGGGCATCAAGCGCGCCTCTTAGAGCGTTGAAATAAATATCCCCGCCCAAGGCATTGCAGTTCTTTGGCGGGGCGTCAAAACTCGGCGAAACGGCATATTCGCCGTCTTCTGAAAAGGCCGCCGATGTTCCAGACTTTTGAAACAGCAACCCGCCCCGAAAACGGCCCACCCCGGCTGGCCGCTTTGCGCGCGAAAATGGCGAAACATGCGCTTGATGGGTACTTGGTACCTCGGTCAGACGTGCATCAGGGCGAGTATGTTGCGCCCGCAGACGAATGTCTGGCTTGGCTAACCGGGTTCACCGGTTCTGCGGGGTTTTGCGCGGTGTTGAATGATGTGGCGGGCGTGTTCGTCGACGGCCGCTATCGGGTGCAGGTTCACGCACAAATCGATCCAACAGCGTTCACCCCCGTGAATTGGCCCGAGGTGACCCTTGCCGCGTGGTTACGGACCAACATGCCAAACGGCGGTACTTTCGGCTTTGACAGCCTTCTTCATACGAAGAAGGAAATTGACGAGCTTGAAAAGCGTCTGGCGGGATCGGGTATCGGGCTTAAGCCGATGAACGGCTCTCTTGTTCACGCGATATGGGACAATCGCCCGCCGCCCCCTTCCAAACCAATTTCAGCGCATTCAGAAGGGCTTGCAGGCGAAAGTTCAACGTCCAAACGCACCCGCCTTGGGGCCGTATTGAAGGAGGCTGGTCAAGACGCCGTTGTTCTGACCCTGCCCGATTCAATCTGTTGGCTGCTGAACATCCGGGGCTCGGATGTGGCCCACAATCCGGTGATGCAGTGCTTTGCAATCTTGCAGGCCGACGGGTCGATCATCGTTTATGATGCAAACCCGGCGCGCTATTCCGATGTGGCCTCTCATATTGGCACAGGATTCCAAGTGCAGCCGGTCAATGAGTTTCATGCCGCGCTTAGGGCGTTTTCGGGCACGATGCGCGTCGACGCGGCCAGCGCACCATTGGCCATATCGCAGCAACTGGCCGAAGGGTCCGCCAATACTGCCTATGGCGAAGATCCCTGCATCTTGCCCAAAGCGTGCAAAAACGCCGCCGAAATCGCAGGCTCGGCCGAGGCGCATCTGCGCGACGGTGCCGCGATGGTTGAGTTTCTGACATGGCTCGACGCGACTGCTCCGAACTCGCGCCTGACTGAAATCGACGTTGTGACCGAATTGGAAGTCTGCCGTCGCGCCACAAACGCGTTGCGGGAAATCAGTTTTGAAACCATCGCGGGCAGCGGGCCGAATGGCGCCATAGTCCATTACCGCGTGACGAAAGATACCAACCGCGAGGTTAAGAACGGCGAACTTCTGTTGATCGACAGCGGTGGCCAATATGTCGATGGAACGACCGACATCACCCGCACGGTCGCCGTGGGCGATATCGGGCAGGACGAAAAAGAATGCTTCACCCGCGTGCTTCAGGGCATGATTGCCATCTCTCGCGTGCGCTGGCCCAAAGGGTTGGCAGGGCGCGACCTTGACGCATTGGCCCGCTATCCGCTGTGGCTGGCCGGGCAAGACTACGACCACGGCACGGGCCACGGTGTCGGCGCTTTTCTAAGCGTGCACGAAGGGCCCCAGCGTATTTCAAAAGTGTCGGATGTTCCGTTGCAAACGGGCATGATCCTGTCAAACGAACCCGGCTATTACCGCGAAGGGGCCTTTGGCATCCGTATTGAAAACCTGATCGTTGTAGAGGACGCGCCCGCCCTGCCCGGCGCTGATGCACGCACGATGTTATCCTTCAGAACGCTGACCTTCGTGCCCATCGACCGCCGCCTTATCCTAACGGAAAACCTGACCAACGATGAGCGTGCGTGGGTTGACGCATACCACGCACAGGTCTTTGAAAAGATTGCCCCGCGCGTTACTTCAACTGCACGAATTTGGCTGGAGGGCGCGACCGCGCCCCTGTGACAGTCTGTAAGGTAGATTTTGCGACATGGAACTGTCATGAAGCTAAGGCTAGTATGCAGCCGCAATACTTCTGGGGAGAAAACGCCATGATGAACCACATCACAATCCGAAAAGCCGATGGAAAATGGGTGGTCCGCGCGGGTGGCGCTGTATTGGCCGAAAGCGTGAACGCGCTTGAATTGGAAGAAAACGGGTATTCGCCGGTTATCTATTTCCCGCGCGGCGATGTCGCGATGGCTTTTCTTGATGCAAGCGACAAGCGCACAACATGCCCACACAAGGGCGAAGCCAACTACTTTTCGATCCAGACGAAAAGCGAAACGCTTGAGGATGCCGCTTGGTCATACGAAGCCCCAAAGGAAGAAGTTGCACGGATCAAAGATCACCTTGCCTTCTATCCTTCCGGCAAAGTCGCCGTAGAACAGCTTTGACCGTCTAGGAATGCTCTTCGGCTGCTGTCGCGGCCAAGGCGCGGTTATAAGCGCTTAGCGCGTCCACATGGAACAATGCGCCCAATAACGTCGCCTCCCCCTCATCCGTGGCGGGGGCGACAACTGGCAAAAAGCTGTATCCGGTGCGTTGGAAAATCGGCAAAGCGGTTTCCAATGTTGCTTCGGGTTCGATGAAAACCCCCATCTCCATCATTTCCAGACAGGCATCGCGCGAGGCCGCGCCGGGGCTGTCTTTGCCGCGCATCACCACCACCGCTTTGTACAACGACAACAGATAGGCCTGCGGCCCCGCGGCGACGTGTTTGTCTGCCCTTTCCAGCTGCGTCAGGAAGAACGACCGGTTCACCAATCGCGACGCCAACGCGGTGGACAGTGACACCGCAACCATCACCGCCAGACCGGTGTGCCAGTCCCCTGTCAGTTCAAACACGATCAGCGTCGTGGAAATCGGCGCGCCCAGTACGGCGGCTGCAACGGCGCCCATCCCGGCCAAGGCATACAGCGTTTCGTTGCCAGAAATATTGGGAAAGATCGATGTCGCGACAATGCCAAAGGCCAAGCCCGTCAGCGCGCCCATCATCAATGACGGTGAAAACACCCCGCCGCCCATCCGCCCCGCCATGGTGATGGCCACGGCCACGGCTTTGAGGACGGCAAAAATCACCACCTCATGAAACACCAACTCCCCCGTCAACGCAGCCGAGGTGGTTTCATATCCAACACCAATGATGTGCGGGTACATGATGGCGATGCCACCCAGCATCCCGCCCGCAATCGCGGGGCGCAGCCAGCGTGGAAGCCCGGTTTCCTCTTGCACAAAGTTGCCGATGTCATCCGCCCAAAAGATAGCACGCATCAGCGCCACAGCGACAAGCCCGGACAAAAGACCGAGGATCAGGAACGCAGGCAATTCAACATAGAAAACAAGGCTGCTTTCGACAGGCAGCGAAAATTCGGTGACATTGCCAAAGCTTAGACGCGAAATCACTGTACCCGCCACACTGGCGATCACGATGGGCGCAAAGGCGTGAACGGCGAAGTGACGCAAGACCACCTCTAGCGCGAACAAGGCCCCAGCGATGGGCGCGTTAAACGACGCCGAAACGGCTGCGGCGACAGCGCAACCCAGCAAGTCGCGCCCGGTTATACCATCGGCCTGAATACGTGTGGACACCCACGACGAAATCATCGCCGCCATATGCACCACGGGCCCCTCGCGCCCAGTGGAGCCGCCCGATGACAATGTGATCAAAGATGCGAAGGCAGAGGCAATACCCGCCTTCTTTTCCACACGCCCTTCGCGCAATGCGGCCCCTTCGATCACATCTGCAACCGAACACACACGGCCATCGTCGGTAAAGCGGTTCAGCAACAGCCCTACGGCCAGCCCCCCCACAATCGGGATCAACAAGATCCAGTACCACGGCAGCGACGCGGCAAAGCTGTGCAGCATGCGCGGATCATCGACGCCGTATAAAGCGCGCTGAAGAAAATCAATCGCATGACGGAAAGCCAGCGTGGCAAAGCCCGCGGCGATCCCGATTAAAAGCGCAATGAACCAAAACTGGATTTTTGACGGACCAGCACGCAACAGCACGGACCAACCGGTCCGACATGCGGTTTTGACATCATCGCGATGCCGTCCCAACAGCGCTGTAAGCCGCTCGCCCACGCGGTCCATCCAGACAGGCAAATTACCCCTCAGGCAGTTCCCTGTGCCGCCCGTCTGGCATAGGGTGCCCCAGAAACGCCAACACCCGAAGAAGGAAGCAAACTTTGCCCGTCCCCGAAGCGATTGACGCCCTGTCTTCCCTCTTAGGCGATCGGCTAAGCCTGTCCAAGCCTGATCTGGAAGCACATGGCCAAAGCGAGACCTATTTCACACTAACCCCGCCCGATGCCGTCGCTTATCCGAACGATACGCAAGAGGTTTCAGCAATTGTGAAAATCTGTGCGGCCCACGGGTGCCCGGTGATCGGATGGGGCGCAGGCACATCCCTTGAAGGGCACGCATTGGCAGTGCGCGGCGGCGTCTGCGTTGATTTTTCGCGGATGAACAAAGTTCTGTCGGTAAACCCCGAGGACATGGACGTCGTCATTCAACCCGGCCTGACCCGCGAAGAGCTGAACCAAGAACTTCGGGCGACCGGCCTGTTCTTCCCGATTGACCCCGGCGCGAACGCATCAATTGGCGGCATGACCGCCACACGCGCCAGCGGAACAACAGCCGTGCGCTATGGCACGATGCGCGACAATATTCTGGCGCTAGAGGTCGTTCTGGCCGACGGGCGGATCATCCGCACCGGCACGCGCGCGCGCAAATCCTCGGCTGGGTATGACCTGACCGGGCTGTTTGTCGGCTCTGAAGGGACGTTAGGTTTGATCACCGAACTGACCGTTCGCCTGCATGGCCAGCCCGAGGCGATCTCTTCCGCCGTTTGCGCGTTCGAAGACATCGGTGCGGCCGTTGAAACCGTTATCCAGACCATCCAGATGGGCGTGCCCATGGCCCGGATCGAATTTGTGGATACGCCCACAGTGGCTGCCGTGAACGCCTATTCGGGCACCGACCTGCCCGAAATGCCCCATCTTATGGTGGAATTCCACGGGTCCGACGCGGGCGTCGCGGAACAAGCCGAACGCTTTGGCGAGATTTTGGGCGAAAACGGCGGCACTGGCTTCCGCTGGTCCACCAAAGCCGAAGAACGCACCAAGCTGTGGGATGCGCGGCATAAGGCACACTGGGCCTGCTTGGCCTCACGGCCCGGCGCGATTGCGCTGGTCACGGATATCTGCGTGCCAATCTCATGCCTTGCGCAAGCCGTTGAGGAAACCCGCGCGGATATCGAAAAGGCCTCCATCCCCGGGCCGATCCTTGGGCATGTGGGCGACGGCAACTTCCACGCGATCCTGTTGGTCGAACCCGGCAACGCCGCCGAAATGGAAGAGGCCAAGGCCCTGTCAAACCGTATGGTCGAGCGTGCGCTGGCCCTTGGTGGCACATCGACGGGGGAACACGGCGTGGGTGTGGGCAAGCTGCCTTATATGGAACGCGAACATGGCGAGGCGTGGGATGTAATGGGCCAGATCAAACGCGCCCTAGACCCAGATGGGATCATGAACCCCGGTAAAATGGTGCGCGGCAACTGATGCTGGCCCAGCCACAGGATTTTGGCCAAGCCTTCGTCGATGCGTGGATGGCGCGCGACGGTGCAGCCCTTGCCGCCCTGTTTGCCGAGGATGCGGATTTTGTGAATGTCGTCGGGCTGTGGTGGGAAGATCGCGCCGCCATCGCAAAGGCCCACGACTATGCGCTGAAAAGCTTCTTTTCCCGCTCTACGCTGGTGCTGGGCAAGGCCAAGCTCCGCCCACTGGGCGATGATGTCGTGTTGGTTCATCAGCGGTTCATTCTAACCGGGCAGCTTTCGCCAACGGGTACTGAAACAGGCCGTCGGGCAACGCTGATGTCTGTGGTTCTTGAAAGACGCGGCGGCGGATGGTTGGCCGTATCAGCGCACAACACCGATATCGTTCCGGGCGCAGAAACCCATGTGGCAACTGCTGCGGGGCTGAATACCGCCGACTATCGGGCGGAATAACCGGTCAGTTTTGCAGCAGTGCCTTGGCAGCGGCGCGGGCTTCATCCGTGATCGTGTCACCGGCAAGCATACGCGCGATTTCGTCGACCCGGTGATCTTCTGCGACGGACGTCACCGTTGACAGGGTCACGCCCTTTGTCACCCGCTTTTCGACGCGCCAGTGATGTGTGCCCTTCGCCGCCACCTGAGGAGAGTGGGTGACGACCAGCACTTGCCCCTCAGCCGCCAACGCGGCCAAACGGCGCCCCACAGCATCAGCCGTTGCACCGCCGACACCCCGATCAATCTCATCAAAGATCATCGTCAGGCCACTGGTCCCGCTGGTCAGGCATACCTTAAGCGCCAACAGGAAACGGCTAAGTTCACCGCCTGACGCAATCTTATTGATCGGCCCCGACGGCGCGCCGGGGTTCGTTGCCACCGTAAAGGCCACCGCATCGTGACCGTCCGGCCCGGCATCTGCAGGCGTGATTTCCGTGGCGAATACCGCGCGCTCCATCTTTAGCGGGGCAAGTTCAGCGGCCATCGCCTTGTCCAAGGACTTGGCGGCCTTTACCCGCCGCGCGGTCAGATCATCAGCGGCCTTCAGATAGATACCTTCGGCAGCCGAAACAGCCGAACGCAGCGCGGCCATGTCGCCCTCGCCCGCATCAAGGGTCGCCAGCTTGGCGCGCAGGTCGTTGGCAAAGTCGCCCAGTTCATCAGGCAGCACACCATGTTTACGCGCCAGCCCACGGATGGCAAAAAGCCGTTCTTCTGTCTCTTCCAACTCGGCAGGGTTGAACGCAAGCGCCGACAGGCACGTTTCCACGCCTTGCTGTGCCTCGCCCAATTCAACCATGGCACGGCCAAGCGCATCAATCGCGCCGTCAAGCTGACCGTCTGCCTTATCTGATGCCCCCTCAAGCCAGCGAACCGCGTCCCCCATCATGCCTTCGGCACCATCACCGCTTAGCGCCGACAAAGCACGCACGATATCTTCGCGGATGCGATCGGCGGCCTGCATCATGCGGCGGCGGGTATCAAGATCCGCCTCTTCGCCCGGCTGCGGGTCCAGCTTGTCCAGCTCGCCAACGGCGTAGCGCAGGAAATCCTCTTCTTCCTTCATCGCGGCAAGGGCGGTTTCAGCGGCGCTTAGGGCACGGCGCGCATCCGATACGTCGCGCCACGCCGCGCGCGTTTTGGACACCTGCGGGGCAAGCCCCGCGAATTCGTCAAGAAGCACGCGATGCCCACGCGGGTTCAGAAGCCCCCGGTCATCGTGCTGCCCGTGAAGTTCGACCAATGTGTCAGACAGTGCGCGCAGCACCTCGCCACTGGCACGGCGATCATTGACCCATGCGGTTTTGCGCCCATCAACCGTATTCACCCGGCGCAGGATAAGTTCGTCATCAACGGGAAATCCTGCGTCAGCCAAAACGGTTCGTGCGGGATGCGCCTCTGGCAAGTCAAAGACGGCGACCACTTCGCCCTGCTCGGCGCCGGTGCGCACCAATTCGGCACGCCCCCGCCACCCCAGCACAAAGCCAAGCGCATCAAGTAAGATGGATTTCCCTGCCCCGGTTTCGCCTGTCAGAACATTTAGCCCCGGCTGGAATGAAAGCTCCAACCGGTCAATGATCAGCAGATCCCGGATATCGAGACTGCGCAGCATCGCAAGCCCCCCTGCTGCCCCAAGGTCAGAGCCATTCGCCGCGGATCATCTGACGATAGACGGTTTGCAACCAGCCTGTTCCCAGAATTTCCGGCTTCAGCCCCTGCCCCTGCAGCAGCTTAAAGCCATCGTCGTACCATTCGGTGGATTGGTAGTTGTATCCCAGAATCGCGCCTGCCGCCTGCGCCTCTTGGTCCAGACCAAGGGACAGATACGCTTCGATCAAACGATAAAGCGCTTCGGCGGTGTGGGTCGTGGTTTGGAAATCCTCAACCACAACACGGAACCGATTGATCGCCGAGGTGAAGTGGCTGTGCTTTAGGTAATAGCGGCCGATCTCCATCTCTTTGGCGGCAAGGTGGTTAAACGCAAGGTCGAACTTCAAAATCGCCGACTGCGCATATTCGCTGTCTGGATAGCGTTCGATCACTGTGCGCAAAGACTGCAGCGCCTGATAGGTCAGGCCCTGATCCCGCCCGACCAAATCAATTTGGTCGTAATAGCTAAGCGCCAACAAGTACTGCGCATAAGCCGCGTCTTCATCGGCTGGATAAAAGTCGATGTAGCGCTGTGCCGCTGAACGGCTGCTTTCATAGTCTTTATCCTGATGAAACGCGTATGCCTGCATGATGAGCGCGCGTTTGGCCCATTCCGAATAAGGATACAGCCGCTCAACATCCGCAAACAGTGCCGCGGCGTCATCCGCCCGGCGCCTATTTTCCAGCTGAAACTCAGCCTGGCGGTATATCTCTTCTGCGGTGAAACTTTCCAGTGGCGCTTCATTGGAACCACCACCACAAGCGGCCAAGACGGCTAACGCCGAAATCGCCCCGACAAGCCCCGTGCGCGACCTGCTAATGCCCATGAACCGCTTTACCCCATCGTCTGTTCCCACACCTGGATCAACCCGGCGCGGCCTAAACGTTTTCTAGCACAGAAAAATCCGGTGCAAAACGCCTTTGGAGAGTTTTTCAGTGACTAAGCGACGGCGCGCAAATCTGCGGGCTTAACGCCAACACCCGGCAACTTAAGCGCCATCTGTTCATCACAAGTAACCATCCGATAGGCGTCAGGCTGTGAAAACAAGGCCCGCAGCAGCTTGTTCGTGATTGCATGCCCTGCCCGATGGCCCGTGTAGCGCCCCAAAATCGGTGCTCCGGCCAGCGCAAGGTCACCCAAGGCGTCCAACATTTTGTGGCGAACTGCTTCGTCATCGTGACGCAAGCCGCCAGGGCTTAGAATCTTTTCGCCTTCGACCACAACGGCATTGGAAAGCGTGCCACCAAGCGCCAGACCGTTGGCGCGCATCGCGTCAACATCACTCTGACGGCAGAATGTGCGGCTGTCGCACAGTTCACGAACGAAGGCGCCGTTGGCCATATTCAGTTGCTTATCCTGAACACCAATCGCTTGGTCCGCGAAATCGATGTGAAAATCAATCTCAAGCGTTTCGGCTGGTGTGAGGCGCGCCCAAGCGTCGCCTTCGCGGAATTCAACGGGCTTCAGAATTTCCAACGCGCGGTTTGGCGCGTCAAGCTGTTGCAAGCCGCGGGCGATAAACGCCGAAACGAATTGCGCAGAAGAGCCGTCAAGAATTGGCACTTCGGGGCCATCAATCTCGATCAACGCATTGTGGATGCCGCAGCCAGCTAGCGCCGCCATGACATGTTCAACCGTCGAAACCGAAACGCCAGCGTCGTTCACCAACAGTGTACAAAGCTTAGAGGGGGTCACAGCATCCCAACGCGCAGGGATCAACGGATCCACGCCCACGACATCCGTGCGGCGGAACCAGATCCCATATTCAGCAGAGGCAGGTCGAACAACCATTCGAACCGGCTGGCCAGAGTGAAGGCCAACATCCGTGAAGACTGCTTGTGACTTGATCGTTGTCTGCAAATTGCACCCGTTCTGTTACGCCGCCCGTCCCCCAACGCCGGCAAATATGAGGTAAGCCGGGGTACGCGTAAGCTCAACTCAAACATTGCAACGTTCTGAAACATACGGGTGTGGCAGATAGGCAGTATCCCGCCCAATGCGCCCCACGAACCCGCAACCATCTGAAATTACAATAAAAAAAGGGCCGGAAAACCGGCCCTTTCCGCTGATAGAAGCGTTAGAGTTTAGTTTGCTTGGCGGCGCAAAAAGGCCGGAATTTCGATCCGGTCCTGATCTGCTTCCAGATCTGGATCTTCCAGATTGCTGTGCACTGGCGGCTGCTGGCGCACTGGCTGCGCTGCGCGTGCCTGTGCTTCCTGACCGTGACCAGCCATCCGGTTGATCAAAGAACCGATCCCGAACCGTGCCTTGTCGGCTGCTGCTGGGTCAGAAGTAGGAGCCTGCGCGCGTGCTGGCATTTCGTGACCGCGCGGTGTTTTCGCAACCGCGGCTTGCAGCCGTGCCAGTGCTTCGGGCGATGGTGTGCCCGGCGAACGTGGTCTTGGCGCGACGAACTCTTCTTCTTCCTGATAGTCCTGCGGAGCCTCATAAGGTGCGGCTTGCGCGACCTGTGGGCGATACGCCGGAGGAGGAACATCGTCTACTTCGTCGAATGTTGGCTCTTCAACTGGCTGCGGTTCTTCCATTGCCGTGAAAAGACCGGGCTCTGGCGTTTCTTCCGCAACCACTTCTGGTGCTTCCATTGCCGGTGCTGGCGCTGCTACGACTGGCTCTTCTACTGCCTCTGCCTGAGCGGCCTGTGCCAGTGGCTCTGCCATACGGCGACGTGGAACCGGTGTTTCATAGGCGACTTCTTTGGCGTCGATACCTGTGGCAACAACCGAAACGCGCATCGCGCCTTCCATGCTTGTATCCAGCGTGGAGCCGACGATGATGTTCGCCTCTGCGTCCACTTCCTCGCGGATGCGGTTCGCAGCTTCGTCCAGTTCGAACAGCGTCAGGTCGTAACCACCGGTGATGTTGATCAGAACGCCCTTCGCGCCCCGCAAGCTGATTTCGTCCAGCAGCGGGTTCGCGATGGCCTTTTCAGCGGCCTGAACTGCGCGATCGTCGCCCTCAGCCTCGCCCGTACCCATCATCGCTTTGCCCATTTCGTCCATCACGGCGCGAACGTCAGCAAAGTCGAGGTTGATAAGACCCGGACGAACCATCAGGTCAGTCACACCTTTAACACCCTGATACAACACGTCATCTGCCATGCTGAACGCTTCGGTGAAGGTGGTCTTTTCATTGGCCAGACGGAACAGGTTCTGGTTTGGAATGATGATCAGCGTGTCCACAACCTTCTGAAGGGCTTCAACGCCCTCTTCGGCTTGGCGCATACGCTTGGTGCCTTCGAACTGGAACGGCTTGGTCACAACACCAACCGTCAGAACGCCCAGCTCACGTGCGGCTTGTGCGATGATCGGCGCAGCACCCGTACCAGTGCCACCGCCCATACCGGCGGTGATAAAGCACATGTGCGCGCCGGCCAGATGATCAACGATTTCTTCGATTGTTTCTTCGGCAGCGGCGGCACCAACAGTTGGTCGCGCCCCAGCGCCCAGACCTTCGGTAACCTTGACGCCCATCTGAATTTTCGCCGGAGCGTCGGATTGCTGAAGCGCTTGCGCGTCGGTGTTCGCGGTAACGAACTCGACCCCTTCAAGCTGCTTTTCGATCATGTTGTTGACAGCATTCCCACCTGCGCCGCCCACACCGAATACGGTGATCCGTGGCTTTAGCTCGTCATGCTCTGGCATCATAAGGTTCAATGTCATGGTCTGTCCGCCTGTTTTTTCTTTGTTCAGCCTAGCGCAGCTCGGCCCCCAATTTGGTCTGATTCTATCGCCTCAACCGCCTGAGGTCACGAAAAAAACGTTTAAACACCACAAAATCTTGCTGTTTTGTTCAGTGTTTCAGCGGTATTTCGCCCAACTCGCAGCATCTTGCGTCACCAGTTATCCTTGAACCAACGCATCGCCCGCTTCAGAGAACGCGCCGGGTATCGTTCAGCGGGAATGTCAAAGTCCCACCATTCGTCCTGCGGGTGCGCCGCGAACAGGCAAAGCCCGACCGCACTGGAAAACGCAGCCCCTGTCGCCGCCTGTGGTAAGCCCTGCACACGCAGCGGCCGGCCCAGACGAACCTGCTGGCCCAAAATACGGCTGGCCAGCCCATCCAAGCCTGGTATTTGGCTGCCGCCACCTGTCAGCACGATCTGCTGACTGGGCAGATGTTCGAACCCGGCCGCATCAAGGCGTGAACGGACGTCTTCCAGGATTTCTTCGACCCGTGGACGCATGATGCCGATCAGCTCTGCTCGGCTGACAGTGCGACGATCGTGTTCGTAATCGCCGGTGTCGCCGCCAATCTCGATCATCTCGCGGTCATCCATGCCTGTGGCCACAACGCCGCCGTAAAAGGTCTTGATCCGCTCTGCCGTAGCCAGCGGAACCTGCAACCCCTTAGAAATGTCCTGCGTTACGTGATCCCCGCCCATGCGCACACTGTCGGAATAGATCATGTGCTTTTTGATAAAGACCGAAACGCCCGTCGCCCCGCCGCCAAGGTCAATACAGGCCGCGCCAAGCTCTTGCTCATCTTCGACAAGGCTGGAAATGCCTGACACATAGGCCGAAGACGCAAGCCCGGCCAATTCAAGGTCACACCGTTTGATACAGTACAAAAGGTTCTGCACCACATCGGTTTCGACGGTCAGCAGGTGCATATCACAGGCAAGCCGGTTCCCGATCTGACCACGCGGATCGTTTAGACCCGTGCGGTGATCCAGCGCAAAGTTTACCGGCTGCGCATGCAGCACCTCGCGCCCATCCCCGAAATCGGGGACATCGCACGCGGCCAGCACGCGGGCCACGTCATCTTCTGTTACGACGCTGTCGGCCAGTTCGATATCGCCATCAAGGCCATATGACCGTGGCTGAGCGCCCGACATACAGGCGATCACATGATCAACACGCAGGTTCGCCATTTTCTGCGCGGCCTGAACGGCCGTCCGAATGGCGCGCTCTGTTTCCTGCATCGCTTCGATTTCGCCAAAGCGCACACCGCGCGACCGCGTTGTTGCAGCACCGATCACCCGGAACGAGGATTGCCCCGCAAGTGACCCAACACCGTCGCCGCCCCGAAACCGGTCAGGCCCGTCAAACCGCAGAACAAGGCAGGCAATCTTTGAACTGCCCACATCCAGAATTGCGATCACGCCCCGGTCCATCGCTTGTTTGCGCATCCGCCGCATGGCGCGCTGCGATTGATAGAGATCGGTCATCTGTTGGTCGCTCCTGACTCAAGTGTCTTAATTCGTCTTAATTCTTCGACCGCTTCTTCAGCCATGCGAAGTGTTGGGCGGGCCGCATTGCGCATATCCACAATGACCAAATCCCGTTCCAGCATCTCTTCGGCTTGGCTAAGCGCGATCACCCGGTTCAGCGCAGCAAGTGCGCCCTGTTCGGGCAGCAAAATGCGCTGCCCCCGGTCAAGCACCACATCCCAGCGCCGTTCGCCCATACGCACCAAACCGCGCACCCGATCCGAAATCGGACCAGCGGCCTGCAACAGCTTCATTGCTTCGGCCACGTTGTCTTCGCCACCCTCACCCGCAATAATCGGAAGATCGGGGCGATCGGCGCGGCTGGCCAATGGGGCAACACGGTGCCCTTCGTCATCCAACAACTCCAACCCGTGGCGACTGCGCCAAATGACGGTCGGAACGCGCTCGACGATCGAAATCTGCAGGATACCACCCGCCTTCACCCGGATGTCAGCCCGCGCGACAGCATCAAGCCCCGAAACAGTTTCGCGCATTTCTTCCAAGTCCAGATCGAAAGAGCTGATCGGGAAATCCAGCGGGACCACTTCGCGAATATCTTGGTCAACCTCGACCGATGCGCCATCCACGGCCATCAACTTGACCATGAACTCTGGCCGTTCTTCAACGGCGCGGCGCATGTCTACGAATGCCAAGTTAACGGCATCGCGACGATCCTGATCGGAAAAGTACCAGCCCGCCGAAAAGACAACGCAGAACGACGGCACCCCGACACGCAAAAGCGCGCGAAACACTGGCGTCAGCCACAGCCGGTTCATGCGATAGGCTAACCGCGTTGGCGCGGGATCACGTTTTGGCGGAACGCTCATCTGTTGCATGATGCGTCCTCCACCATCCAGCGACACAATGCGCCGAAGCTCATCCCACATGTCCCCGCCTGCTCTGGGGTAAGAGAGGTCGGCGTCATCCCCGGCTGCGTATTGGTTTCAAGCAAGATCAACCCGTCGATCCCTTTGCTTTCATCCCAACGAAAATCAGTGCGCGAAACACCGCGGCAGCCAAGCGCATTATGCGCCCGCAGGGCATAATCCAAGCAGGCATCGAAAATCTGTTGCGGAACGTCAGCGGGCACAACATGGCGCGACCCGCCTGTTTTGTACTTCGCATCGTAATCGTACCAACCATCGGTCAGGATATCGGTGACAGTCAGCGCGCGATCACCAACAACCGTGGTGGTCAGCTCACGTCCGGGCGCGAACGCCTCGACCATGACTTCATCTGGCATATCGTTGGAAAGCTGAGGCGGCGCGTTGGCGGCTTCGTGTACGATGTACACACCCACCGATGAGCCTTCGTTGTTAGGCTTCACGACGTAGGGCGGCGTCAGCACATGCTTTGCGCGAACCTCGTCCGCGCTGGCCAAGCGGCTTTCAACAACCGGAAGCCCGGCAGCCTTATAGGCCAGCTTGGACCGCTGCTTATCCATCGCCAATGCGGACGCGAGAACACCTGAGTGGGTGTAAGGAATACCCATCCACTCTAGCAAACCCTGCACACAACCATCTTCACCCCAACGCCCGTGCAAAGCATTGAAAACAACATCAGGTTTGATTTCCGAAAGACGCGCGGCAAGATCCGGCGCGGCGTCAATCAACACCACGTCAAACCCTTCGTCCCCAAGGGCGGCGGCGCATTCACGCCCCGACACCAGCGAAACCTCCCGCTCTGCGGAAGGTCCACCCATCAGTACCGCCACTTTCGGGGTTGCCCTGCTCGACATACCCGTCACTTGTGCCTCGTTTCAGGGCCTTTTTGCCGGCCCCTTGTTTTTTAGTATCAATCCGGGGTCGGTTCGCCGACCCGCATAATTTCCCAGTGTAAATCTATTCCACTGTTTTGGAAAACCTTTTTTCGCACCAATTCACCAAGCGACTCTAGGTCAGCGGCAGTGGCTGTGCCTGTGTTGATCAGAAAGTTGGAATGCTTTTCCGACATCTGCGCGCCGCCCAGCGTTGCGCCGCGCATTCCAGCATCGTCAATCACCTTCCATGCCTTCAAATCATGCACGTCATCGTCCCGCCCCGTAGAGCTGAACCCAGCCGGGTTGCGGAATGTTGATCCTGCACTTCTGTCTTTCGTCGGCTGCGTTGCATCACGCTTGGCCAACTGGTCGGCCATGCGCGCTTCCAGCGCCTCAGCATCACCTTTTTCGCCCTCAAAGGTCGCCTCGATCAGCACCCAGCCTTCGGGAAGCTCCGTCTGGCGGTACTGAAAGTTCAAGTCATCCGCCGTCAGCGTCACAACCTCGCCCGCGCGGGTGACAACCTTTGCGCTGACAAAAACGTCTGCCGTATAGGTGCCATAACACCCGGCGTTCATCCGCACTGCACCGCCCACAGCACCGGGAATGGTCCGCAGGAAAGTCAGATCAACGCCCTCCGCCGCCGCCTTGCGCGCGACATGTGCGTCCAGCGCTGCAGCGCCCGCCGTGACTGTTGTGCCGTCAATTGTGATGCCGTTGAAACCACGCCCAAGCCGGATAACAACCGCCCGCAGCCCGCCATCACGTACAATCAGGTTAGAACCGACCCCGATCGGAAACACCTGCACGTCGGAAGGAAGCGCTTTCAGGAAATCAGCAAGGTCATCCACATCCGCAGGCTGAAACAACCAATCAGCAGGCCCGCCTACGCGCAGCCAAGTCAGGTCATTCAGCGCGCGATTTGGGGTTAACGTGCCGCGCACCGCTGGCATCGCTGCCGATGTGGTCTGATCACTCATGAAATACTCTGCCCTTCGTTTCAGGACCGTTTACCGCGCAACTGCCGCGCACACCAGCGGCCAAGATAAATTACAGGCCAACGCAGAACCGACGCCCCGATTGCAAACACCACCATCCCCCAAACCGGGCCGTTCTGGTAGGTCACGAACCCCAAAAGCGGAATTCCAACCGCAATCAGAACATACGCGGCCGGCCAGTGGTGGTGGCGGCTTGGAAACATGGCGATCACATTCGCCACAACAACCCAAAGGCAGGCAAGCGCCAACGAAGGTGTCATCGGTTTTCCTTTTCTTCTGGGCGCCGCGCAGGCAAGCCGCGCGCACGGCGATAGAGATAGATCAATGGGTTCCTAAACATCGAAGCGAATGCGCCCACGGCCAGCAAGACAACCCAGACATTATGCTGCCATGCCAGAAATCCGATCACCGCTGGCGCAAGGATCAACAGCGTCAGCCCCGGAGGGTACTGCATCCGCATCGGCAACATCGCGGTGATCGCGGCGGCAAGGGTCCAGAAACAGGCCAATGTCAGAGAAAGCGTCATGCGGACTCCGCCAATGTTAGGGCAAGTGCGGCAAGCGATGCGAACAGGCCGAAATACGGAACGAACGTCGGCACGCGGAAGGGTGCAAAGGGCGCTTTGCGTTTCAACGCGATCAGCGACAGGTTCACCACCGCAAACACCGCCAAAAGGACCGAAGACGTAACCTCGGCCAGTGCTGCAACCGGAAGAGCCAAGGCGGCGGCAATGACTGCCGCGCCGACCAAGACGGTCGCCTTAACTGGCGTACCCAGCGTCGGGTGCGCGTGATGGAACATGGCCAGCCGCTTTTCACGCTTCCCAAGCCCAAACAACACCCGCGCCGCCATCACGATCTGTGCCAACACGCCATTTAGCGCAGCCGCCACAGCAATCAGCGACAGGAATTGAGAGCTTTTGCCCGAGCCTACCTCCCACACCAAGGCAAGGGGGCGGTCACTTCCCGCCAGTTGCTCAGCGGGCACCGCGCGCACGGCGGCAAGGCTGACGCCGGCGTAAATAAGTGAGGTGATGATCAGCGAAAGCAGGATGGCGCGTGGCAGGTTTCGTTCGGGGTGCGCGACCTCTTCGGCCATGTTTACGATGTCTTCAAACCCGATGAACGCGAAGAAGGCCAACACAGCGGCAAGGCCAACGCCCGACCAGATGATCGGTGGCGGTGCGACCCACGCCTCTACCGGGGTGGCGTTGGACCCCGCCCATATGACAAGGCCAAGCCCGGCAAGTTCGACCACCGTAAAGATCGCCGCGACACTAAGGCTTTCTAACGCGCCCATCAGCGCGACGCCGATCAACACAACGCCAAGCCCGATGACGACCCAATTAAACGGCAAATCCACCACCGAGGTCAGATACCCCGTGCCACCACGCAACACCGCAGCGGCCGAAATCGTTCCGGCCAGAACGATGGCCAAGCCGATCAACACAGAAAGCCAGTGCAGTTTTAGCCCCTGATCGACATAGGCCGCTTCGCCTGCTGCTTCGGGAATACGGGTGGAAAGTTCCGCATAGGACAAGGCCGATGGGGCCGCGATCAGCCCGGCGCATAGAAACGCCACAGGGGCATAGACGCCCGCAGCCCCGGCAACCGCCCCTACCAAAACATAAATGCCGGCGCCAACCATGACGCCGACACCATAAGCCGTTAAAAGCCCCAGCCCGATCCGCCTTTGAAGCTGGTCGGGCATGACACTTACGCCTTTTCCAAACGCGCGGGCAGGTTATTGGCCCAAGTGGAAATCGTACCGGCACCAAGGCAGACAACCATGTCACCCGGCCCGGCCTGCTCGCGGACCAGCCGCTCTAGATCTTCCTCGCTTACGATTGCGCGGGCGTGGCGGTGGCCGTGGCGGATAAGCCCGGCAACCAGATCATCGCGCCCTGCCCCTTCGATCGGGTCTTCGCCAGCGGCGAACACTTCGGCGATTGCGACGACATCGGCGTCGTTGAAGCATGAACAGAAATCATCGAACAGCGAATGAAGGCGCGAAAAGCGGTGTGGCTGATGCACGGCGATAACACGGCCCTTGGTCGATTGACGCGCGGCTTTCAGCACAGCAGCAATTTCAACCGGGTGATGGCCGTAATCGTCGATAACGGTCACGCCGTTGACTTCGCCAACCTTGGTAAAGCGGCGGTTCACGCCACCAAAGTTTGCCAAAGCCTCGCGGATTTCATCGGCTTTCATGCCCAGATGGCGCGCAACCGCAACGGCAGACAATGCGTTGGAAACGTTGTGATCGCCCGGCATCGGCAAGCTGCAGCCTTCGATCACCATATCTTCGTTCTGAAGCGCGATATCAAAATGCGCCACGCCGTTTTCATAGGTCAGCTTCACGGCCCGCACGTCGGCCTGAGCGTTAAAGCCAAAGGTCACGATGCGGCGGTCGGTGATTTTACCGACCAGCGCCTGAACCTCTGGGTGGTCAGTGCAGCAAACGGCAAGGCCGTAGAATGGAATGTTAGAGACGAAATCCAGAAAACCTTGGCGCAGGGTATCGAAATCGCCCCAGTGTTCCATATGTTCTGGGTCGATGTTGGTGACGATGGCAACGGTCGCGGGCAAACGGTTGAACGTGCCGTCGCTTTCGTCGGCCTCAACCACCATCCATTCGCCCTGCCCCATCCGCGCGTTCGAACCATAGGCGTGGATGATCCCACCGTTGATAACGGTCGGGTCAATATTGCCCGCATCCAGCAAGGTCGCGACCATCGTGGTGGTCGTCGTTTTGCCATGCGTACCGGCAACAGCGATGTTGGATTTCATCCGCATCAGTTCGGCCAGCATTTCGGCGCGACGCACAACCGGCAGCCCCTGAAGCCGCGCGGCGTCCAGTTCCGGGTTGCCCGGCTTAATGGCAGACGAAATGACGACAACAGCGGCGTTTTCAAGGTTCTCGGCCTTTTGGCCGACAAAGACCTTGGCACCCAAACCGGCCAAGCGATCGGTGATCTTCGATGCCTTAAGATCGGATCCCTGCACCGTATAGCCAAGGTTCAACAGAACCTCGGCGATGCCGGACATGCCGATACCACCGATACCCACAAAGTGAATTGGGCCCACATCGGTGGGTAGTTTCGTCGCTGCATTCATTACACTTGTCCCTCGCCAGCCAGCGTCTCAACAATTTCGACCAACCGATCCGTCGCGTCAGGAAGGCCAGCAGCAAGAGCCGCGTTGGCCATGCGTGTCGCCCCTTTGGGATTGGTCAGAACCGCGCTTATTTGCTCTGAAAGAGCGATAGGCTCAAGGGCGGATTCCGGAATAAGGATCGCGGCGTTCGCTTCCACCAAGCCGCGCGCGTTGGCTGTCTGCTCGTCACGGATGGCGGCCGCCAGCGGCACAAAGATCGCCGGGCGACCGATCACGCTGATGTCGGCAACGGAAGAGGCCCCCGCGCGTGAGATCACCAATTGCGCCTCGCTCATCCGGCTGGGCACGTCGGTGAAAAATGGCTGAACATCTGCGGTGATGCCGTTTTCGGCATAGAACTGCGTCACCCGCTCGCCGTCTTCATCCCGCGCCTGATGGGCCACGCGGATGTTCCGCCGGATATCTTCCGGCAGTGCGGCAATCGCAGACGGAACAACATCCGACAAGATGCGCGCGCCCTGACTGCCCCCCATCACAAGGATCGACATCGGGTAATCACCGGGCGGAATATAGGGCGCACCAGCACGTTCCAGCACGGCACCGCGTACGGGGTTTCCTGTGTGGAACCCTTCGACCCCTGCCGGCAATTCCGTCGGCCATGTGCCACAAGCTACCGTATGCACACGCTTGGCAAACAACTGGTTCACCCGGCCAAGCACACCGTTCTGTTCGTGGATCATCCGGGGCAAGCGCAGGATCGTTGCAGCCGCAACCGCAGGGATCGCCGGATAACCGCCAAAGCCAACGACGACGCTGGGCTTGTCGCGCATCATTTTCGAAACCGCCGACGCCACGCCGCCAATCAGGCGAAACGGGACAACCGCTTTTGCCAACAGGCCGCCACGCGCGAAGGTGGCCGAAGACATCTCTTCAACCTCAACGACATGCGGAAATCCGCCCGTATAACGCGCACCGCGCGCATCGGTCGAAAGCTTCACGCGCCATCCTTTGCGGATCATCGCCTCGGCCAGCGCTTGGGCCGGGAACATGTGGCCGCCGGTCCCGCCAGCAGCAATCACAAGAAGCGGAGCGTCATTTGCCATTACCGGCCCTTCCGCATCAAAATATCACCGATTTCGCCCTGCGGCCGTGTGCGTGTAAACGCCAACAGCATGCCAACGGCAATGCCACCCGCAATCAGCGACGAACCGCCATAACTTACGAACGGAAGGGTCATACCCTTGGCCGGCAACAAACGAACCGCGACGCCCATGTTAATTAGCGCCTGAACACCAAACATGCAGGCAAGGCCAGTTCCGGCAAGGCGAATGAACGGGTCACGCTCTTTCATCAGGCGGAACAAAGAACGCACGACGATGGCGGCGTAGATCATAATGATCGCCAGCACCAACAGCAGGCCGTATTCTTCGGCTGCGACGGCGATGATGAAGTCGGTGTGCGCATCAGGCAACGATTGTTTCACCTGCCCCTCGCCCACGCCGACGCCAAAGAAACCGCCCTCGCGGATCGCGTTGGTCGCGTAGCCAAGCTGGGTGCGCGGGTCCAGATCGGGGGATAGGAACCCATCAATCCGGCGCGCGAAGTGTTCCGAGTTGTGATAGGCAACCGTGCCGCCGAATATCGTCAGCCCCGCCATACCGATCAGCAACAGGATCGGCGCGCCAGCGACGAAATACATCACACCCCAAGAAAACAGGATCAGCGCGGCCTGACCGAAATCGGGCTGCATCGCCAAGAAACCAACGACAACTACGGCAATGGCAAAGGAAAACGCCTTACCCGGAGGGCCTCCAACCTCTTGGTTGGCGGCCATAAGCCATGCGGCCAGAACGATGAAGCCGGGTTTCAAGAACTCAGAGGGCTGCACCGATGCAAAGCCAAAGCTGTACCAACGCACAGCGCCCTTGCCAAAGTCTGTGCCCAATACCGGCAACAGCGCCAGCGCCACAAATGCTGCGAAAAAGCCCATCACGCCAAGGCGGCGGACCAGATCGGGTGACATCATCGACGTTAGGAACATCGCCATCAACGCGACCGAACCAAAGAACGCCTGCCGTTCAACATAATGGAACGGCGCAAGCCCATTCCGCGCAGCCAATGGAGGCGAGGATGCAAGCCCCAGAAGAAGCCCGACCCCAAACAAAAGCAGGATGCAGGACATCGTCCATTTGTCGATCGTCCGCCACCAACGTGGAAGAACGGGTTCACCTGCCCGCATGGGCACGGTGCCAAACACCATTTCCGTCATAAAATACCGCCTCGACTGCCTCGTACTGCCCGGTTTTCCGGGTCTACCTTTAACAATACCGAAACTTATTGCGTTACGCTAGTGGCGCGTTTCAACAGTTTCGTGGCCTTCAGGCGGAAAACGAAAACCCCGCCAAGTGGCGGGGCATTCTGTTCAGATCACGATGACATCCAGCGGCGGGAAGCCGTTAAAGCCAACCGATGAATAGCTGGAGGTATAGGCCCCGCAGTTGCGGATAATAAACCGATCCCCCGCTTTCAGCCCAACCGGCAACTGCACCGGGCGTTTTTCATACAGAACATCGGCGCTGTCACAGGATGGCCCGGCCAGAATGCATGGCCCTGTTGGTTCTGCGTCGCGGTCGGTGATGAACTGATAACGGATCGCTTCATCCATCGTTTCCGCAAGACCCGAGAATTTGCCGATATCCAGATACACCCAGCGATGCGCGTCGTCGTTGGACTTGCGCGACACCAAAAGAACCTCGGCCGCGATCATGCCTGCTTCGGCCACCAGGCCACGGCCCGGCTCTGCCATCACACGCTCAACATCGCCGAAACGCTCTGTCACCAGCGCCATCACGCGCGCGGAATATTTGGTGGGGTGGTCAATCGCTTCGCCATAGAACGCTGGGAAACCACCGCCAATGTTCAGCAGGGTCAACTGATGCCCCTGCGCATGGGCGCGGTGCCAGATCTCAGCAATCTGGTCCAACGTGGTGGTCCACATTTCAGCGCGGCGCGTTTGGCTGCCAACGTGGAATGAAAACCCAACAGGTTTCAGCCCAAGACGGGTTGCCATCGCCAGCAGATCCAATGCCTTGTCGCGGGCGCAACCGAACTTGCGCGACAGCGGCCAATCGGCTTCGGATGCGTCAACGATCAGACGGATGTAAACCTCGGCACCCGGCGCATGCTCGGCGATCTTCTCAAGCTCTTCTTCGGCATCGGCCGCGAACAGGGTGATACCTGCGTGGTATGCGAACGCGATATCCGAGGCGCGTTTGATCGTGTTGCCAAAGGAAATGGTTTCAGGTGCCGCGCCAAGGGAAAGGCACAGCTCAATCTCGCCGCGCGACGCAGCATCGAAATGAGAGCCAAGATTGACCAGCTCTTCCACGATCTCACGCGCCGGGTTCGCTTTCACCGCATAATGGATGTGCGCGCGGCCCAACCCTGCCTTCAGGGCATGGTATTGATTGGCAACGGCTTTCGTATCCAGAACCAGCGTTGGGCGGTCAAACTCGTTTGCCCGAATGAAGGCTTCCACGCGGGAAACAGGTGCAACTGCGGGGCGACCGACAAAATCGGTGATCGTAGCGTTCATGGTCATCTCCAATAGACCCGGCCATATATGACCGCTCACTTCCAAGGGAGACGTTACCGTCGCTACATAAACGCGGGGCTTTGAGGCCCGGCCAGAGGCGCGTGCGTTGGCGTCTTGAGCGGGGCAGATAGGGGCACAAATGAGTCGTGACAAGACTAAATTTTTTCAACCACGCAACTTTTTGATGCAGCGGATAAGTTGGTCGTCTTTTTGCGACACCCAATTGACGCAAATCACATTCTGAAATCGCGATTTCCGCTAACCTGACCCCGTTGGCTTGAAAAGGATCAAAACATGAAAGTCGGGATCGTTGGCGCAGGAATGGTGGGCAGCGCGGCGGGCTATGCCTTGGCCCTGACAGGAACGGTCAGCCGTGTTGTCTTGGTCGACCAAAACGCCGCCCTCGCGCAGGCGCAGGCAGAAGATATCGCCCATGCGGTCCCCTTCGCCTCTTCCACGATTGTTGAGCATGGCGACTATCCTGCGCTGGCCGGCGCGGGCGTTGTCATTCTGGCGGCGGGTGTCGGCCAGAAACCCGGTGAAACAAGGCTGGAACTGCTCAGCCGCAACGCTGCGGTGTTTCGGGATGTAACCGCACGTGTCTTGGACCACGCGCCAGATGCGATCTTGCTGGTCGCGTCGAACCCGGTTGATGTGATGACGCAGATCACCACCCGCCTGACTGGCCTGCCTGCTGAACGCGTGATCGGCTCTGGCACGATCCTTGATACTGCCCGCTTTCGCAGTCTTCTGGGGCGGCATTTCGACATTTCCCCGCGCTCTGTGCACGCCTACGTGCTGGGCGAACATGGCGACAGCGAGGTTCTGGCATGGTCCAGCGCCCGCGCTGGGTCGGTCCCGCTGATGTCTTTTGCGGCTCAGGTCGGCTCGCCCATTACCGAAAACGTGCGCGCGCAGATTGACGACGGGGTGCGCAACGCGGCCTATACGATCATCAACGGCAAAGGCGCCACGTGGTACGGCATTGGCGCAGGACTTGCCCGGATCGTGCGCGCGATTGTCCAAGACGAACAGGCAGTGCTGTCAGTCTCTATCGCAACAGACGAGGTGCTGGGCGTGAAAGACGTCGCACTCTCCCTGCCCCGCATCGTTGGCGCTGCCGGTGTGCGAACTGATCTGATGCCCGACCTGACAGACGACGAAGCGCGCGCCCTAAAGGAAAGCGCTACGTTGCTGCAATCTACAGCGGATGCAGTGGAGCTGTGAAAGGGAATAAACACGCCGCCACGGGCGCCAATCAAACGAATGGTGTGCGGGGCGTATGCCCCGCTCCGTTAGGTTAGGTTGCGATGGCGCGCGTCACCTCGGCGATGAAATCCTCGCCGCGTTTTTCGAAGTTGTCGTATTGATCGAAACTCGCCGCCGCTGGCGCCAGCAGGACGATGTCCCCCTCTTGAGCATCCGCCACCGCTTGGGCCACCGCTTTTTCCATCGTTTCGCACACCTCATGCGGGGTGTCGCCCAGATGAAGCGCAAAATTCGCGGCCTCGCGCCCGATGACATAGGCCTTGCTGACGTTTCCAAGCTGCGCGGCCACCGGCCCCAGCCCGCCGTCTTTTTCCAAACCGCCGCAGATCCAACGGATGTTTTTGAACGCGGCAAGTGCTTTTGCCGCGCTGTCGGCGTTGGTGGCTTTGCTGTCGTTCACGAAACGCACGCCGCCGGACTCGGCCACCAGTTGGCTGCGATGTGGCAGCCCTTGGAAGGAATGGAACGCTTTTTCGATCACCTTCGGCGCAAGGCCAAGCGTGCGCACCGCCGCATAGGCAGCACAGGCGTTCTGGTGGTTATGCGCACCCGGAAGCCCCGCGATCGCGCGCAGGTCAATCGACCCAACCTGACGCCCTTTGCGGTACTCTGACAGGAACCCTTTGCGCGCGAAAACGGACCAGCCCACGCCCTCTAACTTGCGCGCGGCCGAGATGCGGATCAGCCGATCATCTGCTTGCCCTTCGGCCATCTGATTGGCCAGATACTGGCCTTCGGGCTCATCCACGCCAATGATCGCACGGTCAGGGCCGCCTTCGGCGAACAACCTGCGCTTGGCCGCAAAATAGCCGCCCAACCCGCCATGCCGGTCAAGGTGGTCTGGCGAAAGGTTGGTAAGGATCGCCACATCCGGTGTCAGTGCGCGCGCCAGTTCGGTTTGATAGCTTGAAAGCTCCAACACCACGACGCCGCCATCGCCGGGCGGGTCTATATCCAGAACGCCGCGGCCAATGTTGCCGGCCAATTGACTGTCGCGCCCGACTTCGCTCAGCACATGGTGGATCAACGCCGACGTGGTGGATTTGCCGTTCGACCCCGTCACCGCAATCACCCGCGGAGGGGAGTCGTAGTGGTCCCATTCCCCCGACGCGAACGAGCGGAAGAATAGCCCGATGTCATTGTCCACCGGAACCCCAGCGTTCCAAGCGGCGGCGATGATACGGTTCGGTGTGGGGTAAAGATGCGGAATGCCCGGTGAAACGATCAGCGCCGTGATACCGCCCCATGCATCCGCACGGGTCAGATCGTGAAGGGTGTACCCCTCTGCTTCGGCCCGTGCGCGGGCATCTGGGCTGTCATCCCACACCAGTGGCTCTGCCCCGCCCGCCTTCAATGCTTTTGCCGTGGCAAGGCCCGACCGACCCAACCCCAACACCGCGACGCGCGCGCCTTCATATCCGCGAACGGGGATCATGTGTTTTCCATCACCGCAGTTTCAGTGTTGCAAGGCCGATCAACGCAAGGATCAGCGAAATAATCCAGAACCGGATCACGATCTGCGGCTCTGCCCAACCTTTCTTTTCGAAATGGTGGTGGATCGGAGCCATCAGGAATACCCGCTTGCCGGTACGTTTGAAGTAAAGAACCTGAATGATAACGCTCAGCGCCTCGATCACAAACAGACCACCGACAATGGCCAGAACGATTTCGTGCTTAGTGGACACAGCAATAGCACCCAGCGCACCGCCAAGGGCAAGAGAGCCTGTATCACCCATAAACACTGCAGCTGGCGGAGCATTGTACCACAAGAACCCCAGCCCGCCGCCGATCAAGCCTGCGGTAAAGATCAGAATTTCCCCTGTGCCGGGCACATAGTGCACGTCAAGGTATTCGGTGAAATCGACGCGCCCAACGGCATAGGCGATCACGCCCAAGGTACCCGCAGCGATCATCACCGGCATAATGGCCAACCCGTCCAAACCATCGGTCAGGTTCACCGCATTGGCAGAACCGACGATCACAAGGACCGAAAACGGCACGAACAAGAAGCCAAGGTTGATCAGCGTGTCCTTAAACACAGGAAGCGCAAGCTGATTGGTCAGGGCTTCGGGGTGATAGACAGAGGCCGCAAACCCAGCCGCCGCCGAAATCATCAACCCAAGCGCCAGCCGGACACTCCCGGAAACGCCTTTTGTGTTGTTTTTCGAAACTTTGGCATAGTCATCGGCAAACCCGATGGCACCGAAGGCCACGGTGACGAACAAAACGATCCATACATAAGGGTTATCAAGCCGCGCCCACAAAAGCGTGGACACGATCACCGCGCCCAAGATCAAAACGCCCCCCATGGTTGGGGTGCCGGCCTTGGTTTCAAGGTGGCTTTGTGGGCCATCATCGCGAATAGGCTGACCGTGGCGCTGGCGCTTGCGCAGCAGGTTGATCAGAGGACGGCCGAACATAAAGCCAAAGATAAGCGCCGTGAAAAATGACGCGCCGGCCCGGAACGTGATGTAGCGAAACAAGTTAAAGATGCCGCCACCGTCAGAAAACTCGGCCAACCAATACAACATACGTTCAGTTCCTCAGATCAGTCATTCGGGACCGCTTGTCCCAATTTGCGCAAGGCGTCAACCACAAGCGAAACGCGGCTGCCTTTTGAGCCCTTAACAAGCACCACATCGCCCGCATCCACCAAAGATCGTGCGCGTGCCGCCAGTTCGGCTGCTGTCTCATGCCATTCGCCGCGTTGGTGGCGGGGCAATACATCGTAAAGCACGCGCATACGCGGGCCGACGCAATGAACAAGGCTCACACCGCGAAGCGAGGGATCGTCGGCAATCGCGCGATGTAACGCCTCCTCGGTCGGGCCCAGCTCAAGCATATCGCCCAGAACCGCGATCCGGCGGCCTTTGGCAACACGGCCAATGCCATCTTCTGGCTCGGCGGCCGCAAGCACATCCAGCGCGGCCTCCATCGAGGCTGGGTTTGCGTTGAACGCATCATCGATCAGGTCAAAGGCCATGCGATCGTCGATATCGTCCAGCAACAGCTTTTCGCGCGCTCCGCGCCCTGCTGGAGGAGCCCAGTTCACAAGATCACAGGCCGCAACCGCCAGATCCGCGCCCACAGCATCGGCCACAGCCAAGCCACCAAGGGCGTTCATCGCAAAATGTCGCCCTGCGGTCTGAATTTTGAAGAGAAGGTCGTTTCCACCAACCGCTGCGTGCGCGATTGTTGCATCGGCCTTTAACGTCACCTCGGTCAGGCGGAAATCACAGCCCGCTGACGCGCCGAAGGTAAGGGTTTTAGCGCCGACTTGATCCGCCTTAGCCAAAAGGATTGGCGAAACATCCAGATCATTCAACAAGACAGCGGTGCCGCCCGGTTCCAGCCCATCAAGGATGCTGGCCTTTTCATGCGCAATCGCGGCCACGTTTTCGAAGGCTTCAAGATGGGCCGCCACAACGGTTGTGATCATTGCCACATGCGGGCGCGCCATTTGCGCCAACGGGGCGATTTCGCCCGGGTGGTTCATCCCAATCTCGATAACCGCAAAGTCAGCATCTTGCGGCATGCGTGCCAACGTGATCGGCACGCCCCAATGGTTATTGAAACTCTTTTCAGCGGCATGCACCGTGCCCTGCCCTGCCAACACAGCGCGTAGCATTTCTTTGGTCGAGGTTTTACCAACCGACCCCGTCACCGCCACAACCTTTGCCGTGGTCCGGTCTCTGGCGGCGCGGCCCAATGCCTCTAGCGCGGGCAGAACGTCATCGACGACAAGCAGCGGCGCGTTCGCTGGCACGCCTTCGGGAATACGGCTGACCAACGCGGCGGCGGCACCGTTTTCCAGCGCCTGAGCGACGAAGTCATGGCCATCACGCACATCTTTCAGCGCAACGAACAGATCACCGGGCGCGATGCTGCGGGTATCGATCGAAACGCCGTTGGCCTCCCACGCTTGCGTGGATTTTCCGCCTGTCGCCGCTTCTGCCGCGGCCGAGGTCCAGAGCGCGCCCATCACAGCAACCCACCCAGCGCGGCAACCGCAACGCTGGCCTGTTCCACATCATCAAACGGATACACGTCGTCCCCTACGGTTTGGCCTGTTTCATGGCCCTTGCCAGCTATCAACAAAGCATCCCCGGGCTGCAATGCGTCCACGCCGCGCAAGATTGCTTCGGCGCGGTCGGCCACTTCCACCCCTTCGGGCATAGCCGCCAAAATGGCCGCACGGATCGTCGCCGGGTCTTCGCTGCGCGGATTGTCATCCGTCACAAATGCCACATCGGCGTGTTCGGCCGCAGCCTGACCCATCAACGGGCGTTTGCCTGTGTCGCGATCCCCGCCCGCGCCAAAAACCACAATCAAACGCCCCATCACATGGGGGCGCAGTGCGGTCAGCGCGGTTTTAAGCGCATCAGGCGTATGGGCGTAGTCGACGAATACCGCCGCACCGTTTTCCCGCGTCGCGGCCAACTGCATACGGCCCCGAACGGTTGAAAGATTGGGAAGGGTTTCAAAAACCTGCGAGGCCTCGGCCCCACCGCCAATAACCAGCCCCGCAGCCAGCAGAACGTTTTCAGCCTGAAACCCACCGATCAGCGGCATGCGCACTTGCCGGGTGACTTTGTTATATGAAAACCGCAACTCTTGGCCCGTCGCATCATATCGTTGTGCCAAGATGCGTATATCCGCATCTTCCGCGCGCCCCACGGTCAACAGCGTTTGACCGCGCGAACGCGCAATCTCTGCCATCGCAGGACCTTTGGGATCGTCCAGATTGATCACCGCCACACCGTCTTCGGGCAGAACCCGCCCGAACAACCCGGCCTTGGCTGCGAAGTATTCATCAAAATTGGCGTGATAATCCAAGTGATCTTGGCTGAAGTTGGTAAACGCCGCCGCGTTCAGTGCAACCCCATCCAGCCTGCACTGTGCCAAACCGTGCGAAGAAGCCTCCATCGCGGCGTGGGTGATCCCGGCTTCGGCCATTTCGGCCAACAGGCGATGCAGCGTGATCGGCTCTGGCGTTGTGTGGTTCAATGGCGCGGAATAAGCCCCTTCGACACCTGTCGTGCCAAGGTTAACCGCCTGCAGGCCAAGCAACGACCATATCTGGCGCGCGAATGTCGCCACCGAGGTTTTGCCGTTGGTACCAGTCACCGCCACCATCACATCAGGCTGCGCACCGAACCAAAGCGCAGCGGTGTAGGCCAGCGTTTGACGCGGGTCTTCTGCAACAATCAGGGCAGCACCGGAATCAGCCAATTCCTGTTTTGCGATCTTCGCGCCTTCGGCGTCGGTCAGGATGGCGCCGGCGCCCATGCGCAAGGCGTATTGAATGAACTCGCCACCATGAACGCGTGTTCCGGGAAGGGCTGCGAAAAGATGGCCCTCTTTCGTCAAACGGCTGTCGACCGAAAGACCAGTAACCTGAACCTCTCGCCCGCCCTGGGCGGTTAGGCCCAGCTGTGCCAGTGATTTTGCCTGTGCCTGCTGCGCCATCTTTGTCCCCAAGGCTTGTCAGTTGCCGGTGAGTGTTACCCCGAAGCCGGGCTGGGGTTCAATCTCTGGTCTTAGTCCAAGCAGCGGCGCGGTGCGGCGAATGATTTCCGCGGCCACGGGAACAGCTGTCCAACCTGCTGTACGGCGTGGTTTCGCGCCCGAGGTTTCTTCGGGTTCATCGAGCGTTACCACCAGAACATATTTGGGATCATCGGTTGGGAAGACACTGGCAAAGGTCGCGATGACTTTGTCTTTGTAATACCCGCCACGCGGCTTTGGCTTGTCGGCGGTTCCTGTCTTGCCACCCACGGAATATCCCGGCACGTCCCCAAAGCTGGCAGTCCCACGGGAAACGACAGCACGCAGCATATCGCGGGACGCGGCAGAGGTTTGTTCTGACACAACCCGTTCACCCGTTGCGGGGCGACCACCGGCCAGAAGCGTCGGTTTGACCTTGGTCCCACCATTCAGCAGCGACGCATAGGCCGTCGCAAGGTGAAGCGGGCTTGCCGAAAGGCCGTGACCGTAAGATGCGGTGATGGTGGTAATATCGGCCCAGCGTTGCGGCAACAGTGGCTTGGCACCCGGCGCTTCGACCAATTCAACCGGCGTGGCCTCAAAGAAACCCAATTCGCGCAGGAAATCCTGCTGGCGTTGTGCGCCAATTTGCAGGGCCATCTTTGCGGTCCCCACGTTCGACGATTTCACAATCACATCTGTAACGGACAGCAGCGGGCCATAGTTCTTGTTCTGGAACTCGCGGATCTTGTGCTTGCCCCATTTCATCGGCGCATCTGCATCAACCAGCGTGTTGGCGTTGGCCAAGCCAAGTTCGATCGCCTGCGCGGCCGTAAAGATCTTGAAGGTCGAGCCAAGCTCATACACGCCCTGAACCGCGCGGTTGAACAGCGGGCTGTCGGACTGGTCCCCCTCCAACAACGGACGAGGACGATCATTCGGGTCAAAGTCGGGCAACGAAACAAGGGTGATGATCTCTCCGGTGTGCGCGTCCATCATGACGGCGGTCGCACCCTTGGCGTTCATCAGTTTCATGCCGCCGTAAAGAACACGGCGCGTCGCCGCCTGAACGGACAGGTCCAGCGACAGGCGAAGCGCTTGCCCGCCGTTCGCCGGGTCACGCAGGTAATCGTCGAACGCCTTTTCCACACCGGCGGTGCCAATCACTTCGGCCGAATGCACGCCTTCACGGCCAAAGCCGAAACCACCAAGCACGTGCGCGGCAAGCCTGCCATTCGGGTAAAGCCGCATCTCACGCGGGCCAAACAGAAGGCCGGGATCACCGATGTCATGCACAAGCTGCATCTGCTCGGGGCTGATTTTCTTTTTGATCCACAAGAACTTACGCTTACCCGTAAATTGCTCCAGCAGCTTTTCTTCTTTCAGGTCCGGGAAGATCGCGACCAAAGCTTTCGCCGCGCGCTCTTTGTCGATCATCATCGGCGGCTGCGCATAAAGCGAATGAGTCGCCAAGTTGGTCGCCAGAATGCGCCCGTTCCGGTCAGTGATATCGGCGCGCTGCGCGGTGATCGCCGCACCCGAGGCCGCCGCGCGCGGTTCATGCGGTTCCGACGCAGCCAAAACCCCCATACGGGCACCAACGGCGGCATAGGCGCAAAAGAACAGCACGCCCAAGATCAGCAAACGCCCTTCGGCACGGCTGCGCGACTGGTCGCGCATTTGTTCGTGGCGCAGGCGCAGGTTTTCACGCTCAATCGCGTCGGGGTTCTCCCCTTTTGCGCGCGCCTCTAGAATACGGGCCAGTGGGCGAAGGGGGGTGCGGATCATGGGTAATCCTCCCGCAGGCCAATCACGTCGATCGGATCAACAATCGGAGGCAGCTCTGTCGAAGGGTACGCGACTTGATCAATTAGGCCGAACTGTTCTGGCATAAGCGGAAGCAGGCCAAGCCGTTCGAAATTCAGATCCGCCAGTTCACGCAGCCGATCAGGGCGGTTCAGATACGCCCATTCGGCGCGCAGCATCGCAAGAGAGGCCCGCATCCGCGCGATATCACGCTGCAATGCGTCGGTTTCTTTCATCGCTTGCTGGGTCTCGTAATTTTCACGATAGGCCCAGAAGGCCAGCCCCATGACCGCCAGCGCGGAAAGCACGTAAAACAGGCTGCGCATTACCTTTTACCCCCTGCCATAACCCCCGGAAGGCCAAGGCCTGCCCGGTCCACATCCCCTGCGGGGGCTTCGGTACGCACTGCCACACGCAGCTTCGCCGAACGCGCCCTTGGGTTCACCTCTAACTCTTCGTCATCCGGGCCGATTGCCCGACGTGACAACAATTTGAACTGTGGCGTTTCTTGTTCAATCTCTGGGGCATAGCGGTTGGCCCGCCCGCCCCCGCCAGACCGCGCCTGAAGATACCGCTTTACGATCCGGTCTTCGATAGAATGGAACGTCACAACCGCCAGCTTGCCGCCGGGCTTCAGCGCGCGTTCAGCGGCACACAGCCCCTCAACCAGTTCGCCCAGTTCGTCATTCACCGCGATACGGATCGCCTGAAAAGAGCGTGTGGCCGGATGGCTTTGCCCCGGCTTGGGGCGCGGCAAACACCGTTCGATCACCGCAACAAGCTGCGCGGTTGTTTCAAATGGTTCGGTTTTCCGTGTCTCAACGATTTTGCGCGCAATCCGGCGGGATGCGCGTTCTTCGCCATAATGATAAAGAATGTCAGCCAAGGCGCTTTCATCCGCTTCGTTCACCAGATCGGCAGCAGAGGGGCCGGATTGGCTCATCCGCATATCAAGCGGGCCGTCTTTCATAAACGAAAAGCCACGCTCGGCCTGATCCAGCTGCATGGACGAAACACCAAGATCCAGCACCACGCCATCCAAGGGCGCGTCACTATATGTATCAAGCTGCGAAAACGTGCCTTCGACCAGTTGCAGGCGATCACCGTATTCGGCGGCCCATTTTTCGGCCATCTTGAACACGGCCGGGTCACGATCAACGCCGATAACCTTTTCGGCACCGGCCTCTAGCAACCCGATGGAATATCCCCCCGCCCCGAATGTGCCATCCAGCCAAACACCTTCGATTGGCGCGACAGCCGCCAAAAGCGGGCGCAATAGGACTGGGACATGAGGGCGGTCATCGGAAACGGGGCGGGCATCTGCGGCCATCGCCTAGTCCCCTTTCTTCTTGGGCGGCAAAAGGGTCAGTGGATCAAAGTCCTCTGGGTATTCATCCTCTAGCGCATCCATATAAACAGCATTCTCTGCTTCAAAGGTTTCAGGCTTCCAAATCTGGAAAGTGTCGCCTGATGCGATAAAGAACGCCTCTTTTTCAAGGCCAATTTTCTCGCGGAGCTTTTGGGGCAGCACAAGACGACCATCGCCATCAACCTCTGTCGGGTGGGATTGGCCGTTGATCAAGCGTTCCAACATACGGCGTTCTGGCGAACCGCGCTGCATGTCTTCGATCTGATCAGAGACCTCGTCGATCGCTTCGATTGTGTAAACTTCCAGGAATTTGCGGCGGTGGTCACCATAAACGATGACCAATTCGGGACGCAGACCATCGGTCCAATTTGGATCACCCGCTTCAAGCACACGGCGAAAATGGGCTGGGATCGAAACCCTGCCCTTCGTGTCCACCTTAAAGGTGTATTCGCCTCTGAACCTGCGCGCCACTGTCCCGACGCTCCTATCAAATTGCCACTTTTCGGTCCGGAAACGAAAACGGCGGATTGAGCTGCTGCCACTGCCCAATCCGCCGCCCTCGTCCCATCACTGGGTGCCCGACTGCGCATGCCACCTGGGGGGATGTCTGCTCGCTCACGCGCCGGATCTTTTAGTTCGGTGAAAGCGGGTGCCTGTATGAAACCTGACTTGGTGCCTTTGTTCGGGGTTCTTTATTTGCCCCTATAAGCCCGTTCTCATCCGATGAACTAGGGATGCCATGGGAATTCATGGAAATCAACAGATTTTCACGGGAATTCACCACTACATGCTGTTTTGCTAGGCGCCCCAACACAAGGGATTGTGGCTCAAATCGACAAACCTTGGCTCAATTAGTGCTACAATGAACAAGCTTCCGCTAGATATAGACAAGCGCCAGCCGGCGCAGCAGTTCCCACAAATTCCCAAAAATTTCAAAAATTTTCAGATCGTGGCCCAGAGAACCCGACTCGCAAGCCGACAAACGACCGTTTTCCCACCATTTTCAGACAGGATTTCAGCTGATTCGGAAAAGCGGCGGCCAAATTGACCGCCGCTCCCACAAATTCCCACTGAATGTGCGCTTAGGCCATGCCGCCCGCCACCAGCCGCGCCGCCAAGGCCGCGTAAGCCTCTGCCAAGGGGCCATCACCCGCCGCGACAGGCACGCCTGCGTCACCCGCTTGACGAACCTCAATGTCCAAAGGCAGCTCGCCCAAGAAAGGCACGCCGATCTTTTCAGCCTCCGCCCGGACACCGCCGTGGCCAAAGATATGCGCCTCGTGCCCGCAGCTGGGACATATATACATAGACATGTTTTCAATCAGCCCCAGAACCGGGGCTTTCAGCTTTGCGAACATGTCGATTGCCTTGCGCGCATCCAGCAGCGCCACATCTTGCGGAGTGGACACGACCAACGCCCCCGTCAACTGGGTCCGCTGACACAGCGTCATCTGCACGTCACCAGTGCCCGGTGGCAGATCGACAATAAGAACGTCCAACTCGCCCCACTCCACCTGACCCAGCATCTGCTGCAACGCGCCCATCAGCATCGGGCCACGCCAAACAACAGCCTGATCCGGGTCAACCATCAGGCCGATGGACATCATTGTCACGCCATGCGCCTGAAGTGGGATGATGGTTTTCCCGTCTGGCGAACCGGGGCGCTTGGAGACACCCATCATGCGCGGCTGCGAGGGGCCATATATATCGGCATCCAACAAACCGACCCGCCGCCCCTGCTTGGCCAAAGCCACCGCGAGGTTGGACGACACCGTGGACTTGCCCACACCACCCTTGCCGGACGCAACGGCCAGAATGCGATCAACGCCACTGACCTTCTGCACGCCGCCTTGGGTGGGATGGCGTCCAATTTTCAAACTGGGTGCCTCGGCAGCGGGTGGTGCCGCCTTTTTGGCTGGGCCATGCGCGGTCATCACGACGGACACGTCCGAAACGCCATGCAACCGACGAATGGCTTCTTCCGCGGCCTTGCGCACCGAATCCATTGCAACAGCCGCTTCTGGATCCGCAACCTCAATCACAAACCGCACCGATTCACCTTCGATCGTAAGCGCGCGGATCATGTCGTTTGACACCAAATCACCCCCGCCGGGCAGTGATAACAGTTTCAATGTGTCAAGAATGACGTCACGAGAGATCGACATCGCATAGGCTCCTTTTGGTTACCTGTAACATGGCCACCGCGAAACCAAGGGCAAGAGCAAACTATTCCTGCACTGATCTCAAGCGATGCGCCCAATATTACGTCAGCAACACTTATGCAATTGCTGCATGGCGGCATTGTCCAAACATTCGTTGTGCAGTCGCAGAAAAATCGTATCTTTGGATCAACAGCGAGCGACACAACAAACGCCGCTTAAACGAATAGGAAACGACAATGGCACACGCACAGCACATCCAAGTTGCGCACAACGGCTTCGGCGAATGGCTTCGCCAAGTGATCGCGGTAACCCGCGATGCTTTGGAGCGCCGCCGCGTTTATCGTCAGACTGTTTCTGAACTGGGCGCGCTAAGCAACCGCGAGCTTGCAGACTTGGGCATCTCCCGCTCGATGATCCGCAGCTTGGCAAAGGAAACAGCTTACGGCGCATAAGAATACGGATCAGAAAGTCCTTCCTCCTCCCTGGGCTTTCTGCTTTTAGCGGCGACATCTTCCTCCTCCCTGATGTCGCCGCCCTTTTACAACGGAGCAAACGCTCCACCGAGATGCGGCAGACTTCCTCCTCCTCCCTGAGGTCTCCCGCTTAAAAGAACGGCGACGCCCTCCTCCTCCCTGGCGTCGCCGTTTTTCTTTTTCTGGACCCCACGCAAAAGAAATGCCCAGCCAAGGCGGAGCACTGACCCGTTGGGCCGAAAACCCTTAGTTAACTTAAGACGTTAGAACGGCACGTCGTCCGCACGCTCTGCGGCAACAACGAAGCGCGCGACAACCTTTTTCGCGCCCGCCTTTTCAAATTCGATGTCCAGCTTGTCGCCTTCGATGCCCATCACCGTTCCATATCCGAACTTCTGATGGAACACCCGGTTGCCAGCCGTAAAGCTTGAAACCGCCTCGGCATCAATGACGATGCCACGGCTTTCCTTTGGCTGACTGGTCGGGCGTGATTGGCTGCGCTCCTGAAGGCGTTTCCATCCGGGCGAATTGTAAACATTCGCCGAGGCGGCCTTCTGTTCGATGTTATTCGCCATGCCCGCCGCGCCATACCCGCCGCCGTAAAGGCCGGGCGGGGTCAGAATATCTACGTGGGCTTCGGGCAATTCATCAATGAATCGCGACGGCAGGGCCGATTGCCACTGACCATAGACACGCCGGTTGGCCGCAAAAGAGATCGTGCATAGCTTTTCGGCCCTTGTGATGCCCACATAGGCAAGGCGGCGCTCTTCCTCGACGCCTTTCAGGCCGGTTTCATCCATGGAACGCTGACTTGGGAACAAGCCATCTTCCCATCCGGGCAAGAAAACGGCGGGAAATTCCAGCCCCTTAGCCGCATGAAGCGTCATGATTGAAACCTTCGCGCCGGCCTCTTCCGTTTCATTATCCATGATCAGCGCGACATGTTCCAAGAAACCCTGAAGGTTTTCGAACTGCTCCAACGCTTTCACAAGTTCTTTCAGGTTTTCCAGACGCCCGGGTGCTTCGGGAGTTTTGTCGTTCTGCCAGAAGGTCGTGTATCCCGACTCGTCCAGAATCACCTCGGCCAGTTCGACATGACTGGCCGTGTCGTCCAGCGTTGCGCCATGCCAGCGGCCAATGCCATCCAACAACTTGCCAAGTTCGGCCGCGCCTTTGCCGGTAAGCCCTTTCGCCGCCAGCAAAAGCCGCGCGCCTTCGACCAATGACACGCCATTCGCCCGCGCCATCGCCTGAATCTTTTGTTGCGCCTTATCGCCTAGGCCGCGTTTGGGCGTGTTCACAATACGCTCAAACGCTAGATCATCCTCTGGCGACACTGAGATACGGAAATACGCCATGGCATCGCGAATCTCTAACCGCTCGTAGAAACGAGGGCCGCCAATGACGCGATATGGCAGGCCGATGGTCAGGAAACGATCCTCAAACGCGCGCATTTGATGCGATGCCCGAACCAAAATCGCCATGTCATCCAGCGAAAATGGGTCCAACCCACGCGTGCCCGATTGCATTGCCTCGACTTCTTCGCCGATCCAACGCGCTTCTTCCTCGCCATCCCAATGGCCGATCAGGCGCACCTTTTCGCCGCCCTCAGCCGCAGTCCAGAGGGTCTTGCCAAGGCGACCTTTGTTGGCGTCGATCACGCCAGATGCAGCCGCCAGAATATGTGCGGTAGAGCGATAGTTTTGCTCCAACCGAACGACCGTCGCGCCGGGAAAATCCTTTTCAAACCGAAGGATATTGCCGACTTCTGCACCGCGCCAGCCATAGATCGACTGATCGTCATCGCCCACGCAGCAGACGTTTTTATGCCCCCCCGCCAGCAGGCGAAGCCAAAGGTATTGGGCGACGTTCGTATCCTGATACTCGTCCACCAAAATATAGCGGAACCAGCTTTGATATTGGGCCAGCAGGTCATCGTGTTTTTGAAAGATGGTGACCATGTGCAAAAGCAGGTCGCCGAAATCCACGGCATTCAACGTGCGCAAGCGTTCCTGATAGGCAGCGTACAATTCCACGCCGCGTTGATTGAACGCCGAAGCTTCGCCAGCCGGGACGTTCTGAGGCGTCCACGCACGGTTCTTCCAGTTATCAATAACGCCAGCCAAAGCCCTGGCAGGCCAGCGTTTTTCATCGATGTTGGCGGCGACGATCAGCTGCTTCAAAAGGCGGATCTGATCATCGGTATCAAGGATCGTGAAATTGGACTTTAACCCAACAAGTTCCGCATGGCGGCGCAGCAGCTTTACGCAGATCGAATGGAAGGTGCCCAGCCATGGCATCCCCTCAACGGTTTGCCCCAACAGGCGGGCGACACGCTCTTTCATTTCGCGTGCGGCTTTGTTGGTAAACGTCACCGAAAGGATTTCATTGGGGCGGGCCTTGCCCGTTGTCAAAAGATGAGCAATCCGCGTTGTCAGCGCCTTAGTCTTCCCCGTCCCTGCACCGGCAAGCATCAAGACCGGGCCATCCAATGCCTCAACCGCGGCACGTTGAGCTGGGTTCAGCTCATCCAGATAGGGCGTCGGGCGCGCGGCCATCGCGCGCGCGGCTAGGGAAAGCTTCTCCCCCGCCTCGAAGGCGTCATCTTCGTCATAACTATTCATGCGGGCAAGTTAACGCGCTTTGCGCACAAGGAAAAGAGGTGTTCACACTATGTTCCTTGATGAAATTTGCGCGCCACATTGCCACTTGTCGAACGGGTCGCATTGCAACCGCCGCCCGTTATCGCTAACAGAAGGCTGCGCATACCCATTACTACTGGTTGTTCCGGTTACAGAAACTTCATACTAATTCGCTGCGCGTGCAAACAGGAGGGACTGCTATGCCCGATTTCAAGAAAATCCTCATCGCCAACCGAGGCGAAATCGCAATCCGCATTATGCGAGCAGCCAACGAGATGGGGAAACGGACCGTAGCGGTCTATGCCGAAGAGGATAAGCTTAGCCTTCACCGCTTCAAAGCCGACGAGGCGTACCGCATCGGCGAAGACATGGGCCCTGTTGCCGCCTATCTGTCGATCGAAGAAATCATTCGCGTCGCCAAGATGTCAGGCGCCGACGCTGTCCATCCCGGTTACGGCCTTCTTTCGGAAAACCCTGATTTCGTCGAAGCCTGCGAAGAAGCTGGCCTGACCTTTATCGGCCCCAAAGCTGAAACAATGCGCGCCCTTGGCGATAAGGCCAGCGCGCGCCGCGTCGCGATTGAAGCAGGCGTACCCGTTATTCCCGCGACCGAAGTCCTTGGCGATGACATGGATGTCGTCCGCGCCGAAGCTGAAAAGGTTGGTTACCCCCTGATGCTGAAAGCCAGCTGGGGTGGCGGTGGCCGCGGCATGCGCCCGATCGAAGGCCCGGACGAGTTGGAAGAAAAAGTGCGCGAAGGTCGCCGCGAAGCCGAAGCCGCATTTGGCAACGGCGAAGGCTATCTGGAAAAGATGATCCAACGCGCCCGCCACGTCGAAGTGCAAATTCTGGGCGATAGCCACGGCAACATCTATCACCTGTGGGAACGTGACTGTTCCGTTCAGCGCCGCAACCAGAAAGTGGTTGAGCGCGCCCCTGCCCCGTACCTGTCATCAGCCCAGCGCGAACGCTTGTGTAATCTGGGTAAAAAGATTTGCGAGCATGTGAATTACGAATGTGCGGGCACCGTCGAATTCCTGATGGATATGGAAACCGGCGAATTTTACTTCATTGAGGTGAACCCACGTGTGCAGGTTGAACACACCGTCACCGAAGAAGTCACCGGCATTGATATCGTTCGCGCGCAAATTCTGATCGCCGAAGGGAAGTCCTTGGTCGAAGCGACGGGTGTCGCAACCCAATATGATGTGGAACTTTCGGGCCACGCGCTGCAGTGCCGCGTCACGACCGAAGACCCGATGAACAACTTCATCCCCGACTATGGCCGGATCACAACTTATCGTTCTGCCACGGGTATGGGCATTCGTCTGGACGGTGGCACGGCGTATTCCGGCGCAGTTATCACGCGCTACTACGACAGCCTGCTGACCAAGGTCACAGCATGGGCCCCAACGCCAGAAGCCGCCATCGCGCGGATGGATCGCGCGCTGCGTGAATTCCGTATTCGCGGGGTTTCAACCAACATCGCTTTTGTTGAAAACCTGCTGAAACATCCGACGTTTCTGAACAACGAATACCACACCAAATTCATCGACCAGACGCCTGAATTGTTCCAGTTTGAGCGTCGCAAAGACCGTGCGACCAAGATTCTGACCTATGTCGCGGACATCACGGTCAATGGTCACCCGGAAACCGAAGGACGCGCCCTGCCCGCAGCGGAACTGAAGGCGCCGAAGCCTCCGGCATTGCGCACGGGTTCTCCGGTTCCCGGCACGCGCACCATCCTCGAGGAATTCGGCCCAGAAGCCGTTGCCGATTGGATGGCAGAGCAAAAGCAGCTTTTGCTGACCGACACCACGATGCGCGACGGGCACCAGTCTTTGCTGGCCACACGCATGCGGTCGCTTGATATGATCGCGGTGGCCCCTGCCTATGCCGCCAACTTGCCGGGCCTGTTCAGCGTTGAATGCTGGGGCGGTGCGACGTTCGATGTGGCCTATCGCTTCTTGCAGGAATGCCCATGGCAGCGTCTGCGCGACCTGCGCCGTGCGCTTCCGAACGTGATGACGCAGATGCTTTTGCGTGCGTCCAACGGGGTCGGCTATACCAACTACCCTGACAACGTGGTGCAGTCGTTTGTGAAACAAGCCGCTGAAACCGGCGTTGATGTCTTCCGCGTGTTTGACAGCCTGAACTGGGTTGAAAACATGCGCGTCGCGATGGATGCAGTGATCGAAAGTGGCAAAGTCTGCGAAGGCACCATTTGTTACACCGGCGATATTCTGGACCCGAACCGCGCCAAGTATGACCTGAAATACTATGTCGCGATGGGTAAAGAGCTTAAGGACGCTGGCGCGCATATTCTGGGCCTGAAAGACATGGCAGGCCTGCTGAAACCCGCCGCCGCTGGCCAACTGGTCCGCGCCTTGAAGGAAGAGGTTGGCCTGCCGATCCACTTCCACACGCACGATACATCGGGCATTGCGGCCGCGACGATCTTGGCGGCCTCTGAGGCTGGCGTTGATGCGGTTGATACAGCGATGGACGCATTCTCGGGCGGGACATCGCAGCCTTGCCTTGGCTCTATCGTCGAAGCATTGCGCAACACTGACCGCGACACCGGGCTGGATATCGGCGCGATCCGCGAAATCAGCACCTATTGGGAAGGCGTTCGCGCGCAATACGCAGCGTTCGAAAGCGGGCTGGAAGCCCCAGCATCCGAGGTTTACTTGCACGAAATGCCCGGCGGGCAGTTCACCAACCTGAAAGCGCAAGCACGCTCATTGGGGCTAGAGGATCGCTGGCACGAAGTGGCGCAGACCTATGCCGATGTGAACCAGATGTTTGGTGACATCGTAAAGGTAACGCCATCGTCCAAAGTGGTTGGCGACATGGCCCTGATGATGGTCAGTCAGGGCCTGACACGCGCGCAGGTCGAAGACCCTGAAAGCGATGTGTCCTTCCCAGACAGCGTGATCGACATGATGCGCGGCAACCTTGGCCAGCCTCCCGGTGGGTTCCCTGCTTCGATCCTTAAAAAGATCCTGAAGGATGAAAAACCGAACCTCGCCCGCCCCGGCAAGCACTTGAAGCCGGTTGATCTGGAAGCAACCCGGGCAGAGCTTTCGGCAAAGCTGGACGGTCAGGCCATCGATAACGAAGACCTGAACGGCTACTTGATGTACCCAAAGGTCTTTACGGATTACGCAACGCGCCATGAACAGTATGGCCCAGTGCGCACGTTGCCGACGCGCACGTTCTTCTATGGCATGGAGCCTGGGGAAGAGATTACCGCCGAAATCGACCCCGGCAAGACGCTGGAAATTCGGATGCAGGCGGTTGGTGAAACCAACGACGACGGCGAAGCCAAGGTGTTCTTTGAACTGAACGGCCAGCCTCGCGTTATCCGTGTGACCAACCGCAAAGCCAAGGCGACCGTTGCCAAACGTCCTAAGGCGGAACTTGGCAATCCAAGTCACATCGGCGCGCCGATGCCCGGTTCGGTTGCCAGTGTCGCTGTGACACCCGGCCAAAAGGTAAAAGAAGGCGACATGCTGCTGACCATCGAAGCGATGAAGATGGAAACCGGCATCCACGCAGAGCGCGACGCGGTGGTGAAAGCCGTTCACGTTACGCCCGGCGCACAGATCGACGCCAAAGACCTGTTGGTAGAGTTCGAATAGATAGCCCGCCCAAGGGCCAAACCTATGACGACACCGACAAGATGGGGGCCTTCGGGCCCCCGTTTTCCGACAGAATGCCCGTTATCCGGCGATCAGGAACATACCCTACCGGAGACTCGCACATGATTTCTGTCACACCGCTGTACGCGGGCCTTATCGGCCTGTTGTTTGTTTTCCTCAGCGCACGCGTGGTTGTGGTCCGGCGGGAAAAACAGGTTTCGATCGGGGATGGTGATCAGTCAGAGCTAAGCAAACGCATCCGCGTTCAAGGCAATTGCGCCGAATACGCGCCACTTGCGCTGATCCTGATGGGCATGGCCGAACTTCAGGGCGCGCCACATTGGGTCGTCCATTTGCTTGGGCTAATGCTGTTGGGGGGCCGGATCCTTCACCCAATCGGCCTTGGCGCGACGCCACAAAAGATGAACGCGCGTATTGTGGGTATGGTTTTGACCTTTTTGATGATTATCATTGCTGCGTTGGCCAACATCGGCCACGCCCTTTTCTGAGGTCAATTATGATTGAGCTTTTTTCGGATCCGGCTGTCTGGGCGTCTTTCCTGACCCTGACGGTGCTAGAAATCGTACTGGGCGTTGATAACGTCATCTTCATTTCCATCGCCGCACAGCGCCTTCCACACGAACAGCGCGCGCGCGCACGCTTTATCGGGCTGACCGGCGCGTTGGTACTGCGCGTTGCGTTGCTGTTTTCGATCGCTTGGATCGTTTCCCTGTCAGAACCTTTTTTCACCGTCGCCGGGTTCGACCTGTCGTGGCGCGACTTGATCCTGCTGGCCGGTGGCTTGTTCCTGATCTGGAAGGCCGCGACCGAGATTTTTGATGAGGTTGAGGGCGAGGAAGAGCATGGTTCAAGCATCGTGGCGGCCTCGTTCATGGCCGTTATCGCTCAGATCATGGTTCTGGACCTTGTGTTTTCACTGGACAGCGTCATCACCGCCGTCGGCATCGCGGATCATCTGGAAGTCATGGTCGCCGCCGTTGTCGTTGCCATTTTGGTAATGATGGTTGCCGCAGAACCAATTGCGAAATTCGTCGAGGATCACCCTTCGACCAAGATGCTTGCGTTGGCGTTTTTGGTGATGGTCGGCATGGCACTGGTTGCCGACGGGCTGCATCATCACATCGAACGTGGCTTCATCTATGCCGCGATGGTTTTCGCCGGCGCGGTTGAGGTGCTGAACCTGCTTCGCCAAAAGCGACGGGCAAGGTGACAGATTTCTGCACGAGGGGCGCATTTTTCACTTGCAGCCCCTCGGCTGAATTACTAGATGATGCCTCACCCAAGGATGCGGGCGTAGCTCAGGGGTAGAGCATAACCTTGCCAAGGTTAGGGTCGGGCGTTCGAATCGCCTCGCCCGCTCCAATTTCCTCCCTTTTGGGGGATGACGAAAAGCACACCTTCGGGTGTGCTTTTTTCGTTTCGGGAACAGCTTTGCGGCGATGCAGCCATCCAGCGCCCATCGCTGAATGGCTGTTTGCATCAGATGCCCAATCAGGCTGCTGCGGTGGCCTCGATTTCGAACAGCAAACCGGGGATGGCAAGCCGAGTAACGCCCAGCAATGTCATCGGTGGCGCGCATTGGATCGGACCAAAACGCATCCCCAGCAGATCGAAATTCTTCAACGCCTCATCCACATCGGTTGCGAAGACGCCCAGCCGAATGATGTTGCCTAGATCCATATTCGCGCCATGCAGCACAGCCTCTAGGTTATCCAAGGCCAAGCCGATCTGACCGCGCATGTCACCAAGGTGCTGAGGGTTGCCTTCGCCATCAACGGACGTTTGGCCAGCACAGATCAACTGTCGCGATGTACCGGTAACAATCTCGGCTTGGTTGTAACCAAGATTTAGGGACCAGTTCCAAGGGTTTACTGCGGTACGTTGCATCGTCGCTATCTCCTTCTTTCAAAAGCCTGAAAAACGGATAGAACGAAATGGTGCCAAACTTTGTCACCAAATGTGTTAGTCTGTAGAAATGAATATTCGCCTTCGCCATGATGCAATTGTGCGCAGCCTGCGCCGCAATGGAACGTCAACAATCGACGCGCTGGCCGCAGAGGTCGGCGCCTCGCGGCGCACGATCCTGCGCGACATCGGCGCATTGCGCGACGAAGGCTTCGTCATCCATTCCGAAAGCGGGCGCGGCGGCGGCGTGCAGCTTGACCCGCAGTCGGTACAAACCAAGGCGCGGCTGTCAGTGGCCGAGGTGTTTGCTCTTCTGATCAGCGTTGCCGCGATGCGTGCTGCGCAAAGCCTTCCGTTTTCCGATCTGGCGGATTCGGGGCTTGCGAAGATCGAAAAGGCCCTGCCGTCGGACAAAGTGCGTGATTTGCGCCGGTTCCTTGATTGTTTGCATATTGGTCGGCTGTCACCGCAACAGGACATATCGGATATAAAACCGATTGATCCCGCGTTGCTTCCTGCCTTCGAGACGGCGTTTCTTCAACGGTTTCACCTTCGGTTTGAATATCGCGATGCCAAAGGAGCAAAGACCAACCGCGAGGTGGAGCCGCAAGCCATGCTCATCCTTTCGCCATTGTGGTATTTGGTGGCATGGGACCCCGCGCGCGAAGATTTCCGCCACTTCCGGATGGACCGGATCAGCAAACCCGTCACCATCGAAGGCGCGCCGTTTCGGCAACGCCATGTCCCGTTCGAGAATGATGTTTGCCCTTTCAATGACTTACCATCAAGGAAGTGAGTAAATTGGGGTTCGGGCAACGCGCCAGAGGAAGTTCATGACGACCATTGAAGCATCACGTGGACGCGTCGCGGCGTATCACATCCCGAGCTTGTTATCGGGATGCGCATTTCCTGCCGTCTACTTTTTCGGAATTCGCCCGGCTGAGAATTTGCCAACGTGGGCCAACGGCGTCTTTCTGATCGCGGCAATCTTCGGCGCGGTTCTGTTTGCTTTGACCCTGTTTAAAATGCTGCGCGTGCTTTCAACCAAGGGGCGCTGGAGAGTTTCGATCAGCGAGGACAGGCTGATCTGGGAAACCGCAGTTCCGAACAAACAGTTCCCTCTGGACATCCCACTTAGCAACATAGCCGAGCTCGTCAGGCTTGAAACGATGACCAAAGGGACGGACGAAAGCACGACGGTCGAGACGACGTTTGAAATCCACCTCCACGACGGGGGGCATCAAACCATCACGCAAGAGACCGCAGGCATCAACCCGCATCGCGTTTTTGACGAATTGAAAGATCGCGGCATTCCCTACCGGCGTTATGAGCTTGACCAGCGAACTGACCCGCAGAACGACGTGCGCATAGTTCAGCGCGATTAAACCATTACCCGGGGATGCCCGTGCGCCAGTGCACTTGCGATTATTGCCTTACGCGGCTTTGTTAACCTATAGCGCTGAAGTACCGAGGTAATTTGATGACGCACGACGAAATTGCAGACCTCTATCGTGGATATATCGCCTGCCTGAATTCCCAAGATTGGGTGAACCTACATCGCTATGTGGCCGACGACGTCCAGCACAACGGAAAGTGCATCGGCCTGAGCGGGTACAAAAGCATGCTCGTTGAAGACTTCAAAGCGATCCCCGATCTTTCCTTCAACATCACACGTCTTGTTTGTGAGCCCCCAATGATCGCCAGCGGCCTGACGTTTGATTGCACGCCGATCGGAAACTTGTTTGGCCTACCCGTTAACGGAACGCGGGTTCAGTTCGAAGAGAATGTGTTTTACGAATTCAAAAATGGCAAAATTCAGGATGTCTGGTCCATAATCGACAAGGCAGCGATCGCTGCCCAAATCTAAGTTATCGTGGTCTGTTCCAAGCCCCCAACTGTCGAACACGGGCTGCCACCGCCCTCTCTGAAAATTTCCGCAACTTCCCCCTTGCAGCCCCGCGCGGCAGGATGTAAACCCCGCCTCACCCAAGGATGCGGGCGTAGCTCAGGGGTAGAGCATAACCTTGCCAAGGTTAGGGTCGGGCGTTCGAATCGCCTCGCCCGCTCCAATTTCCTCCCTTTTGGGGGATGACGAAAAGCACACCTTCGGGTGTGCTTTTTTCGTTTGCGCCCTGCGGGGCTTGGCGGCCCCTGCCCCCTCGCCTATAAGGCGCGAAGAATAGTCAGGAGTGGGCCATGCGCACGGCAACCATCACACGCAAGACAGCCGAAACCGAAATCAACGTCGAGATTAACCTCGACGGGACAGGTGTTTACGACAACCAGACCGGCGTTGGGTTCTTTGACCACATGCTGGATCAGCTTTCGCGCCACTCACTGATTGATATGACCATCCGCGCGACGGGTGATTACCATATCGATGATCACCACACGGTCGAAGATACCGGCATCGCCATTGGTCAGGCCTTGGTAAAGGCGTTGGGCGACAAAACGGGCATCCGCCGGTATGGTTCGTGCCTGTTGGCAATGGATGATGCACAGATACGCACCGCGCTGGACCTTTCGGCGCGCCCGTTTCTGATTTGGAACGTCGATTTCCCGACCGCCAAGATCGGCACATTCGACACCGAATTGGTGCGCGAATTCTTTCAGGCGCTGTCCACGCACGGCGGGATCACGTTGCACATTGATGCACTGCACGGTTTCAACAGCCACCACATCGCCGAAGCGGCGTTCAAATCGGTCGCCCGCGCGCTGCGTGAAGCGGTTGAGACTGACCCGCGCAAGGCCGATGCGATCCCTTCCACCAAAGGGGCCCTGTAACGCCGATGCTGACAGCCATTGTAGATTACGAGTCGGGCAACCTGCACTCGGCCCAGAAGGCGTTTGAACGTGTCGCGCAGGAAACCGGCGCGGGCGATGTCATCGTGACCTCTGACCCTGACACCGTTCGTGGGGCGGACCGTATCGTGCTGCCCGGCGACGGTGCGTTCCCTGCTTGCCGTAAAGAGCTGTTTGACCATCGCGGCCTGTTCGAAGCCATTGAAGACGCTGTCATCAAGGGCGGCAAACCCTTCTTGGGGATCTGCATAGGCATGCAAATGCTGGCCACCCGCGGGCTGGAATACGAAGACACCCCCGGTTTTGACTGGATCGGCGGCGAGGTTGTGAAAATCGCGCCCAGCGATCCGGCGATGAAGGTGCCGCATATGGGCTGGAACGATCTGGTGATCGACAACCCGCACCCGGTTTTGGATGGTGTGGCGACAGGCGATCACGCCTATTTCGTGCATTCGTACCACTTCCGGGTTGCTGACCCAGCGCAGCGATTGGCCCATGTTGATTATGCTGGCGATATCACCGCGATCATCGGGCGCGACAACCTGATCGGGATGCAGTTTCACCCCGAAAAAAGTCAGGCAAACGGGCTGCGCATGATCGGCAACTTCCTGAAATGGGCCCCCTAAAACGAAAAAGGCGACCCATGGGCCGCCTTTCATCAAAGTCTGGGTCGCGGCTTACTTAACGCGGCTCCACGTCTGTTTCTTACAGATCGGGCCAACGCAGCCGGAAACCTTCAAAGTATCGCCAGACAGCGACATTTTGGACTTATAGACCTTGCCGGTGGACGGCTGCCAAATCTTACCCGAGCCATAGCTGCCGCTTTTGCCCGGAACCATGTCCCAGACCAACTGCTTGCCGATATTGCCGGATTTGTATTCGCCGTCTGAATTGAACGTCCGTGAAATTGCGCCACAGATTGCGGCACCGCAGTTTTTCATGCTGACATAGGCGTAGGACCCATCATCAACCTGCGTTTTCCACGTGCCCAGTACTGGATCAGCCAGCGCGGGTGTGGCCAAGGCCATGCTCAGCGCGGCGATAAGACCGAGTTTTTTCATCATATCCTCCCTGTTGCTGACTTAGTCTGACGCAGCCCCTGCCGTTCAGGCAAGGGTAACGTAAGGTTCACACGCCGCGTTGCATTCCCCGCTGCACCGTGCATAAAGCGCCAAAACCAGACAGGAGTAGCCGCAAATGATCCTTTATCCCGCGATTGATCTGAAAGATGGGCAATGCGTGCGCCTTTACAAAGGCGAAATGGATCAGGCCACCGTGTTCAGCGACAATCCCGCCGCCCAAGCCAAGGCATTTCAGGATGCCGGTTGCGAATGGCTGCACCTTGTTGATCTGAACGGCGCCTTTGCAGGTGAACCGGTAAACGGCGGCGCGGTTGAGGCGATTTTGGCCGAAACCAACGTGCCCGCGCAGCTGGGCGGTGGCATCCGCGATATGGCTACGATTGAACGTTGGTTGGACAAGGGTCTGGCCCGCGTCATCCTTGGCACAGTCGCCGTTGAAAACCCCGATCTGGTGCGCGAGGCCGCCAAAGCGTTCCCCGGCAAGGTTGCCGTTGGTATCGACGCCCGCAATGGCCGCGTCGCAACAAAGGGCTGGGCCGAAGAAACTGATGTGATGGTCACCGACCTGGCCAAATCGTTTGAGGACGCAGGCGTTGCCGCGATCATTTATACCGACATCAACCGTGACGGCGCGATGCAGGGCCCGAATATTGAGGCAACGGCCGATCTGGCCCGTGCGGTTTCCATCCCAGTTATCGCCTCGGGCGGGGTATCTTCATTGGATGACCTGATCGCCCTGCGCGATTGCGGCGCATCCCTGAACGGCGCGATTTCGGGCCGGGCTTTGTACGATGGGGCAATTGATCTGGCCGGGGCGCTGAAGGCGCTTAAAGGTTAATTCGTCGCATCGCATTTGATACGGCCAAAGGGTTTGCTGATCTTTATTAGATCGGAGCATTCCCATGGCCGTATTAAAGTCAGAACACCCCCAAGACAGTGCCCTTTGGCCCAACGTCGCCCAAGGCGATTTCTTTGACAGCTATTCTTGCCCAACCACGCTTTCCGCACGCGACGCGGCCGAGGTTGCGATGCAGTTCCCTTGGTGGGCCAGCGCCCTGCTGAAGCTACGCAACGCTTTGATGGCCCCGTTCGGACTAAAGACCGAGGCAGAGGGGATAAAGGTCGGCGCCTTTCCAATTCTATCGGAAACCGAAGATGAACTTATCCTCGGCACCGATGACCGGCACCTGAACTTCCGCATCTCGGTGCTAAACAGCAATGGCCGCTGCCATCTTGGTACATGGGTGCATTGCCACAACTTGGGTGGCCGCGCCTATTTGGCGGCGGTTATGCCGTTCCACATATTGATCGTGCGCAGCTTGGTGGGCCGGATTGAACGCGCCGCTTAGCCGCCTGCGGCCTTAGCGGTAAGTTTGTCCAGTGCCCCTGCCATAACCGAAAGGTATGTGGCGTCATCGCTGATGTTCAGGTCATCCAGCATTTCGGCCGGTGCCTCATATGCCAGCCAGACACCGTCGGCGTCTTCATAGACCAGCACCTTAAGCGGCAGGAAAAGCCCCGCCAGCGGGTCGTCGATCATCGCCGGGGTGCCCAGTTTTGGATTGCCGAACACCAACAGCTCTGACGGCGGCAACTCCATATCCACAGACGCCGCACCGCCAGCGTGATCCACGCGCGCAAATACGGTTGCGCCGGCCCCCGTCACGGCGGCCTCTAACGCGTTCATCGTTTGTGTGACGTCGCCGGTGGCCTTTACGCGCACGATTTCGTCCGCGAACCCGGGCACGGCGCCAAGGGCGGTTAGAATGAAGAAAAGAAATGGCTTCATGGTGCATTCTCCGTATTGAAAATGGAACGTTGCCAATCCTCTGGCCACTGGGCGCGTTTGCCCATAAAACATCCCGTGATCAGCGAAGGACCGCGCAGAATGCTTAAAACACGGATCATCCCCTGCCTTGATGTGGCCGACGGGCGCGTCGTCAAAGGTGTGAATTTTGTCGATCTGATTGATGCAGGCGACCCGGTTGAGGCTGCGAAGGCCTATGACGCCGCTGGCGCGGACGAACTGTGTTTCCTTGATATTCACGCGACCCACGAAAACCGCGGCACGATGTTTGACCTTGTGCGCCGCACAGCCGAACAATGCTTTATGCCCCTGACTGTGGGTGGCGGTGTTCGCACAACGGATGATGTGCGCGCCTTGTTGCTGGCCGGTGCGGATAAGGTCAGCTTCAACTCTGCGGCGGTGGCCAACCCCGATGTGGTGCGCGAAGCCGCGCAAAAGTTCGGCAGCCAGTGCATCGTTGTTGCCATCGACGCGAAAACCGTTTCCCCTGGCAAGTGGGAAATTTTCACACACGGCGGTCGCAAACCCACCGGCATTGACGCGGTCGAATTTGCCAAGCTGGTGGCTGAAAAAGGTGCTGGTGAAATCCTGCTAACCTCGATGGATCGGGACGGCACGCGGGCCGGTTTTAACCTGCCTCTGACCCGTGCGATTTCCGACGCGGTCGATATTCCGGTCATCGCATCGGGTGGGGTTGGCACGCTGGATCACTTGGTCGAAGGCGTCACCAAGGGCGGCGCAAGCGCGGTACTTGCAGCCTCCATCTTTCACTTCGGTGACTTCACTATTGGCGAGGCCAAGAAACACATGGCCGACGCCGGTATCCCGATGAGGGTGTCATGAACGCACTAGAAAAACTGGCCCAAACGATAGAGTCCCGCAAAGGCGCCGACCCTGACAGTTCTTGGACGGCCAAGTTGCTGGCCAAAGGCCCTGAGAAATGCGCCGAAAAGTTCGGTGAAGAAGCGATTGAGGCGATCATCGAAGCCGCTAAAGGCGACACCGCCAAACTGACCAGCGAGGCGGCGGATGTGCTGTATCACCTGCTGGTCATGCTGGCTGCGCGCGATGTCAGCCTGGCGGATGTTATGGGCGAACTGGAACGGCGCGAAGGCACATCCGGCATCGCGGAAAAAGCAGCGCGGAAATAGCTCCTAAAGCTTGGATGAAATAACGCCGGTGGCAAAACCGCCCATGCGAAGTTCGCCAAACAGGCGCTGCATCTCGATCTTGGGGCAGCGGTTTTGCACCACGTCCACCCCAGCGTTTTGCGCCGCTTCGGCCGCGTCAGCGTTTTCTACGCCTATCTGCATCCAAACGGTTTTCAGCGCGGGAAGATGCGCGATTGCTTGTTCCACAATCGGCGACACGTGTTCTGAACGGCGAAAGATATCGACCATATCGACGGGAATATCCTTTGGGATGCTTTCCAGATCGGGGTAAATCATCTCTCCGAACAGTTCTTTCCCAGCGTGGCCGGGATTGACCGGGATGATGCGTTTGCCACGCAATTTCAGATACCGCGCAACGTAATAGCTGGGGCGCACCGGATTCGTTGAAACCCCAACCACGGCAATCACCTTTGCACGCGTCAGAATCGTTTTCAGAAACTCGTCGGAATAATCTGCCATGGCGCAGCCTAAGCACAAAAAAGCGCCCGGGCCAATTAGGCCGGGCGCCAGTCACGGAACGAGGGACAGTGAAGTGAAGCGCGACAGTTCCGGTGTCGCGCCTACTCATATTCAGATAGGTATAGAAACCTGAATGCCTAGGGGATGTAATATATCTGTGAACAACAGATGAACGTCGGCCTAGTCGAAAATGTCTTCGATGATGTCGAACACTTCGCTTAAAATCCGCCGTTTAAGGGGCTTTTTCTTCTTTTTGCGTTTTCTCGGTTCCGACGTGTGCTGCACACTGGCCGACCGAACCGGCGCTTTCACGTTTTTGTGAGTGCCCTCAGCCTCTTTCAATCGCTTCATCGCATGAAGCGGCGCGCCACATGCACTGCAACTAAGTTCGTGCCGCACGTCGCCCTTCAAGATCAGTGCGGCGCGCGTGCCGCAATAACAACAAGTGGCGATTCTAGGCGTGTTGGGCATTGGTTACTCTGCTGTGTAGTTACGTGCAGCATATAGGGACACCGCCGCCGCATTCGAGACGTTAAGTGAACCAAACTCCCCTGAAAACGGAATTTTCACCAAAGTATCGCATGTGTTGCGCGTGCGTTCCCGCAGGCCCGGCCCTTCAGCCCCCAACACCAATCCGACCGGCAAATCACGTGACGTTCCAACCGCGGCATCCAACGTCACCTCTGCCTCGCCATCAAGACCGAACAGGATATAGCCCATCTTGCGCAGCACCTCCATCGTGTCGGCAAGGTTCTTGACCCGCAGATAAGGCTGCCGTTCCAACGCGCCAGACGCGGTTTTGGCAAGGGCACCTGTTTCAGGCGCAGAATGACGGTGGGGCGCGATAACGGCACAGGCACCGAACACCTCGGCAGATCGCAGAATCGCGCCAACGTTATGCGGGTCGGTCACCCGGTCCAGCAAAACAACACGAGGCGATCCCTGCCCCGGTTCACACACATCTTCGACCTTGCCCCAATCCAACGGCTTTACTTCCAACGCGGCCCCTTGGTGCACCGAACCCGAATCCAGTGGCGCGGCGAACCGGCGCGGATCTGACATTTCGGGTTCCATCCCGCTTTGCGCAATCGCATCGGCCAGTTTATCGGCGGCGTTCTTCGTAACGATCAGCCGCAAACGCTCCCGTCTGGGGTTCATCAGCGCATCGCGCACCGCGTGAAGCCCGAACAGCCAAACCGTCTCGGCGGCAGCCGCGCGTTTGGCGCGTTCTTTGTCGATTACCCAGGTCGGTTTTTTCATGGCAACAAGCCCCTTCGATGCAGAGCGCGGAACATGCAGCGTCGGCAATCACTTCGCAAGAGATTTTCCTGTTGACGGCCCCTAAAGGTGGCTATATCCCCCCTCCTCGTTGGGCGACAGGCCGCAAGGTGTGGCAGGGGACTGTAACTCCCTCGCGGAGACGCACGCCTGGTTCGATTCCAGGGTCGCCCACCAACACCCCCTCAGTTAAAACACTGAATTGGTGCTTCACGCGAAGCAGGAACCGGGCGTTTGCCCGTCTTGCAGTCGGGGTTTTGACCGCGACCAATGATACCTATACTAAGCCACGAAACACCAAGGGCTTGGCCGCAATCAGCATGACGCGCAAAAAATTCAATATTCTGATCATCGGACAGAACGGTCGGCTGCAATACGAGGCGCTGATGTTCGCCGCGTCGCTGCGCCATTCGGACCCTGACTTTCAGGGCCGACTCATTATTGGTGAACCACGGCCCGGTGATCGTTGGGATAATAACCCGCGCATGGCCAACGCCGAAGTGCGTAACCTGCTTGAGTCGTTGGGCGCAGAAATCGTTCCGTTTGAGAACCACCATTTTGGGTCCTACTACCCCTACGGAAACAAAATCGAAGGGCTAAGCGCCCTGCCCGAAGGCGAGCCGTTTGTCTTTTTCGACACCGACACGCTGATCACTGGCAAGTTGTCAGAGGTCCCGTTTGATTTTGACCGTCCCTCAGCCTCCATGCGGCGCGAGGGGACTTGGCCACAGATTGAACTTTATGGCCCGGGCTACGGCGATATCTGGCGCTCGCTTTATGACAAGTTCGGGTTGGATTATGAATCGACCCTCGATCTGTCACAGCCTGACGAATACTGGCAGCGATACATGTACTTTAACGCTGGTTGGTTTTTTCACCGCTGTCCCCGCGAATTTGGCGAACGGTTCGTGCAATACGCCACCACCATCCGTGATGATGGCCCTGAACCAATGGTCTGCCAAAACCTTGACCCTTGGCTGGATCAGGTCGCCCTGCCACTGGTCATCAAATCCTTCGGCGGTGGCCGACCCGGGCCCGAGCTTGACGGGCTGGACGGCGATGTAAGTTGCCACTGGCGCGTCTTGCCCCTGCTTTACGCCCGCGAAAGCGACAAGGCCGTTGAGGTGTTGGAAGCCGTGACCGCCCCCAACAAGATCAAAAAGGTTCTAAAGCAATACGAACCGTTCAAGCGGCTGATCTATCAGGGCAAGGGTCACAAAGTGCGCGCCATGTTTGATCGCAACGATTTGCCGCGGCGCGAACAGATGATCAGAAATCAGATTCGCCGCGCCAATCTTTGGCTGCGCTAAGGTGCGCCCCAGCGCGGCACACAGATTGTATCAATGCCCCGCGCCTGAAAGGAAATCAGCCGTCGCTTGTCGTGATTGTGCAGGGTTAAGCAATCGCCTACGCTCCTCTCTAATGACTTTAGGGAGGAAATTTTATGTCCGACAATTTCGGCTTCGACACGCTGCAAATTCACGCTGGCGCACGCCCTGACCCGGCCACAGGTGCACGCCAAACACCGATTTACCAAACAACTGCTTACGTCTTTCGCGACGCGGATCACGCTGCCGCTTTGTTTAACCTGCAAGAGGTTGGATATATCTATTCCCGCCTGACCAACCCAACGGTTGCTGTTCTTCAGGAACGGATTGCAACGCTGGAAGGTGGGGTTGGTGCGGTCTGCTGTTCATCGGGGCACGCCGCCCAGATCATGGCGCTGTTCCCACTTATGGCACCGGGGTGCAATGTGGTTGCCTCGACCCGTCTTTACGGCGGCACGGTCACCCAGTTCAGCCAAACCATCAAACGCTTTGGCTGGTCCGCCACTTTCGTAGATTTCGACGATCTGGACGCAGTGCGCCGCGCCATCGACGAAAACACCCGCGCCGTCTTTTGCGAATCCATCGCGAACCCCGGCGGCTATATCACCGATCTGGATGCGATCTCGTCCATCTCGGACGAGGCAGGTGTACCACTGATCGTCGATAACACATCGGCCACGCCCTATCTGTGCCGCCCGATCGAACACGGCGCATCGTTGGTGGTTCATTCGACAACCAAATACCTGACCGGCAACGGCACTGTCACCGGCGGCGCTGTCGTGGATTCGGGCAAGTTTGACTGGTCCGCCCTTGGCAAATTCCCATCCCTCAGCGAACCCGAGCCTGCGTATCACGGCCTGAAGTTCCACGAAACGTTTGGGCCACTGGCGTTCACGTTTCACAGTATCGCAATTGGGCTGCGCGATCTGGGGATGACGATGAACCCACAAGCCGCCCACTACACGCTGATGGGGATCGAAACGCTAAGCCTGCGCATGGAGCGCCACGTTGAAAACGCCGTCAAGGTTGCCACGTGGTTGGAAAATGATCCGCGGGTTGATTTCGTGACCTATGCTGGCTTGCCGTCCAGCCCCTATCACAACCGGGTCGAAACCATTTGCCCCAAGGGCGCGGGTGGGCTGTTCACCTTTGCTGTAAAGGGCGGCTACGAAGCCTGCGTCAAGCTTGTCGATTCAGTCGAGATTTTCAGCCATGTTGCCAACCTTGGCGACACCCGGTCGCTTATCATCCATTCGGCATCGACCACGCACCGGCAGCTGTCGCCAGAACAGCAAGAGGCCGCAGGTGCCGCACCGAACATGGTACGTGTTTCCATCGGGATCGAAGATGCAGACGATTTGATCGCCGATCTAGATCAGGCCCTGTCAAAGACCGCAACCTAACCTTTGGGTCGCCGCAACGGCGGCCCAGTTATTATACCAGATCGGTCTTTCTATGCCTAAAGCTGTCGTTCTCGGAGGGTACGGACTAATCGGGTCCGCCTGTATGCGATCCCTGCGCAGCGCGGGTTATCAGGTCATCGGCGTCGGCAGGTCGCACAGTTCGGCCCAAGCGGCCGATCCGGCGGCTCAATGGTTGATCCGTGATATCCCATCGATCACCCCCGACGAATGGCGCACACATCTTGCTGGTGTGGACGTGGTCGTGAACGCATCCGGCGCGCTTCAGAATGGGGCCCGCGACGATCTGGGCGCGATCCACGTAACCGCTGTTGAGCGGTTGGTCGAAGCCGCCCAAACCCTGCCCTGCCGTATTGTGCAGATTTCAGCGGCAGGCGTGTCTGCCACCGCGTCGACCAAGTTCTTCCGCACGAAGGCGCGTGGTGATGCCGTCGTTTCAACGCATGCAAAAGACTGGGTCATCCTGCGCCCCACCCTTGTGCTTTCTGCCGATGCCTATGGCGGCACAGCCCTGCTGAGGGCCGCGGCATCCATACCGCTGTTGGCTCCAGTCGTTTTGCCAGATGCGCAGATCCAGACCGTCTTTGTTGGTGACGTTGCTGCGGCTGTTGTTGCCGCTGCCGATGGGAAAGTGCCCTCTGGTACCGTTGCCGACTTGACCGAAAGCAAAACCCATTCATTCCCGGACCTAACGGCGACCATGCGGCGTTGGCTGGGCTTTCCTGCCCCGGTGTTCACGCCAAAGGTGCCAAGAGCTGCCCTTGGCTTTATAGGGCGTATTGCCGACTTGCTTGGTCATCTTGGGTGGCGCTCTCCTCTGCGCACCACAGCGCTCAAGGCGCTTGGCGATGGGATACGTGGCGATCCAACCGCCTGGGAGGTCGCCGGAGGTGCCCCCTGCCGCCCTCTGGAAGAAACGCTATCGCAGCTTCCCGCCACCCGACAGGAACGCCTTTTCGCCCGTGCTAATCTGACCATGCCACTGGCGATTGGTACGCTTGCCCTTTTCTGGGTTCTGTCTGGCCTGATCGCGCTTTTTGATGTGCGTGGGGCGATGGCCGTGTTGGCCGATGACGCCATGCCCGCCGGTGTCGTCGTCGTTGGCGGCGCGGTGGCGGACATCACTCTCGGGCTGCTGATCCTTTGGCGACCGTGGGCGAAAAGAGCCGCGCTTAGCATGATTGCGCTGTCGCTGGCATATTTGGGGGGAAGCGTGCTTGCGGCTCCTCAGCTGTGGCTCGACCCGCTGGGGCCGATGGTGAAAGTTCTTCCCGGTATTGCCTTGGCTGCGGTGGTCTGGATGCTGATGGAAGAAAGATGAGCTATGATGTCCTAATCTTCCTGCATGTGATCGGGGCCTGCGTCTTGCTTGGCACCGGTGCAGGCATTGCCTTTTTCATGGTCGTTTCCAACCGAAGCCGTGACCCCAGACTGATTGCCCATGTCGCGGGCATCGTTGTGCTTGCCGATACGGTCTTCACGGCAACTGCGGCGGGGCTTCAACCGATCACCGGGTACCTTCTGGCCAAAGAGGTCGGCTGGCCAATTTTTGAAGGCTGGGTCGCCGTGTCACTGCTGCTTTACGTCTTTGTGGGCCTGTTCTGGCTTCCTGTGGTTTGGATGCAGATCCGAATGCGGAACGTCGCACGGCAAGCTCGCGATACCGGGGCTGCGCTGCCCGCCGCCTATGACCGGCTTTATCGTTGGTGGTTCGCCTTCGGCTTTCCGGCTTTCACGGCTGTGTTGGCGATTGTCTGGCTTATGTTGAACAAGCCAGACATCTGATTACTCAGCCGCCACGGTGCGGCTGTTTGGGCCCATATCCGAAATGGTTATTGCGCGATTGCAAACACCATCGTGACAGAGGACGACAGGCTGACCTCTCCGGCGGCGACGGGCATGTCCGCCGACATACGTGCGCTTTCCATCATCAATGGCATCGGTACGTTGCCGCCCGCTTCGCTGATCGAAATGACCTGACCAAGGTTCAAGCCAGCCGCTTGTGCGTAAAGCGTGGCCTTAGCCATCGCATCGCCGACGGCTGCTCTGCGTGCTTCGTCTTGTGCCGGTTTGGGATCTTGCAACCCAAAGCTCAGCCCCCGGAACGTGTTGGCGCCAAGGTTAAGCACCTGATCCAGAACGCCCCCTAGGCTGTCCAGATCACGCACGCGCACCATCACGGTGTTTGAGGCGATAAACCCGTCAATCGTTGGGGCACCCGGGGTGCTGCTTCGATTGTTCCAGTTGGGGTTCAGGCTTAGATCACGTGTTTGTAGGTCACGGGGCGCGATACCCGCATTGCGCAGGGCCTCCAGAATATCGGCCGTACTTGCCGATGTCTGATCCATCGCTTCGGCAGCGGTTTTGCCGGCGTTGGTCACACCCAAGATAATCGTCGCCATATCGGGTTCGCCCGCAACTTCGCCCGTGCCGACCACTGTAATTGTGGGCACTGGCGCTTCGGCAAGGGCAGATGAGGCGATGGTCAAGCCGATGAACAGAACACTTAGAAAACGCATGAATTTCTCCTTCTTCGGGGTCAAGGTTCGCTTGTTTGACGCGCCACACAAGGAATTCCTTGGGAATGCCCCTCCTCCTCGGCGAAAAACTGCTATACTCTGACAATAGGCGCGTGCTGGTCTGCCGTTTTTATTGCTGCTGATGTAAACGAATGTAATGAAACCTCGTTTCGCTCTAAACCTTTCGCCTGATGGTATTGGCCTGTTCCACCGGAACACCGGCCGCTGGAATCTTGTCGGCGAAGTGGCGTTGGACGCACCCGACCTTGATGATCAGCTAAAGATGCTGCGCAGCACTGCCAGCGGGCTGGAAAGCGGCGGCGTGCTTAGCGCGCTGATCATCCCGGACGATCAAATTCTTTACACGGATGTTTCCGTAGGCACCGATAGCGAAGCCCACCCCAAGGAAGTCCGTGATGGGCTGACCGGGCTGACCCCTTATGACGTGGCAGACTTGGTTTTCGACTATAACGTCGAAGGTGATACCGCCAAGGTCGCCGTGGTCGCCCGCGAAACGCTGGAAGAGGCCGAGGCTTTCGCGACAGAGCATCGGTTTAACCCGGTTGCGTTTGTGGCTGCCCCAGATGGCGACGTTGTCCCACGCGCCCCATGGTTCGGCACCACCAAAGCGGCCCCAGACCTTATCCCCGACGACGAAACACTGGAGCGGGATAACCTGCCGCCCTTCGCATTCCCAGAGAAATCCGAAGAGCCCCCGCAGCCCGAAATTGACACCCCCAAACCATCCCCGGCGGCGCAGGCGGCCGAGGACGACTTTGACCATCTTTTGGAAGAGTCCGTCGAAGCGGAACCTGATGCGCCGCTCCAACTCACCCCGGCCGCGCCAGAAATTACGCCGCTAACCCCACCCGAGGTGCGCCCGACGTTTCTGACCACGCGCAGCGGCACCCCCGACACAGTTACAGCAGCGCAGATCACTACCGCCCCGCGCATTCACATGAGCGAACCGGCAAGCGTCACCCCGCCCTCCTTGGGGGCGGCAACGCGCAATGTCGGCGTAACATCGTCCGCCGCGCCGATGCTTGAACCCGAATACGTAGAGTCCCCGGCACCAGAACCGGAACCAATCGCGCCAGCCAAGACCAGCCAGAAAAAGCGTAAACCCAGCGCCAAGAAGGGGCGCAAGGCGGCCAAGGCAAGCCCGAAGGTGGAGATCAAGCCGAACATCACCGCCACCCCGATCGCGCTACCGCCCGCGAACGAGGCTGACGCGCTGACCGTATTCGGTGCACGTAAGGAACAGCCAGCACCGCGCAAGTCCCGGTCGCTAGGGTTGATGTTAACTGTGGCGCTTGTGGCGCTGATGGGGGCCTACGCCCTTTGGGTGTCCCTGTTTGCCACCGAAGACAGCGTTGCCGAGACCAACGAAGCGGTAACGGTTGCGGCACCTCAGGTCGAAGCCCCGGCAACCCTGGCAGTGCCCGTTCCGCAACCTATCGAAACGGCGGCCCCGGACCCTGAAGAACTGGCCGATGCCCCCGAAGTGACTGTTGAGCCGGCCCCAAACAACACAGCAGGCCCGGCGCCAACTGTCCCAATTGCGCCAACCGTTGATGGTTTGGACGACCTCTATATCGCATCAATTGATCCCGTCATTCCCGGGGAAGATGCAGTCGCGCTGCCACCCGCCGACAGCTTGATCAACGATGCAGCACTTTCGCCTCAGACCCTGCCCTTGGGCCCCGGGGTTGAGTTTCAGTTTGACGGCAACGGCCGGGTCGTACCCACGACCGAGGGCACATTGACCCCTTCGGGTGTGGTTGTCTTTGCAGGCCAGCCCCCAAAGGTTCCGCCCGCGCGCCCCGAAGCGGCCAACGCTCCCTCGCAACCAGAGCTGGACGCCGCCCAAATTGAACTTGACCGGCTGGCCGCGTTCAAACCGCGCGAACGCCCTTCAAACCTAGCCGACCGTCTGGAACGCGCGGAAACCGGTGGCGGCTTCAGCCGCGCCGAATTGGCCGCGATCAGACCTCGTGCCCGCCCTCAATCCGTTCAGGAAGTGCAAGAAGCCGAAGCGCCCGCCGAGCAGCCCGTGCAAGAACAGGCGCCGCTTGCGACAGCTGGCACAGTGCCAGTTTCGCCCAAGCCGCTTGGCCGCCCCGCCAGCCTTGCCGCTGCCGCAGAAAAAGCGCGCGCCAGCGAAACCACCCAAGTCGCCGCCGCCGTGCCTGCCAAATCGGTGATCCAACCGCGCCTGCCCTCGTCTGCTTCGGTGGCGAAACAGGCGACGCTTGAAAACGCGATCAACCTGCGAAAGCTGAACCTGATTGGCGTATATGGCTCCAGTTCAAATCGGCGGGCTTTGGTGCGCCTATCATCGGGGCGCTACGTTAAAGTGAAGGTCGGCGACAAGATTGACGGCGGCAAAGTCGCTGCCATCGGCGAAGACGAACTGCGCTATGTTAAGAATGGCCGCAATATCATTCTGGAAATGCCGAAAGGCTGATGAATGTGCAAACGCGCGCCTCAGATCTGATCTAAAGCGCGCGTCCTCCTCCCGACCAACCGCATTACACGGTGGCTCGGTACCCGTCGCTTTCAATTTGCGCCAGATTGACAGACTTTGAAAGAGCATTTCGTCCGCAATCCGCCCAAATTCTAGGCTGACTGGAAAATTTTGCAAATTTCGCGCATTATTATTGGATCTGACACATTTCATTCGCAGCCAAAGGGTAAAAAACCATCAACTGCCGCACTATATTTAAAAAAAACGCGGAGAACGCGCATGGAGCTCGATAAAACGGATGGACGGCTGCTATCTGCTCTCCAGACCAATGCACATCTGACATCCCAAGAACTTGGAGAGGTGTTGGGGCTTTCGCCCAGTCAGGTCGGAAGACGACGGCAAAGGCTGGAATGCGAAGGTTATATCACCGGTTATGCCGCGCGACTGGACGCTGAAAAATTGGGGCTTGGCGTGCAGGCCTTCTTGCAGGTGCAACTGGCAACCCACGCGCCGGACGCCGCAAACGAATTAAAAGAGATGTTGGCCAAGCTACCTGCCGTTACCGGCGCTTGGGCGATGACCGGCGACGCCGACTATTTGCTGCGCGTTGTCTGCGAAGATTTGCCTGCGCTGAACCATATCATCCACGATATTTTGCTACCACATACGGCAGTGTCACGTGTTCACAGCCAGATCGTTATGAACCAGTTTAAGGCCGACGCGCCGCTACCGACTTAAGGACCAAGAATGGAAGGCTTCCTACTTCTCGCGACTTTGTACCTGACCGCCGCCGTTGTCGCAGTGCCCATCGTTGCACGCTTGGGGCTTGGGTCGGTACTGGGGTATTTGCTGGCGGGCATTCTGATCGGCCCAGTCCTTGGCCTGGTCGGCGATACGCAGGCAAACGACCTTCAGCATTTCGCAGAATTTGGCGTCGTCATGATGCTGTTCCTGATCGGGTTGGAGTTAGAGCCGCGCGCATTATGGGACATGCGGCACAGGTTGCTTGGAGTCGGCGGGCTGCAAATTACGCTGACGACGGGTGCGGTCATGGCTGGCGCGATGTGGTTGGGTTTGGTTTGGCAAACGGCCCTTGCCGTGGGATTAACCCTTGCTCTGTCCTCGACCGCCATCGTGTTGCAAACGCTTTCTGAAAAAGGTCTGACCCGCACGGCTGGCGGGCGGGCGACGTTTGCTGTGCTTCTGACGCAGGACATCGCGGTGATCCCGATGCTTGCCCTCCTGCCCCTATTGGCGGTCAGTCAAAAGCCTTCTTTGGCGCCAGATGGTTCGGTGACACGCGCAAACAGCGCCGGCGTCGACGACCACGCCACCTCTATTTCGTTGATCGCAGATTTGCCAAGCTGGGGCGTGACGCTTGTTACCATCGGCGCAATCGTGTCGATCATCCTTGTCGGGCACTATCTAACTCGGCCTTTGTTCAGGTTCATCCACGGCGCGCGTTTGCATGAAATGTTCACTGCGGTCGCTTTGTTGATCGTCGTGGCGATTGCCTTTTTGATGAATCTGGTTGGCGTGTCGCCTGCGCTTGGCACGTTCTTGGCTGGCGTGGTTTTGGCCAACTCTGAATTTCGCCATGAACTGGAAAGCAACATCGAACCGTTCAAGGGCTTGCTGCTTGGCCTGTTCTTTATGACCGTCGGCGCGGGCATCAACTTTCACATTCTGTTTGGTGACCCGTTCAAAATCATCGGTCTGACATTGGCGTTGATGGTTATCAAAGGCACAATTCTTTACGGTTTGGGCACCGCTTTCAAACTGCGCGACGGTAACAAATGGCTGCTGACACTGGCGCTGGCACAAGCGGGCGAGTTCGGCTTTGTCTTGATCAGTTTTGGCCTGCAAACCCATGTTCTGACGCAATCCATCGGCCAGACGTTGCTGTTGGTAATCGCGCTATCAATGCTGCTGACGCCGCTGTTCTTTATCCTGCACGACTATCTGTCACGCCGCGCCGCCGAAGGGCCAACGCATCAGTTGGAAGCTGACGAAATCGACGAACAGCAGCCGATCATCATCGCTGGGATCGGGCGTTTTGGGCAGGTGGTGAACCGCATGCTTCAGATGTCGGGCTTCCGCGCCACCGTTCTTGACCATGACCTGCCAACGATTGAACTGATGCGGAAGTTTGGGTTCAAAAGCTTCTTTGGCGACCCGACGCGCCCCGAATTGCTTCATGCAGCGGGTTTGGACAAAGCCAAGGTTCTGGTGGCCGCGTTGGATGACAAAGACGCCAACACCCGGCTTGTTCGCTACGCGCGACATGAACGGCCCGATCTGAACATCGTCGCGCGTGCCCGTGACCGTGTGCATGTCTACGAGCTTTACCGCGCTGGCGCTGATCACATCGTACGCGAGATGTTCGATAGCTCGCTTCGTGCCGGGCGCTATGTGTTGGAAGATCTTGGCCTGACGGATTTCGAAGCGAACGAGATGGAAACCGCCTTTTACAAACATGACCGTATGGCGCTACGCGATCTGGCAGAGCTTTGGAAACCGGGCGTGCCGCTGGATCAGAACAAAGAGTATCTGGCCCGCGCTCAAGAACTGAACCGCGAACTTGAAACCGCGCTGGTCAGGCAGGACGTGGCGAAAGATACCGGCAAATAAAAAACCGCGCCCCAAGGGGCGCGGCCTTTTTAAGTCGTCGTGAATGGATCAGGCCGCAGCAGCACGCGAGATCAGAACCTCACCCACTTGTTCCTGCGCTTTAACCTCGTCCATGCCGCTAACAGCGGCAACTTCACGGGTCAGGCGTTCCAACGCGGCTTCGTAAAGCTGACGTTCGGAATAGCTCTGCTCACGCTGGTCATCGGTGCGATGCAGGTCACGAACAACTTCTGCGATGGCGATCAGATCACCAGAGTTGATTTTTTGTTCGTATTCCTGCGCCCGACGGGACCACATGGCGCGCTTAACTTTTGCTTTGCCCTTCAGCGTCGTCATCGCTTTGGACACAACATCAGGCGAAGACAGAGAACGCATACCAACTTCGGTTGCTTTGTTCGTTGGGACGCGCAGGGTCATTTTGTCTTTCTCAAAGGAAATGACAAACAGCTCTAGCGCGATGCCAGCAATCTCTTGTTCTTCGATCGAAACGATCTGGCCCACACCATGGGCAGGGTACACAACATATTCGTTCGGGCGGAAATCCCATTTTTTAGTCTTGCTCATGTAGTCGCTTCCTCGCAGACTCACTTGGCGACACGCATCCGGCCGAAAACGTCGCATTTCCGGCGTCAGGTTACCTTAGTCGCTAGAAAACCACCCCGCAGCTGAGTGTAACTGCGTGTGGCGATCAGGTTGAAAGATCTCTTGTCACAATAATGTAGCAAAAAATTCAGCCTTTTTAAAGCGCCGCGCCGCAGAAGCAGCAGCAAGCCACTGAATTTAATGCAAAAATTGTGCCGAATTTGCAACCACTTCTGGGTTGCGGATCACCGGCAGAACCGAATCAGGCGTTAACCGCCCTCGCCCGGTGCTTCCGAGAAATACTTGTTCAGCTTGTCAGTCTCGCCATCACGCTCTTCTGCTTCGGGCAGCTGATCTTTCTTCGAAATGATCACAGGCCATGCTTCAGAGTACTTGCGATTGAACTCCACCCACTTTTCCATGTCCGGCTCTGTGTCCGGGCGAATGGCATCGGCGGGGCATTCAGGCTCACATACACCACAATCGATGCATTCATCCGGATGGATGACCAGCATGTTTTCGCCTTCGTAAAAGCAATCCACCGGGCATACTTCGACGCAATCGGTGTATTTGCAGGCTATGCAGTTGTCGACGACGACATAGGTCATGCGGTTTGCCTCACTTCTCTTAACAGGGCTTAGCTAGACCAGCGCGCAGCATCATTCAAGCGGCCCAAAGCGGTTAAGATCGAGACTGCGGCGTTCTTTCTTCGTAGGACGCCCTTTTCCGTCATATCGGGGCGATGGTGGAACATCGTCCCGCTTGGGGGTCAGATCATCGTATAATGTTTGCGCCTCTGGCGCGGGTCCACGGCGTTCACCGGGCGCAATGATGCGCACAATCCGAATCTGCGAGCCTTGGGGGAACGTCAGCGTGTCGCCAGCGCCAACTTTATGCGCCGGTTTTGCGGCTTTGCTTGAATTCACCCGCACGTGGCCGCCGGAAACAACCTTGGCCGCCAATGTACGGGTTTTAAAGAACCGCGCGTGCCACAGCCATTTGTCCAGCCGGATCAGCGCGCGCGGTTCGGTCACTTTACTTCTTGTCCTTAAGTCCCATCAGCGCAGCGGCGAACGGGTTATCGGGATCAATCGGCTTTTCCTTACGCGGTGGACGCGCCTGATAGGTTTTGGCACCACTGTCGCGTGGTGGACGCTTGCCCTTACCCTTTGGCTTGCCTTTGCCCTGCCCTTGCGGGCGATCGCCACGTGGCTTGCCACCGCCCTGACGTTTCGGGGCCCAAGTGAAGGTGTAAAACACTTCCTGCTCGGCTTCTTCGGCAGCTTCTGGTGCTGGCTCTGCGTCGCCTGCGCCTTCAGCTTCTGGTGTGGCTGCGTCTGGCTGCGGCTCCGTCGCCGGTGCGTCTGAGGCCGCTTTGACCTTAGAGCGTTCGCCTTTTTCGGCCTTATAGCCAAGCCCCTGCATCAGATCCGCAAACTGTTCCAGCGTCATGCCCGTGATGGACAGCATATCTGGGTTAGCTTCGAACCCGCCACGGCTGTCTTGTGCCCTTAGCAGATCAGCCAAGCGTTCCAGCATATCGATGCGGATCGCACGGGTGCCTGCTTCGCGATAGCCGGACAGGGTGTAATACCCGTTCGGAATGCCGGGAACCGACGGAATGGTGACCAGACCGGGGGGCGGGCTTTCTGGGAATTCGTCAAGGCCCTGCGCCAAGGACCAAAGCACCAGGCGCAGACGGGTCGGCGCGGGCTTAAGAAGCAGTGGCATGAAGATCGTGAACTGACCAAAGCGGATGCCGTGCTTGCGCAGCGCGCCACGAGCGTCTTGATCCAGCTCTTTCACTTCGTTGGCGATTTGATCCCGCGGGATGATACCCAGCGCTTCGATCATACGGAACGCAAACCCACGCGGAAGGCCAGTCAACGTTTCATCACGCTGCATAGCCATCAGCGGCTCAAACAACGTGGCAACCTTACGGTCGATGAAGTGCTGCAAGCGGCGCTTCACCTTTTCGGCCACATCGGTGCCGGCTTCTTCGTCCACGAATGCTTCGACCTGCGGCTTAAGCGCCTCGGCGCCCGCAACCAGTTTCCCGATTGCATGTTCGCCCCACATCAGGCCGCCCTGTTCGGTGAAATCAATCTCCGTATCGGGGGCATTGTAGAAACGGTCCGCACGCAGGTGGAACTCGGGCTTCAGCGCGCCAAGGCTTGCTTGCCGCAATGTTTTCGCCTCATCCGCGCTGCCGCTGGCATCCTGCCGGAATCGGAACCCCTCAAGACGGCCAACGAATTGCCCTTCGACCGTCACTTCACCTTTATCGTTCACGTCGGCCACAAGGCCCTCCTTCTGCTTCAACCGGCGAAGAAGAACACTTGTCCGCCGGTCAATAAATCTTTGGGTCAGTGCGCCATGCAGCGCATCCGACAGGCGATCTTCTACAGCGCGGGTCGCCCCGCGCCAATGAGATTCGTCACTGACCCAGCCCTTGCGCTGCGCCACGTAAGTCCATGTGCGAATATAGGCCAGACGTTTCGACAATGTGTCAATGTCGCCTTCAGTACGATCTATCCGCTTAATTTGCCTTAAAAGCCAATCATCCGGCACGGTTCCGCCTTCGTGAAGGAAGCCGAAAATACGTTCTAGCATACTGACATGTTCGGCGGCGGAAATCCCCCTAAAATCGGGGATGCGACAAACATCCCACAGCAAACGCACACTTGCACCGCTGGTGACTTGATCGCGAATATCAGGAATTTCGGAAAGACTGCGCAGCGCATGAAGGTCATCTGCTTCGCGCGCGCGACTTAACCATTCATCCGCTGTCGGTTCTTCCAATGAGCGTATCAACCGGTCAGCCGTGCCGAAATCAAGCGACGCATTGCGCCACTGAAGTTTTTTGATCGGCGTGAACCGGTGGCTCATGATTGCGTCGGCCAGCCCTTCATCCAAGGGTGGGGCTTCGCCTGTTACGCCAAACGTACCATCACGCATGTGCCGCCCTGCCCGCCCCGCGATTTGGGCAAGTTCGTTGGGCTGCAACAGCCGCATCCGGCGGCCATCGAACTTTTTAAGGCCGGAAAACGCGACGTGGTTGATATCAAGGTTCAGCCCCATCCCGATTGCATCGGTCGCAACCAAATAGTCGACTTCGCCGTTTTGATAGAGGTCCACCTGCGCATTTCGCGTACGCGGCGAAAGCGCCCCCATAACAACGGCACAGCCACCTTTCGTACGGCGGATTAGTTCCGCGATCGCATAGACGTTTTCGACCGAAAACCCGACAATCGCAGAGCGTGGCGGCATCCGGGAAATCTTCTTCGACCCGGCATAGGTCAGTTCTGAAAACCGTTCTCGTCGCATGAACTGCGCTTTAGGCACCATTGCCGCGATTGCGCTTTTCATTGTCTCTGCGCCAAGAAACAGCGTTTCATGAAGGCCACGCGCACCCAGCAACCGTTCAGTAAACACGTGCCCGCGTTCCGGGTCCGCGCATAGCTGAATTTCGTCAATGGCCAGAAAATCCGCGCCGATATCTGTCGGCATCGCCTCAACCGTGCACACCCAATACTGGGTGCGTGGCGGTACGATGCGTTCTTCACCGGTGACCAGCGCAACCACCGACGGGCCGCGCAGGGCGACGATACGGTCATAAACCTCGCGCGCCAAAAGTCGCAGCGGAAGGCCAATCACGCCTGTCCGATGCGCCAGCATCCGCTCGATCGCATAATGCGTTTTGCCGGTATTCGTCGGCCCGAGGACCGCTGTGATCCTCCCGTCCTGCCGCATTGTGGTGGCCCTTTAAATTGTGATGCCGGAAACGCTTTTTTCCAACCGCTCGACCGCATCTTTTATGTCGGGCTCGTTGGGATGTATAGCGTGGGCAGCGCGGAACGCAGCCAAGGCTTTTTCTGGATAGCCAAGCTCTTCCATGACGGCCCCTAAACCGATCATCGCGCCGAAGTGATTGGGGTTCAGGCTTAGGGCACGCTCAATATCTGCCATGGCAGGGCCAAACAGACCGTGACGGAAATACGCGGTTGCCCGCGCATTGAAACCTTCGGCGAAATCGGGCGCGTGGTCTGTCAGTGCTGTCAGATGCTCAATCGCGAGAACAAAGTTCTCCTGCTCCATCGCGTCGCGGCCCCGTTGCAACAACAGATCCATCGAGGCAGAGCCGGATTTGGACCATTCTGACCAAATCTCATCTTCGACCATTTGCCAGTTGGGCAAGTCAGGTTCACGCAGGGTATCAAACAGCTCATCAAGCCGTGACTCGTCGGCGGAAACCGGCACAATCGCCAGCCCCTGCAGCAAAAATGCCGCTACGATACAATTGAGAATGAATCGAAGGGATACCATAACACTTAGAAGAGTAATACATTGGCGGAGAAAACCAAGAGCTCCGCAGCTCACAATTGGAGGAACGGCATGAGTGATGTGATCGAAGCAGCAGTAAAAGCGCTTAATGAAAAGATGGATGGTGGCTTTGACGGCACCGCCAAATTCATGATCGAAGGCGAAGGTGCCATCGTTGTGGATGAAAGCGGCGCGCGCGCTAGCGACGACGACGCCGAAGTAACACTGACTGCTGACGCGGAAACATTTCAGGCGATGATGACGGGCGACTTGAACCCGACTGCCGCCTTTATGACCGGCAAACTTTCGGTTGATGGCGACATGGGCTTGGCCATGAAGCTTGGCACAGTGATCGGCTAAGTCATGGAGGCTGCACCGTTTTTCAAGGATGTGGCCGACGGGCCAGAGGGCGCAAGCGCCTATTGGCTTTCAACGTCAGACGACGTGCGTATTCGCATTGCCGTTTGGAATGGTGGGGATAGGGGAACGGTTCTGTTGTTCCCTGGCCGCACCGAATATGTCGAAAAATATGGCCGCGCTGCTGAGGATCTTCGTCAGCGCGGTTATTCCTGCGTCGCGATTGATTGGCGCGGGCAAGGGCTGGCCGACAGGCTGGTACCCGAACGCGCTGTTGGCTTTGTTGGTCGGTTTCAGGACTATCAACTTGATATCGCCGCGCTAAATGCCGCACTTCCGGCGCTTAACCTACCGGGTCCGCACTATCTGATTGCCCATTCTATGGGCGGTTGCATTGGCTTGCGCGCCTTGATGGACGGCATGGATGTTCGCGCAGCTGCTTTTTCTGCACCCATGTGGGATATCCAAATGTCCACACTGGTGCGCCCCGCTGCGCGGGTGATTGGTTATGTTAGCCGCCCCCTTGGCCTTGGCGCGAATTTTGCACCGGGAACAAAAGCTATCTCATATGTGGCGGCGGCCCCGTTCGAAGGTAACGACCTGACAACCGACGCCGACATGTTCAGCTATATGAAAACGCAGATTTCGACCTACCCAGAGCTTTCGCTAGGCGGGCCAAGCCTGCGGTGGCTGCACGAAGCTTTGCGTGAAAACGCAGAGCTTTCTCGGCGTGCGTCGCCTGCGACCCCGGCGATTACGTTTCTGGGGGGCGAAGAAAGCATCGTTTGCCCGACTGCGATCGAAGACCGTATGCGCCGGTGGCCAAACGGTAAACTGGTCGGCTTTCCCAATGCCCGCCATGAGGTCATCATGGAAGAGACTGGCACACGGACGCAGTTCTTTGATCAGATGACGGCCTTCTTCGAAGACAGCCCCGAGACCGGCGCAGGTTTGCGGGCCAGCGCCTAACAGGCGGCCAATACATTCAGACCCCAGCCGAGCGAAAGCGCCACATCATGGGCTAAGCGCACGTTTCCGCTATTTCGACTATTCTGAAGCGCGACAACGCGCGTCCCGGTGCCCGCAACGCCTGTTTCGACCTCTTCCGCTTGAATACCCGGCCCTCACCTGCATATGTCATGGACAAACGGAAAAAGAGGTTCGTCATGCGTTTCACCCACCCTACCCCCGTCTTTGATGCCAATGCTTCGTCGGGCGCCAGCTTCGGTGATCTGCCCGAATGGGATTTGACCGACCTTTACCAAAGCGAAGACGCCCCCGAACTGAAACGTGACATGGACTGGCTGGAAAAAGCCTGCGCCGATTTCGCCGCAGATTACGAAGGCAAGCTGGCCGGTCTGGATGCCAAGGGCATGCTGGACTGTGTGCTGCGTTATGAACGGATCGATGTGATTGGCGGGCGCATCATGTCATTCGCGGGCCTGCGTTATTATCAGAACACCACGGACGCCGAACGGGCGAAGTTCTTTTCAGATTGTCAGGACAAGATCACCACGTTCACCACGCCGCTGGTCTTTTACACGCTTGAAATCAACCGCATCCCCGACGAACAGCTTGATGCGTTGTTCGATGCGAATGGCGATCTGGCCCGCTACAAGCCGATCTTCGAACGCCTGCGCGCCATGCGCCCCTATCAGCTGTCGGATGAGTTGGAAAAGTTCCTGCATGACCAATCGGTCGTCGGGGCCGCCGCGTGGAACAAGCTGTTTGACGAAACCATCGCCGGGCTGACCTTTAACGTAGACGGCGAAGAGCTGAACATCGAAGGCACGCTGAACCTGCTAACCGATCCCGACCGCGCAAAGCGCGAGGCAGGCGCGCGCGAACTGGCCGAGGTATTCGGCGAGAACGTCAAACTCTTTTCCCGCGTCCACAACACGCTTTCCAAGGAAAAAGAGGTCGAAGACCGCTGGCGCGGCATGCCCACACCGCAAACCGGCCGCCACCTGTCCAACCATGTAGAACCAGAAGTGGTCGAAGCACTGCGCAACGCCGTTGTTGCCGCCTATCCAAAGCTTTCCCACCGCTATTATGCGCTGAAAGCCAAGTGGATGGGCCTGGACACGATGGAAGTATGGGACCGTAACGCGCCCCTGCCCATCGAAGAGCCCAAGACTGTTGACTGGGAAACCGCGCAGAAAACAGTGATGGACGCCTATGCCGACTTCTCTCCCAAAATGGCCGAAATCGCAGAGCCGTTTTTTACCAAGGGCTGGATCGACGCGGGCGTGAAACCGGGCAAAGCCCCCGGCGCATTCGCCCACCCCACGGTTGTCGATGTGCACCCCTATGTGATGCTCAACTACCTTGGTAAACCGCGTGATGTCATGACCCTTGCGCATGAGCTTGGCCACGGCGTGCATCAGGTTCTGGCCGCAGGTCAGGGTGAATTGCTGGCTTCCACCCCACTGACGCTGGCCGAGACGGCTTCGGTGTTTGGCGAGATGCTGACCTTCCGCAAGCTGCTGGAAAACGCCAAGACGAAGGAAGAGCGTAAGACCCTGCTGGCTGGCAAGGTCGAAGACATGATCAACACGGTCGTGCGCCAGATCGCGTTTTATGACTTCGAATGCAAACTGCACGACGCCCGCCGCACCGGAGAGCTGACGCCGGACGACATCAACGCCCTGTGGATGAGCGTTCAGGCCGAAAGCCTTGGCCCTGTATTCAACTTCATGGACGGGTATGAAACCTTCTGGGCCTACATCCCGCACTTCGTCCACTCGCCCTTCTACGTGTACGCATACGCGTTCGGCGACGGCTTGGTGAACGCGCTTTACGCCGTTTACGAAGAGGGCGACGCAGACTTCCAAGACAAATACTTCGCCATGCTGAAAGCGGGCGGATCCAAGCACCACAAAGAACTGCTTGCCCCGTTCGGCCTTGACGCGTCGGACCCCAAATTCTGGGACAAGGGTCTTAGCATGATTTCAGGTATGATCGACGAACTGGAAGCGATGGAAGATTGATCACCCGGTACAGCGCGGCACGCCCGCGCTGTACCGCTCTGCCCCTTTGGGTCATCTCGCTATGCGGGCGGCGCAGTCCGCCCAACCGTTTGTGAGAAGCGTTTTGACAGCAACAACGCCTTTTCCCTAACGTCCGACGAGCCCGTTTTAGAGTTCCCAGTTTAAGCTGCTGAATGAAACAGCTTGGGCGGGCAGGATCAAAATCGTCAAATGGCTATTCGGAATCATTCTGGCTGCCGCGGTGACCGGCATCGCGGGCTGTTTCCTGTTTGTACCCTCTATCGTCGAAAAGGGTCGTAACGCGGTTGCGCTGCGCGCGCCCTACCCCGTTTCCGCCAAGGCGCAGGTGCGCAAGCGTCCTGCGCGCACGCCTGCCCAACTGACCTTATTTCCAAGCGGTCCAAGGAAAGGGTTTTTCCTCGCTCACCCCGGTTTGAAATTCAGCCGTTTTGGTCAACCAGCTGCCCAGTTGCTTGCCAAAATCAACGATGAACTGATTGCGTTCCTTGGTGAACAGCAACCAGCCGAATTGAACCAAAGCGCAAACCCACAAAATGGTCTCGGCGACGGCGAACAATATCGCAAGGATGATCATCCAAAGCCCGCGCAACCAAATACCGTCGCGTTTGGCATATTCGGGCGGCTTTGACTCTTCTGTTAAAGGAACGGGTTCGTCTTCGGGTGGGATGGTTTCGTCATTCATAATGCTCTCCGTCAAAATACGATCATATCATCGAAATGGGCGGGCAGATCCAAAGGTGCAAGTTTCAACAGGTCTTTGTCTTTGTCACCAAGCAAGACTTTGCGCATATCGGCGCTAAGGTCGCTGCGCAGTTCGCCCAGCATCTTGGGCGATGCCGACATAATAAACTGATCGAAACGACCATCGTCCCAGAACTGTTTTACCGCTTCTAATACTTCGACGGCAAATGCGGCGCGTCCCTGTTCGCGTTCGGACGCAGCACGATCAAACCCGTGGCGCGCCATTCCGCCCGACCCTTGAGAGCGACCCGGAATATCAGCATAGCGAACAGGCTCGCCGTGCTTCATGCCGCCAAGTTCGGTTAGTCCGTGGCCCGGACCATCGTTTTCAAAAAACCGGGCCTCGTGTTCATTGGCCAGCAAAAGGAATGTACGTTTGGCTTTCATCGGCCCCTCCAAAGGCTTGTTTCACGGGATCACCGTGCCACAAGCCAAAAGAGGATGCCTTGACCCATCGCAAACCTTTAGTTTGCGGCTGCGAACACCTGATCGATCATTTTCTGCGTCCCACGCGCGTTTTCCAACGTCCAAGCATAGGGTGCCCCGGTGCGCACGCTGTTGCAGAATGCCTCAACCTGCAGAACGTAGTGATTGGCGCTGGGGAAGGTTTCCACCACGGTCGAACCATCGTTGCGGCGATGTTCGATACGCGCTTCGCCAAAGACCAACGGATTAAAGGGCGCGGACAGGCGAATTACACCCTTCGTGCCGTGAAACACCATTTCTTGCCAAGGCTGCATCCGCATCGACAGAACCGAGAAGAAGCTGAACCCGTTGAATTGAGCGTTAACCTCAGCCTTCACATCGACGCCGTTTTCCCAAGTGACATGGGCCGAAACACTTTGCGGTTCCTGCCCGGTGACAAACCGGGTCGATCCAAAGGTGTAAACGCCAATATCCGGAATGCCGCCGCCGCCAGTTCCGGGCTTGTTCCGGATATTCCCGGGGTCAGCGGAATTGTCATAAGTAAACAAACCATTCACATGGCGCAGTTCGCCAATGCCCCCTTCCGCCACCAATTCCTTTACGCGCTGCCATTGGGGATGATGAACGATCATGTAAGCCTCTGCTGCCAAAAGGCCCGTGGCGTCACGCAACGCGATCAATTCATTAATTTCATCGGCCTTCATCGCAATCGGCTTTTCGCACAGTACATGCTTGCCCGCGTTCAGAACCTTTTTCGCCCACTCAACATGCAGCGAATTGGGCAACGGGATGTAAACCGCATCGATATCAGGGTCTGCAAGCAACTGGTCGTAGCTTTCATACACCTTCAAATCGGGGCAAAATTCGCGGAACGGGTCAGCCTTTTCCGCAGAACTGGTTGCAAGGGCAGCCAGTTTCGCCCCCTTCGCGGTGTGAATGGCGGGTGCCATATGTTTCAGCGCGAAATTGGCCGCGCCCAGAATACCCCAGCGTATCGGATCAGTCATCGTTTCCTCCCAGTTTCGGGCAACCTAGACCGATTGAAACCTGCTTCGCCAGTCCTGTTCGTCACGATCACCACGTTCCAGAAGAGCACAGATTTCCGACAGCCAACTAATCCGTCGGTGAATCGAATCTTCGTCTTTTCGAGAGGTCGACTGTGCCGCCGTTAGAATGGCCGTAAAGGCCGCCAACGGGCTGAACCCATCCCGTGCCTTCAAACGAGGCGCTGCACCTGAGTGGACAAGCAGAATTATGATTTCACGCAGCTCCTCCGTCGTATCGCCCCACGCGGCGGCCTCGGCACAAATTTGAAGCGTGCTGCGCCCAGCATCATCAATTAGCGCGGCATCGGCCCCATGTTCCAAAAGCAACCGCACGATTGGTGCAGATCGTGTTTCAGCCTCGACCGCCCAGAACAATGGGGCGCGGGCCATCGCACCGTGCCAAAGGTTAAGATCAAGCCCTGGGAGTTCCGCCTCGACCCTGAGAAGAACACCGCCCTTTATCGCGTCACGCAAGCCGATATAGCGCGGATCCAGACCATCCTCGGCAAAGGCGGCGGCGATGGGTGGCTCGTTCAACGCGACGGTTCCCGACGTCGCAGTGGTCACACCAGCGGAATCTGAGAAGTGCAAATGCCCTTCTGTTTCAATCCTGAACAGCGCGTTCTTTTCAAGTTCGATCAGCGCGTCTGGGTTCCCGCGCATCAGCGCACGCGCCATATCCAACTGCTCTTCATATTTCAGCCGGTCAACGTCGCCGTTTTGCCCCATCGCAGCAAGCATCGCCCGCCGCAACACAGCGTCGGCCGCACGGACAGCCTTTGCTTCATCGTCCCTATGCATTCCACACACACCATTCCCAAACACCGACCAATCCAAAAACAAGCATATTGGCCTGAGACAACAGTATACGCGATTTTCAAAAATTCGACGACAAGTTGAAAAAAGCCCCGCAAAACAAGTTGCGGGGCTTCCTCTTTTCTCAGATTGCCCAATTTTTAATCAGGCAGGGACCATGCCTTTGCTGCGTGCAAGTTCGGTCATGCGTTTTTGCAGCTTCTCGAACGCCCGCACTTCGATCTGGCGGATACGTTCGCGGCTGACGCCATAGACCCCGGATAGGTCTTCAAGCGTGACAGGCTGATCCTGAAGACGTCTTTGCATCAGGATGTCCTTTTCGCGATCGTTCAGGACGCCCATCGCCTCAACCAACATCTCGCGGCGGCTTTCCAGTTCGTCCTTTTCGGCATAGGCCTCGGCCTGATCGGCGTCTTCATCTTCCAGCCAATCCTGCCACTGGGTCGTGGTATCGCCATCTGAACCCACGGTCGCATTCAGCGACGCGTCCCCGCCCGACAGGCGACGGTTCATCGAAATAACCTCGGCCTCTGTCACGTTCAAATCATTCGCGATTTTGGCAACGTTTTCGGGGCGCATATCGCCCTCTTCCAACGCGCCGATACGGGCTTTTGCTTTGCGCAGGTTAAAGAACAGCTTCTTTTGCGCCGACGTCGTGCCAAGCTTTACCAACGACCACGACCGCAGGATGTATTCCTGAATCGAGGCGCGGATCCACCACATCGCATAGGTCGCCAGACGGAAGCCTTTTTCCGGGTCAAATCGTTTCACAGCCTGCATAAGGCCCACGTTTGCTTCGGAAATCACTTCGGCCTGTGGCAAGCCATAGCCGCGATAACCCATGGCGATCTTGGCCGCCAATCGCAGGTGCGACGTCACCATACGGTGCGCTGCGTCGGTATCCTGATGATCGACCCAGCGTTTCGCCAGCATATATTCTTCTTCCGGCTCTAGCAGAGGAAATTTGCGAATTTCCTGAAGATACCGGTTCATGCCCCCTTCGGGACTCGGTGCGGGAAGATTTGCGTAGTTGCTCATTTCGGTCCCTCAATTCCCTTTACGTTGGGATAGATATAGGAACTAAACCGATTGGTTCAAGTTCCCGCTAACATCCATTAAACGCCAGATAAGAGGATTTCCGTCGAAATTCTGTGAATATGTCTAAATTTCACAGTTTTGTGCAGCGTGTTTCACCCCCGCAATGCCGCGATCAGCTGGGACATATCGTCGGGCAAAGGTGCTTCGAACGATAATTCTTCGCCGGTTTCCGGGTGAATAAAGCCCAAAGTTGCCGCATGAAGAGCCTGCCGCGGGAACGAGGCTGCAGCAGCAGCGCCCGCCTGCCCAACCGATTTTTCCGCCAATTTCCGGCGTCCACCATAGGTTTGATCGCCGATCAGCCCAAAGCCCGCATGGGCCATATGCACCCTGATCTGGTGTGTGCGCCCGGTTTCAAGCCAGCATTCGATCAGCGAGGCAACCGGCGGCTTGCCAAACGCCTCTAAGATACGTGCGCGTGTCACTGCGTGGCGACCACCATGGAACAACACCGCCTGTTTTTGGCGGTCCGTTTTGTGGCGCGCCAGCTGAGTGGTGATTTTCAGGATATTCCCAGGTTCAAAACTGGTGCCCCGCACGCCGCGCAAACGCGGATCGCCCGCGTCAGGAACCCCATACACAATCGCGTTGTAGTGCCGCTTGACGGTATGCGCCTCAAACTGCGCCGCAAGGCCGGTATGGGCCTTGTCTGATTTCGCCGCGACAATCAGGCCCGATGTATCCTTATCGATTCGGTGAACGATACCGGGGCGTTTTTCCCCGCCAATGCCAGACAGCGTATCGCCACAATGCGCCAACAGCGCATTCACCAGCGTGCCAGAGGGCGTTCCGGGTGCGGGATGCACAACCATGCCAACGGGCTTGTTCACGACGATCAGATGCGCATCCTCATAGACGACATCCAACGGGATATCTTCGGGGCGGGTTTCAACCTCCTCCGCCTCGGCGAAGGTAATGTCCAACACGTCCCCCTCGGCGACCTTAGCGCGCGGGTCTGTTATGACCTGCCCGGCCATCGTGACGCTGCCATCGGCAAGCAACTTGGCCAAACGGGAACGGGAAAGCCCCTCCCCCTCTGGCACGTCGCGCGAAAGGGCCTTATCAAGACGAGCGGGCGGATTTGGCCCGATGACCACCGAAAGGCGGCGAGACGTGGACATGAACGAAGCTCCGATACCGGGGGAAGAGCCCCCCAACCTGCGTTTTTTGCGCATCCTTGTGACGGTCCTTACCGCCACGATGATTGCGGGCCTTTTAGTGATCATCGCGCTGATTGTCATCCGCTTCTCTGGCGAATCCCGCGTATCCTTGCCCGACGAGATAACCTTACCCGACGGTGCAACCGCCACAGCCTTTACCCAAGGTGCGGGTTGGTACGCGGTTGTGACCGCTGATCAGCGCATTCTAATCTTTGATATCGCCAGCGGCGCGATGACCCAAGAAATCGCGATCAGCCACTAGTCGGCGGGCGGAAACACTTTGCGCGCCAGCAAAACCCGCGATGCGGCTGTGAAAAAGCACAACGCGCCGAAGGCCCATGCCAACGGTGCAAACCACGCGGGCCACAAGCACAGCGCGACGAAGAATCCGATGGTTTCCGTGCCTTCCAGCAATCCGCCGGTGAAATACAGCGATTTCACGCCGCGGGCCGATGTTTCCATCTTTCGTTTCTCGGCCAGAATGGCAAAGCCCAGAAAGCTGGCCCCATTGGCATAAAAGCTGGTTAACAGAAACGCGCCCGCGGCACCGTTCTGCGCGGGATCGGCCCAAACGAACGCCATAGGCACCGCGCCGTAAAATACGAAATCCGAAACGATATCGAAATATCCGCCGAAATCGGTCTTGCGCGTTGCGCGGGCAATTGCACCATCCAATCCATCGGCCAAGCGGCTTGCCAATAACGGCACCAGCGCAAGGAACGGCGCCCCCAGCGCAATCACCACAGCCGATAACAGGCCAAGCGCCAACCCAACGGCCGTAACCGAATCTGCCGACACCCCACGCCGCGCCAGCCCGGCCCCTATCCGGTTCAGCGCCGGATCGATCAATTTTCGCATGGCTGCGTCAAGCATTACCCATCCCCCTGCGTGAATGATTTCATGCAAACGGACGATCGGCACAAGGCAGATAACGAAGATTTTGACGGATGGGTTAGGATGGTACCACCTCCCCGGTTCGAACGGGGGACCTCTTGATCCACAATCAAGCGCTCTAACCAACTGAGCTAAGGCGGCACTGGCGCTGGATTTAGCGCCGTGGAATTGCAATTGCAAGGGGGGGAAGGCCGTGAAAATGCTTTGATTGGATTAAAGATCAATCTGCCAGCTTTGTTCCACCAGATCTTGGCCGAAGGAATGAACCGGCACAGCCATCGTCATCCGAAACCCATGGGCGGCATACAGGGCGCAAGCGGCCTTGTGGCTTTCGTGGGTGTTCAACACCAAACGTTGATACCCTGCTTCACGGGCAAAATTGATGCACTTGGCCAGTAACTTATGCCCCAAACCATGGCCCCTTTCCGTCGGCTCGATCAGAAACAGCCTAAGCCTGGCGATACCCGGCCCGCCCTCTTTGACGCAAAAGATTGACCCTACCCGCTGATCCCCACGATGTGCGATCCACGCACGTTCGCAAGATGGATCATGATCGCGCATATGGGCCGCCAAAATTTCCGCGACCAAGGCTTCGAACGTCGCGTCAAACCCGTCGTGCGCCGCATAAAGTTCTCCGTGGCGTTGAATGATCCAACCGGCATCGCCGACCTGAAGATCACGAAATTTGATGTCATCACTCATCGCAAAAGCAAAGCCCCGCTGGCCCACCCCGTCAAGCCACCCCTTGCCATAGCCCGTGCAAACCGATACCCCGCGCCCACCGATGAAGGAGGCCATAATGGGCATAGATAACGAAAGCGACATCGCCGCCAATCTGCAGATCGGCCCGACCACGCTTGGCATGGTGCGCATCTATCTAGAGGCTGAAGGCGTTGATCTGCCACTGGACTTCGATCCAGACGAGGCCGAAGAGATTGCCGAAGAAATTCGCGCAGCCGCCGTAGCCGCTCGTGCTATGTCGACGAAGAAGGGATCCCGCTAGGGGTCACCCGAGGGTCACGAAACGCCTGCAACCGCAATGCGGCATGGCGGGCGAATTTCTGAACCATCACTTTGCGACGCGCCGGGGCCAGTTTGGTTTCCGGCGACATGCGGATAATTTCAGCATCGTAAGGGTCGGCGATGATCAGACCAGTTTCTGTGGGCAAAAGCTCTGTTGGGAAGCTGGCATCGACGGCCCAAAAGAACCTGTCGCACCATTCCAAATACCCCTGCCATTTGCTGTCTGACTGATAGTCAGCGCGGGATGATTTACACTCCACCACCCACACCTCGCCTTTGGGGCCAAGCGCCATCACATCAACCCGCAAGCCGGATGTAGGCACCAGTTCTTCGACGCTGACAAAGTCGTGCGAACGAAGGTGGCGGCACACGCCGCGGGCCAAAAGCTGCCCAGGTTGAAGATCATCGATCATCCAGCAAGTGTGAACAATAGGTGAACACATGGCAAGCCAGTTTTTCGAGTCCCTATTGACATGATACCTTTTGGTATCTATTTAAAATGATACTTCAAGGTATCACTTTAACATCCAAACAGGCGCAGACCATGGGCACAGACATTCAAGAAACCTTTCGCGCCCTCGCCGACCCAACGCGGCGCGATATCCTGAACATGCTCAGCCACGAAGACATGACCATTGCACAAGTCGCAGGTCACTTCGACATGACTAGAGCCGCCGTAAAGAAGCACCTGAATGTTCTTGAACAAGGGCAACTGATCACCGTTCGCACCAGTGGCCGTGAACGCATCAACCGATTTCACCCAGAGGGCTTTAAACCCGTCTTCGACTGGCTGGGATATTTCGATGGTTTCTGGGACGACCGGCTTTCCGCATTGAAAAACGCAATTGAAACAAAGGACACTTCCGATGACTGACACCGTAATTGAAAAGACCGTTTTCCTTGCCGCAAACAAACCCGATGTTTGGGCGTTCCTCACCGATGCCAAAAAGCTGGGCCAATGGTTTCATCCCGCGCAGGCCGATCTGGCCGAAGGCGAAGATTACCTTTTGACCAGCCAAAAAGACGGTGACCGGATGTGTTGGGGCACCGTCGAAAAGGCCGATCCGCATGACTATTTGCGCTGGTCGTTCACCGTTGGGCCGATGCAAGGATCAATGTCCACGGTCGAATGGCGGCTAGAGGATGTTCCCGGCGGCACCCGTCTAAGCCTAACACACAGCGGCCTGCCCCAAGGCAGCGAAGGGTTCGGACTGGTCATCGCGCTTGATAAAGGCTGGCACGGCTTCCTGCTGAACCTACACAATTTGCATGGCTGACGGTTAAGCCCTTGCCCTTGGGCCACCCGCCACCTAGGTAACGGGATGGCGGGTTCTGCCCTTCTCGTGCTCCGAGGTCAAATTCCAGTGGCCTTAAGCAATTCCGAGGGAGCTGGCTCTGTCCGGGCCCTGGCTCGGTTACCTGGCGCCCACCTGTATATACAGGTCCTCGGGAATTAGTTACCTCGACGGTTGTTTGGTGGTCCCGCCACACCCCAACATCATAATTATGAACGGTCCTTATGAACCGGGATCGGCAAAAGCTCCGCTGGTGTGATGGGGGTGCGTCGCCCGCCTTTGCCGCCGTTCTCTGGCTCGGCCATCCGCATGATTGCGATACCAAATTGAACGCCAGAAAAGACAATTCCGTTGAACATGAACAACAGGAACGCGGCAAGATACCCAGAAGACGAACCCGTGACCAAGCCCCGCAAATTTGCGATATCGAACGCCAGCAACATCACAACGAAGGCCGCCGATATTGCAAAGCCTATGATGATCTGAGTGATATAAAGTCGAATAAGTTTCGGCATCGAAACCTCCGAAAAGAAGCGCGCGCTTTCTGATTCAAAGATAGGCCGCGCCCCGGAAAATCAAATTGGGTATCTCGTCGCAGTCCGGTCGCCTTAGCGAAACTTTCGAAACAGGCGACGGTTCAGGTTTACAAATTCCCCGATCAGGCGCGAAGCCCCGCGTCTTTCCCGCCCCTTGAGGTAAAGAAAACCGGCCGTCGCACCGGCCGTCGCACCGATTGCATCGACGATAAGGTCCCACATCGTATCCACGAGGCCGGATTTCTGCATGTTCATGCCAAAGCTCTGGTCCATCGCGAACTCAAACACCTCCCACAGGGCGCCGATGGTCATAGCAACGGAAAAAGCGATGATTGCCAGCGCCAGTGGCGGCGCGGCGTACCGGTCCCCTTCGAACAGCAACAGCACGAAGATGAGGCCAAGAAGACCAAACCCCATGGCCGAACCGCCATGCAAAAGCACATCCCACCACCAATAGCGTTCGTAAAAATCAAACACCTCGCCCAGAAACAGCGTCGCAAACAGAAACAGCGTGATCGCGATGTAAAAGCTGACGGGCAGGCGCACATTGAAACGGCGCACGACAACTTCGGGCAACAGGGAAAGCCCCAGCGTCGCGATGGATACGAACGCCACCGACCAACGCCCATTCCACAGCGCCATTGCGCAGGCGACCAGCAAGATCGCCCAAACCGCATATATGATCTTAGAATGATGGCGCAGCTTCATAGGGCGTAAACTTACCCGGCAAAGCCCCCCGCGACAATGGCGCCACCTTTTCAAACCCATTGCCGCGCCCCATATCGATTTCATGTCCCTTGACGCCCCCCAATCGCCGCCCTTGCGGGTGGCCAGTTACAACATTCGAAAATGTGTTGGCCTTGATTGGCAACGCAGCCCCGAGCGCACGCTTGATGTCGTTGCCGGGCTAGAGGCGGATATCGTTGCGTTGCAAGAGGCCGACCGCCGCCTTGGCCCCCGCCCTTCTGCCCTTCCGATGAACGAAATTCAGGCGCGTACTGATCTGGTTCCAGTCGGCGTGGCAACGAATGAGGTCAGCCTGGGCTGGCACGGCAACGCCATATTGGTGCGCCCAAACGTAGAGGTCACTGCGATTACCCGCCTTGACCTGCCGGCGATGGAACCGCGCGGTGCGGTTGTCGCGGACTTGGCGCGGAACGGTCAGGCCATTCGGGTGATTGCCACACATCTGGGGTTAATGCGCCGTCACCGTCACCGCCAACTTGCCGCGATACGCGCGGCGCTGGCGCAGATGGCACCGCGTCCGACCATTATCATGGGCGACTTCAACGAATGGTCAAAAACCGACGGGATGGAAGAGTTGGAAGGCGACTTCACCGTGCATTCCCCCGGTCGAAGCTTCCATGCCTCGCGCCCTGTGGCCGGGCTTGACCGGATCGCGCTGTGCGACAAGACGGAACTTCGGGATGCGGGCGTGAGCGAAACAAAGCTGTCCGCTCGCGCCTCTGATCATTTGCCGATCTGGGCAGATTTAACGCTGCGCTAGAACGCTTCTGGTTTCGCCTCGCGGGCCATGTGGTCCAATACGGCGTTCACGAACTTCGGCTCGCGGCCCTCGGGGAAGAACGCCTTAGCCACGTCAACATATTCGGTGATGACGACCTTGGGCGGTGCGTTTCCTTCTGTCAGTTCGGCACCTGCCGCGCGGAACAGCGCACGCAAAGTCGGGTCGATGCGCGCGATCGGCCATTTGGCAACCAACGCACGGTCAGTCATCTGGTCAATCTTGGCCTGCCAGTTCACTGCTGCTTCCAGCGTGTCGCGGAACAGGTCGATGTTGGCTTCGGCCATTTCTTCACCTTCGTAGACGGCACCCATACGGTGGTCTTCGAATTCGGCGCGAACGCTATCGACCGACTGGCCCGATTGTTCCATCTGGAACAGGGCCTGAACGGCGTAAAGACGCGCGGCAGATTTCATCTGGCGTTTATTAGGGGCGGTGGTCATGCGGTGGCCGGTCCTTCGTTATCGCCTGCAATCTGGAAACTTCCCGTAGGCTTAAAGCCGATACCTTTCGTCTCGCGCCCCCATTTGCGACTTAACGCAATCAGGTGCAAGGCCGCGGCGGCGGCACCGCCCCCTTTGTTCTGGCCGTCAGGTTCTGCGCGCACGACGGCCTGATCGCGGTTTTCCACGGTCAGAATTCCGTTTCCGATACACGCGCCCTGAAGCCCCAAAAGGGTCAGTCCACGGGAACTGTCGTTGCAGACAGTGTCATAATGAGTGGTCTCCCCCCGTATCACGCAGCCCAAAGCAACATAGCCGTCAAAGTTCGACTGGCGATGCGCAAGGGCGATGGCCGATGGCACTTCCAATGCGCCCGGCACCTCAACGGTTTCATGCGCCACGCCCGCCTCCTCAAGCGTGGTGCGCGCCCCTGCGATAAGGTCATCTGCGATGTCCTTATAGTACGGCGCAACGACGATCAGCACCTTGGTGGGCTTATCAAACGTTGGCAGTGGCAAGGTATGGTGCGTTTCGGAACCGGCCATTTTCAGCCCTCCTGCGTGATCTTACGGGTGCCTTCGATGCTTAGACCATACCCATCAAGCCCAACAACTTTGGGCGTGGGTGAATTGGTCAGCAACGTTAGGCGCGTCATTCCAAGGGCGGCAAGGATTTGCGCGCCAAGGCCATATTGGCGAAGTTTCTGCGGCGAAGCGGCCCCATCGGTCATCAGCTTCATCGTGGTATCGCGCAGCAAGACAATCGCGCCGCGCCCTTCGGCGGCGATGATGTTCATCGCGTCGCCCAATTCATTGGGCAGACCGCCGATACCAAGCACATCTTTCAACGGGTCCAGCGCGTGCATCCGCACCAACACTGGCGCATCCCCCGCAAGGTCACCCTTGGTCAGAACGATATGTTCGGCCCCGTGGGTTTCATCGGTAAAGACGCGCATCTGCCATTCGCCGCCAAATTCCGACGTCACGGTTTTGACTGCGGTTTCCCGCACCAAATTGTCGTGACGGCGGCGATAGGCGATCAGGTCAGAGATCGTACCGATCTTTAGGTTTTGCTTTTGGGCAAAGGCAACAAGATCAGGAAGGCGGGCCATGGTGCCATCTTCATTCATGATCTCGCAAATCACACCAGCGGGCATAAGCCCGGCCAAACGGCTGATATCTGTCGCGGCTTCGGTGTGGCCTGCGCGGACCAAAACGCCGCCATTGCGCGCGCGCAGCGGAAAGATATGGCCCGGCGTCGCAATGTCGGCTTCGGTCTTAGACGGGTCAATCGCAACAGCGACGGTGCGGGCGCGATCATGCGCCGAAATACCGGTTGAAACCCCCTCGCGTGCTTCGATGGACACGGTAAAGGCCGTTTCGTGACGGGACGAGTTGTTAGACGCCATCAGCGGCAGGCCAAGCGCGTCGATCCGCTCGCCCGTCAGGGTCAGGCAGATCAGCCCGCGCCCGTGGGTCGCCATGTAGTTGATGGCCTCGGGCGTGGCCATCTGCGCGGGGATCACCAAATCACCTTCATTCTCGCGATCTTCGTGATCGACAAGAATGAACATGCGCCCGTTGCGCGCATCTTCGATGATCTCTTCCACGGAAGAAATCGCATCGCTGTAATTGGTGTCTTTGCGTTCGGTCATCTCGTCCAACCTTGTCAGAGAACGTCTGTTATCCCGATGTGGCGCTGATTGAAAGCATCCGTTTGCCGCATTAGCCGAAGTAACGTTGGGCGCTTAGATAACCAGCCATGCGACCGGCAACAGACCAATCGCGTTCCCACTCTGTGTCGCCCACCATCAAAACACCCGCACCGGGAAGCTTGCGGTGGGCCAATGCCGCGTCCATCCGGGTTTTGATCTGGCTCCAGCTTTCGGTGAATGTTGGGGCCGCGACGCTGTGATGAAACACGATACCCATCGCAGCCAACTGTTCAGCAACGGTTGCCGGGTCCAAGGGCTGATGCGCCGCCAACAACCGCCCGCACCCTTGGATCGCCTTCAACTTGGCCGCGCGATCATCCGGCACCACATCTGAAGGCTTGCGCAGATCCAGCGCGTTTGAGGAAAACAAAAACGCCACAATATCGCGGCCTGTCGTGGCACGCACAGTGGCGTAGGTTTTGTAATCAAGGCCGATCTCATTGGCCCGCCGAACACGTTGGCGCACAATTTCCAACGGCAAGGTCGGCAAAAGCGATTGCCGTGCCTTTGTCCAACAATGGGTGCGCCACGCTGTGCCACCCGCCATCGTTGGGCCGTTGTTGTGCCCCAGCATGTTCATTTGGCATCCCATTCGGCCAGCCGTGCAACGTACCGCGCCAAGGTATCAATTTCGAGGTTCTCCTTATCCCCGACCTTGGCATCGCCCCACGTTGTGGCGGTTTTGGTGTGCGGGATGAAGTTGATGCCGAACTCTGCGCCATTCACCTCGTTCACGGTAAGGGATGTGCCGTTCAGCGCCACGGACCCTTTCGGCGCGATGAATTTTGCCAACGCATCCGGCGCGCGCAAGGTCACACGCGTGCTGTCACCTTCGTCTGCCATGGCAACGACCTCGGCCACGCCGTCCACATGGCCCGAAACGATATGCCCGCCCAGTTCATCCCCAAGCTTAAGGGCGCGTTCCAAATTCAGACGCTTGCCAACCTGCCAGCCGCCGTCCCCGATGTTGGTTTTCGAAACCGTCTCGGCCGAGATGTCGACGTCAAACCAACTGCCCTGCGCGTCAGTGCCGCGATCTGTGACGGTCAGACAAACACCATCGCACGCAATCGAAGCACCGATGGCAATGCCGTCAGGGGCATAGCTGGTGCCAATGCGCGCAATCAGATCGCCCTGTTGCTGTAGTGAACGGACAGTGCCGATATCAGTGATGATGCCTGTGAACATATACGTGCCTTTCGTCTTCCCTTTCTGAGTTAGACTTCGCCGCGCTTAAGGGCAAGACAAGCCCGCAAACCAACGCAATCACCACAAACGCCCCAAAACAGCCGCTTTTAGGGTTAAATATATGTAAATTAACGTGACAGGCCCGCGAATTGCGGGCAAATCACAGCCACGGCGGCGAAACGAACTTAATTGGACGGTGGCATGGCGAACGCGCTCGGTCAGGATCGGCGGTTTCTGTTTCTTCAGGGCCCCCACGGACCATTCTTTGATCGGCTGGCACGAATGCTTCGTTCGGCCGGGGCAGAGGTCTGGCGTGTTGGGTTCAATGCTGGCGACGAAGTGTTCTGGAACGACAAACGCCACTACATTCGGTTTCAGGCGCAGATCGCAGAATGGCCGGCCACGTTTGAAAAGCTTGTTTCTGAGCATCAGATCACCGACATCGCGCTTTACGGTGATACGCGTCCTATCCACGCCCAAGCCATTGCCAAGGCACATGAACTTGGCCTGCGTGTTCACGTCTTCGAAGAAGGGTACCTGCGCCCCTATTGGGTAACGTATGAACGCGATGGGTCAAACGGCCATTCGCGCCTGATGGACCTAAGCGTTGAAGACATGCGCGCAACGCTGGCGCAGATAGACACCGAACATCCCGACGCGCCAGCCCAATGGGGCGACATGCGCCATCACATCTTTTACGGCGCGCTCTACCATTTCTTTGTGATGTTCAAGAACGCAAAATACCGGAACTTTCGCCCACATCGCGATCTGACGGTCACGCAAGAATTTAAACTCTATCTGCGTCGGCTGTTGTTGATGCCCTATCACGCGATGGATCGTTTCAGGGCAACTCAGCGCATAAAATTCGGCGGTTTCCCGTATCATCTGGTGCTGTTGCAGCTGGAACATGACGCAAGCTTTCGCATGCACAGCCCATTCAAGACGATGTCCGAGTTTCTGAGCGTTTGCATGGCTGGGTTTGCCGCAGGCGCTCCGCAGCATCATCATTTGGTGTTCAAAGCACACCCGCTAGAGGATGGCCGCGTTCCCCTGCGCACCGAAATCCGCCGCCTTGCAAAGGAACACGGCGTCGAAGATCGGGTTCATTATGTTCGTGGCGGCAAACTTGCCCGCTTGCTGAACCACGCTCGCAGCGCGGTCACCGTCAATTCGACTGCGGCGCAACAGGTCTTGTGGCGCGGTATCCCGCTGAAGGTCTTCGGAACGGCCGTCTATTCAAAGCCCGAATTCGTGTCAGAGCTGCCATTGGAAGACTTCTTTGCCAAACCAGTGCGCCCCGACAGCCGTGCCTATCGGGACTATCGGACCTTTCTTCTTGAAACGTCTCAACTTCCCGGCGGTTTCTATTCTGCGCGCGGGCGGCGGCACCTAATGCGGCACTTGGTCGATCTGATTCTTGCAGAAGATGACCCATATGACGCCCTGCGCAGCGGTAACGCGGCTCCTCGGCAACAGTTAAAACTGGTGGAATAGCCTGATGCACGCTGTGCTGGTCTTTTGTTCACGAACTATTTAACTTCCCTCAAAAATACGCTGATTGTTCTTATCAAGGAGTCAGAGCAGTGACATCCAAGACCTCCCGACACGCTAGGGTATTGGTTATGCTTGCGCTTGCGGCAAGTGTTGCAGCCTGCGGTCTTCCGCGTTCTGGCCCCAACAAACGTGAGATTTTCGAAGGGTCGATTCTGGAAGCTGGTGACGCGTTTGTCGTCGCAGTGAATGACCGCGTGACACGCGCAACGACCGTTTCCCCCGGGCTGGGTTTTTCCAAGTCGTTCCTGCAGGCTGGCGTCGTCGGTTCCGACACAATCCAGGCTGGCGATACCATTGGCCTGACAATCTATGAGAACGTCGATGACGGGCTTCTGGCCGGTGAAGGCGTGAATGCCAGCATTCTGGAAGAAGTTCAGGTTGACGGCGAAGGGTACATCTTCATCCCATACGCTGGCCGCATTCGTGCCGCTGGCAACACGCCAGAGCGTCTACGCCAGATCATCACCGAAAAACTGGACGCGCAAACGCCCGATCCACAGGTCCTTGTTCGCCGCGCCGCTGGCGATGGTGCCGCTGTGTCGATCGTAGGCAGCGTTGGGGCGCAAGGCGTTTACCCGATTGAGCGTCCGACACGTACCCTATCCTCTATGCTGGCCGCGGCAGGTGGTGTTTCCATCGAACCCGAGATCGCTCAGGTCACCGTTATTCGTGGCAAATACCGTGGAAAGATCTGGTTCGAAGATCTGTTCAGTGGTCCCGGAAACGATATCGCCCTGCGTGCTGGCGACCGTATTCTGGTTGAAGAAGACACACGCGCCTTTACCGCGCTTGGTGCAACAGGCTCTCAGAACCGGGTGCCGTTCGAAAAACAGACCCTTTCAGCGATTGAAGCGATTGCGCAAGTTGGCGGCCTCAGCTCTGGTCTTGCAGATCCGACTGGTGTGTTCATCCTTCGCAATGAGCCCGCCCATATCGCCAACGACGTGTTGGGCCGGTCTGACCTTCAGGGCGACCAACGCATCGCATATATTCTGGACCTGACCCAACCGACCGGCATGTTCATGGCCCGTGATTTCAGCATTCGTGACGGTGACACGGTTTACGTGACCGAAGCGCCGTTCGTTCAATGGAACAAGACGCTGGGCGCAATCACCGGCGCAGCCGCATCTGCTGACAGTCTGAACAGCCTCGTCAAGTGATGCCAGACATGCCGGGCCTTGAGCCGGACAATCAATCAGCCGCCGGGCGGGATAATTCCCCCCGGCGGCTTTTCGTTTTCAATGGCGGGTTTCTGACCCAAGGGCGCGTGCGGCGCATTCTGGAACTGTCTGGTTATGACATTCGCCTTGGCAAGCCGGGGCCGGATGACAGGATTGGCGTTTGGGGCATGTCCCCTACTGCGCCTCGCGGCGAAGCGGTGGCCCGCCATACTGACGCGCCGCTGCTGCGTGTCGAAGATGCGTTTCTGCGATCCGTAAAACCGGGGCGCGAGGGCGAACCTCCGATGGGTTTGATGCTGGACAAAAGCGGGGTCCATTTTGACCCGTCCCAGCCGTCCGATCTGGAAACGTTGCTGGCAACCCATCCGCTGGACGATACCGCACTGTTGAACCGCGCCCGTGCTGCGGTTGAGCGGCTGAAATATCTGCACCTGTCGAAATACAATATGTTCGACGACAAAGCCCCTGTTCCGGACCCGGGCTATGTGCTGGTGATTGACCAGACAGAGGGCGATGCATCCGTCACGGCATCGGGGGCCAGCAAAGCAACCTTTACCGAGATGCTTGCCTTCGCACAGATCGAAAATCCCGGCGCGCGCATCTTAATCAAAACCCACCCGGAAACAGCGCAAGGGCACCGGCCCGGATATTACTCCAGCGCCAACACCGATGAACGAACAGAGATATTCGACGCCCCGGTATCGCCTTGGCACCTGCTGGAAGGTGCCGTGGCTGTTTACACCGTGTCATCGCAACTGGGGTTCGAAGCGATCATGGCAGGCCACAAACCCCGTGTGTTTGGCCATCCGTTCTATGCCGGCTGGGGGCTTACGCAGGACGAAAACCCCTTGCCGCGCCGCACCCGGAACCTGACCCGCGCGCAACTGTTTGCCGCGTCGATGATCCTTGCCCCAACATGGTATGACCCCTATCGCGACAAGCTTTGTCAGTTGGAACAGGTAATCGACAACCTTGCCGCCCAATCGCGCGCTTGGCGCGAAGACAACGCAGGATGGGTCGCGGTGGGCATGCGGCTGTGGAAGCGAAAGCCGCTGAAACGGTTCTTTGGCACGCACGGGCGAGTGAAATTCACAAACTCGCTGCCCCGCGCGATGGCCTATGGCCACAAGCACGGCACCCCTGTCATGGCTTGGGCGAACCGCGCGGAAAAAGGCACACACCGGGTCGAAGATGGATTTCTACGTTCGCACGGGTTGGGCGCTGAACTGGTGCCGCCCCTATCACTGGTGACCGACGACCTTGGGATTTATTACGACCCCACCAACGAAAGCCGGCTGGAACGACTTATATCTGCAAGCGTCAAGCTGCCCGAAGCCGAAGTTCATCGGGCAGAAAGGTTGTTGGCGCGGCTGAACAAGTCTGGCGTAACGAAATACAATTTGCAGGGCGATGAACTGCCTGATCTGCCAACCGGCCATCGCATTCTGGTGCCCGGCCAAGTGGAAGATGACGCCTCTATCCTGACAGGGTGCCCAGCCGAAAACACCAATCTGGCGCTTTTGGCACGGGTCCGGCAGGAAAACCCGGATGCTGTTATCCTGTATAAACCCCACCCAGATGTCGAAGCGGGCCTGCGCCCCGGCGCGATCCCGACTGACGAGGCATTGAAACTTGCCGACGCTGTGGTGGCCAATGCCGCCCCGGCCACGCTGATCAATGCCGTTGCAGAGGTTTGGACAATGACCTCTCTTCTCGGGTTCGAAGCCTTGGTGCGGGGCAAAAAGGTGACCTGCCTAGGCTTACCGTTTTATGCAGGCTGGGGTCTGACGCGGGATCTTGTGACAGCGCCGCAACGACGTATCGCGCGCCCGTCCCTCTGGCAGCTCGCGCATGCAGCGTTGATTGGGTATCCGCGGTATTTCGACCCGCAAACCGGGCAGGCCTGCCCCCCGGAAGTCGCGGTTGAACGTCTGCAAACGGGCGATATTCCCAAGCCAAGCTGGGCAAGTCGAAGCCTGTCGAAACTGCAAGGGCTCTTCGCCAGCTTTGCGCCGTTCTGGCGTTAGGCGCGTTCCCAGCGGTGCAGCACGTCACCGCCAATTTCGCGCGTTTCCACCAAAGTGAACCGCGGCGCTTCGCCTAGGGTATCAATGCCCATTGCACCGATCCCGGGATAGCCTTCGGCGCCCAATGCAACGCCTGCGGTAAACCCGACAAGTTCTTCAACCAGCCCCGCCATCAGGAACGAGGCAGCAAGCGCGCCGCCCCCCTCGCAGAAAACGCGGGTTAACCCAGCCTCGCCCAAGGCTTGCAACAGCGAAAGCGGTTCCAACTGACCACCGGGGCCAATCTGCACTTGGATCAAACGCGCGCCCGTCGCCTCCCATGCGGCGCGGGTGGCGTCCGTAACGTTCTCTCCATGGCACAGCCACAGCGGGATTTCAGAAGCCGATTGGGCCAGCTTCCCATCCAGCGGAAGGTCAAGCCGACGCGAACACACCACGCGAACCGGTTGATGCCCTGCCCCCATGCCGCGCACCGTCAGCATCGGATCATCCGCGCGGGCGGTGCCGCCGCCGACCAGAACCGCATCGTGACGAGCCCGCATCGCATGAACGACACGCCGCGCCTCTGGCCCTGTGATCCACTGGCTTTCACCGGTCGCCGTCGCGATACGCCCATCAAAAGACGTGGCAAGTTTCAAGGTCAGCGCTGGACGCCCTTCGACCCGGTTCAGGAAAAAGCCGCGATGGCTGACGGCGGCCTGCTTGGCCATCACGCCGGTTTCCACAACAATCCCAGCATCGTGTAGCCTCTTGTGGCCGGTGCCAGCGACGCGCGGATCAGGATCTTCGATTGCACTAACAACGCGGGCCACCCCGGCGTCGATCAACGCATCAGCACAGGGCGGAGTTTTCCCGTGATGCGCGCACGGCTCTAACGAAACATAGGCGGTTGCACCGCGTGCCTGTTCACCGGCCTGCTGCAACGCCACCACTTCAGCATGCGGACGACCACCGGGTTGGGTCCAGCCCCGCCCGACGATCCGCTTATCCTTTACCAGAACACAACCCACAGCAGGGTTCGGCCAACACTGGCCTTGCCCCCGCGCGCCAAGCGAAAAGGCAAGCGCCATAAAGCGCTGGTCCTTCTCGGCTTGGGTCACTCTTCCGGCTGGACGGGTGGGCGCAGTTCGCTGACGAACTTATCGAAATCGCCTGCTTCCTGGAAATTCCGATAGACGCTGGCAAACCGCACATAAGCGACGGTGTCGATCCGGGCCAATGCCTCCATCACAATCTCGCCGATTGTTTTGGCGGGAATGTCGGTTTCGCCCATGCTTTCCAACCGGCGCACGATGCCAGAAATCATCTGGTCCATCCGCTCGGGCTCTACCGGGCGTTTTTGCAAGGCGATCCGGATGGAACGCTCTAGCTTATCGCGATCAAAGTCTTCGCGCCGACCGTTTGATTTAATCACAACAAGATCGCGCAGTTGGACGCGTTCGTATGTTGTAAAGCGACCGCCACATGCCGGACAGAACCGCCGACGCCGAATAGCGACGTGATCTTCGGCCGGGCGTGAATCTTTCACCTGAGTGTCAATATTTCCGCAAAACGGACAGCGCATTGCCTTCCCCTTGGTCCAAAGCACCAGTTATCCACAGGCACTATAGGACAGCCGCTAGCGTATGGGTAGTGGTGATTTGCCCACACCATATACTGAGGTTATTTCCGGAAAATATGCCGCAACCCACCCCTTATGGCACGGCACTTTCGGTGGCATCATTGCAGCACACATATAAAGGGAGAATGACAATGAGCGTAGCACGCGTTACCGAAATTTCCTCCACCTCCACCAAAAGCTTTGATGACGCCGTAGAGATCGGTGTTGAACGGGCCGCCCAAACCCTGCGCGGGGTTACCGGCGCTTGGGTCAAGGAACAGAAAGTCGTCGTGAAAGACGGCAAGGTCACGGCCTATCAGGTCAATATGATGGTGACCTTCGTCTTGGAAGGCTGACCCAAAACCGTCAGGCGGAAAGATGCGCCACAACTTGGCGCTGATGCGCCGCCTGACGATGTTCAAACAGGTATATCCCCTGCCACGTGCCAAGGGTCGGCTGCCCATTGGTAACCGGAATGGACAACGACACCGGCATCATCGCCGCCTTGATATGCGCGGGCATGTCATCCGGCCCTTCATATGTATGCGTCAGATAGGCCATCGACGGATCGGTCGTGGGCGGCACAAGCCGGTGAAAGAATGCGCGCAGATCGGTCTGCACCTCTGGGTCCGCGTTTTCCTGAATAAGCAGCGAACAAGAGGTATGGCGCACAAAAAGCGTCAGCAGCCCATCGCCCTGCCCCGCACACCAACGGGTCACATCGCGGGTAAATTCGTAAAGCCCCGCGCCGGATGTCGAAATGGTAAAGGTCGTTTGCATGGGCAAAGTCATACGCTGCCCCTGCGACTGGCACCACCCACGTCACCCCATAAAACCCTACCAGCCCCCACGTATCACCTGAATAACGACCAGGAGAATACCAATGACCCGCGTCACCACTGACGTCAGCCGCCGCACCCTTTTGAAATCCCTTGCGGCCGCACCGGTGGCCGCGCTTGGCATTGCACCGGCATGGGCGCAATCTGCAGCCAGCGCCGCAGGGCTTGTCACGCCCAACGTTTGCATGGTGATGCCCGAAGTAACCGAAGGCCCCTATTACCTAGACCCCGGCCTTATCCGCGCGGATATCACCGAAGGAAAAACGGGCATCCCGTTAAAGCTGACAATGCAGGTGGTCGACGCACAATGCGCCCCCTTCGCAGGGGCACGCGTAGACATTTGGCATTGCGATGCCGAAGGCAACTATTCCGGTTATTCCGGCCAAGGCAGCGACAGCGTGAATGACACGCAGGGCGAAACGTTTTTGCGCGGCACCCAGTTCACGGGCGACGGCGGGTTGGTGACATTCGATACCATCTATCCCGGCTGGTACCGCGGGCGCACGACGCACATCCACTATAAGGTATTTCTGGATGAAACGACGGTTCTCACCAGTCAGATCTTTTTTCCCGACGCACTAAGCCAATATCTGTTCGACACGGTCGCGCCCTACAACGCCCGCTCTGGCGCGCGCGACACGGTGAACAGCAACGACTGGATCGCCGCGCAAGCAGGCGACGGCGCGTTCGCAGCGATACGCGAACAAGCCAACAAATACACAGCCGCGCTGGTCGTTGGCGTGAACCCGGATGCCGTTTCCGCCACCGGCATGCGCAACCGAGGCCCCGCAGGCGGCGCCACGCCCAGAGGCAGCTCTGACACTAGATCACTGATCCCCGGCCAATAAAAGGCGGCGCCTGCGGGCGCCGTTATTCTTTCAATTGCATTGCTACTGGTTACTATGCTTCGGGCACTCAGACGCAGAACTTCATGCCACCTGAATGTCAGCATGGCGGTTGTTTTCAGCAGACCACCTCAGATAGCATTCGATCAAAGGTAATGCCTGTTCACAGCGTTACGTCGATCAATCAGTCAATCGAGTACGGAAAAAGCATGAGAATTTATGTCACAAGCATATTCGTCGATGATCAGGACAAGGCAGAGAAATTCTACACTGATGTGTTGTGCTTCAAGGTCAAAAACAACATCCCCGTGGGCGAACATAGGTGGCTAACCGTAGTGTCCAGCCGAGACCCAGAAGGAACAGAGTTGCTTCTAGAGCCTAGCGACCATCGCGCGGTTAAGCCCTATAAAGACGCATTAGTTGCCGATGGTATTCCGGCACATTCGTTTCAAGTGGAGGCACTCGACGCCGAGTGGAAAAGGTTGGTCGGTTTAGGAGTTACATTTGTTCAAGAACCGATGGACGCCGGACCAGTCCGTATGGCGGTCTTTGATGACACATGCGGGAACCTGATCCAACTGATCGAAATGGTACAATCCACAACCGTGTCGCCTTGAAAAAAAGCAATGTTTCCGCTGTTTCCCCAAAAGACAGGGACGGCAGGAATGGTCATGACATAGCCGACACACCCAAAGAAAAAGGCGCCCGAAGGCGCCTTTTTCTTATTGATCCAAGAAGCTGCGCAGCTTGCGGCTGCGGCTTGGGTGCTTCAGCTTTCGCAGCGCTTTCGCCTCGATCTGGCGAATACGTTCGCGGGTCACGCTGAACTGTTGACCCACTTCTTCCAGCGTGTGGTCCGTGTTCATGCCGATGCCGAAACGCATCCGCAGAACGCGTTCTTCGCGCGGTGTAAGGGACGCCAGAACGCGGGTCGTGGTTTCCTTCAGGTTTTCCTGAATGGCGGAATCCAGTGGAAGAATTGCGTTCTTGTCTTCGATGAAATCACCAAGCTGGCTGTCTTCCTCGTCACCGATTGGTGTCTCGAGAGAGATCGGCTCTTTAGCGATTTTCATCACCTTGCGGACCTTCTCAAGCGGCATTTGCAGCTTTTCGGCCAGCTCTTCCGGCGTCGGCTCGCGGCCGATTTCGTGCAACATCTGACGGCCCGTCCGGACCAGCTTGTTGATCGTTTCGATCATATGCACCGGAATACGGATCGTGCGCGCCTGATCCGCGATGGACCGGGTGATCGCCTGACGAATCCACCACGTTGCATAGGTCGAGAATTTGTAACCGCGGCGGTATTCAAACTTGTCCACCGCCTTCATCAGGCCGATGTTACCTTCCTGAATAAGATCAAGGAACTGCAAGCCACGGTTGGTGTATTTCTTGGCGATCGAGATCACGAGGCGAAGGTTGGCTTCGACCATTTCCTTCTTGGCCTGACGCGCCTCTTTTTCACCCTTCTGAACCTGCTGAACAATCCGGCGGAATTCAGAGATGTCGACACCAACGTATTGGCCAACCTGCGCCATCTCGGCGCGCTGTTCTTCGATCTTGGGGCCAGAGCGTTCGCAGAACGCCTGCCAACCACGGCCGGATTTTTCGGCCATACGGTCAAGCCAAGTCGGGTCCAATTCGTACCCGCGGTATTCGTCGATGAACTCGCGGCGGTTAATGCGGGCTTGGTCTGCCAGCTTTACCATTGCGCTGTCGATCGACATGATCTTGCGGTTGATGCCGTAAAGCTGATCGATCAGCGCTTCGATACGGTTGTTGTGCAGGTGAAGCTCGTTCACCAGAACCACGATTTCCGAGCGTAGCTTCTGATAGGCTTCTTCTTCTTTCGTCGTGAACGAGCCGTCCTCGTTCAACGTGGCCGACATCCGAAGATCTTGCATCTCTGCCAGCATGGCATAGTCGTGCGCGATCAGGTCCAGCGTTTCCAGAACCTGAGGCTTCAGCGCAGCTTCCATCGCAGCAAGCGACATGTTGGCCTGCTCGTCTTCGTCGTCGTCGTCCTCAGCTTTGATCGGGTTGCCATCGGCATCCAGCTCTTGCTGTTCTTCTTTTGGCTTGGCCGGGGCGGCACCCGCTTCGACGTTCACAGCACCGACAACCGGCTCTACTTCGTCACCATCTTCTTCAAGCGTGCGCCCGAAGGTGGCATCAAGGTCGATCACATCGCGCAGCAGAATGTCTTCGCTAAGAAGTTCGTCCCGCCAAATCGTAATCGCCTGAAAGGTCAGTGGGCTTTCACAAAGCCCCGAGATCATCGTGTTGCGGCCCGCTTCGATCCGCTTGGCGATCGCAATCTCGCCTTCACGGCTTAGCAGTTCGACAGACCCCATTTCGCGCAGATACATGCGCACTGGATCATCGGTGCGATCCAGCTTTTCGGTTTCTGTCTGAGCAACCGCAACTTCGCGCGACGTCGACGTTTCGACAAGGTCGGTAGAGCCTTTTTGCTCTTCCTCTTCGGCCTCTTCCTCTTCGATGATGTTGATGCCCATTTCGGATAGCATCGACATCACGTCTTCGATTTGTTCGGACGAAACCTGATCAGGTGGCAGCACCTGATTGAGCTGTTCATAGGTGATATAGCCGCGCTCGCGCGCTTCGCCGATCATCTTTTTGACGGCGGCTTGGCTCATATCCAGAGTCATCTCAGAGTCTTGATCGTCTTGTTTACGGTCGTCGTTGTCTTTAGCGGCCATTCTCTGCTCCTTGCGCGGGGAAGCTGATTCGGTCCCTCGGTTAGAACGAATCAATAGCGCGAATCACGCGCCTGCACACCCGTTTAGCTCTGTTTCTTTACCCAATCGTCTCTCCAACGTCACGAAGGTCTCTTCGATGCCTTAGAAAACTCGATTTGTTCTAGCAATTGATCGAAGGCGCTGCGCTCATCCCTGCTTAGGCGCGCGCCATTTGGTCCGATGTCATATTCACCTGTATCTTCGGTATCTCCACGGCCCGCCCGGCTGTAGGCCTCGGCGGCCTGACTAAGGCGCCAGGTCAGGCCTTCGTCGGCCAGACCTGCAAGGTCCTGAACGGCATCTTCGATCTCACGCGTGACGCCCCTTGCGGCTTCAAGCTTGGCCAGTTCTTCGGCAATACACATCAATGCCTTTTCCGAATCCGCGCGGTTTTGAAGGGGCGGTGCAATTTGCACATGGCTAAGCGAAAACAGCTTTTCAAGGGGCGCAGGCCCTATCGTCCCCTCAATTGCCTTTTGCAGAACAGCCGGATCGGACTCGTTCAAATGGGTCAATAGCGCCCCTTGAAGACGTCGGTGTTCGGGAACCACAAACTCCAACTGCTCCAACTCTCCCTCAAAGCCGGGCAGCAAAGTGGGGTGAGTGATCAGCGTCGCAAGGATGACGGCTTCGCGCAGTTCTTCTTCGAACTGGGGCGGCGCGGCAACCAACGCGGAATTCTTGGTGGTTGGCTTTGCGCGCAGGTCAGCCTCGCGCGATTTCCAGTTGCTGGTTCTTTTCTTTTTACTGCGCTGCGCGCCAAACAGCTCCCAGCGCAGGTTCTTGATCTCTTCGCCGTAGTGGCCACGAATCGACGGGTCTTTGATTTTGGCAATCGCCGCGCGCAGGTCTTTGTCCAACGCGGCTTTGCGTTCGGGGCTGTCAAAAACTTTGCCCTCAGTCTCTCTCTGCCACAAAAGCTGCACCATGGGCTGCGCCGCATCCAACAGCTTTTGCATGGCCCCCGCCCCGCCGGAACGGATAACATCATCGGGGTCTTGCCCCTGAGGCATCAGCGCAAAGCGCAATGATTGACCGGCCTCAAGCAGCGGCAGCGCCAGATCGATCAGGCGCATCGCGGCGCGTAAGCCCGCGGTATCACCATCAAGCGCAACAATCGGTTCGGGGTGAATGCGCCACAACATCTGAAGCTGAGATTCCGTGACGGCAGTGCCCAGCGGCGCAACGCAAGCGCCAAACCCGGCCTCGCTTAGCGCGATCACATCCATGTACCCTTCGGCAACGATCAGCGGCTGGCCCTTGCCCGCAGCTTCGCGCGCCGGGCCTTGGTTGAACAGGCTACGCCCCTTGTCGAACAGCTCCGTTTCTGGGGAGTTCAGGTATTTCGCGCGTGCGTTCGGGTCCATCGCCCGCCCGCCCAGCGCAATCGCACGGCCACGCGCATCACGGATCGGGAAAATGATGCGCCCGCGAAAGCGATCATAAGGTGCGCCGCCACCATCGGGCTTGGCCGCCAGCCCAGCATCCACGACCAGATCAGCCGCAACGCCTTTGCCCGTCAAATGCGAAAACACGCCTTGGCGGTGATCTGGGGCAAACCCAATCTCCCAACGCTCTTGCGCGGCTTCGGAAAGCCCGCGTTGCACCAGATAATCGCGCGCAGCCGCCGCGCCCCCGGTTTTCAACTGAAGGCGATAGTGTTGGACCGCCTGCTCCATGACCTCGGCCAATTGGGTGCGCCGGTCGGCCTTTTGCTGAGCCTGTGGATCACGGGCAGGCATTTGCATGCCAGCCTCACCGGCCAGAATTTCGATCGCTTCCATGAAGCCAACGTTTTCGGTTTCTCGCACGAAGGAAATCGCATCCCCCTTCGCGTGGCACCCGAAGCAGTAATAATACCCCTTACGGTCATCCACATGGAACGAGGCCGACTTTTCCTGATGGAACGGGCACGGCGCCCACATGTCGCCCTTGCCCTGATTGGACTTGCGCGCATCCCACATGACTTTGCGCCCGACGACCTGAGACAGGGACGTGCGCGTGCGAAGTTCATCAAGGAAACCGGGGGGCAGACTCATAGACCATAATATCGGGCCTCACACCGGTGCTGTCCAGCGCCCTTGCGAAATTTGAATGCGAGTTTTCAGCTTTGCGCAGCGACAGCTTTCATCGCGCCCTGCAATTCGTGCAACGCGGTCTGCACCATGGAACGAAAGACCATGATCCGAAACTGTTGCGCCCCTGTCCGCGTGATCGATGCCATCATATGCCCAAGCTGCGTGCGGGCGGTGTGCCCGTCTGGAAAAACCGAAAGGCGCATATCTATCGGCGTGAGCCGCGACAGAACCTCTGTACTGCCCGCCCCGTCCAGCAGAAACGCCACCCAGCCATCGCTTTGATCCGTCAGCGCCGCGTGCTTGGCCAATCCATCGTCCACGGCTGGCCCAACCAACATCGCCTGCCCACGGCCCCACCAAATGCACTGTGCATTCTCCGCCACCGTCATCTTGCTGGGTTCGGGAAAGCCAAGACCATGCGCTGCCATAAGCGAGGCCGCGACGGCAGCTAAGGCCCCATCAAACGGCGCGATAGAGGTCAGGCAGCCCAAGTCCGGCATCGAAAGCTGCGCATCGCCTGCTGCAAACGGCATTCCTGTTTCCAAGGCCGGTTTGGCAATCAGTTTAGCCACGGGCGCGCCTCCCCTCAGGGTCAAAAAAAACAGGGTCGCAGACCTCACACACGGTAGAGATTTGGCGCAAATGATCCACCATCAACACTCGTTTCCCATGCCGCGCCCTACCGTTTCGCAGAAAGCCCAGCGCCAGTGTATTGCCCATCGTGGGCGAATAGCAGGCCGACGTGACATAGCCCAAGCCATTCTCACGTATCGGCTTTGCCCCTTCGCGGAACAGATGCGCTCCGGCCGTGATTTCATCGCCTGCCTTTACCGCCCTTAGCCCGACCAACTGCTCTCGCTCTGGTCCGGTCAGGCCCGGCCGTCGGGCGGCGGCTTTGCCTATGCAGTCTTTCTTGGCGATCATGGTGCCAAGCCCCAAATCAAACGCCGTCGTGCGCCCGTGCAATTCAGCGTGGGTCAGGAACCCTTTTTCGATGCGCAGCACATTCAGGGCCTCCATCCCATAGGGGCCACCGCCAAGGGCCTCGGCCACACTCAAAAGCATGCGAAACAGGCCGTCACCGTAGCGCGCAGGAACGGCGACCTCATACGCATGCTCCCCGGAAAATGAGATGCGGAACAACCGCCCTTCAACGCCCGAGATCGCGACCGCGCCGCAGGCCATGAACGGAAACTCCTCCTCCGTGATCGGGTCATCCACCACCGCATTCAACACTTCGCGCGCGTTAGGACCCGCCACCGCAAATTGCGCCCAGTGTTCGGTGACCGAAGCTAGGCGTAAATTCATCTGCGGGGCGATGCATTGATGCACAAACTCCAGATGGCGCATCACCTGCCCGGCGGCGGCGGTCGTCGTTGTCAGCACAAAATGATCCGGCCCCAACCGTGCGGCGGTTCCGTCGTCCATCACATGCCCGTCTTCGCGCAGCATTACGCCATAGCGCACCCGCCCCGGCTTTAGCGTCGAAAACGTGTTCGTATAAACCAGATCAAGGAATGCGCCAGCGTCCGGGCCTTGAAGGTCGATCTTTCCAAGGGTCGACACATCACAAATGCCCACTGCATTGCGGACCATTCTGACTTCCCGCTCGCACGCCTCCTGCCACGTGGTTTCCCCGCGCGCCGGAAAATACGAAGGGCGGTACCACAGCCCTGCTTCGATCATTGGTGCGCCGCGTTGAACGCTTGCGGTGTGAGAGGTTGTAAACCGTTCGGGCGCGAACCCTTTGCCGCGCGCCCCTGCCCCCATCGCGGCAATCGACACCGGCGTATATGGCGGGCGATAGGTAGTCGTTCCGGTTTCCGGAATGGTGCGGCCAGTCGCATCCGCCAATACCGCCAACGCCCCGATGTTAGAGTTCTTACCCTGATCAGGTGCCATCCCTTGGGTCGTGTAACGCTTCATATGTTCGACCGAGGCGAAATTCTCTGTCGCCGCAAGGGAGACGTCTTTAACCGTGACGTCGTTCTGAAAATCCAGCCACGCTCGTCCGTTTCCGGCAACCGACCATAGCGGCGTGATGTCATACGTTCCGTCCTGCGCTTTAGGAACGGCGACTTCGGGCTTGGTAAAGCCCAAATCAGCCAGCACGCCCAGCGCCGTATTCGCCCCGCCGCTAAGGCAAGCAGCTGTCGTGAAAGCCCCCGCCGCCGCACCCGCGATGGACATCCCCGGAACAGCACCATCTGCGGCAACAAAGGCCGCGATATCTTCGCGCCACTGTGGGCGGGCATTCATATGGCAGCTTAGATGGACAGAGGGGTTCCACCCGCCCGAAACCGCAAGGCAATCGGCGGCAATGGTTTTCTGCCCGCCCGAATGCGTGAAGGTGACCTGCTCCACACCCCGCCGCCCGGCTGTCGCAACGACTTGCCCATCATTGAACGTTGGAACACCCACAACAGAGCCCACATCTGTCCGCGCGTCGATGATGCCTGTGACCTCTATACCGGCGTCGTGCAAATCTTGCGCTGTGCGGTGGCCACTGTCGTTGTTGGTAAACACTGCAACCTTGCGCCCGGGCACAACGCCCCAACGGTTCAAATAGGTGCGCACCGCCCCGGCCTGCATGATGCCGGGCCGGTCGTTATTCGGAAAAGCAATTGGCCGTTCCAACGCGCCAGCCGCCAGGATGCTGCGCTTGGCCGTGATGCGCCAAAAGGTTTCAAGCGGTGCGTCCGGGTGCGGGCACGCATGGTGCAGCGACACACGTTCCAACGCGCCAAAGCTGCCTTGGTCATAGCTGCCTGTAACGGTGGTGCGCCGCATCAGCCGGACGTTGGGCATTTGCGCCAGCTCTGCCACCACACGATCGGCCCACGCATGGCCTTGCTGGCCGTCAATCTCTTCAACCTCACCGGTAAGGCGGCCGCCGAATTCACTGTTTTCGTCGGCCAGAATGACATCGGCCCCGGCACGCCCGGCGACCAGCGCCGCCATAAGGCCCGTTGGCCCGCCACCGATCACCAACACATCGCAATGGGCAAACGCCTTATCGTATCGCCCCACGTCGTGCTGCCCCGACAGCGCGCCAAGCCCAGCCGCACGCCGTATTACGGGTTCATAGACGCGTTCCCAAAACGCTTTCGGCCACATGAAGGTCTTGTAGTAAAAACCGGCCCCCAGAAACGGCGCGAAACTGTCGTTCACTGCAAGCATATCCCAGCGCAGGCTGGGCCAGGCGTTCTGGCTTCGCGCGGAAAGCCCCTCGTAAACCTCTTGCATGGTCGCGCGCACGTTTGGCGTTCGGTCCGCGCCGTGGCCGATTGTGACCAACGCGTTCGGCTCTTCCGATCCGGCGCTGAAAATGCCGCGCGGACGGTGATATTTGAACGACCGCCCCACAAGTCGCACATCGTTGGCCAGCAAAGCCGAGGCGAGCGTATCCCCCTCAAACGCGCTGTAGCGTTTGCCGTCAAATGTAAACGGGACCGTCACATGCCGGTTGACGCGCCCTTTCCCAGCAACCCTCATTCCCCGGCCTCCTTCACATCAGTGGCCAACGTGGTTGAGAGGATTTCGTGGGTCACCGTATTCCGCTCAACCACCAACCACGCGGAACAGCCCATTTCGTGAAACCACAAATCGCGGGTGAGGCCGGCTGGGTTGTCGCGCAAATGCAAATAGGCATCCCAAGCATCTGGCGCCGCCCCTTCGCTGGGACGGTTCAGGTAATCGGCATGGCCCATGTAATAAAACTCGCGCCGATCGCGTTCGCCACAGAGGGGGCAGTTCAATCTCATCCTTCCCTCCTTAATGCAGGTTATGCTGGCTGCCGGTGCCTTCTTCATCCAGCAGATGACCCGTGGCAAAGCGGTTCAGCCTGAATTTCGCAGCCGTTTCATGAGGTTGGCCCGTCGCCATCAAATGCGCCATCGCCCAGCCAGATGCCGGAACGGCCTTGAACCCGCCGTAGTTCCAGCCGCAATCGATGAACAAACCCTCAATCGGCGTTTTGTCGATAATCGGCGAACCATCGGGCGTCATGTCCATGATACCGCCCCATGACCGCAGCACTTTCGCCCGCCCGATCATTGGCATCAGCGTCATCCCCGCCTCCATCACATGTTCGGCCATCGGAAGATTCCCCCGCTGTGCGTAAGAAGCATGAAAATCCAGATCACCGCCGAAGACCAACCCACCCTTATCGGACTGGCTGATATAAAAATGGCCCATCCCGAAGCTTACGACATGGTCAATGACGGGCTTCAGCCCTTCGGTGACAAACGCTTGCAAAACATGGCTTTCCACCGGCAATCGAAGCCCTGCCATCGCTGCAACTTGGCCTGAACGCCCGGCAGTGATCATCGCCACCTTTTTCGCCCGGATCGCCCCACGTGTGGTTTGCACGCCGGTCACTTTGCCGTTCTGAACGTCAATCCCCGTAACCTCACATTGCTGAATAAGATCAACGCCCCGCGCATCCGCACCGCGAGCATACCCCCACGCGACGGCATCGTGGCGCGCGGTTCCCCCCCGCGGATGATACAACCCGCCATAAATCGGAAAACGGGTTTGTTCATAGTCAAGGTAGGGCAGATGCGCGCGAACCCCTTCACGGTCCAATAAAATCGCATCGTCGCCTTGGTTGATCATGGCGTTTCCGCGCCGCACAAAGGCATCCCGCTGCCCATCGGAATGGAACAGGTTAATCAGCCCGCGTTGCGAATGCATGATGTTGTAATTCAGCTCATCCTCAAGCCCTTCCCACAACTTTAGGGAGTGACTGTAGAACTCTGAGTTTCCTTGTAAAAAATAGTTCGCGCGCACGATTGTCGTATTGCGCCCAACGTTGCCGCCGCCAAGGTAGCCCTTCTCTAGAACGGCAATGTTTTTCAGCCCATGATTTTTCGCCAGATAAAAGGCCGTGGACAGGCCGTGCCCGCCGCCGCCAATTATTATGATGTCATATTCGGGCTTGGGTTCAGGGCTACGCCAAACCGGTTTCCAACCGCGATTTCCGGTCAAACCCTGCTGTATCACCCGTAAGCCCGAATAGCGCATGCACCTCTCCCTACCAGTGGGTGTAGCAAAGCAACTTGCGGATCAGTATTCAATGGCGCCGTTCACCGGCCCGTTCTGGTGACGACAAGAACAGGCCAATTCGCGACAATTCGAATGGCGGCCTAAAGCCCTTTTGCACGGTAACTTTCAGCCACCCGCCCGATGGAAACAAGATAAGCGGCGGTGCGCAGGTCGGTCACGTCATCGCGCCCGTGCCACACTTCGCGCATGGACTGGTACGCAACGCGCATGGTGTCATCAAGACCTGAACGAACCAGCTCCAACTCATCCGCGCCGCGCAGGTATTTCTCTTTGAAATCAGGTGCGGGTGACCACGTCTTCCCCAAGGCGTTTGACAAGTCTTCCAACTGGTCAACAACCAGTTGATGGCGCGCCTCTTCCTGGCGGCGTTGCATCCGGCCAAACCGGATATGCGACAGGTTTTTGACCCATTCGAAATAGGAAACCGTTACGCCCCCCGCATTTGCGTACATATCGGGAATGATCACCGTGCCGCGTTCACGCAGGAATGCGTCCGCGCCAGCCGTGACTGGGCCGTTCGCCGCCTCGATGATCAATGGTGCCTTCACCCTTTCGACATTGCCGAGGTTTATCACCCCCTCAATCGCCGCGGGGATCAGGATGTCGCAATCCTCTTCCAGCAGCGAAGAGGCATCTTCGACATAGGTGCCTTCGGTACACCCCTTAACGCCACCATGTGCACGGATCCACTTGGCCACGGCCTCTACATTCAGGCCAGTTTCGCTGTACAGCCCGCCGTCACGTTCAACGATCCCGATGATTTTGGCGCCATCTTCGACGGTCAAGAAATGCGCGGCGTGATAGCCCACATTACCCAGCCCTTGAACGATGACGCGCTTTCCATCCAACGTGCCCGACAGGCCAGCCGCGGCAATGTCTTCGGGATGGCGGAAGAACTCGCGCAGCGCATATTGCACGCCGCGACCCGTGGCTTCGACCCGCCCCGCGATGCCACCTGCGTGCGGCGGCTTGCCCGTAACACAGGCACGCGAGTTGATGTCGGTGGTGTTCATCCGATTGTATTGGTCCGCAATCCACGCCATTTCACGCTCGCCCGTGCCCATGTCGGGCGCAGGCACATTTTGCGACGGATGAATTAGGTCGCGCTTGATCAATTCGTATGAAAACCGGCGGGTGATTTGTTCAAGCTCGTGCTCATCCCATTCGCGCGGGTCGATGCAAAGCCCGCCTTTGGACCCGCCAAACGGTGCCTCGACCAGCGCACATTTGTAGGTCATCAACGCGGCAAGCGCCTCTACCTCGTCTTGGTTCACCGCCAAGGCATAGCGAATGCCGCCCTTGACTGGCTCCATGTGTTCAGAATGGACAGAGCGATAGCCGGTAAAGGTATGAAGCTGCCCGCGCAGTCGCACGCCGAACCGCACCGTATAGGTCGCGTTGCAGACCCTTATTTTCTCCTCCAACCCGGGCGGCAAGTCCATCAGTGCAACGGCATGATTGAACATAAGATCAACAGATTCACGAAAACTGGGCTCTTTGGTCGGGTTCATATCATTCTTCCTCCCTGAAGAACGTTTCTGGCGACTCACCTATATTTTATTGAAGACTAACACCTGATTTACCGACGACGCTTTGATGCCCTCACTGAAACGGAAGCTTTGCTGGAATTCGATTGTTGCCAATATTACACCAATTAACCATTTCCCCCTTCGTTGATCTTAAATTTCTGCTTTTTTTTCGATTCTTGGACTTAGTGATGCCCCATTTTGACCACAGGAATAGAAGACAAGACATTTGCGGTGATCCGTCCTAAGGGTGACTCTCCTTCTCTGGGTCGCTCCCAGAATTGATTTGGTGATGGTGGTATTAATGAACGTGTACGAAAAGCTGAAATATCAGATGAAAAACACGAAGGCGGCTTTCTCTAGCCGTGCCTCTTCGTTCAGACGTGACGAAGATGGTTCTATGCTGATCTTCGCCATGTTTATTTTGGTGATGATGCTGCTTGCGGGTGGCTTGGCGGTTGACGCGATGCGCACGGAATACACGCGCACCACCATTCAAAACACACTTGATCGCGCCGTCCTTGCCGCCGCTGACCTTGACCAAACCGAAGACGCGAAGGCGGTCGTTCTGGACTACTTCGCTAAGGCGGGGCTAAGCAGTTACATCTCTGCCGACGATATTAAGATTAACGAAACGAAAGCATCGGGCGAATTCAGCTTCCGCCGCGTTTCGGCAACGGCCAGAGCAGACGTTAATACGATTTTCCTTCCCATGCTTGGCATTAAATCGCTGGCAGCTGTTGGCGCTGGTGCCGCAGAAGAAGGCATCACCGACCTTGAAATCTCGCTCGTAGTGGACGTTTCGGGTTCGATGGGCTGGGACTCCAGCACCGGAAAATCAAAGATTTACGAGCTGCGCAAAGCGGCCAAAGACTTCTCGTTTTACATGCAGTGTAACCCCAAGGCAAAGCGTTCGGATTATCCTGACAACGCAAGCTGCACCGTTGAAGAGGGCAAAGTTTCCATCACTTTGGTCCCCTACGCCGAGCAAGTTACAGTTGGCAAAACACTGTTGGACCAGTTCAAGGTCACCGACGAACATGAAGATTCTCATTGTGTAACCTTTGATCCCGACGACTTCGTTTATCCGGACATCCCGCTTGATATCGAATTGCTGCGGACCGGGCACTTTGACCCGTGGAGCGACGCCAACGAGTCACCCAGAAGCCGGACGTGTCGTACAGACTCTTGGCGTGAAATCCGCCCATTTGTGGCCAAACACACCGATATGGAAACCTATATCAACGCGCTTTCCGCTGGCGGGAACACATCGATTGATGTGGGTATGAAATGGGGCCTTGGCCTGCTGGATCCAGCGTTCCGGATCGGCCTCACCAATCTTACAACGACCAACACGCCTGACGGCGGGACCTTCGTTGACACGAAATTCGTTGGCCGCCCGTATAGCTATACCCAAGATTACTCGATGAAAGTGATCGTGCTGATGACGGATGGTGTTAACACCGATCAGCATTACCTGAACGAAGGTTTCCGTTCGGGCCCTTCGGAAGTCTTCCGCAACACGGCAGATTCAAACCGCTATTCTGTCTACAACCCTGCGACCGATAAATACTACCACACTCACAATAACACGTGGAACGACCACCCCTATGGCGATGGCGACGACGTTGAAGTGGAATATTGTAAGAAGTCTTGGTGGTACGGAACACGCTGCTGGACTGAAACCCAGAGCGAGCCTGGTTCGGCTGTTCAGATGACTTTCCAAGAAGTCTTCGAAAAATTCCCAACTTCTTGGTACAACCAGTTTTCGTGGCTTGAGACAGCTGAAAGCAACTATGGCAACACCGACAAGAACGCTCGCCTGAGCGAGGCATGTACGGCAGCCAAGAGCAATGGCGTCATCGTTTACACGATTGGTTTTGAGACCGACCCGAACGATTCAGTCATGAGCGGCTGTGCAAGCTCACCCAGCCACTTCTTCCCGGCGACGGGTTCGGATTTGGCTGAGATTTTCGGCACGATCGCCAGTTCTATTAACCAGTTGAGGTTGACACAATGAACCGTTTGCAGAGCCTTTCTGGGCGTTTTGCGGGCGCGGTTCGCCGCTTCCGCAAGTCCGAAGACGGGCTGGCCACGATGGAATTCGTGATCCTGTTCCCAGTCTTCATCACCATTTGGATTTCGGCGTTTGAGCTGGCAATGCTGATGACGCGTCAAATGTTCTTGGAACGCGCTGTCGATATCACTGTGCGTAACGTTCGACTTGGCAACTGGGCCGACGTATCAGCGGATACCGTTCGGGATTCAATTTGCGAGAACGTGGGTAGCATGATGGGGGATTGCGAAGGCAACATCATGCTGGACATGCGCGCGATCAGCCGGAACACATGGGCCGTGCCAGACCCCGGCGCAAAGTGCCGCGATCGAACCACTGAAGTTCAGCCTGTTACCAAGTTTGAGGAAGGTGCAGAGAATGAAATGGTCATTCTGCGTGCATGCGTATTGGTCGACCCGTTCTTCCCCGGCACTCAGCTTGCACTGATCCTCGTTCAGAACACTGGCGAAGGGTTTGCACATATCGCAACCTCTGGCTTCGTCAACGAACCCGGCGCAGGGAGCAATAGCTAAGATGTTTAACACTCTGAAGAACGCGATTGCTCGTTTCCGGTCCGATGAAAGCGGCTTGATCACCGCAGAAGCCGTGCTGGCCATGCCAGTGTTGGTTTGGTGGTACGTTGGCAGCTTGGTGTTTTTTGACGCCTATCAGGCACGCAACGTAAACTTGAAAGCCGCCTACACCATCAGCGATATGCTTAGCCGCGAATTGGCAAGCGCCGGGCCGAACTACATCCAAGGTCTGGATAACGTTTATGGGTATCTGACGGCGGGCCATGGCACCGGCTCTAAAATTCGCGTCACAATGGTTAAGTGTAACGACGACTGCGAAGCTGGCAGCACCTCACGAGAGCTTGTCCGCAGCTGGTCCGAAGGCACCGGTGATCTGGCGCCACTTTCTGATGGTGACCTCGACGCTTACCAAAAATACATTCCCGTGATGGCCAAGGGCGACTGGGTCATCTTGGCGGAAACCTTCATCGACTATGACCCTGCGTGGCAAGTTGGCATTGTGGACCCGACGGATTTTGACAACGTGATTGTCACCCGGCCGCGGTTCCTCCCGCAAATCCCGTGGGATCCAAATGCCTGATCACCTAGACAGCAGATCAATATGAAAAAGCGGGGTTACGACCCCGCTTTTTTCTTTTCCATCAACATGAGGGTCAGCATCTCGGCCATAAACTTTGTCTGACCAGCGCCGGTTACGCCCCCTACCCCGACACGGCGGCCAAAACGCCACCAAAGACCGGGCGCCCACACCCGCCCCATTGGTGATTTAAGCTTAAGAACAAAGCCATGCGATGGCTTCATCGCAAAAGTTCCACGCACGACCGTATCGATATCTTCGATCCGCGCCAGAAGCTGCCCATCCGAAGCGGTGATACCATCTTCTGTCAGCGTCAGCGTATGCGAGGTTGCACGGCGCATCGTTTCAGCCACCCACAAAACAATCGCCCCGAAAATCAACAGAAAGACTTGCCAGCCCAAGGATTCGTGTGGGCGCGCCAAAGCGAGATAGATCAACAGCCCGCCCAGAAGTAAAAGCACCGACACGCCGACAAGACGGCGCGGCGCAGAAGCAGAAACGGTGGCAAGTACCTCGGTCATGGCAAACTCCTTAAAAGGTCTGCCAACCGCTTTAACCGCCCGCGCGCCAAAGTACTAGCGCCGCATCAATCCACCGTGAAACGATGCTGACCATTTGACGGAATAGGCAAGCGCACCCAGATCGGCATGTGATCAGAAAAGTCATGTTCGAACTTGGAATAGTCGGGGTCTGTGCCCTGCCCTTGCGCGGGGCCGGCATCAACGAAAAGCTGAGTGAAATCGAACATGCCATAATCAAACTGATTTGCGCCCAACGTCCCGGCCAGCGCGTTGTGCCGCCCACGCGGAAGCCGCTCGTCCTGTGCGATCCATGCGATGTGATCGTATGTTTCATCCCGGCGCGCGTTCGTCAGAAAACCGCCATCCAAGAATGGAAAGTTCACCTTCGCCCTCAAGTTCCGTTCGCTGTTCAGATCCGTCAGATACGCCTCGACCCCACGTTTTCGCTTGTCGACGCTGGATTCAAAATCAAGGTTCAGGTCTGCCATCAGAAGAAAAATCTTTCCGTCTTCGGCGACGGTGCTTTCGCTATCTAAAAGCAACCATTCCAGCAGCGCAAAAAATTCCTGCTGACGTTCGCGTTTACTGTCCCCTGACACCAAATGCGCATTCACGCAGTAAAGTTGGTAATCCCCGCCCGGCCCTTCGATCACAAACTCCACCAAATGAGGCGCCCGAATGAACTGAACGAATTTCTTCAAACGCGCGCCTGCCATCTGCGTTGCGCCAGAAAGCCAGTGCTGCACTTTTTCCATGAACGTTGGATCGTCAGATGGCGGCAGTTCTTTCGCAATAGACTCTGCTAGCGCCTTGTTCATATTTTTCACGACGGCCGACCGGTCAAACGAAAGGTCCGATGCCAGATCCCCCCGGCGCACCCGCGCTGTGTTAAATAAAAAACCGCTTCGTTCGGCCATGCCCATTTGGCCCGGCGCGCGCCCGGTAATGTCAGAATATATAACGTCAAACGTTCCACCCGCCGCATTCAACCGATCCCGCAATTCATAGAGAGAGGCGGTATTGGGCTGCACCTCTTGTATCGCAACAAGGTCACAGGCGCTGCAAAACCGCTCGATCATGGCAAAGGCACCGGGGGATTTCCGCGGGCCGTCTTCGTCCGCTAGGGTTCCGAATTTCCGGATGTTCCAAGACGCCAAAATAACCGAGTCATCGCGGCGTTCCGGCATTCCGTACGCGGTTGGGTTCTGGTCTAAATGGGTGTTGATGGTCTGCCATTCGGCGGGGGAAAAGTGCTTTGGCATAAATGTGGTCCTCTAAAACACCCACATTCTGACTGCCCATGCGATTCTTGGAAAGCAGCGTTTCAGGCGCCGACAGCTTTGCGCACCATATCCCAATACAAATCAGCGACACCTTCGCGCGTCAGGCGCCCGTCGCCGCGATACCATGTCGTAACGCCGGTTAGCATCGCGATCAGTGCCAGCGTGGCAAGTTTAGTGTCGGGTTGGTGGAACACCCCTGCCTGTTTGCCGTCGCTCAAAATCTGCTCAAGCTCGTCCTCGTAGCGTTTGCGCAACGCTTCGATGGCGGCAAAGTTTTCGGGGCTTAGGTTGCGCAATTCCATGTAGGCAATGAACACCGCGTCGGGGCGATCAAGGTGGAAACGGATGTGAAACCGGGTAAAAACCTCTAGCCGGTCAAGCGGCGTACCGTCGCTTTTCTCTGCTTGCCAGGCCTCAAGCAGTTCATCCATATGGGTTTTCATCAGATCGAACAGCAAGCTCTGCTTGTCGGGCGTATAGTTATAAAGCGCGCCCGCCTGCACCCCCACATCTGCCGCGATCTGGCGCATGGAAACCGCCGCAAATCCATGTTGCGCGAACAGCCGCTGCGCCGCTTCGCGAACCGCGGGGCCTGTGATGCCGGAATGAGAGCCTGTCTTACGTGCCATGGGCGCAAACTATCTGAACATACGTTCACTTCAATAGCCAAGCGTCACCCGCTTGCCGTTACTTGGCCGCCCGGTCTATGGTCGCGCAGGTTTTGAACACGGGATTCCATGACACGCGCGGCCCTTTTTCTTTGCGTTGCCCTTGTTTCGGGCTGCACCGACTTTCCTGATCTGGATGCCGCTGTTGGCGACAGCGCAAAAAACGCAGCCTATCCACGCGTGTTGCCCATCGAAGGGGTTTTGGAAAACGCCGCCCAAACCAATATCAGCGAAGAAACCGGCCAGGCGTTGGCCGACCGTGCCGCTGCCTTGCGCCAAAAAGCGCGCGCCCTGACCCGCCCCATTCTGACCCGTGCAGAGCGTCGTCGCCTAACGGCAGCTGTCGAACGTCATCAACAGTAACGCTTTGGCGCGTTGCAAGCGCGCGCGCAACGCTGTAACACCCGGATCGATTGCGGCCTTACATGCGGGAGAATTCGCCCATGTCCACCCCCCTGCGGCTCGGCATTGCCGGGCTTGGCACCGTCGGCACCGGCGTCATCAAGATTATTCAGAAACATGCTGACTTGCTGACCGACCGCACCGGGCGCCCAATTACGATTTCCGCTGTCTCGGCGCGGACACGTGACAAAGATCGCGGCGTCGATCTGTCCGGCTACGCGTGGGAGGATGACCCAGTCGCCCTTGCCACCCGCGAAGACGTGGATGTGTTTGTCGAACTGATGGGCGGCGCAGATGGCCCGGCCAAGGCCGCCACCGAAGCCGCGATTGCGGCGGGCAAAGATGTTGTGACCGCGAACAAGGCAATGCTGGCTATCCACGGCCAAGACCTTGCCGAAGCTGCTGAAGAAAAAGGTGCCGTCATCCGGTTCGAAGCCGCCGTCGCAGGTGGCATCCCGGTTGTCAAAGCGCTGACCGAAGGTCTGGCAGGTAACAAAACCCTGCGCGTGATGGGCGTTATGAACGGCACCTGCAACTACATCCTGACACGGATGGAAAGCGCGGGCCTGCCTTACGACGAAGTGTTTGAGGAAGCCAACGCTCTTGGCTATCTGGAAGCGGACCCAACGCTGGACGTTGGCGGCATCGATGCCGGGCACAAACTTGCCCTGCTGTCTGCCATCGCCTTTGGCACCAAGGTTGCCTTTGAGGATGTCGAACTAGAAGGCATCGAGCGCATTTCGATCGAAGATATCCGCCAAGCCGCCGACATGGGTTTCCGCATCAAATTGTTGGGCGTTGCCCAGATGACCGGTCGTGGGCTGGAACAACGCATGTCCCCATGCCTTGTGCCCGCATCCTCGCCGCTTGGTCAGTTGGAAAACGCGACAAACATGGTTGTGCTGGAAGGCGACGCCGCAGGTCAGATCGTTTTGCGCGGCGCAGGTGCTGGCGAAGGCCCAACTGCAAGTGCGGTGATGTCTGACGTGCTGGATATTGCCCGCGGGTTCCGCGTGTCCACCTTTGGCCGCCCTGCTTCGACGTTGACAGACGTTGTCTCTGCCAAGGCAACCGCGGCCGCGCCTTATTATCTGCGGATGGAATTGCAGGACAAACCCGGCGCGCTGGCCAAAGTCGCGACTGTGCTGGGCGAGGCCGGAATTTCCATCGACCGGATGCGCCAATACGGCCACGCGGAAACCACCGCGCCAGTCTTGATCGTTACCCACAAAACAACCCGCGACGCGTTGGATCACGCGATGACGGGTTTTGCCGCGACCGGCGTTGTTGTGGGTGACCCCGTTGCAATACGGATCGAGGCTGTCTGAACCACAGCTTGTGTCATTGCCCCGTCACCGGGTAGGTGTATGGGGCGTTTTGCCTTACACCCACAGGATTTTGTCATGTCTCAACCCGCCGATTTTAGTGACCGTATGCTTTCGCTTGGTCTTGCCCGTGTTTCCGAAGCTGCAGCAATGGCCTCGGCCAAGCTGATCGGTCACGGCGATGAAAAAGCCGCCGACCAAGCGGCTGTGAACGCGATGCGCGATCAGTTGAACATGCTCGACATTAAAGGCGTTGTGGTTATCGGCGAAGGCGAACGCGACGAAGCCCCAATGCTGTTCATCGGCGAAGAGGTCGGCAACGGCCAAGGCCCTGCTGTGGACATCGCGCTTGATCCTCTCGAAGGTACGACGCTGACCGCGAAAGACATGCCAAACGCGCTGACCGTCATCGCCATGGCACCACGCGGCACCCTGCTGCACGCGCCCGATGTTTACATGGAAAAGCTGGCGATTGGGCCGGGCTATCCCAAAGACGTCGTATCGATGGATATGTCCCCTTCCGAACGTGTGGCTGCTTTGGCGAAGGCACGCGGTTGCGCGATGTCGGACATCACCCTGTGCGTCCTGGAACGCCCGCGCCACGAAGACATGATTGCCGAACTGCGCGAAACCGGCGCGGCGATCCGCTTGATCACCGACGGTGACGTTGCTGGCGTTATCCACTGCGCCGAAGCTGATATCACGGGCATCGACATGTACATGGGCTCTGGCGGCGCACCCGAAGGTGTTCTGGCGGCATCGGCCCTGAAATGCATGGGCGGTCAGATGTGGGGCAAGCTGTTGTTCCGCAACGATGACGAACGCGGCCGCGCAGCTAAGGCAGGGATCACCGATCTTGACCGCATTTACACCCGCGACGACATGGTCACCCAAGACGTGATTTTTGCCGCGACCGGCGTGACAGACGGGTCCATCGTTCAGGGCATCAAGCGTGAGCCCGGTTACCTGACAACTGAAACCATCCTGATGCGTTCGAAAACTGGTTCGGTGCGCCGGATGATTTACCGTAACCCGGTGAAGTGAGCACGCCCGCCTCTTTTCTTGGCGTCGAACGCTCGGCCACAGGGCGGCGCTGGGTTGGACCCAGCGCTGCTGATGACCGCATGGCCGAAGCGATGGAGCAGGAAACCCGCCTGCCCGCCTCTGTCTGTCGTGTGCTGACCCGCCGCGGTGTCCCACCCGAACAGGCCGAAAGCTTCCTTGCACCAGCCCTGCGTGACCTGCTGCCCGACCCGCTGACCCTGCGTGACATGGGCAAAGCAGCCGAGAGGTTCTTGCAAGCCCTGAAAAACCGCGAACGCATCGCGGTGTTCGCAGATTACGATGTCGACGGTGGCTCCTCTGCGGCTTTGCTGCTGACGTGGCTGCGCCAGATGGGCCACGATGCGACGCTTTATATCCCTGACCGTATCGACGAAGGCTATGGCCCCAACGTCCCTGCGATGCAGGAACTGGCCGCCGCGCATGACCTTATCATCTGCGTTGATTGCGGCACGCTTAGCCACGAACCGATCGCCGCAGCAAAGGGCGCGGATGTGGTGGTTCTGGACCATCACCTTGGCGGTGAAACCCTGCCCGACGCGCTGGCCGTGGTGAACCCGAACCGGCAAGATGAAACCGGCGACCTTGCGCACCTGTGTGCAGCTGGCGTTGTGTTCCTGATGCTGGTCGAAGCCGGGCGTCAGCTTCGCGAAGCGGGCGTGAAGGGGCCGAACCTTCTTGATTTCCTTGATCTGGTCGCTCTGGCAACTGTGGCCGATGTTGCGCCCCTTATCGGCGTGAACCGCGCGCTGGTGCGACAAGGGCTTGCCATCATGGCCCGGCGCAACCGCCCCGGCCTTGTGGCCTTGGCCGATGTGTCGCGCATGGATACAGCCCCATCGACCTATCACCTAGGTTTCCTTTTGGGGCCGCGCGTGAACGCGGGCGGCCGCATCGGCAAGGCCGACCTTGGCGCACGCCTTTTGGCAACGAATAACCCATCCGAAGCCGCCGCTTTGGCCGAACGACTGGATCAGTTGAACACTGAACGGCGCGAAGTCGAATCCGCTGTGCGCGACGCGGCGCTGGCCCAAGCAGAAGAGCGTGGCTTCGACGCGCCGCTGGTTTGGGCTGCGGGCGAAGGCTGGCACCCCGGCGTTGTGGGCATCGTTGCCTCACGCTTGAAAGAGGCGACAAACCGCCCCGCAATCGTCATCGGCCTTGATGGCGACGAAGGCAAAGGATCTGGCCGCTCTGTCGCGGGGATTGATCTGGGTGCGTCAATCCAACGGCTTGCGACTGAGGGGCTGTTGATCAAGGGCGGCGGCCACAAAATGGCCGCAGGCCTTACCGTTGCCCGTGACAAACTTGAACCCGCCATGGAACGCCTGTCAGAGCTGTTGGCAAAACAGGGTGCTGCCGAAATTGGCCCGTCAGATTTGCGGCTGGACGGCATCCTTATGCCCGGCGCCGCCACTGTTGAGCTGATCAACCAGATCGAGGCCGCCGGCCCCTTTGGTGCCGGTGCCCCTGCCCCGCGATTTGCCTTTCCCGACGTGGCGATAAACTTTGCCAAACGAGTGGGCGACAGCCATTTGAAGATCACTTTCGGCGACGGCATGGGCGCGAAAATCGACGCCATCGCCTTTGGCGCGTTCGACGGGCCGATGGGCCCCCTGTTAGAGGGGCATGGCGGTGCGCGTTTCCATCTGGCCGGACGGTTAGAGATTAACAATTGGGGTGGGCGCCAAAGGGTGCAACTTCGATTGGAAGACGCCGCCCCGGCATGAAACGCGGCGTGCTGATCGTACTGTCGGGCCTACCCGGCGTTGGCAAACAACCCTTGCCCGATCAGCCGCTGAAACGCTTGGCGCGGTCCATTTGCGGATCGACACAATCGAAGCCGCCCTACGGCAATCCGCCCTTTCCATCAAAAACGCCAAAGATGGTGGATACTGGGCGGCCTATGGCATCGCGGCCGACAATTTACGGTTGGGTCACATCGTTATCGGCGATTCCGTAAACCCCGTTCCATTGACACGGCACGCGTGGAACGACGCGGCGGTGGATGGCAATGCTGCCCTTTTGAACGTCGAAGTGGTATGTTCGGACCTTGGCAAACACCGCCACAGGGTCGAAAACCGCACGGCAGATATCGCTGGGCAGCGCGTGCCGGACTGGAATGCCGTAACCCGCCGCGAATACGATGTTTTTCCGAATCCTGACCTACGGATCGATACCGCCAATCGTTCGATTGAAAGCTGCGTTGAACAGCTTGTCGTGGCCGTAAAAGCCTTGTGAATTTCCCGATTTAGCGATGCCAATTGCCCCGCGGAAAAAAAACGAAAGTTTTTGCAAAAAACCCTCTTGCGCACCCCGCTCGTTTTCCCTAGTTAACGCCTCACGCGAAGAGATGGCCCGTTCGTCTATCGGTTAGGACGCCAGGTTTTCAACCTGGAAAGAGGGGTTCGATTCCCCTACGGGCTGCCACTTCCTTCGCTAAATCCCAGACATTGATGGATACGGCAGCTAGCGGATCAACCCGTTATATTGCTTGGCATCGGGCGCTTTGGCTCAGTGTAAATCCGGTTCGCGATCTTGGTGTTATTCACCAAGCATGCGGCACGCGATCACACATTACCCCACAGCGGATTCAGGCGGCGCGCCCTCGGACCGTCTTGAGGCACGGGTACCCCCTGTCAGATCGACAAGGGGCACCCGTTTGGCAGATCACTGCACCGCTTTGATCCCGTGATACGCAGCCCGGAAACCGCGATAGGCATCATCATATGCGGCCTGAAGGTCCCTGTCGGGTTCAATCGTTTCGCGGATAACCGGCGCTTGCATGATGTCGTCTGGCGCGCTTCCTGTGGCGGCAACCTGCCCCAGCCGCGCTGCGCCCAGCGCCGCACCAAATTCGCCGCTTGCGGGCAAGTTCAGCGGCACACCAAGCACCGTCGCGATAAGCTTTAGCCAATACCGCGACGCCGTTCCGCCGCCGATTGCGCTTAACTGTTCCAGCTTGGCGTTTGTCGCGACCAACGCTTCGAAACTGTCGCGCAACCCAAAGGCCACCCCTTCAAGCACCGCGACGGCCAGATCATCACGCGTCATGTCCGAGGACAACCCTGTCAGACTGCCCCGTATTTCGGCATCGTTATGCGGTGTGCGTTCGCCCGACAGATAGGGCAGGAAACGTGTCTGCCCCGGGCGACGTAGCGTGTCGTGCAGACCCGCGGTCAGCTCGGACGGTTTCGCGCCCGTCATACTGGCCAGCCAATTCAAGCTGCCCGTTGCCGACAGCATCACGCCCATCTGATACCAACGCCCCGGCACCGCATGACAGAACGTGTGTACAGCGGTTTCTGGTGCTGGGCGATATCCGTCGCGCGCCGACAGCAAAACTCCCGATGTGCCAAGCGAGACAAACCCCTGCCCTTCGTGCAATGCGCCAATGCCGCATGCCGCTGCGGCGTTATCACCTGCGCCGCCCGCCACGGTGACACGCCCGGACAGGCCCCATTTCTGGACCAACTCCGCGCGCAGGTCGCCCGCCGCTTGAGCACCTTCCACCAGTCTGGGCATCTGATCGCGGCGCATATGCCCGACCTCAAGCAATTTGTCAGACCAGTCGCGGTTGCCCACATCCAACCACGAGGTGCCGGCGCTATCTGACATGTCGGCCACATATTCGCCAGTCAGATAGAAATTCAGATAAGCCGCAGGCAAAAGAACCTTGGCCACCCGGTCGAAGATTTCAGGCTCGTTTTCGCGCACCCATTCCAACTTTGGCGCGGTGAAACCCGGAAATACGATGTTTCCCGACAAGGCACGCACCTGATCTGTCGCATCAAGCCGCGCGGCCTGTTCGTGCGACCGCGTGTCGTTCCACAAAATACATGGCCTCAGAACCTCGCCGTCCCGATCCAAAAGCGTGGCCCCATGCATATGCCCCGCGACCCCGATCCCCTGAATCTCGGAAAAGCGATCACAGCTGACGCGCAGTTCGGCAACGGCGTCGTCAAGCGCAGCGATCCAATCTGCCGGGTCCTGTTCTGACCAGCCCGAGTGGGGGTGAGACATTTCATAGTGGCGTTCCGTGGCACCAAGAGGCTTGCCAGCCTCGTCCACAAGTAGAACCCGCAGCCCAGATGTTCCTAGGTCGATTCCAATAAAGGTCATTCAGCGTCCTTCCAGATATTCGCAGATCGCGGCTTCGATGCCGTCTTTGTTAATAATTGTCAGCCACCGGCAGAACGGCGTGGAAAACCGCGATTCATCGGAAAGGTTCCCGTAAATCTGCGACATGCCAAGCCAGACCATCGGTGTCTTCTGGGCGTCGATAGCCCGTGACTTCAGTTGCGCCCAATGTGGGTCGTTACTCTCTATCCGGGAACCATCTTCCCGAGTTCCTTGACACATGCGCGCCCAAGCAGCCTCAACCAGCGCAAGCCCATCCACTGGCGCGCCGCTGCGCAATGCGTCACGCACCGTCGGCAGCACGAACCCTGGATGACGAGAAGAGCCGTCAAACGCCACCCTTCTGATCGTGTCGACAATGGCTGGGTTGGCAAAGCGGCGATCAACAAGATCGACATATTGCGCGGGCGTCATCCCCGGCACTGGGCTGACGTGGGGCGCGATCTCTTCCAGCGCCACTTTGCGAAACATCGCATGGATAAGGTCATGCTGCATGCTTTCAGCCACGGTTTGAATACCCAAAACCTCGGCCGCATTTGCCAGTATCTGGTGGCCAGCGTTGAGGATGCGGATCTTCTGCACTTCGTATCCATGCACATCGTCACAAAAGGTCGCGCCGACCTTGTCCCAGTCTGGACGACCCGCGCAGAAATCATCTTCGATCACCCATTGGCGGAAATTTTCGTGTGTGACAGGTGCTGCGTCTTCGATCCCGATCTCTTGCACCAAGGCGCGTTCTTTTGCGCCAGTCGCTGGCACGATGCAGTCCACCATCGAATTGGGAAAGCTGCAGTTGGCATCGATCCAAGCTGCCAACACTGGGTCAGACAGGCGTGCAAGCGACAAGACGGTTTGCCGCAGTATCGCCCCGTTGCCCTGAAGGTTATCGCAGCTTTGGCAGCTAAAGCCCCCGACGCCCCGTTCCCGACGCAAGCGCAAAGCAGCGATAATCGCACCAAACGCCGTTCTTGGCGTCGCCGGATGGGCGGCATCGTGAATGATATCCGCGTGCGACGCGTCAAACCCAGACGTGACAGGATCGACGAAATAGCCCCCTTCGGTCACTGTCATCGAAACGATGCGTATGCCCGGCTCCGCCATCTGTACGATCAGGGGGCCGTTGCCCTTTTCCACCGGAACGTAGCCGATCATGGACCCAACCACTTCGACAGAGCGGCCTTTGGGGTCCAGCTCAACCAATGTGGTCAGATAATCCTGTGCTGCCAACGTCTGGCGCATTTCTTCGTCATTGGGCCGAATGCCGGCGCCGATGATTGCCCAGTCTTGCGCAAGCCCCTGTTGCATCAACCTGTGCAAATACCACGCCTGATGGGCGCGGTGAAAATTCCCCAAGCCGATATGTACGATCCCCGGCCGCAAGGCGCGGCGATCATAGACCGGGCGCGCCACGTCATCGGGCAAGTTCGCCAGCGCGGCGTTACAAAGCGTAATCATGTTGATCCCTCTCTCGCTAGCCGCTTAATCGTCCGAACATGGGGCCGCCGAAAGAAGTGCGTGTGTGACTTCGGTCATGTCATGCGCAATCGTGGTTGCGCCTTTCCCAAGCAGCTTTTCGGCGTGTGCGTCGCGGATGCCCTCTAAATGCGCGCCACCAACAAAGCCGACCGCCCGCATACCCGCCGAAACCGCACCCTGAATACCGTGGGGTGAATCCTCTAACACCACGCAAGATTCAGGGGGCACGCCAATTTCATCAGCCGCCAGCAGGAACAGGTCCGGCGCGGGTTTGCCGTTGGCCACCTGATCGGCGCTGAACGCGCGCCCGGCGAACCACTGCGAAAGCCCACCCATCGTCAAAGTTTGGGTCATTCGCTTAACAGATCCACCCGTGGCAATTGCCATCTTCACGCCCTGCTTGCGCAACGTGGCAAGCATCACTGCGGCCCCATCGATCTGTTTCAAACGGTTTTGATAATCGACGAACAACTGGGATTCGACGCGCTCCACGAAATCATCGGGGCAACTTTTGCCCGTCTGCTTTGCGACCTCATCACAGATGACGCGCATCGAAACACCAAGAAACCGGGCGCGGATATCTTCGGGGCTTATGTCACCGACCCCCAATGCTTGAATCTCGCGCGCGATGGCGCGGATGCACAGGGGTTCGCTATCGACAAGACAACCATCCAGATCAAAAATCACGGCGGCAGGCAAAGACTGCATTAATGTCCTCATATGCGTTAAATGCGTTCTTCGGTTTTGCGGTCGAACAGGTGCACGTTCACCGGGTCGATAACGAACCCGATTTCGGAACCCGGGCGCGCAAATATCCGGTCTTTCACCAATGCGTCGATCAGGTCGCCGCTGGATTTCGCGAATATCTGTGTTTCTGACCCTGTCGGCTCTACCACCACCACGTTCATCGGGACACCGCCGTCGCCGACCGTGATATGTTCGGGGCGGATGCCATAGATAACCTGCTGCCCCTCCTGCGCGTCGGTTTCCGGAAGAGGAAGCACCGTGCCGCCATCAGACACGAACCGCTTCTGCCCATCCTTCATCCCGACCATGCCATGGACAAAGTTCATCGAGGGCGAGCCGATAAAGCCAGCCACAAAGACGTTGTTGGGGTTGTCATAAAGATCAAGCGGCGACCCGATTTGTTCAACCCGCCCGTCGCGCATGACAACAATCTTATCCGCCATTGTCATCGCTTCGATCTGATCGTGGGTGACATAAACGATGGTCGTACCAAGTCGCTGATGCAGTTCCTTGATTTCGACCCGCATCGTCACGCGCAGTTTGGCATCTAGATTGGACAACGGTTCGTCGAACAAAAAGACCTGAGGATCGCGGACAATGGCACGCCCCATGGCAACACGCTGTCGCTGCCCGCCCGACAGTTCTTTGGGGTAACGCGCAAGATAGGGGGTCAAGTCCAGCACTGCGGCGGCCTTATCCACCTTTTCGTCGATTTCGGCTTTGGGACGCTTGGCCATCTTCAGCGGAAACCCGATGTTATCCGCCACCGTCTTATGCGGATAAAGCGCATAGCTTTGGAAAACCATCGCGATGTCACGCTCTTTAGGTGGAATGTCGTTGACGACCCTGTCACCGATCGAGATGGCCCCGGCGCTTATCTCTTCTAGGCCTGCCAGCATCCGCAGCAGGGTGGACTTGCCACAGCCCGACGGGCCGACCAGAACGACAAATTCGCCGTCTTCGATATCCACGTTCACGCCGTGCATGACCTGCACGCTGCCATATCTTTTGACGACGTTGTCTATTGTTACGTTGGCCATTGGCCCGCCTCCCTTATTGCGGCAATTCGATCTGCATCTTCACATCTGCCGGTGGGGCGGATGCGGCGATTTCGAACGCGCGCACGCTTTCTTCGAAGTTGAATGTTCTGGTGATGAGGGGTTTCACGTCGATCGCGCCAGAGCTGATCATCCCAACACATCGCGGAAAGACATGCGCGTAGCGAAAAATGTTTTCGACCCTTGCTTCGCGCACCATGGCGGCACCCGCGTCATAACTAATTGGATCGGGCTGCCCGCCGATCATGACAACGCACCCGCCGGGGGCCAGCGGTTCAAACACGGCTGCGGCGGCCTGTGGGCTGCCGGTCGCTTCGAACACAAGGTCCACGCCCCAACCGTCTGTGTCACGCTTGACCAGATCGGTGATGTTTTGCGATCTGACATCGACCGGCGTAATCGCTGGGCTAAGCCCCGCCGCGATTTCCAGCTTTGCTTCGGAAAGGTCAGTCACATAAACCCGGGCGCATCCGGCGGCCAAGGCGGACAACGCGGTCACCAAACCGATGGGCCCTGCCCCCATCACGACGGCATTATCGCCGGGCTTAACCCGCGCCTTGGTCGCTGCATGTACACCCACGGCCAACGGTTCAACCATCGCGGCTTCTGCAAAGCTGACGTTGTCGGGCAACTTGAAGGTAAAGGCCTCTGGGTGAACGCAGGTTGGGCGCAAAACGCCATGCACTGGTGGCGTCGCCCAGAAACGCACGGCGGGGTCGATGTTATACATCCCCATCTTTGTCGCCCGGCTGTTGGGGTCCGGGATACCCGGTTCGGCACAGACGCGATCCCCTTCCTTCAACGTCGTGACGTCAGACCCAACCTCGATCACTGTTCCGGACGCTTCATGGCCAAGGATCATCGGCTCATTGATCACAAAGGGACCAATCCGGCCGTGCGTGAAGTAGTGAACATCCGACCCGCAGATACCAACGGTATGCAGCTTGATGCGCACATCACGCGGGCCAAGCACCGCTTCTTCGCGGTCAATCGCCGGGAAGTCGCGCAGGTTGAGTTCGTCTTTCTTTTCCAAAACCAAAGCTCTCATCCACTCAACCTTTCTTGATAATCCACACGGCAAGGCCGAGGGCGACGGCATTCGACAGCCAAATAGACGGCCCCAACGGCTCTATGAACCGGAACCAGAACAGTGACATTGCGACCCAAATCACGACGGAAATAAACAGCCGGTCGAACCAGTTTGTTTCGATCGGTAGAAACCCGTGTTTTGGGGCCTCGAAATCTGGCGCTTCGTCGCCTTCCAAATGGGTCGAAAGAAGCGGAGTTTCCTGAAGTTCACTCATCCCTTTACCCTTTCACTGCGCCAAAGGTGAGGCCCGCAACGATGTGCTTTTGCACCAGGCCAAAAACGATCAGTGCCGGGATCAGCGTGAAGACCGAAATCGTCGCCATGATGCCCCACTCTGTTCCTGTCGTGGTTACGTATTCCGACAGTCCGGTGGTCAATGTCCGGGCGTTGAAGTTGGTCAGGGTCGCCGCCAGAAGGTATTCGTTCCACGCGAAAACCCATGTCAGGATAAGCGTCACCGCCAGCCCCGGACGGCACAGAGGGAAGACAATCTCGGTGATAACTTTCCATGCGCTTGCGCCATCGACATAGGCGGCCTCGTCCAACTCTTTAGGAATTCCGTCCACCGTGGGGCGCAGGGTCCAGATCGCGAACGGAAGGTTAAACGTACAATAGACCAAGATCATACCGATCCGCGTATCCAGCAGGTTCCATTCCCCCACCGCATAGACCTGTGTCAGCAGCAAAAACAGCGGCAACAGAAACACAGCCGGAGGCGCCATTCGGTTTGTGATGGTCCAGAAGAAAATGCTTTCCTTGCCGCTCATGTTGAACCGCGACAGCGCATAACACGCGAAGAAGCCCAGAATTGTGCAAAGGATCGCGTTGCCCGAAGAGATGATCAAAGAGTTGACCATATAGCTGCGCAGCAACCTGTCGCCCCACACCTTGGCATAGTTGCCCCAATACGGATCGCTTAGGATCAGATCAGGCGTCGAAAACAGCTGCACCGCGGGCTTCACCGAAATGACGAACAGCCAATAGATCGGGAACAGCGTCAGGAAGCTGACAAGGGTCCAGAAAATAATGCCGATGATAGGGTTTTGCTTTTTCATGGCCTTATCCCTTCTTCTTGGTGCGTGGGGCCAGCATGGTGACATACAGCAGCCAACAAGCGACGATGGTAAGATAAAGAACGATGACGGAGATGGTTGATCCGTAGCCATAGTTCGTTTTTGGGAAGACTTCCTTGAAAATATGAACCCCAACGAAACGGGTCGCAGAGCCGGGCCCGCCGCCGGTCAGCATCCACACTTCGTCCACGGTGCGCAGCGCATCCATCAGGCGAATAAAGACGGTGGCAACGACGGCCGGCGCGATCATTGGCAACGTGATGTGCCAGAATATCTGGCGCTTGTTGGCGCCGTCGATCTGGGCTTGTTCGAACGGATCAGGCGGCAGCGATACAAGCGCGGCGATCAGCGTCAGCGTCACCAGCGGGGTCCAGTGCCAAACATCCATCAGCACGATCGTCGCGAATGCTGTGGGGGCCGATGTACCGATGTTCATGCTGATCCCAAACCATTCATCAAGGTAATGGGGGATGATCCCAATCGACGGCGTGGTCATCAGTTTCCACACAGACCCGACGATGATCGGTGCCATGATCAAAGGCAGCGTGTGAATGGTTCGGAAAATTGCCTTTCCGGGGAATTCTTTCATGAAGGCTTGGGCCAGAAAATACCCAACGATCAGCTCTGACAGAACAGCGAAAAAGACGAACATCACCGTCACGCCAACCGAATTCAGGAACTCTTCGTCAAAAACGATCCGGCGAAAGTTATCCGCCCAGTTGAAGACCATATCGGGGTTAGCGGCAAAGGGATTCCAAGAATGGAACGACACATAGACCACATAGATAAAAGGCAGCACGCCGAAGAAGAAGAGGATCACCAGCGTTGGCGCCAGAAGTATCCACCCCAATTTGTTGGATTGCATCGTCCCGTTCCCAGTTCTGTTTCTATTTGACCGGTTTGATCGCTTCGGGGCGCAGTATGGCCTCGAAGAAGGTGTGGCGGGTCGCCACCACCAGATTCTGGTGGCGACCCTTAAGTGCGACAGGGAATGTCGATTACTTACGATAGCCCAGATTGGTCAGTTCAGCTTCCGCTTTGGCAGCCATCTCATCAAGGCCTTCGGAAACGCCCAAATCACCGATCAGGATCTTATAGAATGTCGGCGCGGTTGCTTCGCGAACCTGTGCGTGGAACGGATAGGCCGGCGCGCCCGCGAACAGGTAACCCTTGTCCTTAAGCATGTCGTAATAACCGCCCAGTTCTTCGTTCATCGCTTGAACCTTAGGGTCATCATACGTGTTCTTGTTTGTCACACGCGGAGCAGCAACAGCCCAATCAGGCTGAACTTCGTTCTGGCCGATATACTGCAAGAACAGCATTGCCGCCTCTTTCTGCTTAGAGGTCGACGGCAATCCGAAAGCCCCACCATCATAGTAGCCGATGTAACCTTCACCGGCTTCGGCGGCCTCCATCACCCCTTCTGCCAACGGCGGCAACGCGACTCCGACGTTTCCAACGACCAACGACTTTTCTTTGTCGGCCGCGATCCATCCCGCATTTTCACCATAGACAAGGCCTTGGGCAGCGCGCCCTGCGCCGAAGGTCGTCCCGACCTCTGTCCAAGTTGATGCAGGGCTTTCAGGCGGCGCGATATCACGCATAGACAACCACCAAGTCATCGCTTCCTTGGCTTCATCGCTGTTCATGGTGCCACCATTGGCGACAGACGCAGCATAGTTGTTAGCAGCGTCGATACCCCAATTATAAACACCAAAGGTCGGCGCGATTGACTCGTAGTACTCATACCATGACGCGACGTGGCCGGTATGCGCCTGCGCCGTTGTGCCCCACAGATCCAAGTCGTGATCTTCGCCCCACTTCGTAAAGAAGCGCGCGATTTCGGCGTATTCTTCGTGCGTCGTGGCAGGAACAAGGTCACGGCCGGTTTCTGCTTTGAATGCCGCCTGAATTTCCGCGTCACCGAACAGGTCGGTCCGGTACAGGTACACCTTGATAAAGGCCTCCATCGGGATGCCATATAGGTGCCCCTCGGCGTCTTCGAAATAGTCTGCGAATGTTGTGAAGTTCGCCTCGTCATAAGTCGGGGCCTTCAACGCCGGGTTGTCGGCCAGCAGCTGGGTCGTATCGACAAGGAAATCACGCGCCAGATAGGAATAGATAATGTCCTGTTCGATATAGACCATGTCATAGATGCCGGTGCCGGCCTCCATATCCTTGATAGCCTTGTCGAACATTTGGTCCCATGACGTCGTTTCAACATCGACGCGAATGCCGGTCAGTTCTTCGAATTGCGGCGCAAGCACCTCACGGATGTAAAGCGAAGGGGGCGACGATTCAGTAACGCCACGCAGCGTCACACCCTGATATGGCTCTGCAGCTTTGCGCCAAAACGCATCGTCAGCATAAGCGGACGTCGCCACGACAGAAATCGCAAGCGCAGATGTACCAAGCTTAAGTGCAAAATTCATTTGGTTTCCTCCCAAAAGGTTTTGATGGAAAGCGATCCGCATACAGACAGCACCACAAATAAAAAGCCGACTCGCGTCACCTCCCGGCGCGAATATGCATTTGTAACTTCATTTATTCAACTGTAATTTTTCATAAGTTTGTATTGCCATACATATGTATCGTATGGCATGACCCCCTTTAACACGCACGCCTTCAGGGAGGAATTAATCTGTGGCACGCGAAACTATCGAAGACAGCGAGGCCTTCATCGCCGAGGTTTGCTGGCACTATTTCATGAATGAGATGACGCAGGCCGAAGTCGCAAAGATGCTGGACGTGACCCGCCTTCGCGTAAATCAGGCGATTCAGCGAGCCAAAGCGCAAGGCATCGTCAAGATACAGATCGAGTCCCCCTTTATCGCGCGCACCGAAATGCAGAGCGAATTGAAAGACGTGTTGGGCATCGAACGTGCCGTCGTCGCCCCGGCGAATTCAGGCGGCTATGACTATCACCGCCCCACAGGTGCCGCGTTGGCCGCGCTGATCACCGAACGGGTGCGCACCGCGTCTTGGAAATCAATCGGCGTGTCGTGGGGGCTGACGCTTGATACGGCGATCCGCCGGCTGCCCAGACAGTCACACCCCGACCTAGAGGTCGTTTCGATCTTGGGCGGCACCGCGCAAGGGTCTACGTTCAACGCGTTTGGCATCGCCTCGGGGTTTGCGGATGTTCTGGGCGCGCATTATTCGATCCTGACGGCACCGATCTATCTTTCCGACGGTATCGACCGTGATCTTTTCCTGTCTCAAACCTCGCTGAAAGAGCACTTTCAGAAATTTCAGTCTCTCGACGCGGTTCTGCTGACCTGTTCAAACGTGTCGGACAAGTCGTTCCTTGTGTCCCACGGTTTGCCGAAAGAAATGGAACCCGAAGCGTTGATCGAACAAGGCGCTATCGGCGACGTGCTGGGGCAGTTTCTTGATAAGGACGGCAATTCAGTTTCGAAATACGTGGATGACCGGACAATCGGGATGCCACTGGACAGCGTTCAAGCCGTGCCGGAAAAGATCATGGCAGCGGCCGGGCCACACAAGGTTGATATCATCCGCGCCGCGTGTCACCGGGGTTTGGTCGACACGCTGGTGACTGATGATGTTACCGCGTCGCTTATCCTTGAAAGGTATCGCGGCCAGTCAGTTAACGCTGCCCAATGACACTTGCGCCCGACACACTTGGCCCAACGGTCTCTATCGGCGAAATCCTTGCCGAAATCGTTGGTACGACAGTTGGTGACGGGCTTGGCGAAACGCAGCCGCTGTCTGGCCCTTATCCCAGCGGTGCCCCTGCGATCTTTGTTGCGCAATGCGGGCGGATCGGTGGATCGGCCGCAATGATAGGAACGGTAGGCGATGATGCCTTTGGGCGGCTGAACATAGATCGCCTGCAAAGCAATGGCGTTGATGTATCCGCCGTGCGGATCCATCCCGACCTTCCGACAGGCACCGCCTTCGTGCGTTACCAAAACGACGGATCGCGGGATTTCATCTTTAATATGTGGAGCTCGGCCGCCGGCGACGCGTCATGGACGCCAGAAGTGGCCGCCTTGGTCGCGCGCGCGGGCCACCTGCATGTGATGGGCACCCTCTTGGCGCAAGAAAACATGTGGCAACTGACGCAACGCGCAGCGAAGCAGATCAAGGCGCGCGGCGGCACGGTTTCCCTTGATCCGAACCTACGAAAAGAGCTGACAACCAACGCCACCACCCGTGCCCGGCTGCGCGAAATGGTGGCGCTGACCGACGTGCTGCTGCCTTCGGGCGACGAACTGTTTCTGGCCGCTGACATTACCCCCGACGCCGCCCAAACTGCGGCATTAGATGCCCTGTTTGCACGTGGTATCAGCGAGGTTGTCCTGAAACAGGGCGCCGCCGGGTCCATCTGTTTCGCGGCGGATGGAACAACCAACCACGCCCCCGGCCTGACAGTGACAGAGATCGACCCAACCGGTGCGGGCGACTGTTTTGGCGGGGCCTATGTGGCCTGTCGGCGCTTGGGAATGCCGATCAAACAGGCGCTGATCTACGCGAATGCGGCAGGCGCGCGCAACGTAACCATGCGCGGCCCGATGGAAGGCGCAGGCACGCGGGAAGAACTGGATAACCTTATCAACGAGACAAAAGCGAGGACCACATGAGTGTCGCTCTCACCGATCTCGCCCCACTTTATCAACGTGGAACGCCCAAGGGCATCACCTCTGTCTGTTCGGCGCATCCGCTGGTGCTGCGGGCGGCCCTTCGCCACGGGCGCGCAACCGGCGCAACCGTGTTGATCGAAGCAACCTGCAATCAGGTGAACCACCGTGGCGGTTATACCGATATGACACCGGCGGACTTTGCCAAACTGGTTCGCACGCTGGCCAAGCTAGAGAGCTGCCCCAAGGATCAGATCATTTTGGGCGGTGATCATTTGGGGCCCAACCCATGGCGCGACCAACCTGCCGACGCCGCAATGGCCGAAGCAGAAAAGATGATCGCGGCCTATGCTGCCGCAGGTTTCAGCAAGATCCATCTTGATGCCTCTATGGGGTGCCAAGGCGAAGCGGCGGCACTTGACGACACCATCACCGCAGAACGCGCCGCCCGATTGGCACGTGTGGCCGAAGATACGGCATCTGCCTGCGGGTTGACGCCCCCCACCTATATCATCGGAACCGAAGTACCGCCCCCCGGCGGGGCCGACCACACCCTAACCACGCTGGAACCGACCACCGGGTCAGCCGCCCATCGCACCTTGGATATTCACCGCAAAGCGTTCGAAAAACTGGGCCTGACGGACGCCTTTGCCCGCGTCGTGGGTCTGGTCGTGCAACCCGGTGTGGAGTTTGGAAATCACAACATAATCTTCTATGACGCCCCCAAAGCGCAGGCCCTTAGAGGCGTTCTGAAAGACGAACCCCATTTCATTTTCGAGGCCCACTCGACCGATTATCAGGGCACCCTGCCCCTTTCGCAGTTGGTCAAAGACGGCTTCCCCATCCTTAAGGTTGGCCCCGAACTGACATTCGCACTGCGCGAAGCTTTGTATGGGCTAGACCTGATCGCCACGGAACTGGTGCCCGGCTATGGTGATCGACCGCTTTACCGCACCCTAGAAGCACTGATGACCGAACACCCAACACACTGGGCGCGCCATTATGCAGGTGGTGAAACCGAACAGCGCATGTTGCGCCATTACTCCCTTTCTGACCGCATTCGATATTATTGGTCGTCTGCCCCGGCCAAAGCAGCCGTTAGCGAGCTGATCAAAGCCCTTAAAGGCGCGCGTGTGCCGGTGACCCTGTTCTGGCAATTCCTTCCAGATGCCCAGGCGTTTGCCGATGCCCCGTTCGACCCCGAAGACATCATCATACAACGCATTATCCGCACGCTGGACTGTTACCACACCGCTTGCACCGCGTCATAACCCACAGGAGCCGATCCAAATGACCACAGGATTTGAAGGCAAACGCGTTATCATCACCGGTGCAGGAAAAGGCATTGGCCGGGCGACCGCGCTGGAATTGGCACGTCGCGGCGCGACGGTCATCGCGATGGCCCGCACGGAAAGTGATTTGAACAGCTTGGCCAAGGATGCCGGCTGCACCCCTATTCAGGTGGACCTGCAGGATGGCGATGCCGCGCGAGCCGCCATGAAGGCGGCCGGAACCTGCGATTACCTGATCAACTGCGCGGGCACCAATGTGTTGGAAAGCGTGCTTGAGATGACGGATGCGGGATATGAAACCGTCATGGGCATCAACCTGCGCGCCGCCCTGATCTGCGCCCAAGAATTCGCCCGCGCCCGGGTGGCCGCAGGTGGCGGTGGCGTGATCCTGAATGTTACCTCAATCGCTGGGCACCGCGGGTTCGAAGACCACATGTGTTATGCCGCCTCGAAGGCCGGGTTGGAGGGCGCAACCCGCGTCATGGCCAAAGAACTTGGCCGCCACGGGATACGGGTAAACGCGGTTGCGCCGACCGTCACGATGACGGAGCTGGCTGCTGATGCGTGGTCGGACCCTGCCAAGAAAGATCCGATGATGGCCCGCCACCCCATCGGACGCTTTGCCGAGGTCGAAGACGTCGCCCGTTCCATCATCATGCTGCTAAGCGACGATGCGCCAATGATTACCGGTGCTGTGCTTCCTATAGATGGCGGCTTTTTGGCCGTCTGACCCATTCACACAAGACATTTGACAGGTTTGAGGAGACGAGCCATGGCAGACTCACTGAACGGAAAGATCGCGGCAGTTACTGGTGCCGCCTCAGGCATCGGGTTGGCCGCGACAGAGGCGCTCTTGGCCCAAGGCGCGACCGTTGTCATGGTCGACTGGGACCAAGACGCCCTGAAAGCGCTGACCGCCCGGTTGGGGGAACGCGCAATCGCGCAAGCCACCAACCTTTTGGACATCGACAGTTCTAAGGCGATGGTGCCCGAGATTTTGGAAAAGGTCGGCCATATCGACATCCTATATTGCAATGCCGGCACCTATATCGGTGGAGACTTGGATGAAACGGACGCAGACACCATCGACCGGATGCTGAACCTTAACGTCAACGCGGTGATGAAAAACGTTCACGCCGTCATTCCACATATGAAAAGCCGCGCCATCGGAGACATCTGGGTCACCTGTTCGGTCGCCGGGCACGCCGCCATCCCGTGGGAGCCGGTATATTCCAGCTCAAAATGGGCAATCACCTGTTTTGTTCAGACGATGCGTCGCCAGCTTCGCGAACACGGCATTCGCGTCGGGCAGGTTTCCCCGGGTCCGGTCGTTTCCGCCCTGCTTGCCGACTGGCCCGAAGAAAACCTGCGCAAAGCAAAAGAAAGCGGGTCTTTGATCGAACCGAGCGAAGTTGCCGATGCTTTGATATTTGCGCTGACACGCGGGCGGAACGTTACGATCCGCGACATGATCGTTTTGCCGACGAATTTCGACATCTAAGTCTGGCTGACCAGCCGGTGCTGGTCAGTGCGAAATCATCCACGGCCGTTTGTTCGGAAAGCTTTTCGAACCATCCGGCCGGTGCAAGGTGCCCGACGAACGTTTCTTGCCGCCAGCGCTGCAACAGGAACACCCCGGCCCGTGCGTCGATTTACGCGGGCTATCTGCGCTTCGTTCGTTGGTTTCGTGGGCTTTGCGGACCCCACCTCCAACGATGGCAAGCTTTGGCGCGCTTAGGATGGCACGGGGCGCCAGCGCGTCGCAGTCCGGGCAATTGCACGGGGCGGCGAACTGCGCCATCGGGGCAAAATCGGTGAATGGGCCGCAATCCTTGCAGACGTAATCATAGATCGGCATCGTAAGTTCCTTAACTTGGGACGAAGAAGCGGCCCCAAAGATAGGGCCGCCTGCAAGTTGCTCTAGAGGTCGGGCGCCAGCGGGATGTCGACCGATCCGTCAAGGAACTTGGTCGGCCCCGTTGCGTTGGGCATCATGTCCCATTCAAAGATGTCGGTCGGAAGCCAAAGCGTCGCGCAGGCGTTCGGAATATCGACAACCCCCGAAATATGCCCCTGCACCGGTGCCGTGCCCAGAATTGCGTAGGCCTGCGCGCCCGAATAGCCGAATTTCTTTAGATATTCGATCGCGTTCAAACAGGCCTGACGATAGGCGATGTGAACATCCAAATAGTGCTGCGTGCCCTCTTCATCGACAGAGATACCTTCGAAAATCAGGTAGTCATCGTATTTCGGGGTGATCGGCGAAGGTTTGAAAATCGGGTTTTTAACCCCGTATTTTTCCATCCCGCCCTTGATCAGTTCGACCTTCAGCTGCAGCCAACCGGCCATTTCGATGGCGCCGCAAAAGGTGATCTCGCCATCGCCTTGGCTAAAGTGCAAATCCCCCATCGAAAGGCCTGCGCCTTCGACATAGACCGGGAAATAGATCTTCGAACCGCGGCTAAGATCCTTGATGTCACAGTTGCCACCATGTTCGCGCGGCGGAACGGTCCGGGCGGCTTCGGCCGCGGCAGCATCGCGGGCGTCGCCAGTCATGCGGCCCATATGCGCGGATTGCGTGTTGGGCAGCGTCGCCAGTTCAGGGACGCGATGTGGGTCAGTATCCACCAGTGCCTTTTCACGGGTATTCCACATATCCAGCATTTTGCGGTCGGGCAGACAGCCGATCAAGCCGGGGTGGATAAGGCCCGCGTATTTCACGCCGGGCACGTGGCGGGAACTGGTGAACATGCCGTGAAAATCCCAGATGGATTTCTGCGCCTCGGGGAAATGTTCGGTCAGAAAACCGCCACCGTTCTGTTTTGAAAAGAACCCGTTAAAGCCCCACTGCATTTCCTCTTTCGCGCCGATGTCCAGAATTTCGACGACCAAAAGATCACCGGGTTCGGCCCCCGTGACGCCGATTGGGCCAGACAGGTAATGCACCTGTTCAAGCTCCACATCACGCACGTCAGACGCGTCGTCATTGTTGGCGATCTGCCCACCGGTCCAGTCATAGGTTTCGATCTTGAACTCATCACCCGGATCAACCCAGACCGCGATCGGAATATCGGGGTGCCAGCGGTTGTGGATGTTTTCATTGGTATGAGGACTTTCGCTCAGATCGACTGAGATCAGCGTATCGGCCATGGGGTTCTCCTTGATTGCAAATTATACCGATAGGAATTTCGAGACCTTGGCCTCGTCGATGCCGTCGCGCGGGCTGTCGTGAACAAAATCGCCATTCTCGATCACCAGCACCCGGTCAGCGACGTCCAGGGCAAAGCTCAGCACCTGTTCAGACACGATGATCGACAGGCCGCGTTCGTCGCGGATGCGGCGCAAGGTGCGGCCCATTTCGCGGATAATGCTGGGCTGGATGCCTTCGGTCGGTTCATCCAGCAGCAGAACTTTGGGGTTCGAGGCCAACGCCCGCGCAATCGCCAATTGCTGTTGCTGCCCACCAGACAGGTTCCCACCCCGGCGCGACTTCATCTCAAGCAGCACCGGGAACAGCTCATAAATGCTGTCGGGCACGGTGTTCGATCCGGTAACGGTCAGGCCGGTTTCGACGTTTTCTTCGACGGTCATCGACGAAAAAATCATGCGCCCTTGCGGCACATAGGCAACGCCACTGGCCACCCGTTTATGCGGCTTGAACCCGGTTAGGTCCGTTTCCCCGATGCTGACCGTTCCTGCCTTTTCCGGCATGATCCCCATCAGCGTCTTCATCAGCGTGGTTTTACCCATGCCGTTGCGCCCCATGATCGCGACGATTTCGCCCGGCGCCACATTCAGGTCGATCCCGTGCAACACCTCAGACTCGCCATAGGCCGCGCGCAGTTCTTTCACGTTGAGCATGCCGCCCTCCTTAGTGCCCCAGATAAACTTCGATGACTTTCGGATCGTTCTGCACACGCTCCATCGACCCTTCGGACAGGGTTTTGCCCTGATGCAGAACGGTGACTCGCGTGGCGATATCGGCGACGAACCCCATGTCATGTTCGATCACGATCACAGATCGGTCGTTGATAATGCGGTTCAGAAGTTCGGCCGTTTTCTTACGTTCAGCCACCGACATGCCAGCCACGGGTTCGTCCAGCATCAACAATTCGGGATCCTGAATCAGCAGCATCCCAATTTCGAGCCATTGCTTTTGCCCGTGGCTTAGATAGGCCGCCTTTTCCGACAGGTGATCTTCAAGAAAGATCGTTTCGGCGATTTCCTGAATGCGTGTTTTCACCGGGTCGTCACGCTGAAAGAAAAGCGCGCCGAAAACGCCGTGCCCCTGGGGGTAAGACAGTTCAAGGTTTTCAAATACGGTCAGATCTTCATAGACCGACGGCGTCTGAAACTTGCGCCCCACCCCGGCATGCACGATCTGATCCTCGCGCATTTTCAAAAGTTCCTGCCCCTTGAAATTCACCGACCCTGAGGTGGCTTTGGTGCGCCCGCAGATCAGATCCAACACCGTGGTTTTACCTGCGCCATTGGGGCCAATAATCACGCGGCACTCGTTCGGCTCGACGTAGAAGCTTAGGTCGTTCACCGCCTTGAACCCGTCGAAAGATACGGTCAGATCCTCAACCATCAGCACGAAATTGGGGTTATGAATGGTCATTGCAGCCTCCTATTCCGCAGCAGTTTCTTGCGCGTTTGCAGCGGGCAGCGCGGGCGGCCCGCGCTTAAGCAATTTGCGAATACGCGGCGCGATCTTGTCGGTGTAAACACCCGCCAGCCCATCCGGGAACGCCATCACCACCGCGATGAACAGCGCCCCCAAACCCAGCAACCACAGCTCTGGAAAGCTTTCGGAGAATGTCGTTTTGGCCCAGTTCACCAAAAGCGCGCCGTAGACCGCGCCAAGGATAGAGAGCCGCCCGCCGACCGCGCAAAAGATTACCATTTCGATGGATGGCACGATCCCGACAAAACTGGGCGACATGAACCCGACCTGAAGGGTGAACATCGCCCCCCCAATGGCCGCAAAAGCCGCGCCAATGCAGAAGACGAAGATTTTGAAATTCGCCACATCATAGCCGGAAAAACGCACCCGATCTTCTTGATCACGCATGGCGATCAGCAGCCGGCCAAGCTTGGACTTGCGGATGAACTGCGCGGTCAAAAGACAGGCGAACAGCATGATCCCGTTCACGAAATACAGGATCTCTTTCGCGCTGTCGGTGCGGATATCCCAGCCCTTAAGCGTGCGCAGATCAGTGATGCCGTTGACCCCGCCGGTAAACCCCTGCTGCCCGATGATCAGGATCGTCAGGATCGCAGCCACCGCCTGCGTGATGATGGCGAAATAGACGCCCCCCACCCTGCGCCGGAACATCGCCACCCCGATGATGAAGGAAAAGACCACAGGAACCGCGATCACCGCAAACAGGGTGAAGCTGAAACTGTGGAACGGTTCCCACCACCACGGAAGCGCCGTCAGCTGGTTCCAATCCATGAAGTCAGGAATGCCCGGCGTCGATTGGATAGAGGTATTTTCCGGCGTCGAAGCCTCAAGCTTCAGGTACATCGCCATGCAATACCCACCCAGCCCAAAGAACACGCCCTGCCCCAAGCTTAGGATGCCCCCCGCGCCCCAGCACAGGACCAGCCCGACCGCGACGAAGGCATAGGTCAGATACTTTCCGAAAAGATTCAGGCGGAACGTATCAAGCGCCAGAGGCAGGATCGCGAAGACGATGACGGCAAGGATGACAAAGCCTATAGCCTCGGATTTGGTGAATAGTCTGTTGGAAGGTGCGGTGGTCATTGCCATGTCCTTACTTGCGCAGTTTGAGGGCAAAGAGGCCCTGCGGCCGAAGCATCAGGATGCCAACCACGGTCAGAAGCGTCAGAACCTTGGCCATTGACCCCGAGAGGAAGAATTCAAGGATCGACTGGGCCTGACTGATCGAAAACGCGCTGGCGATTGTGCCCAAAAGGCTGCCCGCGCCGCCAAAGACCACGACCAGAAATGTGTCGACGATATAAAGCTGTCCGGCGGTTGGCCCGGTTGAGCCGATCATGGTGAACGCAGACCCAGCAACCCCTGCAACCCCACAGCCGATCCCAAAGGTCATGCGGTCGGTCCAGGCCGTGTTGATGCCCACAGCATCAGCCATGATGCGGTTCTGGTTGATCGCACGGACCTGTCGGCCCCAGCCCGATTTATACATCAGGATGTACAGCGCAATTGAGATGCTGACGGCCAGAACCATGACGAAAATGCCGTTGATCGGGATTTCGATCATGTCGGTCATCGGCAGCGACCCCATGATCCAATCCGGGATGGTCACGCCAACCTCGCGCGCACCGAATACCGAACGGTAAACTTGCTGCAGGATCAGGCTAAGCCCCCACGTCGCCAGCAATGTGTCCAGCGGGCGTTTGTAAAGGTGCCGTATCATCGCCCATTCAACGAACATCCCCAAAAGGCCTGACGCGATGAACGCAAGGATCATCGCGACGAAGAAATAGATGCTGAAAAGTGCCGGCAGGAAATCGGCAAAAACGTTTGACGTCAGGTAGGTCACATAAGCGCCAAGGATCATGAATTCGCCATGGGCCATGTTGATGACACCCATCTGGCCGAAGATGATCGCCAGCCCAAGCGCCATAAGAACGAAGACAGAGAACAGGATCAGCCCTGCGAACCCCTGCATGGCGAAAATCGCGCCTAACTCGCCCATCGAATAATCGGAGAACATCGCAGACCCTCCTGCTGTGGCCATATGTGGAAGAAGATGGGGGCGACCCGGGGACGCATTCGGGCCGCCCGCGAAACGCGTCGCTTATTGATAACCGTCTGGGAATGGATCGGGCTCAACAAGGTCAGCGGTTTCAAACACCACTTCGTATTGGCCATCACGCTTGGCGTGCCCAACGCGTGTCTTGGACCATAGGTGGTGGTTTTCGTGCACTTTCACATAGCCTTCGGGGGCTGTGGTCAGTTCGATGCCTGGGCTGGCTTCGCGGATTTTGTCGACGTCGAACGAGCCAGCTTTTTCCACCGCCGCTTTCCACAGCCACGGACCCAGATAGGCCGCCTGTGTCACATCGCCGATCACGATGTCATCGCCCCACATTTCCTTGAAGGCTTTGACAAAGGCCATGTTGTTTTCGTTGGTCAGGCTTTGGAAATATTTCATGCAGGCATAAGCGCCTTCGATATTTTCGCCACCGATGCCAAGGATTTCGTCTTCGGTCACCGAAATGGTCAGAAGCAGCGGCTTTTCCTTGGTCATGTCGATGCCAGCGGCCTTAAGCTGCTTGTAGAATGCCACGTTCGAACCACCCACGACGATCGCATAGATCACGTCGGGCTTCTTCAGCTTCATCTTGTTGATGACCGAATTGAACTGCGTGTGGCCCAGCGGATAGTAATCCTCGCCCACGACCTTCAGGCCCAGTTTTTCGATATGCTTGCGCGCGATCTTGTTGGATGTGCGCGGCCAGATGTAATCGGACCCCAGCAGGTAAAAGCTTTTCGCGCCTTTCGTCTGCGTGACCCAGTCGATCCCGGCGATGATCTGCTGCGTGGCTTCTTGGCCCGTGTAGATCACGTTCGGAGATTCCTCGAGCCCCTCATAGAAGGTCGGGTAATAGAGCATGCCGTTATACTGTTCGAACACAGGCAGCACGGCTTTGCGGCTGGCAGATGTCCAGCAACCCATCACCGAAGCAACCTTATCGCTGACCAACAGCTTCTTGGCTTTCTCGGCGAAGGTTGGCCAATCGGACCCGCCGTCTTCTTGAATATATTCGATCTTGCGCCCCAGAACCCCGCCTTGGGCGTTGATCTGTTCAATGGCCAGCTTTTCAGCCTGAACTGACCCGGTTTCAGAAATGGCCATTGTGCCGGTAACCGAATGCAGAATGCCGACCGTGACCGTATCATCAGTAACGGCCAGCCCGGTTGTGTTCACTGCAGCGGTCGGAAAATCCTGCGCGCGCAGCAATTTGGGCGTGAACAGCGAAGCGGTCAGCGCCGCCCCACCTGCAAGTACGGCGCGCCGGTTTACCCCATTGGCACCATTATGTTTTTCAGAATTAGACATCTCACCTCCATGTGCATTGTGTGCGTTGGAACGATTGGCAGGTCCGTTCGGGCACCTGCTTCGACGGTAAGATTTGCAGGGATTGCTGCAGTGCAGTATACGTCGAATGACGTATATGACTGCGCGTTTTTACGCCTATGATCATTTCCGAGGGATGGATGCGTCATCGCGTCTGCAACCGTGCACCTGCGCCCCAGCCAAGCTGCTGCTCAGCAAGAATTGGCGCGCTGCACGGCCGGTCCGACAGGGGTGGATATGAGCGTGCCATATAGTGCGACCAGCGAACGACGGCATTACAACCGCTGGGTCGCCAATGAAACCAAAGAAGACTTTGCATTGCGCTTTACCGCGCGACGCGCGCGGCGTTGGGGGTATGGGCAGGTGGCCAATACCGCGCTTGGGTCAATCTCGTTCCTTGCCCTAGAGGCGATCGGCGGCGCGATCACCCTTAGCTACGGGTTTGATACCGCCATCATCGCGATCATGCTGGTCGGACTTCTTCTGTTTTTGACTGGCCTTCCGATCAGCTATTACGCCGCGCGGTATGGTGTGGATATCGATCTGCTGACACGCGGTGCCGGGTTTGGCTATTTGGGATCAACCATCACCTCACTGATCTATGCGTCGTTCACGTTCATATTCTTCGCGCTTGAGGCCGCAATTCTGGCCTTTGCAATTCAGTTCTGCTTCGGCATCCCGCTTTCCATCGGATATCTGATCAGTGCGCTTGTTGTGATCCCACTGGTGATCAACGGGTTCTCAAAAATCTCTGTCTTTCAGGCGTGGAGCCAGCCGTTTTGGGTGATCCTGCACATCCTGCCCTTCGCGCTGATGGGGTTCGCGGGCATGGACACAGAACTATGGACCAGCTTTGACGGGATCGACGAACGTGGAAAAGACGGCGCCACTTTGCTGATGATCGGTGCTGCCTCTGGTGTGGTGTTTTCGCTGATTGCGCAGATTGGCGAACAGGTCGATTTCCTGCGCTTCCTGCCAGAACCCAAAACCCGCGGCGAAAAACGAAAATGGCTGGCCGCATTGGTCATGGCCGGGCCCGGCTGGTCGATCCTTGGGGTCCTAAAGATGATCGCGGGATCGTTCCTTGTGACGCTTGCACTGAATGACGCCGTTCCCGCACGGGAAGCCGCCGACCCAACACAGATGTATTTCACAGCGTTCGATCAGGTGCTGACCTCGCCCGCGCTGGTTCTATTTCTAACCGGGGCTTTCGTGATCCTGTCGCAGCTAAAGATCAACGTCACCAATGCCTATGCGGGGTCGATCGCGTGGTCGAACTTCTTTTCCCGCCTGACGCACAGCCACCCCGGGCGGGTCGTCTGGCTTGTTTTCAATGTCGCCATCGCGCTGATGCTGATGGAACTGGGCGTGTTCCATTCGATAGAGGCAATCCTGGCCCTTTATTCCCATGTCGCGCTGGCATGGATTGGGGCGCTGACCGCCGATTTGGTCATCAACAAACCGCTTGGCTTCAGCCCCCCCGGGATCGAATTTCGCCGCGCCCACCTTTACGATATCAACCCCGTCGGCATTGGGGCGATGTGCAGCGCCGTGCTGATCTCTCTGCTTGCCTATGCGGGGGTAATGGGCGACGTCGCGCACGCGCTTTCGTCATTCATCGCTTTGCTGACCGCCTTTTGCATTTCGCCCGTGATCGCGTGGCGCACTGGCGGAAAATACTACATCGCCCGCCCCGCGACGACGCCGCCGCAGGCCACGCAAGAATGTTGTGTCTGCGAATATCGTTTCGATGCCGAAGACATGACCGATTGCCCGTTTTATTCCGGCCCGATCTGTTCGCTTTGCTGCACGCTCGACAGTTCTTGCCGCGACAGCTGTAAACCCCATGCCCGGCTGGATTCCATGGTGACACGGTTGATCCGCAATCAGTTGCCCAGCACTGTCGCTGATGCGCTGATGTCGCGGCTTTCGATCTTTGCAATCGCCACCATCATTCCCGCCGGCTTTTTCGGCATCATGCTGATCGTAATCCGAAGCTACGCCGCCGCGCCCGAACTGGACGCTGTTCTGGCCGCCATCTTTGCATCAGGGCTTGTGGTGATCGGCGTTGCGGTCTGGGCGTTTATTTTGGCCGCCGAAAGCCAGCATAAAGCGCGGGATGAGGCCAGCACCCAAACCCAGCGCCTATTACGAGAGGTTCGCGCCCACAAACGCACCGACCTTGCCTTGCAAGAAGCCAAGGAAAAAGCCGAGGCCGCGAACCTTGCCAAGACCCGCTATATGGCCGGTATCAGCCACGAATTGCGTACCCCCTTAAACGCCATCTATGGGTTCGCACAAATTCTGGAAACCGATCCGCGCATTCCGTCGCATCGCAAAGATGCCGTCAGCACAATCCGCCGCAGCAGCGAACACCTTGCCGGGTTGATCGAGGGGCTTTTGGACATCTCTAAAATCGAAGCCGGCCGGATGGAGCTGTTTCGCGATCGCATCAACCTGCCCGCGTTTCTGCGTCAGGTCGCCAGCATTTTTGCCGCTGCCGCCGAAGAAAAGAACCTGTCATTCAAAATCACGACGTCCGGCAATTTGCCGGACTGGGTCTCGTTTGATGAAAAACGGCTGCGTCAGATCATCATCAACCTGCTGTCCAACGCCATCAACTATACCGAGCAAGGCGCGATCAGCCTTTCTGTGACCTATCGAAACGAAGTTGCCGTGATCGAGGTATCCGATACCGGGCGCGGCATTGACCCTGAAAAAATTGACCGCATCTGGAAGCCATTCGAACGCCTGACAAACAGCGGCACCCAAGGGTCCGGTTTGGGGCTGACGATCACCAAACTGTTGGTTGAGGTTCTGGGCGGCGAGATCACCGTAAAAAGCACGCCCGGCAAGGGCAGCACATTCAGAGTGCGCCTGATGTTGCCTTCGATCATGGATGGCGAACGCCCTGCCCGCAACCGCGAACCGACGCTAAACATCGTTGGCGTTACCGGCTATACTGGCTCGCGCAAAACCGTTCTGGTGGTGGATGACGACCGCAATCACCTGACGCTGACCGAACATTTTCTGGAGCCGCTGGGCTTTCTTGTGCTGGTCGCCAACAGCGCCGACGCCGCCCTTGATATGCTAAGCGATATCACCCCGGACATCTTCATTCTGGACATCGACATGCCGGGCCGCGACGGTTGGGAACTGGCTGAATGTCTGCGGGAACAGGGCCACCGCGCGACGCCGATCATCATGATAAGTGGGCACGCGCTGGAAGCCCGCAAACCCGATGCGCGTGGCGGGCTGTTCGATGCGTTCATCGTCAAGCCCTACAATCTGGAGGATCTGGTGTTCCGCATCGGTGAATTGCTGCGCCTTGAACTTAATCGCGAACCCTCACCCCCACGCGCCACTCAACGCCCCATCGCCGCCAAAGACATCACCGCACTTTTGGAAGATGCGCGTATCGGCCATGCGACGGGGGTCAGGCGCAAACTTGATGAACTGCGTGAAAGCACCGGCGTACCCGAACCGACCCTGTCAAAGCTGCTATCCAGATTGGATGATTTCGACATGCCCGGCATCACCCGTTTACTTGAGGAGCTTTACAAAGATGCCGCCTGACCGGACGCAAAGAAGCATCGCGCTTGTGGTCGATGACAATCCAGACACGCTCGGCTTTATCTCTTCCGCATTGGAAGAAAACGGGATGACCGTTCTGATTGCGCGCGATGGCCACGCCGCGCTTGAACTTGCAGAACGCGTACAGCCTGATGTCATTCTGATGGACGCGGTTATGCCAGTGATGGACGGATTTGAAACCTGCCGTCGGATGAAGGCAATGCCAGACCCCATCGCCGCACCGATCCTGTTCATGACCGGCCTGACCGAACCCGAGCATATTCTGAACGGCCTAAATTCGGGCGGGGTGGACTACATCACCAAACCCGTGGTCATCGAAGAACTAATCGCCCGCATCACTACGCATGTCATCAACTCTCGCCTGATCCGCAGCGCCCATGACGCGCTGGACAGTTCTGGGCGGCTGGTTCTGGCGTTTGATGCAGATGGAACCCTTGTCTGGGGATCGCCCAAGGCGTTGCAGCGACTGAACGGGGCCAACGAACCGCTGCTGGTAAACCGAAAGGCACAACCACCCTTTGCCCAGTGGTTGTCAGGGCTTCAGTCCCGCCCGCTGTCGCAAACTGGCCCGTATCAGTCTGGCGGCCTGCAACTGCATTACGCAGGCATGACCTCCGCGCAGGAAATTCTGCTGAAGATGACCGCGCAAGACGACACGAATGGTCAGACACGGCTGGCGGATTACTTCGGCCTGACCGACCGCGAGTCCGAAGTGCTTTTGTGGCTGACCAGCGGAAAGACCAACCGGGATCTTGCGGAAATACTCTCGCTCAGCTCTCGTACCGTGAACAAGCACCTTGAGCAGGTGTTTCAGAAAATGGGCGTAGACAATCGGACCTCCGCCGCCGTCATGGCAGACCGTTTCTTGCATTCGTGGTCCGGGCTTGGATAACCGCCAATTAAGGTGATCCGCCAAGATCGCGACACTGGCTCCTCCTTCAACGGGAATATCCCGTTCGCCCAGTTTTCCAATGCCAACAAGCCGTCCCGCGATAGGCCGCAGTGAAAGATATAGCCTTCGACAGCACCTGGCACTAAAACGACACTATGCCAGATAATGTCGAAAATCCGCCACACTGTGATAAATCCTCACTCCCGCACATCCGACGTCCGTTTGGGGCGGAAATCGAAACCATGGCAGAGGGCACATCGGCCTTTCTGCACGCCCAGTCGGACGCCCAACTGGCGCTTTGCGATAATGGGGTCGCACGGTTTCAGGTTGGCAACGATGCGTGGTTTGTTCCTTCAAAACATGGGATCTGGATTCCAAGCGGGCGGGATTTTCACCTAAGTGCGCAAACCACGGTTGAGATCCATCGCCTTTATGTCGACGCGCGCACCGTGCAGCGTATGAACCTGCTGCAAAAGCCGACCGTCGTGCGGGCCACCCCCCTGTTGGGCGGCATTGCGCAACGGCTCGCCTCGCAGGGAAGCATGCGCCTAACGCCCAGTGAGATACGCCGACTTGCCCATGTGGCGTTCGATGAAATCGCCCGGCTTGATCACCCCGATCTAAGGTTACCTGGCGGGCATGACCCACGGCTGACGCGTGTGATGGATCATCTTGTTCTTCACCCCCAAGAACGGCGGAGCCTTTCCGAAATCGCACAAGCGTTTGGCACCAGCGAACGAACACTTGCACGGCTTTTCAAGAAAGAGACCGGAATGACCTTCAGCGACTGGCGCCGCAGGCTTCGCTTTATGTATGCCATCGAGCAACTTGCGCAGGGCGAAACGAGTGCGGCCCTGTCCGCTGGGCTTGGCTATTCCAATCCCAGCGCGTTCATTGCCGCCTTCAGAAAGTATTTTGGTGCGCCACCATCATCATTTCGCGATCCCAAGTGAACCAAAGCCAAACACCATCATCGTGGCGTTTCTGGCCGTTCGCGTTCATCGCTAAGGTGCCAATCACCGGCAATCGTCGCACGCGCGCGCCCCGCACGTTTGGATGCATAAAGCGCGGCGTCCGCGTCATATAACATCTTCTCAATCTCAGGCGCGTCATAGCTGCTTGAGATCGTCGTTCCGATGCTTGCCGAAATTTCGCACGGGTGAGAGTTGAAGGTAATGGGCTGTTCAAGTTTCGCGATAATCCGATAAGCGATCGCGTTCAGCCTTTTTGTGTCTATCAGCCCCTCAAAAATCAAAACAAACTCGTCACCACCGGCGCGTACAATTGTGTCAGTGCTGCGGGTTTCATCGACCAAAACACGGGCGACGTGCTGAAGCACGTGGTCGCCAGCCGCGTGCCCGTAGGTGTCATTCACCTTTTTGAAGTAATCCAAATCAAGATGCATCAACGCGAAGGGCCGCCCGTCATCAATCAATTGGATAAGCTGGTGATCCATCGCGCGTCGGTTCTTCAGCCCCGTTAACGTGTCGGTAAAGGCCTGTTCTTCTGCTTCGTTCTTTGCGCCTTGCAGGCGTTGGTTCAGCTTGTGAGACTCATCCATCACCGCCGTTTTCGCTTCGACCAAGTACAACATTTCGACCGTTAGATCGGTGATCGCGAAATCGCCCACCGTCAGCCCATAATCCGCAACGGCATCGACAACCGAAATCCCAAAGGACAGATTTACCAGCGCACCGATATCGTCCCCTAAATGGATGATTAAACCCTTCAGGTCAGTCTGCGGCGGTTGGCGAAACGAAAGTTGAAGCCGTTCGCCTTCGGCCATCAGAAGCTGTTCAAGGGTGCTTACGTTGCGCGGACGGCGCGGCGCGAAAACATCAAGGAACTTACGCCCCACCATTTGTTCGGACGGGCGCATTTTTTGCAACGTCGGCCCAATCGCACGAATATCCCCAGCCGGGTCAATCATCACATGCATTGGCATAAGGCGCGCCATTGCGGCGGCTGAAAAGGTGGTCTGATCCACAGCCTTACCCCGCGCGCACGGCAAGTTCAAAACTGCGCCCAGCTGAAAAACTACTGTCCAACAGCTCTACGCGGATGGTGCCTTCGAATGCTGTCCCGCCAACATGTTCAAGCAGTGCAAGCGCGCCATAATCGTCAGCCATCGCGCGCAGCACGCCAAGCATGACGTGACTGGCACCCGGAAAATGCCATCGACAGATCAGACGAAAGGTCTGGGAGGTGTCATCAACCAACTCAAGCTCTGGAAATTCAAGGTCGGGGACCGCCAGTTTCGCCCGCCCCGGCAGATCATCAAGGGAATGAAGAAATTCAACAAAGCTTTCCCCGCCGAAGCGAAGCAATCGGCGGATCGGCTCTAACTTCGTGTGCGATACTAGGAAGGTTCCCAAATCTTCCAGAACCACCTCGCGCGGTTTGTCTAACCGGCTTGACGCGGCACTTAACAGTTCTTTTGTCAGTGCGTCGTCATAGCTTAGCATCGCTTCGAAACCATCGGGGCCAATCCCCGATGCGTCAGCCACAGCCGCCCAGATGTCTGCGCCATAGGTGTCATGCACAAAGCATTGGATCGAACGGTTTATCAAACCATGCACGGAACCGGCCCCTTATTATCAACAGGGCCAGATTAGGGACCGAGGGTTAACAACCCCCAAACGCGTTCATGGCGCGAAAAAAAGGCGCTGCCCCGCGAAATCAAGATAGTTGATGCCCGCCGATGGGGTTTCGAACTCTCCACTAAAAAGCGCGTCCAGATGTTCTGCGCCTTCGCGTGACTGAACAGCAAAGTTTCCATTCATTCGGGGGGCCACAACATAAGCATCCCCATTCGTCCGCGTGGAAAGCATGTCTGACCATAGGCGACCGTCTGATAATACGTAGAATAGAACCACCTCGGGCCCTGCGTTGTCCCGAACAAGTTCCACAACCAGCGCCAGACACTCCGGGTTTCCTGCCGGCGTTGTTCGACCACAAGCCTCGGTGGCCATCCGAAGTCTCCACTCGCCCATGGCCGACAGCACACCATCTGGCAACGCGACGTTCACAGGCAGCACCGGCAGAACCGCTTGCAACTCCTCCGCCAAGCGGCCCTGTGCTGAGATGTTCTCGGTGTCCCGCCATGAATATCGCGACGTGGTGTTTTTCACCTTCTCAATCCGTTCTGCCAAAAGGGCAGCGTCGGGGTGAACTTGCATCTCCGCAAGCTGTTCAAAACCAGCCACGCCGGCGTGGCCCCATTCACGCCCGATGGACCATAGGTCAAGTTTTTCCGCCGAAACCTTGCCTGCCTCAAACCGCGCCACTTGGTTTGCCGTGGCGATGCGCTGCGGGTTCAGCAAAGGGGTCAGCCAAGCGATGCCAACTGCCATTACAACCAACGCCATCACAACGTTGATACGGCGTATACGTTCGGCCCAATCCCTACGCAGGATCACGGCCACCGCATAGGACGCGCCATACCCAAGCACCAACGCCGCAAGGGTTGCAGCGGCAAGCCGATCAGGCGTCCAGCCATACTGATCGACCCGAAGCCAGATCGCGACGCCAGCCAATATACCCAAAGCTGGCAACACCAGCGCAAGGCCCTGTGTCAGCAACCGCATCACCCGGCCCTGAACCGCGCTTTGCCCGTCGGCATCCAGCGCAGTCGTGACCAAGGTTGTCGCCCCCATCGCCATCGCCATCAGCGTCGCCGCGGCAGAAAGCGTTCCGAACAGGTTCGACAGCCCCTTAAACGGCAAAGCCACAAGGAACACCGACACAACCACCAGCACAGCCGGAAGCAACAGCCGCAGCAGGCGCAAGATCAGGTATGGGGAAACATATTCCGAAAGCTCGTTCACCACGGCCAGTGCGACGCCCAAGACCGTGCCAACCAAGACATATGGCACGACATCGATCCGAAGCAGCTGTTGGATGAACGTCACACCAACCAACTGCAGCATGGCATCCGACAGCATCAGCACGCCCCATGCGATACCAACGAACAGCAACGCAGCCGCATAGCGGACCACAATATCCCACGAGTGGGCGAATAAGGCAGAATAGTCATCCCACCGCCCTTCCCGGATCTTGGCGATGAAAAATGGCAGCGGGGTAAAGGTCAGCAAGAAAAAGATCGGCAGCGGATGCCCGGTTTGCATAAACGCATCGACGCCCTCAAACCGCTGCCCCGCCCACGTCAGCAAAGTCGCAATGACAAGCCCCAACCCAGCAGAGGCAATCGCCGCACGTGCCGCGGGCACCGGGCCGATCAACGCAAGGCAGGCGATGAAAAAGCTGGCCGTGAAAGACGTTAGGAACAGGTATGGCCATTCGGTTCGTTCGATAAGATCGGGCAGCACATCCACAAGCCCCCAAAACGACAGGCCCGCCAATGCACCAACTGCACCCAGAATTAACCGTCCAAGGGTTGGTGAAATCTCGCGTTCGGTCATGCCTGTGCCCCTGCTGTTTTATCGCAGCTTAGGGCGAAGGGCGTGATCTCTCCAGTCTGGTTTTCCGCTGTGCGCCGATCTGTGTCAAAAGTCGGTCGGGGCGCCGCCCTGCTCTTTGCGCTTGGCGACGAAGGCTTCCAGCTCTTCGCGGATGGCTTCGTCCATCGGCGGGGGCTCAAAGCTTCCGATGATTTCCTTGAACATCCGATGTGCGCGCTCTGCGGTCCAAACGCCACCGTCCAGCGCCCAGCCTTCGTAGTTCCGCCAATCCGAAAGGAAGGGCTGATAGAAGGCGGTCGTGTAACGTTCCTGCGTGTGGTCACAGCCAAAAAAGTGGCCCTCGGCCCCAACTGATTTGATGGCGTCTAACGCGATGTCATCCGGGGTGGTTGCGGTTAGTGCAGGATCGAAATAGCGCTGAATGTGCTGAAGCACCTCGCAATCCATGATGAACTTTTCGGGGCTGGCGATCAGCCCGCCCTCTAACCAGCCAGCCGCGTGATAAACCAAATTAGTGCCCGACTGCACGGCCGACCACAGGGCGTTTGATGTTTCCCACATCGCCTGCCCGTCGGGCACGTTGGCCGCGCAAGACCCAGAGGCACGCAAGGGCAGCCCATAGAACCGCGCCATCTGACCGCTCATCTGTGTCGCCCGCATGTATTCTGGTGTTCCGAACGCTGGCGCGCCTGATTTCATATCGACGTTCGATGTAAACGTGCCGAACGCGCAAGGCGTGCCGGGGCGGATATACTGGGCCAGCGCAATGGCGCACAGCCCCTCGGCCAAGGACTGCGCCACAGCACCCGCCATCGTAACGGGGGCCATCGCACCAGCCAGCGTAAAGGGGGTCACGATCACCGCTTGCCCACGCCGCGTACAACGCATCCAGCCATCCAGCATCGGAATGTCGTGTTTTAGCGGAGAGGTGGAGTTGATGTTGGTGTACATATGCGGCTTGGCCTCGAATTCCTCTTCGCTTAGGCCACCCGCGATCCGCACCATTTCCATCACGTCTTCGACACGCTCTTTTCCAAGGGAATAGGCATGGCAGACCTTGTCGGTCAGGGTCAGCTTGTCAAAAAGCACGTCAAGGTGACGGACAGAGGCGTGAACATCCACAGGCTCCACCGGATAACCACCGGCAACATGGATGCAGTTGAAATACTGGGTCAGCTTTAACAGGTTCTGGCACTGCTCCCGTGTGCCGGGCACTTTGCCGGTTTCCAAGTCCCAATAGTTCGGCGGAGACGAGACATTGACGAACACCATGCTCTTGCCGCCGATCACCACCTCGCGGTCAGGATTGCGGGGCGTGATCGTGAAACTGGATGGGGCTTTGGCGACCATCTCCATCACGAAATCGCGGCCCATGCGAACGTTGTGCCCGTCGATGGTGCATCCTGCTTCGCGCAGAATTGCCAGCGCCTCGTCATTCAGAAACTCAATTCCGACCTCTTCAAGGATACGCATGGCACCGTCGTGAATGGCAGCGACCCCCGCATCATCCAACGGTTCCGTCGGGCGATCATTGTTCTGGGGAATATGCCACGGCATTTGCTCAATCACGCTAACCGCGTGGCGACGCGTATTGCCTGAACGCCCACCCGAGCGGCGCTTGCGTATAACCGTATCAGCCATGGCATGCCTCCTAAGATAATGACAGGAGACACCCGCAATCACGCCGCTTCCGCGATGAAAGCGACGTAATCAGGTCGTTTTTTGAGAGTCCTTAGGCGGCTTTAGCCATCAGATAGGCTGGAATGTGGCCGATATCCGGTAAAACGACATCTGCCAGATCGTCCAGATCGCTGGCCGTTGCCAAACCTGTCAGCACGCCAACCGTCCCCATCCCTGCTGCGCGACCTGCCACCAGATCATGTCGGCTGTCCCCGACCATCAGCACATGCTGAGGTGCCAAACCCATGGTATCGGCAAACGCCAACAACTGCCCCGGCCCCGGCTTCGCACCATGGCCAGAATCGCAGCCGGCAATAAAGTCGAACATGTCGGTCACGCCGACACCGTCCAGATGTGCGCGGGCTGGCCCTTCGGCGTCGTTGGTTGCAACGCCCAGCTTAAGCCCCTGTGACGCCAACAGGTTTAACAACGGCATCAATGCGGTTGCTTCGCGCATCGGCGCGTTCGCCGCCGCGGCATTCATACGCGTGATCAATGCAGCCGGCGTTGTCCCCGGCAGCAAGGGCAAAAGCTGCCCAGCAATTTCCGCAGGCGTTCCCGCGATAACCGGGCTGTCGATTTCAAACCGTTCGCCCGCGTAATCATATCCGATCGCGGCGCCCAGCTTTATGGCCTGATACTGATCGCCGCCAGACAGCTCTGCCAAGAAGCCACTTGCCCAAGCGCCCCAAGTCGCGTGGAAATCAAAAAGCGTGCCGTCTTTGTCAAAAAGTATTCCGCCAATCACTGTCATTTGAATTGTCCTCCCCGTAGCGTTAATGCGTGCAACACGGCAAGTTCGTAAGAATACGCCGCGCAAGATTGACTTGTCCGCCCTCGCGACCGAAAGTTCCCCCCGATGAACAGGACCCAAAGATACCGCCTTCACCAGTCTCTTGGCTACCACCTTTCTTTGGTCGCACGGATGCAAGAGCGGCGCCTTGATGACTGGTTGCGCCCGTTGGGGCTGACCCGGATCACGTGGTGCATCCTATTAGCTGTAGAAAATGAAGGGCTTGCGCGCCCATCAGCGATTGCCGATTTCGTCGGAATTGATCGCACGGCGACTTCTCGCGCATTGCGTCAAATGGAAGAAGCAGGCCTGATTACGCGCTGTTCTGCCTCTACGGATCGGCGCATGACCGACGTTACGCTAAGCGACAAGGGTCGCGAACTGGTCAAAGAGGGCACCCCGCTTGCCGAAGAAAACAACCGTTTGATCGCCGAAAAGCTTTCGGGCGCGGATAAGCAGCAGCTTGAACAGCTGCTCTTAAAAATGCTGAAAGGCGAAGAGCTGGCCCTGAAAAAGCTCTAGGTCCAATGCATCTGGGCCCCGCCAGGCAACGACTGGCGCGCCTGCAATGGTGCCTCATAGGAAAGCCCCGAAGCGTCGCAGAACTCCATCAGCCACGCGTCATCCATCGATAGAAAATCAAGCACGGAAATTAAGAACTCTGGCTCTGCTGCGCGGGCCTTGATGTCATCGATGGACGCGCCTGATGCGCCCATAAAAATGGGCAAAAGCTCTTCGTTTCCAACCAACCAACCAAGGGCGCCAAGCGCTAAGGTTTCGGCCTGTTCTTGCTTCATTTCAGATCCAATCCCGCTTCGTTAAAGGGTTTGTTAACACTTCTTGCCCAATACTAAACCCGAACCTAATTCCATTCACACAGGTTAGGGAGTGGCTTTAATGCCCGGTCGAATCCTCGTTGTCGATGATGTCGCGACGAACCGGATTGTTATGAAGGTACGCTTGTCTGAGGCATGTTACGACGTGCTGCAGGCAGATGGCGGTCTTGCCGCCCTAGATGTGGCCCGTCAGGAACGGCCGGACCTTATCCTCCTTGATGTGGTTATGTCCGATCTGAATGGGATAGAAGTCTGCCGCCGCCTGAAAGCCGATCCCGAAACGGCTGAAATTCCCGTCATCATGGTGACGGCTGGCCGAAACGCGGATGAAAAACTATGTGCTTTGCAGGCTGGCGCTGAAGAATTCCTCTCTAAACCGTTGGATGAGGTTACCCTGCTAGCCCGCGTTCGCAGCCTGCTGCGCGCTCGTGAAACCGCAAAAGAACTTGCCCTACGTGATGGAACCCGGCGCGCACTTGGTTTTTCCGAGGCCGCCCAAACCTATCTGCAAAAGGGAAAGGTCGCCCTTATTGCCTCTCAGAGAGAGCTGGCCGTCGAATGGAAGGCCCAGCTTAGCGGTCGGTTCAATGGTGCGATGAAGGTCATGACGCGGGCCGAAGCGTTGGCATTGCCCAACGCGGAAAAAGCCCCTGATCTTTTTGTCATATCGGTTGACGTTGACCGCAGTGATGGTGGGCTCCGCTTGTTGTCAGAACTGCGTTCCCGCGCGGCGACGCGAAATTCAGCGGTTGTTGTCGTGGTTCCCGAACGGGCACAAGATTCTGCAGCGATGGCCCTTGATCTTGGCGCCAACGATCTGGTGACTGCCCCGTTTGATCCCGCCGAAATGGCGCTGCGCCTTGAAACGCAGTTGACCCGCAAATATCAGGCAGACCGGCTGCGCGCTTCGGTCAAGGATGGGTTGCGGCTGGCTGTTACGGACCCGTTGACGGGCTTGTTCAATCGTCGCTACGCGATGCCGCATCTTGCCCGCATCGCCGAACGCGCAACCGAAACCCGCCGTCCGTTCGCGATTATGTTGCTTGATCTGGATCGGTTCAAAACGGTGAATGACCGTTTTGGCCACGCCAGTGGCGATGCGGTCTTAGAACAGGTCGCGCATATGCTGACCGGTGAACTGCGCGCCGTTGACCTTGTCGCGCGGATCGGAGGGGAGGAGTTCTTGGTCGCCCTGCCGGAAACCAGCCTAACCAAGGCCACCTCGGCGGCCGAACGGCTGCGCGAGCGGATTAACCAAACGCCTGTCACGCTTCCCGGTTCGATGGGCTCGCTTTCAGTTTCGGTCAGCATTGGGCTTGCGATCAGTGACGGGCGCGACGTCGCCATTGATGCCCTGATGGCGCGCGCTGACGCGGCCCTTTACGCTGCAAAAGCTGAGGGCAGAAACACCGTCACGGTCAGCCCCTAAACGGGGCCACCCCTACTTAGTCACGCGCCGGTTTCCGGGATTTCGGGCCGCGGCGAATAGCGTCCGTTAGCCGTTCAGCGAAGGCAACACGCTCTGCGGGTTCCATCTGCTCAATATGATCCATAAGCAACCTGCGCACCAAGACAACCTGCCCTTCGACACGCGCATGTTGCGCCCCCAAGATTGCCTCGGCAGCGGCCCTATCGAACGGTTGCGCGCGCAGTGTCACAAGCAGGCGGTCAAAGTCGCGCTTCACTTCTTTTCGATTGCTGCGCAGCTCGGGCGCCTTGCGTTTCATCGCATCGCGTAAAACCACACGGTCTTCGGCGGTCAATGCTTGCGTATATGGCCCGTACCCAATGATATCCCCGCCCGGCAACGGCGCGCTTTTCGGCGGCTTCGCATGGTTCAAGATAGATCCCGCAACCACCCCAACAACCAACAAGTTCATCGCAAGCGACGCCCCAAGCAGAGCACGCCCCCAAGTAAAACGCTTGCGCGGTTTTTGAGTATCCAGATCGCTCACGCGCCTCCCTCCATCAAAAATCCATCCATCGAGGGGATCAGATCGACAATGTCATATCCAGTATCCGAAGAGGCAAGAACCCCACCCGTGACCGTGGCCAAACCAGCAGGCGCACTATATCCGATCCAGACGCCCGCCATCGTGGCCGTCGCCAACCCCGCAAGCGCTGGCCAACCGCCGATAGCCTTCAGGAAACGCGTGACAACGCCATCCTTGACCAAAGGCGCGGGAACGATCCCAGCGCCGCTTGGCATGTTCTCGACGCTGTCCGCGAACACCCGCGCCATCAAGTCATCAGACGGCACCGGCGCGTCGTCGCGCGCCGCAGCGAAGAACAGCTCAAGCTCTTGATCTTTATCGTGCATATCAACCATCACCATACCCCAATTCTTCCCGCCGACCCGACAGTGCGGCCGTCAGCATCCGTTTGCCTCGGGCGGTCAAACTTTCCACCGCCTCAACGCTTATTTCCAGTACTTCGGCTATTTCCGGGTTCCCCAACCCTTCGATATGCCGCAGCACCACCGCCTGCCGCTGCCGTTCTGGCAGTGTTTGCAGGGCTTCTTCCAACGCCTTCGCGCGCGATGCCGCCTGAAGCTGGGCTTCTGCGCCGGGCGCATCATCCTCGGGCTCGGCGATGCTGTCTATGTCCACGCTCCGGCGCTTTCGCAACCGATCAGTGCATAGGTTCGCCACCACGCGGTAAAGCCAAGTAGAGACTTTCGCCTCGCCTTGCCGCCACTCTGGCGCGATGCGCCACAGCCGCAGCATAGCCTCTTGCGCCACATCCTCGGCTTCGGCCGGATCATTTAGTATTCTGGACGCATACCCCAACACCCGCGGCGTCAGGCGCAACGTCAACGCCCGCGAAGCCGCAGCATCGCCGTTGCCGTACAGCACCAGAAGGGTTTCGTCAGAAACCTCATTTTGCACATCAAAGGCCATATCCATCCCGAAAAAGGCCTAGCCTGTTTTACTAGAATTCACAATCGAACTGGCGGGTCGACCGCCCCTTTCACTGGGGCGACCAACGATTAAACCAACTGCCATCAATTCTGAGGAAGCGGCATGTTTTTCGGCATCCGGGCTGCCCTGTCCTGACGGGCTGCATCGAATTCCTCGCGCGAGATGGAGCCATCTCCATCTGTATCCATGCCCTTGAACATCGCGTCACCGTTTGGTGCTGCGGCGAGTTCTTCGACGCTTAGCAGACCGTCGTCATTCTGGTCTTTTTGCTCGATCATACGCTCAGCAAAGGCCTGACGCTGCTCGGCTGTCGGTGCCGCGCGATCACCAAAGCCTTTGCCTTTGCCAAATCCACGCTTATGGCCATCGGCCATTTGCCGCTTTGGCTGGCCCGTTGCCAGTTCTTCGGCCGAAATCTCGCCGTTGCCATCTGCGTCGAGGGTGGCGAAACGCTCTTTCATGCGGGCTTCGAATTCATCCGCAGTCAGAACGCCATCAGAATTGGCATCAAGCTGGTCGAACATCATCTGGCCACGCCGCCCCTGGTCGCCGCCATGCTTACCAAATGCGGAAGCCGGGCTTGCCACGGAAAGCGCAACAGCGCCAAGGGTCAGTGCGGTCAGGGTGCTCGTTAGAAACTTGCGTGTCATTCTTATATCTCCTGCTTTCAGGTCGTCGTTTGCGACGCAGGCTCATTTCCTGCGTTCTGATATAAAAACGCGCCACCTGCGCACTTCCGTCGTTTTTTGTGAAAGATTTTTGCGACATCCCGACGCAAGGCGCTTTGTCCCGCTGTTTTCTGTTGCCGCTACCATTATCCTACTAAAGTATCGATCGCGGGAAGAACCGCGGTCCAAATTGGGATTCTACAGTATGAGTAAAATGACGGATCGGCCCGTGAAGCCGGCACTGTGGCGCGGATGGCGTCGGCGCTGCCCGAATTGCGGTGCGGGCCCGATGCTGCGCGGATACTTAAAGGTACGCGACAATTGCGCCGTCTGCCACGAAGAGCTTCACCATCACCGCGCCGATGATGGCCCGGCCTATCTGACGATTTTGGTGGTTGGGCATCTGATGGCACCGCTTATTCATGTTGCGTTTACCAGCTTTCGACCGGACCCATTGGTGCTTGCATCCATCTTCACTGTTGGCTGCGTCGCACTCTCGCTCTACCTTCTTCCTAGATTGAAGGGGCTATTGGTGGCGTTACAATGGGCGAAAAGAATGCACGGCTTCGGGGCGAAGAGCTGAACAAGCCAGATAAATCAGCGCTGCGCGACGCATCGACCGTCATCATGCTAAGGGATGCCCAGACAGAGCCGAAGGTTTTGATGGGGCAACGCGGATCATCTGCCGCGTTTATGCCAGACAAATTTGTTTTTCCCGGCGGCGCAGTTGACGCGGTGGATGCAACGGTGCCGCTGTCCCCGGCCCTAAACAACGAATGCAACGCGCGCCTATGTGCGCATGCAGACCCCGCGCTTGCCCCGGCGCTTGTTGCCGCTGGTATTCGCGAGGTGTGGGAAGAAACCGGGCTGATCCTTGGCACGCCCGGCACGTGGCCTGACCCTGCCCCCAAGGGCTGGCGCGGTTTCGCGGCATCCGGCCACCTGCCCTGCCCCGAAGGGTTCCATTTCATCTTCCGGGCCATCACGCCCCCCGGTCGCCCGCGCCGCTTTGATGCGCGTTTCTTTCTGGTCGATGCCGATCAGTCCGCCAGCGATATCGATGATTTTTCCGGGGCCGAGGACGAACTGCGCCACCTCCAATGGGTGCCGCTGGACAAGGCACGCGGGTTCAACATGCCGTTCATAACCGAAGTGGTTCTGGCCGAAGTTTGGGGCCTGATCCAATCAGGCCTGCCCCCCGCAAGCGTGCCGTTTTTCAACAATCACGACGCCACGTCTGAATTTCTGCGCCTGCGCTAGGTCAACAGCACGATCATGATGATTGATACCGCGATCAACGCGATGCCACCGGTTTCGCGAAGGCTGGAACGTTCGTTAAAGACAAGCCATGTGACCAACACGGAAAACACCAGCTCTACCTGTCCAAGGGCGCGCACATAGGCCGCGTTTTGCAGCGTGAACGCCGTGAACCAGCCAAGGCTTCCCAACATGCCGGTAACCCCCACCAGCACCATTTTGCGCCAAGCCTTTAGAACGCGGGTTAATGTGCCCTGCTCTTTCAAACGCAGCCAGACTGCCATCCCAATTGCTTGCGACGTCGTGGCCACCGCCAACGAAAGTGCTGCACGCAGGAAGAATTCACCGCTTTCCAAGGAAAGGGACGCACCGCGATACCCGATTGCGGACACCCCGAAACAAGCGCCCGCCAACACCCCAAGGGCCGACGCGCGGTTCCACAAATTGCGCCCAAACGCGGCCCCTGGCGGTTGAGACAGCAGTATCACGCCAACCACCCCGACCAAAATGGCGGCAAAACCCCATAGGCTGACGGCCTCGCCCAGAATGACGGCAGAAAAGAGAGCCACCAACACCGTCTCTGTTTTGGTAAACGCGATCCCCACCGCGAAATTCCGCTCGGCAAACAAGGCGACAAGGGCGAAGGTCGCGACCACCTGAAACAGGCCCCCGGTTAGCACAAAGGCCCAAAATCGCGGCGGCATACCCGGCACAGCCTCGCCTGAACGCCAAATCAGCACCGATGCCAAGGCAACCGCCAAAGGGGCGGCAAAAAGAAACCGTGAAAACGTCGCGCCGCCGGTGCTAAGCCCCGCCCCCTGAAGCTGCTTTTGCAACATAAAGCGCACGGTCTGCACCGCAGCGGCGGCAAGGGTAACGAGGATCCAGATTTCCATGCCACCCTGATGCCACGTGCCATCCCCCCCGTCGAGCGATCGTTAGCGCCGCCAAAGAGGATGCGGCACCGGGTCTTTCGCTTTCAGGAAATAGCGCCGGAACACTTCGGCGTAAGAGCGATAAAAATACCCCTCGTTCCGCTTCAGATAACGTTCTGAGTTTCCGAAATAGAGGGCTGGCAGCCTGTACCACGGCACAGCCGGATGCATGTGATGAACAACGTGCAGGTTGTTGTTCAAAAACAAAAACGCCAAGGGGCCGCGGTCTTCGATGATCACGGTTCTTCCACGCACGCGCTCGTGGGCCTGATGTTCCAGAAACGTCCGGATCTTCAGCACCGCCAACGCGATATAAGCCGACAACAGATACGCCCACAGCGGCATTGCGCCAAACAGCCAAAGCCACAGCAGAACAAGAACGACCGCAGGAACGTGCCAAAGCCATCCGGCCAACACTCCGGGCTCTCTGGCTTTCACGGCCCGGAAATCCGCAGCCATAAACGCGATTTGGCCAACGAACGGGCCGATAAGCAAACGCCCGGCCAATGTATTGTTGAAGGCCAACACGGCCCGCCTGACGCCAGAAAGCTGATCCCACACGCCCTGATCCAAATAGTTCGACTCGGGGTCGTCATAGGGGTCGGTCAGGATTGAATCCTTGTGATGGGCCAGATGGGTGTCACGAAACCGCAAAAACGGGATGCAAAGCGTCACCCCAGGAAAGACCAATGCCTCGTTCAGGCGCTTGTTGCGGAACGGGTGGCCGTGGATAATTTCATGCGACAGCGACGAATGCAGGGCAATCGCAACGGCCGTTACGATGACCCCAAGTGTGATAGACCACATCGCGATAATCGTCGTTCCAAGTACCCACAAGCCATAGCAAACCACCAAAAGCGCCAAGGTCGGCCACTCGACCAGCCCGCGAAATTTTCTCCCGTCACTCATTACACATACCGCAGGTTTTGCGCGTATAAATCGCCAAAAAGTATTTGCTGACAGCAGGTTGCCGCACTTCCTTATATCCTTCCGAAACGGGTTTATCCGATGTGTAGTCGAACAGCCCGGGACGTCACATTCTGGAAATGATTAACATTAGTCTGCGAATGCTGTATTTAGTAACCAATGGACACAAATATCGACAAGTTGAGCCGCGCGCGCATGCTGCGCAAACGCCTGTTGGCCGCGATGGAGATGCGCTCAAAAAGCCAAAGCGCCCTTGCGCGTGAAACCGGCGTTGATCGGTCCACGATTTCTCAACTGCTAACCAGCGACGGCGCGCGTTTGCCCAATGCACATGTTGTTGGTGCCTGTGCAAGCGCCCTTGGCGTGTCGGCGGACTGGCTTCTTGGGTTAAGCGACCGTCCGGAAAGTGCCGCCGATTTGCTGGCTACAAGCTTTGCCATGACTGACGCCCAGCGCGCCCTGATCGACGAGCAGATATTTGAGTGGCATCAGGAAGCGGCCGGTTTCAAAATTCGCCACGTCCCAGCCTCGCTTCCCGACATGCTGAAAACCCGTGCGATGCTTCAGTGGGAATATGAACCGCACCTTGGGCGCACGACTGAACAAGCCATTGGCGCGTCCGAAGATCGGCTGAAATGGATGCGCGGTGCCAGGTCGGACTATGAAATCGCGATGCCACTGCACGAATTGGACAGCTTTGCGCGGGCCGAAGGGTATTATGCGGGCCTCTGTGCCGACACACGACTAGAACAGATCGACCGGCTGTTAAACTTGCATGAACAGCTGTTCCCTGCCCTGCGCCTTACATTCTTCGACGCGCGCAGGTTGTTTTCGGCACCCATCACCATCTTCGGTCCGCGTCTGGCGGTGATCTATCTTGGGCGCAACTATCTTGCGTTTCGCGATACCATCCGGGTGGAGGCGTTCACGCGGCACTTCGATGGTTTGGTGAGAGAGGCCAGCCTGTCTGACCGCGACTGGCCCGCCTATCTGCGCACCCTGCGTGCCGAGATTACTTAGCCCCCTGCCCAACAGCCCGGCCCGCGCCATCTGGCCATGGCAGCGCGGCATGGGCCTGTGCAATCTGTTCCAGCTTTTCCTTGATCGCGCCGGTGGGCAAAACGCTGCGCCGTGTCTCTAGGCTGACATGAAGCAGCATATGCTCCCCGGTTGCTAGCAGCCTGTCCCCTTCGTACATGCGGTGGAACAGGTGCATCTTCTTTCCCTTGCCAACCAAGCACTGCGTGTCGATGTGAATCTTCGCACCGGCCAGAACTTCGTCCAAATGCCGGATATGGGTTTCCACCGTAAAAAAGCTTTGCCCCGCAGCGATATAATCAGAATCGCAACCAATGAACTCCATGAACCGATCGGTCGCCTCCGCGAACGCGTGAAGATAGCGCGCTTCGGTCATGTGGCCGTTGTAATCGGTCCAATCCAATGGGACGGCGCGTTGAATGATGCGGATGGGTTTTGAAATATCCCACGCCGGCGCGGGCTGCGCCGCATCGACGATATTCAGATGCGCCCCCGCCCCCCAATCGGCCCATTTCAGCGCGCGCATCATCGCCACAAGGTTGGTATCACGTTGCCGCTCCAACTCTCGGATCGAATGCGCACCGGACTGTTCGTCAGACTGCGAGGTGATTTTTTCAATCAGTGCCTCAGACAGGTCCGGCACATCGGTCAGCTTGGTCCATGGCAATTTCAGGCACGGGCCAAACTGCGCAAGGAACTGCGCCATTCCCGCCTCTCCGCCCGCAATCCGATAGGTTTCGAAAAGACCCATCTGCGCCCAGCGCAGCCCAAAACCCATACGAATTGCCTCGTCTATCTCTGCCGTCGTGGCGATGCCGTCTTTGACCAGCCACAGCGCCTCGCGCCAGACGGCTTCCAACAGCCGGTCCGCGATATGGCCGTCAATTTCGGCGCGCACCTTCAGCGGGTACATTCCGATGCTGCGAAGGGTTTCTTCGGCCCTTTCGACAAGGTCGGGCGGGTTCGCCGGGCTTGCGACCAGCTCTACCAATGGCAACAGATAGACCGGGTTGAACGGGTGCGTCACGACGATCTGACTGCCGCGTGTCGCACCTTTTTGAAGTGTGGACGGCATAAACCCCGAGGTTGACGAACCGATGATCGCATTATCATCGCAATGGGCCTGAATTTTCTGGAACAGCGTGCGTTTCAGCTCCTGCCGCTCAGGCACGCTTTCCTGTATCCAATCGGCCCCTTTGACCGCGGATGAGATGGAGCTGCAAAAGCTCAGCGCCCCTTCGTCTGGAAGCATCCGATCAGACAGGCCCGGCATTGCGGCGCGGGCGTTTTCCAATACCTCTGTGATTTTGCGTTCTGCTTCTGGGTCGGGGTCGAATACGCGAACGTTCCAACCCATCAACAGGAAACGCGCCGCCCAGCCGCCGCCGATAACCCCGCCACCGATGATCGCTGCTGTCTTGGTCATGGTGTTAGCGGCGTCAGTTGGCGCAGGTCATAGCCGTTCCAATCCAATATCTCACGCGCGGCAGCCACGCGGTCGGATGCACCACTGGCTGTTCTGTCCATGATCCAGCCAAGCTGGTTGAAAGGGCTGCCAATCACGGCTGTGCGGTAATCTGCGTCCACCCAAAGCACCCAGAATTCCCGCTTGGGCTTACTCTGCACAAAACGGCCCGCCCCCGTGCGCGTCAGCGGAACGTTTCCCGCGCGTGCGATCTGCATGGAATAAGCATCCCCCTGCGCGCCGATTGTCACGCGGTCGCCCGCCTTGCCCATCTCTCCGTTTTCGAAGGCGGCGACGATCACCCAATCACCGGCAAAACGCGCGCCCTCCATCGCAGCCATCGAACTGATCGGGGACGCGGCATCGCGGATCACCGACGCCCCCTCTGGCCCAGAGGCACCACAGCCCGCCAACACGGCCGCACATATAACCATCCACTTCATACAGGTTCTCTTTTCTGAAGGCCAAGGCGCGCGCGCACGTCGGCCGGGCCAATCACCTTGGCGCCTAAGTTTTCGATGATCGTCACAGCACGCGCCACCAATTGCGCGTTCGTGGCGAACACTCCTTTATCAAGCATCAGGTTATCCTCTAACCCCACCCTTACGTTGCCCCCGGCCAGAACCGACGCCGCCACATAGGGCATTTGATGGCGCCCCAAGCCAAAGGCGGAAAAGGTCCAATCCGCTGGCACATTGTTAACCATCGCCATGAAGGTATTCAGGTCATCCGGCGCGCCCCACGGCACCCCCATGCACAGCTGAACCAATGCGGGGTCGTTGATTACCCCGTCTGCGACCAGTTGTTTGGCCAGCCAAAGATGGCCTGTATCAAAGGCCTCGATTTCGGGCTTCACACCAGCGTCACGCATGATGGTGGCCATCGAACGCAGCATACCTGGCGTGTTGACCATCACATAATCAGCTTCTGCAAAGTTCATCGTGCCGCAATCAAGCGTGCAAATTTCAGGGCGGCATTCAACGATATGCGCCACCCGTGCGGCCGCGCCGATCATGTCACTGCTGTCGGATTTGATCGGTAACGGAGCGTCGGTCGGCCCGAAGACGATATCGCCCCCCATACCCGCCGTCAGGTTCAACACCACGTCCACGTCTGCGTCCCGGATACGATCTGTCACCTCTCGGTATAGCGCCAGATCCCGCGACGGGGCCCCGGTTTCCGGGTCTCGCACATGGCAGTGAACCACCGCCGCGCCAGCCTTGGCCGCGTCGATTGCGCTTTGCGCGATTTCCGCTGGCGAGCGTGGCACATATGGAGACCGGTCCTGAGTTGCCCCGGCTCCGGTGACAGCGCAGGTGATAAACACCTCGCGGTTCATGTTAAGTGACATCGCGCGCCTCCTTCGTGTCAGGGGACCTTAAGGAGACGCGCGGCGCAAGCAGTATTGTTTGCTTAGTACGGCATTGGGTGCGCTTTGTGCGCCGCCTCGATTTCAGCCAATACATCGTCGTTAAGCGTTACGTCCGCAGCACCAATAACGGTGTCCAGCTGTTTCAGCGATGTTGCGCCAATGATCGGGACCACTGGGAAACGGCGCGACAAGACAAAGGCAATCGCCATCTGAACTGGGTCCAGCCCGTGTTCGTTCGCAATGCGCAGATAGGCCGAAACGGCCTCCCAGACGCGCGGGGAAATCCGCCCGCCCAATGTCGGGTTCACCGCACGGCGCGTCCCTTCGGGGGTCACATCGCCCGCGTACTTGCCGCTTAGCAACCCGGTCGCAAGTGGGGAATATGCCAACAGCGTCACGTCTTCGTTCACGCCAAGCTCTGCCAGATCGGTGTCGTATAGGCGGCACAGCAGAGAATATTCGTTCTGAATGGCCTGAACCCGTGGCGCACCTTTGGCTTCGGCCAGTCGCAACCACTGTGCCGTCCCCCACGCGCTTTCATTTGAAAGCCCGAATTCGCGGATTTTACCCGCCTTAACCAGATCCTGAAGCGCATCCAGCGCCTCTTCCATGTGGTCGATGGTTTCGGCGCGGTTTTGTTTGGATGGGTCGTACGCCCAGTTTTTGCGGAAATGATAAGAGCCGCGATTAGGCCAATGGAATTGATACAGGTCGATCACATCGGTCTTTAGCCGGCTGAGCGACCCCTCGACGGCTTCGTTGATCGATGCACGGTTAATGAGCCCCGCATCGCGGCGTGTTTGCAGCCCTTCACCTGTGATCTTTGAAGCAAGTACAACCTCGTCCCGGCGCCCGGTCTTTTCGAACCACGCGCCAATGATTTCTTCGGTACGGCCCGCGGTTTCCGCTTTAACCGGGTTCACCGGATACATCTCTGCGGTGTCGATGAAATTCACGCCGCGATCCAACGCCATGTCGATCTGCGCATGACCTTCGTCCAGCGTATTCTGCGAACCCCATGTCATAGAGCCGAGGCAAATCTCTGTAACTTCGATATTACTTTGGCCAAGTTTCGTCTTACGCATTCTCTGCCCCCGATGTTGAACGTTTGGAGGCAGAGTTATAGCGCTAACGCCAAAGGGCAACCCCTACTAGGGGCGAATGTAAGCAAAACCTTGCTCTTGCAACTCTACCAGACGAACAACACCCGACGGCACGACGTTCGCCTCGTCCATCAGTTCAACATCATGGCCAAGTTTCTTGCTCATATTGCGCAAGGTGTTTCCACAGGCAGCAAAGGTCAGGTTGTCCATTTCCAATGACATGGCCGATATGCGGTCGGCGACCGGGCTTTTGCCGGGAACGTACATATTCAGGCCCGGGCCATAGGCCACGACTTCTACGACAACCTCATCGCCTTGTTCTTTGTAATAGGCGGTGACGTTTTGGACGTTGTTCAGGGCCATATTCATGACCTGTGGGTCGTTCTCATCAACGTGAACCGCGATGTGGTGGGTTACACCTTCGGCAAGGCAGGCAGTGGCGGACCCAAGGGCAATGACCCCGGCAAGTAGAACGTTTTTCATGTGATGTCTCTCCCTATTTACCGGGCCAAACTAACAGAGTTTCCGCCCAAGACATGCATAACTTTGAATTGATTTGACCGAACGGGCCCACCCTTCACACACTGTGCCATATGCACGCTTTCAAGACATATGCTAGCCATCGCTCAAGCCCTGCGTTAAACGTGCCCCGAAACGACGAAAAAGGCGCATCGCATGGCACGCATCCTTATCACCTCGGCCCTGCCCTATATCAATGGCATCAAACATCTGGGCAACCTTGTCGGCTCTCAGCTTCCGGCAGACCTGTTCGCGCGCTACATGCGCCAGCGCGGGCACGAGGTGATGTTCATCTGTGCCACCGACGAACACGGCACGCCCGCTGAACTGGCCGCAGCCAAAACCGGCGAAGAGGTCGCGGATTACTGCGCCCGCATGCATGGTGAACAGGCTGAATTGGCTGACGGTTTCCGCCTATCCTTCGATCACTATGGCCGTTCGTCATCCGACCAGAACCGCGCATTGACCCAGCATTTCGCAGGCAAACTGGCCGACAATGGCTTCATTCAGGAAGTCAGCGAAAAGCAGGTTTATTCCAACGCCGATGGCCGCTTCTTGCCGGACCGCTATATCGAAGGCACCTGCCCCAACTGTGGCTATGACCGTGCGCGCGGCGACCAATGCGAAAACTGCACCAAGCAGCTGGACCCGACCGATCTGATCGATCCTCGTTCGGCCATCTCTGGCTCGACCGACCTTGAGGTGCGCGAAACCAAACACCTGTACCTACGCCAATCTGCGATGAAGGACGAAATTGATCAGTGGATCGACAGCCAAAAGGGTTGGCCGGTTCTGACAACCTCGATCGCTAAGAAGTGGCTGCACGATGGCGACGGCCTACAGGATCGCGGCATCACGCGTGACCTGAAATGGGGTGTGCCGGTGAAAAAGGGCGGCGACGATTGGCCGGGCATGGAAGGCAAAGTCTTTTACGTCTGGTTCGACGCGCCCATCGAATACATCGCGGCGACGGCGGAATGGGCCGATGCGAACGGTAAAACCGATGCTGATTGGGAACGCTGGTGGCGCACCGACAAAGGCGCGGATGATGTGCGTTACGTTCAGTTCATGGGCAAAGACAACGTGCCGTTCCATACGCTTTCGTTCCCGGCCACGATCATGGGTTCGCGCGAACCGTGGAAGCTGGTCGATTACATCAAATCGTTCAACTATCTGAACTATGACGGCGGCCAGTTCAGCACCAGCCAAGGGCGCGGTGTGTTCATGGATCAGGCGCTGGCGATCCTGCCTGCCGACTACTGGCGCTGGTGGCTTTTGTCCCACGCGCCCGAAAATTCGGACAGCGAATTCACGTGGGAAAACTTCCAAGCTTCGGTCAACAAAGACTTGGCCGACGTACTGGGCAACTTCGTATCGCGCGTCACCAAATTCTGCCGGTCCAAGTTCGGCGAAGTGGTGCCCGATGGCGGTGCGTTCGGCGCACAAGAAGACGCGCTGATCGCTGAACTGACCACCCGCATCCGCGCCTACGAAGAACACATGGAAGCGATGGAAGTTCGCAAAGCCGCCGGAGAGTTGCGCGCGATCTGGGTTGCTGGCAACGAATACCTGCAAAGCGCAGAGCCTTGGGCCAAGTTCAAGACCGACCCGGAGGCCGCCGCCGCCGTTATCCGCCTGTCGCTGAACCTGATCCGCGTGTATGCGGTTCTGTCGCGCCCGTTCATCCCCGACGCCTCTGCCGCGCTGATGGAAGCCTTGAAAACCGGCGATGACAGCTGGCCAGATGATGTGGCCGCCGCCCTGTCCGCCCTGCCCGTTGGCCACGAATTCACCGTGCCCGACGTTACGTTCCGCAAGATTACCGACGACGAACGCGTAGAGTGGGAGGCAAAATTCGCGGGAGGACGGGATTGAGCGATCTGCTAACCATCACAACAAACGGCCATGTGGCCGAACTGTGCCTTAACAGGCCAGAAAAGAAAAACGCGCTGAACTTTGACCTGCTGGACGCACTGACGGCAGCAGGCGAAGATCTGAAAACGCGCAAAGACATCCGCGCCGTCATTCTGCACGGCGCGGGCGGCGCGTTTTCGGCAGGTATCGACCTGATGCTGCTGCAAAGCCTTGCGACGCGTTTGGACGAAATCAAGCAACAGATGCGCAACCCGCCCGAAGGCGAAGTTGCGAACCTGTTTCAAAAGCCCATCACTGTCTGGCAGGAACTTCAGCTGCCCGTTATCGCCGCGCTGGATGGCGTGTGCTTTGGTGCCGGTATGCAACTGGCGCTTGGTGCCGATTTCCGCATCGCCGCGCCTGACACCAAGCTTTCAATCATGGAGGCAAAGTGGGGCCTGATCCCTGATATGGGTATCAGCCAATCCCTCCCCCGTCTTGTACGCCCGGATGTCGCCAAAGAGCTGGTTATGACAGGCCGTATCTTCGACGGGGCCGAGGCGCTTTCCATGGGGCTTGTCACCCGCTTGGCCGATGACCCGCTGGCCGAAGCCCGCGCATTGGCCGAAACGCTGGCCGAACGCGCGCCTGACGCGGTGCAACGGGCGAAGGTGTTGGTGGATACCGCTTGGGGTGCCACAGCCGCCGAAGGGCTGGCGCTAGAGGCAGAGCTTCAGGCCCAGATCATCGGTGGCCCGAACCAGATGGAAGCGGTGATGGCCAGCCTGCAAAAGCGCAAGCCGGCCTTTAAGTAACGCTTAACGCACCACGTAGACTGAACATTTCGAATGCCGCACAACACGCGCGGCATTCGGACCCAGCAGGTAATCGCTAAGCTCTGGCTTGTGCGATCCGATAACGATCAGGTCGCTTCCAGCCTCGCGCGCGGCGTGCAGGATTTCGGCGTAAGCCTTGCCCGTTGCAACCACATGGCGGACCTCTTTGTTGACCTCTGCCCCCAGCGTTTCGGTCACAAATTCATTCAGAATTTTGCGCCCTTCGGCCACTGCTTTGTCGTGGAAGTTGCGATCAAAGAAGCCTCCAACAACGCTCATCCCGAAGTCGGGGACGACGGTGATGACATCAAGCCGCGCATCGTCAAGCTGCGCAAGCTTATGGGCCTCCATCAACACGTTCCGGTCAACACCGGGCTGGCTAACATCGATGGCACACAAAACAGAACTGCTCATGCTGCTACTCCTTCCTGACGTCGGGCACGTGCCCTTTGGATAAAGGCCACACCCGCCAACAGAAGAAGCGCGGGAATGAACACCAGTTCTTTCAAAGGCTGTTTTGCCGGGGCCTGAACCGATGCGACCGTAACCGGCGCATCACCGTAGAAATCAAACGAGCTCATCGTGTCGAAGAAAGGCGTACCGGGGAACGGTTCGTCCAATTTCAACGCACCGTCTTCTTCGAACACGGTCAGGCCGGATGCGGCAAGGCGTTCGTCGCCGGACGCCTCTGCACCCACGGGCACCACAAGCGTGGTTTCCTTCGGCTCTCCGGTGTCAAAGTCTGGGCCGCTTACGACAAGACGCACCTCTTTGCCTGCCTCCATCGCGCCGATGGATTGGCTAAGTTGCGCAGGTGCGATGTTTTCGAAGGGTGGCACGATCCGGTTCATTACGAAATCAGGCCGGAACAGAACAAACGCGATCAGCACCAGCGCGACGCTTTCCACGATGTTGGAACGGGTTACAAAATACCCCATCGTACCGGCCGTGAAGACCAAGATCGCGATAGAGGCGATGATGAACACAAGGATGCCCTGCAGCCAGCCCACGTCGATCAACAACAAATCCGTGTTGAAGATAAACATGAACGGCAACGCAACGGTGCGCAGCGAATAGAAGAAGCCGATGAAGCCCGTTCTAATCGCATCGCCGCCCGAAACCGCAGCAGCCGCAAAACTGGCAAGACCCACGGGTGGCGTCACATCCGCCATGATCCCAAAGTAGAACACGAACAGGTGGACCGCGATCAGCGGAACGATAAGGCCCGATTGCGCGCCCAGTTCCACCACGACCCCCGCCATAAGCGAGCTGACGACGATATAGTTCGCCGTAGTCGGCAGGCCCATCCCAAGGATCAGGGACAAGATACCAACGAAGATCAGCATCAGGATCAGGTTACCGCCCGAAACGAATTCGACCAGATCGGCCATCACCTGCCCGATACCGGTCAAGGTAACGGTGCCGACGATGACGCCCGCAGTTGCGGTGGCCAGGCCAATACCGATCATGTTGCGCGCACCGTCAATCAGACCGGCGATCAGGTCTTTCACCCCATCGCGGAATGCATTGGCGGTTTCGCTTTCACCACGGAAGATCGATTTCAGCGGGCGTTGCGTCAGCAGAATGGCGAACAGCAGCGCGGTCGCCCAGAACGCCGATAGACCCGGCGATTTCTGTTCGATCATCAGGAAGTACACCAAGACGATGATTGGCAGTAGGAAGTACAGACCAGCCTTATAAATCTCGGCCACGACAGGCAGTTCAACCTGTTCCGCGTTGGGGTCGTCTGCCTCTAGGTCAGGAACCTGCGCGGCAAGCCACAGCAGCACAACGTAAGACAGGAATACCAGCAGGGCCAGAACCCAGCCCGCACCCGATGGCACCATCGCCGCAACCAAAGCCACAGGATACTGCACGCCGTAACACAGCGCCGCAAAGCCTGCGAAGAACAGTGCCATACCGCCAATCGTCCGGCCCAACGATGTGATCCGGTTGCCAAGGGTTGGCATGTTCCGTTTCACGGCTTCCAGATGCACGATGTAAACCAGCGCCATGTAGGAAATGATCGCAGGCAGGAATGCATGGGTGATCACCTCGACATACGAAATGCCGACATATTCAACCATCAGGAACGCGGCCGCGCCCATGACGGGCGGCATGATCTGCCCGTTGACCGAGGATGCAACCTCAACAGCGCCCGCTTGTTCCGAGCTGAAACCAACCCGTTTCATCAGCGGAATGGTGAACGTGCCCGTCGTCACAACGTTTGCGATGGACGAACCGGAAATCAGGCCAGTCGCAGCAGAACCAACAACAGCCGCTTTGGCGGGACCACCACGCAGGTGGCCAAGTGCGCCAAAGGCCATTTTGATGAAATAGTTCCCGGCACCGGCCTTATCCAGCAAGGCACCGAACAGCACGAACAGGAACACAAACTTGGTGGAAACGCCCAAGGCAATGCCGAACACGCCTTCGGATGTGATCCACATATGGCTCATCGCCTTCTTAAGCGAAGCACCCTTCCAACGGATGACATCAGGCACCCATTCGGACGAGCCGAAGAAGACATACATCAGGAAAATCGTCGCGATGATTGCCATCGCGGGGCCAAGCGCGCGGCGCGCAGCTTCGAAAAGCAGCAGCAGGCCAGCAAGCGCAAACCACTTGTCCATATCATCTGCCAAGCCGCCGGAATTGACGATCTTCTGGTAGAAAATATAACCATAAAGCGCGATCGCAGCCCCTGCGATTGCCATGATCCAATCCTGAATAGGGATGAAGTGGCGCGGGCTCGATTTCAGCGCTGGGTAGGCGGTGAAGGCAAGGAACATGGCGAATGCCAAATGGATCTGACGAGAGTTGTTAATGATGTCTCCCGGCAAAACCACATTCGAAATGGGCGAAGCCAGAACCACCTGAAACACGGACCAGACAACCGCCACAACCGCCAGAAACGTGCCGACAGGCCCGATTGGGTTGCGTGCGCCTGAATCACTTGCAGCGACGAGTTCTTGAAGTTCTTCCTCTGAAAGCGCTCGGCCTTCGGATCGTCTATCCGACATATCACAAATTCCCTGATGATGCCGTGTCGTCGCACGGCTTTCAATTCGACATAGCGCTTATAATTGCGCCTTGGTTCGGGTTTTCCCGTAACACAGCAAGACGGGGGCTAAAGCGCCCCCGCCCCTAGGTCTTTAGATCAGATTATTCGATCCAACCCATCTCTTTGTAGTACTTCGCAGCACCAGCGTGCAGCGGAGCGGACAGACCAGCGGTCGCCATTTCTTCTGGCTTCAGGTTTGCGAACGCAGGGTGCAACTTTTTGAAGTCTTCAAAGTTGTCGAACACCGACTTTACAACCGCATAAACAGCGTCTTCGGAAACTGCGTCAGACGTGACGAAGGTCGCGCCCACACCGAAAGTCTGAACGTCAGCATCGGAACCGCGATACATGCCGCCAGGGATCGTTGCCGAACGGTAGAACGAGTTGTCAGCGATCAGCTGATCAACTGCTTCGCCGTCTACAGTTACCAGAACCGAGTCACAGGCTGTGGTGGCTTCCTGAATGGAACCGGATGGGTGACCAACCGTGTAAACCATCGCGTCGATCTGGTTGTCGCAAAGCGCTGCGGACTGTTCAGCCGCTTTCAGCTCTGTCGCCAGTGCAAGATCATCGGTTGTCCAGCCTTTGGCAGCCAACAGAACTTCCATCGTGCCGCGCTGACCGGAACCTGGGTTACCGATGTTCACGCGCTTGCCTTTGAGGTCGTCAAAGTTGGTGATGCCAGCGTCAGCACGTGCAACAACTGTGAACGGCTCTGGGTGAACAGAGAATACAGCGCGCAGACCTTCAAATGGGCCCTGCTCTTCGAACTTCGAAGTACCGTTATACGCGTGATACTGCCAGTCAGACTGAGCAACGCCGAACTCAAGCTCACCCTCGCGGATGGTGTTGATGTTATAGACCGAACCACCTGTGGATTCGACCGAACAGCGGATGCCGTGCTCTTTGCGGCCTTTGTTTACCAGACGGCAAATCGCGCCACCTGTTGGGTAATAAACACCAGTTACACCGCCTGTGCCGATGGTGATGAATTCTTCAGCCATTGCCGCTGGTGCGGCCATCATGCCCACTGCAACTGCAGCGGCTGTGAATTTGAATTTGGCAAACATATTATACTCCCGTTAGTTGGATCTTCGTCTTTTTACTCAAGGTTACACACGCCAGAACTCTTCCAGACGGTGATTGCTGGCCTCCACTTCTTCTATGCGCGCTTTGGCCTTGGGGCCAGAACGTGCCACAAGCATACCGATGATTGTCTCAAGCAGTACAAGTGTGGCCGCATATGAAGAAAAGAACTGCGGGCTTTCTGATGGCAGGATGAACCCCACAGAGGCATGTTGCAAGGCCGGGCATGTATGACTGTCCGTAAAGACAATTACATACGCGCCTTTTTCTTTGGCCATTTCCGCTGCCAAAATCGCCCGTCGGGCGAATGGCGGCTTGGTTATTATGATCACGGCATCGGTCTTGGCAAGGTCCGTCAGCGCAGAAGAGACAGATGCCCCTAACCGCCCGGCGATGCGCCAATTTGCAGAGAAATAGCTCCCCATATAGCCAAGGTATTCAACGATCCCTGTGGACCCGAAGGCCCCATACACAGTGACACGTTCGGCATTGTGCAAATGTTCGACAGCGGCTTCAAGCCGTGATGGTTCGATAAGTTGCGCAGTCGCTTCGATATTCGCGATACAGGCGGCCGCCTGCCGTTGAAGAAACGGTGGCTGTGAGCCACTTTCTGATTCGGCCTGAAGGCGACGGGCCTTCTCTGAAAAGCTGACATGCCTGCGGCCTATCGCGCTGCGCGAAAGTTCCCGCAGGGCTTCATAGCTTTCAAAGCCCAAAGCGCGCGCAAGCCGCGAAAACGTCGCTGGTGCAAGGCCGGATGATGTAGAGATTGAACGCAGCGACCGTGTGGCCACGTCAACGGGGTGGGCCGCAACATAATCGGCCGCGTCCTTTAGCTTTGCGCTAAGGCCAACGTATTCGGCGGCGATTTTTTCTTCGATCGACGAAGCGCGCGGCATTCTCACCCCAATGGAATCATTGAAACAGAACGTTTCATGCGTTTTAAATCTTGTCAATTACTGAAACGTATGTTTCATGCTTTGACATGCGAGGGTTCCGCGAGGGAACCCGCGTGAAAGGGTCGCCTGATGTCTCATATTTTCCCACGCCACACAAAATCAGATTTGCCGACAGCCGCGCGCGGTGAAGGCGTATATCTTTATGATACTGATCGAAAACAGTATTTTGATGGTTCTGGCGGGGCAGCTGTTTCATGTCTTGGCCATGGCGACGCAGACGTAACGGCCGCAATCAAGTCCCAACTTGAAACACTTGCCTTCGCCCACACCAGCTTTTTCACCTCTGCGTCGGCCGAAGCGTTGGCCGACAAGCTGATCGCCAACGCCCCAGAAGGGTTGGACAGGGTTTATCTGGTTTCGGGCGGATCGGAAGCGATGGAGGCCGCGCTGAAGCTCGCGCGTCAGTATTGCATCGAAATTGGTCAGCCGGAACGCCACCGCATCATCGCACGACGCCAGAGTTACCACGGCAACACCCTTGGTGCGTTGGCGACGGGCGGCAACATGTGGCGCCGCGAACCATTTGCCCCGATGATGATCGAAACCACGCACATCGCGCCCTGCTATGCCTATCGGGGGCAAGCCACCGGTGAAACTGCGTTCGATTACGGCCAGCGCGTCGCGAATGAACTCGAACAAGAGATTTTGCGCCTTGGCCCCGAAACGGTCATGGCCTTCGTTGCCGAACCCGTTGTCGGCGCGACCGCTGGCGCAGTGCCCCCTGTTGACGGCTATTTCAAACGTATCCGCGAGATCTGCGATCAATACGGTGTCTTGCTGATACTGGACGAAGTCATGTGCGGCATGGGGCGCACCGGCACGTTTTTCGCGTGTGAACAAGACGGCGTTGCCCCCGACATTACCGCCATCGCCAAGGGGCTGGGTGCCGGGTATCAACCGATCGGCGCAATGCTGTGTTCGGCCGAAATTTATCGCGCAATCGAAGACGGGTCCGGCTTTTTCCAGCACGGGCATACCTATATCGGGCACCCGGTTGCGGCGGCCGCCGCGCTTGCCGTGATCACCAAGCTGACCGATGGCGGGCTTGCCAAGCGGGCGCAGGTGATGGGCGCAAAGCTGCAATCAGCGCTGGAAGATGCGTTCGGCCAGCACCCTCACATCGGAGACATCCGCGGGCGCGGCCTGTTCCGCGGGCTTGAAATCGTTGAAGACCGCGAAACCAAACGCCCCTTCGCGGCTGACCGCAGCATCCACAAAGTGTTGAAGCGTGAAACCTTCGCCGCCGGTCTGATCTGCTATCCCATGGGCGGCACCATCGACGGGCGCAACGGCGATCACATCCTGCTTGCACCGCCGTTCATCCTGACAGATGCCCATATTGATGAGGTTGTCAGCAAGCTTAAGCAATCGTTCGACAAAGTCTTTTAGCGAATGAACCCTTTGGGAAATACGGGACAGAGGATAAACAGAACCTGACATTCATATTTTAAGTCAGGAGCGGCCGTGCCTTCGTTCACCCCCATTTCCCCCGATGACCTTCAGATTTTGGCTGAACTTTCACTCAACGCCTATGCTGGCGGCATTCCGTTAGAGGACCGCTTGGCCGATACGGGCTGGTCCGTTCTGGGTGCTGACGACCTGAACGTTGCCGCTGGCCGGTTCGGGTTCTACTTCCGTAAGGGCTTTGCGGACGGTCAGGTCAGCTATACCCCCACGTCCGAGCCGGGCTATTTCACCAACGCTGGCCTGATCGGCGGGCGGGCGTTCGGTTTTGTTGCCATCAGCGAAGACGGCACCACCCTAGCCATCAGCATTCGGGGCAGTGAACCGGACCCGCTTGACATCGGCGACTATATCGACGCCGCCTTTGCCCAAGAACGCCACTATGCGTTGCTGGACCCGCTGTTCACAGCCGCGCTTGACTACGCCGCCGCGAACGGCATTACCGAAATCGTTGTTACAGGGCACAGCCTTGGCGGGGCGATGGCCGAAAGGTTCGCCTATTTGCTGGATGACTACATCGCCGAAAACCCAGCCGTGGCCGAGATGTCGTTCCAAATCGCCACCTTCGGGTCCCCGGGGCTGGACGCTCCGTTAACGGCCGACAACGGGGTCGCCGAACATGTTCTTAACGTTCAGCACAGCGACGACCCTGTTGTCAGCTTAGAAGAGCTTGGGCTGGGCTGGCATCAAGGTCAGGTGCTTGAACTAGAGCTAACAGCCGACGCGGGCCCCGGCGCCGCAGAACACAGCATGGTTCTATACCTTGAAACCGTAACCGCGATTGCGGAAACCGTGGATGAAGATGCGTTTGGCATATTGTTGGCCGACAGTCAGGCATTCCACGGGGGTATCGGTACGGAGGGCGATGACCTGCTGTCATCCGCGCTTGATTACCTAACACCCGCTGACGGGCTGTTCGGCATTGGCCTTGCCGGGAACGACACGATTACCGGCACCCAAAACGCCGACATTCTGGTCGGCGGCACCGGAGAGGACCGCCTGTTCGGCCGCAACGCTGATGATTACCTTTCCGGGGGCGACGGTGCGGATCGTCTGTTTGGCGGCGCGGGAAATGACACCCTGTTCGGCGGGGCCGAGAATGACCTGTTGGTCGGTGGTAGTGGCGCAGACACTTTCGTTTTTGCCGACAGCTTCGGCACCGACACCGTTGTGGACTTCGACGCCAACGAAGATCAGCTTCTGATGCTGGGCCTTACGGATGCTGACGTGCAGGCCGCGATTACGGCATCTTACGAAACATCAAGCGCGCTGGTCATACCATTTGAAGATGGCGAAATTCTGTTGTCTGGCCTATCGTTAGATGATCTGACAGCCGATTTTTTCGTGCTCTAAGTCACGCAACACATATTACCAATGGTACCCGCGGCCGGATTCGAACCGGCACGGCATTCCTGCCTAGGGATTTTAAGTCCCCTGTGTCTACCATTCCACCACGCGGGCCATTGGTGCGGCGACAATAGGCATTGGCGAGGGCGTGTAAAGAAGGCTCAGATATCTTTATCCGGTTCTAGGGCCAGCATGTGTCGTTCTGGCAGCCACGGGTTCATCTTAAGCGCCTTGCGAAGCGTCTTTTGCCCCGCCGCAACGCGCCCCAGCCCGATCTGCGTCAGCGCCTTACCTGCAAGGGCGGCGATGTGATCCGGGGCAAGTGAAAGCGCGCGATTTAGATCAGCCAAAGCGGCATGATAGTCCTGTCGGATAAATGCAACAAAAGCACGCTGATTGTACCCTTCGGCATAGTCGGGACAGTATTCGATCAACGCATCAAACGCCTTGATCGCACCGACAAAGTCATATGCGGCACGGCGTTCAAGCCCTTCGTCCAGAATCTCTTGGGCGTGGGGGTCCGGCGCGGTCGCCCAGATTCCCCACAACTCATTCGTCAACAACTTCGCCGTACGTTCATCCGGCGCGGATCGAACTTCTGCCATCAGCTCTGATTTTCGCGGCTCCTGCTCGGGAACAGGTGGGCAGGAATTGGCGTAGGCGGGCATCGCAATCGCGGTAAGGGCTATGATCAGTCGCATGCCCTAAGGGTGCCACGACTGCGAAATACGTCAATTCACGTTTAAGAAAGCACATCAACCGCGTTGGTTCATCAGCGCACGCGCCAGCGGCCCCCATACGAGTGCACCGTCTAGAATCGTCCGATCTTTGCATCCAGCGTCAAAAAGACACTCTTCCCAATTTTGCCCAATTATTTAGCCAACCTGACATTCGGTTTGATAACTTGAGGTCATTTAATCCCAACATTTCGCCATATACTTTGCAAAAAGATTGGAGCGAACCATGTCAAACCTTGACCTAAACCGGATCGAAACTGACACCTACGCTGACGAGGAAGCCACTGTTCAGCGGCTGGTTGAACAAGCCAATCTAAGCAAAACCCAACGCGCCCAAATCTGCCAAACCGCCTGCGAGTTGGTCCGCGACATCCGATCAAGCGCGAAACCCGGTTTGATGGAAGTGTTCTTGGCCGAGTACGGTCTTTCGACCGACGAAGGCGTGGCCTTGATGTGTTTGGCCGAAGCCCTGTTGCGCGTTCCGGATGCTGAAACGGTGGATGCGTTGATCGAAGATAAGATCGCCGCGTCGGATTGGGGCAAGCATTTAGGGCATTCCTCTTCGCCGTTGGTTAATGCCTCGACTTGGGGGCTGATGCTGACGGGCAAGGTGTTGGAAGACTCTGACCCCGGCCTTATCGGAACCCTGCGGGCGGCTGTGAAGCGGTTGGGCGAACCGGTGATCCGCACCGCCGTTGGGCGCGCGATGCGCGAAATGGGCCGTCAGTTCGTCTTGGGCGAAGACATCGACGCAGCAATGAAGCGCGCCAAAGGGATGGAGGCGAAAGGCTATACCTATTCCTACGACATGCTGGGCGAAGCCGCGCGAACCGGCAACGACGCGAAGCGATATTTCGATGCCTACAGCGATGCGATTACATCCATCGCAAAGGGCTGCCATTCGCCAGACGTGCGAAAAAACCCCGGCATCTCGGTCAAACTGTCTGCCCTGCATCCGCGTTACGAGGTGGCACAAGAAGCCCGCGTTATGGGTGAACTGGTACCGCGTGTTGTGGCCCTTGCATTGCAGGCGAAGACCGCCGGAATGGGGTTCAACATCGATGCGGAAGAGGCTGACCGGCTGACCCTATCCTTGCGCGTGATCGAAGCCGTCGCCAGCGACGCTCAACTTGCTGGCTGGGATGGGTTTGGCGTGGTTGTTCAGGCCTATGGCCAACGCGCCGCCGGGGTTCTGGACTGGGTCTATGCATTGGCGCAGCGGCTGGATCGTCGGTTCATGGTGCGCCTTGTGAAGGGCGCGTATTGGGACAGCGAAATCAAGCACGCGCAGGTTTCGGGTGTTGATGGTTTCCCGGTGTTCACCCGCAAGGCCGCGACAGACGTCAGCTATATCGCCAACGCCCGCAAACTGCTGGGAATGACCGATCGGATCTATCCGCAATTCGCCACCCATAACGCGCATACGGTCGCGGCGGTTCTGCACATGGACGCTGACCGCGATGCGTTCGAATTCCAACGCTTGCACGGCATGGGCGAACGTCTTTACGACATCGTCATGGAGAAACACCAAGGCGCTCGCTGCCGGATCTATGCGCCTGTAGGCGCGCATCGTGATTTGCTGGCCTATCTGGTTAGGCGGTTGTTGGAAAACGGCGCGAACAGCTCGTTCGTCAATCAGATCGTTGACGAAGATGTCCCCCCTGCTGTTGTCGCAGCTGATCCGTTTGATGCAATTGGGCGGACGATCAGCAATGTGGTGACCAAGGGGCCAGCGCTGTACCTGCCCAAGCGCACGAACTCTAAGGGGTGGGATTTGTCGCATGGCCCGACGCTGGCTGAAATTGACAAAGCGCGTATGCCTTATGCGACCGCGCAGTTTCAGGCAGGGCCAAACTTGGCGGGGTCAGTCGCGCCGCTGGATGCGTTGCCGGTTTTGAACCCGGCCGCGCCTGAAGACGTGGTGGGAACCGTTGAACCCGCATCGGATGCTGACATCGCCACAGCCTTGGATGCGGCAACCCCATGGGGCGCATCACCAGCGGCCCGTGCTGAAACTCTTTTGCGGGCGGCGGATCTTTTCGAAGCCGACTTCGGCAAGATTTTCGCAATTTTGGCGCGCGAGGCCGGAAAGACCCTGCCCGACGCGGTCGGAGAGCTGCGCGAAGCGGTCGATTTTCTGCGCTACTATGCCAGCCGGGTTGGTACCCTGACCGCCCCTGCCCGCGGTGTTTTCAGCTGCATTTCGCCATGGAACTTTCCCTTGGCGATTTTCACAGGGCAGATCGCGGCAGCCTTGGCTGCAGGGAACGCCGTGTTGGCAAAGCCAGCAGAGCAAACACCCCTTATCGCAGGTTTCGCGGTCGAGTTGCTGCACCGTGCGGGCGTTCCGCGTGCTGCGCTTCAGCTTTTGCCGGGCGACGGTGCGCGCGTTGGTGGCGCACTTGTGTCGGATGCGCGGGTGGGTGGCGTGACCTTCACAGGCTCCACCGCCACGGCGCAAACCATCCGAAAATCCATGGCGAAGCACCTAAGCCCCGGAACTCCTTTGATCGCAGAGACCGGCGGGCTGAACGCCATGATCGTGGACAGCACCGCCCTGTTAGAACAGGCCGTGCGGGACGTCGTGGAATCGGCGTTTCAATCTGCGGGGCAGCGATGCTCCGCCCTGCGCTGCCTTTATGTGCAGGAAGACATTGCCGACGCCTTCAATGCCATGCTGTTCGGCGCGATAAGCGAACTTGCCATGGGCAACCCGTGGGAACTGCCCACGGACTGTGGCCCGTTGATCGACGCAGAGGCCCATCGCGCGATTTCAGATTATATCGCCGCGGCGCGAACTGAAGGCCGCCTGTTGTGGGAACAGGCAACGCCAAGTGGCGGGTATTTCCTGTCGCCCACCGCGATCAGCGTTCCGGGAATTGGCACCCTTGGCCAAGAGGTATTCGGCCCTGTCCTGCACATCGCGACATTCAAGGCAGATCAGATTGACGCGGTCGTGGATGCAATCAACGCCACGGGCTATGGGCTGACGTTTGGCCTTCACACACGGATCGATGATCGGGTTCAGCAGGTTATTGAACGGCTGGAGGTCGGGAACATCTATGTAAACCGCAACCAGATCGGCGCGATTGTCGGTAGTCAGCCGTTTGGCGGCGAAGGCCTGTCAGGTACCGGGCCCAAAGCAGGCGGGCCAAACTATCTGCAGCGGTTTACACAGGGCGAACGCATCCATGCCCCCGATGAAAACGGCGACATCCCAACAGATGTTCAGAAGCGCCTGACAGGCGCATCCGCGCAGACGGCACCGGCCGAAACGCACGCCCTGCCCGGCCCCACGGGGGAATCCAACAGGCTAAGCACCACATCGCGGGCACCGTTTTTGTGCCTGGGCCCCGGCGCGGCGTTGGCCCAAAGTCAGGTGAACGCTGCACTTTCCTACGGCGGCCATGCCATTGCGGCCCCCGGCCTTTCGCCAAAGGCGCTGGAAACGCTGCAAGGGTTCGGCGGCGCGGTCTTTTGGGGCGGCGACGACACCGCCCGCCAATACGAACAGGCACTCGCAAACCGAACGGGGCCGATCCTGCCCCTGATAACAGAGGCAATCACCCCATCGCGGGTCCAGTTAGAGCGCCACGTCTGCGTTGACACAACCGCATCAGGCGGCAACGCCGCGTTGCTGGCAGAGGTCGCTTTGTCTTGACCTGCCGTCCCGGAAGGTTAGCGTGGCGGCATGTTTCCTATACGTGATCACAACCCGTCAGAACGCACACCTTATGTCACTTACGCATTGATTGCGGTGAATATTTTGGTGTTTGTCAGCTATTGGCCACTGTTTTCAGAGCCGGTGAAACTGCAAAGTTTCTTCTTTAACTGGGCAATGATTCCGGCGGCGGTTTCGGACGGGCAGATGTGGCATGGTTTTCTGACCTCCATGTTCCTGCATGGCGGGTTCATGCATCTGGCGGGAAACATGCTGTTCCTGTGGATTTTCGGCGACAACCTAGAAGATGAACTTGGTCACGTCAGGTTCCTAGGCTTTTACCTGTTAAGCGGCTTCGCGGCCGCCTTTGCGCAATACGCGGCCGAACCACAATCGATGGTGCCCATGGTTGGCGCATCGGGCGCGATTGCCGGGGTCATGGGGGGCTATCTGTTGATGTTCCCAAAGGCGCGGGTCGACGTGCTCTTTATCTTCATCATCTTCTTCCGCATCTTCCCGCTGCCTGCATGGGTCATGCTGGGCGTCTGGTTCGGGCTGCAACTTGTCAGTGGCGCGCTGGCCGATCCTGAAACCGGCGGGGTCGCCTATTGGGCGCATGCAGGTGGATTTGTTGCCGGGCTGCTGCTTATGCTGCCAGTGTGGATGGCACGCGGCGGCCAAGCGTATTGGACCCAAACCCACGGGCACCCACCCCACCCCGAGGCACAGTACCGCCGCACAAGCATTCCCGTCGTAAGACGTAAGTGATCAATCGCTGCGGCGCGATTGAAGGGGTCACATCCCGTGATTTATGAAAAGTCCCGTGGGCGGATGGCCTTAACCATCCGTCCGACAGGCAGGCGCCTTAGGCGTTTCTGATAACTTTTGCGAAGCTATCAAAAATCGGCTCGTTCGCGGCGATGACTTCGCCGTCGTCCATGATATTGCCTTCGGGATTGATTGGCGCGATCAGGCCACCCGCCTCGCGGACCAACAGCAGGCCAGCCGCCATATCCCATTCGTTCAACCCACGTTCCCAGAAGCCGTCGTATCGGCCCGCAGCAACGTATGCCAAATCAAGCGCGGCAGCGCCCCAGCGGCGAACGCCAGCTGTCTGGGGCAAAAGGCGCGCCAAGTCTTGCAACGTCGCAGGAAGATCAGGGCGCCCACCGAATGGCAGGCCGGTGGAAAAGATCGCCTCGATCATGCGGTGACGGCCCGAAACACGCAGGCGGGTGCCGTTCATCCATGCACCACCACCTTTTTCAGCAACGAACATTTCGTCCTTTGCTGCGTCAAAGATGACGGAGGCGACGATCTCGCCCTTATGTTCCAGCGCGATGGAAATCGCCCAGTGCGGCAAGCCGTGAAGGAAGTTTGTGGTCCCATCCAGCGGATCAACGATCCAGCGGCGGGTCGGGTCCACACCTTCGACCGCAGCACTTTCTTCGCCCACCCAACCGTAGTTGGGGCGCGCGGTCATCAGCTCATCGCGGATGATCTTTTCAGCGGCCAAGTCAGCGCGCGAGACAAAATCCCCCGGCCCTTTTGCCGAAATCTGAAGATTTTCGACTTCACGAAAATCCTTCACAAGGCCCCGGCCCGCTTTACGCGCGGCTTTGACCATGACGTTGAGATTTGCACTGCCTTGCATGGCTGTCCCTTCCTATTCGCCCTCCCTTTACGGGCATAGGCGAGGGATTCCAAGGGGCGAGTGATGCAGACCGGCCCTGCAATGACAGGGCCGGTACGTCACTTATTTGTCAGCCTTGCCACGACGCAGCAAAGTTTTGTCGGTAATTGTGATGCCATCAGCGTCCTCTACCGCGAAAAAGACGGTCTGACCTGTGGCGATCCGAACCTCTTTTGGCTTCACCTTATTGCCGACGATGTGAACCAGAACGCCTTCGCCCATTCGCTTCATCGCGCGTTCGGCCCCATCCTTACCTTCGGCGGGTTCGTTTTCCACGATGATCACGCCACCAACGCCTGATCCATTCGCATCCACCCATTCATACCGCCCCGGCAAACCAAAAGCGTGGGTATAGACGACCTGATCGCGCAGCTCGGTCGAGGAGAAGGTCGTTTTACCGACTCGTCCCGCCACAGAAAACGCAGGCGCGTTACGGTCTGGTTGGTGAAACAGGATCGCGTCGCCCTGCTCTACCTCTTTAGGCATGTCACCAACCTGAAAGCCGCCATCGGCATGTTTCAGCGGCACCATATGCTGCTTGCCACTGCTGCGCAGTTTCGCGGCGTTGGCCTTGTTCGCCTTCACCTTGATACGGTTGGCGCTAGCATCCGCCATTGGCAGAAAGCCACCAGCGGACATTCGAATTTCGAACACGAATTCGCCGGGCTCGGTCACCTTTTGCATATAGCAGTTCAACGGGCCAAGAACGCGGCTGTCTAAAGCATACATCTTAAAACTCCTTTCAATAATTACGCGGCCGAGATGTTGGCGCTGATCACCAGTTCATCTTCGTCCGTTGCTTGAACATCCGCGCCAAGCGTATCGATGCGGATGCTGACGGCCGGATCAAACGCGCCCATTGGCGGCAACACCTGCTGCACCTGCGGCTGGCGATAGATTTCAAAGGTCAGCCCTGCCAAGAACAGCGACAGGATCGGCCCCAAAAGGCCGGTGATGGCTGACACCGCAAATATCGCGCCCAGCACCACCGTTAGCCCCGCTAGGAACGGCCCGATAAACGGCACCTGAAGCAGCGCAAGTGACAGCGCCGCAATCAACGCAGTGCCGATAGCAGTAGAGGCCGCATCCAGAGAAAGGCTGGGGATATCGACGATCTCTATCTCGATCAGCCAATCGGTTCCGTCCTGCATCGCCAACAACCTGAAATCAGCGGTGGCAGACACCGTGCCGGAATGGCTGATCGGACCCACCGGGATCGTCGGCCATGTGATGCAGATTTCTGGGGTGCAGATATCAGGAAAGAATGGGATCGGGATACAGATTTGCGGGATGCAGAAATCGGGCAGGAAATCACCGATGTCGATCGAAAACCCGATGCCAACGGTAAAGTTCATGTCCATATTCGCAATACGCACGATGTCGGGCGTGCGCAAATCGACACTGCCCCCGGAAAAGAACGTGCTGGCGTTCCAGTTCATGTTGAAGGGGCCAAGGCTGCTTGTCCCGGAATCGGCTAACGTGCCTAGAAGCGCTTGGGCGTTGGACACCAAAAGCCCCGCCTGTGCTTCGTCCACGGCGACTTGAATATCATCCATTTTGAAATTCCTTAAATAATGTTGGCGAAAGCTTTGGCCGTGTCATCCTCGACGGTAATGCCGCCGACCGGAACCAAAGTGCCAATCTGAATAAAGATTGAACGATACGGGATGCGCAGATCCTGAAGCATCTCTCGCAGGATCATCTTCAGAATGCAGGACAGAACCGCGCCAAGCGTTTCGGGGCGGATGTCTTTCACCATCACGTCGTCCACCTGCAGGGCCAGCTCATTGCCAACACGCACAAGTTGCCCCCGTGCGCAGACCTTTAGTGTGGTCGAGATCGGGTCAAGAATGGGCCGTTGATCGTCCTTGGGATCGAACGGTTTGTTCTGGCACCCGACGGTCAGCCGCACCTCTGTCTGCAGCGAAAACTGCCCCGGCCCCGGCGGCAGGGCGAACCCTTTTGTATCGGGGTGAAGGTCGATCACCGGCTGCTGGAAAAACAAACGGTATTCGATGCCGAAAGGCGGGATAGCTGGAATTTGTGTCTGGGTCACCGTGGTCGCAGATACAAACGCCGGGGAACCCCAGTGAAGGTATCTTGGCCGTGCTTGGAAAAAAGCGGACACGAAGTCGTTAAAACCATCTTCATGCACGCCTGCAAAAGCCCCAGAAGTTTGGGTCAAACTCATAATACACCTCTAAAAATTTAGTCCTAAAATAGTGGACAGAGGGTACCACAGGTCTCGATTCGAATATAGGTCCGATGCGGACCTTTGGATTGACGCCTAACCTATTATGTGCGTTGCAGTTTCACCGGTTCGGTGCGGGCTAGACGCATGAAATGGGCCATAAATGGCTTAGTCGCATCCTCGGAACGGGTGGCAGCATACATGCGGCGGGTGACGCCGGTCTTGGTCAGCGGCTTAACCACCAGATCGGAACTGTCGCGCGCTTCGCGCACCACCCAGTCGGGCAAAACGGTAACACCGCGGTTCGATGCAACAAGCATTAGGATCACCGCCGTCAATTCGACCTGCCGCATCGCGCGGGGTTCAACCTTGGCTGGCGTCAGCAGTTCCTTGAAAACATCAAGGCGCGAACGATCCACCGGATAGGTGATCAACAGCTCATCGCGCAGATCCTCGGCCTCGATATACGGTTTAGCGGCAAGCGGGTGGTTCGCCGCGCAGATGAATGATGGCGCGTAATCGAACAGTGGGGTGAACGTGATGCCGTCGATATCCTCCGGGTCAGAGGATATCACCAGATCAACCTCCTCCCGCGTCAACGCTGGTAACGCATCGAACGACAAGCCGGGGCGGATATCAACGTCAATCTCGGGCCAGGTTTTGCGGAAGTCGCCCAGCACCGGCAGCAGCCAGTCAAAACAGGCGTGACATTCCATCGTAATATGCAACCGGCCCGATTTACCGGAATGAAGGGCTTTGAACTCTTCCTCGGTCGCGGCGATTTCGGGCAGCACCTTTTCAGCAAGGCGCAACAGCTTGGTCCCAGCCGCCGACAGTTTCAGCGGTTTGGACCGGCGCACGAACAGTTCCATCCCAACCTGATCTTCAAGGCCTTTCACCTGATGGGACAAGGCTGATTGCGTCATGTTCAACTGGTCGGCCGCACGTGCCAGACCGCCGGATTCATGAACTGCTTTGATCGTGCGCAGGTGGCGAAGCTCTAGGTGCATACTGTCATCGCATTCATATTGATGATGAGAATTATGAATTTGTTTCACACACTGCGATATGCGACAAGAGGGAAACCCGCAGTCAAATCTGGAAAAATCACATGTCCGCCCCGCGCATCTCTTTCGAGTTCTTCCCCCCGCAATCGCTGGAGGCAAGCTTTCGGCTTTGGGATACCGTGCAAACGCTGGCCCCGCTGAACCCCGGCTTTGTGTCTGTGACCTATGGCGCTGGCGGCACCACCCGCAAGCTGACCCACGAAGCTGTGGCGACCATCCACAAGAATTACGGGCTGAACGTGGCCGCGCACCTAACATGCGTTGATGCGACCCGCGAAGAAACAATGGAAATTGTGAACGCCTATGCCGAAGCTGGCGTAAGTGAAATCGTTGCCCTGCGTGGCGATCCGCCCAAGGGCCAAGGCGGGTTCACACCGAACCCCGATGGTTTCGCGAACTCTTGCGAACTGGTCGAAGCACTGGCCGAAACCGGCAAGTTCAACATCCGCGTCGGCGCATACCCTGACCCGCACCCCGAAGCGAACGGCGCTGGCGATGACGTGAAATGGCTGAAGCGCAAGATTGACGCTGGCGCATCTTCGGCAATCACTCAGTTCTTCTTTGAGGCCGACACGTTCTTCCGCTTCCGCGATGCCTGCGAAAAAGAAGGCATCGACGCGCCGATCATCCCCGGCATCCTGCCGATTGAAAACTGGGCTGGCGTGCGCAAATTCGCAGCCCGCTGCGGCGCGCACATCCCGACATGGTTGGACGAAGCGTTCGAAGCGGCCAAACGTGACGGCCGGGAAGAGATCCTTTCCACCGCCATCGCGACAGAACTGTGTTCAGACCTGATCGACGGTGGCGTCGAAGATTTGCACTTCTACACGCTGAATAAACCGCACCTGACACGCGACATTTGCCACGCCCTTGGCGCGCAACCTGACGTTACGTTGGAAGACGTCGCCTAAGCTTGTCGACACCCTGCCCGGCTGGTTTACTTGAACCAGCCAGGGAGGGCTGAATGACCAATCTGAAAATCGCCGAAACCCCTAATGATCTTCCTAGCCAGGAAGATCTTTTGTCGATGTCGGGCCTTGAATTCATGCAAGCCATGCTGCGTGGAGAACTAAGCGCGCCGCCGATTTCGGGCGTGTTGAACTATCGCGCATATTCGGCCGAAGAAGGCCGCGTTGCATTTCGTGGCACGCCGCAGTTTGAATACACCAACCCGATGGGCACGCTTCATGGCGGTTGGTATGGCACCCTGTTGGACAGCTGCATGGCCTGCGCCGTGATGACCACCGTGCCAAAAGGCAGCTTTTACACCACCCTAGAATACAAGATTAACATCACCCGCACGATCCCGATGGGTATGGAAGTGGAAGCCGTGGGAACGATCCAACACGCGGGCCGGTCCACCGGCGTGTCGATGGGGGAAATTCGCGGCGTTGCGGATGGCAAGCTATATGCCACCGGCTCTACCACTTGCCTGATCATGAAAGGCCGCTAAGCCTTAGGTGCTGTGCACCGCGCTTGGGTCATATATCGGCAGGTCCACCTCGCGCGGGCTAACCGTTGCGGTGGGGTGAAGCGCCTCTGACGGGTCAAGCCCGACGGGGCGGCGTTTGCGGATCAGGAACAGCTTGCTCCAACCACGTAAGGTACCCACCGAAACAGCCGTGGGGTCGCAGGGGAACCGATCACGCCAATCTTCGGGCAGTTCAACGCCGCATGCTTCCAGCTTTTCCAGCATCCAAACGAGCGAAATATTGGCCAACGGTCTGGCGGCCTCATTCCCGCTTAGCTGCCCCCCGACATCCCCGTGCGAGCCGCGAAACCACACCTGTTCCACCCGCCCGTTCCAGTCTGGGGGGCAGTGCCACATGATGGGCCGGTAAACCTCGCGCGTTTCGTCAAGGGCAAGCGCATGATACCCGTGTTTCACAATCGAACTGAGCGTGTGGTCGTGAAAGGCATGGTTGGCTTCGGTTAGCTTCCACAGAAATGGCAGGCGCAAGCCAAGCGCCTTTACCGTATCCCAAACGCCGATCATCTCCACCTCGGTTCTTGGGTGGCAATGTTCGGCGGCAAAGGCCGAAACGACCTGTTCATCGGTTTCGTTTTGATAGTGGCGATAGGCTTGGCGGATGTTGCGCACCGTTGCGTGCTCTGCCCGAAGCAGCCCGACGCTATCGATCACGCCGGCCAACGACCGAACAGCATAGGCCCCGCGCGAATATCCCATCAGGATAATCCGATCACCGCCCCGGTACCGTGATGCCAAATAACCATAGGCGCGGCGGATCTGTTGGTTGATCCCACGCCCCATCGCAACGTGATGGGCCCGTTTCCAATCACGCCACTGTATCCCCGCCTCGTAATAAAGCGACACGCGCGCTGAGGCCGGAAGTGCGTTCAAAAGCTTATATGTCGTACCGGCGTGTGTTTCATTCCCATCCGCCAACGAAGACATGGTGCCATCAAGGATAACCACATGCGTGACGGGGCCACGGGTGAAGGTCCGCTTGTGGGCCTCGGTCGCGCCGAACCCACGAAGCCATGACCATATGTTTTTAGCCAGCCGCACCTGCCGCCTCTTCTATCATTGACCAGACCCGGTTGGGCGTGAATGGCATATCGACATGTCGCACGCCCCTTGCCCACAGCGCATCCAACACGCCATTGGTAACGGCGGCCAACGCGCCCACGGTCCCAGCCTCGCCACAACCTTTCATGCCAAGCGCGTTCGCAGTAGAGGGCACAGGTTCGGTCGTGAATGTAATTTGCGGAATTTCCCGCGCGCGCGGCACGGCATAGTCCATAAAGGTGGCGGTCAGCAACTGGCCATCTTCGTCGTAAACGACACGTTCGTTAATGGCCTGCCCGATCCCTTGAACGATACCGCCATGCACCTGCCCTTCGGCCAGCATGGGGTTCATCAGGTTCCCGAAATCATCTGTCACCGAATATTTCACCACTTCGGTCACGCCGGTTTCTGGGTCAATCTCAACCTCTGCCACATGGGCCCCGTTGGGGTAAGACCGGCCTTCCAATTCATATTCGGCCTGATGGACCAGAAGGTCTTCGCGCCCTTTGGCACGGGCCAGTTCTGCGGCCTCCATCAGGGTTGGGGATTGGTTGGAACCTTCGGCGCGGAACGTGCCATCGTCAAAACGAACGGCCTCTTCCCCCACGCCCATTTCACCGGCGATGAATGGGGTGAAGGCGCGAATGGTTTCTTCCACAGTTACCAAAGTTGCCGCGCTTTGAATGGTGACAGAGCGTGACCCGCCCGTCCCGCCCCCCTTGGCGATCAGGTCACTGTCGCCTTGAATGATGCGGATGTGTTCAACCGGAATGCCGGACTGGTCAGCCAAGAACTGTGCGTAAACGGTTTCATGCCCCTGCCCGTTGGACTGAGTGCCGACGTAGAGGTTAACCGTGCCATCTTCGCAAAATTCAATCTTCGCGCCTTCGGTCGGATCGCCAAGGATGGATTCGATGTAATAGCAAAGGCCAAGCCCACGCAGTTTCCCATTCGCTTCGCTCGCCTTCTTGCGCGCCTCAAACCCCGTGACATCGGCGACGTCCTGAACTCGCGCCAGTACGCGGTGGAAATCGCCCACATCATAAAGTTGGTCGGACACTGTGCGGTACGGGAACGCATCGGCCGGAATAAGGTTACGGCGGCGCAGGTCCCACGGATCAATGCCAAGCACCCGCGCGGCATGATCCATCACACGTTCCAGCACATAAATCGCCTCGGGGCGACCAGCGCCGCGATAGGCGTCGATGGGAACGGTGTTGGTGAACACGCCCTTGGTGGCCAGAAACGCGGTCGGAATGTCATACGCCCCGGTCAACACCTTCGAAAACAGAACCGACTGAATATTCTGCGCGAATTCCGAATTATACGCCCCAAGATTAGAGATGTTATTCACCCGGTACCCGGTGATCTTGTAATCGGCATCAAACGCAAGTTCAGCGACCGATGTCAGATCGCGCCCGCCGTTATCTGTCAGCATCGCCTCTGTCCGGTCAGACATCCAGCGCACGGGTTTAGCCAACTGACGCGCGGCTTGGGCAACTGCGTAATGTTCGGGATAGGTGAACCCCTTCATCCCAAAACCACCGCCGACATCCGGCGTTGTTACGTGGACTTGTTCTTCGGTTAGGCCAAGGTGCTTGGCCAGACGCGTTTTCAGCCCCCAAACGCCCTGCCCGTTGTAACAAACATGCAGCCGACCATCGGACCAGTCGGCATACATCCCGCGCGGCTCCATCGAATTGACGATGATCCGATTGTCACCCACATCCAGCGAAACGGTGTGCGCAGCATTGGCAAAGGCCGCATCTGTCGCGGCTTCGTCGCCCATCGCCCAGTCATAGGCCAGGTTACCGGGCGCTTCGGGGTGAATTTCAGGGCCACCTTCGGCAAGGGCCAAAGCGGGTTCAAGTTCTTCGTAATCGAATTCGATCAGCTCTGCCGCGTCGCGGGCTTGGTGCAGGGTTTCAGCCACAACAAGAGCCACCGCTTCGCCCACAAAACAGATACGGTCTTTTGCAAGGATCGGACGGGCCGGTGCCGCGCCTTTGCTGCCATCGCGGTTCTTCACAAGCGCCGCCGCAAGGTTCAGGCGAACGCCTGCATCCTCTAGGTCCGCAGCCGTTAGAACCAGATGAACACCATCCGCCGCGCGTGCGTCAGAGGTATCAAGCGTGGTGATCTTCGCATGCGCAATCGGAGACCGAAGGAAAAACGCAAACAGCGCGCCATCGGGGGCGATATCATCGACGTAACGCCCCTCACCCTTCAACAAACGGGGATCTTCGAACCGTGTGACAGTTTGGCTTTTTCCGAACTTATCCATGATGCCCTCCGCACGCTTTGTCGAAGGGACAGTAGCCGTTCGTCCCGGACTGTCCAGCCCCTAGACCGACAAGGCGAACACAACCGCTTGTTCCAATGCGCCGTATCCGTTGAACCGCGTGACGGTCGCCGTGGAATAGGCCCCGACGCCGTGAAATAAGACATAATCGCCTTCGACCATATCAGACGGCAGGCGCAAGGTGCCGGGCAGACGGTCAAGGCTGTCACAGGTCGGGCCGAACACGACGCGGTTTAGCACCGGGCCCGTGCGTGGCATGCCATCGGGGCGAATAACCGTGGTGCGATCAATAGTGCCCATCAAAGGCGCCTCGGCCAAGCCTCCGTAAATTCCATCGTTCAGAAAGACATGCGCCCCATCGCGGATCGCTTTGACACGGGTCGCAAGGGTGAACCCTTCGGCGACCATGGCGCGGCCCGGTTCGCACAGCAGCACGGGATGATCGGGGCCAAAGCCCTGCACGCCCGCCGCTTTGATGGCGCTGAAAATAACGTCTAGCTGTGGGGCATTCCCCGATTGCCGATGCGATGGAAACCCGCCACCGACATTCAGGCGCGCAGGCTTCACCCCAGCCGCCTTCGCGATATCTGCAGCGGCTAGGATATAGGCGCGCCACGCCGCCGGGTCGGTGCATTGGGTGCCGGGATGAAAGGTCATCGCCGGGGTAAAGCCCAGCGCGGCAACCTCTTGCAGCAGCACAACGGCTTGATCGGCGGTTGCTCCGAATTTGTCACCAAAGTCATAGACCGCCCCCGCAACAGGAAGCTTGAACCGCACGGCCACTTCGCATCGTCGGGACACGGAGGGGGCCAGCTTTGCCAGTTCACTTAGTGAATCAATGGAATAGGACGTGACGCCGAAAGCAACGCTTTGCGCGATTTCATCGACGGACCGCACGGGGTTGTTGTAATGCATCACGGCCCCCGGCACGGCGCTTTGCACCATCGCCATTTCTTGGGGGGACGCGACATCAAAGGTCACCACACCTGCCGCCGCCAGATTGGCCAGCACCACAGGATCAGGGTTGGCCTTAACCGCGTAACTGACAAGGCCGGGGAACCCATCAATAAACCGCCGCGCACTGGCCTGAAGCATTTCAGGCGCGGCATAGATGACCGGATGATCAGGCCGGGTCGCGCGAATATGTGCTGACGGTGTTTCCCAGAATTCCTGCTGTAACCCCATTGGAGCCCTCGTTTTTATGATGCCTTTTCAATAGCGTGCGGGGAATTTCCGGCGATATCACCGATCAGATATGTTGTTATGCCCGATATCTTCGTTAAAATGGCGCAACCAACGGGCAAAATGACATGGATGATCTAGACGAACGTATTCTTTCCCTTCTGGCGGGCGACGCGCGCATGTCTGTGGCTGTGATGGCGCGCAAACTTGCCGTTGCGCGGTCCACCGTACAGGCGCGGCTTGAGCGTTTGGAAACCTCTGGCGTCATTGCGGGATACACTCTTAGGCTGGGCGAAACCGCGAAAGGTGGGCACATTCGCGCCACCGTGTTGTTGTCTGTTGAACCGCGTGCTCAGCCCCCAGTTTTGACCCGCCTAAAGGCCATTCCCGAAGTGCAGGTCGCCCACACGACCAGCGGCCGCTTTGACATCAGCCTGTTGGTGGTAACCAAAACCACCGCCGATTTGGACGCCATGCTTGATAAGTTGGGCGAGATTCCGGGCGTGCGTTCGTCCGAAAGCCTGATCCACCTGTCCACGAAAATTGACCGCTCTGTCTAGCGCACTCATCCCCCAATGGACGCATGGCGAAGCGGCCTTTGGTTTGCGCTGATTTGGCCGGCGCGGGAATAATCCGGCACACAGGCTTTCCCTTACCCAGCCGCCGCGTTAAACAGCCCGTCAAATATGGGTTTTTGACGGACCGACAGCATGCCGATGGAAAAGAATTTCGACGCGACCGCAGCCGAAGCGCGCCTTTACGCCGCCTGGGAGGAATCTGGGTGTTTCAAGGCCGGGGCGAATGCCAAGCCCGGCGCAGAGACGTTCTGCATCATGATCCCGCCGCCCAACGTGACGGGCAGCCTTCATATGGGGCACGCGTTTAACAACACGCTGCAGGATATTTTGGTGCGCTGGCACCGGATGCGCGGGTTCGACACCCTGTGGCAGCCCGGCCAAGACCACGCGGGCATCGCCACCCAGATGGTGGTAGAACGTGAACTGGCCAAGGACAAATCCAACGCCACCCGCGCCGAAATGGGCCGCGATGCGTTCCTTGAAAAAGTGTGGGAGTGGAAGCAGCACTCAGGCGGGACGATCATCAATCAGTTGAAACGCCTTGGCGCGTCCTGCGATTGGTCGCGCAATGCCTTCACCATGTCAGGTGCCCCCGGCGCGCCCGAAGGCGAGGAAGGCAATTTCCACGATGCCGTCATCAAAGTCTTTGTTGAGATGTACAACAAAGGCCTGATCTATCGCGGCAAGCGCTTGGTTAACTGGGACCCGCATTTTGAAACTGCGATTTCCGACCTAGAGGTCGAGAATATCGAAGTTGCCGGTCACATGTGGCACTTCAAATACAAACTCGCCGGTGGCGAGACCTACGAGTATGTCGAGAAGGACGAGGACGGCAACGTCACCCTTCGCGAAACGCGCGACTATATCTCTATCGCCACGACCCGCCCGGAAACCATGCTGGGCGATGGCGCGGTTGCGGTTCACCCGTCGGACGAACGTTACGCCCCCATCGTGGGCAAGATGGTTCACCTGCCCCTGTGCGATCGTTTGATCCCCATTGTGTCGGATGAATACCCCGATAAGGACTTCGGCTCGGGTGCGGTAAAAATCACCGGCGCGCATGACTTCAACGACTATCAGGTTGCGAAACGCGGTGGCCTGCCGATGTACCGCCTGATGGATACCAAAGGCGCGATGCGTGCTGATGGTGCGCCCTATGACGATGCCGTCGCCCGCGCCCGCGAAATCGCGGACGGCGCAACGGCTGATGGCGCAGAAATCGACACGCTGAACCTTGTGCCCGAAAAATACCGCGGCATGGATCGGTTTGACGCGCGCAAAGCGGTGATCGAAGACATCTCCGCCGCTGGCCTTGCCGTGATGGTCGAGGAAACCACGACCGACAAAGAGACTGGCGAAGAGACAACATCGTTGGTGCCCTACGTTGAGAACAAGCCGGTGATGCAGCCGTTCGGCGACCGTTCAAAGGTTGTGATCGAACCGATGCTAACGGACCAGTGGTACGTTGACACGCCGCAAATCGTTGACCCGGCGCTGGATGCAGTGCGCAAAGGCATGGCCGCGCACGAAGCTGGCGAATTTGACGAAAACGCCGGCTACACCCGTATCCTGCCGGAACGCGACGCCAAAACCTATTACCACTGGCTGGAAAACATCGAACCTTGGTGCATCAGCCGCCAGCTGTGGTGGGGTCACCAGATCCCGGTTTGGTACGGGCTGGACCTATCGGCCCCCGATTTCCGCGACGATGAGGGCGATGGCGCACTGGATGAGGTGGATCTGGGCCGCTTGCTTCTGGATGGCATGGTCCATGCGGGCGATGTGCACCACTGCGCAGCTGATTTCCACTCGGTCGAAGAGGCGTTCCGCGACGAGATCGCCGATACTCCCACACCACTCAACCATGCCCGGATCATCGAAGTCGCGGACAGACAGGAAGCTCTGGAACAGCTGGCGGCAAGCCTGGCGGAATATAACATCGGTCAGGATCCGACCAAACTGGTCTACCCGGTCTGGCGCGACCCCGATGTGCTGGACACATGGTTCTCCTCCGGGCTTTGGCCCATCGGCACGCTGGGTTGGCCCGAAGATACCGAAGAGCTGAAGAAATACTTCCCCTCGGACGTTCTGATCACCGGGTTCGATATCATCTTCTTCTGGGTTGCCCGGATGATGATGATGCAGCTTGCCGTGGTTGATCACGTGCCGTTCCACACGGTTTATGTTCATGCCCTCGTCCGTGACGAGAAGGGCAAGAAGATGTCGAAATCCACCGGCAACGTTCTGGACCCACTGGAACTGATCGATGACTACGGCACCGACGCTGTGCGCTTTACCCTGACGGCGATGGCCGCGATGGGGCGTGACCTGAAACTTAGCACCCAGCGGATTGCCGGTTACCGAAACTTCGGCACCAAGCTGTGGAACGCCGCCCGTTTCGCTGAAATGAACGAGGTGTTCGAAGGCTACGCGCCCGACGGCACGATCCCGCAGCCGACCAAAACAGTGAACAAGTGGATCATCGGCGAAACCGCCAAAATCCGCGAAGCCACGGATGAGGCGCTCAGCAACTATCGTTTCAACGATGCCGCCAACGGGCTTTATGCGTTCGTCTGGGGCAAGGTCTGCGACTGGTACGTCGAATTCTCTAAGCCGTTGCTGTTGGACGGGGATGACGCCACCAAGGCCGAAACCCGCGCGACGATGGCATGGGTGCTGGATCAATGCATGATCCTGCTGCACCCAATCATGCCCTACGTCACCGAAGAGCTGTGGGGCACATTGGGCGAGCGTCAGAAGATGCTGGTTCACGCCGATTGGCCGACCTATGGCACCGACCTTGTCGATCAGGCAGCCGATCGCGAAATGAACTGGGCGATTGGCCTGATCGAAGAAATCCGTTCGGTCCGTTCGCAGATGCATGTGCCGGTTGGGCTTAAGCTGCCAATGCTGCAGCTTGAACTGGACAAGGCTGGCCAAGCCGCTTGGGAACGCAACGCGACGCTGATCCAACGTCTGGCCCGTATCGAAAGCCTGACCATTGTCGATGCCCTGCCCAAGGGTTGCGTGACCATTGCGGTTGAAGGGGGCACCTTCGCCCTGCCGCTGGCTGATGTGATCGACGTGGCCGAAGAAAAGGCGCGGCTTGAAAAGACACTGCAAAAGCTGGCCAAAGAACTGGGCGGCCTGCAGGGCCGGTTGAAGAACCCCAAGTTCGTGGCAAGCGCCCCGCCTGAGGTTGTCGAAGAAACCAAAGAGCTGGTCGGCGTGAAGGTCGAAGAAACCGAACGCCTGAACGCCGCGCTTAAGCGTTTGGCCGAACTGGGCTAACAGAAAAAGTCCCCGGCGGATTGACTTCGCCGGGGCACCTCGTCACAAGAACCGCGCAACATAAACCCGCAACCGGGCGTTCCGTGGGCGCCAAACTGACGAGGAGAGCCAACATGGCCCAAATCTCTCTTACATTCCCCGATGGCAATGCACGCGAATATGCGGCTGGTGTAACACCTGCCGAAGTCGCAGCAGACATTTCAACATCTCTGGCGAAAAAGGCGATCTCTGCCACCGTGAACGGTGCGCATTGGGATATGCAGTGGCCGATTGATGCAGATGCCAGCGTTGCCATCCACACCATGAAAGACGACGCGCAGGCGCTGGAACTGATCCGGCACGACTGTGCGCACATCATGGCGCGCGCCGTTCAGGAAATCTGGCCCGACGTCAAAGTCACCATCGGCCCTGTCATCAAAGACGGCTGGTATTACGACTTTGACCGCGAAGAGCCCTTCACCCCCGAAGACCTTGGCGCGATCGAAAAGAAGATGAAGGAAATCATCAACCGGCGTGATGCAGTCACCACCGAAACGTGGGACCGTGACCGGGCGGTGAAGTTCTATGAGGCCAACAACGAGCCTTATAAGGTTGAACTGATCGAGGCCATTCCCGGCAACGAACCGATCCGCATGTATTGGCACGGCCACTGGCAGGATCTTTGCCGTGGTCCGCACCTTCAGCACACCGGGCAGGTTCCGGCGGATGCGTTCAAACTGATGAACGTTGCGGGTGCCTATTGGCGCGGCGACAGTGACCGCCAGATGCTTCAGCGTATCTATGGCGTGGCCTTCAAGAATAAAGAAGACCTGAAAAAGCACCTGCACATGCTGGAAGAGGCCGCCAAGCGCGACCACCGAAAGCTGGGCCGCGAGATGGACCTGTTCCATATGCAGGAAGAGGCGCCCGGTCAGATTTTCTGGCACCCCAACGGCTGGCGCGTTTTTACCACGCTGCAGGATTACATGCGCCGTAAGCAGAACGCGGGTGGATACGTCGAAGTGAACACACCGCAAGTGGTTGACCGCAAACTGTGGGAAGCCTCGGGTCACTGGGAAAAGTATCAGGAAAACATGTTCATCGTCGAAGTGGACGAAGAGCATGCCCGCGAAAAGGCCATCAACGCGCTGAAGCCGATGAACTGCCCCTGCCACGTTGAGATCTTTAAGCAGGGTCTGAAATCTTATCGTGACCTGCCGCTGCGCATGGCCGAATTCGGGTCGTGTAACCGGTATGAACCATCGGGCGCATTGCACGGCATCATGCGCGTGCGAGGCTTTACGCAGGATGATGCGCATATCTTCTGCACCGAAGATCAGATCGAAAGCGAAACGAAAGAGTTCATCGCCTTCCTGTCTGCTGTCTACAAAGATCTTGGGTTCGAGACCTTTAAGGTCAAATTCTCTGACCGGCCTGAAACCCGCGCCGGTTCGGACGAGGTATGGGACCGTGCCGAAGCCGCGCTGTTGGCCGCAACCCGCGCGGCGGGGATCGAACCTGAACTGAACCCCGGCGAAGGCGCCTTCTATGGCCCGAAACTGGAATTCGTTCTGACGGATGCGATCGGCCGTGACTGGCAATGTGGCACCCATCAGGTGGACTTTGTTCTGCCCGAACGGCTGGATGCGAATTACATCGGGGAAGATGGCGCAAAGCACCGCCCTGTGATGCTGCACCGTGCGCTGTTGGGATCGTTCGAACGTTTCATCGGCATTCTGATCGAAGAACACGCGGGCAAGTTCCCGTTCTGGCTGGCTCCGCGTCAGGTTGTTGTCGCCTCTATCATCTCGGACGCCGACCCGTTCGTGCATGAAGTCGTGGCAGAGCTGAAGGCGGCTGGCGTTCTGGCCGAAGCTGACGTTCGCAACGAAAAGATCAACTATAAGGTCCGCGAACATTCGGTTGGAAAAGTGCCGGTCATTCTGGCCATCGGTCAGAAAGAGGTGGAAGAGCGCACTGTAACAGTTCGCCGTTTGGGCGAAAAACAGACCAGCGTTGTAACATTGGACGCCATCGTCGAAGAGCTGGGCCAAGCCGCCAAAGCGCCCGATCTGGCCTAGGCGAAACCTCAAAACCCTTTAAAAGCGCCGGTTTTCCGGCGCTTTTTTCGTTTGTTGCGACGCAAACATTCCAATCGGCGAAATGTTTCAATCCATAACGCCCCTGTGCAACACATCCATGTTATTGGCAGTTGATCGACAACCCCGGTTACGACTTGCCCTGTCGCAAGACGCGACGATTGCGAAAACATTTACAAGGGAAAGTCTCATGTCCAAACACGTCAAATCGCTCGCCGTTGCTGGTGCTCTGGCTGCCGCTCTGACCGCACACACCACTGGCCCTGCTCAGGCGCAGGAACAGGTTAAGTGCTTCGGCGTTTCGCTGGCAGGTCAGAACGATTGCGCTGCTGGCCCAGGCACAACTTGCGCCGGTACGTCCAAAGTTGATTACCAAGGCAACGCTTGGAAGATGGTTCCTGCTGGCACCTGCGAAACCATGGAACTGCCAGAAGGCCGCATGGGTTCGCTGGAAGCACTTGATCGTGACTTGCCCGCATAATGCAAATGGCCCCCGGCATCCGTCGGGGGCCTTTTCCGTTTTCGGAGGATGACCAATGCTTGACGCCACCCCCAATCGCCGCGACCGCCTGCCAAACCGGCCCGGTGTTGGTTATAAACCGCAGCATTTCAACGCCATCATGGAAGATGCGCGCCCGGTTGAGTGGCTAGAGGTTCACGCCGAAAACTATATGGGGGCCGGAGGTCGCCCGCTTGCGCAGATGCGCCATCTGGCAGAACGGTTTGCGATATCGGTTCACGGTGTTGGCCTATCCATCGGCGGCGAAGCCCCGTTGGACCGCGAACACCTTGCCCGACTGAAACACCTGATCGACTGGCTTCAGCCTGCTCAATTTTCCGAACATCTGGCTTGGTCCACCCACGACAGCCACTTTTTGAACGATCTGCTGCCCCTGCCCTATACCGAAGAAACGCTGGCGCGGGTTTGCGAACATATCATTCAGGTTCAGGACGTTCTGGGGCTGCAAATGCTGCTGGAAAATCCGTCCACCTATCTGGCCTTTGCTGAAAGCCAGATGGCCGAAACCGACTTTCTTGCCGAAATCGCCCGGCGCACCGGCTGTGGGCTGTTGCTGGATGTGAACAACGTCTTCGTGTCCGCCACGAACCAAAAAACCGACCCCAAGTCTTACATCGATGCCTTCCCCATGCACGCCGTGGGTGAAATCCACCTGGGCGGCCACGACGAGGATGAAGACGATCATGGTGCGCCTCTGTTAATCGACAGCCACGGCGCCGAGGTAGTGGACCCAGTCTGGGCGCTTTACGATTACACGATCGAAAAGGCCGGGCCTCGTCCAACGCTGATCGAATGGGACAACGACGTCCCGGATTGGCCGACGCTAGCTGCCGAAGCCACGCGCGCCGCTGCCGTGTTGGATAAGGTGACCGCATGAACGTAAACCAGGCCACCTTCACCACGGCCGTTCTGGATCCGGAAACCGCTGCCCCGGCAGGGCTGACGGACCCCGAAGGCCGCCCTGCTGGCAAACGCTTTTCCGTCTATCGCAACAATGTGGTGGTCAGCCTGACAAGCGCCCTGGAAACCGCGTTCCCGGTGATACACGCACTGGTCGGCGAGGAGTTTTTCAAAGCAATGGCCGGGGTCTTCCTACGTGCGCACCCGCCCTCGTCGCCGTTGATGATGTTCTACGGAACAGAGATGGCCGACTTTTTGGCCGACTTTGAACCGGTAAAACACCTTGGCTACTTGCCCGATACCGCGCGATTGGAACTGGCCTTGCGCGAAAGCTATCACGCGGCGGATGCCGCGCCGATGGACCCTGAAACGCTGGTCAACCTACCGCCAGACCGCCTGATGGAAACTCGGTTGCGGCTGTCCCCTGCCGTCAGGCTGGTACGCTCTGCCTATCCGATCACGTCAATATGGCGTGCGCATCACGACCCCGCCGCCGAAAAGCCGCAGATGAGAGCTGAGGACGCTTTGATTATGCGGCCAGAATACGACCCGACAGTTCATCGCCTTCCCCCCGGAGGCGCGGCGTTTATCGGCGCTTTGATGAACGGTAACAAGCTTGGCGGTGCCGTCGCGGCCGCTGAAGAGGCTGCAGAAGACTTTGACTTAACACAAACGCTTGGGCTGCTGATCGGCGGGCAAGCGATCATTGGGACAGAAGAAGAGGTGTAAAATGAACGCCCTTATCAACACACATAACGCTGTATTTGATTGGATCGAACACAAGACCGCCGATTGGCTTTTGCCAACTCTGGCGCGTTTTGCTTTCGCGGCCACCCTGCTTTTCTATTTCTGGAATTCAGGCATGACAAAGCTTGGCGACGGGATTTCCGGAATCTTCACCCCCTCGTTAGGGGCATACGGCCAAATCTTCCCCAAAGCGTTGGAAGCCGTTGGATATGACATTAGCAAACTTGGCTTGTTTCACCGGCTGGTCGTGATGGCAGGCACATATGCTGAATTCGTCTTGCCCCTGCTGCTGGTTGTTGGCTTTGCCACACGACTGGCCGCCCTTGGAATGATCGGCTTTATCACTGTGCAGACACTGACCGACCTATTTGGCCACGGCGCGATTGCGCACGCCGAAACGGTTGGCGCTTGGTTTGATCGCTTTCCTGACAGCTTGATCCTAGATCAACGGCTGTTTTGGCTGACCGTTCTTGTCACGCTGGTCCTGCGTGGCGGCGGCCCGCTTTCGCTGGACCGCCTGCTTAGCAAGGCCTAGCCCAACACCGCAGCTTGGACATCTTTTCCCCAGCCAAGGAACAACCGTCCGCCAGTTTCGATCACTGGCCGCTTCATCAGTGCCGGATGGTCCGATAACAGCTTTATCGGGTCTTCCAAGCGTTCTTCCTCGCTTAGACCGCGCCAAGTCGTGGATCTTCGATTCACTAAATCTTCGCCAAATTCGGCATGAAACCGCGCAAGATCTGCGGGCGAAACACCATCCGCACGCACATCGACGAACGCCGCATCAACCCCTTGATTTGAAATGGTTTTCATCGCCTTGCGACAGGTGTCGCAGTTTTTGAGTCCATAAATGCGCATATCGCCCCCTTTTTTTCGCAGATTACAGGCAAGCCAAAGAGGCATCTAGACTTCGTTCTTGCTTTTAAATTGATTCGCCCCCCATCCTTCACACGTGACGACAGAGTTTCTATGACGACCGCTCCTCCTTTAGGGGCAGCCGGAAGACTTGGAAGACCCTGGCTGTGACCTGCCCGTAGCAATAACGCGGACGGGCCTTGAACAGAGGAGAGACGGATATGCCAACAGGCACCGTGAAATGGTTCAACACCACCAAAGGCTTTGGCTTCATCGCGCCGGATGACGGCGGCAACGACGTTTTCGTGCATATTTCTGCAGTAGAACGCGCAGGCATGACGGGCTTGGCCGACAATCAGAAAATTGCCTATGAAATGATTGCAGGGCGCGACGGGCGCGAGTCCGCAGGCGAATTGAAAGCGCTGTAAGCGTCAATCCGCAGCAACAGACAGCGTCGCTTGGCCCCACCTAGCGGCGCCGTGTTTTCCAGAATGGCTGACCTTGAACGCTTAGGTCGGGTCTTTTTCTGATGCGGGACGCAGGTCGTTCCAGTGTTCGCCCATTGCCACGATACAGCTGTTGCCATCCGCATAGGTCATCAGCATCGTCCAATCGCCCGAACTTTCCGACGTCCAGATTTCCATCACCCGTTCAATATCACGCACGCCGGTCGCGACGCGCGTTTCACCGAATTGGTGGGTCAGTTTGCTGGTCATCTCTTCGCGCGGGGCGCAGATAATCTCGCTAATGGGCGAGGCCGCGTTGGCCGAGGATGCCAGCGAAAGGGAAAGAAGAGGCAGGCAAAACCGTTTCACAGGATCGTTCAATTCTTTCTTGTTGCTGCTCGTCCGACTGTAACAGATTTATGAATACCTGTGGATAACCAGTTTGGCAGGATCACATGCTTTCCGGCGTATCCCACCCCGGAGGGACCCCCAGCGCAGTTGAGAAAAGTGAACAATTGTGCTATATTCCGGGAATTGTTTTTGATTTTTTTCAATCTTTGTATTTGTAGGTGCCGCTATGTCGAACGCCGAAGACAGTTTGGGCACGACGCCCGTTACCCCCGAAAAGCCGCAGAAACCTCAGCCTGCGGCACGTGCCGCAGAACCCGCTCCGCGTAAGTGGTGGCAGTGGTTCTTTATCTATCCAACCCTTGCGATCACCCTGTTCACGGCTGTGCCGGAATGGGCGACCAGCGTACAGGAATTCATCCTTGGCCTGCGCGAAACCTCGTTGGAAGAGGCGCAGCGGCTGGACGGTTTGATCCGCAAAAACGTGAATTGCATCGCTGCCCCCTATGACTGGGTCGCTGTAAGCGAAGTGCATGTGGACGGCACCATCTGCCCATCAGGCGATGTGTTTATCCGGGTGCGGATGCCCGGGCCAACCGGGACGACGATTTCGCCGGACTCTGACCTGACTTTTGCTGAACACATTGAATTTGTTGAGATTGATCGCCTGATCGAAAAATACAAAGAGGTTCAGTCGCGCGACCTTGGGCTGATGGCCCATGCCGCCGTGACGGGGATGACAGCCCCACGGCCCATCGGTCCGCAATCAACCCCAGATGTTGAATTGGCGCAGGGCCAGGTGGCCTTTGTGGAGTGTCAGGAGTTTGTGGGCGATCGCACCCTTGTGCGCCACATCCGCGTTGGCGGGCAGTGTTACAAGGAAACGGTGGACACCTACACCGGCTCCGTGACGGAACGGATGCCCATCCCCTGTGGCCAGACCTGCGGAGGGTAAAGAATGACGCGTAAATGGTTCCGCCTTATGTGTCTGGCGGGCGTTCTGGCCACTGCCCCCCCTGCCCTTGCGCAGGACGACGCGGACAATTCGGCCAAAGTCCCCGAAAAGATTCTGTCTTTGGCTGAAAAGAAGCGGCTTGCGGTGCTGCGTTTCTGCGCAGACGAGGCCAATAAAGAGACTGTGACCTGTGTAGAGTTCGCAAAAACGGCCCGCACCGCGCCCCGCCGTTGAGGCCGTGCGGCGCAGAGCCGTTGGTCAAAGATCAGCGACACTCAACCGTAAATGCCAAAACGCTTTTTGGCTGCCCGCGACGGCTGCGCACTGTCTCTTGATAGGTCGCGCCGGGCGCGCGGTACGCGGTTTTACCCAAGCTGGCGCAATATGATTGCAGCGAGGCGACGATCTGCACCTCCGTCACTGTGCCCGGAACATAGCGGACAAGCAGCCTGTCATCGGAAAGAACCGAAACCGCATGGACATGCGGGCGCACCGACGTCGTAAGGACCACATTCGGGGGATAAACGACCGTGCTGTAAGGCGTGCAGGCTGTAAGGCCCAAGACGGCGATAAGAAGCAATTGTCGCATGGAAGGACGCCTTTTGCGGATATGAACCAATAGGCGGAACCATAGCCAAGGCTACCCTTGCGGGCGTTGACGGAGATCAAGGAACAAAGGGCCTATTGACCCAAGGATCGCGCCCGCCCCGTTGGCGGGCCGAGCGCTGTACGTGCGCATCATGGGCAATCAGAGCCGGTTGCCCGACTTCAGCCGACGACCCCGATAAACTCCCGCCATTCGCCTTTGCTCATGCCCGAGGTTTCTTGTGTCACCTCTTCGCCCTTCAGCATGCGGCGCAGGCAATCCAGCGCTTTGCCAGACAGCGTAGCGCCGCCCATGCGGTAATCCTCGAACGCGGAGTACGCGGCGGGCACCCAGTCGGCCACGACCTTGCAAATCGCATCGGCATAGACGCGGATTTCGTATTGCGCGTGGGCATCGGCCCGAAGCCGCAGGAAGTGGAACAGGTTGTGCAGGTCCACCTTCCAGTACCACTGGGTATAGATGTTCGCAGGCAGATTCATCCGCGCCAATTCGCGTGCCAGTCCTTGCTGCCCCTCGTCCGAGATCATGGTTTCGTAGTTGTCATAGGCCCGGTTGCAGTCGGATTTCAGAATTTCCAACACCCGCGCGGCTTCCTCGCCTTCCAACACCGCGCCGCGGCCTTGGTTGTTCACCGTGGACTGCGCAGCCAGCGCATCGGGTTCTGGAATATAAAACTCGCGGTCCAAGATCGAATAGCGGGCCGAGTATTCGTTGACGTTGGCCGTGCGGTGGCGGATCCACTGACGGGCGACGAACACGGGCAGTTTGACGTGCAGCTTTACCTCGCACATTTCAAACGGGGTCGAATGCCAGTGGCGCATCAGATAACGGATCAGGCCTTCGTCATTGCTGACCGATTTTGTGCCTTTGCCATATGAAACCCGTGCGGCCTGACAGATGGCGGCATCGTCGCCCATATAGTCGATGACGCGGACAAAGCCGTGGTCCAGAACCGGAATGGCGTTGTAAAGATGCGCCTCCATCCCTTCGGAAACAGCCCGAAGCGTGGGTTTGGGCGCGCTGCGTAGTGCGTCAATCTCGGCCTGTTGCTCGGGGCTCAGCGGCATGGGCATGGTCCTTTACGTTCATCGAATGAGTCGCAGCCCACTATATATATGGCAACGCATGCACGGAACCGCGATATGGGGTAAATCTTGCATATATCTGCAACGGGATTTTCAGCAACGGATTACAAAAAGCCCTCGTTCGGGAATTGACTTTCAATCAATCAGCACGGACCTTGCGCCAAAACGGGCAGCCAAAAAAGAGCATTTCATGTTGCGTATTCTCTCCATCTTAATGGCCTGCACGGCTTTGACAGCCTGCAGTGGCGGCGACGGTACAAACCCCATCAACGGTGATGGCGGATCAAGCGGTGGCGGCTCGACCGGGGGGACCGGCGGCATTGGCGACGATGACGCATCGCCCAACGCATCAATTGAACGCTACGAGGATGACGGCCAAGCACGCGATATCCTATATAACGCCGACGACGACACCTTCATTGTCGATAACTTGGCGTTCGACGGCAGCGGCGTCTACGAACGTGACAACGTGGTTCCAACAGTGAACTCGTTCCGCGTTTACGAAAACAACAACACAACCGAACGCCGTGCCTACAAGGCTCTTTATCTTGAAAGCACAAGTGGCCTGTCTCGCGTCGCGATCGTGCGCACGGGTAGCTATCAAGGGTTTGGCTTTGGCGGCTTTGTCTATGCGCGTGACGGCGGCGTTGATCTTCCGTCCACTGGCTCGGCAACGTTTACCGGCGCTTATGCTGGGATGCGTGTCTTCAATGGCGCAGGCGGCTTGCAGTATACGCAGGCCGACGCTGAGTTGATCGTCGACTTCGAAGATTTTGACGCGACCCGCGCGGTAGAGGGTTTCCTTACCAACCGCGAAGTGCTCAACCAATCTGGCGCTGTTATCGACACATTGCCAACGCTGATCTTCTCGACCGGCTCAATCACGGACGCAGGAGAGATTTCTGGCGTTGCGTCAAGCGACCGGTTCGATGTCGACTCTGGCGAGATTGTTGATTTCGAAACGGGCAACTACTACGCAATCATCGGCGGAGCAGAAGCTGACGAAATTGTCGGGGTTGTTGTCGTTACCGCTGACGATCCAGACCGGGACAACGTAACCATCCAAGAAACGGGTGCGTTTATCGTTTACGAAACGCCGTGATCGCGCCACCTAAAGCAAAACGCCTGCTGGCGCTTTGCTTGGCTGCACTGGCCCTAAACCTATCCCCTGCCTTTAGTGACGAACTCACACTAAGCGTTGATGAAACCCGCCGTTCAGCGTCCCAAGCTCTGAACGCCGGGAACATAATGCTTGCCAAAGAAATCTCATTGGCGTTGTTGCAGCGCGATCCAAACGACGTACGAGCATTGATCATCTTGTCCCGCGCGGAACGGGATTTTGGCAATTATGAGCAAGCCAAAGACTATGGAAAACGCGCGTGGGCACATGCCGAAACAGACGTTCTTAAATTTGCGGCGGCCCTTGCGACAGCACAAGCGTTGTCATCTGATGGCGCACGAACATCGTCGCAATTTTGGTTAAGGCGTGCGGCAGACGTGGCCCCAGACCAGCGTTTAAAATCAATCGCCATCCGCGACTTTCGGTATGTGCGGGATCGCAACCCGTGGACCACGCAATTTGAATTCGGGATTACCCCCTCTTCAAACGTGAACAACGGTTCCAAGTCCGAAACGATGGAAATTGACGGGCTTCCCTATGTCCTAAGTGGTGACGCGCGCGCCCTGTCTGGCGTTGAATACAAGCTTGGCGTCGAAACGGAATACAGCAGGAAAATATCTGAATACACGTGGCTTTATGTCGGCGCATCGGCGAAAGGCAAGGAATACAGCCTATCATCGAAGGCCGTCGAACAGGCACCAAACATCGACGAAAGCGAACTTAGCTACGCCGAAGCAGAACTAACCTTTGGCACAACATTCTTCCCGCATCCGAACGGTGGCCCAATTGATGCGTCAATGTCCTTTGGGCGGGTTTGGTCGGGCGGACAGGAACTATCAGATTATGCACGCGCCAACCTTCAGCATTTCAAACGGGTCGGGCCGCACAGGTTTACTTTTGGGCTGAGTGTCGAAGACCAGCGGCGCAAAGACGCCGAGATAAATTCATCCGTGTCCTGGACTGGCCAAGCCGTTTGGAGCAAGCGGTTGGAAAATGGTGACACGGCACAACTGAACCTTGCCTATCGCGATACGCAATCGGATGGTCCGGCAATTGCGCACGAAGCAGGAATTGCGGGCATTAGGTACAGCTTTGGCAAACCTATTGCGGGGGCCCGAATTGGCTTGTCGTATACGTTTGAAAGCCGTGCCTATGATCAACCACTCTATTCAACGACGCCGCGCGAAGACAAAAAAAATATCTTTGAAGTATCGGCCTTCCTTTACAATCTAGAGCTTTACGGCTTTGCCCCAGAAATTGGCGTTTCCTTGATTCAAAACCGTTCAAATGTGCCGCTTTACGAAACCGAAGAATATGGCGTTTCGATCAATTTCAAATCGGTTTTCTAAGCCACTTTTTTCCGGCGCCCCCTCGCCCTAGTCATTCCTTATGCTAAGCTTTGCCTATCAATGGGGAGACGAAAATGCCGCTGAAATACCTACACACCATGGTTCGGGTGAAAGACCTTGAGAAATCCATGGCGTTTTTCGAACTGCTTGGCCTGAAACAAACCCGCCGTATGGATAGCGAAGGCGGGCGGTTCTCGTTGGTTTTCATGGCGCCCCCCGGCCAAGAAGATTCCCCGGTAGAGCTGACTTGGAACTGGGATGGCGATGATGAACTGCCGTCAGACAGCCGCCATTTTGGGCACCTCGCTTATGCGGTCGATGACATCTATGCCACGTGCCAGCATCTGATGGACAACGGCGTAATCATCAACCGCCCACCGCGCGACGGGCATATGGCATTCGTGCGTAGCCCCGACAACATTTCTGTTGAGCTTTTGCAGGCGGGTGACTCAAAAGAACCGGCAGAACCTTGGGCAAGCATGGAAAACACCGGCCATTGGTAAGGGCGCTTGCCCTTGTGATGGCACTAACGGCTGGGGCCGCCGATGCATCGTGTCGGCTGGCCCTATTACTGGCGCTTGATATTTCGTCGTCGGTGGACGCAGACGAGGATGCGCTTCAACGCTCAGGGCTTGCCAACGCGCTTTCGTCCCCTTCGGTCGTTAAGGCGCTATTGGCGATAGAAGAAAACCACGTTGCCCTTGCCGTTTATGAGTGGAGCGGGCGACACCAGCAAACCATGGTCCTTGATTGGGTTGTGCTGTCTGACCCCGCCGCCATCGCCGGTGCCGCCGAAAAGATAAGCAGCAGCGAACGCTCATTCGCCCAATTCCCCACCGCGCTTGGCTATGGCATCGGTTATGCGGCAACGGTTTTCCGCACTGCGCCAGATTGCCCCCTTCGCACGCTGGATATTTCGGGCGACGGTGTGAACAACGACGGGTTCAGCCCCGCGCTTGCCTTCAGGAACTTTCCGCTGGACGGGGTGACCGTGAACGGGCTGGTGATTGGTGGCGCAACTTCGGACGATCAGATGGTCTTTGCCTATTATCGGGATAAGGTAATCCGCGGGCACGGTTCATTCGTCGAAACCGCAAATGATTTCGACGATTTTGAGCGCGCAATGCGCCGCAAATTGTTGCGCGAGGTTAAGGTTCATGTCGTCGGTGACATTGCCCCAAGTCATGAGAATTCAGATGGTTAGACTGCTACGCGCCATTTCCATCGCGCTTGTCGCCGCGATATGTGCAATGCCAGCCCTTGGACAAGCGACTTGCCGTCAGGCCTTGGCCATTGGGTTAGATGTTTCGGGGTCGGTCGATCAACGTGAATACCGCCTGCAACTTGATGGGCTGGCAGCAGCGTTGTTGAACGAGAACGTCCAAGCCGCCCTGTTTTCCCTGCCCGACGCCCCGGTCTCGCTTGCCGTCTATGAATGGAGCGGCGCGCAAGATCAGTTGATCATCGTTCCGTGGACAGCAGTTTCAGACGGCAATGCGCTGAACAGCATCGTCACCAAACTCAGAACCGCGCAACGGCAGCTTAAGGGGCAAGCAACGGCGCTGGGAACCGCGCTGATTACTGGTCGCGACCTTCTTAACACCATGCCGCATTGCTGGAAACGCACGCTTGATCTTTCCGGCGACGGCAAATCGAACGAAGGCCCCCGCCCGCGCGATGTGAAGGAAGGTGCAGGTTTGGCCCAGATCACCGTCAACGCGTTGGTCATCGGCGAAGACCACGGTGAAAGCGCCGCCGCGCTATCCGCCTATTTCCGCGCCGAGGTGATCAGTGGCCCTGACGCCTTTGTCGAGGTCGCGCACGGCTTTGACGAATTTGAGGCCGCCATGGTGCGCAAACTGTTAAAGGAACTGTCAGGCCTGAACCTCGCGACCCTAACCGCCCCTCAATAGATATATCGGATTTGATCGGTCCAATACCGTTCCATCCGGCGCAGGGACGAAGTGATATCTTCCAGACCTTCTTGGTTGATCACGCCCTTTTCTTCCAAACCATCGGCGTGGCGTGCAAAAAGTTCGGTCACATGCGTGTGGATATCACGCCCCTTAGCTGTAAGCCGCACCCGCACCGACCGGCGGTCAATTTCGCACCGTTGGTGGTGCATATAACCGCTGTCGACCAGCTTTTTCAGGTTATAGGAAACGTTCGAACCTTGGTAATAGCCTCGGCTTTTCAGCTCTCCGGCGGTGACTTCGTTGTCGCCGACGTTAAACAGCAAAAGCGCCTGCACCGGGTTAATTTCAAGAATGCCTACGCGTTCAAATTCGTCTTTGATAACATCAAGAAGCAGCCGGTGCAGTCGTTCGACCAGCGCTAGCGCTTCTAGATATCCAGACATGTAAATCTGCCGTGTAGGCGCCGCAATTGGGGCCTGAATGCTCATGATATGCTCCATCCGTCACTCGTAAGAGATTGGATAGAGCATCAGGTTCAAAGATTCGGTTAAGGCCGCCTTATCAATGCGTTCAGCGCGCACCAGCGTGCTGGGCAATACGTTCGACCAGCGTCACAAACTGTGCTGGTGTTGGCACCTGCCCTGTGACCCACTGATAAAGATCCTGATCGTTTTCTTCCATCAACGCATCCAGATCGTCCAGCTCTTCGCCGCTCATCACGTTAAGCGATGCGTCAGCGAAGTTGCCAAGAATGATGTCCATTTCTTTCATTCCGCGATGCCACGCGCGCATCTTCATGCGCTTCAGACGGTTCTCTGGCGTTTCGGCCATTAAGACTCTTCCTTCAAAGTCGCCCGCAGGCGTTTCTCTAGCAGGCCCAGACGGTCGGCCATTTGGCCCATCTCTGTCTTGACCTGCCTGATTTCAGTTAGAACCGCGCGAATGTCGACCGAAAGCTCTGCTTCTTCCGCCGGGCCGTCCAGGCCATCGCCTTCGCCGTTCAGCAACCACATGATGGACACGTTCAAGACGCCCGCCACCATCTGCAGCTTGTTCGCACGCGGTTCGTTCAGGTCTTCTTCCCACGCGCGCACGGTTTTTAGTTTCACACCCAAGCGTCGTGCAAGATCAGATTGGGACATGCCCAACGTCTCGCGTGCGCCTGCCATCCGGTCCCCGAATGTCGCCGCTTGATCAGAGTACCAATCAACCTCATCTGCCGTCTCAGCCACGTTCACCTCCGGGTTTGTGCCGAACCTGCTTGAACGGCACTCGCCCGCACCCTATGAGAGAACCCGAACGTTTTCAAACCGGAGGCGACGATGTCTTTCCTTTCTGCCACACTTTCACGTGTTAAACCCTCTCCCACGATTGCCGTGACCAACAAGGCACAGGAGTTGAAGGCCGCAGGCAAGGACGTTATCGGCCTTGGCGCGGGCGAACCTGACTTTGACACACCCGAAAACATCAAAGAGGCTGCGAAGCGCGCCATTGATGAGGGCAAGACGAAATACACCGCCGTTGACGGTATCGCGGAACTGAAGCAGGCGATCTGCGCCAAGTTCAAGCGCGACAACAACCTTGATTACAAGCCAAGCCAAGTCACCGTTGGAACCGGCGGCAAGCAGGTTCTGTACAACGCCCTGATGGCCACGTTGAACCCCGGCGACGAAGTGATCATTCCGGCCCCCTATTGGGTCAGCTATCCCGACATGGTGCTGCTGGCGGGTGGTGAGCCTGTTATCGCCGCAGCCTCGATCCAGACCGGTTACAAACTGACCGCTGATCAGTTGGAAGCAGCGATCACGCCGAAAACCAAATGGCTGATCTTTAACTCGCCATCCAACCCAACCGGCGCGGGCTATTCCCATGCCGAGTTGAAAGAACTGACAGACGTTCTGATGCGTCACCCCCACGTTTGGGTGATGACCGACGACATGTACGAACACCTGCGTTATGGCGATTTCGAATTCTGCACCCCGGCAGAGGTTGAACCGCGCCTGTATGACCGCACGCTGACGATCAACGGTGTGTCCAAGGCCTATGCCATGACCGGTTGGCGCATTGGTTACGCGGCAGGCCCGGAAAACGTGATTGGCGCCATCCGCAAGATCCAATCGCAAAGCACGTCGAACCCCTGCTCCATCAGCCAGTGGGCCGCGGTCGAGGCGCTGAACGGCACGCAGGATTTCATTGCTGAGAACAACAAGATGTTCCAGCGTCGTCGCGACATGGTCGTGGATATGCTGAACGCCGCCGAAGGTATTTCCTGCCCGGTTCCAGATGGGGCATTCTATGTGTACCCTTCGATCGCTGGCTGCATCGGCAAGACCAGCCCAGCAGGCGTGAAGATCGAAAACGACGAAATCTTCGCGACAGCCCTGTTGGAAGAAACAGGCGTTGCGGTTGTGTTTGGCGCGGCCTTCGGCCTTTCCCCCAACTTCCGCGTCAGCTACGCCACATCTGACGAAGCGCTGAAAGAGGCATGCACACGCATCCAAACCTTCTGCGCCTCGCTGACCTAAGGGGTTTCGTATGTCCGGCGACCTGCCCGACTATTACTTCCGCGTCCGCGAAAACGGGGCGCTGGTGTTTCGGATTGATACCGAAAACCGCCAGCGCCGCATCGACATGGACCAGATCGCCGTTGTGAACATTCGCAACGGCGAGATTAAGCCGCACGGCGACCGCTCTCTTTCCGACGAAGACATGGAAGTGATCCAAGGCTGGATTAACGACCGCCGCGAAGTTCTGGAAGAACGCGACGTTGACGATATCCTGCGCGCGGTGGACCATATGAACCTTGCCACGCAATGGGCACAGTCCCGCGCGACAGACGATCAGCTTGAAACCGTCACAGACGCGCTTTTGCTGGCAATGCACGACCTTCGCACGGTGCTGGTTCGCAAAAAGGCCGACCGTTTGATGAAGGCCAACAAAGACTAACATACCGATCCGCCCGGCTATGCCGGGGGATCAATCTGTGCGTACTTAATCGCACCGCACGCTCATCCCGCCATCGACGACAATTTCTGTACCGGTGACAAAGCGTGCCTCGTCCGACGCTAGAAACAAAGCCGCGTTGGCGGTGTCACGCCCATCGCCCATCCACCCCATTGGAATGCGGGAAACGCGCGTTTTCAACAATGCATCCACGTCGCCGCCCGCGCGCTGCCCGGCAAGCCGCGCCTCAACCATGGGTGTGTGGAGCTGCCCGGGAACGACGGTATTCACCCGCACGCCTTTTGCTGCGTATTCAACGGCAACGACACGACTGAACTGGATCACCCCGGCCTTGGTCGCGGCATAGGCGCATTGCGCGGCGCCCGTCCACCGAAGACCCGAAGTCGAAGATGTATTTACGATCGCACCGCTGCCCTGCGCCGCCATATGTGGAAGGACGGACCGGCAAGTCAAATAGACCGACTTGAGGTTGAAATCGACCTGCTTGTCCCAAACCTCTTCGTCCAGATCTTCGGGGCCGCCCTTGGCCGAACCACCGACGTTATTGACCAACACATCCACCCTGCCGAAACGGTCGATACAGGCCGCGACCATGTTTTCCACCGCGCTTCGGTCTGTAACATCGCACAAATGCGTTTCGATATCGCCGCCAACTGCACGGGTCCGTTCCACGGTTTCAATCATCGTCGCACTGTTCAAATCAACCGCGAATATTTTTGCGCCTTCCTGTGCGAACCGCACACAGGCCGCGCGCCCGTTACCCCAGCCCGCGCCGACACACCCCGCGCCCGTAATAATCGCGACTTTGCCTTCCAAGCGCCCAGTCATACCGAATTCCCGAAATTATAGAGGCGTTGAGGATTATCAACCAACACCCGTTTAAGTGCTGCGTCGTCCGTGCAGATGTCTGAAAGCAGATCGACAAGCACGCCATCATCCGGCGGCGCCGCGCGGAAATTGGGGTGCGGCCAATCGGTGCCCCAAATCGTCCGGTCCGGAAAGGTCTGTACCAGTTTCGCGGCAAACGGGGTCGCGTCCGCATATGGCGGCTCTTGGACAGAGCTACGCTCGGAACCCGAAACCTTTAGCCAGATGTGATCATGTTGGCCCAGTCGAAGCAATGCGTTGAACGGGGCCTGATCAAACCCAAGAGACGCATCAATGCGCCCCATGTGATCGATCACAACAGGACAAGGTAGTTGCGCCAAGACCGGAGCCATTTCTGCAATCAGTCCAGCTTCCATATGGACCAGAAGCTGCCACCCCGCATCTGCAAGACGTGGGGCAAGGGCCCGTAATTCGTCAGGGCCTGCGCCCGGGGCAAGGTGGGACATATAGTTGAACCGGACACCCCGAAAGCCCTGCCCATCCAGGCGCTTGATTTCAGCCCCCGAAATGTCGTGCGGCGCAAGTGCGATGCCCAAATACCGCCCCGGACGCGCAGCCAGGGCATCCGCAACGGCCGAATTGTCATACCCATGACACCCCGATTGCACGATGACACAACGATCAATGCCAAGCATTTCGTGAAGCGCAAACAGGCGTTCCTTTGGCGCATCGCCCGGCTTGAACTTGCTGGTTTCCGGGTATGGAAATCTGTCGGTTGGGCCGAAGACATGCACATGCGTATCCGTCGCGCCAGTCGGTAGCTTGAGTTTGGGTTTAGATGGCGATGGGTTCCACGTAATAGGCGCGTCGTTCATGTCAGCTCTCGCCCAGCCGTGCGTGGCGGAGAGATCCGGAACACATTAAGTGTCATAGAAATCAACGAATAATAGCCAAGCACACCGATCAGATCGACAAGGCGATCTTGGCCAAGTGCCGCTTTCGCGCGTTCGAAAAGGTCATCGCTGACCCCACGCGTTTCCAGCACGGACAATGACACATCATAAACGGCTTGCTCTTCGTCCGAGGCGAACTGCGGTGTTTGGCCGGTGCGGATTGCTTCGACGATGTCAGCAGATAGGCCTGCCTTTAGCCCCGCGGGTTTATGCGCGAACCATTCGTATTCAGCCCCCCAGTGGCGCGCCATCGTCAGGATCGCCAGTTCTGAAAGCCGTGGCTCAAGTGCGCTGTCATAGCGGCAGTATCTGCCAAGGTCCTGTGCTTTCGCCGCCAGTTCTGGGCGATGCAGCCAGATGGCAAGTGGCCCACGCACGCCACCGCGCGGGCCGCTTGCGATTGCGTCGTGGATTTCGCGCTGTCGATCCGAATAGCTTTCAGGATCGGGCGCGGCCAGCCGTTGCTTGGGCCAGTCAGTCATTGGGTTGCTCCGTTAGGTTAAAAGCCGGCTCGTTTGCCGAAAACCGGGAAAGCCACGCGACAAGTTGGGGCCATTCTTCGCGCCAAGCGCGTGACTTGCGCCAATCAAGGTACCCAAGCGCGCAAGCCAACGAGATAGAGGCAACATCAGTTTTCTCTGGCGCAGGTGGCGCAACGCTCAGCGCGCTAAGCGCACGGGCGATCTTGTCACTTTGATGGTCCAGCCAAACTTGGCTGACCTGATCCCTGTCGCGGAACCGGCCTTCGTAAACCATCAAAAGGGCGGCATCCGTGACCCCGTCGGCCAGTGCCGCCAGCGTCAAACAGCGATAGCGCGCTATTCCATCTGCCGGAATGATGCGTGCACCCCCTGCCTGCGCATCCAAATATTCTAGGATCACGCGGCTATCGAACAACGTGGCGTCGTTAGTCAGCAGACAAGGCATCTTGCCCAACGGGTTTTGAACACGCAGATCATCGTTGGGATCACGCGTATCGCCCGGAACAACTTGGATCTTGTCGAAAAGCCCAAGCGTATGCGCGGCCATGCGTACCTTACGCCCATAGGGCGACGTCAGCGTCGAACGCAGGATCGCGCGCCCCCCGGTACCGGCACCGCAAAGCGCCGGACCAGATGATAAGGGTTTCTGCTGCTTCATCGCATCGTCTCCGGCAGGAAAAGCGCGATCTGCGGAAAGACGCACAGCAAGATCAGCATGGCAAAACCGGCAAGCACAAACGGAACGAGGCCTTTGAACACCTCCTCAAGCTTGACGCGCCCTTCAGAAGCGGACTGAACTACGAAACAGTTGATCCCAACCGGTGGTGTTACAGCGCCAATTTCGACCAGCAGAACTACGTAGATCCCGAACCAGATTGGATCAAAGCCAAGGTCCATCATCACCGGATGCGTGATTGGCAGTGTAATCGCCAGCAATGCGGGCGCATCCATCATCATCCCAAGCGCAAGGTAGATAAGTGACACCAGAAGAACGATGACCCAACGGTTCACATCCAGCCCAACAAGATACCCACCAACGGTATTTGCAACGCCCGACAGCGCAAGAAACTTGGAAAACACAAGGGCGCAGATCAGGATCCCGAAAATCATCGCCGAGGTCTGGATGGTTTCTAGAAGGGTCTTTTTCAGTTCGACCCCTTTGAAACCACGGTGACGGATCACTGCCAGAATTAGCGTCGTGAATGCGCCGACGCCGCCTGCCTCGGTCGGGGTAAAGATACCCAGATAAAGCCCCGACACGATCAAAATGATGATCAAAACCAACGGACCAGCCAGCCGCAGCGACGATAGTTTTTCGCGCAAGGTAAAGGTCTGAACCTCAATCGGGGCAAGCTCGGGCTTGCGCCACACGGTGATCCAGATCGCCCCGCAAAGTATGATCGCAAAGACGATACCCGGAATGAAGCCAGCGATAAGCAGCGACCCGATCGAGCTGTCCGTAAGAATACCGTAAACAACCACCAAGGCGGACGGAGGGATCATCACAGCCAACGTGCCCGCAATCGCGATAGAGGCCGACGCAAGGCTTTTGTCATACCCGCGTGAAAGCATCTGCGGCAGTGCAAGCTTGGTGAAAACCGTCGCCGTTCCAACAGAAGACCCCGAAGCCGCGCCGAACGCCGCCGCCCCCAATGTCGTGGAAATGGCTAGACCGCCGCGCAGATTTCCGAACCAGCGGGTCGTTGCCTCGAACAGGTCCTCACCAAGGCCAGCGCGCATCGCGAAAAAGCCCATCAACAAGAACAGAGGGATGACCGAGAAGTGAAAGCTGTGGGTCGTGTCGAAAAACACCGTGCCAAGCATTGCCGTCGCGCCGGTCGTGCCCACAATCGCGGCCAAGCCAAGGGCGCCAACGGTGCCCAAAGCAACCATCACGTTCACACCAAGCAGGATCAGAACGAATAGCCCACCGACCCCGATACCGCCAATCAATAGCGAACTCATGGCGTCACCTCTTGGCTTGGTTCGTCTAGGTTGCCGCCCAATGCGCAATAGATGGCATCCAGAAAAAATTGGATCGAAAGCAGCATAAGGCCGAAGAAAACAGCGAACTTCACCGGCCAGATCGGAAAGCGGATAGACCCGCGTTCAAGTTCGCCCATCGCGAAGCTTTTCACCGCCATCAGCCAGCCCGCGTAGGCCGCCCATGCAAAAAGCACCGCCCCCAGCAACATCGCAAAGACCTTTGCCGCGCGTGCCAGAGCCGGTGAAAGCGCCTGAGTCAGCAACACCACCTTGATGTGCCCGCCATGAAACTGGGTCAGCGCGAGCGATAAGAAGATCATGAAAGGCAGCGCGCCTTCGGTCAGTTCCAGCGTTCCCGCAATCGGACGGTTAAACCCATAGCGCATAACCGCGTTGGCCACGACAAGGCACATAACCCCAAAGGTCAGCGCCCCAGCGACAGTGCCACACAGGGTCAAAAAGGCCCCATAGTGCCTGCCCAAGGTCTCTATTCTTTGCATGTTTTCGTACTTTCAAGCAGTCGCTTGGCCGCCCTCCCAAATGGTTGGGCGGCCTGCGAAGTTGTTCTTCGATTGTCGGTTGGGCTTATTCGGCGAAGGACAAGCTTTTGACGATTTCGTCCGCTGGAAGCCCTGCGGCATTCGCCTTTTCGATCCACTCGGCCCGCACACCTTGGATGCCTGCATCGTCGATCAGGTCGTAAAGTTCAGCGACAGGGAAATCGATCACCTCGACGCCAAGATCGCCGGTCCAAAGATCGCGCACACGCGCGGCGTCTTCGTCAAGCACACGGGCGTATTCCACAAGATAGTCCCGGCCCAATTGATCAACGACCGCTTGGGTTTCCGCATCCATATTGTTGTAACTGTCCAGGTTCATCGCCAGCAGGTGCCCGAAGGACGCGCCAAGCGGTACTTCGATATAATACTTGGCGACTTCGTCATACTTCCAACCGCGCGCCAAAGCAGGCCCAATGGGCGTGCAGTCAACGATAGACCGCTGCAATGCCTCGTAGGTTTCCGAGGTCGCGATGGACACCGGCGTCGCCCCCATTGCTTCGATAAGTTTGGGATAGGCAAAGCCATAAGAACGAACCCGCAGACCCGCCATATCAGCCAAGCTGTTCACAGGCTTGGTGCACAAAAGCCCGTAAGCTTCGAGTGGGCGAAAGCCAAACGCATAAAGGTTGTGATCGGCCAGCTCTTGTTTGAATTCAGGATAGGTCGCGTGCAAATTCTCAATGAAATGCCCAACCTCGGCCGTTCCCATCGGCTGGGGAATGAAGAACCCGACCGCGTTGTTCAGGGGCATCATGTCGGGAAAGTACGGCGTAATGACATCGCCGAAATCGCCAACACCTGCGGCAAGCGCTTCGGGAATTTCGCGCGTTTTCGCGACGGAACCGCCCCAAAATACCTCGATCTTATGTTCCCCACCGGTGCGCGCGGCGAATTCGTCAACAAGCCACTGCGTGGTCACGGCCTGCGCATCACCTGCGCCCTGCGGCTTAAAGGTAATCCATTTGTAGGTTTCAGCAGCAGCTTCACCAGCAAGCCCAGCGCAAGCACCAAGCGCAAGAAACGTCGTGCGCAAGAAATGTGTGTGTTTCATTTTTCCTCCCAGAAATCGGGGGCCGTCCTCCCAGCCCACGGCCACCCTATGTTCTGGAAAGACATGCTTCCAATACTATGGAGATATCAGATCAATACCATTTAGGCATGACTTAGCGCCAGACGCCCCGCGACACCAAATTATCGACGATCTCTTTTGTGACCGCCTCTACAACTTGAACGGCCTTTTTGCTGCGTTGGTCAGATTTGGTCGCAATACACAGCGTCCATTCAATTTGCGGATCCGTTATTGGCCGTGCCTCTAACGAGCCATTCTGGATTTCTGAAAGCACGCCGCCATAGGTCAGAATGGTAAAACCATGCCCGTGACGCACCAACGCCTTAAGGTGCCAAACACCGTCGGCGCGCTGAACGATGTTCAAATCCGCGTTGATCATATCGGCATGTTTATCCACCAGTATCCGCAAGAAATTCGGGCGGCTTGGCATGATCAACGGCAGGCTTAATGCCTCGGACAGGGGGTAGCTTGCTTTGTTCAACGCGCCGCAGGGGCCGACGACATATAAATGTTCGACCAACAGTGGCGAACTGACGATATCCTCGCCGACGGGGGCCTCGTGCATGACGGCAACCCCGATTTCGCCGCGTTGAAGCTTTGTCTCCAGCTCACGACTGAAGCCTTCGACAAAACGTAATTCAATTTCGGGATAGTCGGATTTTATCCTCTCCAACAACGGGGGAACGATGAATTCACCCGGGGTTGGCGGCATCCCGACAACGACCACACCACGCGGAACATCCACATGCGCAGTGACGTCGTGATGGGCCTGTGCCAACTGCGCCATAATCGCATAAGCGCGCCGCTGAAGAATTTCGCCAGCTTCGGTAATATCCATGCCACGTGCGGTGCGGTTAAACACTTTCAGACCAAGATCTGCCTCAAGCCGCGCGATCTGACGGCTTAGCGCGGGCTGGGCGATGCGCAACCTTTCTGACGCGCGGGTCATGTTCTTTTCTTCGGCCACGCACAGGAAATACCGCAAAGTGCGCAGTTCTGGTTGCCAGTCGGAAGGAAGAGAGTGTGTCGCGTCAGCCCCCGTCTGTTCGGGAGTGGTTGAACCGTCCGTCATAAATCACGCTCTTCTCAATTTCCGGTTTTCATAACCAGCTCTGACAAACGCGCATTGTCAACCGATGCGCCCCAAACGCTATGACCGGGCCAACCGCGCCCGACCTCGCCAGAAACGGGTCATCATCAACACACCGGCAAGGGCCAGACCGGCGGCAAGGCCCAGCCAGATCCCCACCCCGCCCATGTCCAAAACGAAGCCCAGCGCATAGGCCACGGGCATGCCGACCAACCAATAACTGATCCCGGCCATGACCATCGGCACCCGCGTGTCCTGAACCCCGCGCAACAGCCCCAGCGCCATAACCTGCGCCGAATCCGCCACTTGGAACACCGCCGCAGCAGCAAGCAGCCCAACTGCAATTGCCATAACATCGGAACGGGCAGGATCGGCCGGATCAAGGAATAACCCTATCAGCGTTTCAGGCATCGCAAAGAACAGAACCATCGTCGCCCCGGCAAGGGACATCGACAACGTGATGCCCACGATGGCGGTGCGGCGCAGGTTCGCCTCGTTCCGCTGCCCCAGCGCCTTTCCTGCAAGGACAGTTACGGCGCTGGAAAGCCCGAGATGCGCCATGAAGGTCGCAGACGCGATTTGCAGGGCGATACCATGGGCCGCCAACGGCAATGTCCCCAGCCATCCCATCATCAACGATGCCGCGCCAAACAACCCCACCTCTGCCAAGCTGGTCAGCCCAATGGGCCACCCCAACCGAAAAACCTGAACCGCCGCTTCCCAGTCGGGCCGCCACAGGCGTTGAAATATCGTGTGTTCCGGCGTGGCCCAGGCCGCGTAGGCAACCAGCGCCAGCATCGATGCGATGTGCACAACCAACGATGCAATTGCTGCGCCGCGTATGCCCAACTCTGGCGCGTTCCAATTGCCAAAGATAAGCGCATAGTTGACCAAGATGTTCACACCGACCGCGCCCAGCGTAACCCACAGCACGACGCGGGTCCGTTCCAGTGCGGCCAGATAGCTTTTCAAGACCATCACGATCAGCGCGGGCACCATCGCCCAACCGTTGATCACCAGATACTGATGCGCAAGTTGGGCCGCGCTGTCTGCTTGCCCTGCGGCGCGTAACAGCGGGCCCGATGCCAAAAACACAGGCAGCGTCAGCACGCCAAACGCTGCGGCCTGCCAAAGCCCCATCCGGGTCACGCGCCGGACCTGCCGTTCCTCGCCCGAGGCCGCAGCCGTTGCGATCATCGGCATCACCGCCAATGCAAACCCTGACCCGAATAGAAACAAGATAAAGAAGACAGTGCTGCCCAGCACTTGGCCCGCCAGCGCTTCAACATCATACCAGCCCAACATCACCGCATCCGTAAGCGAGATGGCGAACTGCGCCAGATTGCTGCCGATCAAGGGCAGCCCCAGCACCAGAAGCGCGCGCAGATGTTGAGGGTATGTTAGTTCAGCAGCCATATACCCCATTAGGCGAGCGACTTCGCCACAGCAAGTCCGTTTCAATTCCCCCTGCCCGACCCGCCGAACGCTGCTTATAGCCCGCCCTGCTTCGCGCCGTTATTTCCCCCCAACCCAGCAAGCAAAGGGAACCATCCCGCGGTTTTCCCCCTGCCACAGGCTTACGTCCGCGTCATAGAGTGGTGAAAGTTATTCAGGAGGACAGAATGAGTTTACTAAGTACATTGGCCAAAGTCGCAGTTGGCGTTGCCGTTGCAAAGGGCGTGTCTAGCCTTGGAAAACAAGCATCTGGCCAAACAAGCGCAGGATCTGGTTCGGTATTTGGTGACGCGTTCTCGGCCAACACTGGTGCGGCGGCCCCTTCTGGTGGCGGTTTGCAAGATATGCTGGGTTCCGTTCTGTCCGGCGGAAGCACGCAAGGCGGCGGTCTTGGCGGGTTATTGGAAGGGCTTTCCAATGCCTCGCGCCCTACTGGCGGAACCGCACAGCCCAGCGGCGGCAGCCTTGGTGACCTTCTGAACCAATCCCTTCAGCGCTTCGGAGAGCCCGAAACCGCGCCTAGCCAAGCACAGGAAGACACGGCATCGCTGATGCTGAAGGCAATGCTTCAGGCCGCGAAATCCGACGGCAAGATTGACGCCGCTGAAAAAGAAAAACTGCTTGGCCATCTAGGAGATATCTCTCCCGCCGAAATGGAGTTCGTAAACGCCGAACTTGCCGCCCCTGTCGATGTTGACGGGCTGGCACGGTCTGTTCCGCGCGGCATGGAAGGGCAAGTTTACCTAATGTCCGTCATGGGCATCGATCTGGATAACCGCGCCGAAGCAAATTACCTGCACCAGTTCGCCACGGCGATGGGGCTGGACCAACGCTCGGTGAATGCGATCCACAACAAACTGGGCGTGCCCGCACTTTACAGCTAATTCTGACGACCACTCACGCCAACGCCTCAGGGGAAACTCTGGGGCGTTTGGTGTTTCTAGTCTTTGCTTCGCCGATGATCGGGGTGCAACGACGTGCCTAATATATGGTCAGAGCTGTGAAGCACATGTTCGGCACGCCCAACGATAAGCGGATCGGGCGCATGGGCGATCTTTGGGTCTTTTCCGGGATAATCAATGCCGCTTAGGAAATGGCGCATACATTCCAGCCGCGCGCGTTTCTTGTCGTTCGACTTGATGATCGTCCAAGGGGCATCGGCGGTATCTGTGTAAAAGAACATCGCCTCTTTCGCCTCGGTGTAGTCATCCCATTTTCCAAGGCTTGCCTTATCGATTGGGCTTAACTTCCAACGCTTTAGCGGGTCGGTTTCACGCGCGTCAAAACGGGTGCGCTGTTCGTCCTGCGTGACGGAGAACCAATATTTATAAAGGCGAATACCCGAACGCACCAACATCCGTTCAAGCTCTGGAGTTTGGCGCATAAACTCTAGATAATCATTGGGCGTACAGAACCCCATGACCCGTTCCACACCGGCACGATTGTACCAAGACCGGTCATAAAAAACCATTTCCCCCACGGTCGGAAGTTCGGAAATATACCGCTGAAAGAACCACTGACCCTTTTCTTCCCACGTGGGTTTGTTCAACGCCACAACACGGGCCGAACGTGGGTTCAAATGTTCCATAAATCGTTTGATCGTGCCGCCCTTGCCGGCCGCATCGCGCCCTTCAAACAGAATGACGAACTTCTGCTCGGTCTCTTGTGCCCACAGCTGAACCTTCAACAGCTCTGCCTGCAGCTTCGCTTTTTGGCTTTCATAGGTCCGGCGCGAAAGCTTTTCGGAATAAGGATATTCGCCGGTTTCAAACGCATGCACGATTGAGGCAGGCGACGGCGGGGCTGCGACTGACTGTGACGCTACTTTTGGTGCCTTGCTCTTTTCCTCAACCGGCTGGGTAATGTCGTCGCGCATCGCAAACTCCTTTGTCTGAATTCGCAGACAATGGCGCATTTCGCGCCAAAGCACCTTGATTGAGGTCAAACAAGAAAACTGAACCGTTAAGTACAGAAAGCTTGCATCAACGCCAAAGACGCCCCACACTGGGTGACGTAACGTAATGCTTGTGTGCAAAGGGAAACAGAACCGACCCGCGGCTGCGATCAAGGGGGTGGAACAGCATGATCGATATACGATATTGCACGGCTGGGCAAAACGCCGCCGGCAGCTGGTTTATCGCGTGCCAAAATTCCGTGCAAAGCAGCGCCGAACTGTTACGCGATCTAGAGTTCACCGAAAAAATGTCGACCCCGATAGGCTGCCACTATGACATTGCGGCACGACACATCCGGGACCATGGCGGGATGTTTTGGGCAACCAACGCGGGCGAAGAATATGTCACCATCGCAGGCATCCCAAATATCGTACGCGGCATAGAGGGCTAACCCCCCCCCGCGAAGCGTTCTGTCAATCAGGACATACCAGATATTGCCCCCCACCCCACCGAGTGGTCTAATGGCGAAAACGCCAAGAGCAACAAGAATCGAGCATCCATCATGTCAGCCGATGACCTTCTAAGCGGGGACGGCCCCGAAGAATATGACGCCTCATCCATTGAGGTGCTTGAAGGGCTGGAACCCGTCCGCCAACGCCCCGGTATGTACATCGGCGGCACCGACGAACGCGCGCTGCACCATATGGTGGCTGAAATCCTTGATAACTCGATGGACGAAGCTGTCGCTGGCCACGCCAACCGGATCGAGGTTGAGGTTAACGCAGATTACTCTGTCACCATCCGCGACAACGGGCGTGGCATCCCGATTGATCCGCACCCCAAGTTCCCCGACAAATCCGCACTGGAAGTGATCCTTTGCACCCTGCACGCGGGCGGCAAATTCTCCGGCAAGGCATACCAGACCTCGGGCGGTCTGCACGGCGTTGGCTCGTCGGTTGTGAACGCCCTGTCGGATTCCTTGGTGGTTCAGGTCGCGCGCAATAAGGAACTGTTTGAACAGCGTTTTTCACGCGGCCTTCCGCTTGGCCCTGTTGAAAAGGTTGGCCAAGCCCCCAACCGGCGCGGCACCACGGTCACCTTCCACGCAGACGAACAAATCTTCGGCGCGCACCGGTTCAAGCCAAAGCGCCTGTTCACCATGGTGCGGTCAAAGGCCTACCTGTTCTCGGGCGTGGAGATCCGCTGGAAATCCCACATCGACGACGGCGAAACCCCGACCGAGGCAACCTTCCACTTCCCCGGTGGCCTTGCCGATTACCTGAAAGAAACGCTGGGCAAATCGGCCACCTATGCCGACAGCCCCTTCGCGGGCAAAGTCGATTTTCGCGAAAAATACGGTGAACCCGGTAACGTGGAATGGGCCATCAACTGGACGCCCAGCCGCGATGGGTTCATCCAGTCTTACTGTAACACCGTGCCCACGCCCGAAGGCGGCACCCACGTCGCCGGGTTCTGGTCGGCCGTTCTAAAAGGCATCCGTGCTTACGGCGAACTGGTGAACAACAAAAAGGCCGCGCAGATCACGCGTGACGATCTGATGACCGGCGGCTGTGCGTTGGTGTCGTGCTTTATCGCCGATCCCAGCTTTGTGGGGCAGACGAAAGACCGGCTATCCACCGAAAGCGCGCAAAAGATGGTCGAAGGCGCGGTGCGCGACCACTTTGACAACTGGCTGGCGTCCGACACGAAAGCGGCTGGCGCGATCCTCGATTATCTTGTCCTGAAGGCCGAAGAGCGTCTGCGCCGCCGTCAGGAAAAGGAAACCGCCCGCAAATCCGCCACCAAGAAGCTGCGCCTGCCGGGCAAGCTGGTCGATTGTTCGGCCAGCAACCGCGAGGGCACCGAACTTTTCATCGTCGAGGGTGACTCGGCCGGTGGTTCGGGCAAAGCCGCGCGGGATCGTAAGACACAGGCGCTGTTGCCGCTGCGCGGTAAAATCCTGAACGTGTTGGGGGCTGCGTCCTCCAAACTGGGCACGAACGCCGAAATTAACGATCTTTGCCAAGCACTTGGCGTGGGCATGGGCACCAAGTTCAACGTCGAGGACCTGCGGTATGACAAGGTCATCATCATGACCGATGCGGACGTCGACGGGGCGCATATTGCGTCGCTTCTGATGACGTTCTTTTTTACCCAGATGCGCCCGATGATCGACACCGGTCACCTCTACCTCGCCTGTCCGCCGCTTTATCGCCTGACCCAAGGGTCAAAGCGCGTCTATTGCCTGGATGAACGTGAACGGGACGAATGGTTGGAAAAGGGCCTTGGCGGCAAGGGTAAGATCGACGTTTCCCGGTTCAAAGGTCTGGGCGAGATGGACGCAAAAGACCTGAAAGACACCACGATGAACCCAGAAACCCGCAAGCTGATCCGCGTCACGATTGACGAGGACGAGCCCGGTGAAACCGGCGACCTTGTGGAACGCCTGATGGGTAAAAAGCCTGAGATGCGGTTCCAGTACATTCAAGAGAACGCGAAGTTCGTGGAGGAACTGGATATTTGAGTGGGGACCATCGTTATTTTAGCGGCCTGACCAAAGAGAAAATAGAAGACGCTCTAAGACTTTCTGCTCAGCTAAAATCTCAGGGGGTTGAGCTGCACACTGTGACTAAGAGTGCAGGCGTGCCGAAAGATCATTACATTTGGTACGATGGCGAATTGCACCCTTTGAAAGCCGTCATAAAAAAAGCGATGGAGCTCAGTGCAATCGATCCAGCCTCGCTTGATCGAAAGGGCTTCACATCTCATCGTGGCCGTGCGTGGTTGGAAAAGTTAGGGTTTGAGTGGGAACAGATCGAATCCACACATGCAGAAACTATCAATGAAGTCGAACGCCAACGTAGCCTCATAAGTGTCTTAGCCCGACCGAACCAAACACAGTTCCGATATCGTGTTGGAGAGGCATTTGATTGGAAATGCGCCTTAACTGACAATGGAGTTCGTCCTGCATTGGAAGCATGCCACATTTTGCCCATTAAAAGTGGCGGCCCAGATGATGTTGATAATGGCATTCTCCTCAGGGCGGACCTGCACCGTCTTTATGACCTTCACTTGGTAGCGATTTGCCCGCAAAAACTGGTAGTCAAAGTGGCTAGCGAAGTTCTGGCAGCATATAAAAACTTGGAGAACATGACAGTCAAACTTCCATCAGCCAATCAGGCCCACCTCAATTGGCGGTGGGAAATATTCAACTCGCAAATAGCTCCAAACCAAACTTGACTGCCCCTACTCCTGCACCCTCTCTAACCACGCCGCTACGTCCGCTAATGGCTGACTGGTCAAGATCGGCTGGCCTCCGGGTGTTTGCAGGGCGGTGTCGAACCCTTCGAAGAAATCTCCGTAGAGTGGCATGACACCGCCGTGGGCCAGCACCGGGTCGCGGCCGTCGATCTTGCGCAGCACGTCAAACAGGGGAAACACGCCGCCATTGTTGGCAGACAGCTGGGTCAGGTCGGCGGGCAGGATTTCAAGGATTGCGGCCATCTGCCCATCGCCCCGCCCCTCTAGCCCATGACAGGCGGCGCAGTAGGATAGGAATACCTCTTCCCCTCGTTCGGGGTCTTGCGCCAAGGCTGCGTGCGGCAAAAGGCAAAGGGCCAGCGCGGATGCACGTTTCAACAGGTCAATGGCGGGCATGGCGATTACTCCTCTTGAATACCTTCCAAATAGTCCGCCAGCGCAACCAAAGGCGCGGGCGTTGGCGTCATGGCGCCGTCTTCAAATTCCACCAGAACGGTCGGCCCTTCTAACAGCGCGCCGAATTCGGGCATGGTGCTGCCGTGCTGATTGACGCGGGTATAGCCATCGACCACCGACATCACGCGCGCCTTGGGAAAGACGCCGCCGTTTCGCGCCGCGATCTGGGTCAGGTCGGGCACAAGCGCGCCATTGCCGCGTGCGTTGGTGCCGTGACAACCGGCGCAATAAGCCTCAAAATTAGCGCGGCCGACATCCTCATTTTGAACGCAGCCAGCCAGAACCACAAGCATCGCCACCCCAGTTAAACGCCGCATGGAAAGCCCCTTTTTGAAAACGGTGTGATGCAAGCCTCGCACGGGTTCAAAGACTGTGCAACGCCCCTCTATCAATCGGCCAAATCCTCGCTATCCTTTGCGTAACTTATTGCACTGGGGAGGCTGCAATGCGCCGACTGATCTTCGCCCTTTTTCTGCTGTCCGCACCTGTCCACGCGCAAGACGTCGAGTTGGAGTTGGTGCTGCTTGCCGACGCATCCGGCTCTATCGATAGCGCGGAAATCACGTTTCAACGTCAGGGTTATGCCGAAGCAATCACCGACCCGCGCGTGTTGAAGGCCATTACCGACACGTCGCTTGGCAACATCGCCGTGACCTATGTCGAATGGGCCAGCGCCGGCGAAGAACAGGTTGTCGTGCCATGGACAATCATCGACAGCGCCGCGACCGCCGAAGCGTTCGCCAAGGCGCTGTTCCTGCCGCCGCGCACCGCCTTTGGAAGCAACGCCATCGGCTCTGCCCTGTTGACGGGGATGCGATTGATCGAAGGCAATGACATTACCAGTTGGCGCAAAGTTATCGACTTTTCCGGCGACAGCGCCCGCAATTGGAGCGGCCCCAGCATCGAAGATGCCCGCGCCGAGGTGTTGGCCGCAGGCATTACCATCAACGGATTGCCCATTCTGTGCCGCCGTTGCAACGGGCGCCCGTCGACAGCGGATTTGGAAAAGATCTACGCCGAACAGATCATCGGCGGGCATGGGGCATTCGTCGTGACCGCCGAAAACGATGAAAGCTTTGCGGATGCCGTGCGCCGCAAGCTGATACTAGAGATTTCAGGCCAGATGCCCGCACAAAAGCTGGCGCAGATGAAATAGAACGGGTGCCCTTTCCGGGTGATCTGACAGGAGAGGTTGATGGAAATTACCACGATGAAATATGCGGCCATCATGCTGGCGGCGGGGTTTGGCGTGCCCATTCTTGCCGCGTTAAACGCAGCGCTTGGTGTCCGGCTGGGTAATCCCGCCGCCGCTGCGACCTGTCTGTTCACGGTTGCCCTGTTAAGTGCGCTGACGGTTTTGCTGATATCAGGGCCCGGCGCGATCATGGCGGCCAGTTCTGCGCCCAAACACCTGTTCGCGGCCGGGCTGCTTATCGCGTTTTACGTTCTGACGATAACCTGGATTGCTCCGAAGTTTGGCGTTGGGAACGCGGTGTTTTTCGTTCTTTTGGGGCAGCTGATTTCTGCCGCCGCGATTGATCATTTCGGTCTGGCAGGTGCCCTGCCCCAGCCCCTTACACTGACACGTGCCGCAGGTATCGCGCTGATGGCCGCGGGCGTGTTCGTGACCCAACAGGTTTAGCAATTAGTTGGACTGAACGCTGGCCAGCCACGTGGCGATCGCCATGATTTCTGCGGTTGTGGAGGTTACGCTGCCATCTGGCCCGTCCAGCGGCACGCTTTCGCCCTCCAAGGCGTGACCGAAAATCGGCATCGGCCCGCCATGGGCCAAAACCTCTACTGTGCCGTCGATTTTGGAAATCACGTCGCTCAGCGGAAACACACCGCCGTTTACCGCGGCAAGTTGGGTTAGGTCGGTGGCCGGTATGGCCAAGATCGCCGCCATGGGCCCATCCCCCCGCGCGGTTAGGCCGTGGCATGTGGCACAGTGATCGCGGAACAACACGCCGCTTGCGGTTTCCTGAGCTGCGACAGGCAGCGAACACAGCATGATGGACAGGGTGGCAATCGGGCAAAAGGCGCGCATCTAAACCTCCGGCGGCTAAGCTGCTTAAACCCTAGTGCCCGAAGGTCGCGGGAACCTTGACCCGGATCAAACCAAGCGGCCGTCTTCCAGATGCAGCGTGCGATCCATCCGTGCGGCAAGTTCCATATTATGCGTGGCGATCAACGCGGATAGGCCGGTGCCCTGCACCAGCTCCATCAGCGCCGCAAACACCGTGTCCGATGTGCCTGGGTCCAGATTGCCCGTGGGTTCGTCGGCCAGCAACAAGTGCGGCTTGTTCGCCAGCGCCCGGCAAAAAGCGACGCGCTGTTGTTCGCCACCCGACAGCGCAGCCGGGCGATGATCCGCGCGCGCCGCGATGCCGACACGGGCCAAAAGCTCTTGTGCGTGGGCTTCGGCCTCGGCCTGCTTGGTGCCATTCGCCAACTGCGGCAAAACGATGTTTTCCAGCGCAGTGAATTCCGGCAGCAGGTGATGGAACTGATAGACGAACCCAACAGAATCCCGCCGCACCGCCGTGCGCTTTTTATCGGAAAGCTTGGTCATATCCTGGTCGTTGATCGCAACACTGCCCGCGTCGGGCGTATCCAGAAGCCCCGCGATGTGCAGCAACGTGGACTTGCCCGCCCCGGATGGCGCAACCAGCGCCACCACTTCGCCGGGCTTAACGGCAAGCGAAGCACCGCGCAGCACGGTCACCTCATTCGGCTTACCTTTGTTATAGGCTTTATCGACGCCTTCTAGCCCCAGCACCAACTCACTCATACCGCAGCGCCTCCACCGGGTTCATGCGCGCCGCACGGCGGGCGGGAAAGATCGTGACGATGAACGACAGGCCCAGCGACAGCGCGATGGCCGATATCACGTCGCCCATCTGGAGCTTCGCAGGCAGGTTATAGATCCCCCGAATGGACGGGTCCCAAACCCCGCCACCCGCAACGTAGTTCACGAACGAAAATATCGGGTCGATATAGATTGCGAACAGGCAGCCAAGGATAACCCCCGCCAGCGTGCCGATCATCCCAATCGATGCGCCACAGATGAAAAACACTCGTAAAACGGACCCTTCGCTTAGGCCCATCGTGCGCAGAATACCGATATCACGACCTTTGTTTTTCACCAACATAATCAGGCCCGAGATAATGTTCATCGCCGCGATCAGCACAAGGATCGCCATGATGATAAACATCACGTTGTCCTCTACATCCAGTGCGCGCAGAAACGCGCCTGACGCATCGCGCCACGTCCACAACAACGCGTGATCCCCACTGGCACGAAGCAGCGCAATTGCCAGTTCATCAACCTTTTCGGGCTCTGCGACCATGACCTCCAGCTCATCAGCCACGCCTTCGCGATTGAAATAGGCCTGGGCTTCGGAAAACGGCATATAAACGCGGGTCCGGTCGATGTCGTAACGCCCAGCGGTGAAGATATAAGTCACCTCATAGGCCTTCACCCGCGGCGACGTCCCGAACGCCGTTTTTACCCCGTTGGGAGAGATCAGCTTGACCATATCCCCCACACCAACGCCCAACAGCCGCGCAACGCCCGAACCGATGGCGATGCCATCATCAAACCGGTCGATATCGCCAAGCGCCTCTTCCGAATTGGCAATACGCGGGATCGTTTTCAGATCGGACAGCGTGATGCCGAACACCTCTACACCGGCGTTGTTGTCCCGCCGGTTCGCCATCACCTGCCCCTTAACCAAAGGCGCAACACGGGTGACGCCGGGCACAAGGGCCACGCGTTCTTTTACCGCATCAAAGTCGCTGATCGTGCGGGTGGATTGGCCCGTTTCGGTGACATGCAGCGTGTTGTAAACCGTGACATGCGCGTTGGCGCCAAGGATCGTATCAACAAACTCTGCCCGGAAACCGGCCCGGACAGACAGCGTCGCGATCAGCGCAAAGACCGCCAAGGTGATCCCGACAAGCGAGATTACGGTCATGACACTAACGCCACCATCGGCGCGACGCGCGCGCAAATAGCGCCACGCGATCATCCATTCAAAACCAGCAAAGGGTGCGGTGCGGTTGGCCACGTCTGCTCCTTTAATTCTTGCTGCGGACAGTGCTTTGATCACCGCGCAGGGTCAACCCGGTTGCAGGCTTAACGCATGATCCACCAGCAAAGTTTCGCGCTTTGGCCTAGATCAATTTCCCATCGCGTAAAAACAGTATCGTTAACGTGCTGCTCTGTTAGGGTTTTGGCGAAGAAGGGTCGTTTGGCATGCGTGCAATTCTATTGATCCCAATCTATTTGTCGGTCGTGTTTCTGCCGCTTGCACTGGCATGGGCACAGGGGCGTCGCCCCCGGCCGATGCTTGACGAACTCGCCACCGGTGCAGGCCTGTTGGCCTTGTCGATCATTCTGGCCGAGTTTCTGCTGCTGGGTCGTTTTCGTTCGGTCACAACGCGGGTTGGCACAGACGTGGTTATGCGCGCCCATCAGCTATTGGCGCGCAGCGCGCTGGTGCTCGCGATGGTGCATCCGTTTCTTTACCGCCCCAATCAACCGCCCTCCATCCCCGGTTACCAAACGCGGCACATGGGCATCTCGTATGACTTTGTCGAAGTTTGGCCAGGTATCGTGGCGTTTTTATTGCTGCCCGCATTGGTCGCCACGGCGATTGCGCGCTCACATCTTCGATCCAGATACGAAATCTGGCGGATGTTGCACGGCTTCGGTGCCGCCTTGATCGCGGCGTTCGGCGTTTTGCATGCTTTGCGCGCCGGACGGTACAGCGATGACCCCACTTTGGCTGCGGTCTGGATTGGCATGTTGGTGGTCGCGTTGTCGGCGTTGGCCTATGTCTATGTCCTGAAGCCGCTGCTGACATTGCGCCATCCATGGACCGTGCAATCCGTCACACCCGTCGCCCTGAAAACGTGGGAATTGAGCCTGAAGCCCGCCCGCAAATTCACCTTCCCGTTTCGTGCGGGGCAGTTTGCGTGGCTTAATGTCGGGCACAGCGCATTTTCGCTGAATGAAAATCCGTTTTCCATCAGCTCTGCCCCCTCGGACACCGGCAAGATCAGCTTTATCATCAAAGAGCTGGGCGACTTCACCAATACCGTCGGCAGCATTCGCCCCGGCACCCGCGCTTATATCGATGGGCCGCATGGCCATCTGACAATCGCAGGGCACGATGCGCCGGGTGTTGCGCTTATCGCGGGCGGCGTGGGGATCGCCCCGATGATAGGAATAATGCGAGAGTTGGGGGCAACCGGCGACAAACGCCCAGTGACCCTGCTGTATGGCAATCGCGTCGAAGACCAAATCGCCTGCCGCGCAGAGTTGGAGCAGATGTCCAAGCGCGCGAACACCAACATCGTTCATATATTGTCAGACCCACCCGCAGGCTGGACAGGCGAGACTGGCATCGTTTCACCCAAGGTTTTGAGCGCGCATTTCGGCCAGCCACAGCACAAAGACTGGGTCTATGTCTTGTGCGGCCCGCCCAAAATGCTGGAAGCAGTCGAAGACGCGTTGATCGACATTGGCGTTGCCCCCGCACAGATCCTATCGGAGCGGTTTAGCTATGACTAAGAACCACATCAAAATCCCCAACCGCAAACGCGTTTGGGTGGCGTTTATTCTGGTCAATCTGTTGGGGGTGGTTGCCCTGTTGGGCTTTGCGCTGCGCGGTACGCTTTAGCGCCAAGGCCCCGCGCAGCTACCGCCGCGCGGGGTCAGATAGTTAGATACCGGCGTAAATCTCTGCGACTTTTTGCACGGCCAGTTCTGGCGACAGCTCTTCGCTTTCACCGGTCTTGCGGCATGTCAGTTCCACGACACCGTTCTTCAGCCCGCGTGGGCCGACGGTAATGCGCCATGGCAGACCGATCAAATCCATCGTCGCGAACTTGCCGCCCGCGCGTTCTTTGCGGTCGTCATAAAGCGGATCAAGGCCCAGCGCCGTCAGGCTTTTATACAGCGCCTCGCACGCGGCATCCGCTTCGTCATCGCCCTGCTTAAGGTTGACGATGCCAACGTGGAACGGCGTCACGCCTTCGGGCCAGATGATGCCTTTGTCGTCGTGGCTGGCTTCGATGATGGCCCCCAGCAGGCGGCTAACGCCGATGCCGTGGCTGCCCATATGAACCGGAACGCGTTCCTGTTTGTCGTTAACGACCGTGGCGTTCATCGCTTCGGAGTACTTGGTACCGAAATAGAATATCTGACCAACTTCGATGCCACGCGCGGTACGGCGGCGTTCTTCGGGTACTTCGTTGAACAGCGCCTCTTCGTGGGTTTCGTCGGTACGCGCATAGCGGCTGGTGAATTCCTCTAGCACACCCTGACACTGTTCGACGTTGTCATAGTCGATCTCGCGGTCGCCAAAGGTCAGATCGGTGACTTCGCTGTCATAGAACACCTCGGATTCACCGGTTTCGGCCAGCACGAGGAATTCGTGCGTATAATCACCACCGATCGGGCCGCCATCAGCGCGCATCGGGATCGCCTGAAGGCCCATCCGTTCGTAAGACCGCAGATAGCTGACCAGATGGCGGTTATACGCGTGCAGCGCATCCTCTTTGGTCAGGTCAAAGTTATAGCCGTCTTTCATATAAAATTCGCGGCCACGCATCACGCCGAAACGTGGGCGGATCTCGTCCCGGAACTTCCACTGGATGTGATAAAGCGTCAGCGGCAGGTCTTTGTAGCTGCCAACATAGCTGCGGAAGATATCGGTGATCAGCTCTTCGTTGGTGGGGCCGTACAGCATGTCGCGACCGTGGCGGTCGGTGATGCGCAGCATCTCTTCGCCATAGTCATCGTAACGGCCGCTTTCGCGCCACAGGTCTGCTGATTGCAGCGTTGGCATCAGCATCGGAATGTGGCCCGCGCGCTGCTGTTCTTCGTGGACGATGTTTTCGATTTTCTTGAGCACTTTAAAGCCCAGCGGCAGCCAAGAATAAATCCCGGCGGCGGATTGTTTGATCATCCCGGCGCGCAGCATCAGCCGATGGCTTGCGATCTGCGCTTCGGCGGGGGTCTCTTTCAGAACGGGCAGAAAATAGCGGGACAAGCGCATGTTCGGGCGGGCCTCTTGGGTGAAAACGTTTCGCATTCGTCTATGCCATCACAGCCTGCCAGACAAGCGCCTCGCGCCCCTTGCAACGCCCGCGCGCATGGGCGAAGACTTGATCAACAGCCAACAGGAGGCGAAATGGCGCTGCCAGTTAAAGAACAATTGAAGTATTGGGGCGTTGCTGGCGCCCTGTTTCTGGCCATTTTCTGGTTCCTGGGTGGGGCTTTGCTGCCGTTCATCTTGGGAATGGCAATCGCCTATTTCCTTGATCCGGTTGCCGACCGGCTGGAAGACAACGGTTTTTCGCGCGTCTGGGCCACCGTTACCATTACGCTGATTGCACTGGTCGTCTTTGCACTGATGGCGCTGCTGGTGCTGCCTGAGATTTCGCAACAAGCAATCGCGCTGGTAAATTCAGCGCCCGAGATTCTTCAGAACCTGCAGACTTTCCTGAACGGGCGCTTTCCATCGCTGATGGACGAAACCTCCACTTTGCGACAGTCCCTTATGCAACTGGGTGAAACGATCCAGTCCAAGGGCGGCGCGCTGCTGGAAGGCATTGTAACCTCTGCCATGTCTCTGCTGAATGTGGTCGCGTTGATTGTGTTGGTACCGGTCATCACCTTCTATCTGCTTCTTGACTGGGATCGGATGGTCGCAGAGATCGACAAACTTCTGCCCCGCGATCATGCCCCCGTTGTGCGCCGTCTGGCCGGGGAAATCGACAAAACGCTGGCCTCTTTCATTCGCGGGCAAGGTACTGTCTGCGTCATCCTTGGCACATATTACGCGGTCGCGCTGATGCTGGCCGGGCTGCAATTCGGGTTGGTTGTCGGATTTTTGGCAGGCCTTATTTCGTTCATTCCATATGTGGGCGCGCTTGTTGGCGGGGCGCTGGCCCTTGGCTTGGCCGTGTTCCAGTTCTGGGGTGAATGGTGGATGATCGGCATCATCGCAGCAATCTTCTTTGCTGGCCAAGTCTTGGAAGGCAACGTTTTGACCCCCAATCTGGTCGGCGGCTCGGTTGGGCTTCACCCTGTGTGGCTGATCTTTGCCCTGTCGGCCTTTGGTACAATGTTTGGCTTTGTCGGGATGCTTATCGCGGTTCCCGTCGCGGCAGCCATTGGCGTCCTCGCCCGGTATGGCATAGGGCAATATATGGACAGCCGGCTTTACAAAGGCCTTGCCGGAGACGCGGAAGAGTAATGGCAGAACAGTTAACGTTTGAGCTTCCCCTGCGGGCGGCGCAGGGGCGCGAAGATTTCTTTGTAGCACCCGCAAATGCGCTGGCCGTCGCCCAAGTCGAAGGGTGGCACAACTGGCCACAGCGTAAGCTTGTTCTGGTCGGCCCTTCGGGCGCAGGTAAAACCCACATCACCCACGTGTGGGCCGCCCTCAGCGGTGCCACAATCATAGAGGCCGCCGCGCTGACAGCGGCGGACATTCCCGCCCTTGCCGCACAGCCCGCCATTGCGGTGGAAAACGCGGACCGCATCGCCGGAGATCGCAGCGCAGAAGAGGCGCTTTTTCACCTGCACAACCTCACCTTGGCCGAAGGTGGAACCCTGTTTCTGACCGCGCAATCCGCGCCCCGGCAATGGCCACTGTCCCTGCCCGACCTGAAAAGCCGGATGGAGGCAACAGCAACAGCCACGCTAGACCCACCTGACGATGCACTTCTGTCGGCGGTTCTGGTAAAGCTGTTCGCGGATCGCCAGATTTCGGTCGCCCCCCAAACCATCCCCTATCTTGTGGGCCGGATGGAACGCTCTTTTGCGGCTGCACAGGAAATGGTTACGCTGCTCGATACCCGCGCGTTATCGACGGGCCGCAAGATAAGCGCACGCCTTGCCGCCGAGGTGCTGGACACCCTTCCCGATGACCCGCAATAATTGCGACAGTCACACCACTTAGATGTTAAAGTTCCCCGATGAACCCCGCCGATTTTCTGAAAAGCCCTACGCCCCCACCTGTTGAGGTCTCGGCGATAAGTCGCACCGGGCCAAAACGGTTTTGCAACCGCGAACTAAGCTGGCTTGGTTTCAATTGGCGTGTGCTTGACGAGGCGCGAAATCCACAAGTTCCGCTGCTGGAACGTGTGCGGTTTGTTTCAATCTCGGCCACGAACCTAGACGAATTTTATACGGTCCGCGTGGCGGGCCTGCGTGAATTGGCAAAGGGTGGCATCACGACCCCGGCCGCCGATGGGCTGACGCCAGCTGAACAGCTTTTGCTGATTGATCGGGATGCGCGCAAACTTCTGCAAGCACAGCAAACCGTGTGGAACCACCTAAAGCACGAGCTTGAGGATGAGGGCATTCACATCCTCACCCGTTCCAAGCTGACGAAACGCGACAAGACCCATCTTCAAGAATATTTCTTGAACAAGGTCTTCCCAGTTCTGACCCCGCTTGCCATCGACCCGGCGCATCCGTTTCCGTTCATTCCAAACACAGGGTTCTGCCTTGCTCTGCAGCTAGAGCGTGAAAAAGACGGGCGGCCATTGCAGGCCCTTCTGCCAATCCCACACCAGATCAAGCGCTTTGTCCCGCTTCCTGCGAAAGAAGGCGGGCACCGGTTCCTGCCGTTGGAAGAACTGCTGCTAATCAACCTCAACTTTCTGTTTCCCGGTTACAAGGCGACGGGCAGCTGCACCTTCCGTGTGCTGCGTGACAGTGACCTAGAAGTCGAAGAAGAGGCCGAAGATCTGGTTCGTGAATTCGAAACCGCCCTGAAACGCCGCCGTCGCGGCGAAGTGGTGCGGATGAAAATTTCGTCGGGCGCGCCAGAAGCGTTGCGTTCCGTCATCATGGACGAATTGCACATCACCGAAGCCCAAGTCATCGAAGTACGCGGCCTAATCGGTGTGGCCGACCTGAAAGACATGGTTCTGGATGAACGCCCCGATCTGTTGTGGCCTTCGTTCACTTCGCGCGTTCCCGAACGTGTGCAGGACCATGAAGGCGACATGTTCGCCGCGATCCGCCAAAAAGACATGCTGCTTCACCACCCCTATGAATCCTTTGATATGGTGGTTCGCTTCTTGCAGCAGGCGGCGCATGATCCGAACGTCGTTGCCATCAAGCAAACGCTTTATCGCACATCGAAAGACTCGCCGATCGTCAGCGCCCTGTGCGAGGCTGCCGAAGACGGCAAATCGGTCACCGCATTGGTAGAGCTGAAAGCCCGCTTTGACGAAGCCGCGAACATCCGCCAGTCGCGCAGGTTGGAACGCGCCGGGGCGCATGTGATCTATGGCTTTATCAAGTATAAAACGCACGCCAAGATCAGCGCGGTTGTGCGGCGCGAAGGTGACCAACTGGTTACATACACCCACTACGGCACCGGCAACTATCACCCGATCACGGCGAAAGTTTACACTGACCTCAGCTTTTTCACCTGCGATGCGGCCCTTGGACGCGATGCGACAAAGGTATTCAATTATGTCGGCGGCTATGCCGAACCTGAGGGCCTGGAAAACCTCTCAATCTCGCCCCTGTCGATGAAGAACACCCTTCTGGATAGCATCGCACGAGAGGTCGAGTTCGCGCGCCAAGGCCGCCCGGCCGAAATTTGGGGCAAGGTCAACGCCCTGATCGAACCCGACATCATCGATGCCTTTTACGCGGCAAGCCAGGCAGGCGTTAAGATCAACCTTGTCGTTCGCGGCATCTGCGGCTTGCGCCCAGGGATCAAAGGGCTGTCGGAAAATATCCGCGTTAAGTCCATCGTTGGCCGCTTTCTTGAACATTCGCGCATCGCCTGTTTTGGCAACGGTCATGGGCTGCCTTCGAAAAAAGCCAAAGTCTTCATCTCTTCTGCTGACTGGATGGGGCGAAATCTGAACCGGCGCGTAGAAACGTTGGTGGAAATCAAAAATGACACGGTGAAAGAGCAGATCGTGAACCAAATCATGGCCGCGAACCTTGCCGACACCGCCCAAAGTTGGGTCATGAATGCCGACAACAGCTTCACCCGTTACCCCGTCGAAGACGGCGCTTTTAGCTGCCACCGCTTCTTTATGGAAAACCCATCGCTGTCGGGCCGAGGCACCGCAGGTGCCGCAGATGTGCCACAGCTTGCGCATTCCAAGGATTGACCTTGGGGCCAAGCTGTTGGCAATGTCCGGTAAAGCAGCGGGGATAAGCTGATGGATGGAAGTGCAGAACAGCGCTCGGATGAATGGGGGCCGTTTGGACGCCCCTTGTTCGAAGACCCTTCGGCGCGGGCCTTGTCGCGCGTCGGCGTGGTGGACGTCGGCTCCAACTCTGTCAGGATGGTCGTCTTTGACGGTGCGGCGCGCAGCCCTGCCTATTTCTTCAACGAAAAACTTATGTGTGGTCTGGGCGCCGGATTGGGTGAAACCGGCCACCTGAACCCCGAAGGCCGCCGCCGCGCGCTGTCTGCGCTACGCCGCTTTGCTTTGCTTGCCGAAGGTATGGGGGCAACGCCGCTCACCGTTGTTGCAACCGCAGCCGTGCGCGACGCGACGGACGGGCCTGAATTTCGAAAAGAGATTGAGGCCGAAACCGGCCTGAAACTCTGGGTGATCGACGGCGAAGAAGAAGCACGGCTTTCAGCGCAGGGCGTTCTGTTGGGCTGGCCGGGCGCGGACGGGCTTGTCTGCGACATTGGCGGCTCTTCGCTGGAACTTGCCGAACTTTCTGAAGGGCGCGTGGGCAAGCGTGTAACCTCGGCGCTGGGGCCGCTTAAGCTGCGCGATATTAAGGGCGGCAAAAAGGGGCTAACGAAATACATCGCGGCCACGATGAACAACTTGGCCGAAAAGATGGGCACCGGCCACAAACGGCTGTTCCTTGTCGGCGGGTCATGGCGGGCAATCGCGCGTCTGGATATGGACCGGCGCGGTTATCCGCTTTTGGTGCAGCACGAATATAAGATGACGCGCCAATCCATTTCGGAAACGATCAAATGGATTGCTGACAAAGATCTAAGCGAATTGCGCGCACGCACAGGGATTTCAGCGGACCGGATGGCGTTGGTTCCCATCGCCTGCCAAGTGTTAAAACAGCTGCTTTCCACACTGAAACCAAAAGAGATTTTCGTGTCCAGCTATGGCATCCGCGAAGGGCTTTTGTACGAACAAATGCCTGAACGCCTGCGCCAACGGGACCCGTTGATCGAAGCCTGCCGCTTTGCCGAGGCCAGTTCGGCCCGTATTCCGGGTTTTGGGCGACGCTTGTACAATTTCGTCTCGCCGCTGTTTTCATCGGTGTCCGACGAACGAAAGCGGCTGATCAAAGCGGCGTGTTTGCTGCACGACACCGCGTGGCGGGCGCATCCGGATTATCGCCACGAGGTCTGTTTTGACAACGCGACCCGCGCCAATCTGGGCGGGTTGGATCACGAGGGCCGCGTGTTCCTTGGGCTCGCGCTTTTGCATCGTTACAAAAACAACCGTTCCGGCAGCAGGTTTGAACCGCTCTTTGGGCTGCTAAGTGAGCGGCAGCTTAAAGACGCCGAAGTGTTGGGTAAGGCCATGCGGTTTGGTGCGATGTTTTCGTCCGAAGCCCCCGATCAGTTGGCCGAACTGCGCTATTTCCCTAAGATGAAAAAGCTGGAACTGCGCCTGACCCCCGGTTCCGAAGGCTTGTTCGGCGAAGTGGCCGAGGCACGGTTTGCATCGCTTGCCAAAGCGTTGGACGTGGAAACCAATGTTAAGACCAAGCGCGTGACAAAGCGCGGCTAAATCTCAACCTCATCTGTTTCGGGAAGTGTTTCGATCGGCGTCTTCCGGCGCATGATGATGTCGCCGTTCGGCAACCTCTCTGGCAGGTGATACGCATCCATATCGTCGATCAAGCGCATCAATTCACGCATCGAGGGTTCCACCGCATCCGCGAAGTCCCTTAGCGCGGGTTCCATCTCATCGGCTAATCCCTTGAAAAACAGCTTGGCCCCTTCTTCAAGCAGGCTTAGCCCATCTTGCATATCATCCTCGGCCAAAGCTGGCGTGGCGATAAGGGCGGCGGACAGTGTATATGCGGCGATCCGTTTCATGACCCGAACATAAGCACGGTTGATGACAGTTTGAAGATCACAGATCCAAATCAACAGAAACCGGGAAGTGATCTGACGCAGTCAGTAACGCATCGCGCAATTCAGGGATCCGGTAACATCCCGGATCGTCAAACGGGTGCCAGATACGCCACCGCGGGTCACGCTGGCGCAAGTCCGGCGACACCATCACATAATCAAGCAGCGCCGAAAGATACCTGTTTTCATGTGTAACGAAGAACCGCGCGGTTGACGGTTGGGCGCACAGGCGGCCTTGCAACGCTTCGCGCGCGTTTGGGTCGAACATTCGCAACGCTTCGTCGTCATCGTCCGTTCCCAAAACGATTTCCACCCCCGAACGCCCAAACAGCTTTTCGTATTCATCAAGTCCGGGGCCATCGTTGAAATCACCCAACACGATCAACGGATCACGCTGTTGAAGGTGCCCCTCTACCCGCTGCCGTAGCCAAATACACTGGGCCAATTGCTTGCGCCGGTTGGCAATGGCAATGCGGGTCACCTCGGCCGGGTTCTTTGCGCCGTGGGGCGCCTTTGATTTGGCGTGCACCCCAATCATCCGAAACGAATTGCCACCGGGTGTATCAATCGCCAATTCCAGTGGTGGTTTGGAAAACTTGATCAGTTCAGGGGCGGAGTCGATATCAAGGTCCCAGCGGAACACGCCATCAAAACGCGGCGCATCATCTGACCCTTTCTTCCCGGTCTGGTCACCCTGCGGATCATGGCGCGGTGTCATCACATCAGGATCATAGAGCAGTGCGATTTCCTGCTGCGTATGGTTCTGAAAACCCGCGATCGCCTTTCGCGCGCGAAGGTCCATTTGTTTGGCGAAGGCTTCCAATGCGGGCACCGTCGCACGGCGGCCATTTTCATCAGGCGCTTCGATGATCATGATGCCATCGGCATCCAGCGCCGTGAAAACGATACCCAAGGCTTCGATTTGTTCGCTGCGCTTCACGTCCCACCGACCGGACCAACCGTCGTCGTCCAAAAGCACGCCGTCATCGTCGAAGAGGTTGTTGAACCATTCGACATTGTAGGTTGCAATTCTCACTGTGGGGCTTCCATGTTGATTTCTTCCCACGCCTTGTTGATCGCAATCAGACGCTTCTCAGCAAGTTTGACCGCCTCTTCCGGGACGCCGCGCGCGATCATGCGGTCCGGGTGAGTTTCACGCACCGCCGCACGCCATGCCGCGCGGATTTCCTCCATGGATGCACCCGCCTCCACGCCCAGAACGCTGTAGGGGTCAGGCGCCACGTCCCCCACGAACCGCGCACGAAGGGACCGGAAACAAGGCCCGTTTAGGCCAAAGATTTCGGACACACGCAGCAGGAACTCATCCTCGTTCGGGTGGTATTCGCCATCGGCCACGGCGATGTGAAACAGGCCTTCCAACAGGTCCGTCAGCGTTCCCTTGTCGTCCGAGAACATACGCTGAATGCGTTTTGCGTATTCCTCAAAGCCTGCCACGTCCTGCCGTGCAAGGTTGAAGACCCTCGCGGCATTCGCAGCGTCCTGTTGGGGGATTGTAAAAATCTCTCGAAAGGCGGTGACTTCGTCGCGGGTCACTTGCCCGTCCGCCTTGGCCATTTTCGCCCCCAACGCAATCACCGCAATTGCAAACGCAACAGAACGTTCGGGCGGCGTGCGCAAACGGTCGAAGACCTCGGAAAGGGCTTCGCCGCTGGTAAGGGCCGACAACGCGTCGGCAATGCGGGACCAAATCGACATGTCGGCACCCTATCGGGATACGTTCGGAGTGTCAGGCCGTGATCAGAGGATTTTTTGCATCAAGACAAGATCAAGCCAGCGGTCGAATTTGAACCCAACCTGCGGCAAGCGCGCGACCTGCGCGTAGCCCACAGCCTCGTGAAACGCGATGGACGAGGCATTGTCGGCGTCGATCCCACCAAACATGGAATGAACGCCCGCCGCGCGCGCGTGATCTTCTAGCGCGACCATCAGCTTTCGCCCAAGCCCGCGCCCCTGCGCTTCGGGTGACAGATAGATCGAATGTTCCATCGTCAGGCGATAGCCGTTGTTGCTGCGGAATTGATCGTAGGTGCCATAGCCAAGCACAACGCCATCAGCCTCGGCCACAAGGAACGCCCGCCCTGCGGCGTGGCGGGCGGCGATCATGGCCTTCCAACCGGCTTCGTCGCGCTCCTCGTCAGAAAAGCTTGCGGTTGTGTCGCGGATGACAGGGGCCATTATTGCGATCAGTGCCGGAATGTCGGCGTGAACAACATCGCGTAAGATCATGAAAGAACGACTTCTCCTGCTGGGGTTTGGATGTGGGCGCGAATTTCCATTGCGGGTCCGTCAACGACCGCAACCCGCGGATCATCAAGCAGCCCAGTCAAGGCAAGGCGCAACTCCGAAGCCTTTGGATGCGCGATTTCCATGCCCTTCAGGCGGCAATCCACGTCGGGCAAGCGTTCGGCCGGATGCGCCGCGCCCTTCCACTCGATCAAGCCGGGGAACGCACCATCAAAGGGCAGCTTGCCATCGCCCGGCACCGCCATGCGCCAGCGCAGATCACCGCGCACCAAATCCATCGGCGCACCGACATCAGACGGCGATTCATCAATGGCCGCGTCCAGATCATCGACCTGCGCCGCCCAGTTCGTCAAACGCGGCGCACCTGTGAAGCAATCAAGATCATACCAGCGCGCATGCGGCTGTGCGGGTGCCTTGGGGTTGATCGCGATCACCTCTAGATACACGCCGGGACCAAGGTGTAGCAGCTTGTTATGCGTGCCCATCGCCGCGTGTTCGCCGCCATTGGCCAGCGGAACGCCAAGCGCCTGTTCGACATAGCGCACACCTTCGTCCAGCGTGTTCGCCGCGATCACAAGATGGTCCAATGTGAACATTGTCTTTCAGCCCCCGGATACCTGCATCAAGGACGTCAGATTAGGCGGATGCGCGCCAGTCTCAACCCCTTGCGGCGCAAAAATTTGACCAAAAAGAAAACCCCATACCGAAGTGCAGGGTTTGCTGTTGTTTTGAACGTTTGTGGGCGTATCAGCCGGCTTTCGCCTCGCGGATCAGACGCAAGATGTCTTGGGCTGCCTCTGGGATGTTGGTACCGGGGCCAAAGATCGCCTTAACGCCGTTATCATAAAGGAACTGATAATCCTGCTGCGGGATCACCCCGCCGCAGATTACGATAATGTCCCCTGCCCCGGCGGCTTTCAGCGCCTCGACCAGCTTCGGGGCCAGCGTTTTGTGACCCGCCGCCTGAGAGCTGATGCCGATCACGTGCACATCGTTATCAACCGCATCCTGCGCGGCCTCTTCCGGGGTTTGGAACAGCGGGCCAACGTCAACGTCAAAACCGATATCGGCAAAGGCGGTGGCGATGACCTTGGCGCCGCGGTCGTGGCCGTCTTGGCCCATCTTGACGACCAGCATACGGGGGCGGCGGCCCTCGTCCTCGGCGAAATCTTCGACCGACTTCTGGATGGCGGCGAAGCCTTCGTCGCCTTCGTAAGCCGCGCCATAAACACCGGCCAACGTCTTCACCTCGGCGCGGTGACGCCCGAATGCTTTTTCCATCGCCATGCTGATTTCCCCAACAGTTGCGCGGGTGCGGGCGGCTTCGACCGCAAGGCGCAACAGGTTACCTTCACCACTTGAAGCCGCCTGTTCCAAAGCCGACAGCGCCGCGTCACATGCGGCCTGATCCCGTTCGGCGCGGGTCTTTTCAATCCGGGCGATCTGACTGTCACGCACGGCCATGTTGTCCACATCAAGAATGTCGATCTGGTCTTCCTGTTCCAGTCGGAACTTGTTGACGCCAACGATCACCTCTTCGCCGCGATCGACGGCGGCTTGGAAACGCGCGGCGGCCTCTTCGATGCGCAGCTTGGGCATGCCGGTAGCGACCGCTTTGGTCATGCCGCCCATTTCATCGACTTCTTTGATGATTTCCCACGCCGCATCGGCCAGATCAGAGGTCAGCTTTTCAACGTAATATGACCCAGCCAGCGGATCGACGACCTTGGTCACCTTGGTTTCGTTCTGCAGGATCAACTGCGTGTTACGCGCGATGCGGGCCGAAAATTCGGTGGGCAGCGCGATTGCTTCGTCAAACGAGTTCGTATGAAGCGACTGTGTGCCGCCCAGAACCGCGCTCATCGCCTCGTAGGCGGTGCGGACGATATTGTTGTAGGGGTCTTGTTCCTGCAGCGACACGCCGGACGTCTGGCAATGGGTGCGCAACATCAGGGATTTGGGGTTCTTCGGCTTAAACTCACTCATGATTTTGTGCCACAGGAACCGCGCGGCGCGCAGCTTGGCGATTTCCATGAAGAAGTTCGTGCCGATGGCAAAGAAGAAGCTAAGGCGCCCAGCGAAGGCATCCACATCCAGCCCGCGTGACAGGGCGGCTTTCACGTACTCGCGGCCATCGGCCAGCGTGAAGGCAAGTTCTTGCACAAGGTTCGCGCCGGCCTCTTGCATGTGATAGCCAGAGATCGAGATCGAGTTGAAGCGCGGCATATCGGTCGAGGTATATTCGATGATGTCGCTGATGATCCGCATCGATGGTTCCGGCGGATAGATATAGGTGTTGCGCACCATGAACTCTTTCAGAATGTCATTCTGGATGGTTCCGGACAGCTGCGCGCGATCCACGCCCTGCTCTTCCCCGGTCACAATGAAATTCGCCAAGATTGGTATCACCGCACCGTTCATCGTCATCGAAACAGAGACTTTGTCCAGCGGGATACCGTCGAACAGCACCTTCATATCCTCGACGCTGTCGATGGCCACACCGGCTTTACCGACGTCGCCGACCACGCGGGGGTGGTCACTGTCATACCCACGGTGCGTCGCCAGATCGAAGGCGACCGATACGCCCTGCTGACCGGCAGCCAAGGCTTTGCGGTAGAAGGCGTTCGATTCTTCGGCCGTGGAAAAACCCGCGTATTGGCGGATCGTCCAAGGGCGGCCTGCGTACATGGTGGCCTTGGGGCCACGGGTAAACGGCTGTTCACCGGGGACCGATCCCATGTGTTCCAACCCTTCGGTATCAGCGTCTGTATAAAGCGGCTTTACGTCGATACCTTCGCGCGTGTGCCATGTCAGGTCGTCCAGCGGACGGCCGCGCAGCTCTTTCTCGGCCATTTCGGCCCAGGATTTGGTCTTGTCCGTCATCGGATCGTCCTCTCGTTTTTCGTGATGGTGAACACCGCAAATGCAGGTTCGACCTTCGCAATCTGTTCGCCGCCGCCTATATGTTTCAGAACAGGAGGCACCATGAAATCATTCGCACCGCTGCTTGCCGCATTGCTTGCGCCCTTGGCCGTATCCGCAACCGAGGCACCACAAGACACGCCGCTGGCCCGATGGCAGGCAGATATGACCGTGGTTCTGGACGCCCCAGAACTGGATCTGGCCGACTTCCAATGGCTTGCCCGCCCTGTCGTCATTTTCGCCGACACGCCCGCCGACCCACGTTTCCAGCAGCAGATGGAACTGCTTGCCGACCGCATGGAAGAACTGGCCGAACGCGATGTTGTGGTCATCACTGACACCGACCCGGCGGCGAAGTCATCGGCCCGCCAAAAGCTGCGCCCACGTGGGTTCATGCTGGTCCTGATCGGCAAAGACGGGGGCGTTAAGCTGCGCAAACCGTTTCCGTGGGATGTGCGCGAGCTTTCACGTTCCATCGACAAAATGCCGATGCGGCAGCAGGAGATACGGGACCGCCGACTGCCGCAAGAGTGATATGTGGCGCTAAGGCTCACTCAAACTCCATGATGATGTCGTCCACGGCCAAACTGTCACCCGCCGCCGCGTTGATCTTGGCGACGACAGCTTTCTTTTCAGCGCGCAGGATGTTTTCCATCTTCATCGCTTCGACAGTACAAAGCGCCTGACCTTCCTGCACTTCCTCGCCCTCTTGGACGTTGACGTTCACAATCAGACCCGGCATCGGGCAGAGAAGCAGACGCGACGTATCAGGCGCAACCTTTTCAGGCATAAGCGCAGCCAGTTCCGACTGACGAGGCGTATAGACATTCACCTTCAGGTCAGCGCCACGCGTCCGCAGCCGGTAACCGTTCGGAGCCTTGCCGACCTTCAGTACCAGTTCTTCGTCATCGACGTTCAACCGCGCCAAGCTTTGCCCCGGTGTCCAGTCTGATGTCACCCGCTTGGACGAACCATCGGCGAATTTGATGGTCGAACCGTCATGGTCAGCCGCAATCGACACAGGGAAGCTTTCGCCCTGCAACGTCACCACCCACTCGGTCCCGACCTTACGTTCGTGGTTATCCATGCGCCCAGAAATGCGCGTGCGGCGAATTTCAGCAACGCGATACATCGCCGCCGCCGCCGCCGCGACATTGCGCAGCGCCTCTTGGGGCAGTGTAACGCCTTCGAACCCTTCGGGGTATTCTTCTTCGATGAAGGCCGTTGTGATGTTGCCCGACACGAATTTCGGGTGGTCCATCACGGCACTTAGGAACGGCAGGTTGTGCCCGATACCTTCAACTTCGAACCCGTCCAGCGCTTTGCGCATCTCTTCGATGGCGTCGGCGCGGCTGGGGCCCCATGTGCACAGTTTGGCGATCATGGGGTCGTAATACATGCTGATCTCGCCGCCTTCATAGACGCCTGTATCGTTGCGCACGACAGCGCTTGCCGTCGCCTCTTCGGCGGGCGGACGGTACGAGGTCAAGCGCCCGATGGACGGCAGGAACCCGCGATACGGATCTTCAGCATAAAGGCGGCTTTCCATCGCCCAGCCGTTCAGCTTCACGTCATCCTGTGTGATGGTCAGCGGTTCGCCATTGGCAACGCGGATCATCTGTTCCACCAGATCAACGCCCGTGATCAATTCGGTCACCGGGTGTTCCACCTGAAGGCGGGTGTTCATTTCAAGGAAATAGAAGTTCTTGTCGCCATCCACGATGAATTCGACCGTACCGGCGCTGGTATAGCCCACGGCCTTGGCCAGCGCGACAGACTGTTCGCCCATCGCCTTTCGCGTGGCTTCGTCAAGGAACGGCGATGGTGCCTCTTCGATGACCTTTTGGTTCCGGCGCTGGATCGAACACTCGCGTTCGCCCAGATAGATGCAGTTGCCGTGCTGATCGGCCAGAACCTGAATTTCGATGTGACGCGGCTGTGTCACGAATTTTTCGATGAAAATCCGGTCGTCACCAAAGCTGTTGGCAGCCTCGTTCTTGGACGATTGGAACCCTTCGCGCGCTTCCTGATCGTTCCACGCGATGCGCATGCCCTTACCGCCGCCCCCGGCGGAGGCTTTGATCATCACCGGATAGCCCACCTCGTTCGAGATGTTCACCGCCTCGTCTGCATCCGCGATCAGGCCCATATAGCCCGGCACGGTAGAAACGTTGGCTTCCTGTGCGATCTTCTTGGATGTGATCTTGTCGCCCATGCTTTCGATCGCGCCAGCTGGTGGGCCGATGAATGCAACGCCTGCGGCCTCTAACGCCTCAGCAAACAGCTTGTTTTCCGACAGGAAGCCATAACCGGGATGCACAGCTTCGGCGCCGGTCTGACGGATGGCATCCATCACCTTGTCGATCACGATATAGGACTGGTTCGCAGGGGGCGGGCCAATATGCACCGCTTCGTCCGCCATCTGCACATGCAGTGCGTGCTTGTCAGCGTCAGAATAAATCGCGACCGTCTGAATGCCCATCTTACGCGCAGACTTGATAACCCGGCAGGCAATTTCGCCCCGGTTCGCGATCAGGATCTTTTTAAACATGCTCCGTCCCTTCCATCCGTCAGGCGCGGTCTAAAGTCCCCGGCCTGAACATGAAAAAAGCCACCCGGGCCAATGGCCCCGATGGCTTCGTGTTTAAGTTTCGCAGGCACCAAGGCCCGCGATGCGATTTGATTAGTTACAAACGCCTGCGTCGTCGCACAGCAAACCTGCTGCACCACCGACGACAGCGCCAGCCGCGGCACTTCCGCCAAGTGCGTCAGCAACGACTGCACCGCCAGCCGCACCGGCCAAAGCGCGTTCACCATCAGTGTCCAGACAGCCTGCAAGGGCCAGGACAAGCAAAGGTGCCGCAAGGATTTTGAATTCACGCATACTGCTCCGCCTCCATTTGGATTGTCAGATGCCACACTATGAGGCCAGCCCGGCATTGTTGCCAAGTTGGAAATAGTAACGATTCTGTGGTCGGCAGAGCTTCGCCGATTCACCCCTCGGCGAAAAAGGTCTGGTCTGACCCGTAATGAGTCAGACCAGAGGGAAGGGGAAGGGTAACGGTTTGCACGGACACGCACACCACGACGCATGCAGTGCGCTTGTCCGTGGTTGACACTGACGCAACAATCCTGGCTCTCAAAGCGTGATTGTTGCGAGGCGTCTAGTTGGGCCATTTTTCGCCCAAAGCGTGTAAGTGCAGGCAAAATCATGCCGATTCCTCTCCAAACACGTCTGGAAAGGACGCGCGGGCGCGACCGACATCGATTTTCAGCAATGCATCATAACTTGCTGGATCAAACGGATCTTCGGCTGCGACCACCTCGCGGCCAAACAGCCAAGACAGGCGGCCGGCATCAAGGTTTCCGCGCTCAAACGGCTCTTCTCCGAAGTATTCCCATAACGCCGCCATAAAGCCCGCATCGGCGCGGCGATCTGCCGGACGGCGATCTGCATAGCGCTCTCTAGAAACAATCGGGGTGATACCCTTCTTGTTCTCGCGGCGGATTGTGAACTGGAAATCAGTTCCCGGAAGACGGCCGGGAAACCCTTTGTATTTTAGCATGGACACCTCCTGCGCGAGGCGCCCATGCTGTTTTCAAAACCGCGCCTTGCGTTATTGGCCAGACGTGTTCTGGTTTGTGTTCTGATTAGTGTTTTGGTTGGTATTCTGGTTCTGGTTTGTTGTGCCTTGCCCGTTTGGATCAACCGGGTCAACAGGATCAACTGGTTCTGTAGGGATATCACCGGGATCGACCGGGTTACCGTTTTCATCCACGACCACAACATCGGTTGAACCGCCTGCTGGGACCATACCGACGAGTTCGCCGTATTTGTTGTAAACGGGTTCTTGCGGAATTGGTTCTGGCTCGGGCGTACAGGCTGCCAAAGCTGCAGCACAAACGACGAAAGCAGTGTATTTAATATAGTTGGGCATTGGTCCCTCCAAATTCCTAAAGTTTTTCTGAAAAAAGAGTACTTTGGAGAATTTCCCCTCGCAATATGTTTATTGAATACATGTTTTACCCGTCCGATTGCACCGTCACAGGGCGAAAATCTGCATTCAAAGACAAGGGGGGAAAGCGCGGCATTGGCCGCTGGAAGCGGGGCAAGTCCAATGACCTGCCCCGAAACCGAATTAGTATTTGCTGTACACGGGCTCTTCCACGACAGGCTCAACGTACACGACTTCTTCTTCAGCTGCGCATGCTGCGGTGAAAGCAACGAGGCATACTGCAACGAGGGTTTTAACTGACTTTGACATATTTCACTCCTGTTCCTGACATGCACCGGGGTCCGACCTAATATCGCCAGCCCGGATTGTCTGATCGAAAGGTTCACATCGTTGTGACCACGAGTGATGATAGCGGATAGCGCATTGGATGCACGCCCCAACTGCGTAGCAAGGGTATTCTGTGGTGCCAAAGCATCATTGGGCAGACAAGGCGCAACATTTTGCAGCATGCTTACAAGCCCTCCCACACGCAGTCATCGCCAACCGGTTGGTACGCTTCGAAGAACTGAGTCGCATCCGGCGCTGATTGCCCGAACGCCACCGGCCGATCCGAAAGCGAGATAATGACCTGAGACACAGCGGGATTTACCCCCGCCACCTTCGGCAAAGCATAATTTTCACAAAGAAACGCCATATCTTGCTCTGCTTCTGCAAAGTCGATGGATTGCGCTTCTTTTGCGATTTTCGGCGCAACGAACCGAAACCGGACAGTGCCCCCCTGCTCTGCCCAGATTGCATCCAGAAAGGTCACCGGCTGCCCAGACGGAACAGCCAGCGCCGCGTCGTCTGCCAGCGCCGGAAAGGCGCATAGGCCGATAATTGCCGAAGTAGCGATCGGGCGCGTCATTTGACCGGCCTCGCATGGGCAAGCCAGCGCGATTGACGCGCTGTATCGCTTAGCAGCGTCGCAATACGGCTTTCGATATCGGCCTTGGGAAAGGTCCGGGCGTTAACCGAACCGCCCGCCCGGACCCTCAAGTGCGAACCGTCCTCTTCGATCCGCACGACGGGCGAAAAGCCCCGAACACCCTGCAGTGCACGCCAAAGATCCTGACGGATCTGCTGTGCTAGACGCCCCTTTCGGGCCGCCGGCAACTCAACCTCTGCCACCACGTCAAAGCGCGGTGGCAGCTGACGCGCCAAAGTCAACGCGCCGCCCTCCCGGATGATATGCCACTGATTTCGCATCGGTTATTCGCCCTAAAACCCGCGTTAAAGGGGGATGTTGTCGTGTTTCTTCCAGGGATTTTCCAACTTCTTTCCGCGCAACGACGCAAAGGCGCGTGCAACACGGCGCCGCGTTGAACGCGGTTGGATCACCTCATCGATGAAGCCTTTTTCCGCCGCGACGAACGGGTTGGCGAAACGGTCTTCGTAATCTTCGGTACGCTTGGCGATCTTTTCTGCATCGTCCAATTCCGAGCGATACAGAATTTCGGTCGCGCCCTTGGCGCCCATCACAGCGATCTGCGCCGTTGGCCATGCATAGTTGAAATCGCCCCGCAGGTGCTTGGACGCCATAACGTCATACGCACCGCCATAAGCCTTGCGCGTGATCACCGTCACCTTTGGCACGGTAGCTTCGCCATAAGCAAACAACAGCTTCGCACCGTGTTTGATAACCCCGCCGTATTCCTGCGACGTGCCGGGCAAGAAGCCTGGAACATCAACCAACGTCAGGATCGGAATTTCAAACGCATCGCAGAAACGGACAAACCGCGCGGCCTTGCGTGAACTGTCTATATCCAGACAACCGGCCAGAACCATCGGCTGGTTCGCCACGACGCCTACGGTCTGACCTTCAAGCCGGATAAAGCCGGTGATGATGTTCTTGGCGTAGTCTTCCTGAATTTCGTAGAAATCGCCCTCATCCGCGGTTTTCAGGATCAGCTCCTTCATGTCGTAGGGCTGGTTTGGGTTTTCCGGGATCAGCGTATCAAGGCTGTCCTCGATCCGGTTTGGCGCATCAAAGAATGGGCGCACCGGCGGTTTTTCACGGTTATTTAGCGGCAGGAAATCAACCAAGCGGCGCACTTCTGTCAGCGCCTCAACATCATTATCGAACGCGCCATCGGCGACCGATGACTTCTTGGTGTGGGTCGACGCGCCACCCAATTCTTCCGCTGTTACCTGTTCGTTGGTCACCGTTTTCACAACATCCGGGCCGGTCACGAACATATAAGACGTATCACGCACCATGAAGATAAAGTCGGTCATCGCGGGCGAATACACCGCACCACCGGCACACGGCCCCATGATAACACTGATCTGCGGCACAACGCCTGATGCCATGATGTTACGCTGGAATACCTCGGCGTATCCGGCAAGCGAGGCAACGCCTTCCTGAATACGCGCCCCACCGGAATCGTTCAGCCCGATCACCGGCGCGCCGTTCTGCACGGCCATATCCATGATCTTACAGATTTTCTGAGCATGCGTTTCGGACAACGAACCACCAAACACGGTGAAGTCCTGCGAAAAGACGTAAACCATCCGGCCGTTGATCGTACCCCATCCGGTCACAACGCCATCGCCCGCTGGGCGATCCTGTTCCATCCCGAATTCGGTACAACGGTGCGCAACGAACATGTCGAATTCTTCAAACGAGTCTTCGTCCAGCAAAAGGTCAATACGCTCGCGCGCGGTCAACTTGCCCTTCTTGTGCTGGCTGTCGATCCGTCTTTGCCCACCGCCAAGTTTGGCCGATTCACGGCGGTCGTTCAGTTCTTGCAGGATATCTTTCACGGCAGCTCTCCCCTAGCGGATTTGAGGGCAACCTACTCTTGCTGCCCCGCAGCACAAAGCGAATTTCGGAATATTTGCAAATTTTTGGCAAGCACGTCCTCGCGAATTGCAAATTAGCAAACCAAGCCGCATTTTTGACCTTATGGACAACTTGCGTACTAAGACCTACAGCTATCCTATGAGTGAAAAACCCATTGTGCGGATATTTGACCGCACCACCCCACCTCATGTCGTAACACTTGTCCTGCTTGCCGGGCTCAGTGCGCTTACGATGAACATCTTCCTGCCCTCGCTGCCGAATATGACAGCGCATTTCGATACTGAATACCGGCTGATGCAGTTGTCGGTCGCACTGTATCTGGGGGTGAACGCCGTTTTGCAGATCATCGTCGGGCCCCTGTCGGACAAATACGGGCGGCGTTCGATCCTTCTTGTTTCCATCGTTCTATTTCTAATTGCCACGCTGGGCTGTATCTTTGCCACATCGGTAGAGATGTTCCTGATCTTCCGGATGTCGCAGGCCGTGATCGTAACCGGCATGGTGCTAAGCCGCGCCATCGTGCGCGATATGGTTTCGCAGGACGAGGCCGCATCGATGATCGGCTATGTCACGATGGGTATGTCTGTCGTTCCGATGATCGGCCCCGCCCTTGGCGGCATCCTTGACGAGGCCTTCGGCTGGCAAGCAAATTTCGGCATGCTCATCTTCACCGGGGTCGCCATTCTGGTGCTGGTCTGGTTCGATCTGGGCGAAACCGCAAAACCATCAGGCAACAGCCTTGGCGCGCAGTTCCGCGAATACCCCGAACTTTTAGGCTCTCGACGGTTTTGGGGATACGCCCTTGCCGCGGCCTTCGCATCGGGCGCGTTCTTTGCATTTCTTGGTGGGGCACCTTTTGTCGGAACCGAGGTCTATAACCTATCGCCATCTACACTGGGGCTTTACTTTGGCCTGACCGCCTTGGGGTACATGCTGGGGAACTACCTTTCGGGGCGCTATTCTGTTCGCGTTGGGATCAATCCGATGATCCTATATGGCACGATTGCCGTGACGGCGGGCCTGACTTGCTCGTTCCTCCTGATCCTACTGGGGTCCACACACCCCATGGCGTTTTTTGGGCTGGTTTCATTCGTCGGGCTTGGCAATGGCATGGTTATTCCGAATGCGACGGCCGGCATGCTATCTGTCCGCCCCCACCTTGCAGGCACCGCCAGCGGCCTTGGTGGCGCCATCATGATTGGCGGCGGCGCCGCCCTTTCTGCATTAGCCGGGGCGCTTCTGGTACCGGGATCAGGCGTCTACCCCCTGTTGGCGATCATGCTTGCAACCTCGGCCGCGGCGATTTTGTCGGTGCTTTACGTGCTGCACATCAACCGCATCGCTGGAGAGCTGGACGGCGGCGCGACAGAGTGAACCTTGATTTGCCGCTTTGCAAAGGGCAGAAATGCCGACAGCAAAACTGCAAAGGTAGCAACAATGGCCAACCAAAAACTCTATGCCGGGGTCAAACTGCGTGAAACCCGAACACGGCTTGGCCTGACGCAAAAAGAATTCGCGGCCAAGCTTGGCGTCTCGCTGCCCTATCTGAACCAGATGGAAAACAACAACCGCCCCGTGTCGACCGGGGTGGTGTTGGCGCTGGCCCAGGAATTTGGTTTCGACGTGACCGAACTTTCCGTCGGCGACGCGGAACGCATGGTAACCGACATGCGCGAAGCCTTGGCCGACCCCGTCTTTGCCGAAGCAACCCCGCCGCTGGCAGACTTACGCCTTGCGGCCTCTAACGCCCCTGCCCTTGCGCGCGCCTTCATCGACCTTCACCGGGCCTATCGCCAGACCCACGAACGCCTGGCATCTTTGGACGAGGCGTTGGGTCGGGAAGACGGACGCGTGCAACCTTCGCCATGGGAAGAGGTTCGCGATTTCTTCCACTATTGCGACAACTATATCGACGCGGTCGATCGTGCCGCCGAACATTTTTCCTGCCCCGATGGTCAAAGCAAAGACGCCATGACGCTGGCAATCGAGGCCCTGCAGGCCGAGGGAGTGAGCGTCGAAAACAGCAACAACGGAGAGTTGCGCGGTTATGATGCGGATACCCGGATCCTGCGGATTTCGTCCCGCGCGGATCTAGCCACGCAACGGTTCCAACTGCTGCATCAGGTTGCACTGCTGACCCAGTCCAAACTGTTGGACGCCACGCTTGATTTCGCCCGCTTCCAAAGCAACGAGGCACGCGCGATTGCGCGTATCGGTCTGGCCAACTATTTCGCTGGCGCGGCATTGCTGCCCTATCGGCCGTTCCTTGAAGCAGCCCAAAGCACCCGCCACGACCTAGAGCGTCTGGCAGATCAATTTGGCGCATCAATCGAACAGGTCGCCCACCGGCTTTCCACACTTCAACGTCCCGGCGCAAAGGGTGTGCCGTTCTTTTTTGTCAGGGTCGATCAGGCCGGAACGATTACAAAACGCCATTCGGCCACACGCCTGCAATTCGCCCGTTTCGGGGGCGCGTGCCCGTTGTGGAACGTTCACCGCGCCTTTGAAACGCCCGGCCGTTTCTTGCGACAACTGGCCGAAACGCCCGACGGCGTGCGTTACTTTTGCCTTGCGCGGGATGTGTCGAAACAAGGTGGCGCTTGGGGCGCACCTGTTCGGCGGTTTGCAATTGGTTTGGGATGCGAAGTGCGCCACGCGGACCAGCTGGTCTATGCCGATGATCTGGACGTTGCGCGAAAAGCGGCGTTTGAGCCTATCGGTATCTCTTGTCGGATCTGCGAACGTAAATCATGCCATCAACGTTCTGTTCCACCGCTGGAACGCCGGTTGAACGTCAACCCGAACCACCGCGGCGTGTTGCCTTACGAAATCGCGGAATAAGAAACGCCCCGGCAGATCAGCCGCCGGGGCGCAGCGCCCTAGCCTTCTGCCGGGGCCGCAAGCAAACGTGCGATTTCGTCTTTCAACGCAAGACGACGCTTGCGCATTTCCATCTCGTGCAACTCTTCAGTTGGCTCTACATTCGTTTCGGCCCGATGGATCGCCCGGTTCACTTCGTGGTAGTCATCGACCAACTTCGCAAAATGAGCGTCGTTCAATTTCAGCGCATGAATCGCGTCAGTTTTATCCGGAAACTCTTCGGACAGTTCATGAGGTGTATGCGACATAGCGGTTTCCTTCCTGTATGTTCCCCAAGACCTTAGAGGCCAGGCAGATACAGAACTTTGACCCCGATCAAATCACACAGCGAAGAAGCAAGTTTTTTGCACACTCACGGCTGAAATTTAGCCCTCAAGCTTTTGCCCGTGTTTCAGGATAACCGGCACGATCAGTTCTTCTTCGTCGATCAAGTGGCGGTCAAGAAACGGCGCAAAGCGCAGCAGTGATTTGTGCATCTCTCCGGCGGCGTCGGTCAAGTTGGCCGGGTCCGTTTGGAGCAAAGCATTGGTCGTGTCGGCCATCCGATGAATATACCCATCCAACGCGTGGTGATCCGCATCCAAAATCTCAAACCCGCTTTCCAGTTTGGTTTCCAACGCCGAAAGTTGCGGGAAATAGTGATGGTCTTCGATTTGATGGTGGCCGTGCAATTGGTTCAGGAAAAACCCTGCCAACCGCTGCGTCTGATGCTGATAACGCCGGCCATCCGTCTTGCCATCCAGCATCGCCTCTGCCTCCGTTTGAAGGCGGGCCAATGTGTCGCGAAACATCAGGTGCCGCTCCAGCCAGAACCGGGTCAGGCCATCAAAATTCCGGTGACTTTCCCACATATCACGCGGGTATTCCGAAAGCAGAACACGCAGCGCATCAGGCAAGCCATCACGTTGGGCTAATTCAGTCTTATCGGTCATGCGGCTCTGTCTTCTCCTAAGGGCGCGGGAACGCCCGGCTTTAAACTTTGGTGGCAAGGTCTGGCGGCGTCACGGCACGGCGTTTCAAGACGGCTTCGCGCCATGTGATGAACGTGACCGAGCCAAGGATAATTGCGCCGCCGATCACGACCCATCTATCGACGGACTCGTCGAAAACAAGCCATCCCAGCAATGTTGCCCAAACCAGCTGTAAAAACGTAACCGGCTGGGTGACCGTCAATGGCGCGGCGGCGAACGCTAGCGTCATGGTGTAGTGCCCGGTGGTGGCAAAAGCGGCCACCAAGAAAAGCAGACCCAACTGAGCAAGCGTCGGCGGCACCCACACGGCATAGGCAAACGGTGCCAGCACGATTGTAACCGTGATCGACAGCATCGCGACAACCACGGCGGGGCTGACCTCCATGCTCATGATACCAGCGATCAGGTAAGAGCAGGCGAACAAAACCGCCGTTACAAGCATCGCGATATGCCCCGGCGATATTTCGCGAACGCCTGGCCGCAAGATTACCAGCGCACCGATCAAGGCCATTAGAACCGCAATGATCCGACGCGCAGCCAAACGTTCACCTAAAAAGAAGGCCGCGCCAAGTGTCACGTAGACGGGATTCAGGTAATTCATCGCCGTCACCTCGGCGATGGAAATCTGCGTCATGGCAAAGAACCAACACATCACGCCAACACCGTGCGCCAAGCCCCGTGCCGAAAACAGAACCAAAGTTCGCCGCGTCAGGCCAGTACGAAAAAGCGGCCCCAACATGGGCACTAAGAACACCAACCCCAGCGCGTATCGCAAGAAAGCGGCCTGTGGCGCGGGAACCCCGTCCCCGACGTGTTTGACCACCGCAGTAACGGCCACAAATAGCGCGCCCGTGACAAGCATCCAGAAAACACCGACGAGTGGCTGTGCTGTGCGAGAATTCGGTTCAGACATGCCGGGACTTGATCCCAAGTCCGCGCCAAGGGCAAGTGACTTGGACGCACACCCAATGCGCCTTTTGGCAGAGCTGTCTTGTTAGAATCGCCCTTCATCGCGACGCGACGCGCTGCTCGCATTCTAATGCCACCCGTTTTTTGAGTGTCAGCTACCCGACACTAATCCACCCCGACACACCCTCCGAAGACCGCGATTCCCGCTTAGCGTGTGGGCCACACCCCTAACCAACACCCAAAGCTTGCCGTAGCGTAAAGGGGGTATATAATTTCGAAACATTTTTATGAAACATTAAGCGGTCGCCCATTTCACGGGCAATTTGCATTTTTCAAGGCATTCCAGAAAGACCGCGTATTTGAAGGGATTTCGGTTATGACTACGGCAACCTCTTACCTATCCAATGTCAACCAAGTGCAAAACGACATTAATGCGATCAGCAGTTTTTCAGAGGGCTTCGACATTGCGCTAAGTGCAAGCGAAACCGTGCTGGCATTGCCCGGCAAGATTGAACAAAAACTCAGATCGGGCGCTGACACCTTGAACCTGCCGTCTGCGGTGGTGACGGCGCTTAGCTTCGCACCTTTCGGCATCGGCACCGCAATCAAAACCTTAGACAACATCGCAGGCGAAACCGCCGATGTGATCGAGGAACAGGCCGACATTATGGGGGCGCTGGATGACGCATGGGCGCAGCCGCGCAATCTGGTCGACATTGCGCAAGCCGGGAACGACGTGGCCGGGAATGGCCTTTCGGCGCTTGGCACCGTAAATGCGATCCGTCTGGACGAGGCTGGCCTGTTGGTCGAAAGCCTTGGCGATCAGGAAATCCATTCAGGGTCCCAACTGGCCACGCGGCTTGAAAGCTACAGCCTTTCGGCCAACAGCTGGTTCATGGTGCGCGACACGCTTCTTGCACCGCTTCAGGCCGCGCTAACAGCGTTTGAAGCCGCAATCGACAGCGTGGAAAACTTGGTGCCGGACCTGTCGTTGCTGGACGATACGTTCGACACGATCAGCGACGTGTTCCAACCGCTTGCAGATGCCGCAGCCGCGCTGGAAGATGCGCTTTGCGTGGTCTTCACCATCACCCCGGCGATTGTCATCCCGCCAATCGTGGTGCCGCCCGTTGTGGTCTTTGGTGTTACGATCACGCCGGGCTTCACGATCCCGGGCTACACCATCCCGGCCGTTGTGGTCGATGTCTGCTCTATTCTGGATGATATCGGCAACGCCGTTGGCGTGGTGCAGGACTTTGTTGAAAACACCATCAACTCTATCCTCAACGCGCTGGGGTTCGACCTTTTCGGCGCAATTGATGACCTAAAAGATCTGCTTCTTTCTCCGCTTGATCCTGTCTTCGACGCGATTGACGCGCTGCTAGATACGTTCCAGCCCGTGCTGGACGCGCTGGACGCTGCGATGAACGAAGTCACAACTCAGCTGGCCAACATCATCGCAAGCATCGAAGATGTCGTCGACCAAGGCAGCCTGTTTGCGAATACCATCATCGGTGACGAAGCCCCTAACCTGATCGACTTTGCCGACACCCTTATCGGGACAGATGGCGAAGACGGCATTTATGGGCTGGAAGGCGATGACGACATTTCAGGCGGCGGCGGTAGCGACTTCCTGTTCGGCGGCAATGGGAACGACACGCTTTCCGGTGGCGCAGGCAACGACGAGATGTTCGGCGGTGAAGGGAACGACATTGTCTTTGCCGGATTTGGCAACAACCTGCTGGACGGTGGCGCGGGTGATGACCTGTTGATCGGCCAGAACGGCAGCGACATCCTGATCGGCGGCAGCGGCAAGGACTTCTTGATCGGCGGCGGTGGCAGCGATGAATTTATCTTTGGTGCTGGCGGCGGGACTGATCTGTTGATTGGGTTCGAAGACGATGTCGACGAACTTCAAATTGATCAGGATATGCTGTCTGGCGTCATGACAGCGGCCGAACTGATCGACGAATACGCCGTAACCTTTAACGGCCATACGATCCTAAGGTTTGATGAAGAACGGATCGTTCTGGTCGGCGTCGCCAATGCCAACGATCTGGTCGATGACTTGGTCTTCGTCTAACTTTTATTGGTGCCCAGAATAGAAAATGCCGAGATGGTGGCTGCCCCACCGTCCCGGCATTACATGTTCAAACCCAATTACAGTTGGGCCATCACCTCGTCCGAGATTTCGAAGTTCGCGGTGACGGTTTGCACGTCATCGTCATCTTCCAGCGCGTCCATCAACTTCATCAGCTTTTGCGCGCCTTCAAGGTCAAGCTCGGTGGTGGTCTGCGGTTTCCAGACAAGCTTGGTGGATTCAGATTCCCCAAGCTCAGCCTCAAGCGCGTTGGAAACGTCGTTCAGATCGGTATCAGCGCAATAGATGATGTGCCCATCTTCCGAGCTTTCGACATCCTCGGCGCCCGCTTCGATCGCGGCCATCATAACGGTGTCCGCATCGCCAACCTCGGCTGGGTAAGACACTTGGCCCTTACGGTCGAACATAAAGCCAACCGAGCCGGTTTCACCAAGGTTGCCGCCGTTTTTCGAAAAAGTCGAACGGACGTTCGATGCCGTCCGGTTGCGGTTGTCTGTCATCGCTTCGACGATCACAGCAACGCCGCCGGGGCCGTATCCTTCATAACGGATTTCGTCATACGCTTCTGCGTCGCCGCCAACTGCCTTTTTAATGGCGCGGTCGATCACGTCCTTAGGAACCGAATTCGACTTCGCCTCTTTCACGGCCATCCGCAGACGCGGGTTTTTTTCGGGGTCAGGGTCGCCCATCTTCGCGGCAACCGTGATTTCCTTGGACAGTTTTGAAAACAACTTGGACCGCGCAGCATCCTGCCGCCCTTTGCGGTGTTGGATGTTCGCCCATTTTGAGTGGCCTGCCATGAAACTCTCCGAACCTAATGCCTTGTTTGGAAGCCTCTATATGTCAGGCGCGCATGGGGCTGCAAGCCCGGCGGCCTCTACTAAGGCGTGCGGAAGCGATAGACCCGGTTTCTGTCACTGGTAATCTCTACCAATGCGGCGGGCCTCAGCAAATCCTCGCCGCCCAAGGCCCCCAAGACCTCGACCAATACGGTGCGCACCGGATTGCTACCTTTTTGCAGGGTCACCTTGTACGCATATGCATCGGGACACCCTTCCAGCCGCCCTGCCCAACCATCGGCCGTGCGCGTTTCTGCGGTGCGAAAGCCAAGGCAAGGCCAGCCGCTGCTCATACTGACGGTGACCCGGTCCCGTTCCAACAGCACGGCCTCGGGCCTGCTGCCAGATTCGACCCCACAGGCACCTACGAACAAAACAGCGGGCAACAGAAAGCGGAACATGGGACTCCTCCTTGGCGTTCGATGATACGGCGTCAGAGAGGCCAGAGAAAGGGGATGATGGCAGAGGCAAGCAAACCAATGCTTAGGTTCAGCGGAATACCGACGCGCATGAAATCGGTGAACTTGTACCCGCCGGGGCCATAAACCAGCATGTTCGTCTGATAGCCAATCGGCGTCGCAAAGCTGGCCGACGCGGCCACCATAACAGCCACCACCAACGGGCGCGGATCGACGCCCAGCGCTTGGCCCAAGCCAATGGCGATGGGCGTAATCACAACTGCAACCGCGTTATTCGACACCAGCTCTGTCAGGATAGAGGTCAGCAGGTAAATCGCCCAGATAATCAGGAACGGCGGCAGCCCCATCAACGCTGGCGATATCGCATTCACAATCATCGCCACGGCGCCCGAAGCTTCAAGCGCGGCCCCGACCGCCAGCATCGAAAAGATCATCGCCAAAAGGCGGCCATCGACGAAGGAAAACGCCTCTTCCGCGTCGATGCAGCGGGTCAACAGAACAAGCGCGACAGCGAACACCGAAAGCATGAAGATCGGTGCAACCCCAAGTGCGGCCAGCAGCACGATGGAAATCAGCGCGACAATGGCAATCGGTGCATGTCCGCGCCGATACGCACGGGCCGAAGGTTTGGTAACGTCCACCAGCTCCATATCAGTGGCAAGTCGTTGGATATCTTCAGGCGAGCCTTCCAGTAGAAGCGTATCACCGACGCGCACCACCAAATCGTCAAGTTGGCGCCCGATGTTCTGGTTCCGCCGATGCACCGCCAATGGATAAACACCATAACGGCGGCGCAGACGAAGCGCCCCAAGGCTGCGCCCCACCATGCGGCAACCCGGTGTGATCAGCACCTCAACAGTCGACGTGGCGACCGAAGAAAGCTTATCCACCATACGCAGGCTTTTGTTCTGCTGAAGGCCCAACAGCTCTGTCATTTCGGTACGCAGAACGACGCGATCACCGTGTTCCAAGACCACAGACTTCAGATCACGCCGCAGCGATGCATCGCCGCGCAAAACGTCGATTAGGCGGACGCCTTCGCGTTTGAACAGTTCAACCTCGGTGACATTGCGGCCGATAAGTTCGCTGTCTTCTGGAAGCGCGACTTCGGTAAAGAATTTCATCTTCGATTTGTTGGACATCAAATTCGCCATCGAAGAACGGTCCGGCAACAGCCGTGGCCCGAAGATGCGGATATAGATCATGCCCCACGCCACAAGGATCAGGCCCAGCGGCGTTACCTCGAAAATCGTGAACGGCTTCAGACCTTGGGCGCGCGCCACACCATCGACCAAGAGGTTGGTCGAGGTCCCGATCAGCGTCAGCGTACCACCAAGGATCGCCGCATAACTAAGCGGAATCAACAACTTAGAGGCCGACCGACCCAACGTTTGCGAAAGCTGCACAAACACCGGGATCATCACAACCACGACTGGGGTGTTGGAAACCACTGCCGATGCCGCAATCACGAACAAAAGCAGCGCCCCAACGGCAATCATCGGGCTGCGCTGCGCATTTCGTTCAGCGATTTGGGTAAACCAATCCAACCCGCCCGTTCGAACAAGGGCACCCATGACAATGAACATTGCTGCAATCGTCCAAGGTGCTGGATTCGAAAGAACATCAAGCGCCGTGTCGTAAGGCAAAATGCCCAAGACAAGCATCAATGACGCCCCAGCAATAGCAATGACTTCTGCCGGGTAACTCTCGCGTACGAACAGTACGAACATGATAAGAACGACGCCCAACGCCAAGAAGGCCATCATCGTCGGAGAAAGATTTAGTGCGAACATCCAGTCTGGACCTGTTGCCTGATCAGGGCGTATCATTAGCGACAGGCGACGCGGGCACAAGAGTGTTGTTTAGAACAACCCCCAGCACCCATCGCCTGATATGCTTGTCAAAGCTGCCTATTGGACCAAAGTAGAACGGTCTTGGCCAAACCCTTTGTCGCCCATCGCCCGACGTGAACAATGACCTAGGGCACAGACGCTTCAAGCCGCCCACCTTCGCGGATCATGCGCACCTTGGTTGCCTTACCGCTGCGATCGTCGGTTTCCACATACAGACCTGACAGCGTTGCTTCGCCGTCGGCAGGCGAAAAGCGGCCCTTGGACATTCCGGTGATGAACCGTCGCATAGGCTCGGCTTTGTCCATTCCGATTACCGAATTGTAATCACCGCACATGCCCGCGTCAGACTGATAGGCCGTCCCACCGGGCAAAATCATCGCGTCCCCGGTTGGCACATGTGTGTGCGTGCCAACCACAACGCTGGCCTTGCCATCACACCAATGGCCCATCGCCATCTTTTCCGACGTCGCCTCGCAGTGAACATCAACCAGAATGGCCTGTGCATTTCCGCCAAGCGGGTGCGCCTTCAACACCTGATCGACCGCCGAAAACGGGTCATCAAACGGGCGTTTCATAAACACCTGCCCCAGCACCTGCGTGACCAGAACCTTGCGCCCACCCGTCGCGGTGAACAGCCGATGACCCTTGCCAGGTGCTCCTTTGGCATAATTTATCGGGCGAATGATGCGCGGCTCTTGCTCGATAAAGCTCAGCATCTCTTTCTGGTCAAACGCGTGGTCGCCCAACGTGATGCAATCTGCACCAGCTTCCAGAATTGATTTTGCGTGGGCCGCAGTCAGCCCCGCACCAGAGGTCGCGTTTTCGCCGTTCACCACAACAAAGTCGAGCTTCCAGTCATCGCGCAGTTTGGGCAAGCGTTCAGTGATCGCGGCGCGCCCAGCGCGGCCCATCACATCGCCAAGGAATAGGATTTTCATGATTTATGGGTATTTCGCACGCCGCTGAAGGGCAAGCAGGTATTGCGGCTTTGTGGCATGTTTAATCGCGACAAGCCGCTGGTTAGGGTGCGGCATGACGATGGCGGTTCGCGCTTTAATATTCGCTATGCTTTTTGCGGCGCTGCTTTTGCCAAAGGCAAGCGCAGTGTTGGCCGCAATGATACCCGGCGCGTTCCAGACAATTGTCATCTGTACGGGCGCCGGGTTGCAAACGATCACCCTTGGTCCCGATGGCGCCCCCATCGAAACAACGGACCAAGCCCCCGAAAATTGTACGCTTTTCAAAGCATCTCTAACGCCCGCCCTTCCCGACCAATTCTGGCAAGCACTGGCGCACGCGTCTGGCATTCAACTACCCCGTTCGCTTCCAACCCAGCCCGAAAAAGACTTTGCCCGGCGGCGTCTCGCCCGGGCGCCCCCCTTCCAGACCGTCTGAGATGAACCCTTAAACCAGACTGTCTAGGACACATTAGAATGACATCGAAACACAACGCGGCGGATGCGGTGAAACGCCACGACTTTGCTGAAAACCCACCCGTCGCAAAGGCGGTGTCGCTTGGCATTTCCCTTCATCAGGGAGAGTTGTTTGGCAGGCTAAATTTGGCGCTGAACACAATGGCAGCGGCGTTGGGCGTGATCCTGTCGATATCGGGATGTGTTGCGTGGTGGATGCGACGCCCTGTGGGAAGCTTAGGTGTGCCTCAGGCACCCGAAGCCGTACTTGGCCGCGGGATGGTCATTCTGATCGTAGTTTTGGCTGTGTTCCTACCGCTGATAGGGGCGTCACTGGCGCTTGCGCTGGCGCTGGATTGGCTGCTTTTCCACCGCCTTGGGTGGTTCAGCGGACGCAACGCAACGCCAGCGGAATAGGCAAACGTGCGGGGCGTCTTTAGACGGATACCCCGCCGCCAAGTTCCAATGGTCCGTTTTCTGTCACCAACACATCCAGCGGCTGATCTGTGGGCTCTGTTGGCACCTCTTTCACCTCTTGCGCGCTATAGGCGAAACCAATGGCAATCGTCGGGCGGGCGACGCGAAGCGCCTCTAGGCTGCGATCATAGAACCCACCACCATAGCCCAGCCGATACCCGCGACGATCAAACGCCAACAGCGGTACGATCAGAACCTCAGGTTCCAGAAAATCGCCCTCTGCCGGGACAAGTGCGCCGAACGGGCCGTCGATCATTTTTGCATCAGGATGCCATTCCCGAAAGATCAGCGGAAGACCATCGCCCTGAATAACAGGCACCGTGACACGAGACTGCCCAATCATCCCCAGCATCGCAGCGAGGGGATCAATTTCAGTGCGGATTGGCATATAGCCAGAAATTACCTTCCCAGCGTGCGGGCGCAGCACATCCAACAGATGGCCAGCGGCAACCGCGCTAAGCCCGTTGCCATGGGCGGCTTTGCGCGCCTCAAATGCGGCCTTACGCGCGGCCGTTTTTTGTTCAGTCAAATCGGTCATATCAGCACCGCCGCAGCAAGCCCCAAGAAGGCAAAGAAACCGACCACATCCGTGACAGTCGTTACAAAAGCACCGGACGCAAGCGCCGGGTCGATCCCGAATTTATCAAGCGTGACAGGGATAAGGATACCCGCCAAGCCCGCGATCACAAGGTTCAGCACCATCGCAACGGCAATCACAACGCCCAGCATCGGCGTGCCGAACCAAACAACCCCGACAACCCCCATCACGACTGCAAAGATGGATCCGTTCACCAACCCCACCAGCGCCTCGCGTCGGACAACACGCCAGACGTTGGAGCCCGTAAGGTCTTTGGTCGCAATTGCGCGCACCGCAACGGTCAGGGACTGCGTGCCCGCATTCCCCCCCATCGACGCAACGATTGGCATCAAAACGGCCAGCGCAACGAACTGTGCGATGGTTTCTTCAAATTGCGAAATCACAAGCGAGGCCAGGATCGCCGTGATCAGGTTCACAAACAGCCACGGAAACCGCTGTTTCGTTGTGTCGATGACGCGGTCGGCAAGGCTGCCTTCGCCAACACCGGCGAGGCGCAGGATGTCTTCTTCGTGTTCTTCGTCCAGAACGATCATCGCGTCATCAATCGTGATCATCCCGACCAGACGCCCTTCGTCATCGACGACCGGAGCAGAAATCAGGTGGTACTGATTGAACGCATAGGCCACTTCGGATTCCGGCTGCGTGACAGGGATGACCTTGAAGCTATCCTCTAGGATCGAGGTCATGGGCACATCGCGGCTGGTGGAAAGCAACTTGCCCAAGGTGACATACCCGATTGGGTTCATCTTCGGGTCCACAACAAAGACGTGGTAAAACTGTTCAGGCAATTCCCGCTTGTTGGAACGCAGAAAATCAATCGCGTCACCAACATTCCAATGCTCGGGCGCGGCAACAACTTCGCGCTGCATAAGACGACCGGCGGAATATTCCGGATAGGCAAGAGCCTGTTCGACGGCGACCCGATCCGCATCTGTCAAAACGTCTAGAATCGCCGCCTGTTGCGGCTCCTCCATGTCTTCGATCAGATCGACAACATCGTCCGATTCCAGATCCCGGACCGCATCGTCCAGAACGTTTTTGGGCAGAAACTCGATGACCTCATCGCGAATGCTTTCGTCAAGTTCCGAAAGCACCTCACCATCAATATGAGTTGCGCCCAGCAGCAGGATTTCGCGGCGATGGCCGCTGTCCACCTGTTCCAGAAGGTCGGCGATGTCGGCGGCGTGCAGTGGGTCCAGAACTTCGGACAGGCGTTCGGCGTCACCGGCGGCCACGGCAAGCCGCACGGCAGAGACCTTGCGATTATCCAGCTCATAGCCGTCTTCTTCGCGTTCGACCGTATCGTTGATGTCTTCCGCCATGGCCTGCCCCCGTGCGATTTGGCCCGACCTTACCCAAAGCCCCTAACAAGCAACAGCACAAGTTGAATGATTTACGCGCGTCGCCCATACGCATACGGTGGGTCCGACAAACGGGTGCAGATATGAGCAAACTAAAGCTTCTTCTTGGACAAACGCTCGCCTTTTCTGGCGATCCTTTTATTGAAGGCCCCAGCGCCGCAAAGCACGAACGCCGGGGTGGCATCGCAATTCAGGATGGGCTGATTCATGCAATTGGCACCGGGGATGAACTAAGCGCCCGCTTTCCCGATGCCGAACGCCACGACTATGGCGATGCCCTGATCAGCGCTGGCTTCATCGACGCGCACGCCCATTACCCCCAGACAGCGATCATCGCCAGCTGGGGCAAGCGGCTGATCGATTGGCTAAACACCTATACCTTCCCCGAAGAGATGCGGTTTGGCGATGCCGACTATGCCGCCGAAACCGCTGCCCGATATCTTGATCTGACCCGCGCCAACGGAACCACGGCCATCTGTTCGTACTGCACGATCCACCCCGAAAGCGTGGATGCTCTTTTTACCGAGGCACAGAAGCGCAACCAACGCGTTCTGGCCGGCAAAACCTGTATGGATCGCAACGCACCAGACGGCCTGCGCGACACCGCGCAATCAGCGTATGATGACAGCAAGGCCCTGTTGGAAAAATGGCTGGGGGTTGGTCGCCTTTCCTATGTCATCACCCCACGCTTTTCCCCCACCTCGACCCCTGAACAGTTAGAGGCATTGGGCACGCTGTGGGCGGAACATCCGAACTGCCTGATGCAAACCCACCTCAGCGAACAAGTGGACGAGATTGCGTGGGTAAAGGCGCTGTTCCCGGACGCGCGTGATTATCTGGACACTTACGAACGGTTCGGCCTGCTGGGCCCCGGTGCCGTGTTCGGCCATGCCATCCACCTTGAAGGCCGCGAGCACGCCCGCTTGAAAGAGGCCGACGCAAGCATCGTGCATTGCCCCACCTCTAACACGTTTATCGGTTCGGGGCTGTTCGATATGGATGGCCTGACTGCCGAAGGGCATCGGATAGGGCTGGCAACCGACACCGGCGGCGGGTCATCTTTTTCGATGCTGCGCACCATGGCGTCGGCCTATGAAGTTGCGCAACTGCGCAACCGGGCCTTGCACCCGTCCGAACTGTGGTGGCTGTCGACACAGGGATCGGCCCGCGCCCTAAGGATGGACGACAAGATCGGAAACCTTGCGCCGGGGATGGAAGCAGACATTGCCATCATCGACCTATCCTCGACCCCCGCGATCTCGCAGCGGGCGGCACAGGCGAATGATTTTTGGGAGGCTCTTTTCCCCACCATCATGATGGGCGACGACCGCGCGATCAAATCTGTCTGGCTGGGTGGTGAAAAGGCGGCTTAGCCGTTCGCCAACTTTGCCGCCAACCTGTTCTGATGTTCGACAACCCGTGGCAAATCAATCGTCACAAGCTGACCATCGCGCACGACCTGCCGCCCTTCGACAAACAGATCCCGCACGCGGGTTGGTCCGGCCAGCAGCAGCGCCGCCTTGTCCCAGCTTCCCGCGCTTTCAACACCTGACACATCCCAGATCGCAACATCGGCGCGTTTTCCAACGGCAATCTGTCCGCAATCATCGCGCCCCAGAACGGCTGCACCGCCGCGCGTTGCAATCTCCAGCGCCTCACGCGCGCTCATCGCGTCTGCACCATTTGCGACGCGTTGCAACAGCATGGTCTGGCGCGCCTCGCCGATCAGGTTCCCGACATCGTTAGAGGCCGATCCGTCCACCCCAAGCCCAACACGAACGCCAGCATCACGCATTTGCCGCACCGGAGCGATACCAGAGCCGAGGCGACAATTCGAACAAGGGCAATGGGCAACACCCGTTCGAGTACAAGCAAAAAGTTCAATTTCCGAACAATCCAGCTTTACGCAATGGGCGTGCCAGACATCATCGCCGACCCACCCCAAATCTTCTGCATATTGGCCCGGCCTGCATCCGAACTGAGCCAGAGAATAGGCAATATCTTCTTCGTTTTCGGCCAAATGCGTATGTAGGCGGACCCGTTTGTCACGCGCCAACAGGGCCGCGTCGCGCATCAATTCGCGACTGACCGAAAACGGGGAACAGGGCGCAACGCCCACCTGAACCATCGCGCCGGGGCGCGGGTCGTGGAAGGCGTCGATCACACGAATACAGTCGTTCAGGATATCCGCTTCGCGTTCAACCAAATGATCCGGCGGCAAGCCGCCCGCGCTTTCGCCAATACTCATCGCGCCGCGTGTGGGGTGAAAACGCAGCCCGATTTCCGTTGCGGCGTCGATCGTATCCTCCAACCGCGCGCCGTTGGGAAACAGATACAGATGGTCCGAACTCATACTGCATCCAGAAAGCGCCAGTTCGGCCAACCCGACCGATGCGGATATGCGCATTTCTTCCGGACCAAAGCGCGCCCAGATGGGATAGAGCGTTTTCAGCCACCCGAACAACAATGCATCCTGCCCACCCGGCACCGCGCGGGTCAGCGTTTGGTAAAGGTGGTGGTGGGTGTTCACCAGACCCGGCGTCACGACGCAACCATCGGCAAGAACAACCTCTGCCCCTGATGGGTCCAGCCCCTGCCCGATCTCGGTGACGATGCCGTCTTTCAAGAGAACGTCGCAGCCCGACAGCTCTTGCCGGTTGTCATCCATCGTCAGCAGCGCGTCTGCGTTTTGGATTAGGACGTGGCTCATGGCGTTATTCCGGTGCTTTTGAAAGAACCTCAAGCGCGGCGGCGTGGATTTCGGCATTCGCGGCGGCAACAACGCGACCGCCTTGATGGGCCGGGCCACCCTTCCAGTCTGTGACAACGCCCCCCGCAGCTTCGATCACAGCGATCGGCGCTTGGATATCGTAAGCCTGCAAACCAGCCTCGACCACTAGGTCAATCTGCCCCAATGCAAGCAAGGCGTAGGCATAACAATCCATGCCGTAACGGGTCAAACGCACTTGTTGCGAAAGGCTATTAAAGGCTGCCTCTTCATCGGGCGAACCCACTTCGGGGAAGGTGGTGAACAGAATAGAGTCGGATAGCGGGCGCGGTTGCAGGGTTCTAAGCACCTGCTCGCCGTGCGGGCCGATCAGGCGCGCTTCGCCCAGCCCGCCGATGAAACGTTCGGCGGTGTAGGGTTGGTCAATGATTCCGAATTGTGGGCCGGTGTCATCAGACAACGCGATCAACACGCCCCAGGTTGGTGTACCGGAAAGATAGGCGCGCGTGCCATCGATTGGATCAAGAACCCAAGTCAGCCCACTGTCACCTGCGGTGTTTCCAAATTCTTCGCCAAGGATCGCGTCATTCGGCCGTCGGTCAGCCAAAACCGCGCGCATCGCCTTTTCGGCGGCGCGGTCAGCAACAGTGACAGGATCGAACCCGTCACCCGCTTTATTTTCGATACCTAGAGAAGCGCCGCGAAAATACGCAAGCGTTTCAGCCCGCGCCGCATCGGCAAGGGCGTTTGCTGTGGCTTTCAGCGCGTCGTGATCATGGTCTTGCATCGGCATGTCCCGGCATTGCGGCCGGGCCTGCCCCGCGCCAGTTCCACCGCGGTATAACCCGGTGGAACGCGCGTCAAGTCAGGCCTTTCAGGCCGCGTCGCTTAGGACACGCGCCAGTTCGAACAGGCGGCGACGCTGATTTTCAGGCATCGCATAGTAAGAGCGTACAAGTTCCAGCGCTTCCTTATCCGTCAGAATATCGGCGGGCGCGCTTTCGTTTGCTACTTCTGGTGCCTGGCTTTGATCAAGACCTTCGAAGAAAAAGCTTACCGGCACTTCAAGTGCATCAGCAATATCCCACAGACGGGATGCGCTAACGCGATTCATACCGGTTTCGTACTTTTGAATTTGTTGAAATTTAATACCTACACGCTCTGCAAGCTGCTGCTGGGTCATCCCCACCATCCACCGGCGGTGGCGAACGCGTTTGCCGACGTGAACGTCAACTGGATGTTTCATAGACACACTCCTAATTTACTACTCACTACAAAGCAATTATCGTGCCAAGTTCATATGATTGACACAGAAAATTACATTTTAATCGTTAAGTTGCTGTTTTTTGTCTCACTTTTATTTCGACCCCTCGAATTAGCCACCTATGTGCGCATCCATACATTAACAAGAACCTCAGATTTGTCACTCTACCCATGCGTGTTTTGGGAATCTCTTTGCAATTTGCAATTTATTTGACCGAACGGCCTGTGCGTTTTGCATTTTCGAAATGCTAGCCAAGCTCTCTCCACCGGATTACGTTCGGCCCCGAAGCAAGGAGAGGGATATCATGCGCGCCTATCAGGTCGAAACGATTGGACAACCACCAAGCATTAGGGAGTGTGACATACCCACCCCCGACGAGGGTATGGTGCTGGTTAAAATCGCAGCTTGCGGGCTGAATTTCGCCGACCTCCTTATGATGAAGGGCCAGTATCAGGAAAAGCCCGCCCTGCCTTTGACGCTGGGCCTTGAATTGGCTGGCACGGTAGAGGCCGTCGGCCCCGGCGTTGACACCGCATTGGTCGGCAAGCGCGTCGCCGCATTTACCGGCTCGGGCGGCTTGGCCGACTATGGGTGCGTCCCCACTGATCGTTGCGTCCCCCTTCCCGACGCAATGGGGTTTGAGGATGCTGCCGCATTCTTGGTGGCCTATGGCACATCCCATGTCGCGCTAGACCATAAAGCCAGACTTCAACCCGGCGAGACGTTGCTGGTGCTTGGCGCGGCTGGCGGTGTTGGGCTAACGGCGGTCGAGATCGGCAAGCAGATGGGCGCAACGGTCATCGCGTGTGCGCGCGGGGCCGACAAGCTCGCCGTCGCGAAGGCCGCAGGCGCGGACCACCTGATCGACAGCGATTCAGACGATGTGCGCGGACAGATCAAAGCACTTGGTGGGGCTGACGTTATATATGACCCCGTCGGCGGCGACCTGTTCAAGGCCGCGTTTCGCGCATGCAACCCCGAAGCCCGTATTATCGTGATAGGCTTTGCCAGCGGTGATGTGCCCCAGATCCCGGCCAACCACCTACTGGTCAAGAACATCTCGGTCATCGGGCACTATTGGGGCGGTTACATGGCTTTCCGGCCGAACGTCTTGACCGACAGCTTGAAAGAACTGTTCGCCTGGTATTCTGAGGGACGGCTTTCGCCCCACATCAGCCACGCGCTGCCATTGGAACGCGCTAGCGAAGCTTTGGAACTGTTGCGCACGCGCAAATCCACCGGCAAGGTCGTTGTCACGATGGACTAACCAGCGGGTTTACACCCTATAGGCTTGGCGGATCAGCGCCGCCAAGTCGCTTGCGACGGCACCACCGGTGACATCCGACCGGTACAAATTGATCTGCTTCGAAGGCAGCTCTGGCAACATTCCACCGTGTTTGATGCGTTCAACATGTGGGGGCTCGCTCCCCGCAAGAACTGTGTGAACGGCTAAATCTGCACTTACGGTCGCTTCGATTGTACGGGTAGAGTTGCTTTCGACGGCCATTTCCCAAGGCACCCCAACTTTGTCCAGCGCCGCCTGAACCGACCCGCGAAAGATGCAATTCCGTTCATAAGCAAGGCGAAGCGGCCGCGTTTTCCAGCAGGTTCCGCCGGGCGCACCGACCCACACCAAAGGCAGTTCCGCCAGCGTTTCGCCGCCAGCGTCCGTGCTGTCTTCGGTCGTGAGGATGATATCGACCTCGCCTTTCGCGAACTGCTCTTTCAACCGCATTGTATACGATGACAAAAGCTGCACTTTGACGCGCGGGTATTCGGCATTGAACCGCTGCAAGACCTTTGGAATCACCGGATAGACAATGTCATGCGGCACGCCCAGAAGAACCTCGCCTTCGAATTCTTGCGCGGTTAGGCGGGCGAAGACTTCGTCGTTCAAGTCCATCATGCGGCGCGCATATCCAAGCAGCTGCTCTCCCGCACCGGTCAGCGTAATCTGGCGCGAGGAACGGTCAAGCAACTGAAGCTGCAACGCGTCTTCAAGCCGCTTCAACTGCATCGACACCGCAGATTGGGTCAAATTCAAAAAACCTGCGGCACGCGTCACCCCGCCCGCTTCGGCCACAGCGACAAACGATCTTAGTGCAGTCATGTCCAAATTTCGCGGCATATCACTTTCCGTGATGAAGTTGATGACAATCATTCGTTTGAAGAATTGATCATAGCGAACCAAAATCATCAAGCGCTTTGATTAGAGGCGCGTGACACTTCACAATTTTCGAAGGGCGGACATCATGACGAACATGACTGCAAACATCGGGGCCGCGCACCATAAAAAACCAGAAAAAGGCCTATTTTCCTTAGCGTTTAGCCTGCTTGGCCTCACCAAACCACGCCACAAATTGGATGATCGGGATCAAACAAAACGCCCTAGTTTCCGCGTTTTGCCCGACCAACGCCCCGCAAAATCGCCCAAACGCGCGTGGGACGTACCGGTCGGTTGGAAAAGCGAATAGCCCCACCCGCGAACGAATGCGCCTTGTTCGCACCGGAAAGCCTTGAAAACTGGGCCGTACTTGCCGATATTTACAGGCGAGAGCGGCCCAATACCCGGTGCCGCCACTTAGTCACGTACTGGAGGCATCTAATGGCTGACTACAGAACAATCGGCGCAGGCCAGGCTGGTGTCCGCACCGCGCAGATTGATGAGGGTCTTCGTACCCACATGAACAAAGTCTACGGCACTATGTCCGTGGGTCTTGCGGTGACGGCAGGCGTATCCTGGGCCATCGGCTCAAACGACGCGCTGCTTAGCATTTTCCGCGACCCAATCACGCTTAGCCCGAATATCCTTGGCTGGGTTGCGATGTTCTTGCCGCTGATCATGGTTTTCGCTTTTGGCGCGGCGATCAATCGCTTGTCCGCCGCTGGCGCACAGCTGTTCTTTTACGCCTTCGCATCCGCGATGGGTATTTCGATCGCGTGGATCTTCAAAGCGTTCACCGACATGTCGATCGCGCAGACGTTCCTTGTGACGTCCATCTCGTTCGCGGGGCTTTCGCTGTGGGGTTACACCACCAAGAAAGACATCTCTGGTTGGGGTTCCTTCCTGATCATGGGCGTGATCGGTCTGATCGTGGCGTCCATTGTGAACATGTTCCTCGGCTCGCCAGCCATCATGTTCGCGATTTCCATTTTGGGTGTTCTGATTTTTGCGGGCCTGACAGCCTATGACACGCAAAAGATCAAAACCGACTATCTGGCGCACGCACATGCGATGGATGAAGAATGGCTGGCTAAATCGGCCATCATGGGTGCGTTGAACCTGTACCTCGACTTCATCAACCTGTTCATGTTCCTGCTGCAGTTCCTCGGCAACCGCGAGTAATTGGCGAAACATATCGAACGAAAGGGCTGGCCATTGCGCCGGCCCTTTTTATTTGGCGAGGGCATTTCGTTGCGCCGGCGTCGGCCAACCAGATAACGATTCCCGGCATTTTCTAAGCGGAGGGTCTTTGGCCATTGCGCGCACAACGCCCAACAGCGCGTGGCGACCAAAAGAAAAGGCCGCGCAAATTGCACGGCCCTGTCATTCTGTCGATCAAGAAAGGCTTACTTGATTTTGCCTTCTTTGTACTCAACGTGCTTACGCAGTACGGGATCGTATTTGTTCACCACCATCTTCTCGGTCATGGTACGGGCGTTTTTCTTGGTCACGTAGAAGTGGCCAGTACCCGCGGTCGAGTTCAGGCGGATCTTGATTGTGGTAGGTTTCGCCATTGCTTCTCTCCGTCACCCGGGTAAACGCATCCACCCGTGAAAATCCTTGAAGCCCGCCTTTTAAGGAATGCACCGGCCGAGTCAACTGCTTTTGCCGCGATTTCCCTTTGTCGCGCCACGTTACGCAAACAAAGCCGGGATATATGTGCGCGGACGGCCTGTAAGCCGGATTCTGTCCGGGGTGTTGCCACCCCTGGATGATCATTCCTCTACGCCCGCCGTTACCGACGGGCTTTAGCTGCCAACCCGGACCTCTGGGCTGAAGATGCCTCGGGGCGTACCCCGGCAAGGTCCCTATTTGGCATTGCTCCCGGTGGGGCTTGCCGTGCCGGTTCTGTTGCCAGACCCGCGGTGGGCTCTTACCCCACCGTTTCACCTTAACCTGCGTGCGGTATCGGTTGCCCGACCTGCATACAGGCAGTCTGTTTTCTGTGGCGCTTTCCCTTGGGTTTCCCCAGCCGGGCGTTACCCGGCACCGTTTCTTCATGGAGTCCGGACTTTCCTCGGATGTTGCCACCCGCGATCACCCAGCCATCCGCGCCAGACGCATTTAGGTGCTGGGCGGGGTGCGGTCAACGGGGAAGCGGCGGGCAAGGTCATGCATGATCGCACGGTCCGCATCATCCAGCGGACCACTGGCCCACGGGCGAAACCTAAGCCGAAACGCATTCAGCACCGCGCCATCCGGGTCACAGGCCCCTTCAGGGGCGGTGTAACCAAAGGCTTTGGCATCAGCCGCGAAGTCACCCACACGTGCGCCTGCGGGCCAAACGGACAGACCCAGCCGCGCCAAACGCCGCCAATCGAAACGCGCGCCGGGGTCACCTTTGCGCGTGGGCGCCATATCCGAATGCCCAATGACCCGTTCCGGCCGAATGGACCAACGGGCCATGATGCCTGCCAACAGCCGCTCCAGCGCGGCCATCTGCGGCTCTGAAAAGGGTGTCAGGCCGTTGTTCGCCAATTCAATCCCGATAGAACGTGAATTAACGTCCGTCACGCCGCCCCACGCCCCTGCCCCGGCGTGCCAAGCGCGCTTGTCCTCGTCCACCAACTGGCAAAGGGTTCCGTCGGCATCGATAAGGTAATGCGCCGACACCTCGGCCACGGGGTCGCACAGGCGTTCCAGCGCGTCTTGGGCGGTGGCCATAGCAGTATAATGAATAACGATCATGTCGGGGCGCACGCCGCCGCGACGGTCGCCAAAGTTAGGCGACGGGTGGGTCAACTTGCCCACCCTTCCCTCAGCCGTTTACGGCCAGCCGGAATGGCGCAGGATCCCAATAACAGGCGAACCCGTCCCCATCAGGGTCAAGCCCCTTGCGGTCGCGTTCTGGCCCGCCCGCTTCTAGAAACGCGATTTGCGCCTGATCAGAAGATGGGTATTTCGCACAGTTGCGGGCCATCGACGCCGCGCTGACCAGCCCAGAGCGGCGGTAAACCTTTTGGCCAACCACATTTGTCGTGGAAAGCGCATAGTCAACGACGTTCGGGCCGGTTGAACCGGTGCGCGTTGGCACGGCTGTCGGTTCGATAAATTCGTACTGCGCGCGCTGTTGCTCTAGCCGCTGGCGGTCGCTTTGGATGGTCTCACGCGAGGACACCGCAGAGAAGTCTTGTTCGTCCGAAATGCCAACGTTGTTGGTTGCGGTCGCAACCGGTTGTTGCTGTTGCGGCAGAGGGGCCGTTTGTTGCTGTTGCGGCAGCGGGGCGGTCGCAACAGGCGTGATATTAGTCACAACCGGGGTGCCGTCGGGCGCGTATTGTGGCGGAATCACATTTGTTCCCCCCGACAATTCAACGTCACGCGCATAGCGTTGCTGCTGATAGCTGTCATAGTCGCCAAAGCCGACACCAGCCGCAGAATCAGGCACCGCTGGCGCACAGGCTGAAATGGCCAAAAGACCAATCGCTGGAAGAACAAACCGCATTACGAAACCCTGCTCATTAGCATTTTGGCCGTTTTTACCACCATTTCGCGGGTTTGGAAACAAACCCGGCGGCGGACTCCAGCGCATAGGCAGCGTTCAGCAGCTCATCTTCCTGCCACGGGCGACCAATCAACTGAAGGCCAAGCGGCAATCCATGCGCGTTCACGCCTGTCGGAACAGCGATACCGGGAAGCCCGGCAAGGTTCACGGTCACGGTGAAAACGTCGTTCAAATACATTTGAACCGGGTCGGCATCCGCCATTTCACCCAAGCCAAACGCCGCCGAAGGCGTTGCGGGTGTCAGAATCGAATCGACCCCGGCAGCAAACACATCGTCGAAGTCTTTCTTGATCAACGCCCGCACACGCCGCGCACGGTTGTAATAGGCGTCATAGAAACCAGCCGACAGAACATAGGTGCCGATCATCACGCGGCGCTTAACCTCGTGCCCGAAACCTTCCGCGCGGGTTTTCTGGTACATCTGTTCGATGCCGTCGCCTTCGGCAAGCTTCGCGCGGTGGCCGTAACGAACACCGTCATAGCGGGCCAGGTTCGAAGAAGCTTCTGCCGGGGCAATCACGTAATAAGCGGGCAGCGCGTATTTCGTGTGCGGAAGCGAGATATCGACAATCTCGGCCCCGGCGGAGCGGAGCATTTCTGTCCCCTCTTGCCACAGCTTTTCAATTTCCTCGGGCATACCGTCCATGCGGTATTCCTTGGGGATACCGATTTTCTTGCCACGAATGTCGCCGGTCAGCGCAGCCTCGAAGTCGGGCAGCGGCAGGTCGGCGCTGGTGCTGTCTTTTGCATCGTGACCCGCCATCGATTGCAGCATGATCGCCGCATCGCGCACAGTCTTGGTCATTGGGCCAGCCTGATCCAACGAAGACGCAAACGCCACAACGCCCCAACGCGAGCAGCGGCCATAGGTTGGCTTCAACCCTGTGATGCCGGTAAACGCGGCCGGTTGACGGATCGAACCGCCGGTGTCGGTGCCCGTCGCCGCAAGGCACAGATCGCCCGCAACCGCCGAAGCCGAACCACCGGACGAACCACCCGGGGTCAATTCCGCGTCGTCGCCTGCACGCTTCCACGGGTTCACCGCGTTGCCATAGGCCGATGTTTCGTTCGAGCTGCCCATGGCGAATTCGTCCATGTTCAGCTTGCCCAGCATCACCGCGCCTGCATCCCACAGGTTTTGGGTGATGGTGGATTCGTATTCCGGCTTGAATCCTTCAAGGATGTTCGATGCCGCCTGCGAAGCCACGCCTTTGGTGCAGAACAGATCCTTGATGCCCAGCGGGATACCGCACATGGCAGGCGCATCGCCCGACTTGATCCGCGCATCCGCGGCCTTGGCCTGTTCCAATGCGATTTCGGGCGTTTTGTGTACAAACGCACCCAGCGCGTCGGCGCCTTCGATTGCAGAAACACATGCTTCGGTAATTTCGACCGAGGTCACATCGCCAGCGCGCATCGCATCGCGGGCTTCAGCAATGGTAAGTTTTGAAAGCTCGCTCATTATTCCACCACCTTCGGCACGGCAAAGAACCCTTCACGGGCGTCGGGCGCGTTCGCCAAAATCTTGTCTTGCATGTTGCCGTCGGTCACCACGTCTTCGCGGCGCTTAAGGCGCATGGGCGTGACCGAGGTCATCGGCTCAACGCCGTCGACGTCCACCTCGTTCAGCTGTTCCATAAAGGTCAGGATTTGCGAAAGTTCGCCGGCCAGTGCTGGCAGGTCGTTTTCATCTACGGCAATGCGCGCCAAATGGGCGACGCGCCGGGCGGTATCGATGTCGATGGACATTATGCGGCTCCGTCAAAGAGGTCGGACTTGGGTTTAGCCTTGCATAAGGCGGGCTGCAAGTCGCCGGTGGCGCGTTGTTGGCCTGTGACGTCGTAATCGGGTGGCCCTTTGTACCATTTGTCACCTAAACGTCCTCCAGAGACCTCCGCTGAAAGAATCAATCGGGCCTAGAAATGACAGATAAGAAATTCATTCTCTCTCTAAAATGCGACGACAAACGCGGCATTGTGGCCGCTGTATCTGGCGCGATTTCGGCACTTGGTGGCAACATTCTTGAAAGCAACCAATACCGCGACCCGCTGAACAACGACTTTTTCATGCGCGTCGCATTCGCGACCGACGGTCGTGATGACGCAGAAGAACTGACTGCCCGACTTGCGCCGGTTTTGACGGCCTATGACATGGACGCGCAAATCGTTGACGCAGACCGCACACCGAAGATCATTCTTATGGTGTCCAAATTCGACCACGCGATGTTGCACCTTTTGTACCAGATCAACGTCGGCTGGCTGAACGCAGAAGTCGTTGCCATCGTGTCCAACCACGAAGAAGCCGCCCGCATCGCAGAGATTGAGGGCATCCCCTTCCACTATCTGCCCGTGACGAAGGACACTAAGGCAGCACAAGAACAAAAGCTGCTGGACCTGATCGAAGAAACAGAGGCCGAGCTGGTCGTACTGGCCCGCTATATGCAGATCCTTTCAAACGAGCTTTCGACCGCGTTGTCGGGCCGTGTGATCAACATCCACCACTCTTTCCTGCCGTCGTTCAAAGGGGCCAAGCCTTATCATCAGGCACATGAGCGTGGCGTGAAGCTGATCGGCGCAACGGCGCACTATGTGACGGCTGATCTGGACGAAGGCCCGATCATCGAACAGGAAACCGAACGCGTAAGCCATGCGATGACGGCCGAAGATTACGTTGCCGTGGGCCGCGACATCGAAAGCCGCGTTCTGGCGCGCGCGGTTCGCCTGCACCTACAACGCCGGGTTCTGCCCAATGGGCTTAAAACGATCGTCTTCTCGCAAGCCTAAGCCACCATGTGACGCCGGTAGACTTCGATCATCCAGCCCAGCATGACGCCGTTCAGGATGTGCCACATGAAATGCGTTCCCAGCGGAAAGCTGGCGCAAAGTGGCTCATCCACAGTGCGGAATGTAAGCGAGAGGATCAGGATACCGACGCCAATTGCCAGCCCCTTCGCCGTCTCTGGCGCAGTGCGGCGCAAGATCAGCGCATAGATCAAAATCAACAACGGCACTGGCGCGTATCCTGCGGATGATCCCAGCCATGGTAGCATCGCGAACAGTGGCACCGTTGCCGCCGCATAGGGAATGAACAGCGCCGTCATCCCCAGCGCGGGCCACCGGCCCAAATTCAAAAAGTGCCGGTTCGCGGCGAAGATAAACAGCAAGATATAAGCCAAGATCGGCAAAACATCCGCCGTCGATGCCCAGTTCGTCGCGTGGGTGTGAAACAAATACGAGCCGATTCCGATCACGGCCAACACGGCGCACAGCGCGTTGGCCAATGGCAGCCCCTGCCCCCTAACCCGCCGCCACATGATGAACGCCGCAATCAGAAACGCCGCATTCGTCAGCGCATTCAACGGCTCTGACCAATAGCTGGGATCGACCCGCTCGCAATATGCGTCAACCTGTTGCGTCCAATTCATGTGACATCCCCTGTTGCTGCGTTAAGCTTGCCCCAAGCAGATAGGGAGAGCGACATGAAAATCACATGGCTTGGCCACTCAGGCTTTCGTATCGAGATTGGCGATCAGATTTTGCTGATCGACCCTTGGCTAACCGGCAACCCGATGTTCCCCGAAGACCGCCGCGCCGAAGCCATTCAGGGGGCGACGCACATCCTGATCACCCATGGCCATGGCGATCACACGGGCGACGCGCTTGCCCTGTCACGCGAACTTGGCGCGCCGCTGGTCGGTATCTATGATTTGATGAGTTGGTGGGAAGAACAACAAGACGTTTCGACGATCGGCTTTAACAAAGGCGGAACGGTCACGCTTGGCGACGTGCGGGTCACAATGGTCAACGCCGTCCACTCGTCTTCGACCGCTGGCGCGCAAGAACCGATTTACTGCGGGGCCGAGGCTGGGTTCATGATCTCGCACGCGGGGCGCACCATCTATGTATCCGGCGATACCGACGTGACAGCCGATATGAAAATATTCCAAGACCTACATCATCCCGAAATTGGCCTGCTGTGTGCCGGAGGCCACTTCACCATGGATATGCGCCGCGCCGCTTATGCCGCCAAAGAGTTTTTTGACTTCAAAACCATCATCCCATGCCATTACCGCACCTTCCCACTGCTGGAACAGTCGGCTGCGGTGCTAAAGGATAACCTGCCCGGTGTGGACGTAATCGAACCCGAGGTATTGGCGCCAATTACTCTTTAGAGCGCAGGAAAACCTCTGCGGGAAAGGGCCTGTCGGAAACGCCAGACACAATCCGCGCCGCTTCGACGCGGTTGCGTATTCCCAGTTTCCGGTACGCATTTTTCACGTATTCCGCCACGGTATGCTGAGAGATCGCGCAAAGCCGCGCGCATTCTTTGCGCGATAGCCCCTGCGCCACTAAAAAAATGACCTCACGCTCTCGCGGGCTAAGCTGATCCAGAGGCCCTTCTGCAGAGTTTTCAGGGGCGATCATGAACTTACGGAACTCTCCGTCTTCGTGGACCTCTTGTTCCGATGACAGCTCTTCAATCCGACGATGAACAAGCAAACACAAGAAACGCAGTCCTTCGGCGATAGGTAAAATATCGCTTTCAAACTGCACGCGATCCATGCGCGTGCCCAAATTGAAACCGCCGAAACGTTCAGAGCCGGTCAACCGCATCGGTATCCCCAACCCGGTTGAAAACCCGCTTTCCCCCGCTTGGCGGATGAACTCACGGTCGTCTTCGCTAAGGTAATCATGGGTCTGAAGAAAAGCAGGGCCAGTACAGGTTATCGCATAGGATTCGCAGCAATGAAGCAAAAACGGATCTTCATGAAGGGGCATGCCATCCCGCATTTGCGCAACATTTGTTAGCAAAAATGGGTTCGCCCACTGCGCGTCTACTGTAAGGTAAATAGCAAATTCGATGCCGTATGGTGCAAGCCCGTCCAGCATTCCCTGCCAGATCTCAGAGATCGTTTCCCCGCGTTCCAGCATATCACCAAGTAAAGCCAGCTTGTTCAAATCATCCCCCCCCATTGAGGGGGGTGTAGCAGAAAATCGTCCTAGGTTATACATTTATAGACGCTGCTTGGCGTCATACAGCCCCGGCCCGATTTCCGTGAGTGGAAACTTTATCGTTTAAGCACCAAATCTTTTTCTGAGGGGTCGGGGTTGGCCAAGCAATAAAATTCCCCAACTTTTACCGCCGTTTGGCGAAGAATTCCCTCAACAGAACCTCAGCATCATCCGCAGAAATCCCGTCATATACTTCGGGCACATGGTGGCTTTGCGGATGATCGAAAACACGCGGGCCGTGGGCGACCCCGCCGGATTTTGGATCGGAAGCACCATAATAAACCCGCGCGACGCGCGCCTGACTGATGGCAGAGGCGCACATTGGACACGGTTCAAGCGTCACGTATAGGTCGTAACCGGGCAGTCGCTCTGACTTTGCGTGGGCGCAGGCCGCACGCAGCGCGACAATTTCCGCGTGGCCGGTTGGATCATGCAGTTCGCGCGTGCGGTTTCCAGCACGTGCGACAACATCCCCATCGGGCGAAACGATAACAGCACCAACGGGCACCTCTCCGCGTTTGGCGGCAGCGCGCGCCTCTTCCAGTGCGATTTCCATATAGCTTTTGAACGGGCTCATGGTTTTCTCTTGCCCTGTGGGCCCTGCACTGCGCAAGCGGCTTTCGCTTTGCCCCGCAACGGCGTAAACGAACTACATGAGCACAAACACACCCCCCGGCGACCGTATCGCCAAAGTTCTGGCCCGCGCGGGCGTTGCTTCGCGCCGGGAGGCCGAACGCATGATCGAAGCTGGCCGCGTTTCCGTGAACGGCAAGCAAATCAGCAGCCCCGCGTTGAACGTCACAACCAAAGACATGATCGAGGTAGACGGCAAACCGGTATCCGAACCGGAACCACCGCGCCTTTGGCTGTACCACAAGCCCACCGGCCTGGTCACAACCGAACGGGATGAAAAAGGCCGAGAGACCGTCTTTGACAACCTTCCCGAAGATCTGCCGCGCGTGATGTCGGTTGGCCGGCTTGACCTTAACTCCGAAGGGTTGCTGCTGCTGACCAACGATGGCGAGATTAAGCGCCGGTTAGAGCTGCCCTCGACTGGATGGCTGCGCAAATACCGCGTTCGCGTTAAGGGCAACCCACACGAAGACACCCTTTCACCGCTGCGCAAAGGCATCACCATCGACGGCGAGAAATTCCAACCGATGGAAGTTTCGCTTGATCGCCAACAAGGGGCCAACGCGTGGCTGACCATTGGCATCCGCGAAGGTCGCAACCGAGAGATTCGCCGCGCGATGGAGGCAGTCGGCCTAACCGTGAACCGGCTTTTGCGTGTCAGCTATGGCCCATTCCAGCTTGGCGACCTGAAACAAGGCACCGTGGAAGAGATCAAATCAAGGGTTCTGCGCGATCAATTGGGGCTGGATAAGGATTTCAAACCCACCACGACCCCTCGTCCGGCTGTAAAACGTCGCCCACGGGGAAAACGTTAGCGTAAGGCACCTTGCTGTATCCGCCGCTCTATGGCTTCCTGCGACAAACGAATTTGTTACTGGAGCCCAATCAGATGGCGGATCTTCTTACCATCGAAAACCTAGGAAACCTGCTGATGCTTTGCTTCTTGCAGGCGGTATTGGGTTTCGACAACCTTCTTTACATCAGCATCGAAAGCCAACGCGCCCCTGTTGCGCAACAAAAGGCAGTTCGGTTCTGGGGAATCATCGTGGCGGTGGCGCTGCGGGTGATCCTGTTGTTCGTCATGATCCGCCTAATCGATGCATTGGCCGAACCATTCTTCATCCTGAATTGGGTCGGTGTGCTGGAAGGCGGGGTCAACTTCTCGACGATCGTGTTCATTCTGGGCGGTATTTTCATCATCTATACCGCGGTGAAAGAGATCGGGCACATGTTGTCGGTCGAACACCTAGACCATGATATCGAAGGCAAAAGCGGCAAGTCCGGGCTTCAGGTGATCTTGATGATCGTCGCGATGAACCTGATCTTCAGCTTTGATTCGATCCTTTCGGCGCTGGCCATCACCGATGTCTTCCCGATCCTTGCCGCAGCGATCCTTCTTTCAGGTGCGGCGATGCTTTTGCTGGCGGATGGGGTTACCAACTTCATTCAGAAAAACCGCATGTACGAGGTGTTGGGCCTGTTCATCCTGCTGATCGTCGGTGTGGTTCTGTTGGGCGAAGCTGGCCCAGCGGCGGCCCACGCGATGCATGACGACAGCTTGGCCTTGAAGGTCTTCGGGTACGAAATCATCCCGATGTCGAAATCGACCTTCTATTTCGCAGTGATCGTTCTGTTTGCGGTGGAAATTCTGCAATCGGGCTATTCACGTAAACTGGCGGCCGAACGCCGCGCAGAGCAAAGCCACAAGGCCTAAGCTTTCACGATACAGTCGCATCGCGTATATATCGCGGTGCGGCGCAGCAGTCGGGGACAAAATGACAGATACCGGCCTTCAAAAAATGGCCTTTTTCCTTTTGGTCGCGCTGATCCTTTACGTTTCGGTCAGCGGAGGCGCGTGATGGCTCAGCGTTACGGTGGAAAATTCAGCCCGCAAGGCAGCCAATCGGATGCCAGCCAGCCGCCTAAGAACCCATTCCATGGCAAAAAGCGAACCCGTGCTGGCGGGCGCGTGAACTTTCTGTTCATCGCCCCCTTCCCGCTTTTGATTTCGGCGTTCACGTCCAACCCCGTGGGGTTGGCGATGGATTTGGCGGCCTTTGGCACGCTGATCCTTGCCGCGTGGCTGACCCGCGAAGGCGTCAAAGCACAAGAGGCGTATGATGCGCGCCGCGTCGCCCGCCGCCCCGCCATCCCGCGCAAAATCTTTGCCTCGGTCCTGACCGGCGTTGGCCTGTTTCTGGCAGGCTTCGGCGGTGACGCGAGCCTGCTGAACCCGATCATCTTTGCGGTTCTGGGCACCGTATTGCACAGCTTTGCGTTCGGCTTTGACCCGCTAAAGGACAAAGGCATGGAAGGTGTCGATACCTTCCAACAGGATCGCGTCGCCCGTGTGGTGGATGAAGCAGAAAACCACCTGAAGGCAATGAAAGACGCAATTCTGCGCGCCGAAGACCGCCAGTTGGAAGCCCGTGTCGATGCGTTTCAAACCACGGCGCGCGAAATGTTCCGCACCGTCGAAGAAGACCCGCGCGACCTGACGGCGGCGCGTAAATACCTTGGCGTTTATTTGCTGGGTGCGCGCGATGCGACGGCGAAATTCGCCGATATCTATTCCCGCACACGCGATGCCAAAGCGCGTGCGGATTACGAAGAATTGTTAAGCGATCTGGAACAAAATTTTGCCGCTCGGACGGAAAAGTTGCTGCTGGATGATCGTTCCGATCTTGATGTGGAAATTGAAGTGCTGCGCGAAAGATTGCAGCGTGAAGGCGTTCGCTCGTAAGCAACGCGTAAAATGGAGAGTACCCGTATGTCTGAAAGCATCCGTGAAAAGGCCGCTCAGGATCTTGCCGAGGTCGAGAAGGTGACAGCCGTAATCCTGCCGGAACCCGTTGGCGAAATCGTCCCGCTGGAAGCCGCAGAGGCACCCGTCGCCGCTGAAATCCGCAAGCGGATGGACGAAATCGATATGGGCAACACCAATTCGATCATTGGGTTCGGATCCTCGGCACAGGCCGAATTGCAGCAGATCAGCCAAGCGATGCTGACAGACGTGCGCAGCAAAGATGTGGGCCCTGCGGGTGACAGCCTTCAGAACATCGTCACCACGATCCGCGGCTTTTCGGTTTCCGAACTGGATGTGCGCCGTGAACGCAGTTGGTGGGAAAAACTTTTGGGCCGCTCTGCACCCTTTGCGAAATTCCTGTCGCGTTTTGAAACCGTTCAAGACCAGATCGACAAGATCACCGACAACCTGCTGAACCACGAGCATAAGCTGTTGAAAGACATCAAATCGCTCGACAATCTTTATGAAAAGACGCTCGATTTTTATGACGAGCTGGCGCTTTATATCGCCGCTGGCGAAGAGAAGCTGAAAGAGCTGGATGGCGTCACCATCCCCGCCAAGGAAAAAGAGGTTCAGGCCACGCCAGAGGCCGATCAGGTCATCAAGGCACAAGAACTGCGCGATCTGCGCGCTGCACGCGACGATCTGGAACGCCGCGTTCACGACCTTAAGCTGACCCGTCAGGTCACGATGCAGTCGCTGCCGTCGATCCGTCTGGTTCAGGAAAACGACAAATCGCTGGTCACCAAGATCAATTCGACCCTCGTGAACACCGTTCCGCTGTGGGAAACCCAGCTGGCACAGGCCGTGACCATCCAGCGTTCGAAAGAAGCAGCCGAAGCCGTGCGCGGTGCCGCTGACCTGACGAACGAGTTGCTGACGGCTAACGCTGAAAACCTGCAACAAGCCAACCGCGTTGTCCGCGAGGAAATGGAGCGCGGCGTGTTTGACATCGAATCCGTCAAGTCCGCCAACGCCACCCTGATCGCAACAATTCAGGAAAGCCTGCAGATCGCGGACGAAGGCAAAACCAAACGGGCCGCCGCAGAGGAAGAGCTGAAGAAAATGGAAGTGGAACTGCGCGATACGCTGGCTTCGGCCAAAGCACGGCGCGACGGTGTTGGCGACAACGCTGGCACCTCCGTTCCAAACGCTTAAGGCGAGGGTTTCATCATCCTTCGCAGATCCGCTCAGTTTTCGATTGCTGCTTTGATGGCCCTTGGGCTGTCGGGGTGTGAAACGCCACCGGTTGTTGAACCGGTGGCGCCCCCACCCGCGCGCCCGGTTGCGTCCCCAGAGCCGCCAAAGCAATCCAATGAAAGCATACTTGTCGCCAAGCATTTCGCCCGCGTTCAGGCGGACTTGCAGGCGCGCGGGTTGTTGCGAACGGATGGCGGCGGGCCCGATACGCCCTTTTCCAAACGCCAATTGGTCGAAAACTTCGTTCAGATCGCATTGCACGATGAATATGTGACAACCACCGGCAGGCTGGTCGCCCGCCCCACCGAAAGCCCTATTCGACGGTGGGAAAAACCGATCACACTAAGCGTTATTTTCGGTGACACCGTCCCAGAAGATCAGCGCCGCAAAGACCATCAAAACATCAAAGAGTATGCAAGCCGTCTGTCTCGTATCACCGGCTTGCCCATTACACCTGCGTCGCCCGAAACGGCAAACTTTCACGTCCTTATGCTGAACGAGGATGAACGCCGCGCCTTTGGACCACGCCTGCGCGAACTGGCCCCCGGAATTGACGCAACCTCTGTGCGTACTGTCACGTCACTGCCAAGGTCCACGCTGTGCATCGTCTTTGCTTTTACACGCACTGATGACCCCACCTATACGCGCGCAGTTGCCGTTATCCGGGCAGAACATCCTGACCTGTTGCGTCTTTCGTGTATTCACGAGGAACTGGCACAGGGCCTGGGCCTAGCCAACGACAGCCCGGATGCGCGACCGTCCATCTTTAACGATGACGAAGAATTCGCGCTTCTGACAAGGCATGATGAGTTGTTGCTAAAAATGCTATACGATCCACGCCTGAAAATCGGCATCCGCACGATGGAGGCACGCCCGATCGTGCGTGAGATCGCAGATGAATTGCTGGGCGGCGAAAGCTGAACAGCGCCTATGGTGTCCTTGCGATATCATAGTTTCCAGTAACCGTGCCGCGCCAACCGCGGCTGACTACAGACCCAAAGGGTATTCACATGGGTATTTTTGATTTCCTGTCCGGAGAGTTCATCGACGTCATTCATTGGGTGGACGACACGCGCGATACGATGGTTTGGCGTTTCGAACGCGAAGGCCATGAGATCAAGTACGGCGCCAAGCTGACGGTGCGCGAAGGCCAAGCAGCCGTGTTCGTGCACGAAGGCCAGCTGGCCGATGTCTTCACACCCGGCCTTTACATGTTGGAAACCAACAACATGCCCGTGCTGACGACAATTCAGCACTGGGACCATGGCTTTAAGTCCCCGTTCAAGTCTGAAATCTATTTCGTCAACACGACGCGTTTCAACGATCTGAAGTGGGGTACGAAAAACCCGATCATGTTGCGCGATCCCGAATTCGGACCGACCCGCATTCGCGCTTATGGCTCTTATTCCGTGCGCGTGACCGACCCGGCGCGCTTCCTTGTGGAAATCGTCGGGACCGATGGCGAATTCACGATGGACGAAATCAGCTTTCAGATCCGCAATATCATCGTTCAGGAATTCTCTCGTGTTATCGCGTCTTCTGGCATTCCGGTTCTGGATATGGCGGCGAATACGGCTGATCTGGGCAAACTGGTCGCGGCTGAAATCTCTGGGACACTCGAAGGATACGGTCTGTCGATGCCAGAGCTTTACATCGAAAACATCTCTCTTCCGCCGGCGGTGGAAGAGGCGCTGGACAAGCGTACCTCGATGGGGCTTGCGGGTGATCTGGGTAAGTTCACTCAATATTCCGCTGCCGAGGCAATGACCGCAGCCGCCAAGAACCCATCGGGTGGTGGCGGCATGGGTGCCGGGCTTGGTATGGGAATGGGCATGGCGATGGCTGGCCAAATGGCGCAACCTGGCCCGTGGGGCGCGCGCTCTGCCGAACCTGCCGCCGTTACACCGCCCCCGCCTCCGCCCGTCGAACACGTTTGGCACACAGCGGAAAATGGCCAGACCAAAGGCCCGTTTTCCAAAGCCGCTCTTGGCCGGATGGCAACAGAAGGCGGCCTGACACGCGAAACATATGTCTGGACCCCAGGTCAGGATGGATGGATGAAAGCCGAAGACGTGGCTGAACTTGCTCAGCTGTTCACCATTCTTCCACCCCCACCACCCGGCGCATAATCGCCCCTTTCTGCTTCGCTAAATATCTTCGCCGGAGGCAAGAAACTTATGGCGCAAAGCCAGCCCCCCGCGCCCCCATCCGATGTGATGGAGGAACACCGCTTTCCCTGCGACCAATGCGGCGCAGACCTGCGCTTTGAACCGGGCGCGGGGAAATTGGTGTGCGATCACTGCGGCAATGAACAGCTTATCGATTGGGCGGTGCGCACTGCGGCCCCCATCCGCGAGCTTGACTTTCGCGCCGCATTGGAAGCCCAGCTTCCCGAGGCCGAGATTGAAGAAACCCGCGTGCTTCAATGCCCAAATTGCGGCGCGCAGGTCGAATTTGACAGCGACACCCACGCGGCTGAATGCCCGTTTTGCGCCACCCCGGTTGTCACCGACACCGGAACGCACCGGCACATAAAACCACGCGGCGTCCTGCCCTTCGCCATGGACGAAGGCGCGGCGCGTAACGCGATGACGAATTGGCTGGGCGGTCTTTGGTTCGCGCCAAACGGGTTGAAGGAATACGCGCGCAAAGGGCGGCGGATGGATGGGATATATGTTCCCTACTGGACCTTCGACGCCGATACTAAATCACGTTATCGCGGCGAACGCGGCACGGTTTATTACGAAAACCGCACCGTGATGCGGGATGGCAAGCGCGAAACCATTCGCGTTCAAAAGGTCCGCTGGCGCAACGTGTCGGGCGGTGTCGCACGGTTCTTTGACGATGTGCTGGTGCTTGCGTCACGCTCGTTGCCCAAACGGTTTACCGATGCGCTTGAACCTTGGGATCTTTCCGCGCTGGAACCTTACCGCCCGGAATACCTCGCGGGGTTCCGCGCCGAAGGCTACACCGTAGAGCTGACAGACGGTTTCACCGAGGCCCGCCATCATATGGACCGGGTCATTGAAAGGGACGTAAAGTTCGACATCGGCGGTGACCGTCAGCGTGTGCACGCGGTTGACTCACAGCTGTCAGACGTGACCTTCAAACATGTCCTGCTTCCGGTTTGGCTTGCCGCCTATAAATACCGTGGAAAGACCTATCGCTTTGTGGTGAACGGGCGCACCGGACGCGTTCAGGGGGAACGTCCCTATTCTGCGTGGAAAATCGCCATCGCCGTCGTGCTTGGTGCAATCGCGGCGGGCATCGCTGGCTATTTGATTGCGATAAATCAGCAGTATTAGGCCCCAAAGCACCGCATTGGGGCCTTGATAATCTATTTCACCGAAATCGGAATCTCGGTCGCGCCTTTTTCTGGGGCGGCCTGTTTCTTACCGATGGAGATAGACAAAACACCATCTTTCAGATCAGCGCGCACCGCTGCCGGATCGGCCTCGGGCGGCAGCCGGAAACTACGAGAGAACGACCCAAATTGACGTTCGCTGAAATACCAGCTGTCTCCCTTTTCTTCCTTCTCGGAATGTTTTTCGCCTTTTACGGTGACGACGCCGTCATCAACGGTCACTGAAACATCTTTTTCAGCGACGCCGGGCAGCTCAAGTGAGATTGAGTACCCATCACCATTTGCCGATGCCTCCGACGCGGGGGCGAACCAATCTGCCATCCGCGTGCTTACATTGCGAAAGGGATCATAGAGCGACGGCCAAAAGCCAGTCGTGTGAGATTTTTCAACCATGTCAGGGCCTCCTGTGTAAAAATCCATCCGACTGCGCAGCAATGCCACTGGGGTGAGATTCGGTCGTTGATGCGGATCAAAAACTCGACCGATCTGATTGCTTTGTAAAAGAACCGTCGCTATTGCTGTCATACGCTAACATGAGGGGAATTGCAGATGATCCTGTGCTGCGGTGAAGCGCTGATCGACATGTTGCCACGCCAGACAGGCCAAGGCGAAAACGCCTTTGCGCCCTACCCGGGCGGGGCGGTATTCAACACGGCAATTGCGTTGGGTCGCTTGGGCGCACCAACCGGTTTCTTCTCGGGGCTGTCATCCGACATGTTCGGGCAGCTGCTGCGCGACTCGCTTGCTGAATCGGGCGTCGCTAGCGACTTGTCCGTTCGTGCAGACCGCCCCACAACACTGGCATTCGTTAAGTTGGAAAACGGTCAGGCGAAATACGCATTCTATGATGAAAACACCGCTGGACGGATGCTGGGCAAAGATGACCTTCCCGACCTGCCTGACGATGTTGACGCGCTGTTCTTTGGCGGCATTTCCTTGGTCGTCGAACCCTGCGGTGACACGTACGAAGCACTGATGGCGCGGGAATCTGCGGCACGTGTGACGATGATCGACCCGAATGTCCGCACGTCTTTCATTACCGACGAAGCCGCCTATCGCGCCCGGCAAGACCGGCTGATCGCGCTGGCCGATATTGTGAAACTGTCGGACGAAGATCTGCATTGGCTTGAGGGCGAAGGCGATATCGCAGAGCTGGCCCATGGCATTCTGGCCAAGGGTCCAAAGCTGGTATTCATCACCGAAGGTTCTAAAGGGGCCAGCGCGTTCACATCGAAAGATCACGTATTCATGCCCGCCAATGCGGTCGAGGTGGTCGACACAGTCGGTGCTGGCGATACGTTCAACGCAGGTGTGTTGGCGGCGCTGCATGAAGACGGCAAGCTGAACAAAACCGCCCTGTCCAACATCGGCACCGACGCGATGGAAAAGGCACTGTCGCTTGGCATTCGATCCGCCGCGATAACGGTTTCCCGCGCAGGGGCGAACCCGCCTTGGGCAAAAGAACTTGCATGAGGGCGCTTATTCAGCGGGTCACTGAGGCATCCGTCCGCGTGGACGGAGCCGTCATCGGCGAAACCGGCCCCGGCCTGCTGATCCTTGTCTGTGCGATGCAGGGCGATACCGAAAAACAGGCCGACCAACTGGCCGCTAAGATCACGAAGCTGCGGATTTTCAATGATGACGCGGGCAAGATGAACCTTAGCCTGCGTGACACTGGCGGCAGCGCCTTGGTCGTCAGTCAGTTCACGCTGGCCGGCGATGCCTCTCGTGGTAACCGGCCCGGCTTTTCCTCGGCGGCGACCCCGGCCGAAGGTGAAAAGCTGTATGACTATTTCGTGCAAAGAATGCAGGCCGAAGGTATCGGAACCCAAACCGGAAAATTCGGTGCTGACATGAAGGTTTCGCTGACCAACGATGGGCCCGTCACGCTGTGGCTGGATATCTGACCGCTCAATAAATAGGCATATCGGACCAACCGATCAAATATTCACCGACAGTTCGTTCGCGCAGGTTCGCAACTGGTTGCAGAGGATTCATATTTTCGTAACGTATTCATATGGATGATAGTGCACGCTTTTTCGACGAGCTCCGCAAACACGATGGAACGCCACGGCGGCCATACGAAGAATTCTGCGGTTGGTTTTCAAACGAAGACATCAAACGGCTTAAAACCAAGTCACGCGAGGCCGAAACTTTCTTTCGGCGTACCGGGATTACATTCAATGTTTACGGGCAAGCCGAAGCCGACGAACGATTGATCCCTTTTGACATCGTTCCGCGCATCATTTCGGAACGTGAATGGGCACGCCTTACCAAAGGGATTGAACAACGCGTACGCGCCATCAACGCGTTCCTTTATGACATCTATCACCGTCAGGAAATCCTGCGCGCCGGGCGCATCCCGCAAGAGCTTATCTCGGAAAACGATGCGTTCTTGCCCCAGATGATTGGCGTGGCACCGCCGGGCAATGTGTACACGCATATCGTGGGCGTCGATCTGGTGCGCACCGGCGAAGATGAGTTCTTTGTGCTAGAGGATAACGCCCGCACGCCATCGGGCGTGTCCTATATGTTGGAAAACCGGGAAACCATGCTTCAGATGTTCCCCGAGCTGTTCAGCAAGATTAAGGTGCAAGAGGTTTCCAACTATCCCACGCGCCTGCGTCGTTCACTGTCGGCTTGTCCACCCTCGAAAACCGAAGGCGCGCCCGTGGTGGCTGTGCTGACACCCGGCATCCACAATTCAGCCTATTTCGAACACTCGTTTCTGGCCGATCACATGGGGGCCGAATTGGTCGAAGGGCACGACCTGCGCGTCATTGACGGCCGCATCGCCATGCGCACCACACGCGGATACCGCCCCATCGATGTGTTGTACCGGCGCGTGGATGACGATTATCTTGATCCGCTGACCTTTAACCCTGACAGCCTGTTGGGCGTTCCGGGTATCATGGATGTGTACCGTTCTGGCGGGATCACCATCGCCAACGCGCCGGGTACGGGCATTGCCGATGACAAGGCGATCTATAGCTACATGCCGGATATCATCGAGTTTTACACCGGTGAAAAGGCGATCCTGCAAAACGTCCCGACATGGCGCTGTGGCGATCCCGACTCGCTTGCCTATGTTCTGGACAATCTGGACGAGCTTGTCGTGAAAGAGGTTCACGGTTCAGGCGGTTACGGCATGCTGGTTGGGCCTGCGGCCTCAAAACGCGAACTTGCCAAGTTCCGCGCGAAATTGATGGCCAAGCCGTCCAACTATATCGCGCAACCCACGCTGGCCCTTTCGACCGTGCCGATCCTGGCGAAAGAAGGGCTTTCCCCCCGCCATGTTGACCTGCGCCCTTTCGTGCTGGTGTCACCCGACAAGATCGACATCACCCCCGGCGGCCTGACACGCGTGGCCCTGAAGAAAGGCTCGCTTGTGGTCAACTCCAGCCAGGGCGGCGGCACCAAAGACACTTGGGTTCTGGGGGAATAACGCGATGTTAGGTAAAACCGCTGGCGGCCTGTTCTGGATGTTCCGCTACCTTGAACGGTCCGAAAACACGGCCCGCCTGATCGAAGCTGGCTTTCGCATCGCGCTGACCCGCCCCGACGCGGCTAAAGATGAATGGGCGTCAGTCGTTGAAACCGCAGGTGTGCGTACGGCCTTTCTGGAACGGCACGACGATTTCGATGGGGCGTCGGTGATCGACTTTTTGCTGCGCGACAAGGCGAACTCATCCTCCGTCCTGTCTGCCATTGAAACAGCGCGAAACAACGCCCGGCTGGTGCGCACCGCCCTAACCCGCGAGGTGTGGGAGGCCGTCAACGAAAGCTGGATGGTGCTTAAAGAAGCGTTGCGCCGCCCCGTGCGCGAGGCTGACCTGCCCGGAATTCTGGGCCTGATCCGGCGTCAAAGCGCCTTGGTCCGTGGCGCCCTGCACGGCACCATGCTACGAAACGACATTTTCGATTTTGCCCGCATCGGCACCTTTCTGGAACGCGCCGATAACACCGCGCGTATTCTGGATGTGAAATACTATGTGCTGCTGCCTTCGATCAGCCAGATCGGGTCGTCACTGGACAATGTTCAGTGGGAAACCATCCTGCGTTCAGTCGCTGGGCAACGGTCTTACCGATGGCTGAACGGCACCGATATCACGCCGCGCGGCATCGCCGAGTTTCTGGTCCTTGACGGTCGCATGCCGCGGTCGCTTGCCTTTTGCGTGTCCAAGCTTTCGGGCAACCTTAGCTACCTGAAAAAGCAATACGGCCATGACTACGCCTGTGTGGAGCTTGTCGAAAAGCTTGGGGCAGAGCTGTCCGAAACGTCGATCGAAGGTGTGTTCGAAACCGGCCTGCACGAATTCCTAACGGATTTCCTGCGTGACAATGCCGCTTTAGGTGCGCAGATTGAACAAGACTTCCGCTTTTACGGATGACCTGAATGCGCCTCAAAATATCCCACCGGACAACCTATTCCTACGAGCGCCCTGTTGCCTATGGGCTTCAGGAACTGCGCCTGACGCCCAAAAGCCGGCCATCCCAACGCGTGCATAGCTGGGATGTCAGCGTCCAAGGCGGCAACAAAGAACTGGAATTCGATGACCATCACATGAACCACGTGGCCCTGCTGTCCTTCGATGGCGACGGCCATGAGATTTCGATCATTTGCAGTGGCGAGGTTGAAACCTTCGACACCACCGGCGTGATTGGCAAGCACGCGGGCTTTGCGCCGCTTTGGTACTTTGAACAGCCGACCGATCTGACGCGCGCGGGGAACCTGACTCGCAAGCTGACCAAAGGTTTGTTGAGCGAAATTGACGACCCCCTCGCCCGGCTTCACGCCCTTTCCGCGCGCGTGCTGGATAATGTGGCCTATATGATTGGTCACACCGGCATCCAAACCAGCGCCGAAGACGCCTTGGCCGCCGGGCGCGGCGTATGTCAGGACCATGCGCATGTCTTCTTGGCCGCGGCCCGCGCTTTGGGTGTGCCCGCACGGTACGTGTCGGGCTATTTGATGCTGAACGACACTGACGAACAAGACGCAAGCCACGCATGGGTCGAAGCCCATGTTGATGGCATCGGATGGGTCGGATTTGACGTGTCGAACGGCATCTCGCCTGATGAACGTTACGTCCGGGTCGCCACTGGCCTTGATTACCGCGAAGCCGCCCCTATTTCCGGGCTGCGCATGGGCGACCACGGTCAAGAAACACTGGCAGTAGACATTCAGGTGCAGCAACAATAAACCGCCGCCATCCGCGTTCAGGAGCGTTCCATGACTTATTGTGTTGGCCTACGGTTGAATTCAGGCCTGATCTTCATGTCCGACACCCGCACCAATGCGGGCGTTGATAACATTTCAACCTTCCGCAAGATGCAGTGCTGGTCTGTTCCGGGTGAACGCGTGATTACGATCATGACCGCCGGGAACCTTGCCACGACACAGGCTGTGATCAGCCTGCTGGACGAACGCACCAAGGCGCACGGCGAACGCAGCCCTTCCATCCTTGAACAACCTTCGATGTTTCAGGTCGCCAGCCTTGTTGGCGACACCCTGCGCGAGGTGATTGGCGAACACGCGGACGAAGGTCAGCGCGCCGATGCTGCGTTTAACGCCACGATGATCGTCGGCGGGCAGGTCGGCGACGGAGAGCCGCGGCTCTTCCTGATCTACCCAGAGGGCAACTTTATCGAAGCGTCCGATGACACGCCCTTCTTCCAGATCGGCGAAACGAAATATGGCCGCCCAATCCTTGTGCGCGCCTTTGACCCTGACATGAGCTTTGCGGATGCCGTGAAGCTGTTGATGGTGTCTTTTGACAGCACCATTAAGGCGAACCTTTCGGTGGGTTTGCCGCTGGATTTTCAGGTCTACAACGCAAACAGCCTAAAACCCGGCAAGATCAACAGGATCGAATCCGACGACATGTATTTCCAGACCATCTCAGCGGGTTGGGGCGATGCGCTTAAGCTTGCCTTTGACAGTTTGCCCGAATTCAAACTGCAGCCTGAATAGCATCCGCGCTGGTCTGTTGCAGTGACGCGGCCAGTTGCTGGGCAAACTTTTCCGCAGCAATCGGAAGAATCCGGCCCGCGCGCTTGCACATCACGACGTTCACAGACGCGATACGCGCAACCGGGTGAAGCGATGCGGAACATGCGGAAAGCCAGTTGTCATCTATTGCCGGCGCCAACACGAACTGCGCGCTGGCGCGCCCTCCTTCGTTGACCCACGGCGCGATCAGGCCCGCGCTTTCGACCGCGGCCCCGGTATCGATGCGCAAACGCTTTAGCCCCTGATCAAGGTGGGTGCGAAACCCCACGCCATCTGCCGGCAGCACCAAATCCATGTCTGCCAGCGTATCAGGGCGCAACGTGGCCCTTTCTGGCACAGCCCCACGCGCAACGATTGCATGCACCGCTGTATCGGTCGAAAACACGGTTTCGATGCCATCGTGGTACTGCGGTTGCGCGATCAACGCGATGTCGGCCTGCCCAGAAATCAGCCGCGCCGAAAAGTCTGCGGACAAGACCGGCACCACCGAAAATGTGACACGCGGGTGCTCTCGCCGGAATGACAGGATGTTTGCAGACAGTAAGCCAGCCTCCAACTCACGACTCACGGCGACCTTTACGTGCCCAATTCGCAAGCCTGATAAATCGGCAACCGTTGCCTCAGCGCGGTCAATTTCAGCAAGGTGCTTAATAAAGTGGCTAAAGTACACTTCACCCGCCGTGGACAAACGCACGCCTGAGGGCAAACGCTCAAAAAATGGGACACCAAGCTCTTCCTCCAAGCCTAGGATCTGCCGATTCAGCGCAGAGGGCGAAATTGCCAACAATTCAGAGGCTTTACGTATCGAGCCTTCGCGAACAACCGCCTGTAAAGCGCGATAAAGCTGTAGATGTCGCATATGTTTTCCGTCACGCGTTGCAATATTTGCATCATGCATGCGCGTTTTTTGCAGAAGACAGCAACACATTTTTTTCACAACCCTATTGCCCGGTGGGACGGAATAGTCCCGCGAGGACGCAACAGGGACTATCTGAACATGATGAAACGAATTCTTTCCGCTGCTGTATTGTCGGCCGTATTTGCTGGCGCCGCTGATGCCGAAATTAAGGTCGGCATTCTGCACTCCCTCTCTGGGACCATGGCTATTTCCGAAACGACGCTGAAAGACACGATGCTGATGCTCATCGAACAGCAGAACGCCAAGGGCGGCCTGTTGGGCGAAGAGATCGTTCCGGTAGTCGTTGATCCAGCTTCCGATTGGCCACTGTTCGCTGAAAAAGCGCGTGAGCTGATCACCGTACAAGACGTTAACGTGATGTTCGGCTGCTGGACATCGGTTTCGCGTAAATCCGTTCTGCCAGTCATCGAAGAACTGAACGGCCTGCTGTTCTACCCCGTTCAGTACGAGGGCGAAGAAAGCTCTAAAAACGTATTCTACACCGGCGCGGCCCCGAACCAGCAGGCCATTCCGGCGACTGACTATTTCCTAGAAGAGCTGGGCGTAGAGAAATTCGCGCTGCTTGGCACCGATTACGTTTACCCACGGACCACCAACAAGATCCTTGAACAGTACCTCAAGGACAAAGGCATCGCGGCTGACGACATTTTCGTTAACTACACCCCGTTCGGCCATTCTGACTGGTCCAAGATCGTTGCTGACGTTGTCGCGCTTGGCGCGGACGGCAAAAAGGTTGGCGTGATCTCCACCATCAACGGTGACGCGAACATCGGCTTCTACAAAGAACTGGCTGCTGCTGGCATCTCGGCTGACGACATTCCGGTTGTTGCATTCTCGGTTGGTGAAGAAGAGCTTTCGGGCCTCGACACAACCAACCTTGTTGGCCACTTGGCTGCTTGGAACTACTTCCAGTCCGCTGAATCCGACCTGAACGACGAATTCATCGCGGCTTGGAAAGCCAAGATGGGCGAAGATCGTGTGACCAACGACCCGATGGAAGCACACGTTATCGGCTTTAACATGTGGGTACAGGCCGTTGAAAAAGCAGGTACAACCGATGTGGATGCCGTTCGCGAAGCAATGTACGGCCTTGAAACGCCGAACCTGACAGGCGGTACAGCAGTGATGCTGCCGAACCACCACTTGGCCAAGCCGGTTCTGATCGGTGAAATCCAAGAAGACGGTCAGTTCGACATCATCAGCCAAACCGAAGAAGTAGCGGGCGACGCTTGGACAGACTTCTTGGCTGAATCCGCCGTACTGAAGTCCGATTGGAAAGACCTCGATTGCGGTATGTACAACACAGACACCAGCACCTGTGTTCAGATCAAATCGAACTACTAAGCCGATCTTGGCTTAGTTCCCAATGACACTAAAAAAGGAGGGGGCCCCGCGCCCCCTCCGGTTCGGGCAGGAATGACACGCACCGTTATACTCGCGCTTCGCGCGGCACTTTTCTGGCTGATGGCTGCGATAGCCGTGAACGCCCAGAGCCCCATCCAAGATCTTCTTCAAGAAAACCGCGCGGCGGTCGAAAAGGCCTCTCGCAAGACGATCGATGGGGTGATCGACGAACTGCTTGCCTCGGGCCTTCCGCAAACGCGCGAAGTTCTGGCCAAGTGGCGCGAGAAAGAGATTTGGCAGCGCAAAGAGGATGGGTTGTTCTTTTTCGCCAAGCCGCTGCCCAACAAGAATATTCAGCTTTTCGATATCGAAACGGGCGATCCCGTTGGCGAATTCGATAAGAAAGCCGTGAAACAGCTTAAACCCAACAGCGGCGTGCGCAGCGTGATTGCAACCGCGTTGGTTCGGTATCAACTGACCGACCCCGACCCGCGCAAGCGCGCCGAAGGATTGCGCGCGATTGAACGCGGGCCAGAGGCATCCCACCTTGCCGCCCTACGCGCCGCGTTTGAGGGAGAGGATGACCCTGCCCTGCTGGCCCGTAAGCAGCGGTTGGAGCGGTTGCTGACCATTTCTTACGACGAAGACAGCGCCGCCCGTGTGGCCGCGATTGAAAGCTTCACTGGCGACCTTGGCGTAGACGCCCGCGCCGCGCTGAACCCGCTGACCAGCACCACGCGCAAAGCAGCGGCTGAACTTCCCACGAATGCGAATATCAAAGCGGTGATCAAACCCGGCACCGCGCGCCTGTCACGCGATCAGGCATACGCCCTTTTGGTGGCGGCTGAGCTTGCGCCCGCCCGCATCACGGCTGCGGAAAAGAAAGACGCCCTTATCGCAAATATCGTCGAAGGCAGCGTGGCTGGCACCCCCATCCACACGCTTGATACGGATGCGGCACGCACGCAGGCATATGCCACGCTGGCCGCCGCAGGCACCGTCCCGGCCGAGGTTACGGCCGCTGACGTGGATGCCGCGCTTGCCGCACATGTGTTCTTTGACCAATACGACGAACCCGACGCGAACGTGACAGACGCCGCGCAAGAGGCGCTGACATCAATTTCCACCAAGGTTGGCGTGAACCAAATGTTCGACCTTGCGCTGGACGGCCTGTCGCTTGCATCTATCTATTTTCTGGCTGCAATCGGGCTTGCCATTACCTTTGGCGTGATGGGCGTTATCAACATGGCCCACGGCGAATTCATCATGATGGGCGCCTACACCGGCTATGTCGTGCAACAGGTGATCCCCGACTACACCGTGTCGATCATCGTGGCGCTGCCGCTGGCCTTCGCCATCACCTTCGCAGCCGGTGTGGCGATGGAACGCTTGGTGATCCGCTGGCTCTATAACCGACCACTGGAAACCTTGCTGGCGACCTTCGGCATCTCTATCGCGCTGCAACAGTTGGCCAAGAACATCTTCGGCACACAGGCCCGCCCGCTGACCTCCCCAGCGTGGCTGGACGGTGCGCTGGTGTTCAACGACGTGGTATCGATCAGCTACATCCGTATCGCCATCTTCGTGCTAAGCGTGATCTTCCTGTTCCTGCTGCTGTTCGTGCTGAACAAAACCCGGCTGGGGTTAGAGGTACGCGCAGTGACGCAAAACCCACGCATGGCGGCATCGATGGGCATCAATCCCGACCGCATCAACATGCTGACCTTCGGGCTTGGTTCAGGCATCGCCGGGATTGCTGGGGTGGCTATCGGGCTTTATGCCAAGGTCACGTCGGAACTGGGCGCGGATTACATCGTGCAAAGCTTCATGACCGTGGTCGTGGGCGGCGTCGGCAACATCTGGGGCACGCTACTGGGCGCCACCATGATCGGGTCGCTGCAAAAAGGGATCGAGTGGTTGAACCCGTCCAACACGCTGGCCGCGCAGACCTATATGATCATCTTCATCATCATATTCATTCAATTCCGGCCAAAGGGCATCATTGCCCTTAAAGGCCGCGCGGCGGGGGATTGATCGATGGAACGAAGCTTTTTCGCACGCAACCCATCCACACTGATCTTCATCACGATCCTTGCGGTGTTCACCCTTGGCGTGACCCTGCTAAGCGAAGGTTTGGGCGTCGATGTCATCTCTACCTCGATGGTCAAGACATTGGGCAAAACGCTGTGCCTGTGCCTGATCGCCATCGCGATGGATCTGGTCTGGGGCTATTGCGGCATCCTAAGCCTTGGGCATTTCGCGTTCTTCGGCTTGGGCGGCTATATGATCGGCATGTGGCTGATGTACGAACGCACCAAAGCGATTGTCGTCTCTGCCACGGCGGGCGCACCATTGCCCCCCACCCCACAGGAAATTCGCGACGGTATCGGCACACAGATTTTCGGCGTCGTTGGCGGGGCTGAAATTCCGCCGATCTGGTACTTCGCTGACAGCCTGTTTGCGCAGCTGGCGCTGGTCGTGCTGATCCCCGGCCTGTTGGCGCTGGTCTTTGGCTGGCTCGCGTTCCGCAGCCGCGTGACGGGCGTGTACCTGTCCATCCTGACACAGGCGATGACGTTGGCCCTGTCGCTGTACCTGTTCCAGAACGACAGCGGCCTGCGCGGCAATAACGGCCTGTCTGGCCTGCAAAACCTGCCCGGTGCGGAAAACGTTCCGCAATCGCTGATCTCTATCTACTTCCTGTGGGCATCGGCGGCCGCGCTTGCGCTGGGGTATTTGCTGGCGGCATGGATCGTGGGCGGCAAGTTCGGCAGCGTGATCCGCGGCATTCGCGATGACGAGGCGCGCGTACGGTTCCTTGGCTATCACGTCGAAGGGTACAAGCTGTTCGTCTTTACCGTCACGGCCATTATCGCCGCCATCGCCGGGGCGCTGTATTACCCACAGGCGGGCATCATCAACCCTGCCGAAATTGCGCCCATTGCCTCCATCTACTTGGCGGTTTGGGTGGCCATTGGCGGGCGTGGGCGGCTTTATGGCGCGGTGATCGGCGCGGCCTTTGTTAGCCTTGTGTCCACTTGGTTCACCGGCGGTCAGGCCCCCGACATCCCGCTTGGGTTCTACACGGTCAAATGGGTCGATTGGTGGCTGGTTCTGCTGGGTCTAAGCTTTGTCGCCGTCACCCTGTTCGCTCCCAAAGGCATCGGCGGGCTGTTCGACATGCTGTCGGGCCGCTTGGCCCCACAACGCCACGGTGCCGATCTTGGCCCCGACCAAGGTTCGTTCCGCGAAAAGGAGGCCGAGCAATGAGCACCCTGTTAGAGGTATCCGGCATCTCGGTCACGTTCGACGGGTTCCGTGCGATCAACAACCTTAGCTTCAATATCGGCAACGCCGAGTTGCGGGCGATCATCGGGCCGAACGGCGCGGGCAAGACCACGTTCATGGACATTGTCACCGGCAAAACCCGCCCCGACGAGGGGCGCGTGATTTGGGGCGAAAAGAACATCTCGCTTCTGAAAATGTCGGAAAGTCAGATCGCGCGCGCCGGTGTCGGGCGCAAATTCCAGCGCCCCACCGTGTTCGAGGATCAGTCGGTCTTCGACAACCTGCTGATGGCACTGAAGAAAGAGCGCGGGCCGTTTGACGTGCTGTTGTACCGCCGGTCCGCACAGGATCGGGACAAGGTGCATGCCTTGGCGGATGAAATCGGGCTAAGCGCCGAACTTCCCCGCAAGGCGGGCGAGCTGGCGCATGGGCAAAAGCAATGGCTGGAAATCGGGATGTTGCTGGCGCAGGAACCGCGCCTTTTGCTGGTCGATGAACCCGCCGCCGGGATGAGCCCTGCGGAAAGGGAGCACACCACCAACCTGCTGAAAGAGGCCGCCAAGACCCGCGCCGTTGTCGTGGTGGAACACGATATGGAATTCGTGCGGCGGTTGGACTGCAAAGTGACCGTATTCCACGAAGGGTCCGTTCTGGCCGAGGGCAGTCTTGACCACGTGACCGCCAACCAAGAAGTCATCGACGTATATTTGGGGCGCTAAGATGCTGGAAACAAAAGACCTTACGCTTCACTATGGTGGCTCTCAAATCCTGTACGGGATCGATATGGAGGCCGCTGCGGGCAAGATCACCTGTGTGATGGGCACCAACGGCGTGGGCAAAACAAGCCTGCTAAAGGCGCTGTCGGGCACGCATCATCGCACAGCTGGCAGCGTGCTGTTGAACGGGGAAAGCCTGTCCAAACCACCGGCACATGTATTGGCGCACAAGGGCGTTGGTTACGTGCCGCAGGGGCGCATGATCTTTCCCCTGCTGACGGTGAAAGAGAATATGGAAACCGCCTATGCCTGCCTTCCACGCAGCGAACATATGGTACCCGATGAGATCTATGAGTTGTTCCCGGTCCTGAAGGAAATGCAGAACCGGCGCGGTGGCGATTTATCGGGCGGGCAACAGCAACAGCTAGCGATTGCCCGTGCGATGATCACCAAGCCCAAGCTGTTGCTGTTGGACGAACCGACCGAAGGCATTCAGCCCAACATCATTCAGCAAATCGGCCGCGTGATCGAATACCTACGCGATCAAAACACCATGGCAATCGTTCTGGTCGAACAGTTCTTTAGCTTCGCCTATGGCCTTGCCGACAGCTTCTATGTGCTGAACCAAGGCCGGGTGACGCTAAGCGGTGAAAAGACCGACATTTCTGAGGACGCGCTGATGGCGGCGGTGTCCGTATAACGCCCTCAAACACAAATGCGCCGCCCAGAAAGGCGGCGCTTCTTTGTTTCAGCGGCAATCGGGTTCGCCTTATTGAATGGTGATATCCAACCGCTGCCCTTCGCCGGTTGATCCAGGAATGCGCAGAAAATAGTTGCCGGGCTTGATGGCGATGAATTCGATTTCCATCGTGCCTTCGTCGTCAAACTCTAGGCTTTCCAAGCCATAGGGGCGGATTTCAAGGTCGTTCACGACCACCTCGTTCACCCAAATCGCGCGGAAAAAACCCGGCCCTTCCAAAGCCAGCTCGCCGGAACCGTCCGATGTAATCTCAATCTCGTATCCAGAACCAGATTTCAGCACCAGCGGGCCGTCGGCCAAGGGCTTGCCAACCGACAATGTAATCTCTGGCAGTTCTTCCATATTGGTGTTGGATAAAAGGCCGGCAAAGCCCAGATCATGGGCAAAACTTGGTGCGGCGGCCAATGCGCCCGCAAATGCCAAGGCAATCTTAAAACCGTGTTTCATACTATCCTCCCAAACAGTCATTCATAGGTCTGCGCGGCGCGGCCACCGCAGAGTTTTGTCAGCCTCTAGCTGGGCGCGAAGACCTGGCAGCTTGACGATTTTTTAGAAGCTTATTCTATGCTCCGGGTCGATCAAGCGCGACCAAAGGGGCACGTTAGTCCGGCGCAACGACAACGCCCCACGGCTGTTCCCCCACCTGAACCGATTTGATCGCCTTTTTCGCATCAACATCGATGATCGTGATGTCGTTGGAATTACCGTTGGTGGTGATCAGGAACTTCTGATCCGGCGTGAAGGCAAGTTGCCAAACCCGCTGCCCCACAAGAATGTAATCAACGACTTCGTTCTGGTCGACGTCGATCACCGCAATCCGGTTTGCCGGGCCAAGCGCTACAAACAACCACTTGTTGTCTGACGTCACCTTCATACCCACAGGCTGAAGCCATTCCGGCTGCACCCCCGGCACTTCAAAGGTGATTTTCGTGGTGGTTTTCGGTCCGCCTTCGGCATTTGGGTCGATCACACTGATCGTCCCGCCAATTTCCGAACTGATAAACAGCTTGCTGCCATCATCCGTGTAAAGCGCGTAACGCGGGCGCTGATCAACCAGTACGTTGTGTTTGATCTTGTAATCAGACGTGTCGATGAAATGCGCCATATTCGTCGTTTCTGACGTGTTCACGACGTATTTGGTATCGGGGCTAATCGCCATCCCTTCGGGTTCAACCCCAACCGGAATTTCGGCCACAACCGTGTGGCTGGCCGTATCGACGACCGTCACTAGGTTGTCATCCTCGTTCGCGATATAAAGCGGGTTTCCCGATGGGTGCAGCACGAACAGCTCCGGATCAGGGCCAGATGGAAGGGTCCACAGCTCTTCATAGGTTACGGCATCAAAGACGCGTACGGTGTCGTCGTCCGACGCGCAGACATACAGGTGCTTGCCGTCGGGGCTGATGGTGATACCACGCGGGCGATTACCCCCATGAAAGGTATCCACCACGTCCCAAGTCTCACTGTCGATCACAGAGATCGTGTTGCCCTTTTCGTTGCTGACATAGACCTTGTTGGCCATCGCAGCCGGAGCCATGAGACAACTAAGCCCAAGAGCCGTGACAATGGTCTTCATGTAAAACCCCCTAGTTAAATGCGGTGCATCTGGATTCTGGCTTATCAAGTCCCAGACTATCCAGAAGCGAGCGTTGGTGAAGATAGCCCTCTTGCGGTGAAACGCTAATCGTAATGCGCCCATCACTTAGAAGGACTGGTTGGCGTAACTGTCCGTTCCAATCGCGAAACGTAACCTTTTGCCCCTTGAACGCCGCCAATTCGAAAGCGTCCCCAAGGATGTAATTGCGCAGCACCGCAACGTCGTTGCTGCTGGTCCGAATGACGGCCTCTCCGATTACGCGCAGGGCAAGCCACGCTTGGTAATCCTGTTCGCGCACGAACCGCTTGGTCAGTTTTTCAAATCGGGTGTGAAACTGGGTTGCGCCCCAGGCTTCGTGGGCGGGATGTATCGTAACCGGGCGCAATCCGCCGGAGCCCATTACCGGGCGCGGTTCCCATGTGTGAAACGGAAGATAGTTCGCAAATACCTCTGATGCGTCTGCGGCGATCACCACGTCATGGGCGCGCGCGTCTTGGGTGAACACCGGAATCTGACGCTGAACCAACACATGCCCCGTGTCGGTGCGGCGCGATCCGCCAGTGTCCTCAAACTCGCGTTCTTCAACCAGCTTGGCACCGAATTTCTTGGCCGAACGACGATAATCTTCTGCAAGGGCCGTATCTTCGGGGTTTGACCCATAGATCAGGAACCATCGGTCCCACTTTTTCCACATCGCGAACTGCGTGACCGTGTCGGCCAGCATTGCGTTGCTTGGCACCACGTGCAGCAGGTTTGCGCGGCACTGGTCATCACGCAACGCGGTTTCGCGCGCCAAGGCATTCACGACCAGTACGCCATCACCAGCCTGATCTGCCAGTGAAAGCGTATCTTCGGCGTTGGCCATCACAATGACCTGATCGTAACCATCGGCCAGCAGCTTGGCCATCGCGTCAGACGCTTCGCCCGCAGGGGCCGCAACGAACTCGGCGCTGAACTCCATCCCTAGGAACGAACCCGTGGTCCGGTTGTCTTCGTTCGCCAGAACCGCCCCGGCAAAACCCAGATCATCAACCGGATGATCCAGCCGCGAGATCGGCAAAACCTTGGGGTAATCAACGCGCAAAACGGCCGTCTTCACTTCAAGCGCATGCGCTTGCCCGGCCCAAACCGTAAAGGTCAGTGCCGCGGTCAAAATTCTTTGCAGACTAAGCAATTGTTGCTCCCTCCTCCCTGAAGGATCATGCGAAGCTTGCCAATGTTCCCCATGCAATTGGAACCGATACTTATGGATCAATTGCGCGAACATGCCCCTGCCATACCATGGTTCCACTATGCGGCTTTTGATATCCCTAATCTTCGTGTTTTTTGCCCTGCCCGTGACTTTGGCTTTCACCACGCAACCGACCAAGTCTCTGGGGCAAGGGCAATCTGTCGAGCTTCGAACAAACACTGATGAAACGTGGCTCAGGGCATCGCGCTACAATCTAAAGAACCACTTCTTCAAAATATGAGGAGCCTTATGCGCCTTCTAAGAAACCTGATCACCATCGTTGCGATGATTGCGCCGGCCTTGGCTTTTGCCCACGGGCCGACCCGTCAAAAAGTAACCCTAACAGCCGACGTCGCAGCGCCCCCCGCAGAAGTTTGGGCCGTTGTCGGCAATTTCCAAGATATGAGCTGGCACCCGGCTGTTCATTCATCCACGGGTGAAGGCGGCAACGACATCGACGCCACGCGCCTGTTGGTTCTTGGTGCCGAGGACGGGCCGACCATCGCCGAAATTCTGTACAAGTTCAGCGACGAAAAGATGAGCTATTCCTACCGCATCACCGATGTCTTGGTAGAGGTTCTTCCGGTCACCAACTACTCGTCCCACCTGACGGTAAAGCCTGCGGACAATGGCGGTTCCACGGTTGAATGGCGCGGCGCGTTTTATCGCGGCTACCCAAACAATGATCCCCCCGCAGAACTAAGCGACGAAGCCGCTATTGCTGCCGTAACTGGCGTTTATCAAGCGGGTTTGGACGCCTTGGTCGCGCGGTTTGCCAGCAACTAGGCATCTTCTTCATTGGGTCTTCCCAGCCCTTGTTGCGGCTTCGGCCGCAGCAGGGGATTTTGCTTTTGTAACCAACCAGAATAGCGACGATCTTAGCATCTTGAACATCGCGACAGGGGCGGAGGAACGGCGCGTCTCTGTTCCCGGCAAGCCTGCCGGGGTCGCCGTTCACGCCGGGTCCGGCAAATTTTTCACCGTCAGCCCAGACAGCAAAACCGTGCGCCGCTATGCGCTGAAAACCGGCGACATGGAACACGCGCTTGCGCTTGATGGTGGCCCAATCGGCATCGCGGTCGAACCCTCTGGCAAACGTCTGTTTGTGTCCGATTGGTACAACGCGCGTATCTGGGTGATCGACAGCGCGACCATGGCATTGATCGGCACCCTTGAAAGCGGAAGCGCCCCAGCGGGCATTGCCATTTCGTCTGACGGGCAAACGCTGGCCTCGGCGGATCGCGACGCCGATCAGGTTTCCATCTTCGATCTGGACAGTTTGCAGTTGCGTCGGCGCATCGGCGTTGGCGTCCGCCCGTTCGGCCTTAGCTTTTCGTCCGATGGGCGTCTGTTCGTCGGCAACGTCGGAAGCGACGACGTAACCGTTGTGTCACCTGAAACAGGCGCGGTACTGGCCACCATCCCCGTCGGCGCGCGCCCTTATGGCATTGCCTTCGCGATGGATCGCGGTTTTGTGACCAACCAATACGCAGATACCGTCAGTGTTTTTGACGCAAAGACGCTGAAGGTGATATCGTCGGTTGATGTCGGCGAATACCCCGAAGGGATTGATGCCACCACAGACGGCGCCTTTGTTGTCGTGGCGAACTGGTTTTCAAATTCCGTCAGCGTGATCGATGCCCAGACTTTGGAAGTCGTGGGAGAGATCGAGACAGGCGATGGCCCCAGAGCTTTCGGGAAATTCATCACGGCTGAGAGGAGCGACTAATGCGTATTACGGCACTAATCACGTCCATCCTGCTAAGCAGCACCGCACCGGTTTTTGCAGCCGAGCCAAGTTGGCCGGACCTGCGCGACGCGCTTTACGGTGAACGCGAACTGATAGAGGCCCAAAACTCTATTCTGATCGACGCGCCCTATCGCACCCCCGATGACGCCCGCACACAGGTTGCTGCGCGCATCCAGCCCCCCGGTGGGCGCATGTTGGACAGCGTGACGCTTATCCTTGATGAAAACCCGATGCCGGTTTCCGCAGTTTTCAAATTCGACCAACCGCTGCCGCGCTTCTTTTTCGATGTCACGATGCGGATCAACGGGCCAACACCACTGCATGTGATCGCTGAAACCACCGACGGGCAGCTGTATGTGGCCGAAGGTTACGTGAAAACCTCTGGTCAGGGGGCGTGTTCTGCTCCGCCAGGGACGGACCCCAAGCTGGCGCTGGAATCCCTTGGCGAGATGCTGATCGGCATACAGGAGGGCGCGCGCACGGCGTCGCTTTCTGATCAGCTGGGCACGTTGGCGGCGCGGGACAAGCAACTTGATCTTGATATCAGCCATCCCAGCCATTCCGGCATGCAAATGGATCAGATCTCGCTTTTGTTCATCCCCATGCGCTACGTCGAGAACGTAGAGGTGGACCTGAACGGCGAAGGCTATGTTGATGTCACAGGCAGTATTTCGCTAAGCGAGAACCCACAAATCAGCCTGTCAGTTCCCAATGAAACACGATCCGTCGATGTGACGATGACCGACACCGATGGCACGGTAACTCACGCCAGCCGCGCGCTTTCGGGGTTCTAAGGTTCGGGCTCCGCTTCCAGAACCTCTGTGGGGTAATCTTCAAATTCCCACCCGTCGGTGCCTTCGGGGAACCAATAGACGCGCTGGTACCCATATTCCAGCGCACGACGCGCGGCGTTCCACGACATCCAGCACTCATCAAGACAGAAGAAAACCACCGGGTAATCTGTATCCCCACCCGTGGCCTTGACCAGCCCGTCCTTGAAATACTGATGCGTGATCTCTGCCAGCGCGCCGTAGCCGACATTGGGCAGCCAGATGGAGCCCGGTATCGAATGGCGCGGCTGATCGCGCCAGATCGTACCTTCGGGCAGGTTCTTTGGCTTGGGCGGACGCGGCAGCACGTCAACGAACGCTACGCGGCCCGTTTTCCAAAGCGCAAAGGCCGTTTCAGTGTTCACCACGATCCCGCCTTTCAAGGACACCGGCACAGGGGCGCGGTATTCTTGGTGGCGGTAGTCATCAGGTTCAGTGATCGATTGGCCAAAGGCCGCCGGCGGCAACAGACAAAGTGCTATTGCCGCCGCGCGTATCAATTCGGCTCACCCAGCAGGCCGGTCCCCATGTCGTTCATAAGGGGAACGCCTGCCTCCTCTAGGATGGCGTTGATCTCCCCCTGATTGCGACGAATGAGGGAGTTTAGCTTGCGCGCCCAGACCTTTTCACCCTGACGCACGCCCATTGTGATGCGGAAGTGAAGGCGCGGCGGAAGGGTTTCTTTCAGCAGGGGTATCACCCTGAACTCTGGGTAATCAGCTTTCACCAGCGGCCCACCGATCGGGCCCCACAATAGGGCGCCGTCGATTTCACCGTCACGCAGGTCGTTCAGCATATCCACCGCGGGCGATTCATGGCGGCGATCAACCACCAAATTATACGCCTTGGCGCGCGGCAAAAGCCGGTTACGCGCCATGTGGGTCGCAGGCGGGCTGCCCGCGATAATGCCCAGCTTGGTGCCCTGCAAGCGTTCATCGTTCAACGCCTCAACATCGGCCAATGGGCCATCCTTTGGCACGATCAACGTATAGGCAGAGGTGAAGTAGTGGTTGGTGTTCAGCACCATCTCGTGGCCTTGTGCATAGCCGATCACGACATCGCATTTATTGGCCCTGAGAGAGTTGCGGATGAACCCCGTCGCCATCGGATACCACGTGTATTCCAATGGCAGTTCAAGCTTGGCGGCGAACATCTGCGCCAGCTTGTTTTCAAACCCGTTCCCATCCTTGTCAGACATCGGAAGGTTGGCCGGGTCGGCGCAGACGCGGAACGCCGCTTTAGAAACGAGGTCCGACGTCTGCGCCGATGCTGCCCCCACCACAAGGGCAAGCATGACTGTGCCTATTGGCAGAAGGGCCTTTTTAGCCCAAGCACGCATTTTCATCCTCGCGGATCACGTCTGATTTCGCCTCTTTCTTGCGTGGGCGACCGCGTGGCACAGCTTCGGTACCGCGCGCCTTTAGATAGACGTAGATATCGTCGAGATAGCACATGACATTCGGGTTATCGCCAAAGGCCGGCATCACCGAATTTTCCGAGTTGCTGATCACTTTGCGCCCATTGGTTACGACATCGTAGAAGTCGTAATAATCCATTTCCAGCGCCGAATTCTTAAGGGCGGGCGCATAGGTTGAACCTTCGCCCTCGGGCCCATGACAAACATGACATTCCGAATGGTAACGACGGAAGCCCGAATAAGTCAGCCAGTCGATCGTGCCATCTTCGGCAATGTTGTATGTCGGGATATCATCTTCGGTGAAATAACGACCGTCTTCGCTGTACGCGACCGTTATGTTGTCAGGTTTCTCTTCACTGTTGTCCTGCGCATATGTGGCTTCACCAAACCCAACAATCGCGCCTGCTGCCAACAGAATTCCCAGTTTCCGCATCGACTTTCCTCTGGAGTTCAAAGATCGGATTGGCACAGTCGAAACTGCGCCAATCCTTAGCTTTGGTTCAAGTATTACCGATTAGTTCGGCAGGGCGAACACAGTCAGTTGACCACCAAGCGCGGTATAGTCGCTAAGCGCGGCGTAACCGCCCACAGCACCCAGACCGTCGTTCGGGTTTGTAAGACCAGCTGCCAGACCGATACCGGCCCAACCGCCAACACCCGACAGGATGGCAACGTACTGCTTGTCGCCTTGGGTGTAGGTCATCACGTTACCGATGATGCCGGATGGGGTTTTGAACTTGTAAAGTTCTTCGCCCGTCGCTGCATCAACAGCCTTCAGGTAACCTTCCAGTGTGCCGTAGAATACGACGTCACCAGCAGTTGCCAGAGCACCGGACCATACCGAGAACTGCTCGGGGATGGACCACTTGATCTCACCTGCGACGTTGTCCCAAGCGATGAAGTTACCCATGCCACCGTGGCTGTCGCCAGCTGGGTACATCGCAAGCGTTGCACCAACGTAAGGCTGACCAGCGGTATAGCTGACGCGGAACGGCTCGTAGTCCATGCAAACGTGGTTTGTAGGAACGTAGAACAGTTCAGTTTCAGGCGAGTATGCAGCTGGCTGTTGGTCTTTAGAGCCAAGAGCGGCCGGGCAGATGTTGGTAGAGTTTACGTCTTCGCCATTCTGCTCGGTCGAATAGTCAGCTACGACCTGTGGGCGACCATACTGATCCGAGTTTGGATCCATGTTCACCTCGGTTGCCCAGTTGACCTTTGGGTCGAACTTTTCAGCAACCAACAGCTCACCCGACACACGATCCAGCGTATAGCCGAAACCGTTACGGTCGAAGTGTGTCAGCAGTTTGCGCGATGTCCCGTCGATGTCTTGCTCGGTCAGGATCATCTCGTTGATGCCATCATAGTCCCACTCATCATGAGGGGTCATCTGATAGAACCATTTCGCCATACCAGTGTCCGCATCGCGGGCCATGATGGTCATGGACCAACGGTTGTCACCAGGGCGCTGTGCAGGGTTCCAAGTGGATGGGTTACCAGTGCCGTAGTAGATGAGGTTTTCTTCGGCATCATAGGAATACCAACCCCAAGTCGTACCGCCACCGATCATCCACTGGTCACCTTCCCAGGTGTTCGTACCAGAGTTTTCACCAACAGGCGTACCCAGGTGGGTCGTTGTTGCTGGATCAACCAGGATGTCGCTGTCTGGGCCCATGGAATAGGCGCGCCATGCAAGCGAACCGTCAGCCGAGTTATAGGCCGTAACCGAACCACGAACACCGAATTCACCGCCCGAGATGCCGACAATCACTTTGTCTTTCACCGGAAGAACGGTTGCAGTGTTGGTTTCACCGATTGCTGGGTCGCCGTTCTTGACGCTCCACTCTACTGCGCCGGTGTCGGCGTTCAGGGCAACAACAGTCGTGTCAGCCTGATGCAGATAGATTTTGCCATCGGAATAAGCGACACCACGGTTCACGGTGTCACAGCACATCACCGGAATAACGTCCGGATCCTGCTTAGGCTCGTACTTCCAGATGATCTTGCCCTCGTTGGCAAGGTCCAGCGCGTAGACGATGTTCGGGAACGGTGTATGCACATACATCACATTGCCGATAACAAGTGGCGAACCTTCATGCCCGCGCAGAACACCTGTCGAGAATGTCCAAGCAACCTGCAAGTCGCCGACATTGTCTTTGTTGATCTGATCTAGGGCAGAATACCGTTGGTTCTTGTAGTCACCGGTCTGAATGACCCACTGATTTGGGTCTTCCATCATTGTCTGCAGTTCCGAGTTCGCCATGGCCGATCCGGCCGAGAACAAGGCAAGTGCAGAGGTCAAAGCAAGTAGCTTCTTCATTTCCAACTCCCTTTTGGATAGTTTAAAATTTCCAAGCACACGACGGACTTTTAAAAAGACTCTTTGCAACTTCACGCACTTGGTATCGCCGACGTGCATCCCCCCACAGCTCTCCCCCGGACGGATGCAGGTTCAGTAATTCAGCCTCCTTATTCGGTTTCAAAGCTCGCCAGATAAGCGATCAGGTTGACGCGATCGTCCTCTTTACGAAGACCCGCGAATGACATCTTGGTGCCCTCGACAAACTCTTTGGGCTTAAGAAGGAATGCATCCAGGCTCTCAGGCGACCAGATCACGCCCTCGTCCGCACCAGCGGCCACCATCGCATCGGAATAGCCAAAGCCTTCGATGCTGCCAGCGACGCGGCCGACAATGCCGTTCAACACAGGGCCAGCTTTGGGTTTCGCATCAGGGCCAACGGCATGGCATGCCTTACATTTGCGGAAAACCTTTTCACCGGCGGCAGCGTCACCCGTAATTTCAAACGTCACCTCTTCGGCCGCTGCGGCCTCTTCGGTGGCAGTTGCATCCGTGGCCATCGCCATGTTCGCCGTTACGATCAGGGCGCAAGCAGATCCCAGAACCTTAAACTTCATCATGTACCTTTCTTAGTTTCCGTTTCCGTGCAGCCGTTCCGCATGCCAAGCGACATGATCTTCGGCGAACGACGAAACGAAAAAGTAGCTATGGTCATATCCATCCTGCATTCGGATCATTGCAGGTTGGCGTTTCTTCGCGATGACATCTGTCAGCGCTTCGGGGCGCAGCAGATCAAGGAATTGGTCGTCGGCCCCTTGATCAATCAGAATGTCGCCCTTCCACCCCAGATCATTCAGCAAAATGGACGCGTCGTAGCTGGCCCAGCTTGCCTCATCATCGCCCAGGTAAGCGCTTAGTTGTTTGCGCCCCCAATCTGACTGCGTGGGGTTCGCAATCGGTGCAAACGCTGAAACCGATTCATAAAGCGATGGGTTGCGCAGTGCGATTGTCAGCGCCCCGTGCCCGCCCATCGAATGACCGGTAATTCCGTGACGGCCATTGATGGGCAAAGCTTCTTGCAGCTTCTCGCGCAGTTCGTTGACGATGTAATCGTACATCTGGAAATGCGGCTTCCAAGGCGCACGTGTGGCATTGACGTAAAACCCAGCACCTTGCCCAAGGTCGTAAGCGTTATCATCCGAAACGCCCTCTCCTCGCGGAGAGGTGTCCGGGAAAACAACGGCCAGACCGTGCTCTGCCGCGTAGCGCTGAAAACCGCCCTTCGTCATGGCGTTTTCGTGGTTACAGGTCAGCCCCGACAGATACCAAAGAAGCGGGACCGACTGCTTGCGCGCCTGCGGAGGCATGAACACAGCGAACGTCATGTCGACGCCACAGGTTTCAGACGGATGCGAGTACACTGTCTGCACCCCTCCGAAACATTTGTTTTGCGACACGATTTCCATGTTCAACCCCTTAATACACCACGACCGCTCTGATGCTTTTGCCTTCGTGCATCAGGTCGAAACCTTTATTGATCTCGTCCAGCGTAAGCGTGTGCGTGATCATCGGATCGATCTCGATCTTGCCGTCCATGTACCAGTCAACGATCTTGGGTACGTCTGTGCGCCCGCGTGCGCCGCCAAACGCGGTGCCGCGCCAGCTGCGGCCGGTGACCAGTTGGAAGGGCCGCGTGCTGATTTCTGCGCCAGCGGGAGCCACACCGATGATGATGCTTTCGCCCCACCCTTTGTGTGCTGCTTCCAGTGCAGTCCGCATGACGCCAACGTTGCCTGTCGCATCAAACGTGTAATCCGCGCCGCCGTTCGTCAGCTCAACCAGATGGGCCACAAGGTCGCCATCTACTTTGCTGGGGTTCACAAAATCGGTCATGCCGAAATGCTTAGCCATCGGGATCTTTTCGTCGTTCAGGTCGACACCAACGATCTGATCCGCACCAGCAAGGCGGAGCCCCTGAATAACGTTCAGACCAATGCCGCCAAGGCCAAACACGATACCGCGCGACCCGATTTCGACCTTAGCCGTGTTGATCACTGCGCCAATGCCGGTGGTCACGCCACAACCGATATAGCAAATCTTGTCGAACGGCGCGTCATCGCGCACTTTTGCCAATGCGATTTCTGGCATCACGGTGTGGTTCGCAAAGGTCGAACAGCCCATGTAGTGCAGGATCGGCGTGCCATCCAACATCGAAAAACGGCTGGTCCCGTCGGGCATAAGCCCCTGCCCCTGCGTCGTGCGGATCGACTGACACAGGTTGGTTTTCGGGTTCAGACAGTATTCGCATTCCCGACACTCTGGCGTGTAAAGCGGAATCACGTGATCGCCTGGCTTCAACGTGGTCACACCCGGCCCGCATTCCAGAACGACGCCGGCACCTTCGTGGCCCAGAATCGCAGGAAACAACCCTTCGGGGTCAGCACCGGAACGTGTGAATTCATCAGTGTGGCAAAGGCCTGTCGCCTTGATCTCTACCAGAACCTCACCTTCGCGCGGCCCTTCAAGATTAACTTCCATCACCTCTAGCGGTTTACCAGCTTCAACAGCCACTGCAGCGCGTGTGCGCATTGGCGTCCTCCCTAAATAAGTAAATCTTCCACGCTCATAGCGGCGATTAAGAAAACTATAAATGCCGACCTCAAACGCACAATTAAGACATTAGGCTGTGTTCGGCTTCGTGGACTCTGCGTGCATTGTGAATACAATGGTATGCGGGAGGAACATCATGCTGCGAAAGACCGCCATCTGTCTGGCTATATCCTGTGCCGCCCTTGCGGCGCCGGCCCAAGCGGCTGACTTTTCGGACCCGACTTGGCCGTGCATTCAGCGCAAGGTCGAGGATCTTTCCCTTGGCATTATGTGGCCACACCCGGTGCCAGATATCAAATTGTCGGGCGATCAAGCCGCGCAGGTCAACGACCTTGTTGACCGGCTTTCACTTCGCCGCGTCACGTTGGAAGAAGCGGATCAGCTGATCCGGGACTTCGCCGCCGATACGCCAGATCTGACGATCGATTTGCTGGGCAATGTTTTCAAACGCGTGTTCGACAAACTTGGCCAAGACCGTAAGGCGATTATTCAGGGAATCGGAAAATACTCGATCTCGCAGCTCGCGCTGTCGCAACAGATCGACGACACGCGCAGTCAGATGACCACACTGATGGCCGCCAGCGAACCGGACTTCGACAAGGTCGACGAACTGGAAGAAAAGCTGGACTGGGACGAACGGATTTATCGGGATCGCGCCAAATCGCTTACCTATGTCTGTGAAACCCCGGTTCTGTTGGAAAAACGCATCTATGCGATTGCCCAATCGCTTTTGCAGGTCGCCCCGCAATAGCTATTCCCACTCAAGCTCGGTGTAGGCGACCGTTGCGTTTCGGGGATTGAACAGGTCGAACAACTGCCAATTTTCCGCTTCGCCCTCTGCGATATGCTCAACCGCATTCCCAAGGCTTTCACCGGCCGCGATTGCGGCGCGCGTTTCCTGCGCCAACACATCCAAATAATGCTGCAACATCGCCGCTGCTTGGGGCCAGGGCAGATACGGGCCACCATGCCCGGGCACCACACCCGACGCCGGTTGCGACACCAGTTCATCCAAGACACTTTGCCAGCCAACCAATGACCCATCCAGCGCTGGCGCGTGTTCCGCAAAGACCAGATCACCTGAAAATAGCACACCCGTCTTACTGTCGCGCACTGTTAGATCGGTGCTGGTATGTGCCTGCCGCCACGCTGTCAGTTCCAGAGTGCGCCCGCCCAGATCAACAGAAAGGGTTTGCGCAACTTCGATATCCGTTGCGGGAACCTGCGTGCCGATAAAGTCCGGCCCGATCAGGCCGCCGAAACTGGAAAGATAGCTTTCCTGACGGTCCGCCAAGGCCCGCCCAAGATTGGTATGCCCCACCACCTGCGCGCCGGCATCCTCAAATACCGTGGCACCAAGCATATGATCCGGGTGCATATGTGTCAGGATGGCATGCGTGATCGGCAGCCCACTTTTTGCGCGGATCGCACGGTACACCTTTTCACCAACCAAACGGGAACCACCACTGTCGATCACCGCGATTGCGGTGTCGCCAAGAACAAAGGCGATGTTAGCAACATCACCTTTGTTCGCCCTGTCGGCATCACTGATGATCCCACGATGGGCAAAAACGCCGTCCGCAATTTCGTGGAATTCAGCAACCGGCCCCTGATCTGCGCAGTCAGCCGGGCCATTGAACCGAAGCGCCTCAGCGGTCGCAAGATGGCTTTGGCAGGTCGCAAGCTGGGCCGCCTCATACCCCGGCACCATCACCTGACGGCAGCTATCAGGGGCCGCTTCAAGACACAAAAGTATCACCGCTTCGAACATGTCGTCCCCCGCCTTTCCGCCGCCAATAAGCTAGCGCCAACGATTTCGTGAACCATAGATACATAGGGATTAGTGTATTTTTGCCCATTTTTGTGGCATACGCAGTCCGCATATTGGTTGTTATTGGAGCCTGGGAATATGAAAATCCTTGTTGCCGCTACCTTTGCCGCGCTGATTTCACAGCCCGTCTTTGCCACGGAAGTGATCGACAACCCACTTACCGATACGGGCAGTTGGACCGAACTGCGCGAAGATCTGATCGGGGATGTCACACTCGCCGACGGGGCCACGCTTTTCACGGTCGACGCACCCTATCGCGCCCATGATGCTGCAACGGTTCCGATTGTTATCCGGCAGACCGATTTGACGGCCGCGCCTATCACGTCAGCAATGGTCGTGATCGATGAAAACCCCGCCCCGATGGCCGCAGACATGACCTTTGGCCCGGCGATGGCCCCGCTGAATTTTGAGCTGCGCGTGCGCGTGAACCAATACTCCAATGTCCGCGTCATCGCGACCACGACTGACGGCGACTTCATGAACGGTCGTTTTGTCAAAGCATCGGGCGGGTGTTCCGCGCCCGCCACGAAAGACCCGTCACTTGCACTGAATTCGATGGGGCAGATGCGGCTAAAGCACTTTGGCGACACGCCGCAAATGTCGACGCCCCGGCGCGAGGCTCAAATCATGATCCGCCACCCGAACTATTCCGGGCTGCAACGCGATCAGATAACGCAGCTGTTTATTTCTGCGCATTTCATCGACAAGCTTGAAGTCTTCCAAGGGGATGAAATGCTGTTCACCCTAGAGGGCGGGATTTCGGTAAGTGAAAATCCGGTTTTCCGGTTTGATTACACCGACAACGGCGACCCGGCGTTTAGGGTTCGCGCGCAAGACACAGAAGGGAATGTGTTCGAACAGACCCTGCCTAAGAACGCCCAAAGCTAAGCTAGAAGCACAGAATTTCAGCCTCGGCCTGCGCGCGGCGCAGGTCGGCGACAAGAACTTTTGCGGCTTGGGCCGTGCGAAAGATCGCCATTCTCTCTCCGCCGACCAGCTGCATCGACAGCACGGTCTCTGCCTCTACATATTTCTCGTAAGGTAGGATGGAGGCGATCACATCAATCGAACAGGCGCATTTGTTCAGCACGTCGCGCCCCTGCCCGTTCGTGGCCATACACCCAAACACGTAATCGGCCCGCGCCGCGGTCGGGTAGTCATTCAGCCGGTCCTGAACGCTTTGCGCGTTCAGGCCAAGCGCCATAAGCGGCAGCATCAAAGCAGCCCAAAGGGTTTTGCGCCCGCTCATTCCACCTGCTCCAGCGGCATCAGGGTCAGCGTGTTGGAATAAACCGGTTCGGCACCCGGGGCGGCATCCACATAGGCGCTTAGCGAATGGTACCAGCCCGGTACATCATCTGACATCGTGATCGTCAGCGCGAGCTCGCCAAACCCCTTCATACGGTCCTTGTTTGGGTCTTTCAGGAAGGGGCGCAGGGTTATTTCCTGAACTGCAACCTCTGCGCCATCGAACGTGGCAGTGCCACTTTCGATTTCGGCAAATTGAACAAGCGAATCCTTCACCCGATTGCGGATGTAAAACGGGCTTCCGCCTGCGGTCTGCGCCATGTCGCGCACAACCGTTTCGACGAAATACATGATTACCGGATTGCCAACATTCGCCGGAAACTCTCCGATTTTGCGGTATTTTTCGCCTTGCAGGAATTTCAGGTTCACCAGCTCGTCGCTGTCGAACACCATCTCAACCTTGCCATTCGCGGCCTCGGCCACTTCGGGCTTGGTGGGGGTTTCCACTGCCCGCTCATAAGTCAGTTTACTATCGCGCTGAAGTTCATCCAGTGTCCCGGTTTTGAAAATCAGATCATAGGTTTCCTGCGCGTGCGCTGGCGCATGGAACAACAATCCAGCGCATAGCAGAAAATAGACGAAAAATCGCATGTGGTGGTCCCTCCCAATTCAAGCAAAGCCTATTGCAACCACGGCACCTGTCATTCGATACTTTTGTCTGTAGTCGGTATCGCTTCGCGCGGGCCGGGCCGGGTTTTCCAATCGATCAAGGGGCGTAATCGGGACAGTTGCACAGGCTTGGTCAGCACCGTGAAACCATGCTCCACCCCGGCGCTTATCAATGACTCGCCCCGGTCGGCGGTGATCATAATCGCGGGAATATCCGCCCCCGTGACTTGCCGCAGGGCCGTGATCGCCTTTATTCCGGTGTCATCATCATCCAGCTGATAATCAGCAAGGATGATATCGGGTGCCATTCCGATATCGCGCACCAAAGCGACCGCCTCCAACGTGGAAGACGCGCCAAGAACGCTGGCCCCCCAATTTTCAAGCCGCTGCGTCGTCGCGAAAAGAACGTCCGCATCATTTTCGACGATCACCACGATCAGATCCATTTCCGCTTCGGCCGTGTAGCGCGCATCGGCGGGTTCAGGGGCCGCCAAATCAGCGGGCCGCGCGGCGATGGGCATTTCGATGGAAAACACTGAACCGACCTTCGGCTTAGAACGCAGGTGGATCTTATGCCCCAAATGCCGACAGGCCCGCTCCACGATCGAAAGGCCAAGCCCCATACCGGTACCGGACTGAACGTTATCGGCACGTGTGAATTCGTTGAACACACGCTTCTGATCTTTGCGCGATATCCCAATCCCGGTGTCCCAAACCTCTAACACGACCACATCACCGCGCCGTCGGCACCCAACCAGAACACGACCGGTGTCGGTGTATTGAATCGCGTTGACGATCAGGTTTTGAACCGACCGCAGCAAATACCGCTGATCACTGCGCACCCAAATCGAAGACCGCACAATATCCAGCCGGATACCCTTCTTTTCGGCCAGCGGCGCGTAGTCTTCTTTGACCGAGTGCAGCAACTCTCCGATCCCGAACTCGGATACCGAAATCTCGGTCCCGGTGGAATCAAGGCGCGAAATGTCTAGCAAGGCGTGCAGCAACGATTCAATCGACGTGAACGAGCCATCCAACCGTTCCACCGTTTCGGACAGGTTGGTGCCGCGTGAAAACTCCATCAGGGTCGAAATGAACAGCTTGGCCGCATTGATCGGCTGCAACAGATCGTGGCTGGCCGCGGCCAAAAAGCGGGTCTTGGAAGACACTGCTGATTCAGCCTCTTCCTTTGCAAGGCGCAGTTCCTCTTCGACTTTGGCCTGTTCTTCGTACTGAGCGCGCAGGCGTTTGTTGGCTTCGGTCAGTTCGAAGGTCCGTTCTTCAACGCGCTTTTCCAGCATTTCAGTGGTTTGGGATTCGACAGTCACATCCATGATGTTGACCAGAAACCCACCGTCCGGCAGCCAGTGAACATGCAAATCAACCACCGCCCCGTTTGCGTGCCGGATACGTTCTTGCAACGACCCGTCATAGCGAAGGCGATCCATCCAGCCGTCGATGTCTGAATAGGTGGCGAAATTCACAAGAAGCTGATTTTTCTTAATGAACTGAAGGATTTGCCGAAATGTCGTGCCCTTCTGAACAAGCGTGTACGGCAGGGCCAAAAGCTCTCCGAAACGGGCGTTATGCAACAGCAGCCGCCCGTCGGCCGAAAAGGTGCAAATCCCAAGGCTCATGTGGTCGAAGGCGGCCTGCAAAAAATGCGCCTGCTGATCAATCAGCTGATCTTTTTCGCTTCGGTTTTTGCGAACGATTTCGGTGATTTCGGTCTGGAGAACGATGATATTGTCTGGGCTGGTACGCTGTTGGCTGATCTGGAACCAACGGTCATTTCGCAGCTCCAAAACAAAGGAAGCCCCAGCCCCGGAAGCCTGCGTTGGCCCCGCGTCACTAACCGGGCGACGCACGCCTTCGCCGTTGTCTTCGAGCCACGTACTGTGATCCAGCACGTCAAAATACTCTTCAAGCTCTAGGCCCGGCGTGATCTTCTCGGCGATATCGGGCAGCAGGTTTTTGAAAAGGTCGTTACAGACCTGCATCTTTTCTTCGACGAACAGCGCAAAGCCGCCTTCCATAACGTCCAGAGCGACGGCTAGGTTTTTCTGGGTCTGCTCGCGTGCGAAACGCGCCACTTCAAGTTCGTGTGACGCTTGGCCAAGCGTATCCAAGGCACGTTCAAGATCGCGGGTCTTTTCCCAAACTTCGCCCTGCAAAGCGATGGCAGATTGGAACAACGTATAGGCCGAGCCACCAACGTCATGTTCGCGGTTGGCACGTTTAAGAAGGGCCTCGATTATCTTGGCCTGTTTTTCGACCTGAAGTTCAAGCGGATCGCTCGGGTCGATCAAAACAACTTCCTCTCTTTTGGCCGGAAGAACGCCACGCCGACGAAGGTTTGGTTGACGTGAACGCCGCAGTGCTGTTCGCCATAGGTATTGAACCCCAGCACCCGCCGATCCCGCAAGATTTCAGACGCCGGGGCGACAAGCTGGTTTTGTTCAATCTCTAGTTTGCGCAAGAAACAGTCGAACCCAAGGATGAAATCAGGCTGTTCGCCGAAATCCTCGGGCATGGTCAGGCCCTGATCCAGCGTTCGCAAAATCTCTTTCCCGCGGCCAAGGGTCAGCAGCAGGCCGTCATCAATCGCGGACAGGAACGAAAGCGCTTGGTTTTCGGCCACCTGCTGAATGCCGCGCACGTGGTAGGTTGTGTTATTGCGCACAAGCACCGGGTTTTCGGCAAAGACACGTGGGGACAGGTCCTCTATGTCGCGGCCAATCAACCGTGCATATTCCGCCGCCGCAGGTGCACCGTTGATTTCCAGCACCAACCGTTCATCGGGAACCGTGCGCGTCACGACCATCCGCTTTTCTGTGGGTAGGAAATGATCGAACCCAATGCCCGCGAACATCAGGTCGGTTTCCATCAGGATCAGAAGCGCCGCATCCGTGTGAAATTCGCCCGCGTGCAGCACGAAGGTTTCGTCAAAGTTCAGCCCATTCCCGGCAGAGCCGCCAAACACCGGCAGATCGTCCAGCCCCGCCTCTAACGCGGCAACAAGAACGTCTTCTTGTTTGGACAGCCCATCAGCAAAGATCAGCGCCAGCCGGTTCCATTCCGCCGTCCGCTGAAATTGAGTCGCCAACCGCCGCGCATTTGTTGCCGTTTCTTCGATCGAAACCGGCTTAAGCGGGTGGATCAACATGGAAGAGCAGCGAAAATGCTCTTTCGGGAAGGCGATCATCAACAGAGCGTTGTTTTCGTAACCTTCCGGCGTGATTTGGCCCGCCGTGGTGCAGCCAAATACAGACGTGGCAGACAAGTGCTGCGTCAAAGCCGGCCCAACATCGTCAAGCGGCAGACAGTCGGGAACGAACACCAGAATGAACCGGGTTCCATCCACATCAAGTTGGGAAACGGCCTCCTCTACCGCTGTGGCTGCGTCTGCCGCGTAGGACACGGCAACGCCAACGGATTGAGGAAGGTTTGGCGCCAGATCCTTCACGATTATTGACTTAGAAAGGCGCGAGCATCCGCGTCAGAAATACCGGCTGCCCCTTCAAGGCTGGCACTTTCCACCAACACAGCCGCCTGAGTGCGGTTCTGCACACCCAGACGACGCAGCAGCGCCGTGATATGTGCCTTCACGGTCGCCTCGGCCAGCGAAAGCTCATAGGCGATCTGTTTGTTGGGCTTGCCTGCACAGATCAGTTTCATGATCCGGCTTTGCTGCGGTGTAAGATCCGCGATTTTCTGGGCGATCTGTTGTGCTGTCGGTTCATCCGTTGGTTCGCGGCTGGACTGTTTGTAACCCGGCGGCAGGAATTTGCGGCCTTCGCGCACATCAATCAGCGCAGATTGCAGCACCTTGGCAGAAACATCCTTTGGAATGAACCCAGCCGCCCCAGCTGTCATCAGCGTCTGAATAACCTCAACCGAGGTTAGCGCCGAAATGACCAAGACCGGAACGTCTGGAATTTTGCTTTTCAATCGCAAGAAACCACTAATTCCTGTGACATCAGGCAGCTTTAGATCAAGCATGACCAAATCTGGCGAAAACCGTGCTCCGATCAGCTTTAACCCTTCGCTGAGGGTGGTCGCTGTTTTGATGGTTTTCGCTTCGAAGATATGTTCAAGCGTCGATGCCAGTGCGTCACAATAAAGCGGGTGATCATCGATCACGAGAATCGACCTTATAGGCACCGAACCTTGCGATTCTGCGTTCATTAACATCCAGATTGCCTCCCGTTGTTGAGTTAACAACCAATCCGAGTGTTTCGCAAGTTCGGAGCCGTCAGTTTTTTACCGCAAGCACAATCATGCGATTTGTCGCACAGAAAAGCTTAGGCTTTCAGCGCGCCAGTGCTTTTTGCGATATGCGTCGCGATGGCGTCCATCAAAGGTGGCGACAAGCAATCATAAGGCTCTAGCCCCAGTTCGCGCAGACGGCCCCGAATGCCATCCATCCGCGATGGATCGACACCGGATTCGATGATCGAAGAAACGAAAGCTGCAAACTCTGCGCCCGACCAACCGGATGTATCGGACAGTTCCGTATGAACGAAATCAAGCCCGTGGAACGGGTGGTCTTTGTTTTCGATGCGCCCATACATATGAACGCCGCAATCCTTGCAGGCATGGCGCTGAATCGCGGCACTTGGGTCAACGATATCAAGTTTTTCACCGTTCGATGTCACCTTGACGCTGTCACGGCCAACAACGGCGACCTGCGAAAAGATTGCGCCTTTAGGCTTCCAGCATTTGGTGCATCCACAGACGTGATTGTGTGCCGTCTGTGCCGACACTTCAACCGTGACCGGATTGGTCGCGCATTTGCATTTAAGTGTTCCGCCCGAAAATCCAGGCGCGCCGGGCTTTACACCGCCATCCACTGATGGATGAATTTTAACCGAACTATACGATGGGGCCGCAGTGGCAGTTGAGCCGCCCCCAAACAAGCTAGAAAAAAGTCCCATTTTTTGATCCTCCCAAGGCAATTATTATGAAATTCAGATTTGCCTGTAGTGGGTCAAATGCTCGCCTGTTGAGGCGGCTTAGGCAATTCAGCCATTAGACTCAGTTTTTGGTACCTTTTCTGGTCGCCGATCAGGGGGCATCCATGCAGTTTCTATCGATGATACCCGCGAATTCGGGTTCTTGAACGGTGGCGCGGGTCTGCTGAACCAGTTCATCAAAGTGGTGATCCAGATACTCTAGAAATGCGTTTGAATTGACGTTCTCTAACTCAGACGTCGCAAGGGCATGCAGCATGAACACATCAAATGCACACAGCCCACGCGGGTTCGACGTTAGCAGCCCCTGCATGAACCGCGGAGAGTCCCAATCAAGGTTGCGAAGGTTTACCGGATACTCCTCGATCTTTGAAAGGAACGCCTTCTGACGATCAAAGTGCAAGACATCCATGCCGAACGAAAAAGCTTGATACAGCTCTTCGATCAGAATGGAGGCATAGAACCCCCGCTCTAACGGTGAAAGCGGCATCGCACTGGGTTGTTTGATCAGCAAATGCGAGGCCAGCCCTTCGCGGCCAAAAAACGTAGACGCCTGCGCCGGGGACCGCACGAACTGATCCCGATCTTTCGGCAGGCCAATGTGGTATATCTGATCCAGCATCCGCAGATCGCGATTATAGGCGTGATGTGGCGGGCGCCCGCTGTACAACCGGATATAGGTCCGGTGCGGCCCATGGCAGCTGGCCGCCGTCGCCCCGCCCCACGTGACCGTACCAACCGGCCCATAGACCGATGCGATCAAGTTCTGAAATGCCCTCAGTACGCCTTGGGTGATGGCGTGGGGCTGTTCACCAATGACGCAGATGGAGCCTTTGGCCATTTCCTTGCTGTCGATACGTACAGCCGGCATGGATGCGTCACGCCGTTTCACCGAGTTGCGCAACTCATAGACCCAGCCTTTTTGCGCCAAAGCCAAAAAGTCGGTTTTAGTCGGCTCTGCCCAAATGGGCTGCGCAAAACCCAAGGCAGCACAACAGACTGCCAGCAAGGCCCGCCGCCATTTCCTCAGTCCCAAAACACTCGTCACACGTACACTGCCTTTAGCCTACTAAAGTTGCGACACAGCATAACCCAAAGTTTTCCCATTCAGGTGCCCACATTTTCGTGAGGCAACTGCGCCAAGCCGTCGCAACTGTGACTTTTGAAGGCAACTGCGCGCCAATTGTGCCCCGCCGGACCCAGCGGTATATCTGCCGAATGAACACATGGCGCCCTGCTTCGATGATCCGCGTAAAGGCGTTGGGCCTGCATTGGCGCAACGGCAGGTTACTGGCATCCGAAGTCTACGACGACGCTGGCAAGCTTAAGGGCGTGCGCCCGCTTGGCGGCAGTGTTGAGTTTGGCGAACCAGCGCACGTCGCCGTCCTGCGCGAGTTCAAAGAAGAGCTGGGGCTAGATGTCGTCATTCGTGGCCAGCCATTGGTGATGGAGAACCTTTACGCCCACGAAGGTTCCGCCGGTCACGAAGTCCTGTTCATTTTCGAGGTAACCTTTCCCGCCGGCGCATTCGATGGGCAAGAGCGTGTCGAATTCTACGAAGACAGTGGCGCTGCCTGTGTCGCACATTGGTACGATCTGAATGATCTGGACCGGGATGATGGCCCTGAGCTTTTCCCCGCCGGGCTGAAGGCGCTGCTGATCAACCCGTCATGCCAACAGCCCTGAACCGTCTTACTGCGTCGTTGGTTCCAGTTTCGGAGGCTGCGCGCGATAGCTCAGTTCGTCTGACCCGCTAGACGAAAACCCCTCGGCCAGTTGCGCGACAACTTCGTGGCGGGGGGATTTCACGCAAACAGGGTCGGTGGCCGCAGGGTCGCCAAGAAGCGCCATCGCCTGACAGCGGCACCCGCCAAAGTCGATTTCCTTGCGGTCGCACGACTGGCACGGCTCTGGCATCCAATCTGTCCCACGATAAGCATTGAACGCAGAACCGTTGTGCCAAATCTCGGCCAGTGGCAGGTCACGGACATTATCAAACTTTAGGTGTGGAATGGTCTGCGCCGCGTGGCACGGCAGCACGATACCATCGGGGGCGACGTTGATGCCGGTGCTTGCCCACCCGCCCATACAAGGCTTGGGGTAATTCGCGTGATAATCCGCCGGCACATAGTCGATCACAAGGGTGCCCTTAAGGCGCGCGCGGGCCTCTGCCACGATGCGGCTGGCTTCGCGGGCCTGATCGCGGCTTGGCATCAGGGCGTTACGGTTTTGCATGGCCCAGCCGTGGAACTGAACGGTCGCTACCTCAATCCGCCGGGCGCCCATATCAACAGCCATCTGAATGGCCGTTTCCAGTTGGTGAAGGTTCTGGCGGTGCATCACAAAGTTCAGCGTCAGCGGAAAGCCGATCGCGCTGATCCATTCAGATACGGCCATCTTTCGTTCGAACCCGCGCTTATACCCGCCAATCCGATCGGCCATTTCCGCATCGGTCCCCTGCAGCGATAGCTGCACATGGTCCAACCCGGCGGCGTCCAGCTCTTTCAAGCGCCGTTCGTTCAGGCCAATGCCTGACGTGATAAGGTTTGTGTAAAGCCCAGCATCCCGCGCGGCTTTCACCAGATCCGTCAGATCGCGCCGTGATGCGGGTTCGCCCCCTGACAGGTGCAACTGCAACACGCCCAGCGCCGCGGCCTGTTGGAAAACGGAAACCCACTCTTCGGTCGAAAGCTCGCTATCGATCCGCGCCAGTTCAACCGGGTTCGAACAATAGGGGCATGACAATGGGCACCGGTGCGTCAATTCTGCCAACATCGCGATGGGGGGATTTGCGGTCATTGGCGCAGCTCCACGAAACGTCGATCAACAAGGGACTGCAGAAATTCAACGCAGTCCGTCGCCACCTGATCTGCAGGGGCACCGTATTTTTCGGCAAGCGAAGTGGCGATCATGGACAGGCTGCGTTCGCCATCCAGTTCATTCAGAATGGCAAGGCCAATGTCATCCAACCGAATGGCGCGCTCAGGGGCCAAAAGCACCCAGTCATCGCGCACCTTGTCGAAATGCAAACGGACACCGCGCGGAAGAAAGGGTTTTTCGTTTGGGTCCACGCTCATTCCGCGGCCTGCGCCATCAGGCCGGTGCCAGGCTGCCACGCACCAGGGGGAATCCGCGCCGGGTCGACATAGGCACTGTGCAGCGCATCAAGCTGTGACCACAAGACATCGGTCTTAAAGATCAACGCATTGGCGGCCGCGTCTTGCTTTTCGGCGGTGTCGGCATGATCCAGCACCCATTCCAAACCGAAGGCTACATCCTTTGGTGCTTCGGTCAGGCGGTTGCGAAAATAAGACAGGCTGCTGTCATCCGCGAAGGCATAGTTGGCCAGCAACCCCTCAATCCGCGCCGCATGAATTTTGGGCGCGAAGAGTTCAGTAAGCGAGGCCGCCACCGCCTCTAGCAACGTCTTGTCGCGCACGAAGCGCACATAAGCATCAACAGCAAACCGTGTAGCAGGCAGCACCCCTTGGGCACTGGCAACATAGTCCGCATTCAGCCCCACGGCTTCGGCCAAACGCAACCAGCGGCGGATGCCGCCCTCATTCCCATCCCGACCGTCATGGTCTTCGATGCGCGAACGCCACGCACGGCGCAGCGCCGGATCTTCCACGCGGCTCATAAAAGCGGCGTCTTTCATCGGGATGCGCGATTGGTAGTAGTATCGGTTGATAACCCACGCGCGCACCTGATCAGGCGTGCAACCGCCCGAATGCAACAAGTGATGGAACGGATGCTTGTCGTGATACCGCTCAGCGCCGATCTGGCGCAGGCGGGCTTCGAATTCTTCACGCGACGCAGTCATAGCGCAATCTCCATTCCGTCTTGTGCGATCCGCCACCCGGCGGCCTGAGCATCCGCGCGCTCTTGCGAGTCTGGGCGCAGTACCGGGTTGGTGTTGTTCATGTGAACAAAAATCTTTTCGCCGATGTCCAAGGTTTCAAATACAGCGATGGATCCCTCCGGCCCGCTCATCGAAATGTGGCCCATACGCCGCCCGGTTTTCGATCCCAGCCCGGCCAAGACCATTTCATCATCCTGCCAAAGCGTGCCATCAAAGAACACCATCGCGGCCCCCTTGATGCGCTTGGCCAAGCGATCTGTCACAGTCGCGCAGCCGGGGATGTAATAGATATCCTGCCCATCGCACCGTAGATGAACGCCAACGGTTTGCTCGCCTTCCAGATCGGTCTGAACGGTTTCCCCTTCCAGGTACAGCGGAACTTTGCCCGGCACTGGAAACAACTCTGCGGTCAAACCTGGAACGATTTCCACGGCTGCACCAAGCGTAACTTGCGCACGCGGCACTTTGTCAGCGGCAAGCGCTGCAAAAAGCGGGTTGTCTGCCAGAACCGAATGAATCTCTCCAGTTGCGAACAGATCAAAGGGCTGTTGTTCCCGCAAGCTTAGCAAGCCCGCGACGTGGTCAATATCGCCATTGGTGACCAACACCGACTTGATTGGGCTTTCGCGCAAATCAGTCGGGTGCAATTGCGGCGTTGCCGCGATCTGCATTCGTATATCGGGTGAGGCGTTTAGAACCGCCCAGTTCTGACCATCCGCACTAACAGCAAGTGATGACTGCGTCAGTGATGGTATTTTACCTGCGCGCGCCAAACAACAATTCGGGCACCCACAATTCCACTGGGGAAGTCCGCCACCGGCCGCAGCCCCTAAAACGATCGCGCGGAACGCCATCTATGACCCTCCGCGCAGGTATTATTAAAACAGCGTGCCGTCCTGATCGTCAGCAGGGCCATACATGTTGATTTCCATGCCGCAGTTCACTTCGCGCAGTGTTGGTTTCTTCCAAGCCATAATCGTGTCCTCCTCACGTTAAGTCAGTAGATAGAGTAGACTGCGCTAACCGCGTTTCGTCAAAACCTATGTCATAAGAAGATTCTAAGAACCGATCGGCGAAAGCACAAAACCACGGCTGCGAATGGTCTTAATCTCCACCCCGAACGCCTCTGCGGGGGCAAGCTTTTTACGCAGGTAACCCACGTAAACATCAACGATATTTTCAGATGTGGTCCCATCGCTTGTCCAAAGTCGGTCGAACAATTCGCCCCGCGTCACCGTGTGGCCGGCGTTTTCCATCAGGATTTCAAGAACACCGCATTCGCGTTCTGTCAGCGCAACGGAAAGTTCCCCCGCCCGCACCGTGCGCGTATCGCGTTCAAGAACGATACTAAGCGCGCCACGGTCATCCATGCGGCTTTCCTGAACCTTCAATCGTGCGACCAACTCATCCAACACGAAAGGCTTCACCACATAATCGTCCGCGCCCGCCTTCAGGCCCTTTGCGCGGTCATCAACCTCGGACAAAGCGCTGAGCACCAGAATGGGTTTGCGGTTTCCGTCGGCCCTGATCTTGCGCACCAGATCAAGCCCGTTGTCCATACCGATCATCACATCAACAATCGCCGCACGAATGTCTGGGCGGCGGAAAGCTTCGCGCGCTTGGGCGGGGCGATCTTCGACAATTGCGTCATACCCGTGCAGTTCCAAACCCCGCACAATGACAGAGGCAATATCAGGGTCATCATCGACGACCAGTACCGTTGGGCGGCCTGTATCAGCCATCTGAATTTTCCTTCCACATCGGAATTCGCACGTCGGCCAGCATTCCCGGATTATCCCCTAGCGCCAGTGGGCTTGGGACCGGACTAAGAACAGCGATTTCACCGCCCTGCTCTTCTACAACCCACTTCGCCAACGCAAGCCCCAAGCCAAACCCGCCCCGGCGGGTCGCATCGCGGCCCTGTTCAAACCGGCGAAACAGTTCTTGGGGCTGCAGGTCGCCAAGGCCGGGGCCATTGTCGATAACCATAAAGCGCGCCACCTCGCCGTCGGCTTGCACGCGCACGGCGATCTTGCCGCCAACTTTGGCGTGACGCAGTGCGTTTTCAATCAGCCCTTCGATCACTTGCCGGGTCCAGTTGCGATCGGCGCAGACGAAGACATTGTCATCGGCAACAACATCCACGCTCATTTCGGCCCGTTCAGCCATTCGGCGAATATCGGTCACTGCCTCTTTCGCGGCTTCTGCCAAATCAAAGCGGGAGGGCGTGATCGTGATTTGCCCGTTTTCCGACCGCGCCAACCGCAGCAGATCGTCGATCTTTCGGTTCAGCCGTTCGGCGCGCGTCCGGATTACTTCGAACCCTTCGACGGCCTCGCCGCGTTTGATGCCCAGTTCAGCTTCGATCAAGATAACGGTTAGGGGCGTGCGTAACTCGTGGCTGAAACCCGCGAAAAAGCTTTGGCGATCTTCGTCAACTTGGGCCAGCCGGTTGTTGGCTTCGACAAGTTCACCGGTCCGTTCTTTGATAATGTCATTCAGTCGGGCCCAATCGCTTTCAACGGTGGCTTTGCGTTGCGCCAATGCATCCGCCATGCGCCGCGTTTCGGCGAACAGCTGGTCAACCTCGTCAGGGCGTCCCTCGGGCAAGGAAATCTTGAAATCTTCTTCTGCGATCTGACGAGAGGCCCGGCGCAACAGATCAAGCCGCGCGAACAGGGGGCGCACGCCTTTGACGTAGAACAGCGCGAAAATGGCCAGCGCCGCAGCTGCCACCCCAACCGCCCAACCGACAAGCCGCCCGCGAAGTTGCTCCACCTCTTCGAACGCATTCAGGCGCACGCGGTTGTCTTCGGAAATCAGTTCGCCCAACAACGGCGCGAACCGGCTGGAGAACACGTTAAGTTCCGCCTGCAAACGCGCCGGATCACGGTTTGTACTTTCATCAGAAAACGCATTCGCGACAGGACCAAAGATGGCCCGCATCCGCGCCACAACGATGCCGCGGCTTGCGCGGCGGGATTGTTCGTTCAGGCCAAGCCCTTCGGCCTGCGCCACATCACGTTCCAACCCGGCCTCGATACGGTTAAACGCGGCTTGCACCAGCCCGATCTGCGCGTTCAGGCGCTCTTCCCACAGTGCGGGGTCCGCATCCGGTTGCGCGGCCGCCGTGGCAACCAGCCCAAACCGGCTAAGTTCAACGGAAAGCGCTGAATACTGTTCTAGGCGGGCCTGCGCTTCTAACGCGGTGCCTAAACGTGATTGCGTAACTTGCGCCCCATAGATCGTCAGCAGGCTGGCGATCACGGCAACCACGGCAGTAAGCCCCGCGCCAAGGGCAAGGCGCACTCTGAGAGAGTTAATCATCCTCGGAAACTAGTGTAGGTACGCCTAGTTCAGCAATGATCCTAAAGGCGCAGTTGTGAAAGATGGGGCGCGGCGTTCTTTCTTGCCGCGCCATCCGTCTTATTCCGCTGCGGTCTTAATGCTTGCCATCAGGTGGTGGAACTTTTCCCCCTGAACCGCCACATGCCCACGCAGCGCATCCGCGGCGCCCGCCTGATCGCCCGCTTGCAACGCCTGAACAATCGCCTCGTGTTCAGCCATCGACTGCGCCAAGCGCCCCCGCAAGCGTAGCTGCAAACGGCGAAACGGCTTTAGCCGGCGGTGAAGGCGCAAAGCTTCTTGTTCAAGAAAGCCATTGCCAGAATGCTTATAGATTAGGTGATGGAACTTTTCGTTTTCGCGGTAATACGCGTCTGAATCCCCGCAATCGACGGCGGCTTGGCAATTCGCGTTCGCCTTTTTCAGCGCCTCAAGCGCGGTGTCCGAAATACGACGCGCAGCAAGGCTGCCGCATATCGCTTCGATCTCGGCCATGACTTCAAACATTTCGACCAGTTCGACCGGGCCGGGCTGACGCACAAACACACCGCGACGTGGGATTTGTTCGGCCAAGCCGGAAACGACAAGTTTCTGCAACGCTTCGCGGACAGGTGTACGCGACACGCCGAACCGTTCGGCCAAACGGATTTCATCCAAGCGATCACCGTCACCGAATGCACCGGTAAAGATGAACTCTTCCAACTGGTCAGCGATGTGATCTGCGCGACGAATTTCCATACTACTGTCCTAACGCCCAGCCCCCTTATGTGCAATCACGCAATTCTTGTATACAAAAACATTGACTCTGGATGCACTCATCGCGAAGCTCCCCCACGTCACCCGGAATCAATTCGGGAACAAATGAATTGGGAGGAATTCATGAAACATAAATTGCTGAGCGCAGCAGCTGCGATCGCGATTGCCGCCGCGGGCACGATGGCCCACGCGACCGAATTGCGTCTGTCACACCAGTGGTCGAACCAAGATGTCCGCCACAAAGTGGCAGAGATCGTCGCGAACGAAGTCGCTGCCGCTGACGTAGATCTTGAGATCAAGATTTTCGGCTCAAAATCACTTTTCAAACCACGTGAGCAATACAAACCCCTTAGCCGCGGCCAGTTGGATATGACTGTTCTGCCGCTTAGCTATGCTGGTGGGCAGCAGCCCGCGTTTAACCTGACATTGATGCCCGGTCTGGTGAAAAACCACGACCACGCAGCACGTCTAAGCGCATCACCGTTCATGGAAGCGCTTGAAGCGAAGATGGCGGATGACGACGTGATGGTTCTGGTGCACGGCTATCTGGCGGGCGGTTTCGTCGGCAAAGAGAAGTGTATCACTAAGCCAGAAGACGTTGTGGGCCTGCAAACCCGCGCAGCAGGTAAGGCATTTGAACAAATGCTCGCAGGCGCAGGTGCATCCATCGCATCCATGGCGTCGTCCGAAATCTATAACGCGATGCAGACCGGCGTTTTGAACGCGGCGAACACGTCATCCTCGTCGTTCGTTTCGTACCGGATTTACGAGCAGGCGAAATGCTATACCCCGGCGGGCGATGTTGCGCTGTGGTTCATGTATCAGCCTCTTTTGATGAACAAATCCACGTTCGACGGTCTGACAGCCGATCAACAGGCCGCCCTGCGCGCAGGTGCTGCAAAGGCCGAAGCCTATTATCTTGAAGAAGCCAAGAAGCAGGACGCGGCATCCGTAGCCGTATTCAGCGAAGCAGGCGTCGAGATTGCCGAGATGTCGCCCGAAGATTTCGCCGCTTGGCGCGCGATTGCGCAGGATACATCGTACAAAGCGTTCGTCGAAGAAGTGCCAGATGGTCAGGCGCTGCTTGATATGGCTCTTGCCGTCGAATGATCCTGTCGGGGCGGCGAAAACCATCGCCGCCCCCTTACTGACCAAACGCTCTACCAAAGGAATACCAAATGGCGAGCCACAGCTCCGCCGCCGTCGCGCATGTGGGGAACAACCCCTTTCTGCGCGCCGTCGCCGCAATTTCGACAGTCGCTGGATGGTGCGCATCCGCAATGATCGTGATCGCCGTCGCGATTACATGTCAGATGATTTTTATCCGCTTTGTCCTGAATGGCTCCACCGTTTGGCAGACAGAGGCCGTGATCTATCTGGTGATCTCTGCCACGCTGATCGGGCTGTCCTATGTTCAACGCCTGCGCGGGCACGTGAATGTTGACCTGATCCCGCTGATGCTGAAACCACGTGCGCGTTACTACATGGCAATTTTCACGCTCAGCATGTCATCCCTGATCATCGCTGTGATGCTTTGGTACGGTTACGAATACTGGCATTTCGCGTGGGATCGCGGGTGGCGGTCTGACACCGTATGGGGCGTAAAGCTGTGGATTCCGTACCTTTCAATCCCCGTGGGCCTTGCCCTTTTGCTGCTGCAACTGATCGCTGACCTTGTTGCCGTCATTCTGAAAATTGACGCGCCCTTCGGGCTGGAGGACGTATAATGGACCCGCTTCTTCTTGGTGCCCTTGTGGCGATGGCCACGATCATCGTGCTGTTTTCCGGTGTCTCTGTGGCGATTGGTTTGCTGATCGTCTCTGCCGGGTTCCTGATGGTGTTTGACGGCATGCGTTCACTGGAGCTGATGCCCGAAATCCTGTTCGGAAAACTTGATAACTTTGCCCTTCTGTCGATCCCGATGTTCATCATCATGGGGTCCTCCATTTCCTCAACCCGTGCTGGCGCGGACCTTTACGAAGCGTTGGAGCGTTGGCTAACACGCGTTCCCGGTGGGCTGGTCATTTCAAACCTTGGGGCTTGCGCCCTGTTCGCTGCGATGTCGGGGTCCAGCCCGGCAACCTGTGCAGCGATTGGCAAAATGGGCATCCCGGAAATGCGCAAGCGTGGCTATCCTGATGGGGTTGCTGCCGGTTCCATCGCGGCGGGCGGTACCTTGGGTATTCTGATCCCCCCCTCTGTCACGATGATCGTCTATGGCATCGCGACCGAAACTTCGATCGGGCGGCTGTTCTTGGCGGGCGTCATTCCCGGCCTGCTGTTGGTGGTGCTGTTTATGATCTGGTCACTTTATTCGACATGGCGTTCGGGCGATACGGCGCTGTTGAATTCCGGCAGCTACACTTGGCGCGAAAAGTTTGAGATTTTGCCGCGCGTTCTACCCTTCCTCGCGATCATTCTGGGCGTGCTTTACGCCATGTACGGCGGCATCGCGACGCCATCGGAAACCGCGGCTGTGGGTGCCCTGCTGTGCCTGATTATCGCGATGGTCATCTACAAACTGTGGAACCCGCGTGACCTGTGGGCCGTCTTGCGCGACAGCACCAAAGAAAGCGTGATGATCCTGTTCATCATCGCGGCGGCCGGGGTGTTTTCCTACATGTTGTCCAGCCTGTTCATCACCCAATCCATTGCGGAATGGATCGGCACGCTGGATGTAAACCGTTGGTGGTTGATGATCGCCATCAACCTGTTTCTGCTGGTCGCTGGCTTCTTCTTGCCACCGGTTGCGGTGATCCTGATGGCAGCGCCAATCCTGCTGCCGATCATCACCTCGGCAGGGTTCGACCCGATCTGGTTCGCGGTTGTCCTGACCATCAACATGGAGATCGGCCTGATCTCTCCGCCGGTCGGGCTGAACCTGTATGTGATCAACGGTATCGCGCCTGACATTTCGCTGAAAACCATTCTGGCGGGTTCGCTTCCATTCGTGGCCTGCATGGTGTTGGCGATCGTCTTGCTGTGCCTGTTTCCGGGCCTGGCTACGTGGTTGCCCAACGCAGTTATGGGGGCAAGCATATGAGCGTACTGGCCGACCTTCTGTCGACCGTTTTCGACCGGCGCTATAAACGCGCTGAAAGCGGCGCGTGGGAACGGCGCTCTATCGAAGCGCTGTCCAGTGACCTGCTGGGCAGCAAAGGCGAAGTTTCTGGCGCGGCTCTGGCGCGTCAGATTCTGGACCGCTACGGCGCGATGGAGGACGACGAAAAGCTGGCATTTTTCGAGTATCTGTTCAGCCGCATGGGCATTGACCCTGAACAGGTTCGCGAAACCCTTTCGGCATATGAACAGCAGCCGTCCAAGCAAACCTATCGCGCGTTTATGGCCGCATCCGAACCCCAACGTCAGGAACTGGCACGCCGCCTGAACCAAGTGCCCGGCGCAACCGCCCAGTTGGTGGCAATGCGTCGCGATCTTTTGCGGTTCACCAAGGACCACCCAGAACTTGCAGCCGTTGATCTGGATTTCCGCCACCTGTTCGCATCGTGGTTCAATCGCGGCTTTCTTGTCCTGCGACCTGTCAGTTGGGAAACCCCGGCGCATTTGCTAGAAAAGATCATTGCCTATGAGGCCGTCCATGCCATTGAAAGCTGGGATGACCTAAGGGCGCGGCTGCGACCATCAGACCGGCGCTGTTTCGCGTTTTTCCACCCCTCAATGCCGAACGAGCCGCTGATCTTTGTCGAGGTGGCGCTGACCAAAGGCATCCCCGGCTCCATCCAATCGGTGCTGGCGGAAGAACGTGATGTAATCGCGGCCGATCAGGCGGACACCGCTGTGTTTTATTCCATCTCGAACTGTCAATCGGGGCTTGCGGGGATTTCTTTTGGCAACTCGCTTATCAAACAGGTGGTCGCCGATTTGTCGCGCGAGATGCCGGGGCTGAAGACCTTTGTCACCCTCTCTCCGATACCCGGATTGAAACGCTGGATGGCTGAAACAGGGCAACAAGCAGACAATGACACTGCCCTGCAAAAACTGGCCGCCCATTACCTTTTGAACGCCAAGCGCCCAGATGGCAGCCCCTATGACCCGGTCGCGCGGTTCCACCTTGGCAACGGCGCGCAGATCAAAGCGGTTCATGCGGGCGCTGATCTTTCCGAAAACGGAATGGCGCAGTCAGGCGGGGCGATGGTGAACTATCTTTACGACCTTCCCAAAATCTCGCAAAACCACGAACAATTTGCCGATGCTCAGAAAATCGCCGCCTCGACCGAGGTGCGTAACCTAAGCAAATCGGCTGTGAAATCAGACGCGTAAGGGCTTTTTTGACAATGGCAAATCCACTTTATGACACCCTGTTTGGTCGCCATGCTGGGCAGACCACGCCATTCCTGATTACGGCGGATGAAAAGACGATAACGCATGATGCGTTCCTGAAAATGGCCGCACGATTTGCGAATGTCCTTTCAGGGCTTGGCCTGACAGCGGGCGACCGCGTTGCCGTTCAGGTGGAAAAATCGGCAGGGTCATTGGCCATCTACGCCGCTTGCGCCCAAGCAGGTTTTGTTTTCTTGCCGCTGAACACCGCCTACACGGCGGATGAGGTCAGCTATTTCGTGGAAAACAGCGGCGCGCGCGTGTTTGTCTGCGACGGCGCAAAGCGCACGGCGTTAGAGCCGGTGGCAGCCGCCTGTAACGCGATGTTGGAAACGCTGAACGCCGATGGCTCCGGCACGCTAAGCGACAAGGCCGCGGGTCAGCCTGACGTGTTCGATACCGTCGAACGTTCGGCCGACGATCTGGCCGCGTTCCTTTACACCTCTGGCACCACGGGGCGATCCAAGGGGGCGATGCTGACGCAGGGCAACCTGTTGTCGAACGCAGAAACCCTGGTCGAACACTGGCGGTTCACCAAAGACGATGTGCTGCTGCACGCCCTGCCGATCTTCCACACGCATGGGCTTTTTGTGGCAACCAATGTCTGCCTGCACTGCGGTGCTGCGATGATCTTTTTGCCCAAGTTCGATCAGGATGCGATTGTGCATTTCATGCCGCGGGCGACAACGATGATGGGCGTGCCGACCTTCTATACCCGGCTGCTTAGCGATGCCCGGTTTACGCCCGAACTGACCCGCCACATGCGGCTGTTCGTATCTGGCAGCGCGCCTTTGCTGGCCGACACCCACGTTCAGTTCGAACAACGCACAGGCCACCGCATCCTTGAACGCTATGGTATGACCGAAACCAACATGAACACGTCCAACCCCTATGACGGCGAACGCCGCGCGGGGACGGTTGGCTTCCCACTGCCCGGTGTTGAGCTGAAGATCACCAACCCAGCCACCGGCGCGACCCTTCCGGACGGAGAGATCGGCCAAATCGAAGTGCGCGGCCCCAACGTCTTCAAAGGTTATTGGCAGATGCCCGAAAAAACGCGTGAAGAGCTGCGCGAGGATGGGTTCTTTATCACCGGCGATCTTGGCGTGATCGACCCTGATGGCTACGTCCAGATCGTGGGCCGCAACAAAGACCTGATCATTTCCGGCGGCTACAACATCTATCCCAAAGAGGTTGAGCTGGTGCTGGATGACCAACCCGGCATCCTTGAAAGCGCTGTGATCGGCGTGCCGCACCCCGACTTTGGTGAAACAGTCGTTGGCGTTGTCGTGCCGGAAACCGGCGCAACCCCTGATCTGGACGCCATCGCGGCCGCCATCAGCACGTCCCTTGCGCGTTTCAAACACCCGCGAAAGCTGGTGATCGCAGACGAGTTGCCGCGCAACACGATGGGCAAGGTCCAGAAAAACATCCTGCGCGACCAGTACAAAGACGCGTTTAGCTAAGGCACTGAAACGACAACGCTTCCCTTCCGGTGCCGCCCTTCGACATATCGATGGGCGGCTGGCACCTCATCCAACGGGAAGACCCGGTCGATGATTGGGGCAACTTGGCCCTGCGCTATCATCTGCTTCAACTCCTCAAGGTCAGCTTTGGTATCGCCGCTGACACCCACAAGCACCTTTTGCGCGCCAAATGCCCGCGTCCACACGGATTGGAACACCTCTCGCAGGCCAAAGTTCAGCGGGATGAACACCCCGTTCTTCGAAAGAACCCGCCTGCTGCGCCGAAAATTGGTGACCCCGACCGTATCAAGGATCACATCGAATTGCTGTTGGGATTGGGTGAAATCCTCGGTCGCATAATCGATGGCCTGACTGGCCCCCAGCGACTTGACCAGATCAATATTGGCGGCACTGCTTACCCCAGTCACCTGCGCACCAAGAACACGCGCGATCTGCGTTGCATAGGCCCCCACCCCGCCAGACGCGCCGATGATCAGAACCTTTTGCCCCTTTGTCACCTTCGCGAAGTCCCGCAAGAACACCAGCGCCGAAAGTGCGCCGAACGGCAGGGCCGCGGCTTGTTCAAACGTCAGATCTTTGGGCAAGGTTACGACCGCCCCATCTGCTGGCGCCACCACGTATTCAGCGTGGGACCCCATGTCGCTGACACCGAATACCTGATCTCCAACGGCGAAATTCGCAACGCCGCCACCGACGGCCGCGACCACGCCGGCGAAATCCCTGCCAAGCACTTTGACCTTGGGCTTAAAGACCCCAAACATCAAACGCCCGAAGATCGCGAAAATTCCGGGGAACGCCGCCGCCCTTATTCGCCAATCGGCCGTCGTCACCGATGTTGCGCGAACTTGAACCAAGACCTCTCCGTCTTTCGGGGTGGGCGTGCTAAGTTCTTTCACGGCCAGCACATCCGCTGGGCCGTAGTTTTCATATACAATCGCTTTCATGGTCTATGTCCTTTTCCAATTCAGCGGCGTGATACCCATGCGGGTTTATTAAATAAATTGACCAAAATCGCAGTATTGGTATGCATTTTAGCATGGATTGGCGTTCTGTTAAATTTGACTGGAACCGCGCGCGGGCTTTCCTTGTCACCGCCGAAGAGGGCTCGCTTTCCGCTGCCGCTCGTGCGCTTGGCGTTGCGCAACCGACCTTGGGCCGCCAAGTCAGCGCGCTGGAACAAGAACTGGGCGTGGTCCTGTTCGAACGGGTTGGGCGCGGGTTGCAGCTAACCCCAAGTGGGTTTGAACTGGTGGAACATGTGCGCGAAATGGGCGCGGCGGCGGCCAGTGTTTCGCTTACGGCTTCGGGGCAAGCGCAATCCATCGAAGGGTCGATCTGCATCACAGCAAGCGAGGTTTATTCCGCCTTCCTGTTGCCGCCCATCATCGCCAAACTTCGCCAAATCGCGCCCGGAATTGACGTAGAGGTCGTCGCCACCAACGACGTGCGCGACCTGCGCCGCCGCGAGGCTGACATCGCGCTCCGCAGCGCCCGCCCCACGCATCCTGACCTGATCGCGAAGAAGATCGTCGATGACGAGGCGCAGCTTTACGCGACGCCGCAATATATCCGCAAAATGGGCGATCCGTCCGACGCCGATTTCATTGGCTTTGATCAGAATGACGTTTTGATTAACGGTCTGAACGCGCACGGGCTAAACCTGACCCGCCGCAATTTCCCGGTAATCAGCGCCAATCATTTGGTCCAATGGGAAATGGTGAAACACGGCATCGGAATTGGCGTTGTCCCGACACATGTCGGTGACGCAGAACCGCTGGTGCAACGCGCCCTGCCCGACTTTCCATCAATCACATTCCCGATTTGGTTGATCGCCCATCGCGAACTGAAAACCAGCCGCCGCGTCCGCCTGGTCTTCGATCTATTGGACAAAGAACTGACCCGGCGCCTGCGTTAGCAACGCGGCCCAGCCTTGACGCATATCAAGGCCCCAGCCGATTTTTTTCCGCTAAATGCCCCAAAACGCCGCGCCAATTGCGCATCGAACACGCCTGTCACATCTGGTTCGTCAGAGGTGAAGGTATCCTTATGAAAGGAGCACGCCATGCTTCGCTGGGCCCTTGTCGCCACCCTTTTATCGCTGACTCCGCTGCACGCACAGGAACCGTTCGCCGCAGAACTGGTTCCGCTGACCGAATGGAAAGCGGTCTATGGCCGGATCGAAGCGCGTGACCGCATCCCCGCACGGGCGCGGCTGGGCGGCACCATGACGTCCTTAACCATAACCGAAGGCGCGCAGGTTGACGCCGGGCAGGTGCTGGCCGAGGTCATCGATGAAAAACTGGCCTTTCAACTGGCCGCGCTGGACGCGCAGCTTCAAGCGTTGAACTCGCAGCTGGAAAACGCGCAGACGGAACTGACGCGCGGCGAAGAGTTGCTTCAACGGGGCGTGACGACCGTTCAGCGGCTTGATGGGTTGCGCACGCAAGTGGACGTGATGACCAACCAGATCGAGTCTGTGCGCGCTGAACGCAGGGTGGTGGAACAACAAAGCGCCGAAGGTGCGGTGCTGGCCCCCATTGGCGGGCGCGTCCTTGATGTCCCGGTCGCGGCTGGCGCGGTGGTCATGCCGGGCGAGGTCATTGCCATGATCGGTGGCGGTGGCTTTTTCCTGCGGTTGGCCGTTCCTGAACGTCACGCAAGCACCCTTAGCGAAGGGGCGGTCATTCAGATCGAAGAAGGCGGCGCGTTGAAAGAAGGGCGTTTGGCGCGGGTTTACCCACAGATCGAAAACGGCCGCGTGATCGCCGATGTCGAAGTCGCGGGCCTGAGCGATGCGTTCGTAGACGCCCGCGTGCTGGTGCGTTTGCCCATCCGGGAACGCGACGCACTGCTTGTGCCAGCGTCCTACGTCACCACCCAATCGGGCCTTGATTTCATCTGGGTCGGCGCGGGCGAGGACGTGGCGCATCGCACTGTCCTGCTTGGTCAACACCATATGATCGACGGCGTGGACATGGTTGAAATTGTTGCTGGCGTAACGGCCGGCGAAAGCGTTGTGCAGCACCATGACTGATCCCAAGACCCCCACCCCGCTGGGAATTGCGGGCGGCTTGACCAAGGCGTTTGTATCGTCGGCGCTGACCCCACTGTTCATTTTGGCGGCTCTGGCCGTGGGTATGATCGCGCTGGTCTCCCTCCCTCGGGAAGAAGAGCCGCAGATATCGGTGCCCTTGGTTGATATTCACATTCAGGCCGCGGGCCTAAAGGCCGAAGATGCCGTGAAGTTGGTCACGGAACCGATGGAAACCATCGTCAAAGGCATCAATGGGGTGGAACATGTGTATTCCTCCACCCGCGATGATGCGGCGATGGTCACGGCACGGTTTGTCGTTGGCACACCCGCCGACACGGCCATCCTGCGCGTGCATGACAAGGTGCGCGCCAATCTTGACCGCATCCCCATCGGGATCCCCGAACCGCTGATTGTCGGGCGTGGGATCGACGATGTCGCGATTGTTTCGCTTACCTTTGCCGCCGAACATGAAAGCGGCGTTTCCGCCAACGATCTGACCCGCGTCGCACGTCAGGTCCGCGCCGAGGTCGCCAAGATCAACAATGTCGGGCTGACCTATCTGGTCGGCGAAGCACCCGAGGCTTTGCGCATCGCGCCTGACCCTGAAAAGCTGGCGTTGTTTGGTGTCACCTTGCAGCAGCTTGCCGGGAAAGTGGCCAATGCGAACCGCGCATTCAACACCGGAAAGTTGCGCGACGGGCGCGAACAGATCGACCTTGTCGCCGGTGAAACGCTGACGGCCCCCGCCGAAATCGCCAACCTTTTGCTGACCTCGCGCGATGAACGTGCGGTGTATGTGTCTGACGTGGCCGACATCGCGTTCATTGATGACACCAGCGATCATTTCGTCGCTAACGTCACCCGCGCCGCGGATGGAACGGTGCACCGCGCACCTGCCGTAACGCTTGCCGTCGCCAAACGCGCGGGCGCCAATGCCGTTCTTGTGGCCGAAGAAATTATTCACAAGGTCCACGCGTTAGAGGGCGACCTGATCCCCGAAACCATCCACGTTGAAATCACGCGTGACTATGGCGAAACCGCAGATGAAAAGGCGAACGAGCTGCTGTTCCACCTTGGTCTTGCGACGGTTTCCATCATCGGGCTTGTGCTGATCGCCATCGGCTGGCGCGAAAGCATCGTGGTGGCCATCGTGATCCCGGTCACGATTTTGCTGACCCTCTTTGCTGCGTGGATCATGGGTTACACCCTGAACCGGGTGTCCCTGTTCGCGCTGATTTTCTCCATCGGTATCTTGGTGGATGACGCGATTGTGGTCATCGAAAACATCGCGCGACACTGGGCGTTGGACCCAAAGAAAAGCCGCGTCGCCAGTGCGATTGAGGCCGTCGCCGAAGTGGGCAACCCCACCATCGTCGCGACCCTTACGGTTGTTGTTGCGCTGCTGCCGATGCTGTTCGTTTCGGGGCTTATGGGCCCGTATATGAGCCCGATCCCGGCCAACGCATCCGCCGCGATGATCTTTTCGTTCTTCGTGGCGGTGATCATCACACCTTGGCTGATGATCAAAATTGCGGGCCGTGCGCCGGTTAGTGACCATGCCCATGGCGATACACAGGGGGGCACCCTTGGGCGCATCTATTCCGCCGTCGCCCGCCCTTTATTGGCAAGCAAAGGCATCAGCCTTGTGTTCCTGCTGGTCACGGCCGTGCTTTCCTTTGGCTCTCTCACCTTGCTTTATACCAAGGACGTGACCGTCAAACTGCTGCCCTTCGACAACAAGTCAGAGCTTGCTGTGATCATCGACCTACCCGAAGGCGCACCGGTAGAGGCAACAGACGCCGTCGCGCAACAGGTTGCTCAGGTGGTGATGGACCTGCCAGAGGTCGTATCGGCCCAGACCCACGCGGGAACGGCCGCGCCGTTTAACTTCAACGGGCTTGTACGCCACTATTACCTGCGCAACGAACCGAATTTGGGTGAAGTTCAGATCAACCTGACACCCAAAACCCATCGCGACCGCCCCAGCCACGAAATCGCGTTGGAAATACGCACGCTTCTAGAACAGGTTGAAACACCCGTCGGCACGAACCTGAAAACGGTCGAACCGCCCCCCGGCCCCCCGGTTATCGCGACCCTTCTGGCCGAGGTTTACGGCCCCGACGCGGATACGCGCCGCGCCGCTGCCGCCAAAATCCGCGAGGCATTTGAGGGCGTGCCCTTCATCGTGGATGTGGATGACAGTTTCGGCACTCAACCACGCAGGCTGCGGGCCACCATCTCGACCGATGATCTGGAATTTTTCAGCGTTGAGGAAAGCGATGTGTTTGACACGCTGTCCCTTCTGAATGCCGGGCAAACAGTCGGCTATTCCCATCGCGGCGATGGGCGCAATCCAATCCCGATCACCGTGGAACGCGCGGATGGTGACAAGCTGTTGGACGAACGGTTCCTGTCCACCCCGATCCCGGCCAACGTGTTGCCGGGCGCGCGCGGCGTCGTTGAACTGGGCGATGTGATCCGTATTGAGGAAGAGCGCGCCTCGTTCCCGATATTCCGGCACAACGGGCGGGACGCTGAAATGGTGATGGCCGAACTTGCCGGCACATTCGAAGCACCGCTGTATGGCATGCTTGCCGTCGCTGATGCGCTTGATGCGATGGAATGGGAAGACGGCACAAAACCGACAATCCGCATGAACGGCCAGCCCGAGGATGAAAGCACCGTTACCCTGCTGTGGGACGGAGAGTGGGAGGTCACATGGATCACCTTCCGCGATATGGGCGCGGCTTTTGGCATTGCCTTGGTCGGCATCTATATTCTGGTCGTGGCCCAGTTCGGGTCGTTCAGATTGCCGCTGGTGGTGCTAACACCGGTGCCGCTGACCTTCCTTGGCATCATGTTCGGACACTGGCTGTGGGGCGCGCCGTTTTCGGCGACATCGATGATTGGGTTCATCGCGCTGGCCGGGATCATCGTGCGCAACTCTATCCTGTTGGTGGACTTCATCCGGCATGCGGACGAAACTGGTAAGTCAAAGGTCGATATTCTGATCGAGGCTGGCGCGATCCGGTTCAAACCGATCCTGCTGACCGCAATCGCCGCCATGATCGGCGCGGTCGTGATCTTAAGCGACCCGATCTTCCAAGGCTTGGCGATATCGCTTCTGTTCGGGCTGTTGTCATCGACGTTGCTGACGGTGCTTGTCATCCCGGCGATCTATCGGGTGTTCAAAACCTAAGCACGGGGGCCACCATGGCCCTCGGCACAGAACTAGTTATCGCTGTGATGGCGCGGAGCTTTTGCTCCGTGCCATCACGTATTTGGGGATGTCGGTTTGCGCCAAATGGAACCTGCACGCACACCAAAGGTGAGGAAAGGTTGCACCGACAATCAGCGGCTTGGCTCGGAGGGGATCGTTTGGGGCTGTGATGATGCGGGGCTTGAACCATTCCCCTTGTGCCACTTATCGGATGGCCCAACAGCGCGGGCTACCTCTAACGCAAAACGCCAGCGCTCAATTGAGCGCTGGCGTCATGTTCGAGAACAGTCTGAGTGTTATTTTTCGGCAGCAAACGTGCCGGTGAACAACACGCCCGCACCCACCGTTCCGTCAGCAAGACCCGCAACAGCGACCACATCGCCACCGCTGGCGATGAAATCACCCTCCAAGCCAATTGAGGTTGCGTGTGTGGACCCGCCGTTTGTCAGGTCACCCGCAATCGTGGTGGAGAGCTGTGGAACAGCACCTGGGGCCCCCGGCACAATGATGCCAGCCCCCGACAGCGTTCCCGCGTAAGCTCCATCCGTATCATGGAAGAAATTGGTTGCCGTGCTGGTGGCTGTTTCACTGGCGAAATCAGCGGCGATACTAAGCTCACCAACTAATCTGCCGCCGCTCGTCAGGTCACCGCCAACATACCCCGAATAGGTCGCATTCGCGGCGTTCATCACCTCAGTCTCGCTGGCAACCGTTACGCCGGCAAGAACGTCACCGTTTGCATCGGTATAAGTATCTTGCATTGCCACCGCAGCTGCATCGACAGTTGCGTAAGATGCAGGGGTCACACCGGTTGGCGGTGCCGCGGTCGGCGAAGAAGAACCGCCGCCGCATCCCGCAAGCGCCAGCGACGCAGCGCACATTGTAAGTGTTGCATAGTGTTTCATGGTTTTCTCTTTCAATTCAATATACTGCGACGCCATCAGGCGACCATAAGCCCGCTGTCGACGCTGAAGTCTTCTTCTGTAATGTCGGCAACATTGACCCCACGCAGGATCATCAAGTCTTCGCCAGCAGAGATCAGGACATCCTTTGTCCGATAAGCCGTGATTTCGACGTCAGCAAAGTCGATGCCATCAAGCTGGATCTGGTCAATGCCGTCTTCAAAGTCATAGACAAAGTCCAAGCCAGTGTTGGTCGCAAAGACAAACGTGTCCTCGCCCATCCCGCCGTACATCCGGTCAAGCCCTGCACCACCGTCCAGAACATCATTCCCAGCAAGACCATAGAGATAGTCATCACCTCCCAAGGCTGTGATGATGTCATCACCCACAGTGCCCTCAAGTGTCTCGGACGCGTTGGTGCCAACAATCAAGTTGGGTTCGACCGGCCCGGGATCCACGCCTGGCGATGGGTTGGAAACGATGAAGCTGTGAAGCAAGCTAAGCCCCTCGCCGGGGTCAACCTCTGTGCCGATACCCAGCTCAGCCGCGACGCCTGTCAAAGTCGCCACAAGCTGATCATCAACGTAGATGGTAAGATCATCGCCATCCACGCCTTGGGTAATCAGATCAAGTGCTTCCACGGTGTCGGCATCGAAATCAACGAGAGAGTCAAAGCCGATAAGGCCGATCTTGTCTTTCCCAACCTCGAAGTCCGTGATGACACTTTGCGTGATCACATCTGTGACCGAGGTGCCGTAGGACACAACGAACAAATCTGCACCGTCGCCGCCGGTGAATTCGTTGTTACCAACGCCAACCAGATAATCATCTTCGGCTGTACCGGTGATGGTGTCCCCTTCGTCGTGAATTGGGATTTCTTCGTAATCGACAAGTAGTTCCGCACTGTAGATCGTGGCCGGTTTGATATCGCCCTTGATGTAGAAGGCCACATCAAGATCGTCGGTCATGTTCAGGCCGTTCGCGGACACAGTCCCTGCGCCGTCCTGCCAGCCTGCGCTGATCGACAGCGGGGAAATCTCTGTTTCCCAGTCAAGCAGGTTGATGACAGTTTGGGTTTCTGCACCAACTTCGTACTTTTCTTCGCCCTGCGTCACAGGAAGCTCGTCACTTGGGTCGATCGGGATTGTAACGCTTGGCAGGTCTTGCCCGTATTTATCGGGCTGTAGGCGCCAGCGCGGACCGGTGATGTATTCGGTGCCGTCTTCGTTCAAGACCGGTTCGAAAGGTTCACGATCCATGGTGGTGTACCACGCATTCGTAAAGCCAAGCTCCAAGTCTTCGGAAATCGTACCGATCTCATCGGGGATCGTACCCGTTACAGCGTCCGCCAGCATCGTATCGCGCAGAATGGTTCCTGCTGGATACAGCGTGCCGTCACCCGCATAGTAATCATCGGTGCTGGCCCAAACAGTGCGGCCAATGTCGCCGTTATAGTTTTCGATCACTTCGTAGGTCGGCAATGTGCCGATCGCGGATTCGTTTTCCAGATCTTCGGGGCGAATCTGATCGTTCGGGTTGTTGGTGATCGTGTGGTGCACCACCAGTTCCGCCGACGTGATTTCATAAAGCGACTTGAGAGAGCTATATGGATCCAGTTCTTTCCACTCATCCGGCGTGTCGATATGCGTTTCGATGCGCACATCGTTCGGCCGCTTGACGGAGTTGCCCCAACGATAAAGCAGCTTACCGTCATCTTTCATCGTGACCGAATAATCCGAACTATACGCGATGTCGTATTCGATCGAGCTTTCGTTCGGGTTCAGCAAATCTTTGATGTCGATAACGCCATCTTGGTTGACGTCTGGCACGACGACAAGCTCGCCATCATACATCGCCGTTCCGTTCACCAGATCAGAAACATACTGCCCATCATAGGCTGGGTTTAAGCTTAGTAGGATCAGGTCATCATCCAGCGGATACAGCGCATCCGGGTCGCCGGGGAACTTTTGATCCGACAGCACGTGCTGCATCACAACGTAATGTTCGGTTGACGCCTTTACGGTGTTCCCACCCAACCCTGACAGCCATGTTCCCAGAACTGCAGGTGTCTTGAATGTGTCCGTCGGCGCGTCCGAGACGACAAGCCCCGCCTGTTGGCCAGCGATCAACAAATCGCCTGCCCAACCTTCGGCATAAATACCGTCGACCTCTTTTTCGACCGCACCCTCAAAGTCGGAAACGACAAAGCCGAATTCACTGTCGATCGGGTAAAGGGTGACCCCTTCTTTGGTTTCTTTGATCCCGCTTGCACCGCTGAAATCAATTACTCCGCCATCGGTGCCTTGGGTGGTGCCGCTGAACGTGCCGGTGATGTCAGCCGTGCTGAAAACGTGGGTCGCCGAAAAATCGGGATCCGTGTTCAGCGGCTGATCAAAGTCTTGCGTGTTATTAATGTCGATTGGTGTTGCCATTTACCTAGTCCTCCAAATGCGATCAGGATTGTGGGCAAAAAGTTCCTCACAATGCGGTTGCATTCATCATTCGTAATACGTTCGCGGCACACGGGGGTTGATCCGGATCAATTTCTTAAAATATTTCGAAAAAATGGATCCGCGCGCATTTGCACGCCCGGACACTGGGTCTGAGTAGGCGACAATTCGCGCCGAAAAACGCACATCTATGCGAACAGGCAGACCCGAATATACGTGATCAAATAGCAACGCTTCGGCCGCGCAAATCTTCAACAATATCACCTTGGGCAGGGTCAATTTTCTGGCTGACTTGCCAGACACACACGCCCACTGCGTCAACAGGTGCGGTATATGCCCCCTTGCTTTCGACGCGCCGACTGCGGAAGGTGCAGCCCTATCTTAAGCGATTATGAGTGCGGGGGCGTACGGCGGCATGGTGTTTTCTGGCAGCGATATGATGAAATTGGCAACGGCGCCGCGCATTGCCGCGACCACCCTTTCACGATGCGCATGCGTGTTGTTTCTGTCTGTTGGAACCGCCGCATCAGCCCAAGGCACATCCGAAGACGAGGTTCTGCGCTTGATCAACGCGGGCCAGTTTGAAGCCGCCCGTACCCTGTTTGAAACGCAGAACCCATCCGAAGCGGAATACGCTTTTTTTGAAGGGCGCACGTTGAAGGTTCAGGGCCGCCTGGCCGAAGCAATAAAGGCGTTTCGGACCGCGCTTCAGATCGACCCCGAATATATTCAGGCACGGCGCGAACTGGCACACACGCTGCTATTGGATCAACAGTTCGACGTGGCCGAATATCACTTCAACGCCCTCCTCGACATTGATCCAAACCCGCAGCTTCGAGAGGGTTATCGCGATTTTCTGAACGTGATTGATCGGAATAAGCCCGTTGGGCTGAGCGGGTATTTTTCGCTGATCCCATCAAGCAATATCAACCGTGGCACGACGAACGCCATCTTTGACACAACAAGCGGCGTCTATGTGATCGACCCCAGTTCCAAGGCGAACTCGGGCGTTGGTGCGCAGGTTGGCATTGCTGGGTACTTCCGCAAACAAACCGGCCCCAAAAGTCGCGTCAGCGTGAACTGGAACCTTTCTGGCACGCAGTACGAGGAAACCATCTATAACTACGCGACAGGTTCGCTTTCGCTTGCCTATGAGCGGAGCAGCACAAATACGAAGTGGTCCATAAGCCCCTATCTTCGCTCAACATGGCGCGAGGATGATGCCGACAGCGATGTTACGGGCCTTTCGTTCAGCATCGCGCGGCGGCTTTCCGATAAGAACCAACTGGGCTTCTCGGTCAGCCATGAATACCGCCACTATCCAAACCAAAGCTATAACAACGGCAACTTTGAGGCCGCTGCCATTAGCTTGATCCATCAGGTGGATCCAAGCCTATCGCTAAACGTTGGGCTGGGGCTGGAACAGGGCCGCCCATCCTCGCCCCACCTGCAATACCACGGCAACCGAATTTTCGCCGGCGTTTCGAAAGCATGGGAAGGTGGGCTGAACACGGTCGTAGGCATCGAAGCCGGCGCGCGGGGCTTTGTTGGGGACTTTCCTCTGACGACCGCGCCAAGGAAAGACACGTTCCATGGAATTAGCGCGACCATCTACAACACACGCATCGAGGTCAAAGGTTTCACCCCCCGCCTTTCCTGCTCGTTCATTGCCAACCACTCAAACGTAGCCTTCTACGACTACAGTACGACAGAGTGTCAGGCGACGGTGTCGAAAAAGTTCTAAAACAGGTCGGCCCCATAAGTGCCGCAACGTCAACACAGCAGTGACGTGGTTCACCCACATTTCGCCATGAATGCATGTTAGCCGCCGCCAACCGACGCCTTTGGCAGCCTAGTTCTGGCACTTAGAACGACTATGCGTTCGAAGTTCCCGGCGACTAAACGCCAAAGTAGTGCGGATAAAAATTAGTGGTGGAAGGCATCTTCTGAAACGGGTGCCCCTTCCGCAGTGGACCGACAAAAAACAACAGTAAGAGTACAGTGACACGATGGGTGAAGCAAAGCGCCGCAAACAAACCGACCCCCTATACGGCAAAATGCCCAAGGCAGGGCGCGGGCTGGTTATCAGTAATCCGGTAAGCGTGGCAGGGGATTCGCTAACAACAAAAGGCATGATGGACCCCACAGAACTGCGTCGCGCCGTTTTGTTCTGGGATCGCATCGCATACCCCAAAAACAACCTTGCCGAGGGTGGAGAGAGCCACCCCGACATCAAATTTCTGGTCAAGGAAAAGATGCTTACCCTGTCGCCTGGTAAGGTGACCAAGAACGCCAATACCCTTGGCCACTTGATCGCTGAGGGCCACATCAAGACCTTCCTGAAGCGAGAGAGCGGCGAACCGGGCTTGTGGTGCATGTCTGAAGGCCCCTACTCAATGCTGCTTAAAGATCAGCATTTTTCGGTCGGCAAAGGTGTCTTGATGGAGCTTTACCGCGCGATACCGATCCCGACGGAAGATGCCAAACTTGACGACGTGCTAGAGTTCAAACGGAAGCGGTCTGACGAAGTCCGATTGCTGTCTTACGAAATCGACCAAATGTTCCACAAGATCGCGGCTGCTGACAACAAAGCCGCCGCGCTTGAGCTTCACAAGAACGAAATCGAAAAACGCTGCGCGAACGTCATGAAGGTGGCCAAAGAGGCCAAACTTCCGTTCAAGCTATCTGATTGGAAGATCAATTTCTCGGTGAAGTCCGAATCCGGAAATATGATTGACGATGGATCGCTTGGCGCGCAGCTGGGCTCACAGAACGCGTTGCCAGAACTTGAGGCGCTTGTCGGGGGGACCTCGACGCTAAAAATATCTGCAGGTACCGGCTTTTATATCCGAGGCCGAAAGACGCAACTCGCGCCCTACCGCGTCGTAACCCGCCTCCACAACGAGGTTATCTAGGACAACACGGTCGGGGCCGCCCGCTATTGTCCACAATACCTAGAACCCGCCGCCATTCTTGGCGGCGGCGTCATTTTGGCCCCAAGGGCGTACAGCTTTCAAACAATCCCACGCGGAACCGCCACAAAGCACCACGAGAATAAGAGTGGTGACGCCGTCTGCCGCACCGCGCCTATGCAGAAGTTAGGTCAGGCCAAGACTGTCGGATTTTGCTAAACAACAGAAAACGAAAATCAGGTCGGTCATGCCAGTTGGCTAACTGACAATGCGTTGAGTTCACTTGGTAAAAGTGGTGCCCGGGGGCGGAATCGAACCACCGACACGAGGATTTTCAATCCACTGCTCTACCCCTGAGCTACCCGGGCACGGGTGAACGGGTTGTTGGCCATGAGGCCGCTTCCGTTCGGGCTGCGAACTTCTAGACGCGGGGCGGGGCGGTGTCCAGAGGGGGAGGGGATATTTTTCACCTCTTTTTACAAACCTCTGAATTCTCACCCGTATCGGTTCTAGTTTGGCTTCTGTTCCTGCCGCGCGCTTTCTTCTGCGGCTTCTTCCATCGACTCTGCATCGTCGGCGGGAATGGCGTATTCGCCTGTCAGCCACTTGCCCAAATCAAGGTCCGCGCAACGGCCCGAACAGAACGGGCGGTATTTCTGAACGGCGTCTTTACCGCACATTGGGCAGCTCATGTTTTCAGACTTTCGCTAAGCGGCAAACGCTCTCGCTTGCGCTGAAGTTCAAAATTGCCAAGCGGCGTCCAGCCCGCATGTGTCGTATCGACAGCGTCATAGCGGAACGCGGCCTTCAGCACCTGCTCTAACTGGCGGCGATCCTTTTTGGGCATAGGCGCGAAATCGATGGTGATCTGGCCACCGAGGCCGCGCAGGCGCAGCTGGCGCGGCAAATCACGTGCCGCTGCGATGTTGGCTTTCAGCCCCGCAGCAGGCGAGGTATCGGCGCCTGTATTAACGTCCACAGCCACCAAGGCGCGCGTCGGTTCTACGTGGATCGAACCACCACCTGACAGCGCGGTGGGGCCATCAAGCGCATCGATTGCATCCAGAACACCCAACTCTTCGAACGCGCCGTCATGCGAAACGACTTCGTCCGGGTCAGGGTCTGACCAATCGCGCCACGCAAGCGTATGGGCATCGGGCGCATCCAGCAGCAGTTCAGGCTCGCCAGTGGTTTCGGACATCACCCCAACGGCAAGCTCGTACATGGCTGCGATGTCTTCAAGGATCGCCTCCTCCTCCACCGACTCAGCGGCAGAGCGCAGGATCAGACCCAAGGAATCGTCAGCCTCGCCCATCGCTTCGTGGGCGATTTCCAACAGGCGGTCTCGCTCATCGTCGTCACGGATCGAACGGGAAATATTCAGGCCAGGCGCGCCAGGCGTTACGATGGCATAGCGGCTTTTGAACAGGAACTTGGGCGTTACCGGAACCGCCTTGCCCGGCTCGGAGAACCCCGAGGCCTGAACAAGCAACGCTTGGCCCGGCGCAAGGCCCTTCGCCTGTTTTAGGAATCCTTTGCCATTTGGCAGCTTAAGGAAAACCCCGCCCTGCCCTTTGACCTGACGATCCACCACAGCGCGGTAGATCGCACCCGGGGCAACGACATCTTCGGGCGGGTCGATCAACAGATCTTCCAGCTTTCCGTCAACCATAAGCGCAGCCGCGGGGCGGCCGGCCAAATGGTCCAGAATAACGATGCGACCTTTCATGGTGCCTCCTGATAGACGGGGAAACCGGCCCCTTGCAAAAGCCCGGCCGTTTCCGCCAAGGGCAACCCGACCACAGCCGAGAATGAGCCGCTTATCCACGGCACGAATGCGCCCGCCATGCCCTGAATGCCGTAACCGCCCGCCTTTCCGTCCCATTCGCCGGAACGGAGGTAGGCGTTCAGTTCTTCATCGGACAGGCGCTTGAATTTCACAGCCGTCACAACATCACGTTCCCACACGCGATCCCCCAAACGCAGGGCGACAGCGGTGATTACGTTGTGACGACGCCCGGCGAGGGCCAGCAAAAACTCTGCAGCTTCGCCAGCGTCGCGGGGTTTGCCAAGGATGCGGCGCCCAAGCGCGACGGTGGTATCAGCGCACAGCACCAATTCATCGTCACTGGCTTGGACAGCCCGCGCTTTTTCAATGGCCATCCGCGCGCAATAGGGGCGCGGAAGCTCCCCCTTTGCCGGATCTTCGTTGATATCGGGCGGGCGGATATCGTCTGGCACGACTCCGATTTGCGCCAGAAGTTCCTTCCGGCGCGGGCTGGCAGAGCCCAGAATCAGCCTCATCAGCTGATTACTTAAAGCGGTAGTTGATCCGACCCTTGGTCAGATCATACGGCGTCATTTCGACTTGTACGCGGTCACCTGCGAGAACCCGGATACGGTTCTTACGCATTTTTCCTGCCGTGTGCGCGATGATTTCATGGCCGTTTTCAAGCTCGACCCGGAATGTCGCGTTCGGCAGGAGTTCCTTCACGACGCCGGGGAATTCGAGCAGTTCTTCCTTGGCCATGGTCACTCCTGAGTTGTTTTGCCCGCCAGAACGCGAGCGTGGCCTTAAATGCGCCCGGTTTCGCTGATTTTCAAGGGTTAAATCAGCGCAAGCACGTTTCAGTTACCTGAAGAGCCTTTTCTGGCTGCTCTGACCAGTGGGTCAAATTCAACACTTGGCCCTTGGAACGGACGGTTCGAACCGCGTCTGTTTCGACCTCTGCGAAGGTCCAGCCGGGGACGTTTAGGTCACCTTCGGCAAAAACTCCGGTTGCGGGGAAACCCAGATCTGGCGGGCCAAATATCGCTGCGGCACCTACGTTTTCGTCAACGGCGGGGCACCACGATGCATCGCCGACGGTTGGGGACTGCACGACAATGCACTGCCCTTCCAACGCGCGTGCCATTGCACCAATGCGAACACGCCAATAACCGGCCAAGGCATCGGTGCACGATGGCACCAGAATGATTTCCGCCCCCGCGTCGATCAATGCGCGTGCCAGTAATGGAAATTCGCTGTCATAACAGATCAGTACGCCGATCTTACCCAGTGCAGTGTCGAACAGGGTTAGCGGACCGCCAGAGTGAACATCCCACTCCTCGCGCTCAAACCGGGTCATGATTTGCTTGTCTTGGAAGCCGCTTTTGCCATCCGGGGCAAAGAACCTTGCGCGGTTTACCGGCCGATCGCCGTGCCAAATCGGGGCAGACGCGCCAAGGATGTGCAGTGAATGTTCGCACGCCAATGTCTGATGCAGGGCATCGACGCGGTCCATCACCCCCGAAACGGCATGAAGCGACTCTTCTAGATCGCCAGCCACCTTTGCCCCGGCAAGGGAGGAAAGCTCCATCGCGCCATATTCGGGAAAGACCAACAAATCGGCACCCTGCCCTGCCGCATCCACCACCCAGCGGGTCAGCTTTTCTTCATAGCTGTCCCACGTATCGTGCCAATCAATCGGATATGCGGCTGCGGCGATTTTCATAGGGCTTTGATCCAGAATTGAAGCCGCTTTTGGGACTGCCCAGCCTCATCAACATCTTTCCATTCGAACGTGGCAATCACACCCGGCAGTGGTGCATACCCGCGCTTGCGCCAAAACGCATCCAGCGGGCGATATCCATCGGGGCGCATTGGGTGATCATCAGCCCGCATAACAGAGCAGAAAGCACAGTAATTGAACCCAAGCGCGCGGGCGTGCGCCTCACGCGCGTCGAAAAAGCCATGGCCAGCACCCTGCCCCCTGTAGGCGGGCAACAAAACGCTTTCGGCGCAATAAAACACCTGTTCCAGCGGATAGTTGGTGCTGGCAAACGCTTCGGTGAAATCATCCGCGTGGTCGGCCATCGGCGTGCCGGTGGCCGCGCCGACCAGCGTGTCGCCGTCATAAGCCCCAACCAGAATGGCATCCGCGCTGTCGCGGTAGCTGGCCATATAGCGCCGCTCGTAATCCAGATCGCCGTCGTAAAGGTAGGGCCACGCACGAAACACCATGATGCGAAGCTGCGCCAGATCATCCAGCGCGTCGTCCACGGCCTGTCCGGTCAGTGGGCGCAGCGTGAGGGTCATGAAACCTGCCGCACCCAGTCCGCAAGGTTGTAATAGGTCGTGACCCGGCAGATCTTGCCATCTTTGAGCGTGAAGAAAGACCCTGCCGGCAACACATAGGTCTGCCCCTTCGCCTCTGGCAGGCCTTCATCGGTTTTCAGATAGGTGCCGTTCACCGTGAATTCCGCCGCGCCCCGCGTTCCGTCGGGGGTGGCAAAGGCCACGATGTCGGTCAGGTTTTCACGGTAGCTTTCATTCATATGATCGCAAAACGCGCGGAACAGCTCTTTGCCATGGCGCACATTGCCTTCGTTTACATGGTGCGCGATGTCGTCGGACAATTCTGCCAACATCCCATCCACGTCACCCGCGTTGAAGGCTGCAAAATACCGGGTGATTACATCAATCGACATCTTATATTTTCTCCGTCGGGGGGCCGAAACGTTCAATCAGCCGGTCCCGTATTTGGGACCGCGTCTGGCGATAGGCGTCAAGCTTTGCTGGGCGGGTTTCGCCAAGGCCGGTCGGATCAAGGATCGGCCAGTATTCAACATCCAGATGATAGAACCTCGTCAGATCAAGCGCGCGGCGCTGGCTGGCCGGGGACAGCGCAATCACCAGATCAAAGCTGGATAAATCGTCGCCCCATTGTTCCATCTCATCGAATGATCGGGAACGGTGGCGTTCAAGCGGCACACCAATTTCAGCACAGGTAGCGATGGCAAACCCGTCAATCTCGCGATCATTACGCACGCCAACGGATTGCACATAAAACTTGTGGCCATAAAGCTGCTTTGCAATCCCTTCGGCCATAGGCGAGCGCACGGAATTATGGTCGCAACAAAAGAGCACTGAACTAGGAAGGCTCTTGTCCACGCGCTCAGCCCCCGAAATGCAATACGCAGATAAGCGTAAACAAGCGGCGGGCGGTGTCGTAGTCAAGTTCGGCTTTGCCTTCCAACCGCTCTTGCAGCACGCGCGCCCCTTCGTTGTGAATACCGCGCCGGGCCATATCGATGGCCTCGATCTTGGCGGGAGGCAGCTTTTTCACCGCGTCGAAATAGCTTTCGCAGATCTGGAAATAGTCTTTTACGACCTGACGGAACGGACCAAGCGACAGGTGGAATTCGGCAACCAGTTCACCGGCTTCGGTCGATACGCTGAACACCAGCCGCTTTTCACGAATGGCAAGGTGCAGGTGATATGGCCCATCCGGGGCAGCACGCCCCTCGCGCGGCGGCAACCCGAAAGAGTTTTCCTCAAGCAGGTCAAAGATAGCGACTTTACGCTCTTGTTCGATTTCGGGCGTTGGGGCCGCAAGGCCACTGTCGTCGATATCGACTTGAGTTAAGCGGGATAGGGTCATTCTGCCCCCTCGTTCAGACGGTCAAGCCGGGCGCGAACGGACAGGCCGTGTGCCTCTAGGCTTTCGGAAATCGCCAGCCGTTCGGCCGCAGGGCCGATGGCGCGCAACGCTTGCGGCGTCATCTTGGCAAGCGTGGTGCGCTTAACAAAGTCCATCACCGAAAGCCCGGATGAGAACCGCGCCGAACGCGCCGTCGGCAGAACGTGGTTGGGCCCACCGATGTAGTCGCCGATGGCCTCGGGCGTCCATTGGCCAAGGAAAATGGCGCCAGCATGGGTGATCTTTTCCGACAACGCGTCAGGGTCATCCACGCACAATTCAAGATGCTCAGGCGCGATACGGTTCGAAAGCTCTGCGGCTTCGTCCAGATCGCGCACCGTGATAACAGCACCAAAATCGCGCCAGCTGGCCCCCGCAATCGCACGGCGTTCAAGCGTTTCAAGACGCTTTTCAACGGCGTCTGCAACCGCACGACCAAAGGCCGCATCATCGGTGATAAGCAGCGACTGCGCGCTTTCGTCATGTTCAGCTTGGCTTAGCAAATCAACCGCGATCCAGTCTGGGTCATTGTTCTTGTCTGCGATCACCAAAATCTCGGACGGGCCAGCGATCATGTCGATACCGACCTTACCGAACACGCGCCGTTTGGCAGCCGCGACAAAAGCATTGCCCGGCCCCGTGATCTTATCGACCGGCTTGATCGTAGCGGTCCCATAGGCCAGCGCCGCAATCGCCTGCGCGCCGCCGATCCGGTAAATCGTCTCGACACCGGACAGGCGCGCAGCCAACAGAACCAGCGGGTTGCAAACGCCATCAGGCGTCGGCGCGCAAATCGCCAAACGTTCAACGCCAGCGACCTTCGCGGGAATAGCGTTCATCAAAACCGATGACGGGTAAGAGGCCAGACCGCCCGGCACATACAGGCCTGCCGCGGAAACCGGGGTCCAGCGCCAGCCAAGTGTTGCGCCTTCTGGATCGGTCCAGCTTTGATCTTCGGGGATTTGACGCACGTGATAGGCGCGAATACGCTCTGCCGCCAATTCCAAGGCGGCGCGATCTTCGGCATCGACCTTCGCGCATTCGGCATCAATTTCGTCGGGCGAAAAGGCCAATGTTTCAGGGGTCAGGTCAAGCCGGTCGAATTTCGACGTCAGCTCAATCACAGCTTCGTCGCCGCGCGCACGCACATCGGCAATAATTGCGGCTACGGTGTCATCGACATCGGGGCTGTCTTCGCGCTTGGCCGTTAAAAGCGCCGAAAAACTGGCTTCGAAATCGGCGTCGGTGGTATCCAGGAAACTTGGCATAACAGCCCCTTGTTGCGCATTAGGCCCTGTTTAATCCCATTTCCCGGAAGGGTGAAGAACCCTTAAGAATGATATCCATATCAAAAAAGAGAGTTCCCCCAGAAAGCCAGCACCTATGGGTGCTGTGGCGCCTTTCTGGACGGCGCGACATAGGGGCGCGTGACATCCTTCAGCGTCGCATCAAGGCATTCAACATCCAGCGCGATTGCTCCGTCGCCCGCCAGCGTCAAAATCACCCGTCCGGTTCCATCTTCGCCGGGCTCAAACGTCACGGCCAGCAATGACAGAACCGTATCCTTATCGCTGCGGTCGACGCCTTGTGTGGAAACCCCGTGGACGTCGTCAAACGCCAACAGCGCCTGAACCCGTTCAAATGGGCGGCCACGACGCTCTGCCGCCAGCTTATCTTCCCAGCGAAAACGGTTCAGCAAAATCGCAAAACGACGTTCACGACGTTTCCAGACCATTTCGGTGACCGGAAATACGGAATCTTGGGAAAGGCTGGAAATCACTTCCAGCCCTTCACCATCCATTGCCTTCAAGAAGAGAGGTTTCTCCCCTCCGTCTTCGTAGGTTGCGTCACCGGTCATTATTCCTGAACCCGTTCGATATGTGCACCACACGCGCTAAGCTTATCTTCAACCCGCTCATACCCACGATCAAGGTGATAAACGCGGCTGACCATGGTTTCACCTTCTGCTGCCAGCGCAGCAAGAATAAGCGAAACCGACGCGCGAAGGTCCGTTGCCATAACCGGCGCGCCCTTCAGCTGATCAACACCCGTCACCGTGGCTGTGCCGCCATGAACGTCAATGTTCGCGCCCATGCGGATCAGTTCTGGCGCGTGCATGAACCGGTTTTCAAAGATCTTCTCTTCCAGAACGCTGGTGCCCTCTGCCGTGCAAAGCAGGGCCATCATCTGCGCCTGAAGGTCGGTTGGAAAACCTGGGAAGGGTTCTGTGACCACATCCACCGCATTCACCCGGCCATTACGGCGGGAAACCTTCAGGCCCCGCTTTGTTTCTTCGACGCTGACACCTGCCGCGTCCAGCTTTTCCGCGAAGGCAGAGACCAAGTTCATCCGCCCGCCAATGCACTCAATCGTGCCGCCGGTGATCGCCGGAACCAGCATATACGTGCCCAGTTCAATCCGGTCCGTTACGACCGGATGCGTCGCCCCGTGCAAACGATCGACACCTTGGATGGTGATCGTGCTGGTACCCTCGCCTTCGATCTGTGCGCCCATTTTGCGCAGGCATTCGGCCAGATCGACAATCTCTGGTTCACGCGCCGCGTTTTTCAGAACTGTTGTGCCCTTGGCCAAAGTCGCGGCCATCAGAATGTTTTCTGTCGCACCAACTGAAACGAACGGGAATTCGTAAACCGCGCCCTTCAGGCCGCCACGTGCTTCGGCATGCACATATCCGTCTTTCAGTTCCAGATCAGCGCCCAGCGCCTCTAGCCCCTTAAGGTGCAGGTCGACCGGGCGGGCCCCAATTGCACAGCCGCCGGGAAGCGAAACGATCGCATGACCGTCACGGGCCAACATCGGGCCAAGCACCAAAATCGACGCGCGCATTTTGCGCACGATGTCATAATCGGCAGTGTGGTTGTGGATATTGTGCGACGACAACGCCAACACCTGACCGTCTTGCAGGCTCGATACCTCGGCCCCTAGGGATTGCAGCAGGGTCGTCATCGTGCGGATGTCAGACAGGCGCGGCGCGTTGGTCAGCGTTAGCGGCTCTTCACTCAGCAGCGTCGCAGGCATCAAGGTCAAAGCGGCGTTTTTCGCGCCAGCAATCGGAATTTCACCGTTAAGCGGGCCATTGCCCCGTACAATAATCGAATCCATCTGCTCTGCCTTTCAATCCTGGCTTTCGCCTGTCTTACGCGCCCTTGCCTGTGCCTTACGGCGGCTAAGGTTTGCCTTCAACGCCTGTTTCAACCGATCTTCACGGCTTTTCGCCGGTTTTTCAGCTTTTGATTTATGGGGTTTGTTATCCATGCCCCCTTCTCTAACGCAGGAGTAAAAAACCGTCCAGATAGCGCTTGCGTCCTAGGTCAATTGGGTCTAATCAGCCGCCCACAGTTAGCTGCTGTAGCTCAGAGGTAGAGCACTCCCTTGGTAAGGGAGAGGTCGAGAGTTCGATTCTCTCCAGCAGCACCATCCACCAAAATCATCAAACCTGCCTAATGTGCATGCCCGACGGCGTTGCGCAGGGCGAACTGTTTCGATTCGCACGTTCCCCAAACCGCCCCTGCCCGCCTGAACAGCTTGACTCTTCGTCGGCAAACAATATTGCTATGTTACAGAACAATCATATTGCAGACATATCTCTGCACATGACGGGAATGGACAGGCGAAATGAACGACGGCACGGCAATTTCGGACGAGCTTCAGATCCGGGTGGAGGGTCAGATTGCCATTCTGACCATGAACCGCCCTGACAAACGAAATGCAATGAATGACGGGCTGCTTAATGCGCTTGATGCATTCTTTGCCAAGCCGCCGAAAGACGTCCGCGTTGCCGTGTTGACCGGGACTGCCGGTCACTATTGTTCGGGCCTTGATCTGAGCGAGCATGTGAAACGTTCAACCGAAGAAACGCTGCATCATTCGCGCAACTGGCACCGCATCATGGATTCGATCCAGCATGGCGGCGTCCCGGTGATTTCCGCGATGTTTGGTGCCGTTATCGGTGGCGGGCTAGAACTTGCGACGTCAACGCATGTGCGCATTGCCGAACCATCGACAATTTTCCAACTGCCCGAGGGGCGGCGCGGTATTTTTGTTGGCGGTGGCGCGACGGTGCGTGTTGGGCGCATCCTTGGGGCGGACCGAATGACGGAAATGATGCTAACCGGGCGCAAGTTCGATGCTGACGAAGGTAAGCAGCTTGGCCTTGCCCATTACAGTGTCGGCGAAGGCGAGGCCCTGCCGCTGGCAATGGAACTTGCGGGCAAGATTGCGCGTAACGCTCCGCTTTCCAACTATTTGATGATAAACAGCTTAAGCAGGATTGACGACATGAGCCGTTCTGACGGACTGTTCGTCGAGAGTCTGAGCGCTGCTATCTCGCAGTCGACACCAGATGCCGAGGAAGGCCTAAAGGCTTTCCTTGAAAAGCGTGCGCCGGTATTCCGTTAAGCGGAGTATTGGCGGAAACCCCTGACACGTCGGGGATGTTACAAGCGGGAGGGAGCCTGCTTGAAACTTTTTTGGGAGGAAACATGAAAAGACGTTCACTTATCAACTTCGCAGCAGCCGGTCTGGTTGCAGCGACATCGCTGGGCCTTTCCGGCGTCGCAGCATCTGCGCAAGACGTAACACTGCGTCTGCACCAGTTCCTGCCGCCTGTGGCAACAGTGCCAAAGCACATCCTGAAGCCATGGGCGACAGCCGTGGAAGAAGCATCTGGCGGCAAGGTCAAGATCGACCATTTTGATGCCATGTCCCTTGGTGGCCGCCCACCAGAACTGATGGACCAAGCACGTGACGGCGTTGTCGATATTTCGATGACGGTTGTTGGCTACACCCCTGGCCGCTTTCCACGCACCGAGGTGTTCGAACTGCCGTTCATGATGACCGACCCGGTCGGCACATCGCTGGCGTTCTGGCAGATGGTCGAAGATGACTTTCAGTCCAACGAATACAAAGACCTGAAGGTTCTGGGTGCATGGGTCCACGGCCCCGGCGTTGTTCACACCAAAGACGGTGTGTCCAAACTGGAAGATATGGCTGGCAAAAAGATGCGCGGCCCGACTCGTGTCATCAACGACATGCTGACCGAACTGGGCGCGACCCCAGTTGGCATGCCACTTCCTGCGATTCCCGAAGGTCTGTCCAAGGGCGTGATCAACGGAACAGTGATCCCATGGGAAGTTACCCCAGCGATCAAACTGTCCGAACTGGTTGGCAAGCACACCGAATTTTCGGGTGACGAGGCGCTTTATACCGCCACGATCGTTCTGGTCATGAACAAGGCCAAGTACGACGCGCTTCCTGACGATGTGAAAGCAGCCATCGATGCGGAATCCGGTGCCAAGCTTTCCGGTTTCGCCGCCAAAGTCATGTATGACTATGATGCGCCTGGCCGTGAGATCGCTGTAAAGAACGGCAATGAGATCACCGTTCTGGACGAAGCAGAAGTGGCCCGTTGGAAAGAGGCTGCACAGCCCGTCATTGGCCGCTGGGTTGATGACATGGCAAAACGCGACATCGACGGCCAAGCGCTGATCGATCAAGCCAAAGCACTGATCGCGGAAAAATCTGCGATGTAAGTATGGAGGCCCCGGGCAAAGATGCTTCGGGGCCTTTCCATATGACCAATGTCCCCAGGGCGAAAATAACGACTGAGCAGGGGTGGGTGACTTGTACCGACACATAGATAACAGCATCGGGTGGCTGGCAAAGGCGATGGCCTTGCTTGGCGGCACGGTGTTAATTGCGCTGATCGCGATGACGTGTATCAGCATTATCGGGCGGACACTGGTTCCGCTTGGATTGTCCCCCGTAAAGGGTGACTTCGAATGGATGGAACTTGGCGTCGGATTTGCGATCTTCAGCTTCCTGCCATGGGCGCAATACGCGCGCGGCCATGCCCGTGTGGATTTGTTCACACCGGCATTTGGCAAAACCATGAACCGCATGATCGACTTGATCGCTGACCTTATGATGTTTGCGGCGTCGTCCATCATCGCATGGCGGCTGTGGCTGGGGATGCTGGATAAGAAATCCTATACCGAAACCACATTCATCCTGCAGTTCCCGACATGGATCGCATACGCCGCAGGCCTTTTGGGCGCGGTGGCCTTTGTCATCGTATCGGCGTTCTGCATTCTACGCTCTGCGCGCAATCTACGAGGTTCCACAAGTGACCAATATTGAAATTGGACTGTGGTCCTTTCCTGTCCTGCTTGCGATCATCTTTTTGCGCATCCCAATTGGGCTGGCGATGCTGGCCGTGGGCTTTGGCGGAACCTATATCGTAAACGGCTCTACCCTCATGACGATGGGGCAGCTAAAGCATCTGGTTTTCGGCACATTCTCTAACTACTCGTTGTCGATTATTCCGCTGTTCCTGCTGATGGGCCAGTTCGCCACGCTAAGCGGCATGTCTGCGGGCCTGTTCAAAGCAGCAGAGGCATGGCTGGGTCACCGTAAGGGCGGCGTCGCAATGTCGGCCATCGGTGCCTGTGCGGGCTTTGGCGCGATCTGCGGCTCATCCCTTGCAACGGCAGCCACCATGGGTCAGGTCGCCTTGCCAGAGCTGCGCCGCTATGGCTATTCGGGGCCACTGGCCACGGGGGCTTTGGCAGCGGGCGGTACGCTGGGCATCTTGATCCCGCCGTCGGTCATTCTGGTGATCTACGCCATCCTGACGGAACAAAACATCGCCAAGCTTTTCGCTGCGGCGTTCATTCCCGGCATCTTGGCCGCTATCGGCTATATGATCACCATCGCGATTTACGTGCGGATCGTCCCTGAATCCGGCGGCGTGCTGGAACGCAAACCTTATGGCGAACGTTTCCGGGCATTAATTGCGGTTTGGCCTGTTATCGTCATCTTCCTGATGGTGGTTGGTGGTATCTATCTGGGTATCTTCACCCCGACAGAAGCTGCCGCCGTTGGTGCAGCGGGTACCGGTATTGTGGCGCTGATCTCTCGTGGGCTAACGTGGAAAAAGACGGGCGAGGCCATCCTGACCACGGCCAGCTCTACCGCGATGATCTTTCTGATCGTGCTGGGTGCGGGCCTGTTCAACAGCTTCCTTGCGCTGACGCAGCTTCCGCAGACCTCTGCTCAATGGGTGTCGGAACAAGGGTACAGCCCGTGGTTCGTGTTGACCGTCGTGCTGCTGCTGTACCTTGTGTTCGGCTGCGTGATGGACAGCCTTTCCATGGTCCTTCTGACGGTTCCAATCTTCTTTCCGATCATGTCGGCACTGGATTTCGGCCTTACCCCGACCGAGTTTGGTCTGTGGTTCGGTATCCTCGTTCTGATCGTGGTCGAGGTTGGATTGATAACACCGCCCGTGGGGATGAACCTGTTCGTCATCAACTCCATGGCTAAGGACATCCCAATCAGCCAAACGTTCAAGGGCACCTTCCCCTTTGTGTTGGCCGATCTGGTGCGGGTTGTTCTGCTTACGATGTTCCCTGCCCTGACCCTTGGTCTGGTCTGGCTCATCTACTAACAAAAAAGGTGCCGGGGCATTTGCCCTGGCACCTCTTTCAGGTCTCCGTATCGCCCGCGTCTTAGCGCGCTTCGAAGACCCCAGCCTCCCCAGCATAAATCGCTTCTACCAACTCTGGCCGGTTCGCAATCACCGCCCGTTGGTTGATAGAGCCTTTGTCTGTCATCTCTCCCTTATCGAGGTCGGGTGGCGATTGCATCACCACCATTCGCCGCACCCTGTTGGAAGACCCCGTCGCGCCCGCAGCAAAGCTGTTCAGCCTTTCTTGCAGGGTGTCTGCACTGCCCTGCCCTGTGTCGGCGTTCAACAGAACGATCGCGCCAAGGTAATCCCGGTTTTCGCCAACGATCACCACATCGCGGATCAAGCCGCCAAAATGGTTCACCATGGCCGCGCGCAGCGCACCGACGGCCACCCAAGTTCCAGTTGCCAGCTTAAAGTTTTCAGCCGTGCGACCATCAAAGAAAAAGCCCTTGCTCAGGTCGTCGGGGTCCGCCGGACGCAAGGCATCGCCAAGGCGGTAAAACCCCTCTTCGTCGCGCGAAGCCGCCGTAAGGTCCGGGTCCCCGTAATACCCCTGCTTGATCGACGGGCTTTTGATGCGCGCCTCTAGCTTGCCGCCGTTGGGGACAAGTTTCAACGTGACGCCCTTGGCTGGCACACCGATATTCCCCGCCTGCGCCTGTTGTTCGGTACACATCAGCGTAAACGGCCCGGTTTCAGTCGCGCCAAGGCCCGTCGTCAGCAACACCTCGCGCCCTATTGTTTCGCGCGACAGGCGCAACAGCGCGTCCCACGTATGCTGGGCCATCCCGGCCCCCGCATACATCATCATATCAAGCCTGCTGAAAAAGGATTGGCGCAGAGCATCGTCAGCCTCAAACGCGCTGACCAGCATTTCATAAGCGACCGGCACGTTGAAGTACCACGTCGGCGCAACCTCTTTCAGGTTGCGAATGCTGGCCGCCATGCCTTTTGGCGTTGGCCGCCCTTCGTCGATGTAAAAGGTGCCACCGTTGTTCAGCACCATGTTAAAGACCTTGTTCCCGCCCGCCGTGTGGTTCCATGGGGCCCATTCGACCACCACAGGCGGGTGATCGGCAAGAAAGCGAAAACAGTCCGCAATCATCGCCTGATTGGCCATCATCATCTCTTGGGTATTTATGACTGCCTTCGGCTTCCCGGTGGAGCCTGACGTGAACAAGTATTTCCCAACACTTTGCGGCGTTAGCCCAGCGAACGCAGCCTCAGCGTCGTCCGAAGGTGCTGCGTTCATCATGTCGGTAAACAGAACGTCACCCGCACGCGGGTTACGGCTGACCGCGACGGCGTGCCCAGCCCCCCCAACCGCATCCAACGCCCTGCCATAGGCCGCACCGTCCGACGCATAGATCAGCCCCGGCTTCAGCAACGCCACGATATCTTTCAACTTCGCGTGGTCCGTTGAAACCAAAGAGTACGCGGTCGAGATTGGCGAATACGGTACGCCCACATATTGCGAGGCCAAGCCAAGAAGCGCGTGATCAATGCTGTTTTCAGATAGGATCAACACAGGGCGATCCGGCCCCAGACCATGCGACAACAACGCAGCCCCAATGGCACGCACCGTGCTCAGGACCTGCGCATAAGTCAGCTTGCGCCAGTCACCGTTTTCATCGCGTTCGGCCAGATACACAGTATCCGGCCTTTCGCTTGCCCAATGCACCAAGCGGTCAGGAAGGCTGCGCGCGACATCGCTCAACGCGCCTTCCTGTTGCATGATGATCGTTCCGTCGTCGCGCCGTTCGGTCTGGAACGTCGGCGTCCAGAACTTTGCGCCTCCGCTTTGCTGCATCATGGTTTACCGCGGTGCCATCCGAATGGCGCCATCAAGGCGAATAACCTCGCCGTTCAGCATCGCGTTTTCGACGATGTGGCGAGCGAGAGAAGCGAATTCGCCCGGATCGCCAAGGCGCGACGGAAACGGCACCTGTTGCCCCAAAGAGGTTTGAACCTCTTCCGGCAGGCCAGCCAAAAGTGGTGTCATGAAAATGCCCGGCGCGATGGTGCAGACGCGAATACCGATTTGCGACAAATCCCGCGCCATTGGAAGGGTCATCCCAACGATACCCCCCTTAGACGCCGCATAGGCCACCTGCCCGACCTGCCCATCATAGGCAGCGACCGACGCCGTGTTCACAATAACTCCACGCTCTCCATCAGCCGTGACAGGGTCCCCTTCGGCCATCACCGCTGCCACTTGCGAGGCGCAGTTGAATGTCCCGATCAGGTTCACGCGAATAGTCTTGTCAAACATCGCCGGATCATGTGCTTCGCCGCGCGAAACGGTTTTCGCCGCAGGGCCGATGCCCGCGCAATTGACCAGAATGTTGATCCCGCCCTGCGCATCTTTTACGGCCGCCACGCCGCTTGCCACGCTTGCCGGGTCACTTACGTCGACCTGTTGAAAAGCCCCCCCGATGCTTTCGGCCATCGCGGCGCCCTGTTCGGCGTTCATGTCAAAGATCGTGACCTTGGCACCGGCTGAAGACAGCTCTTTTGCGACAGCCGCGCCTAGGCCAGACGCGCCCCCAGTAACAATCGCCACGCGCGATGTGTTGATTTCCATAATCAGATTTCCTCCCCTTGGATCTTTTCAAGTAATGAGATGAGCGTCAGGCGCTCTTCCTTGCTCAGCCGTTTTGAAACCCGTTTTTCGTGCCCGTACACGGCCTCAAGCGTTTTGGCGTAAAACGCGCGACCTTTGTCCGTGGCATTCAGCGCGTGAACCCGCCGGTCGCCGGGGGCCTTGTCGCGGCTGATAAGGTCGCGCTGTTCCAATTCGTCGACAATCACGACCGTTCCCGAACGTTCAATCGCTAACGCACGACCAACATCGCTTTGGCTGATATTCGGGTTTTCGATCACCACCGACAAAACGGAAAACGTGCGTTGCGTCAGGTTGAATTCATCCAGCGTTGCTTTGAAATCCTTGTGGATATGCATGTAGCTTCGCTTGATGTTGTAGCCGATCAGCCCGTACAGGTCGGTTTGCTTTACGACACGATCTTCATCATTGGCCCGTCGCTTGTTTTGCGGCACGCTCATGTTCTAATCCTTCTGAGTTGCCTTGGCGGGGCACTTGCCAAGTGGAGCTGGATAGTTCTAACTCCGAACAATACTGCTGACTAAATAGTTTTATCAACCACCAAATGCCAGCCAACCGAGGGAACAATGACCACACTAACCGCACCAACACTGACCCATGTCTGCGACCTGACCGTTGAACTGGCCCCCATTCGTGAAATGGGGGCGGGGCGTGCTGGAAAGCGGCGCATCATTCCGATCGTGGGCGGTACCGTCGCAGGGCCACGGCTGAACGGCCGCATCCTGAACCTAGGCGCGGATTGGCAGACGATTTTTGACGATGGGTTGGCCGAACTTGACACACGCTATGCCTTCGAAACCGACGACGGCGCGTTGATTGAGATTCAGAACTACGGCTTTCGCCACGGCCCCGCCGATGTGATGGCCGCAGTCGCCGCCGGGCAAGACGTGGCACCGGACGCCTATTACATGCGCACCCACGCGCGGCTTGAAACGGGCGATCCGCGTTACGCGTGGGTGAACAACACCCTTTTCGTGGGCACCGGCGCACGGTTTGCAGAGGCGGTAAAAGTGTCACTTTTCGCGTTGGGTTAACGGCCCATGCAATCAATTCCTTCATACTTTTCCGTCATTTACACCGATTACACGCACCGCTAAAGTTGCATCTTCAGCAAGACCACGAACACTGAGAGTTTATATGAGCGAGACCACCCGAAAACGTAGAATACCATTCTTTTCGTGGGTCAGTGCAATATCAATCGGGGGCTTGCTGTCGTTGCTCGTGTTTCTGACAGGGGCGGAAAACTTTGACAGCCTCATGATCAAACTAGGGCTGCGTTCATCCGCAAATACGATCAGCTCTCAGGTCTATCAGTTCGGCAATTTGAAGGTCGTGGTATCGCAGATAGAAGTTGCGAACCTTGATAAGGATGGCCTCGCGTATCACGCAATCCAACGCGCACGCGTGGACGGAGAGGTATTTACCCATGTGACGGATGGTGCCTTCAAGCATCAGTACAACACTAAGGTCGACAACGGCTCAATTCTGGATGTTGAGGTCATCGAACCACCCTTTGGCGGCGCGGAAACCAAGCAGTTCTGCAATACGACCGCGCGATATAAATTTGGCATACCGGTGTATCACTACAATGTCGGCCTTTTGTACCCTTCGACCGAGCCGACCCTTCTGACCGAGCATCGCAAGCAAGGCGCTCTCTACGAGGCTGCCAAGACCGAGGCACAAAAACGCGGTGTGACAGATTTTTCATCCGCGCAGAGCTATGACCCCGCGCTTTTTGAGTTCTTGGAAGAGGGGCTAACCCTTAACTGGGAATTTTGCGACAGCTATACGTTCCCAGAACTACGGTAACCCGCTTAGAAACTGCCATCATTTCAGCGAACGCCCTAATACGTCTCAAATAGATAAAGGTTTCAGAAACGAAAAGAGCGAGGCAACCGCCCCGCTCCGTTCTCTTCGTCGTTCAACGTGTCTTAGTCGTCGGCCCATTCCCAAGGGCGCGTGAATTCGCCCAAGACGTGGCTGACCGCCTCTTCATCGACATCCCCGTCGCGAACAAGGCGCGCGACGAGGCCGCGTTTCTTATCCTCAGCAACTTCGCCAACGTGAACGGCGTGCCCGGCCTTCGCCAACGCATCGTTGTAAATGCGAGTGATCGCCTTCTTCCGCAGCTCTGGCTTGAACACTTTGCCCACGGCGGTTTTGGGCAATTCGTCCAGAACCTCGATGTATTTCGGGAATGCTGCGCGTTCGTGGATGTGAACCTTTGCATGCTCCATCAGCGCGTCGGTTGTAACCTCGGCCCCGTCCACCAGTTCAACATAGGCGCAAGGCAGTTCGCCTGCGAAGCTGTCGGGCTGACCGATGGCACCGACGAATGCAATGGCGGGGTGACCGGCCAACGCTTCTTCGATTTCGGCAGGGTCAATGTTATGACCGCCCCGAATAATCAGGTCTTTTGCGCGACCCGTGATGTACAGGTAACCGTCTGCATCCAAACGACCCAGATCGCCCGTGCGAAGGTATTTACCTTCGGCGAACAGACCAAGGTTTTTGGCTTCTTCCGTATAGGTCGAACCGTCAAAAACGCCGGGGTTGGACACGCAAATCTCGCCCACCTCATCGACACCGCATTCACGGTTCACGTTGCCATCGGCATCACAATGCAGAATGCGCACATCTGTATGAGGGAACGGAATCCCGACAGAGCCGATTTTCTTTTCGTCATCCGGCGGGTTGATCGAAACCAGACATGTCGCCTCTGTCAGGCCATAGCCTTCGCAGATCGTAACCCCGGTTGCTTTTTCAAAGCGGTTGTAAAGCTCAACAGGCAACGGGGCAGAGCCCGAAAACGCGATACGCAATGACGACACATCCGCATCGACAGGGCGCTGCATCAAGGCGGCAATCGCTGTTGGCACGGTGATAACGAAGGTAACTTTCCAACGTTCGATCAGCTTCCAGAAATTGTCGAACACACCATCACCGCGATACCCCGCGGGCGTCGGGAACACGACATGTGCGCCGGATGCCAGCACCGACATAAGCGTCGGATAGGCCGCGAACACGTGGAACAGCGGCAGCGGGCAGATCAGCGTATCTTCTTCGGTGAACAACAGGCGCTGCCCAAGCCAGCCGTTATAGATCATGCCCGAATGCTTGTGCTGCGCCACTTTCGGCATACCGGTTGTACCGCCGGTGTGGAAAAAGGCCGATACACGATCGCCGGGTTCAACGAAATCAAGCGCGTCTGAACGGTGCTTGGCCATTTCGGTCGCGAAATCCATCAGGTCCGCGTGATGCCCGCCCGGGTTTTTCGGACGGATGAAGGGAACGATCCATTTCTTAGGCGGCGTCAGATAACGCAGCAGATCAACCTCAAGCACGGTATCGACCTTGGGCGCGTGCTTTACAGCCTCGGCCACCTTTTGCGCGACGTCGGTTTTGGGAAAGCTCTTCAGCGTGACGACGACTTTGGCCTTCGTTTCGCGAAGGATCGCGCCAATCTGTTCTGGCTCTAGCAATGGGTTGATCGGGTTAACGATACCCGCCGTCGCACCACCAAGAAGCGTGATCGCGGTTTCATTACAGTTCGGAAGAACATAGGCGACAACATCATCGTCGCCGATCCCAAGCGAACGGAACATATTGGCTGCTTGTGTCACGCTGGCACGAAGCTGGTTCCAACTCAGCGTCTCGGCCTTGTCTTGCGGCCCCGAGAACATCTGAAAGGTCAGCGCGTTGCGCGACCCGAACTTGTCGGCCGTTCCCGACAGCATTTGGTAAATCGTTTCAGGAAGGTCTCTACCCTCCCATGGCCCTTCCGCTTCAACTTGGCGGTGGGTATTATTCGGTGTGGTGGTCCCCATTGTGTCTCCTCCCCGCTAGCCTCTCCCGGGCTAGGCTTCTTTGAAAAATGAGAAGAAATGACTTTGGGCGCAAGCTTTACGCGAAGACAAAAACGCAACGTAACTGGGTGCGGGAGGGCACCAAAGCGCCCTTCCCCAAGTAAATTAACAGAAATCAGCCCTGCGGAATACGTAGAACCTGACCAGGATAAATTTTGTCTGGATGGGATAGCATCGGCTTATTGGCCTCAAAAATCTCATTATAGCGTGCGCCGCTGCCCAGCGTCTTTGACGAAATCGCCCAAAGCGTGTCGCCCTTTTCGACGGTGTGGAACACCGGTTCGTTGCCCGTAGAACTGTCATCAACCGATGCAACGCCTTCGACGTTACCGACGGCCAGAATGACCTTTTCTTTCATTTCTTGGCTAATGGCGGCACCGCTTACTTTGACCGTGTCACCTTCAACTGAAATATCCAGCCCGCTTAGATCCAGCCCCAGATCATCAATTTCTTTTTTGAGTGCATCTTCGGGCGGTGCCTCAGATGCTTCTGCCGCGCCAACGAGCTTTTTGCCCGAACCCTTGATGAAACTCCACAAACCCATTTCGGTTCCTCCGAATAAAATATCAGTGCGTACCGGAGGTTAGCCCTATGTCAAACGGTCCGTTAGGGGGAATTCACGCCGCTTCTTCCACCCCAGCGGTGAATTGCAAACGCGCAAGCCGTGCGTAAAGGCCGCCTTCGGCGACCAGCGCATCATGCGTGCCTTCTGCAACGATGCGACCATCTTCAAATACGATGATCCGATCGGCCTTTTTCACGGTCGCCAAACGGTGCGCCACGATGATTGTGGTGCGGTTTGCCGACATCTCGTCCACGGCCCCCTGAACCGCGCGCTCACTTTCAGCGTCAAGCGCCGATGTCGCCTCGTCCAGCAACAGAACCGGCGCATCGCGCAGAATCGCACGCGCAATCGCGATACGCTGCTTCTGCCCGCCAGACAGCATCACGCCACGCTCACCAACATAACTGTCGTACCCATCCGGCAGTTTGACCAAGAATTCATGCGCGGCGGCGGCAATTGCGGCCTCTTCGACCTCTGCATCTGTGGCACCGGGGCGGCCAAAACGAATGTTTTCACGCGCCGTGTCGGCAAAGATCACCGGGTCTTGCGGCACAAGCGCCACGTGCTGGCGGAAATCAGAGCGTAGGACGCTGTCCAACCGCACACCGTCCAGCGTGATGCTGCCGGACTGCGGGTCATAGAACCGCAAAAGCAGTTGGATGATTGTCGACTTGCCAGCACCCGAAGGGCCGACCAACGCAATGGTTTCGCCCGCTTCGATGCTTAGGTTGATATCTTCCAACGCCGATTGGTCAGGCCGTGTGGGATAATGGAACGTCACCCCTTCAAAGTTGATCGCGCCCGCGACAGGCGCTGGCAGGGACTGAGGCTGATCTGGGTCACGGACGCTGTCCTCGGCGTTCAGCAGTTCGACCAAACGCTCTGTCGCGCCAGCGGCGCGTTGCAGTTCGCCCCAGATTTCCGACAGCGCGCCAACGGCCCCTGCGACCATCACCGAATAGATCACAAACTGTACCAGTTCGCCCACGCTCATCAGGTCAGCGCGAACATCGCGGGCGCCGATCCACAGCACGCCCACAACCCCGGAAAAGACCAAGGCAATCACAATAACCGTCATCACCGCGCGCGTACCGATCCGTTTTTTGGCCGAGGTATAGGCGCGCTCTGTCACGGTGCCGAAACTGTCACGGCTTTGCGTCTCGTGCGTGAAGGCCTGGACGGTTTGAACTGAAAGCAGGGCTTCGGACGCGGACCCAGACGACGCGGCGATCCAATCCTGGTTCTCGCGCGAAAGCGCACGCAGACGGCGCCCCAACACGATGATCGGCACAACGACCGCCGGCACCAGCAGCAAAACCAGCCCGCTTAACTTGGCCGAGGTCAGCAGCATAAGGACCATACCGCCAAAGAAGATCAGCACATTACGCAGCGCCACAGAAACGGACGATCCGATGACCGAAAGGATCAGCGTGGTGTCGGTGGTAATCCGGCTAAGCACTTCGCCAGTCATGACTTTTTCGTAGAACGCGGGGCTCATCCCGATCATGCGGTTGAACACGGCCTTGCGAATGTCTGCCACCACCCGTTCGCCCAGTCGCGTCACAAGGTAATATCTAAGCCCCGTGCCAACCGCCAAAAGCGCAGCAATGCCCAGCGCGGCCATAAAATAGCTATCAAGAAGTTCGGCGTTTTCGGTTTCGAACCCATCCACCACGCGGCGCACCGCCAGCGGCAGAACAAGCGACACACAGGCCGTAAGGACCAGCGCCATACCGGAAAGGACGACAAGCAGACGATAAGGAAAAACGAACGGCGCCAATCCGCGCAGGGCACCCACACGTTTGGACTTTTCGCGTTCTTCAACAGATTGGCTGTTTCGTCCTGCCATGTCAGCGCTCCCCACCATTTTGGCCCGTCATAGAACCTTGGGCGCGTTGGAACAAGGAACAGTTCGTCGCTGTCTGAGGAAGGACTGGAGCGGGTAGCGGGAATCGAACCCGCGCCTTAACCTTGGAAGGGTCTTATGATACCATTTCACCATACCCGCGCAGTGAAGATGACCTAAGCCATGCCCCGCGGAGCGTCAAGTGGGGCTGTCCGGCGTAGCACGCAAAATTTCTGCTGTGCGTTTGAACGCTGGCTTGATCATAGCACCCTGAGTTTTGGCCCATGGCTTAACGAAAACAGGCCGGGCGAAACACCCGGCCTGTCATCATATTACGCTGCCATTACTGGCTGATACGACCGTCGGTGTACGGTGTATAAGGGCCATCAGCGGCCAGAAATTCTGCCGTCACGTCGGCAAGGTCCGGACCGAAGTCATAGACATTTGTCGCGTCGGTCGAGAACATCTTGTAACCGTCGCCACCGTTACGAACATAGTTGTTGGTCACAACGCCGTAAGTTTTGGCAGGGTCGATTGCGACAAAGCTGTCGCCTTCCATCACCATAACCTCTTTCACGCGGGAACCGGGTTCAGCATCGGCAGTCCATGTGAATTTGATACCGGCAACCTGTGGGAAACGGCCTGCGCCCTCTTCCACTTGGCTAACGCCGTTTTCAAGCGCGTCGATGATGGTTTGGCCAGTTGTCTGGAACGTGGAAAGCGTGTTCTGGAACGGAAGCACGGTCAGCACCTCGCCCATCGTCACCTCACCCGCGTCGATGGAGGCCCGAAGGCCACCACCGTTTTGGATGGCAACCTGAATACCCTGATCCTTTACGCGGGCCAGCATCGCGTCTGCCACAAGGTTACCCATTGGGCATTCCTGCGCGCGGCAAACAGAACGGTCGCCTTCGATGGCTTCGGCAGTTTCGGCAACAACCTTCTGGCGGATTTCTTCCAGCGGCGCGGCCAGTTCACTGATCCGCGAAACGGTGCCTTCATCTTCGGTCACGGCGGCGTCCATGATGATCGGCTCGCCCACGGCTTCGGTGATCACGCCTTCGTCGTTGAAGGTCACGTTCAGCTCGCCCAAGAACTTACCATAGGCATAGGCCGAAACGATGGCTGTATCGCCAACCATTGTCGGGTACGGCCCTTCCGCGCGGTCCGAGGTGTTGGACAGCAAGGTATTCGTGTGGCCACCAACGATAACGTCAACGCCCGTGGTGTTCGCCGCAACTGCCTGATCGACAGCATAGCCAGAGTGGGACAGGACGATGATCTTGTTCACGCCTTCGGCAGTCAGCTTGTCGACTTCGCCTTGAACGGCTTCGGCCGGATCGGTGAAGACGATGTTCTTACCGGGGCTGGCCAGTTCGTCCGTGTTTTGTGGTGTCAGACCAATCAGGCCCAGCTTTTCACCACCACGTTCGATGATTGTCGATTTCATCAGGCTATCAGCCAACAGCGGCTCGCCCGATACATCGGCGTTGGACATCAGGATCGGGAAATTGATCGTGTCCATGAAGCCCTTCAGAACTTCGGGGCCATCGTCGAATTCGTGGTTACCGACGGTCATGCCATCGTAACCCATCTTGTTCATCATCTCGGCCGCGACCTTACCTTTGTAATAGGTATAGAACAGCGTGCCTTGGAACTGATCGCCACCATCCACAAGGATGGAGTTGTTGGTGCGCGCGCGTGCCTCTTCGATCGCGGTGACCAGACGGGCCGAACCGCCAAAGCATTTGCCTTCTGTGTTGTCCTCTGCCGAACACCCGCTGTCATATTTTGAGATCGGCTCAAAACGCGCGTGGAAATCGTTCGTGTGCAGAATGGTAAGCGAATAATCGGCTGCGGCGGTGCCCGCGGAAAGTGCAAGCGCGGCAGCAGTAGTTGAAAGGAAGCGAATGGACATGGAAGTCTCCCATTGAATTATTGGAATAGATTGACGCGCGTTCGCGAGGGAGTCAAAGGGCGTTTCCGCTCTCCGTACGTCAACCAACGTGGCTGGGGATCGCCATAAAACGCAAAGCGCAAAAATTTATGACAATCAGCCGGTTAGTTGATTATTTCTAGCGCACCGTTGCTGCTGAACCGCCAATATGGCACAGCTTTGTCGCACCTCTGCGGCTGCGGGACTGGCGCATATGCGCCGACAAACGCCCGTTTCGCCCCAACCAACAGGTGCATGCTGCGCGTGCAAGAATGATCGCATTTCTGACCAATCATCAGGATTGACCCAGCGCAGTTTGCAAGGCATCACCGCGCCATGCTGATATTCAAAATACTCCGCCGTCCCGAATGGGAAACGTTCCGCACCAGTGGCAGCACCCAAGGTGCGCCTGTGGATTTGGCTGATGGCTACATCCACTTTTCTACTGCGAAACAGGTGACCGAAACCGCTGCGAAACATTTCGCAGACGAAAGTGACCTTGTGCTTGTGGCATTTGAGTCTGACAAAATGGGCGCCGATTTGAAATGGGAACCGTCGCGCGGCGGCGCGTTGTTCCCCCACCTCTATCGCGAACTGCGGATGGATGAGGTGATTTGGGATAAATCCCTGCCCCTTGGTGCCACCGGCCATATTTTCCCGGAGGGCGTGGTTTGAGCGCATTTGAACGGCTGGGGCTCTCGCTGCTTCATCGCTGCGACCCTGAACGCGCGCACGCGCTTTCCATCACCGCGTTGAAAAGCGGGCTGGTTCCGCTGCCCGGCGTCAAAACCTCTGATCGCTTGGCGACGACAGTTGCCGGTCTGAAACTGCCTAACCCGGTCGGGTTGGCCGCTGGGTATGACAAAAACGCCGAAGTCCTTGCGCCATTGTCGCGCGCGGGTTTTGGCTTTGTCGAAGTTGGCGCGGCGACCCCGCGCGCCCAACCCGGTAACCCGCGCCCACGACTGTTTCGCCTGACCGAAGATCGCGCCGTCATCAACCGGTTCGGCTTTAACAACCAAGGGATGGAGGCAATCGGCACCCGCCTTGCCAATCGCCCCCGAAACGCGGTTATCGGCCTGAACCTTGGCGCAAACAAAGACAGCGAAGATCGTGCTGGCGACTTTTCCAAAGTGCTTGCCCATTGCGGCGCGCATTTGGATTTTGCCACCGTCAATGTATCATCGCCCAACACCGAAAAGCTGCGCGACCTTCAGGGGAAAGCCGCGCTTACGGCCTTGTTGACCGGCGTCATGGAAACACGCGCTGCACTTGCCAAACCCATTCCGGTTTTCCTGAAAATCGCCCCGGACCTGATCGACGCCGAACTGGCCGAGATTGCCGAAGTGGCGACCACCACCGGCGTGGATGCGATTATTGCGACAAACACCACCCTATCGCGCGACGGGCTGAAAAGTGCGGACGCCGGGGAAATGGGCGGCATGTCCGGCGCACCGTTGTTTGAAAAATCGACCCGTGTTCTGGCGCGACTTTCCCAACTTACCGACGGGAAACTGCCGCTGATCGGGGTTGGCGGTATCTCGTCGGCTGAACAGGCCTATGCCAAGATCCGCGCGGGGGCCTCTGCCGTGCAGCTGTATTCGGCGATGGTATACGAAGGCATGTCCCTGATCCCACGGATCGTTGACGGGCTGGAAAGCTTGCTGGAACGTGATGAATTCGCCAACGTGGCCGACGCAGTTGGCTCCGGACGGGAGGAATGGTTGTGAGCATTACAATCTGGCACAACCCGCGCTGTTCAAAATCGCGCGAAACACTGGCGCTTTTGCAGGACCGCGGCGATCAGCCCGCGGTTCGCAAGTATCTGGATGATACCCCCAGCATCGAAGAGCTTCGCCTGACGCGCGACACGCTTGGCCTGCGCGCGATCGAAATGATGCGCATCAAGGAAAAGCGGTTCGGCGAACTTGGCCTGACAAAAGACGATGACGACGAAACGCTGCTGGCGGCAATGGCCCAAAACCCGGTGCTGATCGAACGCCCCATCGTCTTTGCCAACGGCAAGGCCGCAATTGGGCGCCCGCCCGAGCGGGTTTTGGATATTCTTTAATCCACCGAAGCCTCAAGCGCTGGATAACGTGCCCCAAGGGTAAGCCCGCGCGCGGCAAATGAAATCAACAGCGCCAGCCAAAGGCCATGATTTCCGTAAAGCGGCATAAGCACGGCCAGCGCAACACCGTAAACCACGAATGAAATCGCCATCATGTTGCGCATATCGGCCGTGCGCGTTGCACCGATAAATATCCCGTCAAACATCCAAGCGGCAAGGCCGATCAACGGCGCAAAGGTCATATAGATCAGGTATTGCCGCGCCTCTGCCCGCACCTCGGGTGCGGTGGTCATGATGTCGATGATCTGCCCGCCGAAAACTGCGAACGCACCGGCCAACGCGATAACGCAGATCAGCCCCCAAAAACTTGTCAGCAACGCGCCGCGCCGCAAAGCATCCCGCGCTTTCGCGCCCAGCGCTTGGCCCACCAATGCCTCTGCCGCAAAGGCAAAACCATCAAGCGCATGGGCGGTGATTGCTAGGAACTGTAAAAGGATTTGATTTGCCGCCAAAGGCACATCGCCAAAATCCGCGCCAAAGAACAGGAACGAGATAAAGATCGCCTGAAGCAAAAGTGACCGGATCAGGATATCGGAATTCACCCGCGCCATATGCTTTAGCCGCGCCCTGTCGAAGACGCGGGGCCAGTCTTTCCACCCAGCCCCTGCAAACGCATCGCGGCACAGCCAAAGTCCAAGCGCCGCCCCAGACCATTCGGCAAGGAACGTCGCAGTCGCCACGCCTTCGACACCCCAGTCCAGGCCAAGCACGAACCAAAGATCCAGCAGGATATTCACGCCGTTCATCCAAAGCTGCATGACCAAAACCGCCCGCGTGCGTTCCAGCGCAATCAGCCAGCCGGTGATCCCGTAAATCGCAATCGCCGCTGGGGCCGACCAGACGCGGATGCCCATATAGCTGCGCGCCATCCCCTCGACCTCGGCGCTGGCGGGGGAAAGTTGGAAGGCGGCCCAAAACAGCGGAATTTGCAGCAGGATCATCGCCAGCCCAGCGCCAACCCCGACCATCAACGCCCGCGACAGCATTGCGTCAACTTCGCCGCGGTTCCCAGCGCCATGCGCCTGCGAGGTTAGCCCCGTCGTGCCCATCCGCAGAAACCCGAATATCCAATAGATCCCGGTGATAATAATCGCGCCGATGCCGACGGCACCAATCGGCGCGGCCAGCCCCATCTGGCCCACCACCCCGGTATCAACCGCCCCCAAGATCGGCACCGTCGCATTCGACAGCACGATAGGCAGAGCGATGGTCAGAACGCGGCGGTGCGTCAGCGCGGCGGCCGTGTCAGCCATCGCGTTGAGGCATAAGGAAATGACCCGTGGCCTGCGCAAACAACCGTCCGCGATTGTCCTGCCACCCTTCGACATGCACAGAGGCATACCGGCGGCCAGAACGGTTCACACGCGCCCGCGCATATGCATCACGCGGCAGACCCGACCGCAGATAATCAACGGTGAAATCGATCGTCTTGGGCAGGTTAGGCATGTGGTCTTCGTCAAGGGATTGCGGATCAAGCGCGCCGCTTTCCATCTGTTCCCACACCATTGCCCACGACAGGCCAATGATTGCGGTCACCTCCAGAAACGCCGCCGTTGCACCACCGTGAAGGGCAGGCAGCATCGGGTTGCCGATCAGCTTTTCGTCAAAGGGCAAGATGGCGGTCAGTTCATCGCCGCGCCGGTCAAACTCGATCCCCAAAAAGCGGATGTAGGGAACACCGTGAACCAGCGACGCAAGAACAGCGTCACGGCGTTGTTTGACCACTTGAACGGGCTCTGGCCGGGGGCGGTTCATTTCGCGGCTCCTTCAAGGCGTTCCACGGTGAATGTCCCCGTTGCCGTTGCAACCGGGCGATCCGCATCTTCATCCATTGCGGTTGCACGCACAAACGCGACCGAACGCGTCACGTGATAGCATTCTGCCCGCGCTTTGATCCGCTGGCCCGGCGTCGCTGGGCGCATATAGTCGATGCGCAGATCGATCGTTGCTGTGCCCGCAGGGGCCGCTGGGTGCGTTACCACCGCTGCCCCACCGCAGGTATCCAACAGCGCCGACACCGCGCCGCCATGAATAACGCCAGTCCGCGGATCGCCGATCAATTTTTCATCATAGGGCATGGAAATCTCGGCGATACCGGGCTCCATAAGGTCCAGTTGCATTCCTAACGCGCGTGAATGCGGAATAGCTTCGATAAACTGCCTGGCAATCTTCAGCTTGTCGTCGTTCATCGGCGTCCCCTGTTGATTTCTTTTGTTATTGGTCCTTGCCAAGCCAGCATCAAGTGCTAAGTTCTGAAATTGAGAGTAATTCGCAAAAGCAAGTTTATCGGAGCATTAAATGCCCACCGACACGCCAGCACAGATTAGACCTACGCCGGCCGCCATCCCCGACAGGCTTGGCCCGTTCCGTGTGCGCCGGTTGCTTATCGCGCTGGTCTGCATCGGCTTGGCCCTTGCCCCGGGACGGCTGGGCGAAGTCACGCGCGGCCTATTGGTTGATGCCTATACGCAGGTGTCGGTTTTTGTGGCTGTCACCTTTTTGCTGTTTTACGGGGCTGAACGGTTGTTCCGTTTCGACATGGCCGAAACGCTAAAGAACGCTAAAGGTTGGCAAGTTCCCATCGCGGCGCTTTTGGGGTCGACCCCCGGATGTGGCGGCGCGGTGATTGTGGTTGCTGCCTATAGCTCTGGCCACGTCGGGTTGGGCGCCATGGTGGCAACATTGACAGCAACCATGGGCGATGCCGCGTTCCTGCTGATCGCAACCCGGCCAGACGCCGCGATGGTTGTCTTACCGCTTTCCTTGGTCGCAGGTATTCTAAGTGGCTGGGTCGTTGACCATTTCAACAAGATCGAAATTAAGCCCTCCAACCCGCTGTGTGACATTGTGCCCACCGTGGGCCGAACGCGGGTGCGTGATTGGATCTATGTTGCCTTCGTTGTGCCCGGGCTGATCGTCGGCGGTGCACAGCTTGTCCAGATTGAGATCACGAACGTTTTGGGCGTTCCCGTCCTTTTCATCGCTTTGGCAGGCGTGCTGACCGGATTGATGATCTGGTCCACGTCCAACGTAAAAGCGATGACCAACCCATCCGACACCCCAATCACACGCGCCGCCGAAGAAACCAGCTTTATCACCATTTGGGTGATCGCCGCCTATCTGGCCTACGACTATGCTGCGGAATTTGCCGGGCTTGATCTGGAACTGTGGTTCCAGGCCGTGGCCCCTATCCTGCCGCTGATCGCGATTCTGGTCGGGTTCGTGCCGGGGTGCGGCCCTCAAGTGCTTGTCGCAACGTTATATATCAACGGCGCGATCCCGTTCTCGGCGCTGATTGGTAATGCAATCGCGAACGATGGCGATGCGTTGTTCCCCGCCATCGCCCTTAATCCCAAGGCCGCGATGGTTGCGACCATCTATTCTGCGGTGCCTGCGCTGATCGTCGCCTATGGGTTCTATTTTCTAGCGCCGGGGTTCCTGAACTGATTTGCACCTTGCCCCGTAAGTCATTACCGTTGTCAGGCCTAAGCTAGCAAAGAGGTGAAGAGCGGTGTCAGAACAACACCTGACCTTCAAAGAAATGTGCGCGAAATTCGATGTGACACCGCGCACATTGCGGTACTACGAATATATTGAGCTTCTCAATCCGATTAAGGATGGGCGCACCCGGTTTTACACGTCTCGGGAAGTGGCCCGGATGACCCTTATTTTGCGGGGGCGTCGATTCGGCTTTAGCCTTGAAGAAATCCGCCAATGGCTTCTGTTGTATGAAGAAGAAGGCACCGAAGCGCAGAACTCTGCGTGGGTAGAGATGGCATCGCGAAAGCTGGATGATCTGAAGGCGCAACGCGTTGAGCTGGATGCAACCATTGATGATCTGACCCAGCTGCGCGACCGCGTCGAAGGTGGGTCCAAATAGTCGACCGTTTAATCCGCGTGGTGCTTTAGAACCGCATAGGCGATGCGCGACTGGCTTTGGCCCAATTGGTGTGGCTCAAGGTTGCCGCGAAAATACATGTCCGCTTTCAAATTGGCCGGGCTATCGCACCAATCCACTTTGATCTTGTCACCTGTCCCAATCCTAAGCCCCTCTGCCAACAGATTTCTGGGGCGAACTATCAATAGCCCCGGCTTTGGCCAGTAGCCGAAGCAATGGCAGGCCGAAAATGACAGCGATTGCGCGCCCACTGAAATCGTAAAAGCCCCCCCTTCCGACCCCGCGACGACGACCAAGGCGTCCACCTCGGCCGCGCCTGAGGGGCTAAGGGGCGTTGATGCAAAGGGCGGTTTCCAAGTCGCCAGATTTGCCACGCTATTCTCAAATCGTGCGCTTTGCTGCGTTGGGCCGAATTCGCTGACCACCTCGAACCGGCATTTGGCATCATCGCTCATCGGACTTGTCTTGGCGGGATGGCCAAGGCCACTTTCGACAGCTTCAATCGCAAGATCACCGATGAAATCGGTAACCGGGCTGTCGGCATTGAAGTGCAACGGATCCATAAAGAAATGTCGCGGCAGGTCGGCTTCGCCCGTTTCACCAAAATAGGCGGCACGCAGGTCGATCCATGGAAGGCTGTAATGTTCAAGAAGCGCCAGAATGCGGCGCTTGTATTCCGCCTGTTCGACGTCCACCAATTTGTTATAGCTGTCGATGATCAACGGAATAAAACGCGCACCGGTTTCTGCACACAAACGGATCATCTGTTCGACGTAACCGATCAGCGCAAAATCGGAATAATGCCCTTCTGACATGCACATAGCGTCATTCGTCGAATTGGCCCAAACCACCGCATCGCCCGGCCCCAACTGCGCATCGCGCATGACACGGATGAAGGCCATATGCGAGTTTGTTGCCCCCAGCGCCAGATTGCGCACCGCGTATTTACGCACGATCCGTGCTGCAAATTTATCGGACCAACCGCCCGGCTTGGCAGTGTTCGAACCGCCCGTAATGTAAATTGTCATAAACTCTCCCGATGCACCTCCGTAGCACACAAAAACGAAAGCTGACGATTTTGCACGAAAGTTCCCCCCGAGAAATCTTGGTTTTTCCACAAAATCAACGCGATTCTTCATTGGAATCGAAGTTGGCCTAATGATCCTGCCAACCAAAACGGTAAAGGAGACGTTCTGACATTACGTCAGACAAAAAATGACGCCACGTTTCATTTACGTGCGCGTCAACATTACTTGTAAATGAAACCTGATACACGCATCTGACCCGCTCGGCCGCATGTATTTGACGTAGAGGTAACTATGACCGAGAGCACAATGACGATCCGGCAAATGTGCGACATGTACGAAGTGACGCCACGCACATTGCGTTTTTACGAATCCAAGGAACTTTTGTTCCCTATCCGCGAAGGGCAGAAACGGCTTTTCACAAAGCGCGACCGGGCGCGTCTTACGCTGATCCTGCGCGGCAAGCGCTTCGGCTTCAGCTTGGAAGAAATTCGTCAACTGCTGGAACTGTACACAATCGGTGACCAACAAGAGACACAGCTTCGCCGCACGCACGAAGTCGCCTGCGCGCGACTGGCTGACATGGAAAGTCAGCGCGCCGAACTGGACGAAGCAATTGCAGACCTAAAAGAACAACTCGGCTGGGTGGAAAACCGCCTTGACGAGTATGGGCGGCAAGCCGCCGCCGAATAACGATCATGGGAGAATAAGATGCCAGCATACACAGCGCCTACCAAGGATATGCAGTTCCTTCTGCATGACCTGCTGAACGTGTCCAAAAGCGACATCGAAGGCTACGACGAACTCGAAGCAGATTTCACATCTGCCGTTTTGGAAGAAGCTGGCAAGCTGGCCTCTGATGTGTTGGCCCCATTGAACGTAGTGGGCGATACTGAAGGCTGTGTTCTGGAAAACGGCGTCGTGCGCACGCCGACCGGATTTAAAGAAGCCTTCGAAAAGATCAAAGAAGGCGGCTGGACCGCGCTGGACTGTGACCCCGAATACGGCGGTCAGGGCATGCCTTATGTGCTTGCAACTGCGGTTGGCGAAATCTTCGTTTCGGCCAACATGGCGTTCAACATGTATCAGGGCCTGACCCACGGCGCTTATTCCGCGATCCACGCTCACGGTTCCGCCGAACAGAAGGCGAAGTTCCTTCCCAAGATGGTGACCTGTGAATGGACAGGCACCATGAACCTGACCGAACCGCATTGCGGCACCGACTTGGGCCTGATGCGCACCAAGGCAGAGCCACAGGACGACGGTTCGTACAAGGTAACTGGCCAGAAGATCTTTATCTCGGCTGGCGATCACGACATGGCGGAAAACATCATCCACCTTGTTCTGGCGAAAATTCCAGGCGGCCCCGAAGGCATCAAAGGCGTCAGCCTGTTCATCGTGCCTAAGTTCATCGTGAATGATGACGGCTCTCTGGGTGATCGTAACGGCGTTTCTGTCGGCAAGATCGAAGAAAAGATGGGCATCCACGGCAACTCCACCTGCGTGATGGATTATGACGGCGCGACCGGTTACCTGATCGGCGACATGCACAAAGGCATGCGCGCGATGTTCACCATGATGAACGAAGCCCGCCTTGGCGTTGGGCTTCAGGGTTACGCACAGGCCGAAGCCGCGTATCAGAACGCTGTGATCTATGCGAACGACCGCCTTCAGGGCCGCGACGTGACAGGCGCGAAAAACCCCGATGGCCCGGCTGACCCGCTGATCGTTCACCCTGATATCCGCCGCAACCTGATGGACCAGAAGTCGTTCGTCGAAGGCGCGCGCGCGTTCACGTTCTGGGGTGCCTCGTTGATCGACAAGGCGCACAAAAGTGGCGACAAAGATGCCGAAGGCCTGATCTCTTTGATGACCCCGGTCATCAAGGGTTTCCAGACCGACAAGGGCTTTGAAATGGCCACGCAGGCGCAGCAGGTTTACGGCGGCCACGGCTATATCGAAGAATGGGGTATGTCCCAGTTCGCTCGTGATGCGCGTATCGCCATGATCTACGAAGGTGCCAACGGCGTTCAGGCGCTGGACCTTGTGGGCCGTAAGCTGGCGCAGGATGGCGGCAAGCACGTGATGGCGTTCTTTGAAATGGTGAAAAACTTCATCAAAGAAAACGATGGCAACGAAGCACTGAAGGCTGATTTCCTTGAGCCACTGAAGAAAGCGTCGAAAGATCTTCAGGCCGCTGGCATGTACTTCATGCAAAATGGTATGAAGAACCCGAACAACGCTTTGTCCGGCTCTTACGACTTCATGCACATGTTCGGCCATGTTTGCCTTGGCCTGATGTGGGCGCAAATGGCGAAAGCTTCGATGGAGGCTCTTGAAGGCGGCGCTTCGGATGTAGAATTCTACAACACGAAGATCGCGACTGGCCGCTATTACATGGCCCGCCAACTGCCTGCTACGTCGATGCACCTTGCGCGTATCGAAAGCGGTGCAGACACCGTAATGGCACTGGACGCGGCGAACTTCTGATCGCCCACCCGTTGGGGCTGGGTGTAATGCAAAGGGTCGAAGCCACTGTTTTGGTGGCTTCGCCATCTGCCCGCTCTGCCCCACTAAACGGAGGTTACATTGCCAAAACGCCTACGCCTGACACGCCGCTTTCCGATTGCCATGACAGAAGACGGATACCGCAGGCTGAAACGCTTTTCGCGTGAAGCCGGTCTGGATGAAGGCGAAGCGCTTTCATTTCTGTTCGAACATTTCGAAAGCGTGACGGATCAGGACAATCTTTCGCACCGGCTTAGAATTTTCAATTCAGAGCTGGAAGCGCGAAAACGCTAACCAAGCGACACATTCAAGGGAGGGGATGATGAGCGCGAACTGGATGACGGACGAGCACAAAATGCTCGCTGAAATGACGCAGAAGTTCATCAACGACGAATGGCGCCCGCATTTCGACCGCTGGCGCAAACAGGGAGAGATGGACCGCAGCACATGGGCGCAAGCCGGTGAACTGGGCCTACTTTGCCCTTCTATCCCCGAAGAATACGGCGGTGTCGGCGGTGATTTCGGGCACGAGGCGGTAATCCTGACCGAAGCGTCGCGGGCCAATCTGGCCAGCTGGGGCCACGGCATCCATTCCGGCATCGTTGGCCATTACATTCTGGCCTATGGCACCGAGGAACAGAAACAGCGCTGGTTGCCCAAGATGGTTAGCGGCGAACTTGTCGGCGCGCTTGCGATGACTGAACCGTCGGGCGGGTCCGATGTTCAGGGCATCCGCACCAAGGCCCTGCGCGAAGGCAACAGCTATCGCCTGTCAGGCCAAAAGACGTTCATCACCAACGGCCAGCACGCGAACCTTATCGTCGTTGCGGCCAAGACCGACCCCAATGAACGGGCCAAGGGCATCTCTTTGGTTGTGGTCGAAACGGATGGGGCCGAAGGGTTCAGCCGCGGCCGCAACCTTGAAAAAATCGGCTGCCACGCTGCCGACACATCCGAACTGTTCTTCGACAATGTCGAAATTCCGCCGGAAAACATTCTTGGCGGGGATGAAGGCAAGGGCTTTGCCCAGATGATGATGCAGCTTCCGCAGGAACGCCTGATCATCGGCTGTGGCGCCGTGGGTGCCATGGAAGGCGCGGTCGAACGCACCATCCAATACTGCAAAGAACGCGAGGCATTCGGCGGGCCCCTGACCCAGTTCCAGAACACCCGTTTCAAGCTGGCCGAATGCAAAACCAAAACCGCCGTCGCCCGCGCGTTTCTGGATGAATGCATCGCCGAACATCTGCGCGGTGAACTGTCCGTCGAAAAGGCCGCCATGTCCAAATACTGGCTGACCGACACGCAAGGCGAAGTGTTGGATGAATGTCTGCAACTGCACGGCGGTTACGGCTTCATGCAGGAATACGACGTGGCGGAAATGTGGACGGATGCCCGGGTGCAGCGCATCTATGGTGGCACCAATGAGATCATGAAAGAGCTGATCGCAAGATCGCTGTGACTGGGGAGACACCATGACGATCAAACTTTATTGCTTCGGCGAAAGCGGGAACGCCTATAAGGCCGCGCTGACGCTGCAATTGGCCGAGGTCGATTGGGAACCCGTTTTCGTTGATTTCTTCAACGGCGAGGCACGCACACCAGCGTTTCAGGAACTGAACCCGATGGGTGAAGTTCCCGTAATGGTGGACGGCGACGTCACGCTCAGCCAGTCGGGCGTGATCCAAGATTACATCTCGTCCAAGACCGGAAAGTTCGGCGGGCGCAGCGCGGCGGAACGGCGCGAGGTTCTGCGCTGGCTGTTCTGGGACAATCACAAGATGTCCAGCCAAGCAGGCACCACGCGGTTCATGATGAACTTCCTACCGGAAGACAAACGTTCGGCTGATGTCATTGCCTTCTTGCAGGGCCGCCTGCGCGCCGCGCTAAAGGTGTTGGAGGCTGAGCTGGCCGACAAAGATTGGCTGGTGGGTGACGCGCCCACGATCGCCGACTTCGCCTGCTGTGGGTACCTGTATTACCCCGAACCCTTCGGCTTTGACCGCAAGGATTACCCGAATATCGACGCCTGGCTGGACCGCATCGCCGCCCTGCCCGGCTGGAAACCCCCATATGACCTGATGCCCGGTTCCCCCGCGGACCGAAATACTTAAGAAGAGAGGCAAACATGACCGAAGCCTATATTTATGACGCCGTGCGCACACCGCGCGGCAAGGGCCGCAAAGACGGCTCTTTGCACGAAGTCACCTCGCTGCGCCTGTCTGCGCAGGTTCTGGACGCCCTGAAAGAGCGTAACAACCTTGAAGGCCACGCTGTTGAGGATGTGATCTGGGGCAACGTTACTCAGGTTGGCGAACAGGGCGGCTGCCTTGCGCGTTCAGCTGTTTTGGCATCCAACCTTGATGAATCTATCCCCGGTCTTGCGATCAACCGTTTCTGTGCATCCGGCATGGAAGCTGTGAACCTTGCCGCGAACCAAGTTAAGGGCGGCGCAGGCGAAGCATACATCGCGGGCGGCGTTGAAATGATGGGCCGCGTGGCCATGGGCAGCGACGGCGCGGCAATTGCCGTTGACCCCTCGCTTGCGCTAAAAACATACTTCGTGCCTCAGGGTATTTCCGCTGACATCATCGCAACCGAATACGGGTTCACCCGTGACGATGCCGATGCGCTGGCCGTGGAATCCCAGAACCGCGCCGAAGCCGCATGGAAAGACAACCGTTTCGCCAAGTCGGTGATCACCGTGCGTGACGTGAACGGCCTACCGATTCTGGACCACGATGAATACATGCGCCCCGGCACCGACATGCAGGCGCTTGGCAGCCTGAAAGCGTCGTTCAAAGATATGGGCGAAAGCATGCCCGGCTTTGATAAGATCGCCCTGATGAAATACCCGCACCTAGAGCGGATCAACCACATCCACCACGCTGGCAACAGCTCTGGCATCGTGGATGGTTCGGCTGGTGTTCTGATCGGCAGCAAAGAGTTCGGTGAGAAATACGGCCTGAAGCCACGCGCGCGCATCCGTGCGACCGCTAAAATCGGTACCGACCCGACCATCATGCTGACCGGCCCGGTTCCGGTGACCGAAAAGATCCTTGCAGATCACGGCATGGCGATTTCCGATATCGACCTGTTCGAAGTGAACGAAGCCTTCGCATCCGTTGTGCTGCGTTTCATGCAGGCGTTCAACGTGGACCACGACAAGGTCAACGTAAACGGCGGCTCCATCGCGATGGGTCACCCGCTGGGCGCCACCGGCGCGATCATCATCGGCACCCTTCTGGACGAGCTGGAGCGCAGCGACAAAGAGGTCGGCCTTGCCACCCTCTGTATCGCATCCGGCATGGGTGCGGCCACGATCATCGAACGCGTGTAAGGAGCAAAAACAATGGCTGAATTTCACTATTCCGTAGACGCGGACGGCGTTGCCATCATCACGTGGGACGTGCCCGGCAAAAGCATGAACGTCATGTCGTTCGAAGCATTGCAGGAACTTGACGCCAGCATCGACAAAGCGCTGGCCGACGACGCCGTAAAAGGCGCTATCATCACCTCGGGCAAGAAAGACTTTGCCGGCGGGATGGACCTGAACGTGCTGGCCGAAATGAAGGAAAGCGCGGGCGACAACCCTGCCAAGGGTCTGTTCGACGGCATCATGAGCATGCATGCCCTGCTGCGCAAAATCGAACGCGCTGGCATGGACGCCAAGACCAACAAAGGCGGCAAGCCGATCGCGGCCGCCCTGCCCGGCACGGCGGCTGGCATCGGGCTTGAAGTTCCTTTGGCCTGTCACCGCATCTTTGTTGCTGACAATCCGAAGGCCAAGATCGGCCTACCGGAAATCATGGTCGGCATCTTCCCCGGCGCAGGCGGCACCACCCGTCTTGTGCGCAAGCTGGGCGCAATGGGCGCGGCCCCCTTCCTGTTGGAAGGCAAGATGCAGGACCCCAAGAAGATGAAGGCCGCTGGCGTCATCGACGAAGTTGTTCCGGCTGACGAACTGATGTCGGCTGCGAAGGAATGGGTTCTGAACGCCAAGGATGCTGACATCCTGAAACCATGGGATGCCAAGGGTTACAAAATGCCCGGCGGCGCGCCCTACCACCCTGCAGGGTTCATGACCTTCGTTGGCGCATCGGCGATGGTGCACGGCAAGACCCAAGGCGTTTACCCAGCGGCCAAGGCCCTGCTTTCAGCTGTATACGAAGGCTCTCTGGTGCCATTCGACGCTGCGCTGAAGATCGAGGCGCGCTGGTTCACCAACGTTCTGATGAACCCGTCTTCCTCGGCCATGATCCGTTCGCTGTTCCTGAACAAAGAAGCACTGGAAAAAGGCGCAGTGCGCCCCGCCGGTGTACCGGATCAGAAGGTCAGCAAGGTTGGCGTTCTGGGCGCGGGCATGATGGGTGCTGGCATTTCGCTGGTATCGGCGCTTGCCGGGATCGAAGTCGTGCTGATCGACCAGAAACAGGAAGCGGCGGATAAGGGTAAATCCTATACCGCTGACTACATGGACAAGGGCATCAAACGCGGCAAAGCGACGGCTGAAAAGAAAGAAGCCGTCCTTGGTCTGATCACCGCCACCACTGATTACGCCGCGCTGGAAGGCTGCGACCTGATCGTTGAGGCCGTGTTCGAAGACCCAGCCATCAAAGCCGAAGTCACCGCCAAGGTCGAAGCTGTCGTGGGCGAAGATTGCATCTTTGCCACCAACACCTCGACCCTGCCGATCAGCGAACTGGCGAAGGCCTCGAAGCGGCCCGAGCAGTACATCGGCATCCACTTCTTCAGCCCCGTAGACAAGATGATGCTGGTGGAAATCATCAAGGGTAAGGAAACCGGCGACCGTGCCACCGCCAAGGCGCTGGATTACGTCCGTCAGATCCGCAAGACCCCGATCGTGGTGAACGATGCGCGCTTCTTCTATGCTAACCGCTGCATCATTCCATACATCAACGAAGGCATCCGCATGGTGAAGGAAGGGGTAAACCCCGCCCTCATCGAAAACGCGGCCAAGCTGGTCGGTATGCCATTGGGCCCGCTGCAGCTGGTTGATGAAACCTCGATCGATCTGGGTGTTAAGATCGCCAAGGCAACCAAAGCTGCCATGGGCGACGAATACCCCGATGATGCGGTGGATGAGGTTCTGTTCTGGATGTTCGAAGAAGGCCGCCTTGGCCGCAAGTCGAACTCGGGCTTCTATGGCTATGATGAAAAGGGCAAGCGTACCGGCCTTTGGGAAGGTCTGGCCGCGAAATACCCGGCAGCCGCTGAACAGCCTGACGTGACCGAAGTTCAGCACCGCCTGCTGTTCGCACAAGTCCTAGAGGCGGTTCGCGCACTGGAAGATGGCGTTCTGATGGATATCCGTGAAGGTGACGTTGGCGCGATCCTTGGCTGGGGCTTTGCGCCTTGGTCCGGTGGCCCGCTTAGCTGGCTTGATATCATGGGCGCGGGGCGTGCGGTCGAATTGACCGATGCGCTGACAGAAAAGCACGGTGCGCGTTTCACGACACCTGCGCTTCTGCGTGACATGGCCGCGAAGGGTGAAACTTTCTATGGCCGCTTCGATCCAGAAGCCAAAGCAGCCTAACAATACCTCACGGCGCGGTTTAACCGCCGCGCCGTGATCCCCGGTCAGAACGAATAGCCGAACCGTTCGATATCTTCGGCACACAGCTTGGCCAACATCCCAGCATCATCATCGGAATAATAACCGTGATACCCATCGCGGTCAGACGCGTTTTCGTGCGGGATATCCAGCGTGAAACCCAAATGCGCCTCTAGCGGCGCGATGTCATCGGCCAGATGCTCTAGCCGGATAAAGGCGCCGCACTGCTCCTGCCCCTTTTGGTCCAACATATAGCTGCCGAATGTTTCGGTGCGAAAGCTGGCTTGGGTGTGCGGGTGGTTCAGAAATGCACTGAAGTCATGCGCCTTTGCCAGTCTCACCGCCGGGTGCTCAAACCCCTGCCCGCGCAGCCAGTGGTAATAGCTGACCATCCTATCCCACGGGTTCCGAACAAGCGTGAAGGTAAAGTAATCCGCCACCTGTTCCTGCGCCACCAAGCCGTAAATGTCGCTTAGGCGCGAATGCTTCCACAGGCGCCCGCTGACCTGCACATCCTTCAACCGATGCCGCCGTTTCACGGCCTTCGGGGTGTCACCAATCAGGATGTCATCAGCCTTGGCCCGCGCCTCCAGCGCCAAAGCCATGGACGTGCCCCCCGTCTTGGGGATGTGAACAAAAATATAGCGCCGCCCGTGCGAGATGATCATAGCGCGACACTAGCGCGTCAAGCCTGCACAGGGAAAGATGCGTTTCGCACCTTTTCATTCACCCGAACGCCCGCCAATATCACAATCGGAGGAGATATTTGGGAGGATATCATGGGCTGGCTGGCTGACGAAACCGGGCTTGAAAAATGCGCGGCGAACCACGTACCGCTGACACCACTGTCACACCTGAACCGCGCGGCAGACATTTTTCCGCAGCGCGAGGCACTGTTGGATCGTTCACGCCGGTTCACCTATGCCCAGATGCACGAACGCGTCACGCGCCTTGCCTCTGCCCTTGCAAAGCTCGGGATCAAGCCCGGCGATGTGGTTTCCAGCCTGCTGCCCAATATCACCGCACAAGTCGAAGCGCATTTCGGCGTGCCGGCCTGTGGCGCCGTGCTGAACGCGATCAACACGCGGCTAGAGGCTGAAACGATCACCTACATCCTGTCGCATAGCGGGGCAAAGATGGTGCTGGTCGATACCGCGCTGATGCCACTTGCCGAAGCTGCGATATCGGCGATGGATGGCAACGACGTCCCCCAGATTATCGAAGTGGCCGACCACGACGCCGGGCTTTACGCCGACGGGCGGCACCCGGAATACGAAGACCTAATTGCCGAAGGCGACCCGAAATTCGACTGGATCATGCCTCAGGACGAATGGGAAAGCATCACGCTGAACTATACCTCGGGCACCACGGGGCAGCCCAAGGGCGTGGTTTACCATCATCGCGGTGCCTACCTTATCACGATGGGCACGGTGATTTCGTGGCGCATGGTGATGCACCCGCGCCTGTTGACCATCGTGCCGCTGTTCCACTGCAACAGCTGGTGCCACCCGTGGATGATGCCCGCCCTTGGCGGCACGACGATCTGCTGCCGCGATATCACGGCCAAGAACATCTATCACGCGATCTCGGTCGATGGGGCCACGCATTTCGGCGGCGCGCCCATCGTGTTGAACGCCATCGTGAACGCCAAAGAGGATGACCGGATGCCCTTCGATCACACGGTCGAGGTATTCACCGCCGGGGCCCCGCCCCCCGCCGCGACGTTGGCCAAGATCGAACCGCTGGGTTTCAACATCACGCAGGTTTACGGGCTGACCGAAACCTATGGCCCGGCCACCGAATGCACATGGCAAGACGATCTGTGGGGGGGAAGCTCGCAAGACGAACGCGCCGCGATCAAGGCCCGCACCGGCGTCGCCATGCCGATGCTGGAAGAGGCAACCGTGATGGATGAGGCCATGAGCCACATCCCGCGTGACGGCACCACAACGGGCGAAATCATGATGCGCGGCAACACGGTGATGAAAGGGTATTACAAGAACCCCGAAGCCACCGCCGAAAGCTTCAAGGGCGGCTATTTCCATTCGGGCGACGTGGCCTTCCGCCACCCTGATGGCTACATCAAGATCACCGACCGGTCGAAAGACATCATCATCTCGGGCGGCGAAAACGTCTCGTCGGTCGAGGTTGAGGGTGCCCTGATGCACCACCCCGCCGTGGAGCTGTGCGCGGTCGTCGCCAAACCCGACGAAAAATGGGGCGAAGTCCCCTGCGCCTTTGTCGAATTGAAAGACGGTGAAGACACAAGCGAGGCTGATTTGATCAGCTTTTGCCGTGAACACCTTGCCGGGTTCAAAACCCCAAAACGTGTGGTGTTTGCCGAACTTCCCAAGACCTCGACCGGGAAGATCCAGAAATTCGAACTGCGCGTCATCGCAAAGGAACTTCCAGACTGACATATGCAGGTATACCCGCATTGTGACGGTTTGCACTTGCCGCTATCATGCGCTTGAAAATGCAGAAGTAACCGAGCAGGACCAAGCCGCAAATGACGGCGCTTACAGAATTTGAACGGCTTGAAAGCTCTGGCCTGTGGCGCGAAGGGTCAGAGGCCCAGCGGCGTGATGTGATCGTATCGTTTGGCGATGCCTCGCTTGTTCTTTCGGACCTGCGTGAACGTGTGCTGACGCATTGGTCCCTTGCCGCGGTCACCCGGTTGAACCCCGGCACAACGCCCGCCCTGTTTGGCCCCGGCGCCGATGCCGATGAAACCCTTGAAATCGAAGACGAGGTGATGATCGACGCCATCACCAAAGTCACCTCTGCCATCGAACGCGCGCGTCCTCATCGTGGGCGTTTGCGACTTTACCTTTTGGGTGCTGGGCTGGTTCTGCTTGCTGCGCTCATGGTGTTCTGGATGCCGGGCGCGTTGCGCCAACATACGGCTTCGGTCGTGCCGCCATCGGTCCGCACAGATATTGGACACACCCTTTTGGCTCGCATCGGGCGCGTTTCGGGCCAGCCCTGCCATACGGCGCAGGGTGACCGCGCCCTTGCGCAGCTAAGCACGCGTCTTCTAGGGGCGGGCAAGAATGGCATCGTGGTCTTACCCGCTGGCGTCACGCAAGCGGCCCATCTGCCCGGTGGCCTGACCCTGCTGAACCGCGCGATGGTCGAAGACTATGAAGACGCCGACGTTGCCGCCGGTTTCATTCTGGCCGAGGCCGAGCGCGCCGCGCAACAAGACCCGCTGGACCGTTTGTTGAAAGCCGTCGGCACAGTGCCAACCTTTAAACTTCTGACAACGGGCGCCCTATCGAATGAGGTGCTGAACGATTACGCAGAGTCTTTATTGACTGCCCCCCCGGCAACCCTGTCTGACGAAGTCCTTTTGGCGCGTTTTGAAGCGGCAGGGGTTCCTTCATCCCCTTATGCCTATGCGCTGGACCTGACCGGAGAAACCGTATTGGGCCTGATCGAGGCTGACCCGATGCGGGGCCAAACCCGAAAGCCCGTTTTGGCGGACAGTGATTGGGTCAGGCTTCAGGGGATTTGCGGCGGGTAAGCGCCCGGTTCCAGGCTATTTCCGCAAGAACGCGTCGGTGTACCCGGCGTCTTTCACAGCCTCAAGCGCACTGTCCAGCTTGCCCTGTTGCACAAACGGGCCCGCCAGAACAACCTGCACTGGCTTGCCCTGAAAGGTTGCTGTGGCCACCGAAACCGGCAAGCCCATGACACGAAGCTTTGCGATGGTCGCCTTGGCGTTGCGTTCCACCCCGAAAGTGCCAACTTGGACATATCTGTGAGCGGCAATGCGTATCGTCGAATTGGCCGCCCCTTCAGGGCCGCACGTGACTTCGATCTTTTTGCCATCCGCAGTGTATTTCGCGTCAATGACTGAACGACCGCCACACACGTCTTCCGGCAAACGCATGGCTTTCTGCCTTGTCGGTGGCGCGACTTTGGCTGCGACGGGTGTTTTCGCCTTCACTTGCGGTTTGCGCGCCGGTTTTGGCGCGGGCGCCTGTCGCACAGCTGCAGACTTCGGTGCGGGCGTTTCCGCCGTCACGCTTGCAAGTGGAGCCTGCTCTGCAGCAAACGTCGGCTCTGATCCGCAAACCGGCTTCCGCTCGGCGCTGATCCGCGGAAGCCATATCACCTCGCCCGCATAGCGCGCGCGGCTGAATACACACCCCTCACTGTCGACATATTGCGCGGCGAAATAGTCGCCCGGTGGCAGTTCGGAAGGCCCGGCTCCAACATCCAAGGATTGCGTGAACGCCGCATTGGCCATCAGCAAAACTGACAGCCCTGTCGCTGAAATCAGCCTATTAGCGCGCATAAGTCTTCCCAAAAAGCCGTTGGTGATGATGGCGAACCGCCTATTTCTCATAAATGAGAAAACAGGCTATTTTGTGCCGAACATGCGATCACCCGCGTCCCCTAGCCCAGGAACGATATACCCCTGTTCATTCAGCTTTTCGTCCAAGGACGCTGTGACGATTGGCACATCGGGATGTGCTTCTTTCATTCGCGCCACCCCTTCGGGCGAGGCGAGAAGGCAGAGGAAGCGGATGTCTTTCGCCCCGGCCTCTTTCAACAGATCGATCGCCGCGACCGACGAATTGCCGGTGGCCAGCATCGGATCAACCGCAATAACCAACCGATCTTCCAGCGCCTCTGGCACTTTGAAATAGTACTGCACAGGCTCTAACGTTTTTTCATCGCGGTATAGCCCGACGAAACCAACGCGCGCGGCTGGGATCAGCTCTAGAATGCCATCCAGCAACCCGTTGCCAGCCCGCAAGATCGAAATCAGCGCCAGCTTCTTGCCATCAAGGATCGGCGCGTCGATTTCCTGAAGCGGCGTTTCAATCCGCTTGGTCGTCATCGCCAATTCGCGCGTGACCTCATAGGCCAGCAGATGTGAAATTTCGCGCAGCAGTCGCCGAAACCCCGCCGTCGACGTTTCTTTGTCGCGCATCAGGGTAAGCTTATGCTGCACCAATGGGTGTTCAACGATCGTAAGATGTTCAGTCATCGGTTTTCTCCAAGCGTTCCAACACATTAGCGCGAGTCTTTTCGTCGCAGAAAGCAGCATTAGCAGCAATGGTATTTAATGTCTTAAACACTCCGTCGTCCCAGTCAAACGTATCGGAAAGCCGGTCATATTCGTCCGTCATCGTTGTGTGGAAAAACGGCGGGTCATCGGTGGAAACCGTGACCTTCACCCCCTTGTCAAAAAGCATACCAATTGGGTGGGCCCGCCAGTTCGGATAGACGCCAAGCGCGACGTTCGAACCGGGGCAAACTTCCAGCACCACTTCTTTTTCGGCCAGTTCTTCAACCAATGCCGGGTCTTCGGCGACCCGCACACCGTGGCCAATTCGTTCGACACCCAGATCGTTCAACGCATCGCGAACGGACTGCGGCCCGCCCCATTCCCCCGCATGGGCCGTAAGGCGCAACCCCGCCTCGCGCGCCATATCAAAGCTATAGGCGAAATCTTTGGGCTTTCCGGCGGTTTCATCCCCGGCAATGCCAAACCCAGTCAGCCAATCGCCTGCGGTTTCCGCAGCGCATAATGCGGTCTCTTTCGCCTTTTCTGGCCCGAAATGTCGGATACAGGTCACGACACCGCGCATGATGATCCCGTGGCTTTTCTCGGCCTGATCGGCAGCGTCGCGGATGGCATGAAGGTATTCGCGCCACGCGCCAACATCACGCCCGCCACAGAAATCAGGTGACAAGAAGCTTTCGGTATAGATCACACCATGCGCTGCGCTTTCCTCTAGCACCGCCAGCGTAAGCCGGTGGTAATCCTCGGCCGTTTGCAGGGTCGAGGTCGCGGCCTCGTACACCTTCAGGAAATGCCAGAAATCTTTGAAAGCATAGTTTCCGTGTTCATCGAACACACCGGAAATATCCATGTTCTTTTCACGGGCAAGCCCCCGAATGAACGCGGGCGGCGCAGCGCCTTCCAGATGCAGATGCAGTTCAACCTTGGGGAAATCACGCATCGGATGCCTCGGCGGGTTTAGAGATTTTCAAATGCTGCGCGACAATATCGGCCACGCCCGTGAACCCGATCAGCCCGACTTCACGAAGGCCAACGCCGTGCCCCAACACCGGCACACGTTCGCGCGTATGATCCGTGCCGATCCACGTTGGGTCGTTGCCATGATCCGCCGTGAACAAGATCAAGTCGCCTTCGCGCGCTTTGGCGAAAACGCGGGGCAGTTGGCTGTCGAACCATTCTAACGCGGCGGCATATCCAGACACGTCGCGACGATGACCGAACAGGCTGTCGAATTCCACGAAATTGGCAAATGTCAGGCTGCCATCCTCTGCCTCGTCCATCAGGTCGATCAGATGTTCCATCAACTTGGCATCTGCCCCCTTGCGCACTTCGTCGATGCCCTGCATCGAAAAAATGTCGCCGATTTTACCAACCGCATAAACGTGGCGGCCTGCGGCTTTCACCCAATCACACAGCGTTGGCTTGGGCGGCGCAATGGCGAAGTCGCGGCGGTTGGTCGTGCGGGTAAATCCTTCGGCCTCTGACCCGATGAAGGGGCGCGCGATGACACGGCCAACCTTCATCTTATGCAACATCGGCGCAAGGTCACGACACAGCTGCAACAGACGATCTAGCCCGAAAGTTTCTTCGTGGGCTGCGATCTGGAACACACTGTCCGCCGAGGTATAACAAATCGGCATCCCAGTGCGCAGATGTTCTGCCCCCAGATCGGCAATGATCGCGGTCCCCGAAGCGTGGCAGTTCCCCAGAATACCGTCGGTGCCGGCCAAGCGGCACACCTCTGCGACGACATCGGGCGGAAAGCTTGGCGTGGTGTTCGGGAAATAGTGCCAGTCCCACGGCACGGGCACGCCTGCCAGTTCCCAATGGCCCGATGGCGTATCCTTACCCGGAGAGATTTCGCTTGCAGCACCCCACAATCCGGTCGGGTCCGCCCCAAGCCCCGGCGCATCATCGCCCGAGGCCAGTTGAACCGCCGCCCCCAGCCCCAAATTGTCGAGATTTGGAAGCTGAAGCGGCCCGTTACGCCCGTTTTCAGCGCGTCCAGCCGCACAGGATTGTGCGATATGTGCAAGTGTGTTGGCCCCTGTGTCAGGGGTTCCATCATTGAAAAAACGGTCCGCATCCGTCGCGCCACCGCATCCGACAGAGTCCATGACGACAAGAAATACGCGGGGCATCAGCGCAGCCTCCGATGCACCAAAGGCGGAATGACCGGATCTTTGTCACCGATGTTATAGGCCGCACGAACCATCTTTTCGGCGACTTCCGCAGCTTCGGTATCGGCCGCGTGGATCAGGGCAAGCGGCATCTCAGGGCTTACCACTTCGCCCAGCGGGGCAAGCTCTGACAAACCGACCGATGGGTTGATCTTGTCCCCGCCGCGTTTACGACCACCGCCAAGTTCAACCACCGACATGCCAAGCGCCTGACAGTCAATTTCTTGCACAATACCGCCGACGCCTGCGGTCACTTCGCGCACGACCGGCGCAGATGGCAAACGGTCAGGCCAGCGTTCCACGAAATCAACCGGGCCGCCAAGCTCTGCGACCATCTCTCCGAACTTTTCAGCCGCATCGCCGCTTTCCAACGCGTTGGAAATACGTCCTGCGCCGTCGGCTGCGTCGGCGGCCAAACCGCCAAGGGCCAGCAACTCGCCCCCTAACGCGCAGGTAATATCCCACAATGCGGGGGTCACACCGGTGCCGGTCAAGGTTTCCATCACCTCGATCACTTCCAGTGCGTTCCCGGCAGAGCCGACCAAAGGTTGGCTCATGTCGGTGATCAGCGCCGTCGTCATACAGCCCGCACCTTGCGCGGTTTCGACCAAGGCTTCGGCCAACTCTTCGGCCTCTTCCATCGTTTTCATGAACGCGCCAGAGCCGACCTTGACGTCAAGCACCAGCCCTTCCAGGCCAGCGGCCAGTTTCTTAGACAAAATCGACGCCGTGATCAGATCGACACTCTCGACCGTTCCTGAAACATCACGGATTGCGTAAAGCCGTTTGTCAGCCGGGGCGATATCAGCCGACGACCCAACAATCGCACAGCCGATGGTGGCCGTAACTTCGCGCAACCGCTCTACTGGGATTTCTCCGCAATAGCCGGGGATGGATTCCAATTTATCAAGTGTTCCGCCCGTATGCCCCAACCCACGGCCCGAGATCATCGGCACGTACGCGCCGCAAGCCGCCAGCGCCGGTGCCAGCAAAAGCGACACACAGTCACCGATGCCACCCGTGGAATGCTTATCCAACACCGGGCCGGGCAAATCCCATTTCATCACCAAGCCACTGTCGCGCATCGCGCGCGTTAGGGTGATACGCTCTTCCCGGATCAGGCCGTTCAACAGCACAGCCATCGCAAAGGCCCCCGCTTGCGCATCTGTAACATCGCCTGTGGCAAGCCCCTTCGCGAACCATTGAATTTCTTCGTCGCTCAGTCTCTCTTCGTCACGCAGCTTGGCGATGATAACGCGGGCGTCCATGGTTACACCTGATCCATATGTTCAGCGCCGAATGCCCCCGGCAAAAGTTCGGCCACGGTCATAACCAGCGTTTCACCAGACAGCGTTGCCATGGTCACCTTGGCCTCGCCCTCGGCAAATTCCGCTAATTTTTGGCGGCAGCCGCCGCATGGCGGAACCGGTCCGGGGCTTTCCGCAATGACTGCCACCTCGACGATGTCGTAATCACCGGCGGCACACATGGCGGCAATTGCACCAGCCTCGGCACAGGTGCCTTCGGGGTAAGCGACATTTTCCACGTTACAGCCGGAATAGACCGCCCCGCTTTTCGTGCGGATCGCGGCACCAACCTTGAACTTGGAATAGGGTGCGTATGCATTAAGCTGAACGGCGCGTGCCGCATCGAGAAGTGTCATGGGAAAACCTCCTCCGCTCAATCTGCGGCGCGGCGCGGGGGGATGCAAGCCCGCCAAGCCGACGCTAATGGAAAATACCGCGACGTCGGTAAGCGGTTGATGCGGATTTCAGCGCATTTCGCCTGTAAGACCGCGTTTTTCAATGTTCACCTTGCGAGATGATGCAGTCTATCGTATCCGAGGGCATTAAATATAGTTTAACTTTAAACTATTCCCCAGGGGAGGCCACATGAGCGACAGTAAAGCGAAATCGTTGCGCGAAGCGGCGCTAGATTATCACGCCCATCCAAAGCCCGGAAAGCTGGAGATTCGCGCGACAAAGCCGTTGGCAAACGGCCGCGATCTGTCCCGTGCTTATTCCCCCGGTGTGGCCGAAGCCTGCCTTGAAATCAAAGCCGACCCCCAAACGGCCGCCAAGTACACAGCGCGCGGGAACTTGGTTGCCGTTGTTACGAACGGCACCGCGGTTCTAGGGCTGGGAAATATCGGCGCGCTTGCCTCTAAGCCTGTGATGGAAGGCAAGGCCGTTCTGTTCAAAAAGTTCGCCGACATCGACTGTTTCGATATTGAGCTGAACGAAAGTGACCCCGAAAAGCTGGCCGATATCGTTTGTGCACTGGAACCTTCGTTCGGCGCCATCAATCTGGAAGATATCAAGGCACCCGACTGTTTTATCGTCGAAAAGCTGTGTCGTGAACGGATGAACATCCCGGTCTTCCACGACGATCAGCACGGCACCGCCATCGTTGTAGGTGCCGCTGCAACCAATGCGTTGCGTGTTGCTGGCAAGTCGTTTGAAGACATCAAGGTGGTTTCCACCGGCGGCGGCGCAGCAGGGATTGCCTGCCTGAACATGCTTCTAAAGCTGGGTGTGAAACGCGAAAACGTCTGGCTTTGTGATATCAATGGCTTGGTCTACGAAGGCCGTACCGAAGACATGAACCCGCAAAAAGCGGCCTATGCGCAGAAATCGGACCTGCGCGTGTTGGATGAAGTGATCGAAGGCGCTGATCTGTTCCTTGGCCTGTCTGGCCCCGGCGTTCTGAAAGCTGAAATGGTCGCGAAAATGGGCAAACGCCCGATCATCTTCGCGCTGGCCAACCCGACACCCGAAATCATGCCCGAAGACGTCCGCGCCGTCGCACCTGATGCGATCATTGCGACGGGCCGGTCTGATTACCCCAATCAGGTGAACAACGTCCTATGCTTCCCGTTCATTTTCCGCGGCGCGCTGGATGTTGGCGCCTCTGAAATCAACGACGAGATGCAGCTTGGCTGTATCGAAGGCATCGCCGCCTTGGCCCGCGCCACCACCTCGGCCGAAGCCGCCGCAGCGTATCAAGGCGAACAGTTGACGTTTGGCGCGGATTACCTGATCCCCAAACCGTTCGATCCACGCCTGATGGGGGTTGTGGCCTCTGCCGTGGCGAAGGCCGCGATGAAATCTGGCGTTGCGGCCCGCCCAATCGAAGACTTCGCCGCCTATAAAGAAAGCCTTGATGGGTCGGTCTTTAAATCCGCATTGATTATGCGCCCGGTCTTTGCCGCAGCCGCGCAAGCCACGCGTAGTATCGTTTTTGCCGAAGGCGAAGACGAACGCGTGCTGCGCGCCGCACAAGCGATGCTGGAAGAAACCACCGACAAGCCGATCCTGATTGGCCGCCCGGACGTGATCGAAAACCGGTGTGACCGTGCCGGCCTGACCATTCGCGCCGGAAAAGACTTTGAGGTGGTGAACCCCGAAAACGATCTAAGATACCGTGATTATTGGGGAACCTATCACGAGCTGATGGCCCGGCGCGGCGTCACGCCCGATTTGGCAAAGGCGATCATGCGCACGAATACAACCGCAATCGCCGCCGTCATGGTGCATCGCGGCGAGGCGGATTCGCTGATTTGTGGAACCTTTGGGCAGTATCTGTGGCACCTGAACTATGTCCGCCAAGTGCTGGCGCGGGATGGGCTGCACCCCGTTGGCGCGCTTAGCCTGATGATCTTGGAAGATGGCCCCCTGTTCGTGGCCGACACGCAGGTTCACCCCGAACCCACACCCGAACAGATTACGGAAACCGTGATCGGCGCCGCGCGTCACGTGCGCCGGTTTGGGTTACAGCCCAATGTCGCGCTCTGCTCTCACTCGCAGTTCGGGAACCTTGACTGTGAAACTGGTCGTCGCATGCGCAGCGCGATGGAGCTTCTGGAAGCACACGAACCGGATTTCGCATATGAGGGCGAAATGCACATCGACTCTGCATTGGACCCGGAATTGCGCGAACGGATCTTCCCCCAATCCCGCTTGGAAGGTGCCGCGAATGTGTTGGTTTTTGCCAATACCGACGCTGCCTCTGGCGTGCGCAACATCTTGAAACTGCGTGCCGGTGGTCTGGAGGTTGGACCGATCTTGATGGGCATGGGCAACCGGGCGCATATCGTAACGCCTTCGATCACGGCGCGGGGGTTGTTGAATATCTCGGCGTTGGCCGGCACGCCGGTCGCGCATTACGGGTAACGATATCCCAGACAGTTTGACGATCAAACTGTCTGGGCGCGCCTTCCCTTTCGGCGGCGAATTTCGCGCTGATTCTGGGTTGGCCTACATGTCAGCGCTGTCGGTTAGCGCTGTCAGCGAACCTTTAGCGCTCCCAGTGGCAAAATGCGCATGTATTAATCCTTGCTCCGATACGTGACGCTCCGTAACACAAAGGCGTTGTCGAGGAGGAGGAATACCATGGCATACGCAGACGTTTACGGCGCGTGGAAGAACGACCCCGAAGGTTTCTGGATGGAAGCCGCCCAAGCGATTGATTGGGACAAGACGCCAAGCAAGGCCTTGTTCGACGACAACGCCCCCCTTTACGAATGGTATTCCGACGGCATGGTAAACACCTGCTGGAACGCGGTGGACCGTCATGTCGAAGCTGGCAAGGGCAATCAGACGGCCATCATCTATGACAGCCCCGTCACCCACACCAAGCGTGAAATCAGCTATTTCGAACTGCGTAACCGCGTGGCCAACCTTGCCGGTGCGCTGCGCGCCAAAGGCGTGGAAAAGGGTGACCGCGTTATCATCTATATGCCCATGGTACCCGAGGCACTTGAGGCGATGCTGGCCTGCGCGCGCCTAGGTGCTGTACACTCGGTCGTGTTTGGTGGCTTCGCCGCACACGAACTTGCCGTGCGTATCGACGATTGCAAACCAAAGTGCATCATCGCCGCCTCTTGCGGGATCGAACCGGGCCGGGTTGTGCATTACAAACCCTTGCTGGATGGCGCGATTGAGCAATCCTCGCACAAGCCTGATTTCTGCGTCATCTTCCAGCGTGAACAAGAAGTCGCGCATCTTGAAGAGGGGCGCGATTACAACTGGCACGGCTTCCAATATGGCGTGCAACCGGCCGACTGTGTGCCCGTCGAAGGGAACCACCCGGCGTACATCCTTTATACCTCTGGCACCACGGGGCAGCCCAAGGGCGTTGTACGTTCAACCGGCGGACACCTTGTCGCGCTGAATTGGTCGATGAAGAACATCTATAACGTCGATCCCGGCGATGTGTTCTGGGCAGCGTCTGACGTGGGCTGGGTCGTTGGCCACAGCTATATCTGCTATGGTCCCCTGATCCATGGCAACACGACAATCGTCTTCGAAGGCAAGCCCGTGGGAACACCCGATGCGGGCACGTTCTGGCGTGTGATGTCAGAGCACAAAGTCAAAAGCTTCTTCACCGCGCCCACCGCACTGCGCGCTGTAAAACGCGAAGACCCGAAGGGCGAATTCATCCAGAAATACGACCTGTCCAACCTTAAGGCGGTCTATCTGGCGGGTGAACGTGCTGATCCGGATACGATTGAATGGGCGCAGAACCAGCTTGGCGTGCCGGTGATTGACCATTGGTGGCAAACTGAAACGGGCTGGGCGATTGCGTCGAACCCGGCCGGGATTGAAAAGCTGCCGATCAAGCTTGGTTCGCCATCGGTCGCGATGCCGGGCCACGATGTTCAAGTTCTTGACGAAGGCGGCCATCCCCTGCCCGCGGGCGAACTTGGCGCAATTGCGATCAAACTTCCCCTGCCCCCCGGCACGCTGCAAACCCTCTGGAATGCCGAAGCGCGGTACAAGAAAAGCTATCTTGAACATTTCCCCGGCTATTACGAAACCGGGGATGCCGGATACATTGATGACGACGGGTACCTTTACATCATGGCGCGCACCGATGACGTGATCAACGTTGCGGGTCACCGGCTGTCAACTGGCGGCATGGAAGAAGTGCTGGCCGCCCACCCGGACGTCGCCGAATGCGCGGTAATTGGTGTTGGGGATCAGTTGAAGGGGCAGTTGCCACTTGGCTTCTTGTGTCTGACTGCTGGCGTGAACCGCCCACACGCGGACATCGTGAAAGAATGCGTCAAACTGGTGCGCGATCAGATCGGCCCCGTCGCCGCGTTCAAGCTGGCCTGTGTTGTCGACCGTTTGCCCAAAACCCGGTCCGGAAAAATCCTGCGCGGGACCATGGTGAACATCGCCGACGGAAAAGAATTCAAGATGCCGGCGACGATTGATGACCCGGTGATTCTTGATGAAATTGCTGCCGCTTTGAAAACACTCGGTTACGCAAACGCGGATTGAACTCGAAATTGGGCACTAACCTGCCGGTTTAGACAGGTTGGTGCCATTGCATACCCTGCGCTATGCATTGCATGATGCAACTTATACGAGTGCATGGTTGTTATGCAGGTATTTCGAGAAGGTAGCGCTATTTCAGCTAAGGTTTCATTTGAGGGCACTGATCAGCTGTCAGAGGATGTTATTCCCATCAACGCCCGCGCGGCGTTGCTGGGCCATGACATCCGAAATGCGGTGGCAGATATCATTGGCGGCCTGACACTTGCCGATCTTTCTTCACTTGACCCCAACTCGCGTCAACAGCTTCAGCGGGTGCGCAGCGCTGGTGAACAACTGGCCCGGCTAAGCGACGAAGTTTTGGCGCTTGTTACCGGCGAAAGCACCGTTGAAGAAGATGAACGCAACCTTGCGCTGAAACCCTTCCTTGACGACCTGCACGCCCGTTGGTCTGCCCATGCGCAGGGCAAAAGCCTAAAGTTCGGCCTAGAGGCGGGTTCGGACCTGCCCCAAGTGATTGGCACAAACCGCGGCGCGCTGGAACGCATACTAACGAACCTTATCGGGAATTCGATGAAACATACCGATGCGGGCGAAGTCACCCTTTCGGTCAGCATGCGTGAACGCGAAACCCTTAGCTTTGCAGTGCGCGATACGGGCCACGGCTTTTCTGACGCGGCCCTCGCCCGCTTGTTTGAGCCCGGTGGCCGCCCCCCTGAAAGTGAAACGCCGGGAACCGGGCTTGGGCTGCACATCGTGCATGAACTATGCGATCAGATGAATGCCCGGATGGAGGTGCACAACCGATCCCTGGGCGGCGCAGAAGTCGTAATTCTGGTTCCTCGGGCCAGTTGGGCCCCCGGCGTTAATGCCCCCAGTGCCGCCGCGACGCTTCCTGATCTTTCCGGGAAATGCGTTCTGGTTGCTGAAGACAACCCAACCAACCAGCTTCTTATGCGCCAGATGCTAGATACGCTTGGCGCGGATTACCGGATCGCTTCGGACGGGCAAGAAGCATGGGAACTGCTTCAGGAACAACACTTCAACCTTGCGCTAATCGACATCGAGATGCCGCGAATGTCGGGGCTGGATCTTATCCGCGCCGTTCGTCTGCATGAGCGTGGAACAGACGCCGCCGAGGTTCTGCCTGTGTTGGCGATCACCGCCTATGTGCTGTCTGCCAACCGTGATGAGATTTATGAATCCGGTGCCGATGGCATCCTCGCCAAACCGATCATGAGCATCGAAGCATTCGGCGAAGCGATTTCCGGCGTCCTGACAAAAGGCGAAAAAACTGCACGCGTTACGGTGCCGACGCAAAACACGCCGGCCCTAAACGAAGTCAACCTTGATCGGCTGCTTGCATTGGCTGGCGACGAGAACGGGCAAGAGTTGTTGGAAAGACTGACGCAGGACTTCCAAACCGTAAAAACCGGCGTCGAAGAAGGGATGCGCATTTCCGATTACGCGTTGCTGCGCGCCCGCACCCATGTGTTGATTTCTCTTGCAGGTGCGATCGGGGCGGACCATCTTCAGGCTATGGCCGAGACAGTCAACATTGCCTCGCATGACAAAGACAGTAGTGTAACGCGGGCGATGTGCCCGCAAGTATTGCAGCAGATCGACATGGTTCTTACGCGTCTAGACCGCGAATTCCATGATCGGTTCGGAGCAAACAGCGTATGAACCCACTCTTACTTATTGAAGACACCGCATCCTTGCAGATGGTCTATGAATCGGTTCTCCGAGGCGCAGGCCACGAAGTAGTCAGTGCAAGCACCGCAGCCGAAGGACTCGCACAATTTCGCAAGCTAAGACCGCAGGTTGTGCTTCTTGACCTAATGTTGCCCGACGGTTCCGGGCAGGAACTGATGCGCGAATTTCTGGAACTTCAGCCCGACACCAATATCATCGTGGTTACGGCCAACGGTTCGATCAATCGCGCTGTCGAAGCCATGCGCGGCGGCGCTTATGAGTTTCTGCTGAAGCCCTTCAACGAACAACGGTTTCTGCACGCCGTCGAAAACGCATTGGCCGATGGAACTCGCGCACGCGGTGAACGCGCGGCCAAGCCAAAAGATTCGGGTCCGCTAAGCAGTTTTGTCGGTTCATCCCCGATCATGCGGCAGGTTTACGACCGTATCAGATCAGTCAGTCATTCGATGGCGACGGTATTTGTCACCGGCGAAAGTGGCACCGGGAAAGAGATTTGCGCACAGGCCGTTCACGGTGAATCGCTGCGGGCCAATGGCCCGTTCGTGCCCCTGAACTGCGGCGCGATCCCGTCCGACCTTTTGGAATCCGAAGTGTTCGGCCACCTGAAAGGGTCGTTCACCGGCGCCATCGCAGACAAGTTGGGCGCGGCCGCCGTTGCAGATGGCGGAACGCTGTTCCTAGACGAAATCTGCGAAATGGATCTGAACCTGCAGACAAAGCTCTTGCGCTTTTTGCAGACGTCGATGATCCAACCCGTGGGTGCGCCGACGCCGCGCAAAGTGAACGTCCGGATCATCTGCGCAACCAACCGCGACCCGATGGAAGAAGTCCGCGCAGGTCGGTTCCGCGAAGACTTGTACTATCGGCTTCATGTGGTTCCGATCCATCTGCCTCCGCTGCGGGAACGTGGCGAAGATGCGATCGAAATTGCAGAGTCCGCGCTTGTCACCTTTTCGCAGGAAGAAGGGCGTAACTTCACCGCCCTTTCGCCCGAGGTAAAAGCCCTGTTCAGAAGCTTTGATTGGCCCGGCAACGTTCGCCAATTGCTTAACGTGCTGCGCCATGCCGTCGTTCTGAATGAAGGGCCGACCGTCACCATTGAAATGCTTCCGGCCGAACTGCGCCAACCCCACGCGACGTTAACCAGCATCCCAGTTCAGCCCGTCGCGCCGGCCCCTGCGCCCGAAGGTGCGGGCCTGAATGAGTTGATCGGGAAAACCCTTGCAGAGATCGAACAGCGCGTGATCGAAGACACGATTGCACGCCACCACGGTTCCGTTCCCAAGGCCGCGCGCGAGCTGGATGTTTCGCCGTCGACGATTTACCGCAAGCGCGAAAGCTGGGCCAAGAACCGAAAAGACAGCGCCTAGACGAACTGTTCGCGGATCAGCCGTTCCTCCAACCCGTGACCGGGATCGAACAGGATGCGGTGGGAAATGCTTGGTTCGCTGCTAATCTCAACAGAAATGACTTTCCCGGCGGATCGGCTGTCGGCGTCTGCCATGACGGGCCGCTTTGACGGTTGAAGCACGTCAAAACGCACATGTGCCGTGTTGGGCAACAACGCCCCACGCCAACGGCGCGGACGGAAGGCAGACATCGCCGTCAATGCCAGAACGTCCGATCCGATGGGCAAGATCGGCCCGTGCGCGGAATAGTTATAGGCCGTAGAACCCGCTGGCGTCGACAGCAGCGCGCCATCGCAGACCAGTTCGTCCAGCCGCATCTTACCATCGACGGTGATCCGCAACTTCGCCGCCTGCGGACCGGCACGCAAAAGCGAAACTTCGTTGATTGCCAGTGCCTCGTGCACGGTGCCGTCTTCGCCGATGGCGCGCATACGAAGGGGGTGAATCACCTCTTCCTCGGCGTCGGCGACGCGTTCAATCAAACCGGGTTCATGGTATTCGTTCATCAGAAAACCGACCGTGCCGCAGTTCATCCCGTAAACTGGCGTATCAAGGTGCTGGGTGCCGTGAAGCGTTTGCAGCATGAAACCGTCCCCACCCAAGGCAACGATAACATCGGCATCTTCCGGCGCGACATCGCCGTATTCCTGCGACAGATGCCGGCGCGCGGTTTCGGAAATCTCTGTTCCGCTGGCCATAAAGGCGATTTTGCTTCGGTCGGCCATTTCGCACCCTTGAACCTGTTTCCGAAAGTCATCGCGTGCCCCGAAACGAAACACAAGGGCGACGTTAGAATGCCCACGCGACGCATTCACGCGCTATTCAATCGTTTTCCGGTCTTTTGAAGCGGGAAGAGTTCCGATAAAACGCCCCCCAACGGCGCTAACAGCCGCTTCAAGGAGATGTGAGATGAACGCAGAGCACCGCGACAGCGGCTTTTTCACCGAACCCCTTTCTTCCCGTGACCCGGAAATCGCAAAGGCGATTGAGAAAGAGCTGGGCCGCCAGCGCGACGAGATCGAACTGATCGCTTCCGAAAACATCGTCAGCCAAGCTGTGATGGAAGCCCAAGGTTCGGTCATGACGAACAAATACGCCGAAGGTTACCCCGGCCGTCGCTATTACGGTGGTTGTGACTATGTGGACATCGCCGAAAATCTGGCAATCGACCGCGCCAAGCAACTGTTCGGCTGTGAGTTTGCGAATGTTCAGCCGAACTCTGGCTCTCAGGCGAACCAAGGTGTGTTCACTGCACTGCTTCAGCCCGGCGACACCATCCTTGGCATGTCGCTGGATGCGGGCGGTCACCTGACCCACGGCGCAAAGCCAAACCAGTCGGGCAAATGGTTCAACGCCATTCAATACGGCGTGCGCAAGCAGGACAGCCTGATCGACTATGATCAGGTTCAGGAACTGGCGACCGAACATAAGCCAAAGCTGATCATCGCTGGTGGTTCTGCCATTCCGCGTCAGGTTGATTTCGCAAAGATGCGCGAAATTGCTGACAGCGTTGGCGCGTATCTGATGGTTGATATGGCGCATTTCGCGGGTCTGGTTGCCGGTGGCCACCACCCATCGCCGTTCCCGTACGCAGACGTTGCCACAACGACCACGCACAAAACCCTGCGTGGCCCACGCGGCGGCATGATCCTGACCAACAACCCTGATATCGCGAAGAAGGTGAACTCTGCCATCTTCCCGGGTATTCAGGGTGGCCCGCTGATGCACGTCATCGCCGGTAAAGCCGTTGCCTTTGGCGAGGCCCTGCGCCCCGAGTTCAAAGACTACACCGCGCAAGTGATCAAAAACGCCCAAGCGTTGGCTGATCAGCTGATGAAGGGTGGCTTGGACATCGTGACCGGCGGCACCGACACGCATGTTCTGTTGGTTGACCTGCGCCCCAAAGGCGTAAAGGGCAACGCGACCGAAAAGGCACTGGGCCGCGCGAATATCACATGCAACAAGAACGGCATCCCGTTTGACCCAGAAAAGCCGATGGTCACGTCCGGCGTGCGCCTTGGCACCCCTGCGGGCACCACACGCGGCTTTGGCGAGGCTGAGTTCCGCCAGATCGCCGATTGGATCGTCGAGGTTGTGGATGGTCTTGCTGCGAATGGCGAAGAAGGCAACGGCGAAGTCGAAGCCAAGGTAAAAGCCGAAGTTCTGGCCTTTTCCAAAAACTTCCCGCTGTACCCAGAGCTGTAAGGCTTACGGAAAATTGAACGTGGATCAGGGGGCTTCGGCCCCCTTTTTCGTGCCGCCCCGATGGACAAGCCGGGCGGAAAATTTCAGAATTCCGTGGACATATCTGTTTTCCTCGCTCAAATTGCGTTTCGTTTTCCGGCCCTCTGCCTGAACACGAACGACTTGCCTGGGGAGGTGCTCGTTGCTCGACTATTCACATAGTCCACTTCTTGTCCTTGCATCTTTTGCCGTCGCGCTGATGGCCGCTTTCACCGGCATGTCCCTGACCAAAGGGATTTCCAATCAGCCATTGGCAGAACGCAAGCTAAGCATCGTGATGGCCGCCATCGCGTTGGGTGGCGGCATCTGGTCGATGCATTTCGTGGCCATGCTGGGCGTGCGGCTGCCGGTTCTGTTCTTCTATGACGCGCTGACAACGCTGATTTCCGCGCTGATCGCCATTTTGATGGCCGGTGTCGCGCTGTTGATCATGCACTTTCTGCCGCGCACACCGTCCAGCACGAATATCGCCGGTACGATCCTTGGGATCGGGATTGCGACGATGCACTATGTGGGGATGTCGGGCATGCAAAACTGCGCGCCGGTCTATTCGGTTGGCGGCGTCGTTTTGGCGGTGGCTGCGTCCATCATCCTAAGCGTGCTGTCGTTCCGCGTGGCTTATTCCAGCCGCACCCATCGTGACATCCTGTTCGGCACGGCGTGCTTTGGCGTGGCGGTGTTTGTTATGCATTTCGTTGCGATGGGCGGCACGGGGTTTGTTCTGTCGGATACGCCATCTGCTGTGCGTCCGGGGTTCGAAAACTCCACCCTCGCGGTGATCGTTACCTTGGCGGCATTCCTGATCAGTGGTTCGTTCCTGTTGACGGGTGTGACCTTCTTTCCCTCAAAGGCCGCTGACAGCACACCGCCCACGCAGGAACACCACGACACACCCGAAGCACCCGGCGCTATCCGCGTTCCTTATGAAACCGATGGCCGCATTCTGTTCCTTGATGCCAGCGATATCGCCGCTGTCCGGGCCGAAGGGCATTACACTGTTCTCTACATCGACGACCGGAAACTGTTCTGCCCTTGGTCAATCTCTGAGGCCGAACAACGCCTGCCCGAACCGCAGTTCATGCGCGCCCATCGCAGCTATCTGATCAACACGAAACAGGTCACCGGGTTCGAGCGGAAAAAGGACAACGGAATCTGCTTCTTCGAACACGCGACCGCGTTGGGCAAAGTCCCGGTCAGCCGCTCGCGCCTGTCCGAAGTACGGGATGCACTGGGCCTTTGACCCTTCGCAACTTGTGCAACCATTTCGCATTTCGTGAAACCAGCTGCGCGGGCCGCTAGTTTCAAGTCGGCCCTGCGACACCCTGCCTCATAGCTTCTTTCTCAGCCAGAAATCGCCGCATCAACAGCGGCGTTCGTCATTTCAATGGGAGGAGCGAAATGATACCAGCTGCGTTCGAGTATCATCGGCCGAAGAATGTTCAGGATGCCATCGGCATTTTGGTGGAACACGGCGATGAGGCCCGCGTCCTTGCGGGCGGCCACAGCCTTATACCAATGATGAAACTGCGTATGGCAGCCATCGAACACCTTGTGGATTTGCAAGATGTTGATGGCCTGTCCGGCATTTCCATCGACGGTGGTCGCATCACGATTGGCGCGATGACCACACAGCATGAACTGATCACGCATGATGGTTTGGCAACTGCCGCGCCCATCCTGCGCGAAGCAGCGTTGCAAATTGCCGACCCTCAGGTGCGGTATGTCGGCACAATCGGCGGCAATGTCGCCAACGGCGATCCCGGCAACGACATGCCCGGCCTGATGCAGTGTCTTGATGCCAGCTTTACGCTTGTTGGCCCCGACGGCACCCGCGAAGTCGCGGCGCGCGACTTTTACGAAGCGGCCTATATGACCGAACGCAGCGACGAAGAGATCCTGACCGCGATCAGCTTCAATGCGACCGCTGGCGGCTATTCGTATGAAAAGCAAAAGCGCAAGATTGGGGACTATGCCACCGCCGCAGCCGCCGTGCTGTTGCAAAAGGATGGTGACACCTGCACCGGCGCATCCATCGCGATGACCAACCTGTCGGACACACCTGTGTTTTCCGAAGCCGCAGGTGCCGCGCTGACGGGCACATCCGTCGGCAAGGCAGACATCGAAGCGGCAGTTGCCGCAGCCCTGTCCGATATCGACCCAACAGAAGACAACCGCGGCCCTGTTGAATTCAAGCGCCACGTGGCCGCCGTTGTGATCGCACGCGCCATCACCCGCGCTTGGTCGCGCGCCTGAGGAGGAAACCAATGTCCGATAAGATGCATTTGAAAATGACGGTGAACGGCAAACAGGAAGACCTGCTTGTCGAACCGCGCGAGCTGCTGATCTATGTGCTTCGCGAAAAGCTGAACCTAACTGGCCCGCACGTGGGCTGCGAAACCACCCATTGCGGTGCTTGCACGGTTGAACTGAACGGCAAGTCTGTCAAATCCTGCACTGTTTTGGCTGCTCAGGCGCAGGGCGCCGAGGTCACGACTGTCGAAGGGCTCAGCACGCCTGACGATCTGCATGTGCTGCAAAAAGCGTTCCGTGAACATCACGGCCTTCAGTGTGGTTTCTGCACGCCGGGTATGATCACCCGCGCGCATCGCCTTTTGCAGGAAAACCCGAACCCAACCGAAGAAGAGGTGCGTTTCGGCATCGCAGGCAACCTGTGCCGCTGCACCGGCTACCAAAACATCGTGAAGTCCATCCTTGCCGCCGCGGCCGAGATGAACGCAGCGAAGGAGGCAGCAGAATGAACGATCTGACACCCACCCGCGAAGAACGCACCGCCAAGCTAAAGGGCCTAGGCACGTCGCGTAAGCGCGTCGAAGACGTGCGGTTCACCCAAGGCAAGGGCAACTATGTCGATGACGTGAAACTGCCCGGCATGCTGCACGGTGATTTCGTGCGTTCGCCATATGCACATGCGCGCGTCAAGTCGATCAACATCGATGCGGCGATGGCTTTGCCCGGCGTGATCGCCGTGTTGACCGCCAAAGATCTGGAGCCCCTGTCGCTGCACTGGATGCCCACGCTGGCCGGTGACAAGCAGATGGTGCTGGCCGATGGCAAAGTACTGTTCCAAGGGCAAGAGGTCGCCTTTGTCGTCGCCGAAGACCGCTATATCGCCGCCGACGCGGTGGAACTGGTCGAGGTGGATTACGAAGAGCTGCCCGTCATCACTGACCCGTTCAAAGCGCTGGAACCAGACGCGACCGTTCTGCGCGAAGATCTGGAACCCGGTGCCGATGGTGCCCACGGCCCGCGCAAGCACCACAACCACATCTTCCTGTGGGAAGAAGGCGACGCGGAAGCCACCAATCAGGCCATCGACAGCGCCGAGGTCGTGGCAGAAGAAATGGTGTACTACCACCGCACGCACCCCTGCCCGCTTGAAACCTGCGGCTCTGTCGCGTCGATGGATAAGGTCAACGGCAAGCTGACCCTTTGGGGCACGTTCCAAGCACCGCATGTGGTGCGGACCGTTGCGTCCCTTCTGTCGGGTATCGAAGAACACAACATCCGCGTCATCAGCCCCGACATCGGCGGCGGCTTTGGCAACAAGGTTGGCGTTTACCCCGGCTATGTCTGCTCCATCGTTGCGTCCATCGTTACGGGTCGTCCGGTGAAGTGGATTGAGGATCGGATGGACAACCTGATGGCCACCGCTTTCGCGCGTGACTATTGGATGAAGGGCAAGATCAGCGCCACGAAAGACGGCAAGATCACTGGCCTGCACTGCCACGTAACAGCCGACCACGGCGCATTCGATGCCTGCGCTGACCCCACCAAGTTCCCCGCCGGGTTCTTCCACATCTGCACCGGGTCTTATGACATTCCCGTGGCCTATGTGGGCGTTGACGGCGTTTACACGAACAAAGCGCCGGGCGGTGTGGCCTATCGCTGTTCGTTCCGCGTAACCGAGGCCGCCTATTTCATCGAACGCATGATCGAAGTTCTTGCGATCGAACTGAACATGGACGCCGCCGAACTGCGCCGCATCAACTTTATCCGCAAGGATCAGTTCCCGTATCAGTCCGCCCTAGGTTGGGAATATGACAGCGGCGACTATCACACCGCTTGGGACAAGGCGCTTGCCGCTGTTGGCTATGACGACCTGCGTAAAGAACAGGCCGCACAGGTCGAAGCATTCAAGCGCGGTGAAACGCGCAAGCTGCTTGGGATCGGGCTGACGCATTTCACCGAAATCGTTGGGGCCGGACCGGTCAAGAACTGCGACATCTTGGGAATGGGGATGTTTGACAGTTGTGAAATCCGGATCCACCCAACGGGGTCCGCCATTGCACGGCTGGGCACGATCTCTCAGGGTCAGGGGCACGCGACGACGTTCGCGCAAATCCTTGCATCCGAGATTGGCATCCCAGCTGACAGCATCACCATCGAAGAAGGGGACACCGACACAGCGCCGTATGGTTTGGGAACCTACGGGTCGCGGTCGACGCCGGTGGCCGGTGCTGCAACCGCGATGGCGGGCCGAAAAATTCGAGCCAAGGCGCAGATGATCGCTGCCTATCTGCTGGAAGTGCACGACGACGACGTGGAATGGGATGTTGACCGTTTCCAAGTCAAGGGCGCACCAGAGCGGTTCAAGACCATGGCTGAAATCGCCTATGCGTCCTACAACCAAGCCATCCCCGGTGTCGAACCCGGCCTAGAGGCGGTCAGCTATTACGACCCACCCAACATGACCTATCCGTTCGGGGCCTATATCTGCGTCATGGAAATTGACGCCGACACAGGCGAACATGACATCCGCCAGTTCTATGCGCTGGATGATTGCGGCACCCGGATCAACCCGATGGTCATCGAAGGGCAGGTTCATGGCGGCCTGACCGAAGCCCTTGCCATCGCGATGGGCCAAGAGATTGCCTATGACGAACTGGGCAACGTAAAGACCGGCACCTTGATGGACTTCTTCCTGCCCACTGCTTGGGAGACGCCCAATTACACCACCGACCACACCGAAACACCCAGCCCGCATCACCCGATCGGCGCAAAAGGTGTGGGCGAAAGCCCGAACGTGGGCGGGGTTCCGGCTTTTTCCAACGCAGTGAACGATGCGTTCCGTGCCTTTGGCCTGCGCCATACGCACATGCCGCACGATCACTGGCGCATCTGGAAAACCGCCAATGACCTTGGCCTTCACGGCTAAAGAAAGGAGGGGCGCGGGCAGCGCGTTGCTGCCCCGCCCGACCCATCTATGAACACTTGGCAAACCCTACAGTCCGACCTGACCGATCAAGGCTATATCGCGCCCGATGATCTAGCGATGGCGCTGCATATCGCCGTCAGCCTGAACCGCCCGCTGTTGCTGGAAGGTGCGGCAGGGGTCGGCAAAACCGAAATCGCGCGGGCGCTGGCGGCTGTGAAAGACGCTCATCTAATCCGGCTTCAATGTTACGAAGGGCTGGACGCCGCGCATGCGATTTACGAATGGAATTACCAGCGACAGCTTCTTGCGATCCGCGCGTCGGCCGAACGCGGCGAAACCGGCAAAGACGTAGAGGCCCGCATCTTTTCCGAAGAATACCTGCTGGAACGCCCCCTGCTGCAGGCCATTCGCCAAGATGAACCGCCCGTGCTGTTGATCGACGAAATTGACCGCGCGGATGAAGAGTTTGAGGCGTATTTGTTGGAAATCCTGTCCGACTTTCAGGTGACGGTGCCCGAGCTTGGCACGCTGCACGCAGTCAGCAAACCCTATGTTATTCTAACGGCCAATGGCACGCGCGACCTTTCCGATGCGCTGCGCCGTCGCTGTATTTACGCGCATGTCGATTACCCCGACCGCGCGACCGAGCTGGCCATCCTTGATGCCCGTTGCCCGCAGATAGAGGCGACCTTAGCCGGACAGATCGTCGGGTTTGTCCAAGCCTTGCGTAAGGAAGAACTGGAAAAGACCCCCGGCATCGCCGAAATGCTGGACTTTGCCGCCGCGCTTTGCGGCCTTGGTATCAACGATCTGAACGACGATCCGGTCGCGTTGCAGGCCACGTTGGGCACGCTGTTGAAGACACGCGCCGACCGCGCCGCCATTCCCAACGAAGTGGCGCAGCGCCTTGCCGGGAAAGCAGCATGAGCCGCGTAACCCGCTTTGCCGCCCGTGATCCGGGCATTGCCGCGCGGATGGCCGGGTTCATCGTGCATCTGCGTGAAAACGGCCTGAAGCTGGGCGTCGGAGAGACAGAGGTCGCGCTGAACGCGCTTGCCCATGTTGCCGCCGCTGATCCGAAAGAAACTCGATTGGCACTAAAGGCCGTCTGCACCAGCAGCGCGGACGACGCCGCCCGGTTTGACGAACTGTTCCAAAGCTATTGGATGAACGGCGGGCGCGTGAAGGCGCGTATCGCCCCCACGAACGATGCAACCAAACGCGAAGACACCCGTTCCAGCCTGATGGACGAAGGGCAAAGCACCGGAAAAACGGGCAAGGTTCATTCGCCCGACGGCGCCGATGGCGAAGGCGACACCGCCGGTGACGGCACCGGAAAACTGGTCGCAAGTTCGTTGCAGAACCTGATGAAGAAAGACCTGCGCGATCTGGTCGACCCGCAAGACATCGCCGCGGCAGAGGTCGTGGCACGCAAACTGGCCGCAGCGATCCGCGACCGCCGCTCGCGCAGGCGCAAGGCCGCGCGTAAGGGCGACCAGATCGATTTTCGCCGCGTGATGCGCCGGTCGATGGCCAGTGGCGGCGAACCGCTTCACCTGCCCCGCAAACGTCGCCCGGAACGCCCTGTCCAAATTACCGCGCTTTGCGATGTGTCGGGTTCGATGAGCGTTTATGCCCGCGTGTTCCTTGCGTTCCTGTCCGGGCTGATGCGGGCAGATGACACCACCGACGCGTATCTGTTTCACACCCGGTTGGTGCGCGTCACCGACGCCCTGCGCGACGATGACCCGCTGCGGTCGCTGAACCGGCTTACCCTGCTGTCCGATGGCTTTGGCGGTGGATCCAAGATCGGGGAAAACCTTGACCAATTTGCCCGAACCTATGCCCGTCGTTTCGTCACCGGGCGCAGCGTGGTGATCATCTTTTCCGATGGCTACGACACCGCAACGCCCGATGCGGTGGGCGACGCGCTGAAACGGCTGAAACGCCGGGGCTGCCGCGTGATCTGGCTTAACCCGCTAAAGGGTTGGGCGGGGTACGAACCCACGTCCAAGGCGATGGCGGCCGCCCTTCCCCATCTGGATCTGTTTGCCGCCGCCAACACCCTTGAAACCCTAGCCGCCCTAGAACCGGAGCTTGCGAAAATATGACAGGTGCCGTGATGTTGAAGACTGAATTCGAAGATTGCGTGCAAAGCCTGCGCCAAATCGGGGCGCCCTTTGCCATTGCCACGATTGTTCGGACCGTCGATGCGACCTCGGCCAAGCCGGGGGATAAGGCGGTTATTCTTGAAACCGGTGCTATCGCGCAAGGATGGGTGGGCGGCGGATGTGCGCGTTCCGCCGTGTCCCGCGCCGCGAAAGACGCAATGCAGGAAGGGAAGCCGCGCTTCGTCTCGCTTCGCCCCGAAGAACTGTTGGATGCCGAAGGCGTTCAGCCCGGCGACGAACGGGACGGCGTGAAATTCGCGCGCAACGGCTGCCCCTCGAAAGGATCCATGGATATTTTCATCGAACCGGTCATTCCAACGCCGCAGTTGATCATCTGTGGGTCGGGCCCTGTGGCCATGGCGCTGGCGGATATGGGCAAACGTTTTGATTTTAACCGCACGCTGTGCGCCCCCGGCATCATCGCATCCGATGCGCCCCCCGTCGAACGCATGATCGAAGGCTTCGCCTTTGAAACCGAAACAGCGGCCGAGCATTTCATCGTTATTGCGACCCAAGGCAAGGGCGACGAGGCCGCCCTGCGCGCCGCGATCGCCTCGGGTGCCAGCTATATCGCCTTTGTCGGAAGTCGGCGGAAATACGAAACCCTTCGCGACCGGCTGATCGCCGATGGCATCCCCGCCGATGCCTTTGCCGCAGTCAAATCCCCAGCCGGCTTGGATATCGCCGCAATCACGCCCGATGAAATCGCCCTGTCCGTTCTGGCCGAAATCATCGCCAAGCGCCGCGCGCGCCAGCGCCCCGAAAAAGGAGCAACCTGATGCGCCGCATCACCGCCCGTCTGGGAAAGCTTTGGCCGAAACTCACCGCCGATCAGGCGAAACTGATCGCGCAAATCAAATTTCCATGTTGCTGAAAGAGAGAAACTTATGGAGCTGAATGACGAAATCCTGATCAACGCACCGCGTGACAAGGTCTATGCCGCGCTGAACGATCCGGAGATTCTGAAACAATGCATCCCCGGCTGCGAAGAACTGACCAAACACTCCGACACAGAGCTTGAGGCGCTGGTTGTTCTGAAAATTGGGCCGGTGAAAGCAAAGTTCGGCGGAAACGTAACGCTTGACGTGGCGGGCGCACCGGATAACTTTTCCTTAACGGGCGAGGGTTCGGGCGGCGCGGCAGGTTTTGCCAAGGGCGGCGCGGACGTTTCGTTGGAAGAAAAAGACGGTCAGACTTTGCTGCGCTATGACGCCAAAGCTCAGATCGGGGGCAAGCTGGCCCAATTGGGAAGCCGCCTCGTTCAAAGTACCGCCAAGAAGCTGGCTGGTAAGTTTTTTAAGACTTTTGCCGATGTTGTCGAAACCGAAAGGGAAGATACCATAGGCGCGTAAACCCCGCAGTTTTGAGGAGGATTGCTGGGCAATGCATTCGCCCGTGCCGATTAGCGGCCGGGTGAAACAGTTGTGGGGGTAAACCCCCGCAATCGCCCGTAATGGCGCAAAAGCGGCAACCGGGCACCACAAATGGGAGGAAAGACATGACTGTTAAACACACGACCCGTCGTGATGCCCTGCGCAAACTTGCGCTTGGCGGCGCGGGTGCCCTTGCGGCCCCCTCAATCGCAACCGCCGCCAGCCACGGCACAACATGGAAGATTCAATCTTCATGGCCCGGTGGCGCTGGTCTGCAAATCTTTAAGGATTGGTGCGGCACCATTCAGGAAAAAACCGGTGGCGAGCTATCGTTCCAAGCGTTTGGCGCGAATGACGTGGTTGGTGACTTTCAGCTTTATGATGCCGTTAAGAACGGCGTTCTGGATGCTGTGAACCCGTTCACCATCTACGCCCAAGGCATTATTCCTGCGGCGACGTTTCTAACGTCTTACCCGCTTGGCCTGCGCAACCCGCACGAATGGGATGTGTTCTATTACAGCCTTGGCGGGCTGGAAATCGCGCGGGAGCTGTTTGCAAAGCAAGGCCTGCATTACGTCGGCCCTGTGCATCACGGCCCAAATATCATCCATTCGAAGGTGCCCATCCGTTCTATCGACGATTTCCGCGGCCGTAAGATGCGCCTGCCCGGCGGCATGGTTGCCGAAGTCTTTACGGAAATCGGCGCTGAAACCACGGTTCTGCCCGGTTCGGAAATCTTCCCGGCGCTGGAAAAGGGCACCATCGATGTGGCCGACTATGTGGGCCCGGCGGTGAACTATTCGCTCGGGTTCAGTCAGGTGACCAAATACATCTCCATGGGCCCTCCGGGCTTTATGTCGCTGTATCAGCCGGTCGACCTTATGGACATCACGGTGGGCCAAGCTGCTTGGGATGCGCTTTCGCCGCAGATGAAGCAGTTCGTCGAAATGGAAACGCACGTCTATTCCGATTTGCACCACGCCAAGATCCAGAAAGCCGACCAAGAGGCTTGGGCCAAGTTCGAAGCAGACGGCACCGAAGTGACCCGCCTGACTCAGGACGACGTAGAGCTGATGACCGAAGTCGCCGTGCCGATCTGGTTCAACTACGCCAACCGCGACAAAGACGCGGCGCGGGTGTTCAAGATTCAACTGGATTACATGATGTCCGGTTCGCTGGGTTATGTGACCCCAGAACAAATCGAGGGACTGGAACTGGATCTTTGATCTGGGCCTGAACCCGAATTGGGGGCTCGCGCGAAAGGACCGCGCGGGCCCTATTCCCTTCGACATATCGGCAAGTGGACAAAACGATGCCAAGTCTTGAATTCACCCTGCCGCACTGGATGTATTGGCTGGGTCTGATCCTGTTCCCCGTGTTGGGCATGATCATGGCCCGCCGTGCCAAACCAGACCGCGCGCAGTATTCGACGCCCCTTGGGTACATGATCCTGATCACAGGCGGTATTCTGGGCCTTCACCGGTTTTACCTGAAGAACAAGTGGGGGCTGCTGTTCCTGCCCATCTTCGCCTTCGTGCTTTACGCAAACGGTGCCGAACGAGAGGCCCGTTCAGCCCTTTCCGATGCCGACAACACCGTGCGCGTCGCAGAAAAAACCATCGCACGCGAAGGGCCGCGCGTTGAAAGCGCACAGGCCGAATTGGCCCAGCTTCAGGCAGATTTTGATGCGGCCGAGGAAGGATCGTTCACCAAACGCAGCGCTGAAAAGCGGCTGACGCGGTCGAAAGACCGGATTGAAACTGGCACCGAACGCATTGCCGAAGCACGCGCAGAACTTGAAACCGCAGGCCCCATTGCACAAGCCGCCGCCGACAAACGGCAGTTCTGGTCCAACGCCGCGCGGTTCACGTTCTTTGCGTTGCTGGCGCTGGTCGCGCTTGATGCAGTGCTGTTGCCCGCCATGGTGCGCAACGCCAACGCCAAGCTGCGTGCCAGCGGTGAGGATGAGATTGATGTCATCCCATCCGATCAGGTCGAAGATACCAAACTGGATTCAGACTATGCCGAAAACTGGATTGACAAGATGTCGCTCTATGCGGGCGAGTTTGTCAGTTACTGGGCCGTCATCGCCGTGGTGGTGTATTATTACGAGGTGATCGCGCGATACGTCTTCAACTCTCCGACCAACTGGGCGCATGAGGCGATGTATCTGATGTTCGGAATGCAATACCTGATCGCCGGGTCATACGCGATGCTGACCGAGGCCCACGTGCGGGTCGATATCTTTTACGCCCCGATGACGCGGCCGAAAAAGGCGATTGCCGATCTGGCGACATCGATCTTCTTCTTCATCTTCGCGGGCACGTTGTTGGTGACATCCTACATCTTCGCGTTCGATGCCATCGCGGTGCCTTCGGGCAACGGCGTGGTGTCTGACTGGGCGCGTGGTGATCTAAGCTTTGGTCAGGCGCTTTCAAGCTTCTCTACCTCGGAAATCACGGACCCGGCGATCCGCTGGGGCGAGATTTCGTTCAACGAATGGGAAGTGCCGCTTTGGCCGATGAAATGGATGATGGTCGTGGGCGGCTTGCTGCTGGTCCTGCAGGGCATCTCGAAGATCGGCAAAGATCTTCGCGCAGTGATGAAGGGGGCTTAGGATGGGCCTGGATATCTCTATTGAGCTGCTGACGCTCATCATGTTCGGCAGCCTTCTGGCGCTGCTGATGGCTGGCTTGCCGCTGGCCTTTGTGACCGGTGGTCTGGCATGTGTGTTCCTGTTCGTGCTGGGCGATGCCCGCGCGCTGAACATCGTGCCAAGCCGCATCTTCCCGCTGATGACCAACTATCAGCTTTCGGCCATTCCGCTGTTCATATTCATGGCGGCGATGCTGGAAAGGGCCGGGATCATCAACGACATGTTCGATGTGATCTATAAGGTTCTGGGCGGCGTGAAAGGCGGGCTGGCGTCTGCCACGATCATCGCCTCTACGATCCTTGCGGCGATGGTTGGCGTGATTGGCGCGGCCGTGGTGACGATGGGCATCATCGCCCTGCCTGCCATGCTTAAGCGCCACTATGACCCGAAAATCGCGATGGGTTCGATCATGGCTGGCGGTACGCTGGGCATTCTGATCCCGCCGTCGATCTTGGCGATCATCTATGCCGTGGTGGCCGAACAATCGGTGGGCGAGCTGTTCATCGGTGCCGTTATACCGGGGCTGCTGCTGTCGGGGATGTACATCCTGTATGTCTCTGTGCGCTGCTATATCAACCCCGACCTTGGCCCCCCCATCCCCATGGATGAACGGATCAGCACCGCCGAGAAGATACGCCTGATCAACAAAATGTCGGCGCCCATCGCGCTGATTGTGATCGTGCTTGGCGTCATCTTCACCGGCGTCGCTACCCCGGTCGAGGCCGCAGGCATCGGCACCTTTGGCGCGTTCATAGTGGCCGCCATCCACCGCAAGCTGGACTGGCCCACCGTGCGCGAGGCGTGCCTGACAACCCTGAAGGCCAGCGCAATGGTCATCTGGATCATGTTCGGCGCGACGATCTTTGTTGGCCTTTATGTTCTGGAGGGCGGGCAGGAATTCGTGCGTGAATCCCTGCAAGGCGCGGGCCTTGGGCCATGGGGCATCCTGATCTTCATGATGGTGGTCTTGGTCGTCTTGGGCATGTTCCTTGACTGGGTCGGCATCCTGCTTTTGTGCGTGCCAATCTTTGTGCCCATCATCAAAGAGCTGGGCGCGGGCGCCTATGGCATGACGGATCCAAACGATTTGGTCCTGTGGTTTGGGGTGCTGTATCTGGTGAACATGCAGATGAGCTTCCTCAGCCCGCCGTTCGGCTATGCGCTGTTCTATCTACGCGGGGTCGCGCCAGATTCCATCCCGATGACGGATATCTTTAAATCCGCGCTACCGTTCCTGTTCTTGCAGGTTGTCGGGCTGGTTCTGTGCATGGCCTTCCCAGAACTGATCACATGGCTGCCAAGGCTGGTCTACGGATAACGAGAAGCGGTTGGCGGGGTCATTCCCGCCAGCCGAACCTAAAGAAAGCCCTGCCAAACCAGCACGGTAACCAGCAACGCAAACACCGCGATCAAGCTGAACGAGATACTTCCCAGCAGCCCCAGAACCGCATCTTTGCGCCGCTCTGCCCGGTCCACCGTCTTAAGGTGGGACACCACGCGCCGTTCTGCGGCCTCAAGTCTGGGCAAGTCTATTTGCTTCATCAGCTTGGGGTTTTTCGCCATCGGAACCGCTTGGGCAACAGCCTCTGCATCGCGGCGCACGTGTCTGGGCAACAACCGCCCCGCCCGCTTGATCTTGGCCGCCAAGTCGTGCCCGCCCACGCCAAGGCGTTCTTCCATTAGCTCGGAAATCTCATCGGCCAATTGCTTTACTGTTACCTCGGCCACGCCCTACCCCTTTTGCACTCCATCGCAACTGTAAACCGCGCAGCGATATCGCTTCAACTCTACTGGCACTGCTCGCGTCAAGACGCTAAGCAGAACCCATGCTCAATACTGTTCTAAACGGCCCCGAAAATGCCGACGCCCCGCCCCTTTTGATTGCACATGGCCTGTTTGGCTCTGCGCGAAATTGGGGCGTGATTGCCAAACGGATGTCTGACAAGCGTAAAGTCATCACAGTCGATATGCGCAATCACGGGGAAAGTGATTGGAAACAAACCCATAGCTACCCAGAACTTGCCGACGATCTGGCCGAAGTGATCGCCGCACACGGCGGACGGGCCGATGTCATGGGGCATTCTATGGGTGGCAAAACTGCAATGACGCTGGCCTTGAAACACCCCGATGCAGTCAACCGCTTGGTGGTCGCCGATATTGCCCCGGTCGCCTACACCCATTCGCAAAACAGCCTGATCGCAGCGATGCGCGCCGTCGATTTGTCCAAGGTCGAAAAGCGTTCAGATGCCGATGCCCAGCTTTCGCAACATGTGCCAGAGGCATCGGTGCGCGCGTTTTTGCTTCAATCCCTTGATGTCAAAGCAAAAAGCTGGCGCCTGAACCTAGATGTTCTAGAGGCCGAGATGAGCAAGATCGTGGGCTGGCCCGGCGCGGTCGGGCATTTCGACGGCCCGACGCTTTTCCTGTCTGGCGCAGACTCCGATTACGTGCGCTCCGAATACCGGCCCTTGATCAAAACCCTGTTTCCCGCCGCGAAGTTCGCGAAAATTCCGGGCGCAGGTCATTGGCTTCACGCCGAAAAGCCCAGAGAGTTCGAAGCCGCGCTTCAGGCCTTTTTGCCGATCGACCCAAGCTAATCGCGGGCTGGCAGCATCCTGCGAAGGGTGCCGTCTTTTGCGACGAACTGCCCCCATAAGACTTGGAAGATGTGAAGGAATACCACAGCGAACAGCAGGAATTTCATCATATCGTGCACGCTTTCGGACCTTTCAGTCTCTGTGATCCACGCCACCGCGCCTGAGACCGGCGACAAGATCAACAAAAAATAAAGCGCGTAATGAACGTAGCCAGCCAAGGGCGTCGCGGGCATCGGAACGCCTATTTCGCGACGAATGGAGACCCGCAGCAAAACCAATGCCAACAACAGCGCGCCCAGCACAAAGCTCAGCGTCGCAGTCACATCCAGCCCGCCCCCAGCTTCGCCCTGACGAAACAGGCCCAAGCGGCAAACTTCCAGAAAGACCTGCACGACAAGGACAAGCGCAACAGCCCAGTGCAAGCGTTTTTGCGCCTTTGTATAAACGGACGATGCCATAGCCTAATTGTCTTCCCGATTGATTTGGCGCGACCAAGGTGCACCGTACGGTACGTTCACACAACTCGTTCAAAAAGACAGGTATGATGGCCAAATAGACAGGCCGGGGTGCCGCGAATGCCGATTGACAGGGCGAAACGAAAGGCGGACGCTTTTGTTTTTCTGTTAAGCATTTGAGGCCCGCCATGTTTCAATACCCCCCTTTTCCGTTTCCCGGCTGGACGACCGACTTTAACGCGCCGTTTTCCGGCGATGTTGTTCAGACCATCGAACCGCGCGTGTTTTCGCCCTCTATCGCTGGTGATGCAGAGATCGAAGAGCGTATCCACATGAACGTCGCCAGCTATGGCACGCAGCTGGGTAAGATATTGCGTGCGTTGGATATTTTAGGGAAAGCCACGGGCACCGACCTGCCGGAAATCGACAAGCTGATCGCCAGTGTGAACGCCGAAAAAGCCGAGGCCCGCGGCACCCTTCGGGCCGAGGCTGAGGCCGCGTTGGAACGGCTGAAACGTGTCGATCCCGATGCCTGGGCCGAGGTGACGGGCGCCTAACCCTTTGTTAACCAACGCGGCCTTCGGCGCCCCTTTGATGTGGGCGGTCAGGGGATCATCCGCGCCATCGGGAAAAATTTTGGGGCGCGGGCGTGATGCTTTGGTGCGCGCGGTTCTTTCAAGGGTTCTTTGCAGTCTTCAAAGAAAATGGCCCCTGTATTTCGAAAACTTCAAAGGGGTTTAAAGGTGGTGAAACGGGTGAATGTGACCGACCTGCGCCCACGGCTGACCGGGCTGCTGGGGGTGGTGGAACACGGGCAGGAACGGGTGATCGTGATGAAGCACGGCCGACAGGTGGCGGCGATCGTTTCGATGAAAGATTACGCCCGCGTCTGGGACGCGGAGGAGGAAGAGCTGTACGGCCCGATCAACCCGGAAACCGGACGACGGCGCGGGGCGCTGTTGACGATGGCCGACATGCTGACGGGGAAGCGGTGGCGGTAAGGCAGCGGGTTCAGGGCCGAGCGGGCAGAACCCCGACACCAAAAAGCAGATTGAAATACCGTGAGCATAACAAAAAAGAAGCGACTGCCAAACTTCCCGCGACCAGCGTCATCCGCGTGCCGAGTGGTATATTCGCATCGGATTTCGTTCGACCGAAAAGTTGAAAGAAGAACGTCAGCAAAACCACAAGGGAAGGAAGTAGGTTTTCCAAGACCGTGTCGAGGCTAAGATAGGTCAGGTAAGCAATCAACACGCCGATGAGCGAGAAAAACGTAAGCTCAAAGGCCACGAGTCGTTGTGATTCCTCACCGAACTCGACCAATTTGAGGGCAAAAATTGGTAAGATTAACGCGAAAAGGATCGCAGGCGTCAGATCAATTAGAGCAAGCGAAAAATGCTGCGTCGCTACAATGAACCTGCCCAGGATAATCTCGATCATGGCCTAAAAATTCCTCAACCGGCACGGATCGCTAGCATAGCAGCGATCAAGTTCGTCTTTGGAGGAGGACGACTGAGTGCGGTAGATCTCCAGAAAGGTATCGTAGAGCTTATAGTATTTGCTGGTCCCCTTGTTTTGGGCCCGGCAATTTGCCCGCTCATCAGCAATGCGTTGATCCAGAGAAGCTTTTTCGTTTCGTGAAAGGTCACCTTTGGCAAAGGATGCAGCGACCCGACGTTCGACTCTTTCCAGTTCTTCGCAGATCGCTAAAATCCGTTCGTTAAAAGCTTCTAAATGAGTTGCTCGATAGATTTCCAGATCACGGCGATATTTAAGAAGACTGTCGAGCTTCTTAAAGCTGACGTCGATTTCTGGGAATGCCTCACCAAACAACGCTCGTTGAGTGACCATGTCGATATTTTGCGGGAATCCAAAATCTACGTGGCTTTCGGCTTGTGCGGATGAAGCCCCAAAAGCCCAAAGGAAAAGGCAAATGTGAATGCGCATTAAATGACCAATTATTTCTAAAATCAGACAATTGTACCAAAAAACGCTCCTCACGCACAGTGAAATAAGCGTTTAAGAGATGTCGTGTGTACTGGACTTCTGTAGCGTCGGTATCATCACATCATCGATTGATGGGGTACAATTGACCCCATCAGCGTTGTCTAAGATGGTCGTGCCAATCAGTCATCCGTCTTAAGCGCATCCACGCCCCAGCCCCCCCAAACCGGCTGGGCACGCGATTTCTTGCGGTAATCGCTTTCGACCAACCGCGCCAAAAACGGACGATTAATCGTCCATTTTGAGAGCGTTGATAAAGGCCTGCTGTGGGATCTCTACTTTCCCGAACTGGCGCATCTTTTTCTTACCGGCCTTCTGCTTTTCCAGCAGCTTTTTCTTACGCGTCGCGTCGCCGCCGTAACATTTGGCGGTCACGTCTTTGCGCATGGCCGACAGGGTTTCGCGTGCGATGACGCGGCCTCCGATGGCGGCTTGGATCGGGATTTTGAACATGTGGCGCGGGATCAGCTCTTTCAGCTTTTCGCACATGGCGCGGCCCCGCTGTTCGGCGCGGTCACGGTGTACCATGGTGGAAAGCGCGTCCACGGGTTCGTCGTTCACCAGAACCTGCATCTTAACCAAGAAGTCCGCGCGGTAGCCGATCATCTGATAATCGAAGCTGGCGTAGCCTTTGGTCACGGATTTCAGACGGTCGTAGAAATCGAAGACCACCTCGTTCAGGGGCAGGTCATAGACGACCATCGCGCGGGTGCCGGCATAGGTCAGATCCTGCTGGATGCCGCGGCGATCTTGGCAGAGTTTCAGCACGTCACCCAGGTATTCGTCGGGCACAAGGATGGTCGCCTTGATGCGCGGCTCTTCGATGTGATCGACGTAGGTAAGGTCGGGCATGTCGGCGGGGTTGTGCAGTTCCTGCATCGTCCCGTCCTTCATGTGGACGTGGTAGATAACCGAGGGCGCGGTGGTGATCAGGTCAATGCCGTATTCACGTTCAAGGCGGTCGCGGATCACCTCTAGGTGCAGCAGGCCAAGGAAGCCGCAGCGGAAGCCAAAGCCAAGCGCGGCAGAGGTTTCCATTTCATAAGAGAAGGACGCATCGTTCAGCGCCAGCTTTTCGATGGCGTCGCGCAGGTCTTCGAATTCGGCGGAGTCCACGGGGAACAGGCCGCAGAACACCACAGGCTGCGCAGGTTTAAAGCCCGGCAGTGGTTCGGTGCAGCCTTTCTTTTCGTGGGTGATCGTGTCGCCCACGCGGGTATCGCGCACCTGTTTGATGGACGCGGTGAGGAAGCCAATTTCACCGGGGCCAAGCTCTGCGATGTTTTGCATTGCGGGGCGGAAGACGCCAAGGCGGTCAACCGGGTAGAGCCCGCCGGTGCGCATCATCTTGATCCGGTCGCCTTTTTTGATAACGCCGTCGATCACGCGGATGATGACCACAACGCCAAGGTAGGCGTCGTAATAGCTGTCGACCAGCATCGCCTTAAGCGGCGCGTCGCGGTCGCCCTTGGGGGCCGGAAGGCGGGTTACGATGGCTTCCAGCACGTCGGGGATACCAATGCCGGTTTTTGCCGAGATGCGCACGGCGTCGGTGGCGTCGATGCCGATGACGTCTTCGATCTGTTCGGCCACGCGGTCACAATCGGCGGCAGGCAGGTCGACCTTGTTCAGGACGGGCACGATTTCATGATCGGCGTCGATGGCTTGATACACGTTGGCCAGCGTCTGTGCCTCTACCCCTTGGGAGGCATCGACGACCAGCAGTGACCCTTCGACCGCCTGCATGGAGCGCGAGACTTCGTAGGCGAAGTCAACGTGGCCGGGCGTGTCGATCAGGTTGAGCACGTAAGTCTCGCCATCTTTGGCGGGATATTCGATACGAACGGTATTCGCCTTGATGGTGATACCGCGTTCCCGCTCAATATCCATCGCGTCGAGCAGCTGCTCTTTCATATCGCGTTCGGCCACTGTTCCGGTCAGCTGGATCAGCCGGTCGGCAAGCGTGGATTTACCGTGGTCGATATGCGCCACGATGGAGAAATTGCGGATGTTTTTAAGCTCGGTCATGATCACTGCGATATGCTGTGGAAATAGCCCTTGGTCAATGGGAATTGGTGTTTCCGACCCGCTGATAACGTAAGATTACCGGCACAGCCCGACTTTCACACCGCTAGTACGCATGTCGCGCGCGTTGCCCTACATCTTGTGAATTGAAAAATTCGCCAAAATCGGGCAGAATTTTCAGACGGTATTAACCCACCCGGGGAGAATCTGAGCAAATCAGGCACCCGCACGGATCGAGGCAGTAAAATGAAAAAACTGGTAATCGCGGCTTTCATCGTCGCATTTTCGGCCCCCATCGCAACGGCGGGGTCATCTATTGAACGTGCATGCCTTCAGTCGGATCGCAAAGCCGTTTCCCGCAACCTGTGTGGCTGCATTCAAGATGCGGCTGATCTGGTTCTGGACAAGCGCGATCAGAAAATGGCCGCCAAGTTCTTCAAAGACCCGCACCGTGCGCAGGAAATCCGCCAGTCGGACAACCGCAGCCACGAAGCGTTCTGGAAGCGGTACAAACAGTTCGGCAATACGGCCCAAGCCTATTGCGGCTGATTAGCGACGCGCGCTGAGCGCGGCCAATAGGCCGCGACTGGCCTCTTCGACCAGATCCAGAACAAGGTCAAAGCCGCCCTCGTAATAAGGGTCGGGCACTTCGTCACGCAGCGTATCAGCATAGTTTAGGAACAGTTCAACAGGCGTTTCGCTGTCGGCGGGGCGCATCCGTTCCAGCGCGGCCATGTTGGAGTGATCCATCGCAATGATCAGATCAAACCGCCCGAAATCAGCCGCTGTCGCCTGTTGCGCGCGCAGCGGTGAGAGGTCATAGCCGCGCGCGGCGGCCTCGGCGGTGGCGCGGGCGTCGGGCGGATCGCCGATGTGCCAACCGCCCGTTCCCGCACTTTCCACCACAACATCCACACCGGATTGCTGCGCCAGTTGCGCAAAAACCCCGTGCGCTGTGGGCGATCGGCAGATATTTCCTAGACAAACGAACAGAATACGGGTGGTCATTGCGGCCTCCATCTTTGGTAAGTGTTGTAGCGTAAGGAGTGTGTGATGACCAAGATTGTCATTCTGACCGGGGCAGGAATTTCTGCGGAAAGCGGGCTGGGCACGTTTCGCGACAAAGACGGGCTGTGGACGAAATATGACCTAGACGACGTCGCCACACCCGAAGGATTCGCCCGCAACCCCGATCTGGTCCACGACTTTTACAACGCCCGGCGCAAGAACTGCCACGAGGCATCCCCGAACGCCGCACACCACGCATTGGCAAAGCTGGAAAGCGAGTTTGACGGCGATGTACTGATCGTTACTCAGAACGTGGATGACCTGCATGAACGCGCCGGTTCCCGCGCTGTGTGGCATATGCATGGGCAGCTGATGCGCGCACGGTGTTCTGCCTGTGATCATCATTGGGACGCGCCGCTGGAAATGCACGCCCACGCGCCCTGCCCTGCCTGTGCGGAAAACACCACGCGGCCCGACATCGTCTGGTTTGGCGAGTTTCCGTTTTACATGGATCAGATCTGGGATGCGTTGCGCGCGGCGGATTTGTTTGTGTCCGTCGGAACATCTGGAAACGTCTATCCGGCGGCTGCGTTTGTGCAGGATGCGGCGCGGGCCGGGGCGGATACGTTAGAGTTGAACCTAGAGCCATCGCTTGGCGCACATGACTTTGCCAACACCCGGCAAGGCCCCGCCACCCAGATTGTCCCAACCTGGGTGGACGAGATGTTATCGGCTTAGTTACTGGGCGCGCCCATCTGGCCGTGGTCCATTTTGCCGTGCTGCATGTTGCCGTGAACGGGCATGCGTTCCAGATCGACCGGAATGTCGACAACCACGTCGCCGGCTTTTTCAAACGTCAGGGTCACCTGCACCATATCGCCATGGGCCAGCGAACGGTTCAGCCCAAGGAACATCACGTGATCGCCACCACGTTCCAGCGCATGTGTTTCGCCGGCGGCAATGGGAAAGCCCTCTTCGACGTGGATCATTTGCATGACGCCCTGATTGTTGGACAGATGGGTGTGAAGTTCCACCCGCTGCGCCACGTCAGAGCTGACGCCAATCAGGCGATCATCTTCGCCGGTCATGTTTTCGATCATCATAAATGCCGCGCCGGATTTCGACATCGCGGTCGAAACGCGGGCATAGGGATCTTGCACCATCATGCCGTCAGCAAAGGCAGGCAGCGCGAAAGCGATTGCGGACACGGCCGCGAGAGTCGTTTTGAAGAGGGACATGGTGTCCTCCGTTTTTCTGAGTTTTGATATTGTGTCTGTGCCGGGTCAGGACAACGCGGGGGGTGCGCGTGCCGTGGCCCGAAGCGATTGTTCGCCAGCGCGCACCAGCGCCTGAAGCGGGACAAGTCGCTTGCCCACAACAGATGGCTGCTGGGGCAAAACAGGAGGAATAACATCAATAGAAACGAAGGAGGCGACGCCATCAGGGCAGATATGGGGCGACCCAACCGGGTTGCCATCGGCGTCAATCGTGATGGTCTGAAGACCCAACCCCGAACAGATGACGATTTCGCCAGAAACCGGTGCCTGCCCACGCGCACTGGCAAGCGTGACCGAAGCCAAACTTAGCGTCAGCGCCAATAGCGTGGCGAACAAGGGGCGCAGCAGTTTCATCAGCTAGGCATATAGGGTCTGAGGCACATATCTTAAACGTGCCAAAAGGAAGCGGCCCCGCCAAAGAATGACGGGGCCGCAATTCCGATACATCAGTCGGGCGATTAGGCTGCTGCCTGTGCCTTAACGATGTCTTTTTTGATTTTCAGCGCTTTTGCGGAAAGCTCTGCATCCTTGGCTTTTGCCAAGAACGCGTCGAGTCCACCGCGATGGTCCACCGTACGCAGTGCCGAAGCGGACACGCGCAGCTTGAACGAGCGGCTCAGCGTATCAGAGATCAGCGTAACGTCGTTCAGATTCGGCAGAAACCGGCGCTTGGTCTTGTTGTTGGCGTGGCTGACATTGTTGCCAGACATGGGGCCTTTTCCGGTCAGTTCGCAGACGCGCGACATGGGTCTCTTCCTTGTCTCGATATAACACTAGGGTGCCGCGAAAGCGGGCCCTCAAATTCCGTTTGGGTGCTTTACGGGCAAAAGCGGGGGGGCGTCAAGTGATTCATCCAAGGAATCCTGTGCGCGGATCACATTGAAGCCCTTTGCGGGCTATTTTCGCCGCTTATCCCGCACTGGGCGCCAATATCAGCTTAACGCGCGCAACATTTCAAGAACAGCACCTGAAACGCTGGTTTGGCCATGGGCGACGGCATTTCCCAGTTCAGCCATCTGGCTGCGCATTGCGGGATCTTTTTCCAGCCGTGCCAAAAGGCCAAGGCGGACTTCTTCTTCGAACCAATGGCGGGCTTGGTCGGCACGGCGGGTGGCAAAGTGGCCGTTTTCGCGGCGCCAGTCGGTCAGCGTTTGCATTTCCGCCCAGGCGGTTTGCAGCCCTTCCTCGGCCAGCGCAGAAACCATCATCGCCTTGGGAAACCCATCGGGGTCTTGCGGGCGGCGGCGCAACAGGCGCAGCGCACCGGCATAATCGGCGCAGGTGCGCGTGGCGGCGGATTTCAGATCACCGTCAGCTTTGTTCACGAGGATAAGATCGGCCATTTCCATGATGCCGCGTTTGACACCCTGAAGTTCGTCACCCCCCGCGGGCGCAAGAAGCAGCACGAATAGGTCTGCCATTTCGGCGACCATGGTTTCGGATTGGCCGACGCCAACCGTTTCGATCAGGACAACGTCAAACCCCGCAGCTTCGCACAGGGCGACGGCGTCACGGGTTCGGCGGGCCACGCCCCCCAGCGCTGTTTGGCTTGGCGAGGGGCGAATAAACGCGTTCGGATCGCGCGAAAGCCGATCCATCCGGGTTTTATCGCCAAGGATAGAGCCCCCCGAACGGGCAGAGCTGGGATCAACGGCCAGAACCGCCACACGCAGCCCCTGCCCCGTCAGCATCATCCCGAAACTTTCGATGAAGGTGGATTTACCAACCCCCGGCGTCCCCGACAGGCCGATGCGCAGCGCCTGACGGTTGCTTGTCGCCAATGCATCCAGCAATTCGACAGCTTGCGCGCGGTGATCATCGCGCCCGCTTTCCACCAATGTAATGGCGCGGGCCAGTGCCCGGCGTTCGCCTGCAAGAATGCGGGTTGCGAGATCGGCAATGTCCATTGGGTACTCCGGTCTGGTCCGCTGCTGTTCTTGCCCTTGCACGCAGGGTCATGTCCAGCCCACGAGACGAGTTTTTCGCAAGCGCTGGCAGAGGTGCCGTAAATCACCGATAAGAACCGGGTGAAACGATTTGACCTTCCCATAGACGAAGCGCTTCCGGCGCTGTTGGCGGCCCTTGGCGACGCAGGGCGCGCGGTTTTGCAGGCCCCACCCGGCGCGGGCAAGACAACGCGCGTGCCCTTGGCCATGCTAGAGGCGGGGCTGTGTGACGGGCGCATTCTGATGCTGGAACCGCGCCGTTTGGCCGCGCGTGCCGCCGCCGAACGAATGGCTGAAACGCTGGGCGAAAACGTGGGCGGCACCGTTGGGTACCGCATTCGCGGCGATGCCAAGGTTTCGCGCGACACCCGGATCGAGGTCGTGACCGAAGGCATCCTGACCCGGATGATCCAATCCGACCCAGAGCTGTCAGGCATCGGCGCGGTCATCTTTGACGAATTCCACGAACGGTCGTTGAACGCCGATCTGGGCCTTGCCCTAACGTGGGAAATCCGCGAGGCGCTGCGCGATGACCTGATCGTGGTGGTGATGTCTGCGACGTTGGACGCCGCGCCGGTGGCGGCTTTGTTGTCGGATGCGCCGGTGGTCACATCGCAAGGGCGCAGTTTTCCGGTTGAAACCCGGTGGCTGGAAAAGCCGATGGCAAAGACGCAACGCTATGAACAGGCGGTGGCGGCGTTGGTGGAACAGGCCGCCGCAGAGACAGAGGGCGGCATTTTGGTGTTCCTGCCCGGCGAGGGAGAGATCAGGCGCGTGGAACGCGCGCTGAACCTTCCGGCGGATTGTTCGGTTCATCCGCTTTTTGGGGCGATGGATTTCAAGGCGCAGCGTGCGGCGATTTCCCCGGCACAGACCGGGCGCAAGGTGGTGTTGGCGACTGCGATCGCCGAAACCTCGTTGACGATTCAGGATATCCGGGTGGTCGTGGATGGCGGACGGGCACGGCGGGCGCGGTTTGATCCGAATTCGGGCATGTCGCGCCTTGTGACAGAGCGGGTAACCAAAGCCGAAGCAGAACAGCGCCGGGGCCGTGCCGGGCGCGTGGCGGAAGGCACCTGTTACCGGCTTTGGACCAAAGGCGAGGAAGGCGGGCTGATGCCCTTCCCTCCGGCCGAGATTGAGGCGACCGACCTGACGGGTCTGGCGCTGGAACTGGCGCTGTGGGGGGCGACGCCCGGTGACCTTGCGTTTCTGACGCCACCCAACCCCGGTGCCTTTGCCGAAGCGCAGGCACTGCTGACGCAGTTGGGCGCGTTAAAAGACGGGCGGATCACGGAACACGGGCGCGCGCTGGCTGCCCTGCCCCTGCACCCCCGGCTGGGCCACATGCTGATCCGTGCGGGCAAGGGCGGCGCACGGTTGGCGGCGTTGCTGGCAGATCGTGATCCATTGGAAACGCGGCAGGTTGATCTTTCCCTTCGGCTAAAAGCCTTGGCCGACACGCGGGCCTTTTCGCAGGGCCAGAACATGCGGGTTCGTGGCAATGCAGCCGCGATAAATGCCGAAAGCCGCCGCTTGGCCAAGTTTGTGCGCGATGAGGGAAGCCTAACCGCCGGAGAGATGGCCGCCCTTGCCTATCCCGACCGCATCGGGATGCGCCGCAATGGGGATGACCCGCGATATGTGTTGTCGGGGGGCAAAGGCGCGGTGATGGAGGCAAGCGACCCGATGGCGGGCGCCCGGCTGATCGTCGCGACCGATCTGGATGGCGACGCGCGCGAAGCCCGCATCAGGATGGCCGCAACGATCAGCGAGTCAGAACTGCGCGGGTTATACAGCGATCAGATTGAATGGCGTGATCTGTGTGAATGGTCGCGGCGCGAACGCCGCGTCGTTGCCCGCAGACAAGAGGTGTTCGGCGCGTTGGTCCTGAACGACCAAAACTGGAAAGACGCCCCGCAAGACGCAATCGCCCATGCGATGCTGGATGGCATTCGCGAACTGGGCTTGCCATGGAACGATGCCGCGCGGCGGTTTCAGGCGCGGGTGGAATTGCTGCGTCACGAAGGCGCGGGTTTACCCGACTTTTCCGACGATGGGCTAATGGCGCGGATCGACGATTGGCTTCTGCCACATCTTGGCGGCGTAAAGACCGCCGAGGCTCTGAAACGGTTTGATATGTCAAACCCGCTGCTGAACGCGCTGGACTGGGACCAGCAGCAATTGGTCAGCCGCTTGGCACCGGCGCATTTCGAAACCCCAATGGGGCGTAAAGTGGCCATCGATTATTCCGGCGAAGCGCCAGAGATTTCTGTGCGCCTGCAAGAGATGTTCGGCGTCACACAGCACCCGGTAATTGGCCCCAAACGCCTTCCGCTTCGCATCACGCTTTTGTCGCCAGCACAACGCCCGGTTCAGACCACGATGGATTTGCCGGGCTTTTGGGCCAGTTCTTATGCGGATGTCAGAAAGGACATGCGCGGCAAGTACCCGCGCCACCCGTGGCCCGAAGACCCAACCGTTGAGGAACCCACATTGCGGGCCAAACGCAGGCGTTAAAGACGCCGTCAACAGGCCGTATGGGGGGAAAACCAACGGGAAAGGAACCTTGACGAAAAAAGTGTTAACTGCGCTCAATTTACCGAGTGGGTAAGTCTGCGATTGCAGGCGGGTAAAGAATTCCGAGGATCGTCGTCAGCGTATGGCCTATATTTCAGAGATTAAGGGACGGAACGACCCGACCAACGCCAGCGACTATATTGAAATTGTATTGCTTCCGGGCGAAGACCCCGCGGATTTCGATCTTGCCATCTATAACCGAAGTGGCGACCTGCGAACCACCGTCGAACTGACTTCGGTCACAAACATAGTCACCCTGCCAAATGGCGAAACCATCTATACGTTGTTCACCAACATCGTTGAAGGCGGCAGCCAAAAAGTACCGGCCGGATTTGCCTTGGTTGATAACAGCAGCGGCAGCGCAGATGTTGTGCAATTCGTTGGCGTCGGAAACGCAATGATCACCGCTAACGATGGCCCAGCAATCGGGTTAAGCGCCCCTAGGGTCGGCAATACAACGTCTGGCGACTCTCATTTCTGGGATTCGAACGGCGCTTATATTGGCGAGGCCCCTTCCACACCCGGAACGGTCTGTTTCACACCCGACTGCCTTATCGCGACCGACAAAGGTGAACGCCCGGTCTTGAACCTTAAGGTCGGCGATCGGGTTCTGACCCGCGACAATGGCCTGAAAACGATCCGCTGGATTGGCACGAACACGCTTAATCCCCGACAGATGATAAAGAGCCCCGAATTGCGCCCCGTGCGCATTCGTAAGGGCGCGCTTGGCAACGACATGCCGGAACGTGACATCACTCTTTCCCCCAATCACCGCGTTCTGGTGCAACGCCCTGCAGCAGAGTTGTTGTTTTCCGAGCCCGAGGTTTTGGTACATGCAAAGTGTCTGGCCCAAGCCAATTTGGCCGAAACACTTAATGTGCCGACTGTCTGCTACATCCACATCATGTTTGATGACCACGAGGTGATTTCCAGCAACGGCGTCTGGAGCGAAAGCTTCCTTCCGGCGGAATGGACCCTTTCGGCGCTGAACACGCCAAGCCGCGAAGAGTTTTTCAAGATTTTCCCAGAGCTGGACTGCCCAATCGCGCTGGAAAACCTGCAGGCCGCGCGCCGGCTGTTGCGCCCGTTTGAGGCGGCATCGTTGTTGCAGGAATAGCCTGACAGGCCTGTTCCGATCACAACCCTAAACGAAAGAACCGGGCCAAAGCAGCCCGGTTCATCTGTTCTGATCAATCTGCGCTTAGACGCCCAAGCAGTACCGCATGACGGCCTTTTGCGCATGAAGGCGGTTTTCAGCCTCGTCAAAGATCACCGAATGCGGGCCATCCATCACGGCGCTTGTCGCCTCTTCGTCGCGGTGGGCTGGCAGGCAGTGCATGAACAGCGCGTCGGATTTGGCATGGGCCATCAGCGCGTCGTTCACCTGATAAGGGCGAAGTTGATTGTGGCGGCGTTCGCGGGCCGATTGCGGATCGTGCATGGAAACCCATGTGTCGGTGACAACAAGATCGGCACCTTCGACCGCTTTTACCGGGTCACGTTCGATTTCGACCTTCACGCCTTTGGCGCGGGCTTCTTCGACAAAGACCATTTCCGGGTCCAGCGCGGGCGGCCCGGTGAAGGTTAGGTCAAACCCGAACTGCCCCGCCGCGTGGGCGAAGCTGGCGAAGACGTTGTTGCCGTCGCCCGACCAAACCACCTTTTTGCCCGCGATGGAGCCGCGGTGTTCTTCGAAGGTTTGGATATCGGCCATGATCTGGCAGGGGTGCGTGCGGTTGGTCAGCCCGTTGATAACCGGCACGGTCGCGTATTCGGCCATTTCCAGCAGCGTCTGTTCTTCGAAGGTGCGGATCATGATCAGGTCAACATAGCGGCTTAGCACGCGGGCCGTGTCGGCGATGGTTTCGCCATGGCCAAGCTGCATGTCGCTGCCCGACAGCACCATGGTTTGCCCGCCCATCTGACGCACGCCGACGTCAAACGATACGCGCGTCCGGGTGGAAGGTTTTTCAAAGATCAGCGCGACCATCTGGCCCGCAAGGGGCTGATCGGCATCCAATGCGCCTTTGGGTTGCCCTTTGCGGGCGTCCTTCATCACTTTGGCCTGATCGATCATCGACCTAAGGTCGGCGGGGCTGGTTGCGTTGATATCAAGAAAATGCGTCATCTTAAGTGTCCCTTGGGGTTGCCCCCACTATTTTGTTTATCCGTCCGAACTGAGCGAGGCGGCGGCCAGATCAAGGCGCGAAACCGCTTCGCCGATGTCTTCGTCGGTAATATTCAGCGCAGGCAAAAGCCGCACCACGTTGTCAGCTGCGGCAACTGTCAGCACGTGTTGCGCATAGCCTGCGTTCACCACGTCACCGTTTGCCACTTTGCATTTCAGGCCCAGCATCAGGCCGGTGCCGCGCACGCTTTCAAACACGTCGGGATGAGAAGCGATCAAACCTTCAAGCTTTTGGCGAAGCAGTCCAGATTTCCGGCCGACCTCTTCCAGAAATTCTGGTGTCGAAACCTCGTTCAGCACGGCCAGCCCAACTGCGCAGCCCAAGGGGTTGCCGCCATAGGTGGACCCGTGCGTGCCCGCCACCATGCCGCTTGCAGCATTTTCAGTGGCCAGCACCACGCCAAGGGGAAAGCCCCCGCCGATGCCTTTGGCGACCATCATGATGTCGGGCGTGATGCCGGCCCATTCATGGGCGAACAATTTGCCGGTCCGCGCAACGCCGCACTGCACCTCGTCTAGGATCAACAGCGCGCCGGTTTCGTCACAGGCCGCGCGCATAGCTTTCAGCGTTGCGTCTGGAACGGGGCGGATGCCGCCTTCGCCCTGAATGGGTTCGATCAGAACGGCCGCAACGTCTGGGTCTTTCATCGCCTCGGCAAAGGCGGCGTCATCGCCAAATTCCAAGTGCACAAAGCCGGGCAACATCGGGCCAAAGCCTTTGACCATCTTTTCAGACCCTGCCGCCGCGATACCGGCCGAAGACCGGCCGTGGAACGCACCAGAGAAGGTGATGATTTTCACCCGGTCTGGCTGGCCCTTTTCGTACCAGTATTTGCGCGCCATCTTTACCGCCAGCTCGCACGACTCGGTGCCAGAGTTGGTGAAGAACGCGGTGTCGGCAAAGGTCTTTGCGACCAACGCATCGGCCAGCGCCTGTTGTTCGGGGATCTGATAAAGGTTGGACAGGTGCCAAACCTTGTTGGCCTGCGCGGTCAGCGCATCAACCAGCATGGGGTTCGCATGGCCCAGCGCGTTCACCGCGATCCCGGCGCCCAGATCAAGGTATCGTTCCCCCTGATCCGTTGTCAGCCAAGAGCCTTCGCCTTTGACGAAACTTAGCGGTGCCCGGTTATAGGTCGGCAGAATTGACGGGATCATGGAGAGAGTCCTTACGAATGGAAGCCCGATTGGTGCCAAAGGCACGGAGGCAAGTCAACGATTTGAAGGAAGGTTACGTGCAAAGCACGAAAGATCAGGCGCGGAACGTTAGAAACGTCGGCGTCGCAAAGAGGCGATATGAAGCTGCTTGATCATGCTGGTGGGATAACGGGATTGCACGGATGTGTCTAGTGGCGGTGTGCGCCAGACGAAAAACGCCCCTAAGACGGGGCGTTTTCAGTGGCTAGGCCTTTGGCACGGTTACAAAGATGTCAGCCTTGATCATACCTTGGCGGCCCAGCAGCGCGCGATGGTCTTGGCCGCGCAGAACCGCCTGTATGTGTCTTTGGCCCGGGGCAAGAACACCCAATTTAACAACCGGATGATAGGCGGACGCGACCTTTTGCCCATCGACGATGATATGCGCATGGCCCAGCGGCACGGGCTCTGCTTCGGGCAGGCAAAGCGTGGTAAAGCGAAAATCCGACGCCGTGATCGTTACGAACCATTCGCCGTCTTTGGCTGGCACGGCGGTCAGTTGTACGTCAGGGGTTGGCGCTTCGTCTGGCAATTGAAGAAAGACCGACCGTGGCGGCCCGCCCCCCGCATTGATCTGGGGGACGAACAGCGCAAAGGCCGACAGGCAAAGCGCCATGGCAAGCGGCGCTGCGAGGCGATCGAACGTCATGCCGTCGCCCCCCAGATAACCTGCGCACGGGCCGGGCGCTGTGGGAACATCCGCCCCGTCATCGCCAGCAACAGCATCGCGCCATAAAGGTTGGCGTGAAACAGCGGCGTTTCGTTCAGCACCACGGCAAGGAAGGTGATCGCCCCAACGATGACAACGGCAACCGGGCGCATCAGCCGCCCCATCATCAGCAAAAGGCCGCAAATGATTTCAACGCCTGTCATCACCAGCGCGATCAGCGCGTAAGACAGGCCCATCGTGGGCATTCTGCCATGTTCCAAAATCGCCATCAGCAGCGTCGGCTGAGTAAGCTTATAGGCCACCGCCAGATAGACGAACCCGGCACCAACAAGGATCTGCGCCACGCGCCAGCCCATCTGCGCCACGCCGGGCGTCGGGCGAAGGATGCTTCCAGTACCCATTAAGCGGTCAACAGACGCCGCGCCGCCACCCATCAGCGCCAGCATCACGCCGGGCGCGGCAAAGTGGGGGGTGTAGGACAGGAAGGTCGGCCCAAACAGGGCGATCCCGACAGCGGACAACAGGACAAGCGCCAACCCCGCGAACCGCGTCATGAAACCCAGCAAAAGGAAGAAGGCCACGACCATTTGCAGTGGGGCAAGCCACCCCCAGCCCGCCAAAAGCGAAAGCTGCATATCCGGGACCAGAAAGGTGGGCTCTGCCCAATGGGCAACGCCGTGGCGCGGCAGGCCACCCAGCGCGGCAAGCCCAAGCATGACGGCCGTACCGATCCGCAACAAAAGCGGACCAACCGTCATCGAAATGGCGACAAGGGGCGCGGCAAGGCGTGCCTCTAGCGGGCGCAGGATGTCTTCGCCGACCAGGGCTATCGCGGTGACAGCGCAGCCGATCACGGCAGCCAAGCCCAGCCAAAGGCGGCTGGCGAACAGTTCTGGCATTGGCTCTGCTGCCAGGGCCTCGATCTCTTCCGGGGTTAAAAGCCACGCTTCGTGCGCATGAAGCGAGGTTGCGAACAGGCCAACCAACCCAGCCAGCAACCATGGACTTCGCCAGTGTTGGCTGGCTTTTTGAGAAATGAATACAAACATAACGTGTTCCTAAGAAATGTGTTTCGGTCAAAAAACTCGGTGCGTTTGGCCACGCGGCGTCAAAAATTGGCCGGTGTTTTTGTCGAAATCAGATGTGCGATTGTCTGTGCGTTTGCACCGTCCGAGGGTAAATTCCTCGATGGGTTGAATGCTACGCTGCTCTGCGGCGTTGGGGCAGTCAGGACATCCTGACTTTTGCGTCAAGTTCACAGAAATGTCATCGGGGCGGGTTTTTAGATGCGGCGCACCCAGCGTCACTTGCCGCGAAGCCCGCGCCCCGGCTTGCCAATTCTGCGCCCTCGTGCGACCTTTGAAAACGCAATGGATGGGAGGCAATCACCAGTGCAAACCAACCCGCAAACGATAACGCAAGCACGCTCTGACGACGCTGCTTTGCCGCAGGTCAGCCATGCCCGCAATCCGGGGATGGAACTGGACATGGACTGGGTCAAAGGCGTTCAGGCCAACACCTCGGCCATTGAGCGGCGCTGCGCCACCCTGCCCGGCCGCCGGTCGGTGAAGAAAGAGTTTCAGGCCGCGTGGCTGTTGAAGGCGGTCACGTTGATCGACCTGACGACGCTGTCGGGCGACGACACGGACGGCCGTGTGCGGCGCCTGTGCGCAAAAGCCCGCCAGCCCGTGCGCGCCGATATTCTTGATGCGCTTGGCATGGGGCCGATCCACACCGGTGCGGTCTGCGTGTACCACGAAATGATCAAGCCCGCCGTCGAAGCGTTAGAAGGCACGGGCATTCCCGTTGCCGCCGTTTCCACCGGGTTTCCCGCTGGCCTGTCGCCCTTTCACCTGCGTGTTCAGGAAATCCGCGAAAGCGTGAAGGCCGGTGCCGAAGAGATCGACATCGTCATTTCCCGCCGCCACGTGCTGACCGGTAACTGGCAGGCTCTGTATGACGAGATGAAAGAGTTCCGCGACGCCTGTGGCGAAGCCCATGTGAAGGCCATTCTGGCGACCGGCGAATTGGGTACGTTGCGCAATGTCGCCCGTGCGTCGCTTGTGTGCATGATGGCCGGGGCGGATTTCATCAAGACCTCGACCGGGAAGGAAAGCGTGAATGCCACGCTGCCTGTGACCCTAACGATGATCCGCGCCATCCGTGACTATCACGAACGCACCGGCCACCGGGTCGGGTACAAACCGGCGGGCGGTATTTCCAAGGCCAAGGACGCCCTGAACTATATCGCGCTGCTGAAGGACGAGCTGGGCAACCGATGGCTTCAGCCCGATTTGTTCCGGTTTGGTGCCTCGTCCCTGTTGGGCGATATTGAGCGCCAGTTGGAACACCACGTGACGGGCCAGTATTCGGCCTCTTACCGCCACCCGATGGGATAAGACGATGAACGTATCCGAAATTTTCGAAACCATGGATTACGGCCCTGCCCCCGAAGGCGCGGCCGAGGCATTGGCGTGGCTGGTGGATGGCGGTGATCGGTTCGGCCATTTCATTGATGGCAAGTTCACAAGCCCCACCGACGGCTTCGAAAGCCGCAACCCCGCCACCGAAGAGGTGCTGGCCACCCTGTCACAAGCGACCCCTGACGATGTGGATGCTGCCGTCGCCGCCGCGCGTAAAGCACAAGCCAAATGGGGCAAGCTGCCCGGCCATGCCCGCGCGAAATACCTTTATGCGCTGGCCCGTTTGGTTCAGAAACACGCCCGCCTGTTTGCGGTTCTGGAAACGCTGGACAACGGCAAACCGATCCGCGAAAGCCGCGATATCGACATCCCGCTGGTGCAGCGCCATTTCTATTACCACGCCGGCCTTGCCCAATTGATGGAGGCAGAGCTGCCCGGGCACGAACCCCTTGGCGTCTGTGGTCAGATCATTCCGTGGAACTTCCCCCTGCTGATGCTGGCGTGGAAGGTCGCGCCTGCGCTGGCTGCGGGCAACACCGTGGTTCTGAAGCCTGCCGAATACACATCGCTGACGGCCCTGCGGTTTGCCGACATCTGCCGCGAGGCGGGCCTGCCTAAAGGCGTGGTGAACATCGTCACCGGCGATGGCGCTGCGGGTGAATTGATCGTCAACCACTCCGGCATCGACAAGATCGCCTTTACCGGCTCGACCGAGGTGGGCCGCAAGATCCGCGAAGCGACCGCCGGAAGCGGCAAATCCCTGACGTTAGAGCTGGGCGGGAAATCCCCCTATATCGTGTTCGAAGATGCCGACATCGACAGCGCGATCGAAGGCTTGGTGGATGCGATTTGGTTCAACCAAGGTCAGGTCTGCTGTGCGGGTTCGCGGCTGTTGGTTCAGGAAGGGATCGCCGATCGGTTCTATGCCAAGCTGAAGACCCGGATGGACGGTTTGCGCCTTGGCAACCCGCTGGACAAATGTATCGACGTTGGCGCGGTTGTGGACCCTGTTCAGCTTGAAACAATCACCCAGCTTGTCACCGAAGGCGGCGCAGAGGGAGAGGTTTACCAAGCCAAGTGCGCCATCCCCGAACAGGGCTGTTATTACCCCCCCACCCTGATCACCGGCCTGTCCCCCGCGGCCAAGCTGATGCAGGAAGAAATCTTTGGCCCCGTGCTTGTCGGCTGCACCTTCCGCACCCCGGCCGAGGCTGTGCAACTGGCCAACAACACCCGCTACGGCCTTGCCGCCAGTGTGTGGACGGAAAACGTGAACCTTGCGCTCGACATCGCGCCCAAGCTGGTCGCGGGCGTGGTTTGGGTCAACGCCACCAACCTGTTTGACGCCGCTGCCGGGTTCGGCGGCATGCGCGAAAGCGGGTTTGGGCGCGAAGGCGGTTGGGAAGGCATCCACGCTTATCTAAAGCCTGCGCGCATCACCAAGCCGCTTAAGCCCATCACCGCAGAAGCAAAACCAGAAGAGCTTGACGTCGCAGACCCGCTGGACCGCACCGCCAAACTGTACATCGGCGGCAAACAGGCCCGCCCTGACAGCGGCTATTCCCGCCCGATTTATGGCGCGCGGGGTCGTTTGCTGGGCCATGCAGGGTTGGGCAGCCGCAAAGACATTCGCAACGCCGTAGAGGCCGCGCACAAAGCCGCTGGCTGGGCCAAGACGACCGGCCACCTGCGCGCGCAGATCCTCTATTATATCGCAGAGAACCTTTCGGCGCGTTCGGCTGAATTCACCGAACGCCTGCGCAGCCTGACCGGCGTGCACGCCAAAACCGCACAGGCAGAGGTGGAAACCGCAATCGCCCGCCTATTCACCTATGCCGCATGGGCGGACAAATACGACGGGGCCGCGCATTCGGTGCCCATTCGCGGTGTCGCGCTGGCAATGCACGAACCCGTGGGCGTAATCGGCGCGCTTTGCCCCGATGATGCGCCCCTGCTGGGCCTTGTGTCGGTCATGGCGCCCGCCATTGCGATGGGCAACACCTGCGTTTTGACGGCGAGCGAGCCGTTCCCCTTGGCCGCGACGGATTTCTACCAAGTGCTTGAAACTTCGGACGTGCCGGCGGGCGTGGTGAACATCATCACAGGCAACCACGCGGAACTGGCGCCAACGCTGGCGGGCCATCTGGATGTGGACGCGGTGTGGTCCTTTTCCTCAAGCGATGTATCGGCGGTGATCGAAAAGGGCGCGGCCGGCAACCTGAAACGCACATGGGTCAACCACGCCCGCACCCGCGATTGGATGACAGCCGAAGGCGAAGGCCGCGAATTCCTGCGCGCCGCCACCGAGGTGAAGAACATCTGGGTGCCGTATGGGGAGTGAGGAGTGGGTCGGTTAAGGGGGCCCTAGAGTGTCACCGTTCCGGCCCATAGCGGACTCTCAGCGCCAATGCCGGATGCTGCGATCGCAGCCCGCAATGCCGACATTCGCTTAGGCCAACCGCTTTGGACCCAAATTCGAGCCACTACGGGGACAAAATGTACTTTCTCGCAGGGTTTCGACACCTTAACAAAGCTCGTTGACGGCAGGTTTGTCATCGTCCGAGACATGTCGGGCGCGTGGACAATTGCCCTACCAACCCATCAAGGCATCGGGCCATCCGAGAAAAGAAAATGATGAAGCTTTGCGAGATAATCATAAAACTCAACATCGGTATCAAAGCTGATCTCTGTGCGATCCTCATATTCCAAAGCCGTAAGCTCTCTTTTGGCCAGGACATGATCAAAATTTGAACGGAAGCGCTCGGCCCACTCACCGCGCGCGTCGATCTCCTCTTTTAACTGTGGGGGACCATACACGTTGCCTCCGCCATAGATGAACATATCATCCAGCCATGCCTGGGTTCGAAGATCGACCATCATCTAACTCCTGTCGGGAACAACGTGACCAAAGAAGGCTCGCCCGTATGCAAAAGCTCATATACAGCAGTGACTGTACCACTACCAAAATCAACCGTCTGTATTCCCGTTGGATTTTTAACACTACCTAGGCGACGGATTCCCTCCACAGCGTTATGGAAATCTCGCCCAAGAACATCTTCAATCGGCAACGATACCTCAAAGGTCGTTCTTGTCCGCAATCCTAACCTCGACATCGCCTCATCACGTGCCGCACGGTAGTCAGGTGACCTGCGAATTTGGGCTTCCGCCGCTACAAAGTCTGCTTCGTTGGTTATTCGGGTCGCGGTTCGGACCGTATTGTGTGTCCCTCCGGTGACCCCATCTGTCGTAGTGCCGGTCATTGGGTCAATGCCACGCAGAACCCGATCCTCCAGCATCTGGCGTGTTACCGCTCCTTCATGCCGTTGTGGCCCGTGTCCCTGAGCCTCCAGATCTGCAAAACGGCTCGCAACCAGCGTATCGACCTCGCGGCGACGCGTATTGATCATATCGTCAAACCGATTGCGACCAGCACGTAGAGCGTTCAGAGCTGCTGTCGGACGCAGACGAGTCAGATTGATCCCCAGCTTTGCCGCACCCGCCGTGAAGGCCGTTCCACCAAGAAGAACCGACGCATCGAGGTAAGCCACGTCTTCATAGGCGCGCAGCAAGGCTTCTTCACTGGTCAGGCCTAGGCGGTATTCAAGGTCAAGCAAGCGGAGCTCTGCGTGCTGCGCCTCGAAATAGGAAGCCGCCTCCTCGGCGATTTGCTCGGCCGTCTCACGATCCAGCTCCGCCAATCGTTCCAGTGCATCAAGGATATTCTGCCGCGCGGTCAGCCGTTCCTGTTCTTCCTCATCCGTGATGACACCGAACAGACGCCGATATCCGAGATAGGAAAAACGGAGCACATCGTAGATGCCAGTGACCGTGCTAACCAGCGCGTCCTCACCGGCGCGTGCGAGACCTCTGCCTTGTGCATCTGAGATGCGATCCGCCAAGTCCGGCGAAACGGGGCGACCTGTCAGAATGGTCTGTCCATTGAGAATGGCCGGTTCCGCATAGCACCGACAGTTGTGCGCTTCACCCGGCAACCCATCCGGAAAGCCGTGATCCCATGGAAATACACGGTCATCCCGCTCGGCATGGCTAGACCGGACCTTTGAATCGTCAGCAGATCGCCAGATGTAATGCGTGACACCCGCTGCCCGTTGCCGCGCCTCGTTCAGTTCGTTCTCAAATCGCCGCAACAACCAGGCTTCATTCGCTTGGATGTCCACTTCAATCAAAGATAATATCCCGGCTCTGTCATGACCTTCACGCTCATAAACGGCCTGCGTCACGGTAAGGCGGGCCTCAAATTCATCAAAAATGCGCTGCTTCAAAGGTCCGGAGTTATAACCATCTGCGTCGCCAAGACTTTCAGACAGGAACGCGGCATTGCCCGCGTCAGCGTCTTCCAGAAGCTCCAGAAATCTCTGTAAATACGGTGCCAGATTGAAGGATGCATCCTTCCTCTCTGGGGCACGGTTCAATCGGTCGAGACTGACCGTAAATTCTGATTTGCCGCCAGACCGAACGAAGCGGACAAAAGGTGTATCAAGCGCCATGACCAGCCTCTGAACGAAGTTGGCCTTATCCTTTCAATTTGCAGTTAATTTTTAGGAAACGGACCGAGCGGTAAGGCCCAAACTGGCAACTAAGAGAAATTTGGTATTTGATGCTAAGCTAAGCTGTCAGCATTGGGTTATCGTTTGAGGAGGGCATGGCGGACCGGAGGATCAGTCATGGAAACACCAAACCTACCTGCAATTCGCGCCCTGCGACCAGCCTGGAACAAGGGGCGCATTGTCGGCCAGAAACGACCGCTCAAGCCAAAGCACGTTTGGGCGATCCGAGTTCGACTTGAACTGGCCGAGAATCATCGCGATCTCGCTCTGTTTAACATGGCGATCGACAGTAAGCTTCGCGGCTGTGATCTTGTGAAGATGAAAGTCGTTGACGTTATGGCGTCTGGTCAGATCAAAGAGCGCGCTTCCATGCTGCAGAGCAAGACGCAGAAACCAGTCCGGTTTGAGATATCTGAAGGTACACGCGCTTCCGTCGAGAAATGGATGAACGACGAATTGATGGTCGGATCCGAATATCTCTGGCCTGGGCGTTTTCACGAGCGGCTTCACATCTCGACACGCCAATATGCACGAATCGTGCGGGATTGGTATCATCCATCGGTTTGGAAGTGACCGCCTATGGCACTCATTCGATGCGACGCACGAAGGCCACCCAGATCTATAAGAAGACGGGCAACCTGCGTGCCGTTCAGCTGCTGTTGGGGCATACAAAAATGGACAGCACTGTTCGTTACTTAGGCGTTGAACTTGAAGATGCGTTGGCAATCGCAGAAGCTATTGAGATATAAGTATTTGGGCCGTTCGACAAGGACGGCCCTAAGCTGCCGTCCAGCTACAGGTTGTGATGCCGCATCAGCAGCCCGCATAGCTGCAGTTCGCTGCAACTGCCCGAACTCAGCAGTGTCAGATGGCTGCTTTGCGGACAAAGCTGACCTTGCCCAAGGTTACCCAAATGGCTGCTTTCAGGGTCTTCCAGTTAGATTGAGTTGGATGCTCTTGCCGTCATCGATGTACTTGGCATTTATCACCGTTAGATTTTCGCTTCCTCCGCCCTTTAGTATGCGTCCTGACAAATCAAAGTGCGCTAAATACCTCCCTTCCAAGAAACCGCCATAATCTCCGGCTCTCAGCAATAGATAGCTAAGCTCGCTCGGAAACTTAGCCAGTGCAAAGAACCATTCATGATCCAGTGTCAAATTGGCATCGTCCGCAAACACTTGTGCTGGATGTCCCAAAACCTGCGTGCTTTGATGTCGCCACGCTTCGGGGTAGTTTTGGCTTGCAGCGAGCTTTCGGTCAGCTTCACTACGTCTCCAGACGATAACCGGAAGGTCGTTTAACCTTACGATTTCTACATCTCCTGGATTGAAGTCAGACACTCTGATTGCCGGTCGCTGCGCCGCTTCGCGAGCTATGACGTCGGCAGAGGGAAGGCCAGTTTGCAAAAGAAAGACAATGCCCAAGAACATTGAAAATAGGACCGTCGCCGCGGTCACTATGTAAAGGGTTTGAGAACGTCGCATACTGATCGCAAAACTACCAAATATTCTTTGCAAAGCAAAGACTGGCCAAGCCCACAGGCGGACGTACGTGCAAGGCGCAGCATTCGGCAAAGTGGGCTCTATGCCAGCATTCGCTGCTGACGCAAATTCTTCGCGGATGTTCGCGCTTACTAATGAGATGTTCGTGCGCATTGGCCAAATCTGATCTGACTTAGCCACGGGCAAATCGAAGCGCGCCCGGTCGTCAGACAAGCGGAAAACCGTGCCGGTGTCTGTAAGCCAAGCCGTAAACCGGGTGACGCATTTTCTGCTAAGCATTGGAGCGAGTACCAGAATCGAACCGGTGTACACGGATTTTCAAGACTAGCTATCTTACTGAAAACGCTTGTAATTGTGTTTAGATCTATTTGGTTGAAGTGAAGCCCTACAGATACTCCCTCAGTTCCTTAGCGGGTCCGATTTCTCGCCCTCACCCCTCAAGACGATCCGCATCTGGTCGGCGGGAAACGGGCGCAGAAGTTTGGATGCCGCTTCTGCCGTTCCTGTTAGCCAAGTTTCATAGTCTTCTGGCGCAACAATGACCGGCATCCTGTCGGGATGAATAGTGCGCACCAACTCGTTCGGTGTCGTCGTGGCAATCGAGTAGGTATCTTCCTCAACAAGCTCGCCTTTGATGTTTCCTTTCCAATGCCGCCAAATCCCCGCAAATGCGAATGGCGGGCGTTCGTCGGGCTCCTCAGACGTGAGGCCGAACCAATAATACGTTGCGGGATTTCTGCCCTTCGCTTCACAAAAAGACGATACAGGGACGAGGCATCGGCGCGTCTGGAAGGATTCACGCCAGAATGGTGAAGTCTGCAACTTGTCGTCACGGGCGTTGTTCACGGCCCGTGGCAGGATCGGTAGCCCGGTCTTCTTGGACGTTTGCGGCATCAAAAAGCCCCAATGCATCCGAACAAGTTCCCGTGTCCCATCTGAAACACGCAGAACAGGGGCATGATACTTGGGGAAGATGGCGCTCAGGGGTTCCGCATTGCCCATGTGATCCATGCTTGGTTCGACGTTAAAGAGGCCGCGCATGGCGTCGGCAGCCGTCGTGTTGGAATAGAGATTACACATCCCGGAAACTTAGCGGTCTGGATCAGTGCTGGCAAATGTTCTATCTTTGTTCCTTCGCTGTTTGTGTGCGAGGAATCATGCCCGCCGGTTATCCCCCGATCCATCCTCATCCTGGTAAGCCAGTTCGAACGATCCGCGATGCGGCACGTGACGGCCAACTAATGATTCTGCGCTGCCGTCTATGTCGCCGCTGTGTCCATTTCCTTGCTGCCGACCTTGTAGAGGTCGTTGAGGCTTCCCACCCCTGCCACATCGCCCCCTTCGGCTGCTCAAAGTGCGGTTCCTGCGACTACGTCGACATTCAGTGGCGTAGCCCTGCTCCGGGGGACATTGGCACGCTTCTTATTCGCCGCCCCGTAGGATGGAAGCGCGTGTGGAAAACCGTGAGGTTTGGAGATGGTGACAAGTGAACGAGAGGGTTCGGCCCAAAGCCGACATTTAGCGGCACGCCAAGGTGTTGCCATCGCAGCCCGCATTGCCGCCGTTCGCTGCAAACGCAAATTCACAATTGGCCTCGATGTCAGAATCGCGAGACAAAGCGAGGTTTCACCGCGCCTGCTGCCATCGCTGCTTTAGAGCTACGGATCAGAAACGGCCGACATTGCCTTTTCCACGCAAGTCAGGCGGAACCGACAGCGAATGCTGGTAGCAAGGGTGTTCAAATCTGTTAAACTTGTTGTTGGGTAGGACTTCAATCAAGGATGATAACGAAATGGACCCGCGGGGCTATCAGGCCCTCGAACTGATCTATGACACCGCAGTCAACCCTGGAAGTTGGCGGCGGGCCTTGGACGCGACAGCTGCAGCTGTAGAAGCCAAGGCCATCGCGTTGGTGATCCGAGGAAAAAAGGCCGGCGCAAAAGATCTGACAATGATGTCCAGCGTCTATTTGGATTTTTCACGCACACCTGCAGGCTGGTACTATGGTGCTCGGCTCTCACGGATGCAGAATCAAGATTGGGACTTTCTTCGATCGCAACCTCCTCATGAACCAGTGCCCGATGTGAAAACCGGCCTTTCGGCAGAAGTTCTCGATGCTCGTAAGGATTACATGTTTCTGAGAAAACGAGCTGGTGTTGGCCGGCGGCTCGGGGTTCGTTTGAACGCCGACTCTGTTTGGTTCGATGCAATGAGCATCGGGTTTGATCGTAGGATGATGGAAGTTCCATCACCCGCCAGCGAACGCTCACGAGTCCTACTTCCACATCTCACTAAGGCTCTTGAGATTGGACGAGTTTTTGCGCTCCTGAAAAGCCGATACAAAGCGGCACTCGCGGCCTTGGAGCGGGTGCAAGCGGGAATTGCAATTGCACTTACGGATGGACAAGTCATCGTTACGAACGCCGAAGCAAAGAGGATACTTGGGCTTAAGGATGGCATTGCGCTGTCAGGTGAAGGCCGGATTGTTACTCCTGATCCCGATCTAACTGCCAGAATTCAAGAGCACATCCTTGAAGTGGGTTCAACAGCGCGGGGTCGGGCCAATCGGCATGAATTCTTGGTCTCGATTGCACGTCCATCGGGGCTTACATCGCTATTGCTCGACATTTGTCCCGTTAGTGATAGCAAAGCCGAACTGGAAAAGGGGCTCGATGGCGCCCTTATCACTATTATTGACCCCGAGCGTATCCCGTACCTCCGATTGAACCGCTTTACTGAACTCTACGGATTGACACTCGCGGAAACCGACGTCTGCCGATGGATTGCGGATGGGGCGAGTATTTCGGAAATCGCGGAGCGGAGAAATACCACCCGGACGACCGCAAAGAATCAAGTCTCCACAGTCCTTTCCAAAACTGGTGCAAGCAGTCGGGCTGAACTGATTAGAGTAATTCTCCGCGTGTTGCCTCCGGTAGCATAGTTGAAAGCCTATACCTTCGACGTCTGGATCTCCTGAAATGGAATTGTCATGATCCGAATGGATCATGAAACCTCGGTCCGCGCACAGTACTATCCAGAGGTAGTACCACGAAGCGCGCTGTGCCTCGCCGCATTGGCGAGACTGATCGGTCTGACTTTTCAAAGTCAACTTCCCTGAGATCAAGCCGCTTCAAATTTTTGGCGTCGTTCAATTTTCTTGAGAGGAGAATCCTAAATGAAAATGCAGTTTATTGGCGCGTTGATCTGTGCACTGCCGACAATCGGTTATGCTCAAAGCTGTGTATCCGTCTATAAAGACGCCGTTCGTGATGTGAACGTTACAACGCAAGAACGAAGTTCAAAGTCTTTCTACTTCAATATGTATTGCGAGAAGAGCGGTGAGACCAAGACGCTCACCACATCGGCCTCGTTTACACTCCCGATCAAAGGAGTGCCCGTTGAATTTTCTGGCGACGGGAATTGGGATGAGAAGGAATGGAAAGATTTCTGCAAGACCGGGTCAGAGCAAAAGTTCTATGAAAGTTCGGATTTTTCATTCGGAAGCGTCGTCGTCAGCGACGCACTTGCCAGCTTCAACGAGTGTGTCGCCCTCGAGCAAAAAAATCTTTTGGTTACGCATCATCTGACGCCCCCTATCGGGGTGTCTATTTCGGGAACAATCAAATCCCAAAACCCTGTTCGTATTCTTGGTCTTCTGCACCAAGAGGACCTCATCACCTGCACATCAAACAGCTTCACCGAAGATGGGTCCCAAGAAGACATTGGACTCGGGCGAGCAATCTCCGGCATTGAGGAGAATTTTGTAATCAGTTGTCTCCGCAAGCCCCAGAAATCGAACGGCACTGAGTTCTACCCATCCACGGCATTAACGCTTGGCACTTCCGAAGGGAACTACACTGTACGGCTAAGAAACGACAAACTCTTGAATTTCGATTTGGCGAGCGAAGCGCAGGCGGCTTTTGATACAGCATTGGCAGACAGAAATGCTGCACTTCAAAGCAGAGATCAGGCCGTTGCGGAGCAAAATCGGCTCAAGAATACTCTTTCAAATGCGAGCGTCGATACTTGGATCATCCATGCCGGAGATGGGAATGGTTTTCCCTCGGGACACAATGGTCACGTTCACAACCACGATAGTAGACCGAATTGGGACAGCAAGCGGTACAAGGATGTTTCGTGCGGCACGAAGGTTGATGTAGCATTGGCCCAGAAAATATGCGGAAAACGGCGTGCAATTGGGCCTTTCGGCGTCCTTGATGTGGGAGGCGGTATTTGCGGGCACGCATTGTATTACGTCTCATGCTTGGTCCATTAGATTCAACAGTCAATCGTCTCGGAGCACCATCGTTCATGCTTTGCCCCCCCCGGACGTGGACCATCGGAAGCTGGATATTCCCAACTGCCGTACGATGGTGGTCTCCGGGGCAAAGCACGCAGCAAGCCTCCTTCGCTACCCTCAAGTACGGCCCAAGCCGCCGGTTGGCGCTCGGGATGATGCATGGCTGAGTAGCCGAAACCGGACATTCACTCGGTTGCGACACCGCTCCCCATGAGTGGGCAAGACTGACCGGTTGCGGGTTGGCAACGCCAAAATAACTGATTGTTGAATGCTGACATTCGCCTAAGCGGCTACCGGAGGCCAGGTGACTTGCTTGGGCCAGACGGGCGAATGTAGAATCCACGAATGGCTAATAATGGACCCGGTTCAAAGCCGAAGCACGTTCATACCGAACTGTTCGGCGCTAAGCAGTTCGACATCGAACACGCTCTCAACATGTATGCCACGAGCTTCGTGCTCATGCCCGCCTTCGGAATCTACGAGGAGGAGATCGTAGCAGCGTTCAAAGCGCAGCTCGCGAAATGCCATATCTACGTCATCGGCACCATCCCGCCGATAGAGACTGTAGATCAACGCCTTGAGGACGGACAGCTTGTCATCGCAACCCTCGTTGCCGGCAAACGTTACAATCTCACCTGGCCCATGCCTGAAGGCGTCGAGGTGGTAGAGACAGACCGAGGCTGGTTCATCAAGAACGGTGACGGCTACTGGGCGCCCTCAGACGACGAGATTGTGCAACGGTTGAATGTCGAGCAGGACGCGATCCGCTTCGAGGTCCTCTACATCGGTCAGGCTTATGGAAAGGATGGATCGCGCAGCGCCTTGGACCGGTTGCTCAAGCACGAGACCCTGCAGCGGATCGCGGTCACGGGCGTGCCGGCCGATCGTCGGCTGACAATCCTCATGCTTGAGATTGAGCCGGCCAACAGCATGATCACCTTCATGAACCCTTGGGCTGAGAACAGGGAGGGCGGCAGCGTCCGCATCTCGGCAGGCTTGGATAAGCTGTTCGGTACATCAGAAGCCGAGCGCGTGACCCTTTACGAGGCGTCCCTGATCCGGCACTTCCAGCCACCGTTTAACAAGGAATTCAAAGAGAGCTTCCCTTCGACCAATCTAAAAGTACTGGCGGACTGCTACGACAAGGACTTTTCCGCCTTGATCTCGGAGATCCGCATCGACAAACTGCCGTTCAAGATGACCTCGGATGCCGTTCCGCCGTCTCAGTATCACACCGCAAAATTCGACCTTCACGAGGACGAGGCGCGTCAGGTGTTTTTCGGCAGGAAGGCATAGCGGCGCGAAGGCCGCCGGTGAGCACCGTTCGAGACGGCAGGAGCAACGACATCTGCGGCGCCGTTCTGGGTGGATTGGCGCGGCGATTTGACGGTTTTGTCGCATCTCGTCATCACCGAATGGCGCTTGGAGCGGCGTGCAGCCGGCCTAAATGCTGAGATGAGGCACGTTCGAGAAAGCTCGCCGCAGTGCCAGCAGAAGGCTTTCCGCCTCTTGCTACGATCCAAGGCGAAATCGACGATGATCGGCCCTTACCGGACATTCGTAAGGAGCGTCGATGCTGCGGCGCGGCTTCCCGCAAGCCGACATTGGCGAGGCGGCACCGCATTTAAGCGGGCTTAAGGTCGGCTCGCCTCCAACGCTCGTTCCGCAGTTGCCAATCAATGTTCCGACGCGCACGGTAACGCGAAAAGGCCAAGGCACATTGGAAGCGTGATGGGAAAGACCAAGCCAGTAGCAACTGTATTTATTGATACAAACATATTGAAGTTTTCTGCGATTAAGAAACACGTTTATCGCGCAAAGAAAACAACCGCGAATTGGGGCGGTACCGAGTTCGAGACGGAAATTCACGAGCCGCATACGGTCAACGATCTGCATAAAATCAAAAACGAAGTTCAGAAGCGCGACGCTGTGTTTCTCGGGATGCTGGCCTACGCTGGAACTTCCGAATGGCTTAACTTCTACATTCACCGCGAAGTTGATCTGGAAACTTGGGGTTTGCCTGGAATGGCGAGCCCATCTGGACGATTTTTCGAATGCACCATCCATGAAGTTCCCGACCCGGTTGCGCCGCAGTCGCGCATTATCATTGGCGGCAACAAGAAGTTCAAAGAACACATTCTTGATTTTGTGTGCCGCATCAAGCACCCACGCTTTATCGAACTGACGAAAATGACGGGCGCGTATCAAGGCGCAAGCAAGACCTTGAACCTGAACCAAGCACTAGACGCCTACCACATTTGGTGTGCGGAATCGGCTGAAATAGAATACTTTTTGACTATGGATTATAAGCTACAAAAAGTAGTTGGGCGGTCGAAAATTGAAACGTCGGTGAAGGTCGTAACACCAGACCAATTGCTGCGACTGGTTATTCCAAAATTTGGTTTCGTGGGGGCCATCAAGTTTATGTGGAACGGTTATAAGTTCGCTAAGCCCCGCGTTGGCTTCGACGAAGGCAAGGGCTGGACTTAAAAAGTAGCCCCGACTGCGTCCGTTTACACAAACTGCCCTTGTTATCGAGCAGTGTGAATGGCCCATTCCTGCCGTTGGCCACCGAGCCCTGATGCTGCGGTAGCAGCCCGCTTTCTGGACATTCGCCTCACGGATAAGTTTGATTTTGGAGAGGGCCATGAGCGAATGACTTCCAATGCCAAACACTTGATCAAAGAAAACCTTTGGACCCGAGTATCAGTGCGGCCAACGCGTATTCCGAATGTGCTTGATGGTGTGCACAGTCGCGGCATAGTGTTGCGCAATAGTATTTTGAGGTACGATCAATGCTAGCAAGCCTGCTCGATTTCTATCATCGATACCCCGACATTTTGCTGTACCTGAAGAGTATTGACCGGGCTTCACTATCCTCTAACCTTCTTGAATCTCTTAACGCTCACGGGCAGCGACAACGTGAGATTTTCGATGTCGCTCAGGTATACCAAATTGACGAGCACGCGGAGGTGATGCTGCGCAACCTCTCAGCTCAAATGCAAAGGGACGGCTTAGACGGCATGTTCAGCAACGTTCGCTTGCCATTCCCGGCCATGTTGTTGACGGTACCGGAACCAAATGTCGGAGAATGGCCTGCCGCGCTGATCACCCAGGATGACGATACGCTCTACACCCAAATTTATCTTGCGAGCAAGGGCGGCCTTTTCCCGAACCTGCTGATTTTCAAATCAAAAGGAGCGTCAGTAGAAATTTTACATTCACCGACATTTGCGTTGTCTCAGGCTATCGGAGAACATGTCACCGAAGATGCAGCCATCAAGCAGGAAAAATCTCTTTGTTTTGACTTCTTAGCAATTGCGGTTGGCATGTCGATTTTGTTCGAACACAAGGCCATGCTGGAAAAAGAGGAAGTGGCTATCTATCCGCGAGCTGAAAGACGAAGAGCTCAGAAATCTGGGCGGACACTGCCCAACAAATCGATAATTAAGGTCAAGCTGGGCGAACTAGGTAAACATCAGCTTGAAGCAACTAGCGGCGAGAGTAAGGAAAACGAAGAAGTCACCTCCAAGCGCAGAGCTCACTGGGTACAGGGCCATTTTATGCGCAATCGGGCCGGTGGCATCAGTTGGAGGAATCCGCATATCCGAGGTGCTGGCCCGCTTCTCGAGCAAGAACGACATATCTCTTCTTATCAGGAGTGATGGAAACAGTTCACCCGAAAATTTAGTGGAGTTGATGCTTCGGCCCTTTGCGGACATTGACCATGCCCTCCCAATGCTGCGGTGCGGTCCGTCGAAGCGGCCCTTCGTGCATTGTGTAGCATTTTTGAGGGTCAAACGTCGGTCTGCGGACTTTGCTGCCGATAGACTTCACGGTCGAAATCCACGGGGCGGCTTCCAAAAGCACAATCGGGACTGATCCTTGCGGTTGCACTAGTCGCTTCCGTGGCCCATGTTTCCCGAGAGGACATCGTAGAAGTTGAATATTAAATGGAGCGAGTAGGCACTCCAGCGGGAGATCAAAGCCGAGAGGCCATAGATTCCCTGCGAGGCTACGTATATCAAATATACCAATCGGCTCTAGCTTGGACCGAGCTGGAAGAAGATGGCTTTCTATTCTTAGAGATTGCAGAAGATTTTTCTGTGGTAGCTGATAGTGCACTTCAAGCAGTTCAAGTCAAAGAGACCGCAGGGCGCATTACGATAAACTCCGATGACGTCGTTGCATCAATCGACAGTTTCGTTCAGCTTAGGGAGAAAAATCCTAACTTGGATGTTTCCTTACGCCACTTGACGACATCAACAATTGGCAAAGAACAAAAGTCAGCGCATAGAGTGAATGACGTTCCGACGCTGACTGCGTGGCGAAATCTTGCAAAGACAGGTGACTTAACTCAGTTTCGAACAGTATTGGGCAATTCCAAACTTTCTAAATCCACGAAAGATTTTGTTAGTAGCCTAAATGATTCAGAACTTCGCGATCAGTTTCTAAAGAAGATTCATTTTGATTGTGGTGCGCCAGAATCTCGTTTTCTTGCCAGACAGCTCAATTCAAGAGTTTCTAAACTAGTGATGGAGCGTGGAGGAGTACACTCTCAGGCTGCTGACTGTACAGCACGCATGGTTCTGTCACTTCTTCGTTTAGCAACAACCAAGAACCGCGACGAGCGCGTAGTCGGCCGCACCGAACTTGAAAAACATCTCGAACGTGCAACCCAAGTCGTGCAGAACCGTGCAAATTTTGAAGAACAGAACCGCTTATTGACCAAGGCGCTTTCGGCAACGGCATCCACTGGATCAGAACTCTCAAACACACATTTCGCTAAGCCTCGACCAGTCTCTGAGGTGCCGTTGCCACGAGCATTGGCAGCTAGAAAAAGCAAAATAAATGATATTGCTCTAAGCTTAGAGCTCTATGGCATGAGCTGGGTTTCTGGTGCTGCTGGTATGGGGAAGACGGTAGCGGCGCGAGTAGCGGCTCTTCGCGCTGGAGGCAATTGGGCAAGCATCAACTTAAAAGGATTGAATAGTGAACAAGTCGCGCCAATTTTGTCAGAAGCAGCGGCTGCAATGCACGACTATGACATTCAGGGCATTTTGCTCGACGACCTTGAGTGCAAACTAGACCCCAATGTATCCGATAGCTTGCACTACTTGCTCCACTCGGCCGACCGCTTGGACGTTCTTACAGTTTGCACCGCACCAAACGCTCCACCGTCAGACTTCTTATCGTTGGGTCAAGGCAAAATTTCGCTTTGAAGTTAAGGGGCTTGCTGAGGTAGATAATTTTTCAGACGGTTTTCCAGACCGTTTCGCGGCCCCGTAGCTCAACTGGATAGAGCAATTGACTTCTAATCAATAGGCTGAGGGTTCGAGTCCTTCCGGGGTCGCCAAAACTTCAACAGGTCACGATACACTATGAAACTCGCGACTGAGATGCACGTTTGAATCTGCCACCCAACGTCGGCTGGTCGCACTGCGGTGGCGCCAGGCGATCTGCTGGTTACGCGCAAAGGGACATCTCTCCGTTTTTGCAGCCGCAAGAAGCTGGCGATCCGGGTATGAGGCATCCCGTAATTTCACGAGCTTGCTGTTGTGCTGCGATCCTTTCGGGTGACCACGATTGTACAGGCTCATTGAGCCTTGGCTTTCATTTTTTCCTTGCCGTGGGTGTTGGTCACCGGTTGTTAATTTCCGCCTGATGCTTGGAACGGACTATAGCACTTTTGGCTTGTTGCCAGGGTCAACGCTTGATTGCGTGTAAATCGGAAAAATGAGGGAACAAAAAGGTGAGTGGGTCGCATCGCAGCGTTTTCTGCCGACGGTTTCAGTCGAGGTGATCGGCATCTATCCAATTGTCTTTGCTGAAGTCGTTTTACTTCGAAAAAGCGCAGGAAGAAAAACAGAAGAGTATTGGCCTAAATTCCTGTTCAGGAAGAAAATAAACATTAAAAATCATGAAGATGACGGCTTGACGCGCAGTTGTGAACGACTACATTACGTGTAGCTTGAACGATGGCGTTGGCAACGCCGTATCCTTGACCGGGCCTGAATGCCCGAACGATTGCTGAAACATGTCAAGGAGAGATGCATAGTGAGTCTACATCATCGTTCAAACAAAGGTATGATCCCCAAACTTTCCGTTCGTGATCTCGAAGAGATCCGGGAGATCATAGAGAGTTGCCTCGACAAGTTGACTGAGACAGTCGACTCGGAGTGCCGGGAGGCGACACCAGAATACCTAACCACGCCTGAGGTCGCAGCGCTTACAAAATACAAAAAAGCTACCCTTGAGGCGATGCGATCAAAGAGGCAAGGCCCGCCCTATTACCGCCAAGGCTACAATGTTCGCTATCGGTCTGATGAAGTACGAGCGTGGATGGAGGCAAATCGCGAAGACGGAGATATGATCGCAAGCTAATCCCGAGACTTAGGTCACGCGCTCTGCCAACTCGAGAGGCAGAATTGTTTTAATGCTGGTTGATCTTTTGAAACATGCTGCTGCTACAGCAAGATCGACCCTACACTGCCCTTATGAAAGGAGGATATCGGGCTTCTTGAAGCTGTAGGTTTGGCAAGCCGCTTAAGGCGGTGAGGATGGAAAAGACGCAGCGATGCCCAAGCCAAGGTGGCACTTGTGCGCGGGCGCGTTCGAATTTCTCTGCTACCGAAAAATCATCTCCTACCAAGATTCCGAAACTGGCCCATTTTTGTTTCTATAGACCGAACCACCGCTCACGTGGGAAGCCTTCCCCGTCACGCTACGAGGGTGCTATACGTGGGTCACGACATTGCCACCATTCACTTATTTTGAATGCTTCATCCTGTTGGGCGCCCGTATGCTTACGCGCCGGGAACGGGGTTCCAGGGACTTAGCTCTCGCTTTAAGCGGAAAAGGTTGCGCCAGTTGAGCGCATATCGTCGCGCGTCATATTTTCGTTCCATGTAGCACCAATCGGCGAAGCATAGATGTCAGCGAGAGGGTGACCTCGTCCTTCGTGCCATGCAGCTTGATCCGCAAACGCGCACTGGTTCTCAATTAGCCAAGCTTTGCGTTGCTCCACAAGCGCCGTCTCCGTGAGAGCATTAACATTGTTTCCGGCATCCTCTACGCAGTCCGGCGTACTGGAAACATCTTGCGTTCGCTTTCTCAACTTCACCCTCAACTTTGTTGTCAAACATGACCAGCATACACGGAGCCACGGGCCGGTACATCAAATGCATATGTCTGCGCCCAATCCGGGAGTAAGCTTGATCAGAAATGCCGTTGGAAATGATGGAGTACATTCGACCCAATCTGAACGTTCCTATAGGCTTTTCTTGGGGCTGGGCAAATACAACCCTAAGTGCGAGCTTGGCCAAGAGCGACGGACGCACACAGCCGACACCGCCGAACCCTGCGTGAGACGGGCGGTTTCCTGACATTCGCTGCGACGAAGATGAATGGCGGGTGCGCCGTTGGCAACAGACTGGACACGGGTTTTTTGGGATAGGATGATACAGCTTCGGACCTACGCCAAAACAACACCGGATTAGCTGACAGTTGCCCACGGAAGAGTTCTACGTTCACGGCTATGAGTTTCCGGGAGATGCCAAAGCTGTCGGGGCAAACAGTCTCACGGCGGATGAAGCTGATGACGGCCTTGCGCCGCGCGAAGCCTTTGATCTGAACACTCAGAAGCTTTTGAGCTTTCTTGATAGTCGGGATGCACGCCTGGCGCTTTCGAAGACTGCACACCAGTGCATTCTTGAAACGATTGTCATGGGCAAACCTGATCCATCGATAGAGCTCGGCAGCCTTGAAATATTGCAGGCGCTCTATCTGACACGCCCACCGCGTCTGTCCCGCATTCCCACAGCACCGGGCAGTTTCTCGCGCCACTGGCGTGTACTCGGACGCATGATGAGTGCCTTCATGGCGGAGCAGGGCGAGGCACTGGACACGGAGAACAAGACGGACGTGCTTATTTGGAGGGTTCGCCTTCAGACCATGTTCTACCGTTTTCCCTTTGATCAGGACGTGTGCGCCGGGATCATCGGCAATATCCTCTCCCGCGTTGATGTCAAAGTTCCGCAAGTTGAGCCGTTTGCCGCGCAGTATGCCCGGCTCTTGGAGGTGTCCCGGCTTGTCAGCGACCGGATCACGGAATTTTACGCGAACTGTGGCGAAATGCTGCGGGCAAAGACTCACGAAGAAGTCATTGCGCGGATCGAATACTTCTGCGCCCGTAGCGCGGTTGCAACGCGCCTGTGGGCGAGGTGCCGACACCAGGAACGGTCTGTCAGGGACCTCAACCATCTCGGCTATCAACTATCGGAACTCGCAACGCCGTGGCTGTTCACGCTTGAGAAGGAAGAACTTGTTTCCAAGTTCGGTGATGAAATCCTGCCTCTGATTGAACGGTTCTCACACACGAGTGGAGAGCTTTCCGGCGCGGACCCCCGACGCTTCCTCATGGACAACCCGGTGTGGCAGAAGCCCTTTATTGCCATGCCTGATGAGACGTATCTGCTGCCGATCCAGTATTTCCCCTACAGCCATCCTTTCCGTATTGCCGAGCACTTGATCGGCAATGAACCGAAGGTGCGTACGGCATATAGTGACGCGCGTGCTGAATATCTGGAAGACGCGCTGGCCGAATTACTGGAACTGGCTATGCCCAGTGCGTCTGTCTATCGGAGCGTGATCTGGGATGATCCGGCAAATGGCGTGCGCTATGAGAATGACGTTGTTGTAGTTCTCGACAACTTCCTGTTCATGTTCGAGGCCAAGTCCGGAAAGATTAGTCCGGCGGCACGTCGCGGCGCTGGGAAAAGTCTTGAGACCAATGTCTCTGATCTATTTATTGAGCCCGCGAAACAGGCGCGCCGCCTTCAGGACTATTTGAATGATCGTACTGTCTCGGTAAGCCTACGAGAAAAGAAGACCGGCAAACCGGTTCCACTAAATTTAGACCGGTTGAAGGTTGCCTTCAGCTACAGCATCTGCCTTGAGCACTTCGCCTCGCTTTCCGCAACCCGGGAATTCTTCGCAGAGAGCGGCATTATTGGTGCAAACGAGCCGTGGGCACCAGTGCTATCGCTCGGGGAACTCGACATGGTGGCGCGGTTTCTCGATTCCGAAGTTTCGTTTGCGCACTACCTGACGCGACGTCCACTGATCGGTACGCAACTGGACTATGAGGGGGATGAGCAAGACCTGCTTTCAATGTATCTCACAAACGGATTCTGCTTGCTGGGACGCGGTCCAGAGGGCAAGCGGATACTGCTCCACAACTCCGACGCGCAAGTCAGGAAGAAGACCGTTCCGGCAATCAACCGCGCGACGCCGACGGTTGTGGGGATTACCATGCCGCCGTTGTGGCAACGCACCGTCGCGGAAATCTATACGTCAACCATCGGCACAGTGCGGCACCGCTTTGACATCATCTTTACAATCCTCAACCAGGCGCCCCCGGCATTATCAGAACTTCAGAACTACGTGCGAAAATGGCGACGCGGCGGCGGCGGAGCAGGCAAAGGCCCGCAATACAGTAAGTACACAGTCGCGAACCGTCAGTTCGTCGTGGCGACTTGGCTTCTGGCAAAGGGCTTTGAGAGCGAGGAGGCCCTAACGGCCGAGGCGCGCCTTCTCGCGCACGGCGTCGCCAGCGAGTTCGATGGCACATCAGATGTTGTGGTCTTCGTCTATCTGAAGAAGTCGCGCGAGATCACGCATAACGGCGTCTTTTTCTTCCGGCTTGGCCAGGAGGGCATTGGCAGAGTTATCTGAGAGTGAGCGTAAGCGCGCGAAAGCCTTGGCTTCGGATGCTTAACTCGCCGACACGACACGGCACACGTATCGGATTGGTTGTCTGTACGAATGATGCCTGAACTCCTTACTCGTACCAAGAAGACGTATCGACCTTAATCGGCTGAGTGGTCTTGAATTTGTCAAGATCAGTGACAGGAGACCGCAAGCTCACCTCGAAGGGAAATGAATCATCCAGCGTTGCGCCTTCACCCCGGCGGAAATCGGACCCTGACCCGTAAACGAATTCGACATTCACGTCACCCGTGACGCCCACATACACATGCGACTGGTCGATCTTTTCGACCGTGATTTCATCCACAAAAGGGTATTCGACGCGGGTGTGCGTTGACAGTATGTCGAGTTCATCGAGCACGACTCCCAAAAATTCTTGAAGAGTATGTTCAGAGATTGCCTGCCGAAGATGCTCTTTGACGTCGTCGCAAAGAAGATCAATTTCTTCTCTGAGACCATCCAGCGCGGTTACGCCATCAACAACAAAGTCGCCGACCTCATCGTCTGGGTGATTGATACGATCTGGCCGGACGTGGGTGTATTTGCTGGCCTCGTTATAGAGAGTGATAAGGTCAGCGATCGAGCCAGGCTCATCTACGCCGAGAGTTGTCAGCACTGCATCTGGAAGACCGCCGGAAATTGCGTAGCGGAGACGCTGACGTCTCGTGGCAGCGTTCGCGGTCGGGTCCTGCACGTACCAAGGACACTGCTGGACTACGGCGTGGGGCGCGAGAGTGTCGAGTTGATATGTCAGCAGTTCCCGAATGCATGACGCGATGAGGTTGAGCCGCACAGGATTTTGACGATCCGGCAGCAATCTCTCGATGCCGACACACAGGGCTTTTACAAAGTCGTCGTTCGAAGCATCAGCGTATTCACGAAGCTTCTGAAATGCGCGCTCGTTGATCATTGCATTAGTTGAGAGCTGATGCCCCAGACTTCTGAATAGCCCCGAAGGTATCGCCGAAATCATAGCGCTGATGCATTTCATCTTTATCGCTGCCTTCTGGAAAAAATACGGCCAAATCGGCACGTGCGCGGGTGAGGATCAACCGGTGGGCGCTGAAAAGAACCTTATTTGTCTTTTTCCTCTCAGGCTCGTTGGCATCTTGGTCCTCGCAATTGACGAAGGCCCTATCCACTTTTTCACAAAACCTCGCCGCCCCAGCAAAGCCCAACAGATTCGACATTAAGACCTTCGCAGACAAGCTCGGATAGAGGAATCTCCAGCGCGTTTGAAGAGCAAAAATCATTCTCTGAAGAGAGAAACCAATGCATCACGTTGGCCAGTTCTACGCCGGGATACCTGGCGCAATCAGCCGCGCAGCAGTTCTGTCCGGAATTCCCGCCCCCCTTGCTACTGAATTGCTGCGCCATCCATCGAAAGACCGCTTTGGAGAGTGTCGCCACGCAGCATCCGCGAGGGTCAAGCGGCGGCTAAGGGCCGAGCTTGCGAGTGGCTCGTCATCGAAAACGATGCTTCGTAAGCTTTCGGAAATCTTCTCGCAATGCCTGTCTATGCCAGTAAGACTTATGCGGTATCTCTATGGAGCAAGATGGATCACAATGAAGGTCTACATCGCGAACTTTGGTCGGCAGAACTACGAGTGGCCGATCTGTCGGGAGCGTGGAACAGTCGCGACAATGAATGCCGTCGATGCCCAGAAGTATTGGGCCGCGAATGACCGTGAAGGTTACGTATCCAACAGGATGGCAAACGATACCACTGCGGCGGGAAAGAAACCGACCAAAGCGACGGCTTCTCGCTGGTTCAACTTGATGACTACCGTCGCTGAGACGGCTGGTGATGTTTGGGTTCACAAGGACGGGGATCTACTTTGGTGGACGACCTCACACGGTGATACTCCTTTTTTTGAAACGAAGAAGGAACCTATCGAGCGAGGGCGTGAGGTCGTAGTGTGTCACAAGCCCTGTGAGCCTTGGTCGAACAAGTCAAAGAAAGGTGTTCCGCTGAGGTGGAACGAACTACATCCCAAGGCGAAAGACTTCTTGTCGACTGAGGCCACTCTTCAGTCTCTCAGTCCTCTCTATCGAGATTACACATTGGCACTGATCGCCGGAGATGACCTTAGCCAGTGGCACGACACTCCTCTTTGGGCGAAACGAAGCGAACATGCCAAGAAAGGGTATGCTCCAGTCAAATATGGCTCCCAGGCAGACAAGATAGCGTACCAACGAGCTGCGGAACTATTCGAAGCGGCAGATGCTGCTGAACGTATGGCCCGTACCGTCGTTGCGACCACTAATTCTGCTAATGGTCAGACGGTAGAGCGAGTAGTGAAAAAGAAGGACCTCGGGTTCCCGTCAGCAGCAGCTCTTCAGGATCACATCATAGAAATCATGGGGGCGCAGGAGTATTGCTGCGAACTGACGGGGCTTCCTCTGGAGCTGGATGAGGTCAACGGTGATCCTGCGATGTTCGCCTCTTTAGATCGTATCGACAGCAGCAGGCATTATGAGCCCGGCAACCTTCAGGTTGTGTGTCGTTTCGCAAACTTCTGGAAAGGCGCTTCTGATGACATGGAGTTTCGACGTTTGATCGAAGTTATTCGATCATCTGTGAGCATTTGAAGAGCACGTTTCTGATCGAATGTCCGCAATGCGGGGCGGAACCGCAGCATTTTCCAATCCTTCTAAATGTCGGCAGTGGGCCGGAGCGTCATGCTGATCTGCATAGATGGGGACGCTCTTGGCGTTCACATCGGGTCTTTGCGCAGAGAATGACCTGACAATTCTTCTTCGTCTTTTCCCAGTCTGGCCAATATCTCATTCGAGAGCAACATGGAGAGCTATTCCTCTGAGCAGGTTCATTACCCGGATTTCTGACGGCCGCGGCGACATCCCTGTCGTCCTTTCCCGGACGCGGCCATTGGGCACGAAAGCCCCCGGACCATCGCCTGGAGGTTCCAAATGAACTCAATAATTCTTACCCATGTCTCTTCGCCCGCCGATAGCCAACTCTTGCTGGAGGCCGCTCTGGAGCGTTTGGGGGCTTGGCTGGATGACGAGCGCGACACGCTTGGTCGCATATTCGCCCAATGCGGTCGCCGCCATGCCGCTGCAGCGCTCGAAGGTTTAGACCAACTTCACTTAGAACCAAGCAGCGATGAAGCTGCTCTGCGCGACTTGCTCGATGAGGCAAGGGCCAGCCTAAACTTTCTGTGTGACATTCTTTGCGCCATTCCAAGTCGTTGCAGACTTGAGACTGCATGGGGTTTTCCGGGGCCTGCACCATTGCACGTGCACCTGGGATGGAGTGCGGCACGTTTAGTGGATCTTATATCAACTCTGGATCGTGCGCTGGCCTCCTAAGGAGAGGAAACGCTATATCGCTGGCCGTGAGTAACTGGTCATGCGTTGTCATCGTGGGCAGGCGGCTGGGCATTGGGAACTTCCGTACCGACGCCTTTTCCCGGCCGCCTGCGCCCCGCCAAGAAAGCTTCGTCTGCATCCGACGCGTGCCCCATCTTTTCGCAAAAGGCATCCAGCCATACAGCCGCCTCGAGATCAGTTAGCTGCGTCGTGTCACACCTGCCTTCGAGTGCATCTACGACACGGTCATAGTCAAAGCTGTCGGACGCTTCAGCCGCCCGACCGATCAACAGCCAGCGTGCGATTTGGTCAGCTACCGATCGATTGTTCGAGTTTGCCTCGCAGCAAGCAGCGTAAAACAGTTCATCGGGGATATTCACAGATTCGGCCATGTTCGCCTCCTGACGTATTCATCGTGACGCAAGGCAGCTGGAAGTCAAATTCTTGGTCCGCATGCACAAGCACAGGTTGCGGAATTCGTTCAGAACTTATTGCCCAACCAAGGTGCACCCAATAGCCTGGACTCGAACGAATAATCTAAGAATCGAGAACCTATGCTGACGGGCCCCATCCGCTCCCAAATCGATCAAATCTGGAACGCCTTCTGGTCGGGGGGCGTGTCCAACCCGCTTTCGGTGATTGAACAGCTCACTTTCCTGATGTTCATCAAGCGTCTGGATGACCTCCAGACCGCCGAAGAAGCCAAGGTCGAGATGCTCGGTGGCACGCTTGAACGTCGCATTTTTCCCGGGGGTGATGATCCCAAAGGCGAACCCTACGCCAACCTTCGCTGGTCGCTTTTCAAGAACTTCGAAGCGCGCGAGATGATGCGCATCGTCGACGAGCACGTCTTTCCCTTCCTGCGCCAACTGGGTGAGGAAGGCTCGTCCTACGGCACCCATATGAAGGATGCGCGGCTTGGGTTCTCGAACCCCAACCTGCTCGCCAAGGTCGTCCAGATGCTCGACGACATCCCCATGGATGACCGCGACACGAAGGGCGACGTCTATGAATACATGCTGGGCAAGATCGCCAGCGCGGGCCAGAACGGCCAGTTCCGCACGCCACGCCACATCATACAGTTGATGGTCCACTTGATGGCCCCCAAGCCCACAGACACCATCTGTGACCCAGCGGCGGGCACCTGCGGTTTCCTTGTCGCCGCGGGCGAATACCTGCGCGACACGCATCCCGAAATACTGCGCAACAAAGAACAGCGCGACCATTTCCACAAGGGCATGTTCCACGGCTTTGATTTCGACAGCACCATGCTGCGCATCGGCGCGATGAACATGACGCTGCACGGGGTCGACAATCCCGACATCTCTTACCGTGACAGCCTGGCAGAAGAGCACAACGACGATGCGGGGCGCTACTCGCTGATCCTTGCCAACCCGCCCTTCGCCGGATCGCTCGACTATGACACCACGGCCAAGGATCTGCTGAAGATCGTCAAAACCAAGAAGACCGAGCTGCTGTTCGTTGCTTTGTTCCTGCGCCTTCTGCGCAATGGCGGGCGCGCGGCGGTGGTCGTTCCCGATGGCGTGCTGTTCGGCTCCTCCAAGGCGCACAAAGACCTGCGTAAGATGCTGGTCGAGGATCACCAGCTTGAGGCGATCATTAAGCTGCCTTCGGGCGTCTTCCGCCCCTACGCGGGTGTGTCCTGCGCGATTGTGATCTTTACGAAGACAAACAGCGGCGGCACCGACAATGTCTGGTTCTATGACATGACCGCCGACGGGTTCAGCCTTGATGACAAACGCACTCCCCTGCTGGACGAGGGTAAGCTGGGCGTTTCGGCGGATCTGACCGAGGACGAACACGTCAAGAACAACCTGCCCGACATTCTGGCCCGTTGGGGTGATCAGGCGGCCGAGGGCGACCGCCCCCGCACCGCGCAAAGCTTTATGGTGCCCGCATCCGAGATCATCGCGACCGGCAGCTGGGACCTCTCGCTCAATCGTTACAAAGAGATCGAACACGAAGAGGTCGACCATCAATCCCCCGCCGAGATCATCGCTGAACTGCGCGCGATTGAGGGAGAGATTGCCGAGGGGCTGGACCGGTTGGAGGGTATGTTGGGATGAGTTGGCCCCAAGTCCCGCTCGGCGAGGTTTCGATGATTGTCACTGGAAAAACTCCTTCCACGAAAGACGAAGCAAATTTCGGTGGTGATATTCCATTTGTCACTCCTGCGGAGTTGGACGCTGAAGCAACAATTCTTTCAACGCCACGAACACTTAGTGAGATCGGAGCCGCCAGCATCAAGCTTGTTCCGAAAAATGCGGTCCTTGTCGGATGCATAGGAACGCTTGGTAAAGTCGGCATGGCTGGAAAGCCTTTGGCAACTAACCAGCAAATTAACGCAGTCGTGTTTGACGAGGCAAAAATTTGGCCTCGGTTCGGATACTACGCAGCGAAACGCCTTCGCCCTGAGATGGAGATGATGGCGCCCGCGACGACAGTTAAGATTATTTCAAAGTCTAAGTTCTCAGAACTGACAACCCCCCACCCGCCGCTGGATGAGCAGAAGCGGATTGCGGGGATATTGGATCAGGCGGACGCGCTGCGCCGCCTCCGCACCCGCGCCCTCGACAAACTGAACACCCTCGGCCAGGCGATCTTTCATGAGATGTTTGTCGGAAACTCGCAAATTACGCGTGACTGGAAACGCCTCACGCTGGACGAACTGATTTTCGAGAATGACCGAATAAACTATGGCGTGGTTCAACCAGGAGACCACGACGCCGAAGGCGTGCCAATTATCCGGGTTGCCGATCTTGCTGCGCCCACGGTGGATTTCGAGAGCGTGAAGCGGATATCGAGATTGATCGATGCGAGTTATTCCCGATCGCGTTTGAAGGGTGGCGAAATCCTGATCGGTTGCGTTGGATCAATTGGAAGCACAATGATTGCACCTCCAGAATTTAACGGTGCAAATATTGCTCGGGCGGTCGCACGGGTCCCAGTTGACCCACAAAAATGTGACCCTCGCTTTGTGGCCGAATACATAAAATCGGATATTGTTCAAAGGTATTTCCAGAAAGAAGTCCGCTTGGTTGCGCAACCCACGCTGAATATTAAACAAATCAGGGAAACAGAAGTCGTCGTCCCTCCCGTTGAGTTGCAGCAGGATTTTTTGAGCCGAATTTCTCTATTGGACAGCAGCAAAAACCAAGTAGTTGAGGGGATCACAAGGACCGACGATCTTTTCACCTCCCTCCAGCACCGTGCCTTCCGAGGAGAACTCTAATGCGGGGCGCGTTCGCAGGTGTGAAGGGTGAAATCATCAAGGGCATATTCGAGCCGCTCCTGGATGAGATGTCAGATGAGGAATTTCTGGACGAAGATCTTTGGGGCGACCTCTTCCGCGAGGCAATCCCTACGCCGACCGCTCCCGAAACCCCCGCTTACGCTGCCTTCGATGACGACGGAAACATCTACCTCGATGGCGACATTCAGGCCCGCGACGCCTATGACGCCGCTTCTGTTGCCTTCCACGACCAGCTTGGCGCTCACAACGACGACTCCAGCGAAGGCAATCTGAGATGGGAGACAACTAAAATTGTCGCGGCAATCTGAAATTCGTGAGGAAGCCCACAGGCGCGGGATATCGCAGCTTTTTCATTTCACCCCAGACGTAAACGTCTTGAGTATACTTCAACACGGCCTTGGAAGTCGCGATTTACTCGATGCACATGGAGTTCAGTATCAACAAACCAAGGCGTGGCGACTGGATGACATGGATGATGCGATTTCTGTTTCTATTCACTCTGTTAACCCGAAGACGTTTGCAGAAAAACGCCGACATTATTCCGGCGAGTGGGTAATCTTCGCTTTGGACGCTTGCATTCTATGGACTCACGAGTGCCGGTTTGCGTGGGCTAACGCAGGAAGTTCTGAGATTTTGGATCACAGTGGATTTCGAGGCGGGCCATGGGCATTCCGCGAGATGTTTGCGGACCGCGAGGTCAGCCACGGCGATCAGTCTTCTTACCGCCGCCATATGGAGCGCGATCCATGTGAGCCGACAGACGGCGCCGCCGAAGTTCAAGTTCTTGAACCCATACATCCAGATTTGATCTTGGCAGTGATAGTCAAGACCGATCCGTTCAGAGAAATGCTTGAGCAGAAAATGTGTGAGTTGGAATGTGTCAAACCTGTTTTGGCGATGCCTGACGCTTTTGGGTAGCAAGGAAAATGCCGGATTTGATTACGAGATACATATTCCTGAGCCAGCCAAACAGGTTGAAACAACTCGATAGTTCCCGCACCTTGAAGCAAGTTATTTTTCGGCGGAGATTGTCATGACCCAGTTCGCGTTCTTGTCGTCAGAGTTTCCGCACCTTTTGGAACATGCTCAGAAGGCGGAGGCCGCTGCGCTTTCTGACCCACGCGGAGCTTGCTTCTATTCCCGACTGACGCTTGAGACGGCATTGAACTGGCTCTATCGTCGGGAGGCCGCACTGAAGCTACCCTACGGTCGAGAGCTCGCAGCTTTGATCGCGGAACCATCCCTGTTGGCGCTGACGGGCCCGGCCATCGTCACCAAGGCGAAATACATCAAGGATCAAGGCAACCGCGCGGCTCATGACAGCGGCAAGCAGATCAGTGCACAGGATGCGGCCTCGACGGTCAGGGAGCTTTTCCACGTCTGCTACTGGATCGCTCGGACCTATGCGACGAAAGACAAACCCGATCCGTCTCACAGCTTCGATATCGGAAAGCTGGAAAAAACGCTGACGATCACGGCCAGCACCGTTCAGCAAATCAAGGAGCTGGGTGAGAAGCATAGTGCCTCCCAGAAGGCCTTGGAGGCTGCCGAAGAGGCGCGAAAGGCGTCTGAAGAGGGGCGGGCTGCCCTGGAGGCTGAACTGGCCCTGCTGCGGGCCGAAGTGGCCGCTGCACGTAAGGCAAACCAAGCGGTCCCCGACCCGCATGACTACGATGAAGCCGCCACGCGCGATGCCTTCATTGATCTGCTGTTGGCGGAGGCCGGCTGGCCACTCGACCAACAGCGCGATCGTGAACTGCCAGTAAAGGGAATGCCCAATCAGTCTGGCGAGGGGTTTGTTGACTACGTCCTTTGGGGAGATGACGGAAAGCCCTTGGCCGTTGTCGAGGCGAAGCGCACGAAGGTGGACTCCCGGAATGGGCAACATCAGGCTAAACTCTACGCCGACTGCCTGGAAAAAATGTATGGCCGTCGCCCCGTCATTTTCACCACCAATGGATACGAGCACTGGTTCTGGGATGATCGGATGTATCCGCCTCGCTCTGTCTCAGGCTTCATGAAGAAAGATGAGTTGGCGCTCTTGCACCAACGGCGGGATACCCGGAAAAAACTCGACGGCGTGGCGATCGACGAAGCAATCGCGGGGCGCTTTTACCAGCAGCGGGCCATTCGGCGTGTGGGGGAGGCCTTTGAGAAAGACCGGCTGCGTAAAGCCCTTTTGGTCATGGCCACAGGTAGCGGAAAAACGAGAACGGTGATTGCCCTCATCGACCAGCTGCAGCGAGCCAATTGGGTGAAGAGGGTTCTGTTCCTGGCTGATCGAGTGGCTCTGGTTAAGCAGGCTCACGGCGCGTTCAAAACGCACTTGGGAGCGACGCCGAGTGCGAACCTATTGGAACGCAATGACCCCCAGAAAAACGACCACGCAGGTGCGAAGGTTCTTCTTTCAACCTACCCTACCATGATGGGGCTGATCGACGAGGTAAAGAATGGGCAAAAGAAGTTCGGTCCGGGCCATTTCGATCTGATCGTCATCGATGAAGCGCATCGTTCTGTTTACAAGAAATACCGAGCCATTTTTGAGTATTTCGACAGTATGCTGGTCGGTTTGACCGCCACGCCACGAGACGAAATCGACAGAGACACCTACTCGCTTTTTCAGTTGGAGCGTGGTGTCCCAACTGATGCCTACGACCTTGATGATGCAGTAGCAGACGGCTACCTCGTGCCCCCGAAATCGATCTCCGTGCCGACAAAATTCCAGCGCGACGGCATCAGTTACGACGAGCTATCAGAGGATGAGAAAGAAGAATGGGACGCGCTTGAATGGGACGAGGAAGGCAATGTTCCTGACCGAGTGGAAGCGGCGGACCTGAACAAATGGCTTTTCAACAAGGACACTGTCGACAAGGTGCTCGAGCACCTGATGACGAACGGAATAAAGGTGGCGGGAGGCGATCGCCTCGGAAAGACAATCATTTTCGCCAAGAACAGCCTGCACGCTCGTTTCATTGTCGAGCGCTTCAATGAAGCCTATCCCCATTTTGAAGGAAAGTTCGCTCAACTGATCGACTACAGCGTTCCGTATGCGCAGTCGCTAATAGACGATTTTTCCGAAAGGGAAAAAAGCCCACACATCGCGGTTTCCGTGGACATGATGGATACGGGGATCGATGTGCCCGAGGTGGTGAACCTCGTGTTTTTCAAGATCGTCCGGTCCAAAACCAAATTCTGGCAGATGATTGGTCGCGGCACACGACTTTGTCCTGAGCTGTTTGGTCCAGCTGAGGACAAGGAAGAATTTCTGGTCTTCGATTTTTGCCAGAACCTTGAGTTTTTCAAGGAGAGCCCGGCAACGTTCGATAGTCCCTTGGCGCGCCCCATCGGCGAACGGTTGTTTTCAACAAGGGTCGATCTTGTCGGCGAAATCCAGGATGCCGACGACGATCATTCCGAAATTTTGAGCGAGGTCAAATCTCGTTTGATGGATGAGGTTCGAGGCATGAACCTTGAGAACTTCATGGTCCGTGCCAAACGTCGTGCCGTGGAACGTTTTCAGGATGAAGCGAACTGGAAGGCCCTCGACCTGGATGCCCGCATTTCTCTTACCGAAGAGGTGGCCGGCCTTCCGTCATCTTTTCAGGACGATGCTCTCCCAGCCAAACAGTTCGATCTGTTGATTTTGAATGCACAACTTTTGCTACTTCGCCAAGAAAGCGGCTTTTCGGCGCTGCAAACCCGGATCGTGAAATTCGCCTCTGCACTTGAATCCCTGTCGAACGTGCCGGCCGTTGCTAAGGCGATGGAACTAATCCTGGATGTCCAGACAGACGACTTCTGGACAGATATTTCTGTCGAATCTTTGGAGAACGTTCGCAAGAAGCTCCGAGGATTGGCTGACCTCATTCAACCGACAGAGCGGAAAGTCGTGATCACGGATTTTGAGGATGAAATCGGGAAGGGTGATCAGGTCGATTTGCCGGATGTCGGCACCGGCTTTGACAAGGCTCGCTTCAAAATGAAAGTTCGCCGGTTCATTGATGAGCATGCTGACCACATCGCCCTCCAAAAGATCAAGCGAGCAACTCCCGTCACACAGAAAGATCTGGACGAGCTCAGCTCAATGATGCTGAAGCTCAATGTCACCGACGAAGATGGTCTCGCTTCCATGGGGAAAGAGGGCGGCCTTGCCGTCTTTCTGCGCCGTCTTACTGGGCTGGATCGAGCCGCCGCGAAGGAGGCATTCTCATCTTTTTCTGCCAGAAGTGACCTAAATGCGGACCAAAACGAGTTTCTTGGGATGTTGATCGACTTCCTGACTGAGACTGGCGTTGTCGAGCCGAAATTGTTCTACGAAAGTCCCTTTACGGACATCGATGACCTCGGAATCGCAGGAGTTTTCTCCAAGGTCCAAGCGAAAGAAATCATCAGTATTGTGACGCGACTGAACCAAGTCGAAGCCGCATAAAGGGGTGGGCGTGATTTGGACGCACACCTATCAGGTCATGGATGTTAGCTTATCCAGATGGTCCGATATTTTCTGCTGGGTCGCTTTGAGGTGGCCCGAATATTCTGTCAGTCGCACCCGTGGGCTTGTTTGATCTCGGTAGTTGAGCAACATGCGAATGGTCTCGGGGGGCGCGCCGAGGCTGGATGCCACTTCCCGGTAGGTGTTTCGGAGGACATGACCGGTCAGGCCCGGCATCGCTCTCTCACGGGTGATCGCGGGAATACAATGTCTTTTCGATTTTGCCGGAAAAACAAGATTGCTTTTTGGGTCGAGTAATTCGTTTAAGCTTAATGCTTTTGACAGGATGGCAACTTGCTGGCTGGATAAATAGTGAGTGCAGTCGTGTCGAAATGATGTTGCCTCCGCGGGACAATGTATCTCACCCAGCGAAAGGTTGAGCCAATTTTTTTCAAGTCGCGTGATCAATGAAGGTTTCAGGCCAGAGTATAGTCCAAAGAGATGCATCTGTCGGCGTAGTGGGTTGGGCAACCGACGAAGCCGCTGAAACCACGCTCCAAGTTCAGTGGGCGCAATATGATTTGAGAGAGAATATTCCTTTGGAAACGACTCAATAAAATCAAGAAGGAAGCTACTCTCCAGTGTCTGACGTCAGCGCTTGTGGGTCCAAATAAGGCAATTTGCTAAGGGAGGGTTTGTTGCTCATCGTAGCCACCGAGGAGTGGACGATGAGAAAGACAACGAAGAGCTCTGGCGAGAAGATCGTCAAAGATATCAAGCGCGCGACGCGCAAGCATTATTCATCAGAAGAGAAGATCAGGATCGTGTTGGATGGCCTGCGTGGCGAAGACAGCATTGCTGAGTTGTGCCGCCGTGAGGGCATATCGCAGGGCATCTATTACAAATGGTCTAAGGACTTCATGGAAGCTGGCAAGAAGCGGCTTGCGGGTGATACAGCCCGTTCTGCTAACACCGATGAGGTCAAAGATCTTCGCCGTGAAGCCCGTGATCTGAAAGAGGTCGTGGCGGAACAAACGCTCGAACTCCGCTTGCTCAAAAAAAGCATGATAAGCGATGGGGGCGACCACGAATGAGGTATCTTGCATCAGAGAAACTGGAGATCATCCGGTTGGTCGAAGAAAGCCATCTCTCAGCGCGTCTGACATTGGCTAAGCTGGGTATCCCTCGCACAACTTTCTATCGCTGGTATGATCGATATCTGCAGCGCGGTGAGGCTGGCTTGCAGGATCAATCCCCCAAGCCAAAGCACGTTTGGAACCGCGTGCCTGACGAGGTGAAGCGGAAGGTTGTCGACTTCGCCTTGCAGGAAACAGAATTGTCACCGCGCGAACTGGCAGTGACGTTCACGGATCAGGAACGCTACTTTGTCTCAGAATCTACGGTGTATCGCGTGCTGAAGGCCCATGATCTGATCACCAGCCCTGCGTTCATCGTCATCAAGGCTGCCAATGAGTTCAAAGACAAGACAACTGGGATCAACCAGCTTTGGCAAACAGACTTCACCTACATCAAGGTATTGGGCTGGGGTTGGTTCTATCTCAGCACGGTCCTCGACGATTACAGCCGTTACATCGTCTCCTGGAAGCTCTGCACCAACATGCGGGCTGAAGACGTGACAGATACACTGGACCTCGCTTTGCAAGCGTCTGGCTGTGACCAAGTTCATGTCGTTCACAAGCCACGTCTACTCAGCGACAACGGATCCAGTTACGTCTCAGGGGATCTGGCGGAATGGTTGCACGACAAGGGCATGAAGCACTCTCGCGGTGCGCCGTATCATCCGCAAACCCAAGGCAAGATCGAACGATGGCATCAGACTTTAAAGAACCGCATCTTATTGGAAAACTACTTCCTGCCGGGTGACCTCGAAGCTCAGATCGAAGCCTTCGTCGATCACTACAACCACCAACGTTATCACGAGAGCATCAACAACGTGTCTGACGTCAGCGCTTGTGGGTCCAAATAAGGCAATTTGCTAAGGGAGGGTTTGTTGCTCATCGTAGCCACCGAGGAGTGGACGATGAGAAAGACAACGAAGAGCTCTGGCGAGAAGATCGTCAAAGATATCAAGCGCGCGACGCGCAAGCATTATTCATCAGAAGAGAAGATCAGGATCGTGTTGGATGGCCTGCGTGGCGAAGACAGCATTGCTGAGTTGTGCCGCCGTGAGGGCATATCGCAGGGCATCTATTACAAATGGTCTAAGGACTTCATGGAAGCTGGCAAGAAGCGGCTTGCGGGTGATACAGCCCGTTCTGCTAACACCGATGAGGTCAAAGATCTTCGCCGTGAAGCCCGTGATCTGAAAGAGGTCGTGGCGGAACAAACGCTCGAACTCCGCTTGCTCAAAAAAAGCATGATAAGCGATGGGGGCGACCACGAATGAGGTATCTTGCATCAGAGAAACTGGAGATCATCCGGTTGGTCGAAGAAAGCCATCTCTCAGCGCGTCTGACATTGGCTAAGCTGGGTATCCCTCGCACAACTTTCTATCGCTGGTATGATCGATATCTGCAGCGCGGTGAGGCTGGCTTGCAGGATCAATCCCCCAAGCCAAAGCACGTTTGGAACCGCGTGCCTGACGAGGTGAAGCGGAAGGTTGTCGACTTCGCCTTGCAGGAAACAGAATTGTCACCGCGCGAACTGGCAGTGACGTTCACGGATCAGGAACGCTACTTTGTCTCAGAATCTACGGTGTATCGCGTGCTGAAGGCCCATGATCTGATCACCAGCCCTGCGTTCATCGTCATCAAGGCTGCCAATGAGTTCAAAGACAAGACAACTGGGATCAACCAGCTTTGGCAAACAGACTTCACCTACATCAAGGTATTGGGCTGGGGTTGGTTCTATCTCAGCACGGTCCTCGACGATTACAGCCGTTACATCGTCTCCTGGAAGCTCTGCACCAACATGCGGGCTGAAGACGTGACAGATACACTGGACCTCGCTTTGCAAGCGTCTGGCTGTGACCAAGTTCATGTCGTTCACAAGCCACGTCTACTCAGCGACAACGGATCCAGTTACGTCTCAGGGGATCTGGCGGAATGGTTGCACGACAAGGGCATGAAGCACTCTCGCGGTGCGCCGTATCATCCGCAAACCCAAGGCAAGATCGAACGATGGCATCAGACTTTAAAGAACCGCATCTTATTGGAAAACTACTTCCTGCCGGGTGACCTCGAAGCTCAGATCGAAGCCTTCGTCGATCACTACAACCACCAACGTTATCACGAGAGCATCAACAACGTCACACCTGCCGACGTCTACTTCGGCCGTGACAAAGCCATTCTAAAACAAAGGGAAAGGATCAAACGAAAGACACTCGAAGCGCGACGCTTGCATCACCGCCAGCACGCCGCATAATCAAACCAACAAGATGAGCCAAACTCTCTCTTAGTTTAGGCAGCCATTGGTCCCAAAAACCCTGACGACGGACAGTAAGAAGGCAGACTCGCGAACGCCTTCTTGATGAATTGTCAGTATCCAGCCGTCGCCTCATCGAACGTTTATCTCTAAAAACGGGTAGCTTCAAACGTGAGCTTGCGTTTTATCTCGCGAAGGTTTCACCAACCATACCTGACGCCGGGATTGTGTTGGATAGCCTGATTGGATCGTGGGTTGACCAACAAGAAGGTGACCGATTCCACCTATCTCCATTGTTGTCAGATTATGCGGCAAAGACGCTATCCAACGAATACAAAGAGACCATTCAGAACGCCATCGCCGTTTCCCTAACAAAAGGCCGGAGCCTCGACGTAAGCGACATGAACGCCGCCCTGCTTGCTGCTTGGAGCGGCCAGAACACAGCAGTGATCGCAAAAATATGTATGGCCATCTTTGGTGCTGAGCATGATGAGTTGGAAATCATTGCACCACACATGTCCATGTTTACGTTGTTCAGGACAGATACCAGCGCGTATCCGTCAGAACCGGCAATCAGCCAGATGTTCCGCGCTGCTCAACTCATCCTACTGAATCAAGAAAGTGATCGTGGCCAACAGTTTTCAGACGCATTGAAGTGTTTTGAACGAGAGGCCTTGGAGGTTGAGGACTCATCGATAAGAACCTCCATGAGTATGTTAGCATACTCAAAAATCTTACTTCAAACCTCAAAAGCGGGGCTAGGCATTGGCTTCCTAGAGCTTATTTCGAAGCTCAATAAAATTCTGGAGAATAAAGACAACACACTTCCTTCTGAAATGGTCGAACACCTTGCGATTCCAGGCTCTGAAGGCGTCGAAGCTATAGCTTTTATGTTTCTGAACCAATCGAACAGAATATCGAAAATCCGCGACCTACTAGCTGTTTTCGACTACCTTGATCGCAGTCCACCAGCACTGCGTGAAAAGCTACTACGCGCGTTTCATCACGATGACTTTGAAATTGATATGCTCGTAAATAGCGCTTGGCTACGTGAACATGATGCTGACACCATTGATGCATCAAATCATGTTCCAATTTTTGCTCGCCTCGAAGAATATGCGACAAGTTGGGGACAGGCTGAGCTTGCTATTTGTTGTAGGAAGTTGCAGGCCATAATTCTAGACGAGTATGGCAGCGACAAGGACGGGGCCTTAGCATTATTAGATGAGGGACTGCAGCGCTACGGCTCTACCAACTCCGAGCTTGTTCGCGCAAAAGCGAAGGTCTTGTATCGTTCAGATGACCACAAAGGTAGCCTCGAACTCTCCAAAACGCTCATCGAAGGCGATGCGACCTTAAGCGAGGTCGAAAAGGCATTTCTGGGTCGAGATGCCGGAATAAGCGCCGAAAACGAGAGGGATTTTGAGGCTGCGCGCCGTTACTATCTTTACGGCAGTGCAGCGGCAGAGAAGAGTGATCTTCCTGATATGGCGGTAATGGGTGTCGGGTTACTGGCAGATGCAGCCATCGCAAGTTGGCATGCCGGAGATCGGAAAACTTGCCTTCAGGACTTCGTTGCTGTGCTCACTAAGATGCAGAGCTTTGAACCCGACAAATCGCAACGAGCCGCGCGTTGCTACGCTATTGCCATACATGCAATCATTTGGCTGTATCACGACGCGACAGGCAAAAAGTTCTTTCTAGATGGCGGCGTAGAAGCAAAGATTTTCCCAGGTTGCGTAAGTAATCCAGACCCAAGCAACCATGTGACTTCATGGCCTCGGCTTCCTATTGATATGGCTTGGTATATGCTGGCGAAGGCCGAGAACAACGCCTTGTTGAGTGTTGGGATTACGGAAAACCTCGACAACTTTTTACCAAATGGCCCCCTCGTTGAAGGTCAAATGCTGTTGATTTCCGCGAAGATGTACAATGCATTTACACGTTTGGATCGGACGCTGTTTGTAGAAGCCCTCGGGGATCAAATCGCCTACTACGCTTATGCCCAAGCTAGAGGTGCAGATAGCATCAATAACGTTGCTCAATTCAACTATTCTAGAATCCCGATAGCCAGCAAAGAGCAACAAATTTCGCTTTCTGACGTCGCTGAGCAATTTGTTCTGCTATATTCTGCGAATTGCATTTTTAAGGATATGGCAGATGAGGTAACTTTGTTTGTACAAGAGGTATTTCGCTCATCGAAATTTACAGTGCGACCAGAGCTTCTTAACCGTTTGCAATGCGATGGATCTTCTGAAGACTTTTATATGCAAACTGCAAAAAATGTCTTTCTGGAGAGTCGCGTCCTGACGGGCGAGGCACAAGGGACGCCCGCTCAGGTCTTCGAACTTTCGTTTAAAGTCATACAAATAGCTGAGGCCTCGGGAAATACTGAGTTGTTTTCAGGAACACTTCTGCCTTGGTTAAGGCAAAGATGGACATTCTGTTGGGATCGCCAACGCTTTCTATTGAGCGATCCATCACTACACGGGGAGGCAATCAGCACGGCCTTCGAGCGAGAGGGTATTTCAACGAAAACGAAGGTTGTCCGGGTCTTGTCTTCGATATTGCCGACACTCGGACTTGGAAACCAAAACGAACTTAGGGAAATTCTTGAAAAGTTGCTAAGGCCGTAATCTTGGCACTCATCCCGCCGATGCTTGCCTAGCTCCAAGCAGCGCTTGGAGGTCCGCTTTCGCTTAACCGTTGAGCGCGTACTGTCCTGCCGCGAACTTCCGCTTTCCGCCCTCCCCCTACTTCCGTGGCTTCCCCTTCCAGCTATCCAACCAGCCGCGAAAGCGGCCTTTGGCGCGGTCGGCGCGTTCGTCTACGGCGTCCCAGGTTTCCTCGGCATCTTCCAGCAGCGGGTCGATTGTGCGTTCGCGGAACTGTGCCCACAGCCGCGACAGGAACAGAAAGAACAGCGCAAAACCGATCAGGATGATGATGTTACCCCACGGGATCAGGCGCGCATCGGGGCCGTCCACGGGGCGCAGGCCCACGGCGTTGGGAAAGATCGACAGGAATTCGTTGCGCCAGCCGTAATGCTTGATCGCGTACCATTCCGGGGCGTCCTTGGTGGATTTCGCGTCGTTCGCCTCTGTATAGAGGTTCGCGGTGTCGAACTTGAAATAGGGCGGCCAGCCCCAGCCGGTATCTTCGTTGCGATAGACCATCGTTTTGCCGTTGGCCTTGACCGCTTGGATGAACTGCACGTCGCGGTTTGACAGGCTGCCCGACTGATCGTCCGGCACCGACCAGAACATGCGCGTCCAGTCGTTCAGGTCTTGCCGTTCCTCATAGGTGTTCACGATCCGCACGATATCGCGCTGCGGCATGGAATAGTGAAGGAAGCTGAACACGAAGAGAGCCAGCACGAAAAGGATTGTCCATTTGACGTAGCGCATCAGATTCCTCACGTGAAATTCGTTACATAGATCAGGACCAGAACGGCAACCACCGGCACGATAAAGACCCCAACGATCAACTTGCGGCGCAACGAGCCTTCGTACTCGCGCATACCATTTTCGATAAAGGCTTCGTACCCGGTTACCTCAAGCGTGCCTTCGGCGATCTGCTCGGCCGCTTGGTTTTCAAGCTTTTCGCGACGCACAGAGCGGGAATAGAACGCAACCATAAGGTACAGAACACACAGGCCAAGAAAGCCGAACACGCCCAGTCGAATAAAACCTAACATCAGCGCCCCCTTCGTACCGCACCCCAAGGGCCCACGCGTGCGACGATGTCGTCCTGCGGTGCCTTCGGCTCTTCCATCCCGGGCTCTGGGCCGAACAGTTCTGCCCGCGCGCCCGCCTTATCCACCTGATACTCGCGTTCAAGGAAATCAGCAACGAAGCCTTTCTTGGCATCCGACCACCCCGCATAGGTGCGATAGAACAGTTGTTTGTGACAGATAAACAGCTGACGCACGTCAAGCGGGCTTAGTTCGGCAAGCAATTGGTTCACGATATCACGGTCCGGCCCGGGTGCGGCGCGCAGCGTATAGAAATACGCCGGATGCTGAGACGATATGCGCGGCCAGTCCCCGCCCCCTTCGGCCCAGCGCGCCAGATCGCCCAGCGCTTTGAACTCTTCGGGCAAGGCAGCCCCCAACCGTTGCGCCAGCTTGCGCAGATCCTGACGGTTGGCCCCGCCAAGGTCATGGCCAAGCGTGGCGGCGGCATCAACCAGAATAAAATCCATCTTTTGGCGCAGGATGGCGCTTGCATCCACATTGCGGGCTTTCACAATCGGTTCGACCAGATCGTTCAGTTCCAGAAAGTGGGCGATTTGGTTGCGGTCGCCCAGATCGAACACATAGCGCAGCGGCAGCTTGCCCAGCCGCGCCTTGTCGGCCACCGCAATCGCCGCCGGGTGTTCGACATCGCGGAACACATAAAGGCCGCCGAAATGGTCGGTCCAGAAATTGCCCTGTTCGGTGCTGACATCGTTCAGGCGGATCGGGTTACGGGTGACATCACCGGTTTCCTTGGCCAGCCCGATCATCTGGGCAATCAACACGTCATCCCACCATGCGTCTTCTTCCTCGCGGAAGCGGGTGATGAGGCCCGCCAGCTTTTCGGCGCTGGCCACATGTTCGCGCGTGGTATCGGCATGCACGGTGATCTTGCGAATATCGAACAACCGTTCGGGCGTTGAGAGTTCGAAGACAGAGTTATCAAGCTCCCCCACCACGGCATCATGGGCGGTTAGCGCGAAAAGCTGCGGTTCGTTCACTTCAATGAAACGCCGCAGCAACGCGCGAGAGGTCGAAAATTTCGCATTCAGATGCGGCGCAGTTTTCTGTTCGGTCGTCAGCAGAATGAACTGCCGGTTCACCCCGTTGGGGTTCAGATACAGATGATCGCCCAGCTCATCCCCCACCTCGGGCGAGTAGCCGGAGATGTCGATGTGGAAATCGCTCAACGCGGTGGTCTTACCCGTCAGATGCTTGAGCGCACGGTTATACCGAGAGACCAAGGCGGGGCTGGAAACCTCGATCAGATTGCCGAACATCAGGCCTTTTTGGATGAGGCGTTTCATGAAGTAGCCACCTCTTTATCCCAGTAGCGATCATCGTCCCAAATTTCCTGGAAACTACGAGCCGCTTCAGGAAGACGCCATTCCCTGACCAAGCGTTGCTCTAGACGGGGGAGAGCATCAACAAGCTCGTCAACACGCCCAAGGCAAACCAGAAGCTTTCGGTATTCCGGCCCTCTTTGGGGAAACTTGTAGCGAATCCATAATGGGTCATCAAAGAACTTCTGGAGATGCTCTATGCGTTTCTGGATGGTGGGAAGCCACTGCTCTCTGCCATCCTTCTTCCAGTCGGATCGCGTTAAAAGATCTGCACTCTCGATGGGTTCGCCTTCGCCCTTTCTGAACCGCCATCCCCCGTACATTGATGTCGCCGTATCCAAACATGCGACGGCATCTAGTAGATCGTCTAGCACCAGGTCATATTCTCGAAGCGCTGCACGCTCGGACGATAGTTTGTTTGTCTTTTTCAACTCAAAAACCGTTGCAGAGAGTTCAGACCTTTGGATTACAACCGACGCGGCCACCCAAATCAAAGCAAGCGCCCCAGCGATCCCTGCAATCGTGTCCCCCATTTCATTAGGAGAAAGGCGGAGGAAACTTCTATATCGAACCATGCAGACTTCTTGCCCAACTGCAATCATCTCGCAATGTTCGCCGAGCGCAAGACATAGCACGAATACTACAGTAGCTACCGTTAGTATCACGGCTCCCCAAAATGCCGGCGTCGCCGATGTCATGGTTGAACGCACCTCACCCTCTCCCCTCCGCATACCTCTTCCGCGCCTCTTCCATCCGCCCCATCTCGCGCACGGCGTTCTCGATCGCGACCTCGTCGGATTTGTCGGCATAGCGGAATTCGCTGTCGGCATAGCGGTTGATCTCTTGCACAACCATGTCGACCGTGATCGGCTGGGTCATTCCGCGGATCATCGACAGTTTTTCGTCATAGGGTTTGAACAGGAACAGATCAGGGTTTTCCATCCATTCGTCGGGCAGTTCGAAATCCATCGCGCGCACCTTCACCGCGTCGGTGATGTTCTTGATGGCGCGGCCCGTGAACCTTTCATCCGCCTGTTGGATCGCTTTTAGGTACGTGCCCAGCTTGGCGATGGTATCCAATGTGCCGATGTCACTTTCGACCTGCTCCCAGACGCGCAACAGCCCCTCTTCGTGCGGTTTGCCGTGGCCTTCGAAACTGGCCGCGACGGCACGCTTAATCTCTTGCGCGGCGAATAGTTCGTGGTTCCCAACGGGGATGTCGTGGTTCTTGCCCATCAGCAGGTGCAGGATGTCGATGTAATCTTCGCGCGTTTGCGGCCCATCCACCAAAAACCGCGCCCCGGCCCGCTGGCGCAAAGCGTCATCAACGTTTTCAGGATAGTTCGAGAACATGCCGAAAGTGCAGTTGCCCCGCACCACGGTATTGGCACCCGCAAACGCCTCCATGAACACGGCCGTGACCTCTTGCTGGCCCGCGCTGGATTGGCGGTCGCCACGCTTACCGGCGATCTGGTCGATATCGTCAATGGTGCCAAAGCCGATCACATTCGGGTCCAACACGTTCTGCACAAAGGCCTTGGCGTTCTGGCCCGATTTGCCCTGATAGCTGTCGATCTGATCAATCGAGAAGTTCTGATACCGGAACGGATACCCCGCGTTCTGGCAGTATTCGTTCACCAGCCCAGCCATCATTTGGATCAGCGTCGTCTTACCCGTGCCCGGCTTGCCATCCCCCATGAAGGTAAAGATGAACCCGCCCATTTCCGCAAACGGGTTCAGCTTGCGATCAAAGTCATAGGCCATAACCATCTTGGCCAGCTTCATCGCCTGATATTTGGCGATGTGGTTGCCGACCACTTCGTTCGGTTTCTTGAACGTCATGGTCAGGGTGCTGCCCTTCCCCCGACGCGCTGGGGTGAAACCCTGAATGGTGAAATCGTCCGCCTCGACCCGATAGCTGGCGCTGTTGAACGCTTCCAGCTGTGGGGCGGTTTGCGCGCGCAGGCCCAGCTTTTCCATCAGCTGTTCGGCATAGGCGCTGATCGTGGCAATCATCCGCGGCTCGTCACTGGCAAAGGCGGCAAGGTCTTGGTCCAACTCCCACAGCGCGCCGTGAAGGGCCAGCTGCGCGTTGTCGGTCAGAATTTCCTCAACCCCGCCAATCTCAACAGTGGTCTCGGACAGATGGGGCGACAGCAGAAACGCCGTGGCATTGGCAAAAGCGGCCAGCGTCACCAAAGCCTCAGCGGCAAGCAGCTCCGAAAACTCGGTCTTGCGCGCGGCAGGCAGGTGCCCAGACAGGTTCGCCTTCTTCAGCTCGGCCAGCCCGGTCTGTTCGCCAAACCCTTCACCAACGGCCAAGCCAATGGCCAAACTGCGCCGCAAGCTTTGCAATGCGGTCGCCTGCAACGGCGACACCAGCGGGTCGTCGCCATCAGCCCCCTCAATCCGTTCGATCAGCCGCACGCCTTCGGGCCGCGCGGTGGAACGCGTGACAAGCCCCGGCGTGGTGGAACGAAAGCGGCGCGTGCGGGTGATACCGGGCGAACGCCCTTCCTGCGGTGCCTCTTTTCCCTTGGCAATGCGCGGCGTGTGATCCACCCCTTCCAGCATCGCAGCCGCCGCCGGATAGTGTTTTACGATCTCTTCCTCGCGCAACTCCATTGCGTCAGACGGCAGGCTCATCTCAAAATTCCTTCACTATTCATCTTGGCGAAAATACCTCCGCCGGAGGCAAGAAAGTTTCTGCGCTTGCGCCAGCATCAAGCCCCATCATCTGTAACTCAACACACGGCCATTCGGGCTGACCACGAATTTGCGCACATCGTGAAAGCCGGGCGGGTTGCTTTCGGCCAGCACCTGGAATGGACGCTGGGGCAGAATGATTGCGCGTTCGGTTCGGGTGGCCCCAGTGTCGGCACCCCGGCCCGAAAATGGGTCCAGCGCAAATATTTCCCGCTCGACCTTACCGAACCAGCCGCTTTTTTCTTCGGTCACACTTTCGCTGACCAGTTCTTCGACGGTCCAGGCAAGGGCCCAGTCTTCGCCCGCAGGGGCGTTCGCCTGATCCAGCACGTCGTGCAGTGGGCCGGATTGGCTGGTGAAGGCCGATGAATGCATCGGCCCCACGTGAATACGGCGCAGCCGTTTGGGGTGCAGGTCGTCGAAATCGGTGTCGAACCCCTTGGCGATTGTCAGCAGCTTTAGCCCGGCAACCGACTGCGCCATCAAATGACGCTGCGCCTCGGGCCAGCGGCGTTGATCGCGGGGCAGGCTTTCGCGGCCGGTGTCTTCGACCTCCATCAGATAGATGACGGGCAGGTTGATCTGACTGTCGTAAACCGCCCAATGCACCAGAAACCGGCGGCGCGGGTTGCGGTTTTCATCACCGTTGTTACCTTGCCAGATCGCCTCTGGGTCATTCTGCGCCCAGAACAAAACCCCCTTCTGCAGCGCTTCGTAGTAGAGCCGCTGGGACATGGCGAACTGCAACTTGGTGGGAATCGCCAGATCACCCACAATCGTGCGAACCATCTGATCCTTCAGCTCTTCCGCACCCGGCATGTTGCGCAGGTGGCGTTCGGCCTGTTGTGCGTCATTGGCCATGGTCAGCAGTTCGGAATAGACCGGAAAGCCGCTTTCGACGCGGTCAATCATAAGCGAGCCAAAGAACTGCCCGGTATCACGCCCTGTCATCAGGTATTTGTTGCCAAGCGCCTGAAAGCTGAAGCTGATCTTTGCCAGATAGCCCAAGATGACCTTCACGTCCGCACGCGTCAGCCGCCCCTCGTCCTGCATCGTGGTGGCGACACGGCTGAGGTGCCCGGTGATTTTCTCAAACTTCCGGAAATACCGACGCGCGGCATAGGTGTCGGTCAGACCTGCGTGGTCTTTGGTAAGGTCTGTATCAGTCATAATTCAGACCGTGCTGATCCCAAAATCGGCGCAACGCTCTGCTTAAGCCCCATAAAGGTTCTTGTCGTGCTTTTCGACGATTTCGGCAAACCGGCGGGCAAAGCGTTCGTCGGATTTTGCCTTTTGCTCCAGCACCTCGCGGGCGAAAACCATGTGGTCTTCGTGGGCCTCCATCATCTCGGCCATGCGCGAATTCGTGGCAGAGCCGATTGCCGCCATGGCTGTCTGCGCCTCTTGATCGGTCTTCACACCGATTTCGTTAATGCGGTGCGCGACGTCCTGTTGCTGTGCGGTTTTCAACGATTTCGTCAGGGCGTCATACAGAACGACACGCTGTTTTGTGTCTGTCTGAAGCTTGTTGATCAGCACCATCTGTGTGGCCGCTTGGTTCTGAAGGCTATCGACCCAAGTTTTACCCTTTTCGATATAACGTTCCAGCGTTTGCGATTTGGCCAGCTTAACCTGTTCGTTCTGGACCATCTCATTATAACGGGTGTTCAGATCGGCCAGTTCGGTTTCCAGCTTGGTCCGCGCGGCGGCGTCCTGTTCAACCGAAATCTTGTTTTCAAGTTCGATAATCTCGGGGTCCAGCGCCAAGATTTCTGCACGCAGTTTTTCAAGGTCACCGACGGTGAATTCCCGTTCGTCCAGCGTTTCGGTAAGGTTCGCGCCAACTTTTTCCTTCTGTTCATTCAGCATATCAAGCTGACCCTGAAGCAGTTGCACGATCACGTCGGATTTGCCGATCAAATCCTGCAGCTTGTCGTCAATACTGGCCGAGCGCATGCGTTCCTGACGCATCGCTTCGGATTTACCGCCCGCGAATATGCCGACAAACTTTTCCCAGCCGGTTTTATTGCGCATCTCATCAAAGTCTTTTGAGAAGCCGGTGGTCACATCGTCCAAACCCATAATTAGTTCGGCGATATTAGCGTTCATCGCTTCGGTATGCGCATGTACGTCTTCAAGCGAGGCGTTTTCGATATCGATGGAAATATCATCACCCGATTTCAACTTAGCCCCAGCAGTTTCAATTTTACTGCTTAGCTCGGAAATTCGGGCCTGTGCGGCTTGAACCTGTTCCTGAGATTCGCGAATTTGCGCATCGAAATCGGCCATTTTAACTCCTTAAATCAGTACGATCTGATTAGAATATGGGTAATGTTACGCCGAATTACATCGGCGGGTCGTCCAGTTTTGGCACATTGTTGCATTGTCGCACTGAAAAGTGCCAGCTAGGGTTTGGAAATGGCAGAATTTTTTGACGAAAAGCTGAAACAGGCTGTGGATGCGCAACGTGACGATTTGATTTCGTTGTGTCAGGATTTGATCAAGATCCCCACGTTGAACCCTCCGGGGCGGAATTACCGCGAAATATGTTCGTATCTGGCGGAACGGTTGGCCCGATCCGGGTTTAAGGTTGAAATGATCCGCGCCGAAGGGGCACCGGCGGACAGCGCCAAACACCCCCGTTGGAACATCATCGCCCGCCACGAAGGGACCAAACCCGGCGAATGTGTGCATTTCAACAGCCATCATGACGTGGTTGAGGTTGGCCATGGCTGGACGGTGGACCCGTTCGAAGGCGTCGTGAAAGACGGGCGTGTTTACGGGCGCGGCGCGTGCGACATGAAGGGCGGGCTTGCCGCGTCGATCATCGCGGCCGAGGCGTTTATCAAAACCTGCCCCGACTACGCCGGCGCGGTCGAAATTTCGGCCACAGCGGATGAAGAATCCGGCGGTTACGGCGGCGTTGCCTATTTGGCCGAAAAGGGTTGGTTCAACCCCGAACGCGTTCAGCACGTCATCATCCCCGAACCGCTGAACAAAGATCGTATCTGCCTGGGCCATCGCGGTGTCTGGTGGGCTGAAATCGAAACCAAGGGGCGGATTGCCCATGGTTCGATGCCCTTCCTTGGCGATTGCGCCGTGCGCCACATGAGTGCCGTGCTGGAAGAGATGGAACGCACGCTGTTCCCCCTACTGGCCACCAAACACACCGCCATGCCCGTCGTGCCCGAAGGGGCGCGGCAATCGACGCTGAACATCAACTCGATCCACGGCGGCGAGGCCGAGCAGGAGCCGGATTATACCGGCCTGCCAGCCCCTTGTGTGCCCGACCGGTGCCGCATCGTGCTGGACCGCCGGTTCCTGATTGAAGAGGACATCGCCGAGGTAAAGCGCGAAGTCACCGCCATGCTGGAAAGCGTGAAGGCCCAGCGCCCCAGCTTTGAATACGAAATCCGTGATCTGTTCGAGGTACAGCCAACGATGACGGAAAAAGACGCGCCAGTGGTGAAAACCGTGGCGCAGGCGATTGAAAAGGTTTTGGCGAAACAGCCCGAATACGTCGTGTCCCCCGGCACTTATGACCAGAAACATATCGACCGGATCGGGCGGCTGAAGAACTGCATCGCCTATGGCCCCGGCATTCTGGACCTTGCCCACCAGCCCGACGAATGGGTTGGCATCGACGATATGGTGGACAGCGCCAAAGTGATGGCGCTGACCTTGAAAGAGCTGTTGGTGCGTTAGTCTTTGACGCCGATATTGTCGATCAGGCGCACACCGGCCAGATTGGCCGCCGCCAACAGGCGCGCGGGGCCAGTTAGCGCGGTCATCGGCTGAAGCGTTTCGGCAGAGCGAAGCTCCATATACTCAACATCGTTGAACCCACCGGCCACAACCTCGGCTGCGGCTTCGCCCAAAACTGTGGCCACATCTTCGCCCGCGGCGATACGTTCGGCCGCGCGGGTCATCGCCACGTTCAGCGCAGGGGCGTAAACGCGCGCACGGTCAGACAGCAGAAGGTTGCGGGACGACAGCGCCAGCCCGTCTTCTTCGCGGATGGTGGGGCAACCGACAACCTCGATCGGGATATCCAGATCGCGCGCCATACGGCGCACCAGCATTAGCTGTTGAAAGTCTTTTTCACCAAAGAACGCCTTATCGGCCTGCGTTTGGTTGAACAGCTTGCTGACAATCGTCGCCACGCCATCGAAATGGCCCGGACGATGCGCACCGCACAGCCCCTCGCTTACGCCGGAAACGCTGACGTTGGTGGCAAAACCGTCGGGATAGATCTGATCCACATCGGGAACATAGATGGCATCCACCGCGAACGGTTCCAGCTTTTCGGCATCCTTATGTTCGGTGCGGGGATAGTTTTCCAGATCTTCGGGGTTGTTGAACTGTTTTGGGTTCACAAAGATCGTAACGATCACCCGGTCGGCACCGGCTTTGGCGGCACGTACAAGGCTTAGGTGCCCGTCGTGCAGCGCGCCCATGGTGGGAACAACGGCAACGGTTTCACCGGCCTTACGCCACGCCGACGTGGCCGCGCGCAGGTCGGCAAGGGTACGCAGAATGGGTGCTATCACTTCTTAGGCTCCGGTGCGGTATCGCCGAAGATGTGTTCGGCTGCGGGGAATTCGCGGGCGCGAACCTCGTCCGCATAGGATTCAATCGCTGTGGCCGCGTCTTGGCCCAGCGTGGCATAGCGTTTGGCGAATTTGGGTTTGAACGCGGTGAACAGGCCCAGCATGTCGTCAACGACCAGAATTTGCCCATCACAACCCGCCGAGGCACCAATCCCGATTGTGGGGATCGGAATGCGCGCTGTAATCTCATCCGCAAGGTTTGCCGGAACCTTTTCCAGAACAACAGAGAACGCGCCGGCCTCTACCACAGCGTCGGCGTCTGCCAGAATTCGCTTGGCATCTTCGCCACGGCCCTGAACCTTGTAACCGCCCAGCGTGTTGATCGCCTGCGGGGTCAGCCCGATATGGGCCATCACCGGGATGGAGCGTGCGGTCAGGTGCCGGATCGTCGGGGCGATTTCCACCCCACCTTCCAGCTTAACAGCGGAACAGCCGGTTTCAGCCATCAGTCGCGCGGCGTTGCGAAACGCCTGTTCGGGGCTTTCTTCGTAGCTGCCGAAGGGCATATCGACGACCATCATCGAACGGCTAAGCCCGCGTGCAACCGCCTGACCGTGCATCACCATCATATCCATCGTCACACCCAGCGTAGAGGGCAGACCATGCAGAACCATACCGACGCTGTCGCCAACCAGCACGATGTCGCACTGTTCATCAACCAACTGGGCGATGGGGGTTGTGTACGCGGTAAGGCATACCAGCGGCGTACCGCCTTTGCGGGCCAGAATATCCGACGGAGTCGGCACTGTTCGTTTAATCGTCGCGCTCAACGGCAATCCTCCCAAGGCAGGTCAAACGTGGGCTGTCTTATACCGCCGCAGCGCAGAAAAACCAGCCCAACGCTGCGGCGCGCAACAATATTGCGCACGCACTGCTTGCGTTACGCGCCGTCAACGCGTTTCATAGGCAAGCATCCGCGCATTTCGCGGGCCGAAGCGGGAGACTAAACATGCGTACCCTCCGTATGACGGCTGCAGCTATTTTGCTCAGCTCTAGCGCGGCCCTTGCCGCGAATGACAAAATCACCCTTGGCATGGTTCTGGAGCCACCAAACCTTGACCCAACCGGCGGCGCCGCTGCCGCGATTGACGAAGTTGTTTATGCAAACATTTTCGAAGGCTTAACCCGTTTCGCCCCCGACGGCGCGGTGGTGCCCGGCCTTGCGACAAGCTGGGACATCAGCGATGACGGAACCGTCTATACGTTCCATCTGGCCGAAGGGGTTACCTTTCACGATGGCACCACGATGGACGCCGACGATGTCAAATTCTCGCTAGAGCGGGCGACAGCAGAAGACAGCACCAATGCGCAAAAAGCCCTGTTTACGGGCATTGCATCGGTCGAAGCTGTTGACTCGGTCACTGTGAAGGTCACGCTTTCGGCCCCTGATGGCAGTTTCCCGTTCAAGATGGCGTGGGGCGATGCGGTGATCGTGGCGCCCGAGTCTGTTGAAACGGCGGCCACCGCGCCTGTTGGCACCGGCCCGTTCAAATTTGCCGAATGGGTTCAGGGCGACCGCGTCGAAATCACCCGCAACCCTGATTACTGGGGCCCGGCGCCCGCGCTGGAAAGTGCGACGTTCAAGTTCATCTCGGATCCGAACGCAGCTTTTGCCGCGATGATGGCAGGTGATGTGGATGCCTTCCCCAACTTCCCCGCGCCCGAGACGCTTTCGCAGTTCGATGCCGACCCACGATTTAGCGTCATCGTCGGTTCGACCGAGGGTGAGACGATCTTGGCGATGAACAACCACATGCCGCCGCTGGATAACGTGAAGGTGCGTCAGGCGATTGCCCATGCGATCAACCGTCAGGATATCATTGATGGCGCGATGTTTGGCTATGGCACGCCCATCGGCACGCATTTCGCGCCGCATAACCCGGACTATGTGGATCTGACCGGCCTGTCGGCCTTTGACCCCGAAAAATCCAAGGCCCTGTTGGCCGAGGCGGGCGTGTCCGATCTGACGCTGCGGCTTGCCCTGCCGCCCCCCACCTATGCCCGCCGCGGCGGAGAGATCATCGCCGCCCAACTGCGTGCCGTGGGGATCGAGACAGAGATCACCAACATGGAATGGGCCCAGTGGTTGGAACAGGCGTTCAAGGGCAAAGACTTTGACCTGACCATCGTCAGCCACACAGAACCGGCAGATATCAACATCTATGCCCGGCCCGAATATTACTTCCAATACGGTAAGCCCGAGTTCATCGCGCTGATGGACAAGCTGAACCTGACGACCGATCCGGCGATGCGTTCTGACATTCTGAAACAGGCGCAAACCATGATCGCCGGGGATTATGTGAACGGTTATCTGTTCCAGCTGGCCAAGACGGGCGTGGCGAATTCCAAAATCCAAGGGCTTTGGGAAAACGCACCAACTCAGGCCAATGACCTGACCGGCGTAAGCTGGATGGAATAAGTGATCGGCGGCGGGGCGAAATGCCCTGCCCCGTTACCCTGCCAGCGGTCTAAGCCAGTTGCTATGGACCCAACCGCGTTGTCCGCTGCCCTCTCCCATATTCGGGCCATAGAACACGCCGCGCCACTTTCCGCGCGCATCGCAAACGATGACCTGATCACCGTTATATAATGACCCTATCTGCGGATATTGCGTTCCCGGCCCGGTGCGCACCGCAAGAAAACCGTCGCCATTCGGGTTTAGCCCCGCGACAACATCCAGCGCACAATTGGCGGCCTGACCGTCACCTTGTGGAACCTGGATCGCAACATCCAACGTCTGTGCGCAAAGCGGTGTTGAGACGCAAGCAAGGGCAAAAAGTGCTGCGCGAAGTTCAATCATCGCACCCTCCATCGTCAAAAATTGAGTTTCAAAATCAGTTGGCCAAACCGGCCAGTGTCACGGGCAAAATCGCGCCCGTGACTTAGGATACCACATCGCCCCACCCCAGAGGGCGAAATCCGTGCGTTGAAGCGTGACCTATCCGACCACGTTGAAATCAGGCCCATAGGGGTAGCCGGTAATGTTTTCGGCCCCGTCTTCGGTGATGATCAGGATGTCATGTTCGCGATACCCGCCCGCGCCGGGTTGGCCTTCGGGGATGGTCAGCATCGGCTCCATCGAAATGACCATGCCGGGTTCCAGCACGGTGTCGATATCTTCGCGCAGTTCAAGCCCCGCCTCGCGCCCATAATAATGCGACAGCACGCCAAACGAATGCCCATACCCAAACGAACGGTATTGCAGCAGGTCCCGTTCGGCGAAGAACGCGTTCACGCCATGGGTCACCTCGGCGCAGGTGGCGCCCGGCTTCAGCAGCGACATGCCAAGTTCATGCGCCCCCACATTGGCGTTCCAGACCGCAAGCGAGGCGTCGTCCACCTCCTCCACGAACATGGTGCGTTCCAACGCCGTGTAATAACCCGAGATCATGGGGAACGTGTTTAGCGACAGGATATCGCCCCGCGCCAGCACCCGCGCGGTCACCGGGTTATGCGCGCCATCTGTGTTAAGCCCTGACTGAAACCAGACCCACGTATCGCGGTATTCGGCGTCGGGGTAACGGCGGGCGATTTCCAGCTCCATCGCGTCGCGTCCTGCCATGGCGATGTCAATCTCGCGCGCACCGGCCTTTACGGAGTCTTTGATGGCATAGCCGCCCACATCGGCCACGGCGGCACCCGCACGGATCAGATCAATCTCTGCCGGTGATTTGCGCATGCGCTGTTGCATCGTGGCGGGGGCAATGTCCTTCACGGAACGCGGGGAAAGGAACGCCTTTAGCTTGTCGGACTGCACCAGTGTCAGGTGGTCACCTTCATACCCAACGGCGCGGCCTTCGCCCGCCACGTGCCGAACCGCGCGCCAAAAGTTATCGCGCGTCCAGTCGGTATAGGTGATGTTATCGCCATGACACCGCCGCCACGGCTGGCCTGCGTCAATCCCGGCGCTGATTGTCACGCTTTCACTGGCCGTCACGACCAGCCCATAGGGCCGCCCGAACGTGCAGTACAAAAACCCCGAATAATAGGCGATATTCTGCATCGAGGTCAGAACAACAACGTCCACCCCCGCGTGATCCATGGCAGACCGCAGCCCCATCAGGCGCGCGTCATATTCTGCTGGCGCAAAAGGCAGCGGGGCCTTTTGACCGTTGTGAAACCTAAAGAATTCTGGGCGTTCGTTTTTTGTCATCACGACCTCCTGAAACGGCACGGAGTGCATCCGGGCCTAAAGAAAGGTCCCGGCGTTCAGGACGACAGGCGGGCTTTGCCGCCAAGCGTGGGGCAGATGCCCCCGTGGCGACGCCATCGCCACCGCTTGTGCAAATGTTTGGCGAAAAATTCCGGGATGGCAAGCGTGGCTTGGCGAAGGCCAGCGTATTTCACCGCCGCCCCTTACGCCTTCATCCGGTACCCGCGGCGGAACCAGTGCCAGCACAGCAGCAATACGAACGCCGTGGCGATGGTGCAGATCACGACACCAAGCAAAGGGTTGCTGTCAGATTGGCCGATGATCCCATAACGCACGCCGTCGATCAGGTAGAAGACCGGGTTGAAGTGGGTGATCGCTTGCATCACCGGGGGCAGGTTTTCGATCGAATAGAACGTACCCGAAAGAAAGCTAAGCGGCGTGATAACGAAGTTGGTAATCGCCGCCATCTGGTCGAACTTGTTAGCGAAAATCGCCGCCACGATTCCAAGGCCCGCCAAAAACGCCGACCCAAGGATCGCAAAGGCCAGCGCCCACAACGGGTGCGCAATGCCCATGCCAAGGAACACCACCATCACCGCACCGATGGCCAGCGCCACAAACATACCACGCGCCATGCCGCCGGCCACATAACCGACAACCAGTTCCGCCGGGGATAGCGGCGGCATCAGCGTATCAACGATATTGCCCTGCACTTTTGAAATGACGATCGAGGACGATGTATTCGCAAACGCGTTCTGCATCACGGTCATCATTAAGATGCCCGGTGCCAGAAATTGAACGAACGGCACACCCATCACATCCCCGCGCGTCGGGCCGATGGCCAGCGCAAACACCGTCAGGAACAAGCCCGCCGTGACCAAAGGCGCGGCAAGGGTTTGTGTCCAGACCGCCAAAAAGCGGCGAATCTCTCTGGACGCGAGGGTATAAAGACCCAGCCAGTTTACCCGGCCAAAACGGCGAACGCCCATGGTGGTTGAATTGTTCATTACACTTCCCAGCTATGTATGCCTGCACCGGGCTTGTATCCCGGTGCCTACCCCGAATAGAATAGGGGTAAGTAAGAATTCTCCAAGGTGACTGGGTGCGAAGGGCGTTGCCCGCCGGTTGCCGTCAGCCAAGGAAGCAGGATGTCCTGGACGGAAGAGCGTGTTGAGACGCTGAAAAAAATGTGGGGCGAAGGCCAGTCGGCCAGTCAGATCGCCAAAGAACTGGGCGGTGTGACCCGGAATGCTGTCATCGGCAAGGTGCATCGCCTTGGCCTGTCGAACCGCGCCGGAAGCGGCGGCGGTGCGAAAGCGCCTGCGAAGGAAAAGCCCGTTAAGGCAGAGGCCGCGCCAAAGCCCAAGGCCGAGGTGAAACAGCCCAAGCCAGAGCCTGCAACGGTTTCTGCGAACCCGCCCCCGACGCCGATTTCCGCGCGTAAGCAGATTATTCCGGCCGGTCAGCCATTGCCGCCGCAGCCGTCCGCGAATGAGATCAGCCCCGAGGCGCTTGCCTCGGTCCGTGAGGTTGAGAAGAAGGCGAAGAAGATTTCGCTGATGGAACTGACCGAACGCACCTGCAAATGGCCCATCGGTGACCCGGCAACCGAAGAATTCTGGTTCTGCGGTTTGGGCGTACAACAAGGTAAGCCTTATTGCGAAGCCCACGTAGGCGTGGCGTTCCAGCCCATGAGCTCACGCCGGGACCGGAAACGGTAAACCCACCACAACTTAGTCTTTGAAGGCGCGCCGGTGAAAATCGGCGCGCTTTTTTTGTTGGGGGTGTCCACAAACCGCGTTGGTCCGCTTTGCGGGACGAAGTGTGAATTCGCTGCGGTTGCACCAATGGCTGCACCCGGCCCAGAGCGGACGCAGTCAGCCCCCTTCAATCAGTGAAGGATGACATTCACGCATTAGGTGCAGCATATTTTCATATTGAAAAGATGCCTCGTAAGTAACAGACGTGATGAGCGCATGGTCGGCACTGCCCAAGAAGAGTGGATTGCCCGCAACATGTTCTTTGGGAAATTGAGATAGATGCACATGCAGAATTAGGCCGTCTAAATAAATTCGCATGATCTTCACGAATTGATCGTTAGAGCCTTCCAGGTCAAAAATTTGTTTCTCGTCGATCCACGGAGACTGATTGTGTGTCATCCCTACTGTTGAAAGCTGTGTCAGCGAAACAGGAAACGGCGAAGCGCCAACAATCGGCTCTCCTAGTACAAACTCCCTTAGCCTTTTTTCTTCTTCCTCCCCGAGTTTTGCTTCCGCCATATCTGGAAGCGACGACGCGGACGCTCGCCAAGCTACGCTAAGCGCAAAACGGATCAATGTGCTTACATCGGCAATTTTCACCTTCCGATAGCCATGATCTGGCAACGTAAGCGCCATCTTCTCAAAATACGGCCGGAACACTGTCCAGCCGCTCCAGACAAGTTGATGCCTCCTGAGTAACTTAATAGCTGCATCGTCTATTTCAGAAAGAAAATCCTCTCCTTCCCTTGTAACTAGGTTTTTGTCGTACCAACTGGACCATCTTCTTCGCTCTCCCCTCGCTTTACTCGATTGGTACAAAGCTTCGCCTCTCACTGCAGGGCGGGTAAAGGCTTGTGGTAATATGTGGCACTTTACGAACTTGCCGCGTGAACCAGTAAGCGCGCAGCACCCAAGATTTGACTTATTCTTTGGCATCAAAATTCCGAATAGCTCACGTGAAGATAGAAATAGCGCCAGTCTGGAAACAACTTCAGACTAGCCCAAGTGCATGACTATGCAACGTCTGCTTTTTTGCTCCACCGCCATTGGTGCAACGTGCAACATTCGACAAAGTGGGCTCCAACCGGACCTAGGGCGTTACCCAGCCAAACCCCGCAACAGGGCGCTGTGGGCGATGTACACTGCAAAGCCTAGCCGCGACCGATGTGATTGGGCGCTGGTTCTCATAACGTGCGCTAGGGTTTTAGCGCCTCTAACGTGGATTTCAGCGCGCAATAGTCTGGCAGGTGGTCAGCGCCAGCGCCTTGCTTAGCCAGCCAAGGCACACATTTTTCTGTCTGGGCGCATGCCATGCATTCCGCGATGGTTTGGGTATAGTCGCTGCGCGCAAACTGCCCTCTGACCAGCGCTTGATGTAGGTTCACGCCGATTGTGCGCGCCATGCTTTGCGTTAGCCAGAAATGCAGTGAAAGCTTACTGCAATCGGGCATGGCTTAAGCACCGCGAAGCGTTTCCAGCAGATCCTTGTTTCGACAATAGGCAGGCGTGTGATCAGCGCCATCAGGATGCGCGGAAAGGAAGTGTGCGCAGTCTTCAGCACCGCCGCACCCGACGCAGCGCACGACTGTCGCGCGCAACTCTTGCGGGGCCAGCCGGCCGGCCTGCATTTCTTCGATCAGATCAACGCCAAGCGCGTCGGCCATCCGGCCAACCAGATCGGCGTGTTCATCCATTTTCTTGAAGCCAAACATCGCTTCTGTCCTTTTTGAAAGGGAAACCCCCTTAAGAAGAACAGAAACGCGGTGTTTTCACTTTGACACGGATCAAAGACCCTTTGCGACGCGGCGCACGGTTTTCTGACGTTCTTTGTTCGGCGGATGAGAGCCGAGGAACTGATCGCCCGGATCGGGGATACGATCAAAATACTTGGCGCCAAGGATGGGGTCATACCCTGCCCGCGCGGCGATCACGGTACCAAGGGAGTCTGCCTCAAGCTCCATATCCTTGGAAAATGCACGGGCGCCAACGGTCGCGCCAAGCTGCTGCGCCACGTCCACGCCTGCCTGACCGGCCCCAAGAATGGACGCACCAACCGTCGCCAACAACGCGCCTGCGGTCGCGGATTGCTGCTGTTTGGGGATGTGGCCGCGGATGTGATGCGCAGCTTCGTGACCCAGCACAAATGCCAATTCATCATTGTTTTGGGTTTCGGCGATCAGGGCCTGCGTAAAGACGATGACCGGAACACCCGACTTATCCAACGTTTGATAGGCGTTGGATGGCTGACGAGCGTCGGGGTGCACCAGAATTCTGAAATCACAATTTGCGCCAGAGGTACGCCTGCGGCAGATCGACTCGGCCACTGGTTCGACCCGTTTCACCACCGAATTGAAATTGCGCGACGCCACTTTGGATGGCCCCGGCGCAACAGACGAGGTGCGCGACGGCGCGGTCGGGGATGTAGTATCGACTGTGGTGACAACACAGCCCGACAGGGCAAGGCAGATCAGTGGTAAAACAACACGCATTGGCAAACTCCAAACTCTAGTCGCTTCAAGATAGTGATTGTGACGCCCGACGCCAATCAACTCTTTCCGGCAAGCGCGAATATATGATCGCGCGCCATAAACTCTTTGTCATCGACAGCGCAGGTTTGCCATTTCCAAACCCGCCGGGCCGGGCTAGCCTGATCTTATGTTTACAATTGAGCACGAATTTGACGCCACCGTTATCACCCTTGTCGACGAAGGCGGGGGGCACCTTCAGGAAGACGTGACCATCAATGCGTTTGAAGAGTGTATTACGGTCGAACAATACGATCAGCGCACTGACAAGGTTCAGAAAATCACGTTATCCCTGACGCAGATTGATGAGCTTGCCGCCGCGCTGGATCTACCCGAAGGGGTTTACAAGCTTGTCGGGAAAAACAAGTAACGCGCGGCTTAGTCCAGCACGATAAACACCTTATCGCGCGAGGTTTGGCCCCGCACCAGACGCAGCCGCGTCTTTGGCACACCCACGGCCTTTGCCAACAGTTTAACGACCGCCGCGTTGGCCTTGCCGCCCTCTGGCACCGTTGTCACATAAACGCGCAGGCCGCCCTTTTCCTGTTTCACGGCGTTGCGCGATGCTTTGGGCGTGACGCGCAGTGCGATTTCGGTTCCGGGTGCGGAAAGATGCGAAAGGTCGGGGTTGGTCATTGTCGTCCCTTGGGGGTGATCTGACACGAAAATGCGGGGGCAATGCAGGAAAGACCACAGATTTCCCCCGGAAGAACGCAGTTTCCAGCGTTACGGTGATTTCCGGGTTGAATTGCGCGCGCGCAACGCCGACATATTTCCCGAGTAAAAATATCGGAGATGCCATGCCAACCCCAAACCCCGCTGCGATGGAATTTTTGCTAAGCCGCCGTTCCCGACCGGCCAAAACACTTAGAGCACCGGTTCCGGCGCGAGCCGCGCTTGTCCCGATCTTAACCGCAGCGGCGCGCACTCCGGACCATGGCAAGTTGGAGCCTTGGCGGTTCATCGTTCTAGAAAGCGCAGCGACCGACCGTTTGGCCGCGCTGTCGGCTGAACGGGGTCAGGCGCTTGGCATGGATGCCGACCAAATTGAAAAGACGCGCAAATCTTTTGCTGATGCCGGGTTGATCGTTGCGGTGATCGCTGCGCCGAAACCTTCGGCCAAAGTGCCCGAGATTGAGCAGGTATATTCCGCCGGGGCGGTTTGTCTTGCGCTGGTCAATGCGGCGCTTGCCTCTGGCTGGGGTGCGAATTGGCTAAGCGGCTGGGCCTCGCACGACCGGGCATTTGTGGAACAGGGTCTTGGCCTTTCCGCAGACGAAAGCGTGGCGGGGTTCATTCATCTGGGCACCGAAACCTCGGCCCCGCCAGAACGCCCGCGCCCTGATCTGGATGCCATCACGAACTGGGTCAGCGAATGATTTTCAACGACTTTCTAAAGTCGATCGCCCAGCTAACCGACCGACGGTTTCGCAAGGTGCTTTGGCTTGGTATCGGGCTGACTCTGATCTTGTTGGCGGCAATCACCGCGCTTTTCGTTGGCCTGATCGGCTGGGCGGTTCCCGACGGGACGACGTTGCCGTTTATTGGCGAGGTTCGTTGGGTCGGTGATCTTTTATCATTCGCCGCCGTCGGCCTGATGATATTCCTGTCTATCTTTTTGATGGTGCCCGTTGCGTCGGCCTTTACCGGTCTGTTTCTGGACGAGGTCGCCGCCGCAGTAGAGGACCGGCATTATCCTCACCTGCCACCGGCCAAACCCGTTGGGTTTTACGAAGCGTTCAGGGAAAGCGTGAACTTTTTCGGCGTTCTGATCGCGGTTAACATCGTTGCGCTGATCTTTTACTTCTTCGTCGGCCCCTTCGCCCCGGTGCTGTTTTGGGTGGTGAACGGGTATCTGCTGGGCCGTGAATATTTTCAGATGGTCGCGGCACGACGCATCGGGAACACGGCGGCCACTGCTCTGCGCAAAAAGCACGGGCTTAAAATCTGGGCCGCCGGGATTTTGATGGCGATGCCGCTATCCGTACCGCTGTTGAACCTTTTGGTGCCCGTTTTGGGCGCCGCTACGTTCACTCATCAGTTCCACCGACTTTCTTTATCGTCAGGCGATTCAGCCCATCAAAGTCACTGACTTTGATCACACCGGACTGGATTGTCCCGGCAATGATCACCCAAAGCACGACCGCAATCATCGTGACGATTTTTGCGGTACGCTTTGGGTTAAAGTTTGCTGGGGCACCCGCGTGGGTGCCCGGCACCACCTCGCCTTCATCGCCCTGCGTTCGCAGCCGGATTGGCAGCGTGATGAACAACACCATGAACCAAATCACAGCGAACAGAACAATGGCCGAGGTGATCCCCATCAGACTTGCTCCAGCTCTACGAGTGTGCCGTTAAAGTCCTTTGGGTGCAGGAACAGAACAGGCTTGCCATGCGCACCGATCTTCGGCTCTCCGGTTCCTAGAACACGCGCACCGGATTCCTTCAATTTGTCGCGGGCCGCGATGATGTCATCGACCTCGTAACAGATGTGATGGATGCCACCGGCGGGGTTCTTTTCAAGGAAGCCTTTGATCGGGCTATCGTCACCCAGCGGGTACAACAGTTCGATCTTTGTATTGGGCAGTTCAATGAACACTACCGTCACGCCGTGATCCGGCTCATCCTGCGGGGCGTTGACCTTCGCACCCAGCGTGTTGGCATATTGCGCCGACGCGGCTTCAAGGTCCGGCACGGCGATGGCGACATGGTTCAGACGACCGATCATAGCAAACTCCTTTTCCTCCGTTGATGCAGGTTATGCTTTGCGGGCTGTGTTGCCGCAAGGGGGCCGCGCGAAATGCCGCGGCGTTTACCAAGCATTAGGCATTCCTGCGCTTTACTGCCCTTGATGATCAAAGAGTCGCAGCCATGACCAACAAACTGACCAACCTTCTTAATCAGCATCACAGCCAATCAGACCGCCCTCTTCTTGGGATGACGATTCTGGTTGTGGAAGACAGCCACTTCGCATCCGAAGCCATGCGGCTTTTGTGTCTGCGATCCGGTGCCCGGATCAGGCGCGCCGATTGTCTGCGTTCGGCACGGCGGCATTTGCAGGTTTATCGCCCCAGCGTCGCCATCATCGATTTGGGGCTGCCGGATGGTGCGGGTGAAAGCCTGATCGCCGAACTTGCCGCCACAACCCCACGCGTCGGCGCGATTTTGGCGACAAGCGGTGACGACGGGGCCGAACAACGTGCCCTGAATGCAGGGGCCGATGGCTTCTTGCCCAAACCGGTCGAAAGCCTTGCCGTGTTCCAACACGCCGTCCTGTCGCGCCTTCCGGAAGAAGATCGCCCCGTTGGTCTGCGCACCGTACGCGACGAAAGGATCAACCCCGATCCGTTCGCCTATCGTGATGATATGGTTCATATTTCCAGCGTCCTGGCAGCAAGCATGGACACGCAAACGTTGGACTATGTCTCTCAATTCCTGACGGGCGTTGCGCGGGCGGCCGCTGATAGCCCGCTGGAAGAGGCCGCCGTCTGCCTTGCCGAACGCCGCCAAGGTTTGGCAGCCCAGACTGCGTTAAGCCATTTAAGTGGGCTGGTCGAAGCGCGGATTAAGGCGGCAGGCCCGGTATAGGGTCTGCCCCGTCACAGCGCCGGGTCGTTCGCCGCGCGCACAAGCCCTGTCAGGTCAGCAAGGCGTTCAATCTGTTTCCTATCCGCGTCGAAGTTCGACGGGGCCAGCCAAGCCTCGAAGGCTTCTTTCAGTGCGGGCCATTCCTTGTCGATCACAGCGAACCAAGCCGTGTCACGGTTGCGTCCTTTCACGACGGTTGCTTGGCGAAACACACCTTCATAACTGAACCCAAGCCGCTGAGCGGCGCGGCGGGATTGGATGTTCAGCGCGTTGCATTTCCATTCATACCGGCGATAGCCCGCCTCAAATGCCCAGCGCATCATCAGATACATCGCCTCTGTCGCGGCGCGGGTGCGTTGCAGGGCCGGAGAGAAATTGATGTACCCCACTTCGATCGACCCTGCCTCGGGGGCGATCCGCAAGAAACTGGCCTGCCCGGCGAAGCGCCCGGTTTCAAGATCTTTGATCGCATAGAAATAGGGATCGCTGCTGGCGGCCGCTTCAACGGCCCAGCGATGAAACGAGGCCGACGAATGGAACGGGCCGTCTGGCATGTAATCCCACAGGGAATCATCAACGGCATAGGCTGTGTGAAGGTCAGCGGCGTGTTGGCCTGCCGTCAGCTTTTCAAGGCGCGCGTATTGTCCTTCAAGCACGACCTCGTTCGGGCGTGGCGGCGGCACCCAGTCTGTTACTGGCGCACCAAGGCTCCGATCTTGTGACACGGCTTTGCCTCCCTCACTGTCTGTTCGTTCGATTTAATCGGAACAGAGTGACCGAGGGAAGGTGTTTAAAGAATGATGCGCCCCACTCCGCCCATATCAAGACCGGGAAAAACAGCCGTTTCCAACACATGCCTATCCAGCCCGAACAAGCCCTGCATGGCCGATGCGGCATAGGCGCGGACGTCTTCGGTTGGTGTTAGGTCGCGCCCCTTGTAAAGATCCGCCAGCGCCAAGCCCGGCCAGTTGCCCCAGACCTGCCCGCCGCGCAGGGCACCGCCCGCCATGATCATCGCGCCGCCCGTTCCGTGGTCGGTGCCGCCAGACCCGTTTTCACGCACCGTGCGGCCAAATTCGGTCATGGCAAGAACCGTTGTCTGGCCCCAGACGGACCCCAACCCCTGTTTCAGCGCAAGGATCGTATCGGAAAGCTGCGACAGTGGCTTTTTCAGGCCGTTCGACTGGTTGTTATGCGTGTCCCACCCGTTGATCGAGAACGAGGCGATGCGGGTTTCCTCCAGCAAGCGATTAATCGCGAAATTGACGACCTTCAGATGGTTTTCGCCACGCGCAACGGCCATCATCTGTGATTGCATTTCTGCAGCGCTGTTATCGGTTTCTGGGTCAAAGACCCCGGCGTTGGCTTGGGTGCTTTCGGCAATATCGACCGCTTCGTTCAGGGCTTCGCGAAACAGCGGGTCATTGTGCGACACTTTCGCCAACAGCTTTTTGGCCTGCGGCGACAACGAAAGGCGCGCATCGGGTGACCAGCTTGAAACCTCGGCATCGCCAGACAGGATCAGCAATTCGTCTTGCCCGATGGCATAGGCGGTTTGGGCGCTTAGCCCCGGAACGGCCTGCAACATGCGGTTCAGCCAACCGTCGCGGATTTGGGTATTGCCAAAATCGAACCCGGTTCCGGCCTCTAGCAAATCTTGACCATCGAAATGGCTGCGTTTGTCGCGGTAAGGGGTGGAAACGGCATGGGCGAAGCCAAGTTCACCTTTCAGCCAAAGCCCAGTCAGTGGCGACAACCCCGGGTGCAGCGAAAAGAACCCGTCAAGGTCGGTCGCGCCGCCTGCTTCGCCGAACCGCAACCGTTTGCGCGTTGAGGCAAATTCCGGGTCACCATAGGGCTGCACGACGTCCAGCCCATCCATCGCGCCCCGCAGGATGATGACCACCAGCCGCTGATCCCAAGGAGCCGCTGCCAAGGTGACCGGCGTCAGAAACGGCGACGCCGCAGCCGAACATCCAACGGCGACAGAGCGGGCCAGAAAACGGCGGCGGGATATGGCGGATGATGCCATCGTCATCTCCTTTGGAAGTCGGGTGAGGACAGGATCAGGCCAATCCCGATAGCCCGTGTTTCGGCCGCATTCGCCGCAAATCGCAAGTCGCCGCTGGCGGCACCACCCAGCGCGGAATCGACAAAAACGCGCGGATCGGGCAACGCCGGGCTTAGCAATGCGGGGGCCGACATGGCCCATTGGATGCGCCCTGCCATGCCCTGTGGTGTCACCCATTCTTCGGCGGCTTCTGGCCAACCGTCAGGCCCTGTGGGGTTTTCCCAATTTTGCCCCATCACGCGCATGGGCAGGTTCAGCAATGCTCTGGTCCGTTTCCAATCCAGTTTCAGAAGCTCTTCGGATGGGATGTCCAGCGCGCGCAGCGATGCGGCGACAAAATCAAAGGGCTGGCGCACCTTGGACAGCGTCGGCGCCCATGCCGAAGGATGTTCCAGCATGGCCGCATAGGTCGCCAGCAAATCGCCCCCCGACCCTGTGTAGGCCGCCACCATATGCGTCAGCAGTGCTTCGTCGGGGTGGTCCGATACGAAATGAGTGGCGATCTTACGCGTGATATGATGCGCCGTGGCGGGGTGAACGGCCAGATCATCCAGCACGGCATAGATGTCATCCATCTTGGGCGTATCGCTGCCATAGGTATTTCCCAGAACGCTTAGCGCGCCGGGTTCGGCAAAATAGGGGCGGAACAGGAAACCCTTTTCGGCCGTGAACGACATGCCCGTAAAAAGCTTTGCCAATTCATGCACATCTGTCTGGGAATAATCGGCATCCACGCCAAGCGTGTGGAGTTCGATCACCTCACGAGCAAGGTTTTCGTTCATCCCCCGATTGGTGGCCAGCGCCGCCTTCGAGTTCGGCCCCGCCGACGTCGCTTGATCAAGATAGTTCAGCATCATCACATGCGTCGTGGCCGCCTTAAGCAACGCGCCAAAAGAGCCTGTCATGTTCGGGCGGATGGCTTCCTCCACATAGGTGGAAACCGAGTTGCGCAAGATATCGGTTTTGCCTTTGACGGTGAAATGGTCTGCCCAGAACCTGGTCAAACGCTCGCGGAAGCCGTCGGTTGTATCGATCGACCGTCGAAAGGCTGCGTTCAGGAAATGCTGCTGATTGTCGCGCGCCGTCTTGCGCAAATCGCGTACCGTTGTCAGCGCCTCCAGCCCTTCTGGGGAGTCCTTCTTTTCTTTGCGCACCTTCTGCAGCTTGCGGATTTCCCACAGAACAGGAAGCACTTCTTTGAATTCATCAATCGGATGCCGTGCTGCCATATCGTCGCGCGACTGCAAGCGGCGCAGAATATCATCAACATCCTTGGGGCCAGACCGCCTGACGCTTATGCCAGTGCCAAATCGCACCTCGGCAAGGTCTGTGAATTTCATCATCTGTGGAACCTCTGCCAGTGACCTGTCTTCTTAATCAGGTAACTCATGCTAATTTTAACCATTCCCGCGAACGAATGTCGCCCCTGCTTTTGCACGCGCAGCGTTTAAGCCAAAAGGAGCCGACCCTTATGGCGAAAGTGAGGCGCGCGCGCCTGTATAACATGGGGCCGAAGCCCCCAAAAACAAAAAGGCGGCCGCAAGGGCCAGCCCATTGCAGTAAAAGGTGCATTTGAGAACCAAGGCTGGCTCGAAGCGCAATGACCGCTTCGAGCCCAGACCTACCTACAACTTATCCGATCTACTCGACATCCAAGTGCTGTAGGTATTTTCGAGTTGAGTAACTTTACCGGGCTGCAAACTGATGATGTCGAAGCCTCCATCATACGGCGCAAACACAGTTTGAGCACCTTCGGAAAACAAAACTGCTCGTTCTCGATCTTCAGCGATCTCTCGAAAAAGCCCGTCCAAAGAGCTTCGCGTCCATTCCGCGCGGGATGCAAAAAATGACCATTCCTGTTGATCTGCCGGCGCTTCGTCCTTGTCGATCCAAACCATTACTTTCGACATATTCATGCGAGTAGGGAGATCATTGTCTTCTAAGGCAAATTCCGAGAGGCATCCGGTAGCAATCCAGACAGGTGGCTGTTGCTCAAAACACTCTGCCGCGAGAGTGTTGGCTCGTTCGAGAATAATGCCAAATTCTTCGTCACATTCTGCATACCGTTTGGAGTCAGGCAGCGCGTGGAACCGCGTCCAATTTTGGAAGTAGTCGTGCCTCAGCACATGCCCCAGAGGTGGGCTCCTCCCAAAGGATCGCCGCCACGCTTTGGAGAACTCATTTTGCTCAACTCTGGCTTCGTTTGCTGGCATGCAGTTTGAATAAACTATTTCTACGAACGGCGGCAATGTCCCGCTTAGGCGACATTCAGCGCGGGCAGCTCCCGAAGTTTTCTTCGGGAGCTAACGTTCTATATGGCGGAGTGCCCAAAAGGCGATGAAACCCAGGCTGCACTATGTACTGCAATGGGCTGGCCGCAAAGGCCCCCTTCCCGTTTCGCCAACGAAGGGCGGTTAGTCTTGTTCGATAACGCGCAGCGACAGTTCGCGTAGCTGTTCGTTCAACGGCTCGCTTGGGGCGTTCATCATCAGGTCTTCGGCGCGTTGGTTCATCGGGAACATGATGACCTCGCGGATGTTGGCCTGATCGGCCAGAAGCATCACGATACGGTCGATCCCAGCAGCACAACCGCCGTGGGGCGGAGCGCCGTATTTGAACGCGTTGACCATGCCGCCAAAGCGCTTTTCGACTTCGTCCTTGCCGTAACCGGCCAGTTCGAACGCTTTGTACATGATTTCCAGCTTGTGGTTCCGGATCGCGCCAGACACCAGTTCGTACCCGTTACAGGCCAGATCGTACTGATAGCCCAGAACTTCCAACGGATCACCGTTCAGCGCGTCCATCCCGCCCTGCGGCATAGAGAATGGGTTGTGGCTGAAGTCGATCACGCCGGTTTCGTCGTCTTTTTCGTACATCGGGAAATCGACGATCCAGGCGAAGGCGAACCGGTCTTTATCGGTCAGGCCCAGTTCGTTGCCGATTTCAACACGCGCGCGGCCTGCGACAGCTTCGAATGCGTGCGGTTTGCCACCAAGGAAGAAGGCCGCATCGCCCTTGCCAAGGCCAAGCTGCTGGCGGATGGCTTCGGTTCGTTCGGGGCCGATGTTCTTGGCGAGCGGGCCGGCCGCCTCTAGGCCGTTTTCACCGTCGCGCCAGAAGATATAGCCCATGCCGGGCAGGCCTTCTTTTTGCGCGAAGGCGTTCATGCGGTCGCAGAATTTGCGGCTGCCGCCTTTAGGTGCTGGGATGGCGCGGATTTCGGTGCCTTCCTGTTCCAGCAGCTTGGCGAAGATCGCAAAGCCGGAATCGCGGAAGTGTTCGGAAACCACCTGCATCTTGATCGGGTTACGCAGGTCGGGCTTGTCCGTGCCGTACCAAAGTGCCGCGTCTTTATAGCTGATCTGGGGCCAGTGTTTATCAACCGTGTGGCCGCCGCCGAATTCTTCGAACACGCCTTCGATGACCGGCTGGATCGTGTCGAATACGTCCTGCTGCTCAACAAACGACATCTCTAGGTCAAGCTGGTAGAAGTCGGTCGGCGAACGGTCGGCGCGCGGGTCTTCATCACGGAAGCACGGCGCGATCTGGAAGTATTTATCGAAGCCAGAAACCATGATCAGCTGTTTGAACTGCTGAGGGGCCTGTGGCAGCGCATAGAACTTACCGGGGTGCAGACGCGACGGCACAAGGAAGTCGCGCGCGCCTTCGGGGCTGGATGCGGTGATGATTGGCGTCTGGAATTCGCGGAATTCGCGATCCCACATGCGCTTGCGGATCGACGATACAACGTCCGAACGCAGCTTCATGTTGTTCTGCATCACCTCGCGGCGCAGATCGAGGTAGCGATAGCGCAGGCGGGTTTCTTCGGGGTATTCCTGATCACCGAACACCATCAACGGCAGTTCGTCAGCAGCGCCCAGAACTTCGATGTCACGGATGAAGATTTCGACTTCGCCGGTGGGCAGCTTGGGGTTGATCAGGCTTTCGTCACGCGCCTTCACTTCGCCATCGATGCGGATACACCATTCAGAGCGGACCTTTTCCACCTCGGCAAAGACCGGGCTGTCGGGGTCGGCCAAGACTTGCGTCACGCCGTAATGGTCGCGCAGGTCGATGAACAGGATGCCGCCGTGGTCGCGTACCCGGTGGACCCAGCCAGACAGGCGGACCGTCTGGCCGACGTTCGATTTATTCAGTTCGGCGCAGGTGTGGCTGCGAAAGGCGTGCATGATCGTCCCTCGGACTTAATTCTAGTGTCGCGCCGATACACCTTTCCTAAGCGCCAAAGTCAAGGGACGGTGCGGCATTTCCCCCGCGCATTAAGGCCAAAAGGCCAACAAACCCGTTCAAGATAGGCCATAGCCCGCGCAGCCGCCCTGCCCTTCTTTACTTACACATCAAAGGTCTTAAACTTTATCCCTGCAACCATAAAATCGGGCGAAACGCCCATTGGGGAAGGTCGAGCAACGCAATTTCGGCGGGTCACTATGGCCCGATGGGGGTGCAAATGTGGGACCGATTACTTGACGAAATGCTTTCGCGGCTGATCCGCAAGGGTGGGCTGACGCTGACGCTGGCCGATGGAACGACGCGCGCTTACGGCGATGGTGGCGTTCATGTTCGCCTGCACACCGCGGATTTGCCACGCCGGATATTGCTTGGCCCAGACATGGCCCTGGGCGAGGCTTATATGGACGGCACGCTAACGATCGAAGGCGATGATTTGCACGGTTTTCTGGGTCTTTTGCTTAGAAACCGGGGCGAAGGCAGCAGCCACTGGACGATTCAGTTAAACCTTGCCCTGCGCAAACTGGCCCGCCGTTTGCAGCAATATAACCCCATCGGCAAAGCCCAAGCCAACGTCGCCCATCACTATGACCTGTCCGGCGCGTTGTATGATTTGTTTCTGGACGCGGACAAGCAATATTCCTGTGCCTATTTCCAGCATCCCGACGACACGCTGGAACAGGCCCAAGCCCAGAAAAAGGCCCATATCGCCGGAAAGCTATTGTTGGAACCTGACATGCAGGTGCTGGACATCGGCTGTGGCTGGGGCGGTATGGCGCTTACGCTGGCGCGGGATTACGGCGTGCGGGTTCTGGGTGTGACCCTTTCCGAAGAACAGCACAAGGTCGCCAGCGCACGCGCCAAAGCAGCCGGGCTAAGTGATCGGGTGGAATTTCGGCTGATCGACTATCGCAAGGTGGACCAGACCTTTGACCGGATCGTTTCGGTCGGCATGTTTGAACATGTTGGCGTGCCCCATTACCGCGAATATTTCAGCCATGTACATGACAAGCTGAACGACGACGGTGTCGCTCTGATCCATACGATTGGGCGGTCCGACCCGCCGGGTTCAACCAGCCCTTGGGTGCTGAAATACATCTTTCCGGGTGGCTATGTGCCATCAATGTCGGAAGTCATGACCGCCGTCGAAAAAGAGGATCTGTTCACCACCGATGTCGAAGTGTGGCGCCTGCATTACGCCGAAACCTTGCGCCATTGGCATGATAGCTTTGTCGCCAACATCGATCAGGCGCGCGCGCTTTATGATGAACGGTTCTGCCGGATGTGGCGTTATTACCTTGTCGCTAGCGAGTTGACGTTCCGGTTACACCATCAGGTGGTTTTCCAGTTTCAACTGGCGCGCAAACAGGATGCGGTGCCGTTAACGCGCGATTACCTGTACCACGACAGGACGCTGACCATGCATCGCGCGGCGGAATAACCTTTAGAACGGGCGCACCACGTTGCCGGAATAAAAGAACACGCCAAGCCCCACGGTGAAGATGATCCAGCCCGCGATGGAATGCAGCAGCACCGCCATCGCGAAACTGCGCCGTGCTTCGTACATCCATGCGAAAATCACGCCGCCGGCAAATGTCATTAGGGCAACGATCCAGCTCCAATACATCAAATGCGCAAGCGAAAAGACGCCCGCGTTCAACAGGATCGCAGCAGAGGTGTTGGGCAACAGGGGGCCATAGCGGCGAAAGAACAGCGGCCGAAACACCACCTCTTGGGGAAGGGCTGATAGGATCGGATAGAAGACAAGGATCATCAGCATCAAAACCGGCTGTTCGCGCGGTAGGAACAAGAACGCCTCGGGGACGAATTTGAAAACGACGCTGACGGCAATCAGCAGTGTGATCAGCGTGAAACCTGTGACCACCTTCCAATCGATGGCCTTCATATTTCGCGAAAGTTCTTGCCAGTGAAACCCTTCGGTAACGTGAAGCAGCACTACGCCCAGCGCAGTGACCAAAAACAGGACCGAAAACATCATCTGTGCCGGAAGCAAGACCGCCATCGCGATAGGTGCCGCGATGAAAAGGCCAATGAATTCAGCCCACAGCACCCCACGCGGGAAAGGCCGCGCACGTACAAAACCGGTTCGTTCCATCACTTACTTTCCCTCGTGGCGCGTTGTGTCTAGCGCGAAGATGCAACGATTTTTCGGCATCATTTTGACAGGACTATACATGGTGGTGGCATTGCACCAAAAAAGGCCCGTCCGCTTATTTTCCTTTTTCATGACGCTCGAATTTTGAGCGCGCTGCCAAGAGTTATCCTTTTGCAAAAACAAATCGATATGAAAGTCGTTGTCGGGCTGATCTGCCTTGCGGCGTGGTGCGCGATGGAAATTACGACGCTGTGGAATGTGGTTCCGCCGGATTTGGCAGCGCTGTATTTTGCGGGCAAGTTTTTTGCCAACGGACAGACCGATCTGATTTACGCCGCGCCCGAGGGTTTTTTCGGCGGCACGCCACCGCAATGGGTTGATCCGATCGCGGCGTCTGGATTGGGCGATCAGGTCGTATTCCCCTATATCTATCCGCCGCTTTGGGCCGCTGTTCTGGCGCCACTTTCGAACGCGATGGCGCCGCACGCCTTTTTCAATCTGTTCGCGCTGATCGAGATTCCGATGATCGCGGCCTCTTCTATACTGGCGTGGCGGCTGGTGCGTCGTTTTACGATGCCGTTCTGGGCTTGGCTGCTGGTCAGCGTTGGGTTGCTTGCGACCTCTGCGATCTCGGCGGCGGCTATCGTGCAGCTTCAACCGCAAATCATCGTGGTGTTTCTGACGTTGCTTGCCTTTGAACGGTATCAAAGCAAACAGTGGGTGCTGGCCGGTGTTCTGCTGGGCGTTGCCGCAATGTTTAAGCTGACGCCCGCCGGTCTTGCCCTTATCTTTTTGCTGAATCGCCAGTGGCGCAGCTTTGCCGGCTTCGTGATTACCTGCGCTGTGATCGCAATTCTTGGTTTGGTCGTGGTTGGCGTTGACCTGCATCTAGAATTTTTGAATGCGATTGATGGCGTGAAAAGCGTGATGTTCATCACCCCGATCAACTTTTCGATGCAGACTTCTGTGTACGCCGCACTGGCCGCATTGGGTTTAACGCCCCCAGCGGACCTAACCGGGCACAATACGCTGCTGTTTGGTGTCCCGACTGTGGTGTCTGTTACAACGAAGGTGATGTTTGCCGTCGCGCTTGTCTGGCTGATCCGTGTTACGGCCCAAGAAACATCGGAACGCCGCCTGCCCGTCCAGCTTTTTTGCCTGACTTTGCTGATCAGCCTGTTTGGCCCGCTTAGCTGGGCCCACTACTTTTTGGTTCAGCTGGTGATGCTGCCTGCACTGGTCGGTTTTCTGGCGAAACGCGCTGGGGTGATTCTTTTGCTGATCACGGCTTTTGTCACCAGTGAGGTGGTCTACGTCATGCTTACGGAAACATTTTCCAATGACCTGTTCATTGTGGTCCCAATGTCGTGCTTCTTGTTGCTATTGTTCGTTGCCGTGGTAACTAAACGTCCGCGACATGATGAAATTAAGCAGGCTGGCGTGCCAACGTAACGCTGCTTGGGGCTTGCGCCTCGTTCCGTCATGTCTATAACGCCCTGCAATTTGCCATTCCGAGGGACGGGACATGCCTAAAAGAACCGATATCAGCAGCATCATGATCATCGGCGCAGGTCCCATTATTATTGGGCAAGCGTGCGAGTTCGATTATTCCGGCGCTCAAGCGTGTAAAGCGCTGCGCGAAGAAGGGTACCGGGTTATCCTGGTAAACTCGAACCCGGCCACCATCATGACAGACCCCGATATGGCCGATGCGACCTATATCGAACCCATCACCCCCGAAGTCGTCGCCAAAATCATCGAGAAAGAGCGCCCCGATGCGTTGCTTCCGACGATGGGCGGTCAGACTGGCCTGAACACATCGTTGGCGTTGGCCGACATGGGGGTGCTGGAAAAATTCAACGTGGAACTGATCGGCGCAAAGCGCGAAGCCATTGAAATGGCCGAAGATCGCAAACTGTTCCGCGAAGCGATGGACCGTCTGGGCATCGAAAACCCGAAAGCCACCATCGCCAACACGTTGGAAGAATGCATGGCCGCGCTGGAAGATGTGGGCCTGCCCGCAATCATCCGCCCTGCATTCACCCTTGGCGGCACCGGCGGTGGCGTTGCGTATAACCGTGACGATTATGAACACTTCTGCCGCACCGGCCTTGATGCCAGCCCCGTTAATCAAATCCTGATCGACGAGTCGCTGCTGGGCTGGAAAGAGTACGAGATGGAGGTGGTGCGCGACACTGCCGACAACGCGATCATCGTCTGCGCCATCGAAAACGTCGATCCAATGGGCGTGCACACGGGTGATTCCATCACCGTGGCCCCTGCCCTGACGCTGACTGACAAAGAATATCAGATCATGCGGACGCATTCGATCAACGTGCTGCGTGAGATCGGCGTAGAAACCGGTGGGTCGAACGTTCAGTGGGCTGTGAACCCTGCCGATGGCCGCATGGTCGTGATCGAAATGAACCCACGCGTGTCGCGCTCATCCGCGTTGGCGTCCAAGGCGACGGGTTTCCCGATTGCCAAGATCGCCGCAAAGCTGGCCGTGGGTTACACGCTGGACGAGTTGGACAACGACATCACCAAGGTCACGCCGGCATCGTTCGAACCGACGATCGACTATGTCGTCACCAAGATCCCGCGCTTTGCGTTTGAGAAATTCCCCGGCTCTGAACCCGTCCTTTCGACCGCGATGAAATCGGTGGGCGAAGCGATGTCGATTGGCCGCACGATCCATGAGTCGCTGCAAAAAGCGCTGGCATCGATGGAAACCGGCCTAACCGGCTTTGACGAGGTCGAAATCGAAGGCGCGCCAGACAAAGCAGCCGTGATCAAAGCGATCAGCGTTCAAACGCCCGACCGCATGCGCACGATTGCGCAGGCCATGCGCCACGGTCTGACCGACGATGAAATCCACGCGGCTACCATGTTCGACCCATGGTTCCTTGCCCGCATCCGCGAGATTGTCGAAACTGAAGCAGAGGTTCGCAAAGAAGGTCTGCCCGTTACCGAAGACGGCTTGCGCCAGCTTAAGATGATGGGCTTCACCGATGCGCGCCTTGCAACGCTGACGGGCCGCGACGAAGCCCAAGTGCGCCGTGCGCGTCAGAACCTTGGCGTGACCGCCGTGTTCAAACGGATCGATACCTGCGCCGCCGAATTTGAGGCTCAGACGCCCTATATGTATTCCACCTACGAAGCCCCCGTTATGGGCGAGGTGGAGTGTGAGGCACGCCCAAGCGACCGCAAGAAGGTGGTTATCCTTGGGGGTGGCCCGAACCGTATCGGCCAAGGGATCGAATTTGATTATTGCTGCTGCCACGCGTGTTTCGCGCTGACAGAAAGCGGTTATGAAACGATCATGGTCAACTGTAACCCCGAAACGGTTTCCACCGACTATGACACCTCGGACCGGCTGTATTTCGAACCGCTGACGTTCGAACATGTGATGGAAATCCTGCGCGTAGAGCAGCAGAACGGCACCCTGCACGGCGTTATCGTTCAGTTCGGCGGTCAGACCCCGCTGAAACTGGCCAACGCGCTGGAAGAGGAAGGCATTCCAATCTTGGGCACCACGCCCGATGCCATCGACCTTGCCGAAGACCGCGAACGCTTTCAGGCGCTGGTCAACAAGCTGGGCCTGAAGCAGCCAAAGAACGGCATCGCATCGACCGACGCGCAAGCGCTGGCCATTGCCGAGGAAATCGGCTTCCCGCTTGTGATCCGCCCATCCTATGTTCTGGGTGGCCGCGCGATGGAAATCGTGCGCGATATGGCGCAGCTTGAACGTTACATCAAAGAGGCCGTGGTGGTTTCGGGCGACAGCCCCGTCTTGCTTGACAGCTATCTGTCTGGCGCGACCGAGATTGACGTTGACGCGCTGTGTGACGGTGAAAAGGTCCACGTGGCTGGCATCATGCAGCACATCGAAGAAGCGGGCGTCCATTCCGGCGATAGCGCCTGTTCGCTGCCCCCCTATTCGCTTTCGGCTGAGATTATCGAACAGCTTCACCGGGAAACCGAAGCACTGGCGCTGGCGCTGGGTGTGGTTGGCCTGATGAACATCCAGTTCGCAGTCAAAGACGGCGACATTTATCTGATCGAGGTAAACCCACGTGCATCGCGCACCGTGCCGTTTGTGGCGAAGGCTGTGAACAGCCCCATCGCCTCGATCGCGGCGCGCGTTATGGCGGGTGAAAAGCTGGACTCGTTTGAACTGGTCGATCCGAACATCGAACGTTTCGCGGTGAAAGAGGCGGTTCTGCCCTTCGCCCGCTTCCCCGGTGTTGATACGATCCTTGGCCCTGAAATGCGTTCCACCGGCGAAGTCATGGGGTCCGACGTCAACTTCGCCCGTGCCTTCCTGAAGGCGCAGATGGGTGCGGGTGTTGAACTGCCGACCGAAGGCAATGTCTTCTTCTCGATCAAGGATGCAGACAAGACGCCTGCGCTGATCGAAACCGCCAAGACGTTGATCCAGATGGGCTTCCTGATCGTCGCAACACGCGGCACGGCGGCCTTCCTTGAAGGGCACGACATTGCCTGTGAAGTGGTCAACAAGGTCTACGAAGGCCGCCCAAACATCGTGGACATGATGAAAGACGGTAAGATCGCATTGGTCATGAACACGACCGAAGGCGCGCAAGCCGTCGAAGACAGCCGTGAAATCCGCGCTGTGGCGCTTTATGACAAGATCCCATACTTCACCACGGCCGCTGCCAGCCACGCAGCTGCGATGGCAATGAAAAGCCGCGAAGAGGGTGAAGTTAGCGTTAAGCCCCTGCAAGGCTAACGCACAGCGCGATTAAAAACAGAACGCCGCCTTTTCGTACCCACGAAGGCGGCGTTCTTGCTTTTCATTCACGCGCGTTTTTTCTAGCGTGCCTGAACCAATCACAAAGAAACGGAACCTGTGTAATGATTAAAGCCCTGTTGGCCCTCTCTGCCCTTTTGATGTTGTCTGCCTGCGGCGTGCCGTTGGTTCCGCTGATCTAAGCAGTCTGACCTTTCCGCCACAGCACGCACAAACGCAAAAGGCCGGCTAACGCCGGCCCTTTCTGTATCATCCTATCCCCAAGTGATTAGAGGCCCGGGATCTGCTCCAGAAAACCGCGTCGACCGAAGGTCACGCCACCATCGGCACCAAAGCGGTATTTCGCACCGATGCCGACATAGGCTTCAGCGTCGTCCCCAATCTCGACAGAGCCGACCTGACCGAACAACTCAATGCCCTGAGCCATCCGGTAATCAACAGTGAACGCATAGCGCGACACGTCCGAACCGCCATCGATATCCGCAAGGTCATAGGACGCCGACAAACCCCAGTTTTCGGAAACTGCGAACCGACCGTAAAGGCCAACAAGAGTGCCGTCGTTATCGCCATCCAGATAACCCAAATACGCTTCGGTATCGAAAACCTGCGTCTGGCTTCCGCCTTCGATGCCGTAGAAATCCAAATCAGCATCGGCGACTTTATCCATGCCGTAAAACGCACCAACGGATACGACGGGGCCGACGTTGTAAATTGCGTGCAGCGTCACGTTCTGCCCGTCTTCATTTGCGAAGTCGAAATTAAAGTGGCTTAGATCCAACTGTGCCGCAAACTTCTGAGTGAAGCCGATTTCCACAGAACCCTGAAGGGCCGTGCGCGACAGATCGGTTTCTTCGGGAAATGTGGAATATCCCAGCTGAACTTCGCCGCCGTTAAGCTCAAGCGCTGCAGCGGGCTGCGCAAAAAGGGCGGTCACGGCTGTGGCTGCGAGGGTAAGAAGCGGTTTCATGAGAACTCCGTACAAAGTTTGCTGGTCTAGCGTGATCAAGATGCGCGCTCTAACGGCAGAGTAAATGGCTTTTTCCGTCTTTCCCCTGACAACGCTTCAGATAGTTTGCAAAGGTTGTTCAGTCGCCACATTCGCCCAGTGTGGAAGGGCTGTTTGAAGCAACGCGCGCCCCGCTCTCGAAACGTTGAAGGCACCGTCGTTTTCCTGTTGCCGCTCTTGCGTTACCCTAGGGCAGGTATTTTCCCAGGAGGGGCCAATGCAACGCAAGAAAGCCAGTGATTTTGACCCACGCATTCTAGAACTGTTCGATGGGTACGTGCATGGCAAGATGACCAAGCGCGAATTTCTAAGCAACGCAACAAAATACGTCGCCGCCGGAGTCAGCGCGGCGGCGGTACTGGAAAGCCTTCAGCCTAATTACGCCTTGGCAGAACAGGTCTCGCCAGACGACCCCACGATTGAAACCGAAGTGATCGAATATAATTCGCCCGATGGAAATGGCACCATCAAGGGGCTGTTGGCCCGCCCCGCCGGTGCCGAAGGCCCGCTTGGCGCGGTTTTGGTGGTACACGAAAATCGTGGCCTTAACCCCTATATCGAAGATGTGGTGCGCCGTGTGGCCAAGGCTGGGTATCTGGCGCTTGGCCCCGATGGGCTGTCCCCGCTTGGCGGCTATCCCGGAACCGACGAAGAAGGGCGCGAAATGCAGCGCCAGATCGACAGCACCAAGCTGATGGAGGATTTCTTTGCAGGGTTCGAATATGTCCGCGATCATCCGCTAAGCAACGGCAAGGCCGGGGCGGTTGGGTTCTGTTACGGTGGCGGCGTGTGCAACGCCTTGGCCGTGGCATATGACGACATGGCATGTTCCGTACCGTTCTACGGACGCCAACCAACAGCGGCAGACGTTCCGGCCATTCAGGCGCCACTGTTGCTCCACTATGCGGGGTTGGATGAACGGGTGAACGCAGGCTGGCCCGATTACGAGGCCGCGCTGAAGGCAAATGGCAAAACCTATACCGCGCATATTTACGACGGCGCGAACCACGGTTTCCACAACGACACCACGCCCCGTTATGACGCCGAAGCCGCCGAACTGGCGTGGGAGCGTACACTGGCGTTTTTCGCCGCTCACTTGGCATAGCGATACGGGCGCGCCCTTGACTTAGCGCCCTCTAACGCGCATGTGTCCCCTAACCCGACGCCCTGCTGCCGCGTGAGCAGCCCAATCTGGCGTCGGATCATGGGGCACATGCCCCACCCCAAGGTTCCCATTTCACGCAGGGTCCCGTCGGACTGGCAGCTTACGGGCAATACGGCCCAAGGCGATGCTATGTCCGCAACCCATGCTGTTGCCGGCCCAATTGGGCTGTGCACTTCCCTAACGGGTGGCTGCGGTCACCCTTTGAAAGGTTGTCACTTGACTGACTTCTCTATGCTCGGCCTTGCGCCGCGCCTTTTGTCCGCCCTCGAAGCACAGGGTTTTACTGATCCCACGCCAATTCAGGCGCAGGCAATTCCACACATCCTTGAAGGCCGTGACCTGATGGGCCTTGCCCAAACCGGTACGGGTAAGACGGCTGCGTTTGGCCTTCCGCTTATTCACGGGCTGATGGAAAACGGCGGCAAGCCCGATCCGAAATCGGTGCGCGCCCTTATTCTGGCCCCAACGCGCGAACTGGTGAACCAGATCGCCGATAACCTGTCGACCTTTGTGACCAAGACACCGATCAACATCGCATGCGTTGTTGGCGGCGCGTCGATCAACAACCAGATCAAGCGGCTTAACCGCGGTGCTGACATCCTTGTCGCCACACCGGGCCGTCTGCTGGACCTGATCGACCGCAAGGCCCTGACATTGAACAAGACCGGCTTTTTGGTGCTGGACGAAGCCGACCAGATGCTTGATCTGGGCTTCATCCACGCGCTGCGCCAGATTTCTAAGTTCCTTCCGAAGGAACGTCAGACCCTTCTGTTTTCGGCCACCATGCCCAAACAGATGAATGAAATCGCCCAGACCTATCTGGATCGCCCCGTGCGCGTTCAGGTTAGCCCTCCGGGTAAGGCCGCCGACAAAGTCACGCAATGCGTTCACTTTGTTGAGCAGTCCGCAAAGTCTGCCAAACTAAAACAGCTGCTTGCAGATCATTCTGACGAGCTGACGCTTGTTTTCGGGCGCACCAAGCACGGTTGTGAACGCCTGATGAAACAGCTTGATGCGGCTGGCTTCTCTGCCGGGTCCATCCACGGCAACAAAAGCCAAGGTCAGCGCGAGCGGACATTGAAAGCGTTCCGTGACGGCAAAATCAAAGTTCTGGTTGCAACAGACGTGGCCGCCCGTGGCATCGACATTCCCGGCGTGGCGCATGTTTACAACTATGACCTACCGAATGTGGCCGAAAACTATGTGCACCGCATTGGCCGGACCGCGCGCGCAGGTGCTGACGGCGCTGCTGTTGCCTTCTGTTCGCCTGATGAAATCGGCGAACTGCGCAGCATCGAAAAGGTAATGGGCATTTCTATCCCCGTTGCATCCGGTCAACCGCCTGCGGAAGAGCAAAAGCCCAAGCGTAAAGGCCCTTCTGGCAACAAAGGGCGTGGTCGCCGGCCTCAGCGAGGCCGCGGCGGCAAAGGCCAACGGATGGCCGCGTAAAAACAATGGGGCGCCCGTTTCGGAGCGCCCCATTTCATTTGCTGTGTATTGAAAGCAGCCGCGATTAGGTCGCTTCTTCTTCCAAATGCAATTTCATATCCAAAAGCACACGCTGTAGGGCTGTGGTTTCCCGCAGCAAACGCTTTGCCTCGTTGATGGTGATAATGCCGTCTTCGATCGACTGGCTGTATTCGCCCATCAACATCGCGAACCGCTGCGACAACGCCACGACGTCAGAGTTGATTCCTCCGCCCTCAGAATTGCGGCGTTCCTGGTCATACGACAGGGTTATCCCCTGCAGTTCAGCCAGCGCCGTGGTTACGTGAGGGAAACGTGCTGCACCCTCAAGTGCCGCTACGGCATCTATCGGCATAAACCGATCTGCGTGCTCCTCCGCATCTGAATAATAGCGTCCCAGCGTCGCTTTTGATCGCCCTGTCAAAGTACACGCGGCTTCGATTCCCACGTCTTTGACCAGCGCTTCACTGTGTTTCTTAAGGTAATTTCCTACACCCGCCATCACTGATTGCCCGCTGTTGCGTCCTGATATTTCGTGCGGGGAATACCCGCTCCCTTTTCCCATTAATGTGCCTGAAGCCATTTGTCATATATAAATAAGTCCTCGGATAAGGGGATTGGTGCGAGTAACCGGCGTCCCCAGCGTTGGTTTGTGGTGGGGGCCAGCTGCCTTTCGTCCATGGGAGACGAGGCTTCCGGGCGACCGGATCAATGGTAGCGGCCCCGTCCCATAGTTAAAGGTGTGTATGTTAAACGGTTCTTCGGGTTCGGTTGTCTTCCCCAGATCAACCTGTCATCGAGCCTGAGTTTTTTACCCCGAAGCCAGCAGTCCCAGTGACTGTCTGGCAACGGGGGATGGCCCCCACCCGCATCCAAGACTTGATCGCAGCGTTCTTGGACGTAATAACCGGGTCATGGCAAAGCTCTATTTCAACTATTCCACTATGAATGCAGGGAAATCTACTGTCCTGCTTCAGGCTTCCTACAACTATCGTGAACGCGGCATGCAAACGTTTTTGCTGACCGCTCAGCTTGATAATCGGGCCGGCGAAGCGCGTATCGCGTCCCGTATTGGCATCGGCGAAGCCGCGGAAACCTTTGACCAAAACACCGATCTTTTTGCCGTCATTCGCGCCCGTTTGGCCGATGGCCCCTGCGCCTGCATCTTCATCGACGAAGCGCAATTTCTGACAAAAGAGCAGGTCTGGCAGTTGGCCAGAACGGTCGACGATCTGAAAATTCCGGTGATGTGTTACGGCTTGCGCGTTGATTTCAGGGGTGAACTTTTTCCCGGATCTGCCGCCTTGTTGGCCCTTGCCGATGAAATGCGAGAAGTAAGAACGATTTGCCATTGTGGTAAGAAAGCCACAATGGTCGTGCGCATGGGCGGCGATGGCAATGCGCTGCGCGAAGGGGCGCAAGTTCAAATCGGCGGCAATGAGACTTACGTTTCACTTTGCCGCCGACATTGGCGTGAGGCCGTCGAAACCTAAACCACGTCAGCAGGCGTTTTCCCGCTTAGAAACGCGCGCACGTTATCCACCGCCCGCATCCCCATCGCTTCGCGCACTTCCAGCGCGGCGGTGCCAAGGTGCGGCAACAAGGTAACGTTCGGCAGGGCTTGCAGCGCCTCTGGCACGTCGGGTTCAAACTCGTACACATCCAACCCTGCGCCCGCGATTCGCCCCGACTGAAGCGCCGCGATAAGCGCGGCCTCTTCAACAACGTCGCCTCGGGCGATGTTCACAAAATGCGCTGTGGGTTTCATTGCGTTGAATTCATCGGTGCTGAACAGATGGTGTGTCGCAGGGCTGCCCGGCACGGCCATGACGACCATATCCGCAGCCTTCGCAACCTCGCCGATTGTGGAAAGCTGGGTCGCTGGCACACCCACATCCGAAACGGTTGAGCGGTTGAAGAACACGACATCCATGTCGAACCCGAAATGGCACCGTTTCGCGATGGCTTTGCCGATGCGCCCCATGCCAACCACCCCCAACGTTTTGCCCGTCACGTGCTGGCCAAGCATTTGGGTTGGGTGCCACCCCTCCCACTTGCCCGAACGCACCAGCCGCTCGCCTTCGGCGGCACGGCGGCAGGTCATCAAGATTAGCGTCAAGGCGATATCAGCTGTCGCGTCTGTTACCGCGCCCGGCGTGTTGGTCACCGTAATGCCCTTGGCCCGCGCAGCATCCGCATCGATGTGGTTATACCCAACGCCGAAATTCGCCAGCAGCTTGGCGCGCGGTTCTTCAACTTTGTTCAGCACGTCGGCCGAGAACATGTCGCGCAGTGTCGGCAATACAATGTCATAGTCGGTCAGCGCGGCGATCATCTCTGGCTCTGTCAGCGGCAAGGTGTCTTGGCGAACGGTCACATCCGCCAATTCGCGGGCGGCATCACAAACGGTTTCGGGTAAGGGCCGCGTAATAAACAGTTTTTGCATCAAAACATCCTTCCACCGATGGGCACGTCTTTGTCCGGCACCAACAGCACAACTTCGCCAGCGTCATCAGGCGCACCCAGCACCAGAACCTCTGACATGAATTTACCGATCTGGCGGGGTGGAAAATTCACCACCGCCATCACGCGTTTTCCAGGCAACGTTTCCGGCGCATAATGCGCCGTGATCTGGGCCGAGCTTTTCTTCTCTCCAATCTCGGGGCCGAAATCCACCCACAGCTTGATCGCGGGTTTGCGGGCCTCTGGATAGGGTTCGGCGCGGGTGATTTGCCCCACGCGGATATCGACCTTCAGAAAGTCATCGAAGCTGATCTCAGTCATTTCCCCAACTCCCTGCTGCGGTCGGCTGCGGCTTTGACCGCGCGTTTCAACAAGCGCGGAAAGCCCGTTTCCGGGTCCATCAACACCTCAAGCGCGGCGGCCGTTGTGCCATTGGGCGAGGTTACGTTGACCCGCAACTGCGTTGGATCACCGGCGGCCTGTTCAGCCAGATGCCCAGCGCCCCCCACGGTTGCTTTTGCCAGTTTCATGGCCAGTTCGGGCGAAAGCCCTTCGGCCTGCCCTGCGGCAGCAAGCGTTTCGATTAGGTGGAACACATAGGCCGGGCCAGACCCAGACACCGCCGTAACCGCATCCATCTGCCCTTCATCATCAAGCCTGACGGTCTGACCAACTGCGGAAAGCAACGCCTCGGCCAATTGAACCTGCGCTTCGTCGGCGAATTGGTTGCCGATAAGGGCCGTAATTCCGCGCGAAACGGCGGCTGGGGTGTTGGGCATCGCCCGGATGATTGGTGTTTCTTTGCCCAGCACCCGCTCGTAATACGAAATCGGTGTGCCAGCGGCGACCGACAGAAACAGAGTACGGCCATTTCCTAGGGGGGTAAGAACCGGCAACGCCTCGTCCATCATTTGCGGCTTCACCGCCACCAGAACAATCGCCGGGTCGTCTGGCAGATCTGAATTCAGATGCAGCCCGCGCTGTGCCAGCCCTGTCAGCCAATCAGACGGGTAAGGATCTTTCACCCAAACAGACGCTTCAGGTAGGCCGCTTTTCAGCCACCCCTCCAACATCGCAGAGCCCATCTTTCCGCAGCCCAGCAATACCAGCCCGCGCGCGCTGACGTCGTTCATATCCATAGTGTCCCCCGGTCCATTTCGCGCGCAGGTTAGGCGCGTGGGCTAAGGGCATCAATGGGCAGAAGACTTATTCAGAACCGCGAATGAACACTTCGCCAATCACAAACAAAAAGAGCGCCCACATCAGGGGCGCCCTTAACAACGGTGATTTCGCAGTGTTGGCGCTTAGGCGCGCCCGTAAGCCTCTGCGATTGCAACGTCCATGGCTTCTGTCGGGGTTTGATCCGTCCATGACACAAGTTGGAACGCGGGGTAGAACCGCTCTGATGCGCTGACGGCGGCACCGATCATCCGGTCAATCTGGTCCGCGCTGGCGATCTGACCACCGGTCAACACCAGACCATAACGGTAAACCATCAGGCGCTGTTCATTCCAATACGTGAACGCACCCGCCCAGCACATGTCATTGGTACGGTTAAGTGCTTCGTATAGGTTGGGCAGCTTGTCCTCTGGCGGCTCCATCTCGAACGTGCAGATCAGGCGAAGAGTTTCATCGTAGGACGACCAAGCCAACGTGATGGAATAAGTGCGCCACTGCCCTTCGACCGCCATTGCGATCTGGTCGTCAGTTACGCGGTCAAAATCCCAATCATGATGTTCTGCAAGATGTTCGACGATATCGATCGGGTGCAATTCGTCTGTCTGATGAAAGTCTTCGGAAAGTGACATGCCCGGCCTCTTTGGTTGTAGCAAATCGCGGGTGGCAGCCCACAATGCTTAGGTGCCTGCTCTAGGTTCGGCAGTTTAGCACCGATACCCTTACTAGATATGGTGTGCCGAAAGGCATGAGCTGTAAAGAACATTTTTTGTGAATCTTTGGCGACAGCGCAGAAAGTTGTGGATAAGCCCAACTGTTGGGCAAACCAACCGGCCCACCGCTATCTGTTGTGTCGCTTGCCGGATTGGGGGTTAAATCAGTGTGCCCGTCCAGACAACCCGCCCCAGTATCTGAAGCGCCTCGCGCGCTGGCCCAACAAGGACGCGGGCGGATGCCTGTGGGGTGTCGTCGGTGACAATCAGAATGTCTTTGCCCTGCCATTGCAGGCGGCCAATCTTGGGCTGACCGCCTTCCACAAAGCACCAAAGATCCGGCCCACCGCTGCGTGACGCTGCGACATCAACAAGCGCGACAAGACCCTGCTTGTTATCCGGGGCCGCGAAACTAAGATTTTCGGCGATCAGCCCCGACTGCGCCAACCAACCGGATGAAAACGCCACAGGCCCCATTCCGCGCTGCCGCGCGGACCGATGCCAAGGGAAAGGCAGAAAACCTGCCCGCAACGCCTCTGGGGTGGCGAAGCCGGATGTCGTGACTGCCGGTGGATCCTCAGACACGCCCGGCACAGCGGGACGTTTGCCAAACTCTACGGGGATCGAAAGATACTCAAAAAGGCTGACAAGGCGATCAAAGCTGGGGACGCGACCCGCACGAATATCCCGGATCAGCCCGTCGTGGCCGACAACATCCATCGATGCACGGCGCGCGGACACACCTTTTTTCGCCAACCCCTCTTCGACGAGTTCACGCACACGCGCGCCAAGAGCTTCGGATTTCGCAGAATTCAATAGCATCCCTCTAAATGGCACGCATGCCGAGGCGGATAAATCTTATTACGCAATCAAGGCATATTTGTCTTGCGGTGGCAAGATTTATGTGCCTTACTGCAAGGGATAGCACTGATTGATAGAATCGGCACCGCCGCCCTTCGACAGGCATGGTACCGAACAAACCATTACCGCTTCCTTTCTACATTTCCATGGAAGGCTGCGATCGCTGACGAAAGGACACGCAGATATGCTGCAAGCCGCGATCTTAGACACGATCCCACCGCGAACTGGCCTACGCGGCAGGTATCTACCTCTCCATTCGATGCACTTGGAACCGACGTCAGAGAACAAACAAAAAATTAGGCAGGCAGAGCGTTTCGCGCAGTTGCAGACGCTCGTCCACTTTGCCGAACTTTACCGCGCTCAAATGCACTGCAACGACAGCGCACAAATGCGCGACTTTGCCATTTCTGCATTTTCCCGCACGTTGGAAGACATTCTGGAAGAGCTGACAGCCCTTAATGCAGACGGTGTTCTAACAGAGATTTCAGAATACCTGACAGCACAAACCAAGGAACAATAAGGGACGATTGCGCCTGACGTTCTCAACAAGGTAGTTCAGTAAAAGTTGTGCCGAGTTGTATCTCGGAAGGGGACGGCGTGCCCAAATATGGGCACGCCCGACACCCCGATTATTTAGACGCCGCTTCCAACGCGTCCAGCCGGGCTTTCAGCGATTCGTTTTCTTCGCGTGCTTTTTGCGCCATCGCGCGCACTGCGTCGAACTCTTCGCGTGTCACGAAATCACGATCTGCCAACCAGCGGTCGATCATGCTTTGAAAAGCATTTTCAGCCTCGCCCTTGGCACCTTGTGCAACACCCATGGCGTTGGTCATCAATTGGGACATATCGTCGAAAAACTTGTTCCGGCTCTGCATTGGACCCTCCGGCGTTACATTTGGTATCTATATGGGCTGCGCAGACGGGAAGCTCAAGGTTGACTTCGACGCAGCGCGACGCAAAAGAGGGGCCATCATGCAGGCAATCCTGAACTTCCCCGATATCAGCTCAGAGATCTTTTCGATCTCTATCTTCGGTTTTGACTTTGCGCTTCGCTGGTACGCGATGGCATATATCGTTGCCCTTCTGGCCGGATGGCGACTTGTCGTCCGTTTGATGCGCGCCGAACGGTTGTGGCCGGATAACCGCGCCCCGATGACGGCCGAACAAGTTGAAGAGCTTTTGACCTGGGTGATCCTAGGTGTGATTATCGGCGGCAGGCTTGGCTTTGTGCTGTTTTACAAGCCAGCGTATTACTTGGAAAATCCTCTGGAAATTCCGATTTTGTGGAATGGCGGCATGGCCTTCCACGGCGGACTTTTGGGTGTCATGGCTGCGCTGTTCTTGTTCTGCCGAAAGAACAAAATCACACTGATGTCCGCCGCTGATGCCCTTGCAATCGTGACACCGCTTGGCCTGCTTCTGGGGCGATTGGCCAACTTCGTAAACGCAGAGCTTTGGGGCCGCCCGTCTGACGTGCCTTGGGCTTTTGTTTTCCCGGACCCTCGCGCACAGATTTGCCCACCGGGCTGGGAAGGGCCGTGTGCGCGCCACCCCTCTCAGCTCTACGAAGCGGGGTTAGAGGGGCTGTTGCTTGGCGCGATCCTGTTGTTCCTTGTCTACCGGCGCGGCTGGCTAAAGGTGCCCGGCCAAATCGCGGGCGTGTTTTTCATCGGCTACGGTGCTTCACGCTTCTTTGTGGAATACTTCCGCCAAGCAGATGCCCAGTTCATCACACCCGAAAACCTAATTGGGTTTATCATCCACTCCAACGGCTTTGGCGTGACGATGGGCCAACTTCTATCGCTTCCTATGATCGCCTTGGGGGTCGCGCTGATCATCATCGCACGGCGACGAGCGTGAGCAAGCTTGCCGATATGCTAGCCCAGCGCATCGCAGCGACGGGGCCAATCACGCTTGCCGATTTTATGGCAGACGCCCTGCTTCACCCCGAACACGGGTATTACGCCACGCGCGACCCATTTGGCACCGCAGGTGATTTCACCACCGCCCCCGAGATCAGCCAGATGTTCGGCGAGATGTTGGGCCTGTTTCTGGCGCAGACGTGGGTGGATCAGGGGCAACCGGCCAATTTCACCTTGGCAGAGCCCGGACCGGGGCGCGGAACCCTTATGGCCGACATCCTGCGCGCGACCGCCGGTGTGCCGGGGTTTCATGCCGCCGCGAACGTCCACCTGATCGAAGCCTCCCCCACCTTGCGAAAGGTACAGCAGGAAAATCTGGCCGCCTATCAGGTCAACTGGCTGGACGATGTTTCCCAACTGCCCGATGCGCCACTTTATCTGGTTGCGAATGAATTCTTTGATGCGCTTCCCATTCGCCAGTTCCACCGCGACATCAATGGTTGGCGCGAAGTGCAGGTGACGCTAAGCGACGGCATCTTGGCCAAGGGTCTTTCCGCGCCAGCACCGATCGCGGCGCTGGATCATCGACTAGATGACACCAATCCCGGCGACATCGTCGAACTTTGCCCCAGCGCCACCGCGATTGTCGAACAAATCGCCGAACGTATCGAAGGTAATGGTGGCGTGGCGTTGTTTATCGACTATGGCGATTGGCGCTCGCTTGGCGATACGTTCCAAGCACTTAAGGCGCACAAGGTCATCGACCCGCTGACCCAAGTTGGCGATGCAGATCTGACAGCCCATGTGGACTTTGAGGCGTTGGCAGTGGCCGCCAAGGGCGTTGCCCACACGACGATGATCGGCCAAGGCATGCTGTTGGAACGGCTTGGCATCACCGCTCGTGCGCAGGCGCTGGCGCGAAATATGATCGGGAAGCCGCTTGAAAGCCACATCTCTGCACATCGCCGCTTGACCCACCCGCAGGAAATGGGAACGCTCTTCAAAACACTTGCCCTGCACCCCAAGGGCTCGCCCACACCACCGGGATTCGCACCATGACTTTGGAAATTCTGACCTCAGATGCATTGTCACCTATCCGCCATGGCTTTTTCACCCGCCGCGGCGGTGCTTCGTCTGGTGTGTTTAAGGGGCTGAACTGTGGTGTCGGCTCTTCTGACCTAACCGAGGTTGTTAAGATCAATCGCAGCCGGGTCGCCAGCACCATGGGCGTGGAACTTGATGCGCTGGTATCGGTGCATCAGGTGCATTCCGCCGATGTGATCGTTGTGGATGACCCTGCGGTGCAGCGCCCGCCCGCTGATGGTATCGTGACTGCAACGCCGGGGCTTGCACTTGCCATTCTGACGGCAGACTGCCAGCCCGTCCTCTTTGCAGATCAAACCGCTGGGGTCGTTGGCGCGGCCCACGCAGGCTGGAAAGGCGCGCTGTCTGGCGTGCTTGAGGCCACCGTAGAAAAGATGGAGACGCTGGGCGCGACACGTGAAAACATCACGGCCGTCGTGGGCCCCACCATCAGTCAGCGCGCCTATGAAGTTGGCCCAGAGTTTCTGGAAGCATTTCTAGACGAAGACCAAGCCTACGGGCGCTTCTTTGCAGGCGGCGAAGGTGGCAAAATGCAATTTGACCTGCCAGCCTTTGGGCTGCACCGCCTGCGCGAAGCTGGCGTTGGGCAGGCGACATGGACGCGGCATTGCACCTATTCCGACCCGGAACGGTTCTTTTCATACCGCCGCACGACCCACGCCGGAGAGGCCGATTATGGTCGGTTAATTTCGGTTATTCGGCTTTAGAGCCTGACCGCCACAATTCCTCCTTAACTTGACTTCAAGTGGTCACATTCCCGGCGTCACTACGGCCCAATCGTGGGCGAGATTGTGATCAACGGGGCGACTCGCCCAAACACCGCGCCAAACGCCAACTGAGGCACCCGGCACATTCAGGAGTGATTGATATGCAGAACAAACGCCGCTGGATGACTTCGGTTTTGGAAGAAACTGCGAAGACTGAGGTCAAGCTACCTTGGGCGCGTGAGAGCCGCACCGAAGAGACAGAAGCCCTCCCCCTGCTTCGCGTCGCAAGCAACTGATACCTAGACCAATCGGGCGCATGTCGCCCTTTATGACGGAATCACCCCGGGCATTCGCTCGGGGTTTTTGATTCGCCACATTTCCGAAGTGATTAGGGCGCGATTGGCGGTCAATCTGGAAACAATACGCAAAATATGCATGTATTTTACCTATTCCCCTTGCTTATTGGTAGATTCTTTTTGACAATATTAAGGCGCATAGGGCAGTTACGTTTTTAACGAAACACCTCTGCAAGTTTCATCGGTGGGGGCCGATGCAGATGTGACCAGATCTAAGGAACTGTTCGCATGGAAGACCCTCATTTTGCTGCCGCAGGCCTCGCGGTGGCGCCTCGGGCCTCAACAGGCCAAACTACGTCAGAACGTTTCGGCCGACGACCTCATGGTGCTTTGCCTCAAGCCCGCAGATATGAGATCGTCGGCCACACGTCTTCCGGTACAATCCAAAAGCTTTCAATTTCTGCACCTGCGTCGCCGTTTATCTCGGATGCGTTCGAAGGGTTCGCGCGCGGTTCGCTGATCGCGACGCCCGATGGGCCAGTCGCCATCGAAGATCTTGCGCCCGGTATGCTGATCGAAACAGCCGACAATGGGCCACAGCCGCTTCGTTGGATCGGGTCTACGATCATCTCATCCGAACGGTTTGATGAAACCCGCCCGCTGATCCGCTTTGCCAGCGATAGCTTGGGCATGGCGCGCCCTTCGCCCGATTTGATCCTTGGCCCAAGGGCACGCATCATGTTTCAACATGCGGGCTGTCGTCAGCTTTTTGACCGCCCCAGCGCCCTTGCCCCAGCCCGCGCCATGATCGACGGCGATAGCATTTTCGCCATGCGTTCAGTCGCGCCCGTTAAGGTCTATCACCTTGTGCTGGATGGGCAGCAGATCATCCTGGCCAACGGGGTAGAAACAGAAAGCTTTCATCCCGGTCCGCACGGTCAAGCACTGATGGACAACGACGAGCTTGAGCTGTTCCTAAGCCTGTTCCCACATATCAAGTCGATTGAGGATTTTGGCCCAGCCCCCTACCCGCGCCTAACCGCGTTCGAGTTGAATACACTTCAGGCTGGGTAACTTTACGACGCGCTGGTCAGGCGGGCCTCTAGCACATCAAAGGGTACGCCGGGTTCGTCCTTCGCGCAGCGAATAACCAGCGACGTCTTCACACTTCCCACATTGTCAGCAGAAGTCAGCTGTTCAGTCAGAAAGCTTTGAAAAGTCGATAGGTCAGGCGCGACGCATTTCAGAACAAAGTCCACCTCGCCGTTCAGCATATGGCATTCGCGCACAAGCGGCCAGTCGCGGCAGCGTGCTTCGAAAGCCGACAGGTCGGATTCGGCCTGACTTTGCAGACCGACCATCGCGAAGACCTGAACCTCAAAGCCCAGCTCGCGCGAATCCACGTCCGCATGGTATCCCCGAATGTACCCGGCCTCTTCCAAGGTACGGACGCGGCGCAGGCATGGCGGCGCAGAAATACCCACGCGCTTGGCCAACTCAACGTTGGTCATGCGCCCATCAGCCTGAAGCTCAGCTAGGATTTTGCGATCGATGGGATCAAGTTTGGACCCAGACATTCGGCTCTCCAGAAATTTTGCAGATGATACGAAGGTGCTAGTGGGAGCGCAATAATATTTCGCGCTTGCGCAACTTTTTGAACACCTCTAGTTCAGCGTTTTTCTCTGTGCACCGGTTCGTGAAGGGCCTTTTACGGGCCGTCCGGCATCGCTATATCGACCGATAAGCAGTTTTTGAAAGGGCCAGACATGGGCGACACGCGCCATACCAAACTTCTGATCATCGGGTCCGGCCCGGCAGGCTATACCGCAGCGGTTTATGGCGCACGTGCCATGCTGGAACCGTTGCTAATCCAAGGCATCCAACCCGGCGGTCAGCTGACCATCACCACCGAAGTCGAAAACTGGCCCGGTGAGACAGAGATTCAGGGCCCCGACCTGATGATCAAGATGGAAGAGCATGCCCGCGCCGTGGGCACCGAAATCATTTCGGATCACATCAGTTCGCTGGATCTGTCAAAGCGCCCGTTCACGGCGACATCCGACAGCGGCACCACATATACATGTGACGCGCTGATCCTTGCCACGGGCGCACAGGCGAAATGGCTTGGCCTACCATCGGAAGAGAAATTCAAAGGCTTCGGCGTTTCGGCCTGTGCCACCTGCGACGGCTTCTTCTATCGCGGCATGGAGGTCGTGGTTGTCGGCGGTGGCAACACAGCCGTCGAAGAGGCGCTGTTCCTGACAAACTTCGCGTCCAAGGTTACCTTGATCCACCGCCGCGATACCCTGCGGTCGGAGAAGATCCTTCAGGATCGTCTGTTCAAGAACCCCAAAGTCGAAATCCTGTGGGATCATTCGATCGAAGAGGTTGTCGGCGGCGAGAACCCATTGGGCGTTGAAGGTGTACGCGCCAAGAACGTCAAAACCGGCGAAATCACCGAAGTTCCATGTAAGGGCTTTTTCGTTGCAATCGGCCACGCGCCGGCATCCGAACTGGTGAAGGACAAGCTGGAAACCCACATGGGCGGCTATGTCGTGACCAAGCCTGACAGCACCGAAACCTCTATCCCCGGCGTATTTGCGGCGGGCGATTTGACGGACCACAAATACCGTCAGGCCGTCACCTCGGCCGGTATGGGCTGTATGGCCGCGCTGGAAGCAGAACGCTTTTTGGCCGAGAACGAATAACACTTTAGGGGATCAGCGGCGGAAAATTCCCCGCCGCTGGCCCCCAACTGCCTAATCCGGGCAATTTACTAATGTTCTTCAATGCGTTGCGTTCCCAGAACGCTTTTCTGGGTCATCGCGATTCCGCAACCTTTTTGCCGCAACTGCAAACGAAGCCCTCATCAAGCTTGATATTATAACCCAAACCGGTCTAGGCCCCGCCTGTATGGTCTTGTCCGAGTTGGGCTGGATCGAAGCGGCTGTGCCCGAGTGGGGTGCAGCCAAAATTTTAACGACACACAAAATCGAGTTGATGACATGTCGATGAACAACCTTGCTCCGATCCCGGAGTTGTACGTTTCCCATGAAAGCGCGCTGAAACTGAAAGACGAAGCTGGCGATCTGCCCAGCTGGGATCTGACACCGCGCCAAATCTGCGATCTTGAATTGCTGATGAACGGCGGCTTCAACCCGCTGAAAGGCTTTTTGACCGAAGAAGATTACAACGGCGTTGTTGATAACATGCGCCTTGCTGATGGCTCGCTTTGGCCGATGCCCATCAACCTGGATGTTTCCGAAGAATTCGCGGCTGGCCTTGAAGTTGGCCAAGACATCGCCCTGCGCGACCAAGAAGGCGTGATCCTGGCGATCATGTCCGTCACCGACAACTGGAAGCCAAACAAAGCAAAAGAAGCCGAAAAGGTTTTTGGTGCTGACGATCTGGCCCACCCTGCGGTGAACTATCTGCACAACTCTGCTGGCCCTGTTTACCTTGGTGGCCCGGTCACCGGCATTCAGCAACCCGTTCACTATGACTTCCGCGGTCGCCGCGACACGCCAAACGAACTGCGCGCCTATTTCCGCAAGCTGGGCTGGCGCCGCATCGTTGCGTTCCAAACGCGTAACCCGCTGCACCGCGCGCATCAGGAACTGACGTTCCGTGCCGCGAAAGAAGCGCAGGCAAACCTGTTGATCCACCCCGTTGTTGGTATGACCAAGCCGGGCGACGTTGATCACTTTACCCGCGTGCGTTGCTACGAAGCTGTTCTGGACAAGTACCCAGCAGCGACCACCAACATGAGCCTGCTGAACCTTGCCATGCGTATGGCTGGCCCGCGTGAGGCTGTTTGGCACGGTCTGATCCGCGCGAACCACGGCGTGACCCACTTCATCGTTGGTCGTGACCATGCTGGCCCCGGTAAAAACTCTGCCGGTGAAGATTTCTATGGCCCCTATGACGCTCAGGAACTGTTCCGCGAGCATCAAGAGGAAATGGGCATCGAAATGGTCGATTTCAAACACATGGTTTGGGTGCAAGAACGCGCACAATACGAACCTGCGGATGAGATCGAAGAAGGCGTTACTGTCCTGAACATCTCGGGCACGGAACTGCGTCGTCGTCTGGCCGAAGGTCTGGATATTCCAGAGTGGTTCTCTTTCCCCGAAGTGGTGAAAGAACTGCGCAAGACACGCCCACCACGCGCTCAGCAGGGTTTCACCGTATTCCTGACCGGCCTGTCCGGCTCCGGCAAATCCACCATCGCGAACGCTTTGATGGTCAAGCTGATGGAAATGGGTGGTCGCCCTGTGACGCTGTTGGACGGTGACGTGGTGCGTAAGCACCTGTCGTCCGAACTCGGCTTCTCGAAAGAGCACCGCGACATCAACATCAAGCGTATCGGTTACGTCGCATCCGAAATCACCAAAAACGGTGGTATCGCGATCTGTGCGCCGATTGCGCCTTACACTTCAACCCGCCGTTCGGTTCGTGAAATGATCGAAGCCTATGGCGCGTTCTGCGAAGTGCATGTTGCGACATCGCTGGAAGAGTGTGAACGCCGTGACCGCAAGGGCCTTTATAAGCTTGCGCGCGAAGGCAAGATCAAAGAGTTTACCGGCATTTCGGACCCATATGAAGAGCCCGCAAACGCAGAGCTGGTTGTGGATACTGAAGGCGTGGACGTTGATAACTGCGCGCATCAGGTTCTGCTGAAGCTGGAAGCAATGGGCCTGATCGCAGGCAACTAAGCCTAGATTAACCCGAAATTAAGAACGCCCCGGCCGCTTGGCTGGGGCGTTTTTCGTTCTGCCATCCGCCGCCTGCTGCAACGCGGAAAAACTGAGGGCGGATCAACGCCGCGCCCCTTGCAGGTTCAGCCAATCAGGCGTCCCGTTTTTTACGCATATATTTCAGCGTGGTACTGGGCATTTGCGGCGTTCGCCCGTGCAGGCCACAATTTTACCAAGCAATAAAATTACCAAAATATGCTGCCGTGCAGAATATTATTACGCGACGTCATGCAAATCCCTGATCGACAAGTTGCCACCCAATATACTGATAATGCGCACAATTTCGGGCTGTTGAGGGGCGGCTCCATCAACGGAGGATTAAATGGGTATATTTGACTATAAGGGGCGCGATGCGTCCGCCGAAATCGCCGAAGCTTATCAGTTGGCCAGTTATGCCAACGTGGCAAAGTTCGAAACGCTTCTGGATATTTTCGTACCGTCCGCCCCGGACCTGCCGGATGACTGGGTTCTGATCGACCCCGAAACACTGGGCGTTGACCCGGCGATGATGAACGGCGCGGGCTTTTACACCGGCGAAAACAGCAGCGCAGCCGAAGCACAGATCGTTGGCAAGTATGACGATGCTGGGAACCTGATCAAAATCTCTATCACTTACGCGGGCACCAACGGGGTGCTGGATATTGCTGATTACCCCGCCATGCTGGCCGACGACTATGTGGCAGAGTTTGACTATCTGCTAGCCGCAGTGGCCGAGTTCGCCCAAGGCCAGGGCATGACCGGCGAAGATGTGGTTGTGACTGGCTACAGCCTTGGTGCGGGCGCGGTGAACAACATGGCGACGATCAAGGAAGACGCCTATGGCGGGTTCTTCGACAATTCCGACTACTTCGCATTTGCTGTGCCAAAGATCACCGAAGACCCTGACGTGCTGAACATCGGCTTTGAAAATGATGTTGTGCACCGCATCGGCAGCACCGGCACCGATTTCTGGGAACTGGCGCTAAGCGGCGGGTTTAACGAGGATGTGGATTATTCCAACACCACCGGCAACCTTGTTCAGTTCAACGGATATTATGCGCAAGATTTCTATGACATCGGGCCATGGTCCATTCTGAACGTGCCCGAAGGATGGTTCGCCCACGTTCTGGGAGCCTTCACCAACCCGATCACCACGATGACCCGCTCCAACTTCGCGGCTGATATGGAGATCGACAGCGTGATCGTCGTTTCCCAGCTAACCGATTTCGAAGCGTCGCTATATTGGGTCGAGGATAAGACGGTGTCCTTCACCACCCGCGATCACAACGAACGTGCTTTCCTGTTGGGCACCGAAAATGATGACAAGATCCGCGATGGTGAATCCGACGATTTCTTGGATGGGTTCGAAGGCGATGATCGTTTCGACCTTGGCACCGGGAACGACACTGTGCACGGCGGCGCGGGAACAGACCGGGTGGATATGGCCGGGAACGTGGGCGATTACGAATTCGTGCGCCTGTCCGATGGCCGCGTCTTTGCCATCGACACAACGGGTGACAATGGCGTCGAAGAGCTGATCGAGTTGGAAGAGCTGGACTTCGGCTGGCACGAATACCGCCTTGATGCAGACGAGTTGGACGCCACATCCTGGTTCACTTCTGACCGCTCCTACTCCAGCGCGACAGAGGGCAGTACCGGTGGTGATGTCATGGCAGGCGGCAACGGACGGGATCGGTTGTTCGGGCTAGAGGGCGACGACACGCTTTCAGGCGGCGCAGGCGATGACTTCTTGCACGGAGATTCTGGGAAAGACACCCTAACCGGGGGCACAGGGAACGACATGCTGCTGGGCGGCGCGGGAGATGACCTGCTGATCGCCGATCAGGGGACAGATATCCTAAGTGGCGGGCTTGGCGCCGATGTCTTCGATCTGCGGCTTTCGGACGAGGCGGTAATTACCGACTTGAACCCCGGTGGGCATGACGATGGCGATGTGATCCTATTGTCATCTGCGCAGGCTGCATCGGTCAACGCTGCGCTGGCGTCGGCGGCGCAGTACGGCAACGATGTTCGCCTGTCGCTAAACGGGATTGATGTAACCTTGGAAAACACTTCCCTAAACGATCTGTCTGCGGATGACTTCCTGATCGTCTAAGAAACCATTGCGGTGCGGGGCCTATAGCAGGATCTCGCCCCGCATCAGCACCCTTCCCTGCCCTGCAACGCGCACGCCCAAGATCGCATCGCGCGGACCCAGAACCTCGACCTTGGCTTGACCCGGCCGACCCATCCAGTGGCCCTGCTGGGCGGTAAATTTTGGGGTGTCGATCAATCCGTTGTGCCAAAGATACGCCGCCATGCAGCCAGTGGCCGATCCTGTGAACGGGTCTTCAGGTGGAGCTGGTGGCACCATTAGCATCCGCGAAAACGTGTCACCTGCATCCGTCGCACCAGACAGCGTGACAAGGAATGGCTCCATCACTTCGGTGTCGGGGCCAGCAACGACGTTTTGGAAGTGTTTGAAACCCTCTGGGTTCAATTTCGCACGCCGCAGTGCATCGTGCCCGCTTAGCAAAGCAATGCAAAACTCAAGCCCCGTCGAAACCATTTGGGGCGGCGCGATAATGTCAGCGGGCTTCAGCCCCATGGCCTCTGCGACCAATGCCGCGCGAACGGGCTTGCCGAATTCGGGGGCATTCTGCGTCATGATGATTTCCGGCGCGCCCTGCCCGCGGCGGATCTCGACCGAGATCACACCGGCCAGTGTTTCTAAGGAAAGCGTGTCACCCGGCACCATGCCGCGTTCAATCATCGACGCAACGGTCGCAATTGTCGGGTGGCCCGCAAACGGGATTTCCCGGCTGGCCAGAAAATAGCGCACCCTGATATCAGCCACGTCAGACGGGCCAAGAAACGTACATTCCGAAAGGCTGGTTTCACGCACGATCGCGGTGCATGTTTCTTCATCCAGTGTCGCCGCATCATGAAACACGGCACAACCATTGCCGCCGAAGGGCTGATCGGTGAAGGCATCGACCCAGTCGAAGGCAAAGGCGGGCATCAGTGGACGTTCACTGGTGCTAGGTCGTTCTGGCGGGCCAGAATGAAGGCAAGGTTCCGGTCTTTGACAAGCGCCAACCGTTCGCCATCAGCGTTGTGCACAGCGTAAAGCTGTTCGGCACCCTCTGCCTGTTCCTGAACATCTTCGGGCAGATCAGCCACTGCAACGCGGCGGACATACACGATGTTATCGTCGGCTTTGGGCAAAATTTCGTATTCGGTATTCATCTTTATCCCCTCTTACTGATTACGCGCGTTTGATCTGAATCGTTTGAACCACTTTGTCGTGTGCGGCCCGTTCCAGATCCACATGAAGCAAACCGTTTTCCAATGTCGCACCTGCCACCTCTACGCCGTCGGCCAGCACAAAAGAGCGTTGGAATTGCCGACCAGCAATTCCCCGATGCAGAAACAAACGCTCTGCGTCGTCTTCGGCCTGACCGCCTCGGATCATAAGTTGGCGTTCTTCAACGGTGATAGAAAGGTCTTCGTCGCGAAACCCCGCGACGGCCAAGGTGATGCGGTAACTCCGCTCGCTTGTTTGTTCGATGTTGAATGGCGGATAGCCTTCGTTGCCGGATTTTGCGTTCCGTTCCAAAAGGCGTTCAAGCTGTTCAAACCCTAAAAGATAGGGATGCGAGCCGAGGGATAGTTTTGTCATACTGCAAGTCCTTGATGAAGCGACCTGATTGGTTTTACGACCCCGGTTTTCGGCGGCCTGCTAAAGATATGGGCAGAATAGTCGCCCGTAACAAGGGCACCCTTCCCCGAAGCGGTTAAATTCGTTATGTTGCAAACTCTGGCCCAAGGCAGACAAACCACCCGGACAGGTATGAACATCGCAAACGAAATGAACAGTGAAGAAGTCCTCCGCGTAAAGCTGGAGGTTCTTAAACGCGAGCACCGCGACCTTGACGATGCGATCAACGCATTGGTCGAACGCGGTCCATCGGCGGATCAATTCACGGTGCGGCGGCTGAAGAAGCAAAAATTGACGCTGAAAGATCGCATTGCCGCGATTGAAGACCAGCTGATGCCAGACATTATTGCGTAACGACTTGATCCCGCTATAGTGCCGCCTCTCATTGGAAGAGGGCGCTATGACGGACGTAAAAGTGGGCATTATTATGGGGAGCCAATCGGATTGGCCAACCATGAAACTTGCCGCCGATATTCTGGATGAACTGGGTGTGGCCTATGAGGCCAAGATCGTCTCGGCGCACCGCACGCCCGATCGGCTGTGGGACTATGGCAAAACCGCCGCTGACCGTGGGTTGCAGGTTATCATCGCCGGTGCTGGCGGTGCTGCGCACCTGCCGGGGATGATGGCGTCCAAGACGCGCGTGCCTGTGGTTGGTGTGCCGGTTCAGACAAAGGCGCTTTCGGGTGTCGACAGCCTTTATTCCATCGTGCAGATGCCCAAGGGTTTTCCCGTTGCCACCATGGCGATTGGCGCAGCAGGCGCGGCGAACGCCGGACTGATGGCCGCCGGAATTCTGGCCATTGGCGACAGCGAACTTGCCAAGCGTCTGGATGATTGGCGCGCGACCCTTTCCGCCTCTATCCCCGATGAGCCTTATGATGACTGATGTTTTGGCCCCCGGTGCCGTAATCGGAATCTTGGGCGGCGGGCAACTTGGCCGCATGCTGTCTGTTGCCGCATCCCGCCTTGGGTTTATCTGCCACATCTTTGAACCGGGTGCTGAACCGCCCGCCGGGCAAGTTGCGCATCGCGTGACGACCGCCAGCTATGATGACGAAGCAGCCCTTCGCGCGTTTGCCGAAGCGGTGGATGTTATCACCTACGAGTTTGAGAATATCCCAACCTCGGCCCTTGATCTGCTAGAGGGGCTACGCCCCATTCGGCCGGGCCGCGAGGCGCTGCGCGTTTCGCAAGACCGGCTGGTCGAAAAGAACTTTCTGGCCGATCTGGGCTTGCAAACAGCCCCTTTCGCTAATGTCGAAACCCGCGCCGACCTTGATGCCGCGCTGGCAACGATCGGTGCGCCCTCTATCCTGAAAACGCGCCGGTTTGGATATGACGGCAAAGGCCAAGCCCGCATCATGCAAGACGCTGATGCGGATGACGCTTTCGCCTCTATGGCCGGGGCACCGAGTGTTCTGGAGGGGTTTGTTAACTTCAGCCACGAAGTTTCGGTGATTGCCGCACGCGGGCTGAACGGCGAAATCTCGTGCTACGATCCCGGCGAAAACGTCCACAAAGACGGTATCTTGCACACCACGACGGTGCCCGCGAACCTGAAATCACCACAGCGTATGGATGCTGTCCTGCTGGCGGCGAAAATCCTGAATGCGCTGGAGTACGTCGGTGTGATGGGGGTTGAACTGTTCGTGACACCCGGCGGCCTGATCGTGAACGAGATCGCCCCCCGCGTCCACAACTCTGGCCACTGGACGCAAAATGGGTGTGTCGTGGATCAATTCGAACAGCACATCCGGGCCGTCGTGGGTTGGCCGCTGGGCGATGGTCAGCGCCATTCGGACGTTGAGATGCTGAACCTGATTGGCGACGACGTGGATCAGGTGCCGGAATTCGCAAAAGAGCCGAACAGCGCGATCCACCTTTACGGCAAGGCAGAGGTTAAGGCGGGCCGCAAGATGGGCCACCTGAACCGGCGCACCGGGCCTGCGAACTAGGCCTGCGAACTAGGCCCGTTTCCCGCCCCTAAGGGAAATTACGACCCCGCTCAAAACCAACGCGGCGGCAATGGCGAACCGCAGGCTCAGTGCCTCGCTCAGGAACGCCATGCCGCCGACCAATGCGATGATCGGCACGGTTAACTGCGCCACAGCCGCCCGCGCTGCCCCCAGCTGCGGCAGGATGCTGTACCACAACGCATAGCCCAACCCCGACGTCACACCTCCCGAGATTGCCGCCAGAACGATCCCCTTGGGCGTTGCGGTGTCAGGCAAGATGGCAAACATCAACAGCCCCAACGGCACCGCCAACAAGAAATTCGCCCCGGTGGATTGAAGCGGGTTATCAGCCCCGCGCCCCAGCAAAGAATAAACACCCCAGCCAAGCGCGGCGGCCCCCATCAACAGGCAACCCGCCAAAGACGGCGCTGCAGCCCCACCGGGCCACAACAGCCAGACCAGCCCGGCAAAGGCCACCCCTGCCCCAAGCCAGCGGTTGGGCGGAACATCCTCGCCCAAGACCACCGCGCCCGAGAACATCGTGACCTGCACGCCGCCAAACAGCATCAGCGCCCCAACGCCGGACGGCAACGTGACATAGGCAAAGGAAAACCCCACCACATAGAGCGCCAGCGAAAGCGTGCCCCAGATCCGATGTTTACCACGCCATGAAAAGCCGCCTTGCGTCGCCAAGCACAGCGCGACCAACACACCAGCCCCCGCGACAAGGCGAATAGCCGCAAAACTGGCCGGGCCCATCGCCCCGTCCGCCAAGGCCAATCGGTTCAACACAGAATTCGCCGCAAAGGCGATCATGGTCAGGCAGGTTAAAAGGATCAAACGCATTGTGTGATGTTGCAGGGCCGCGGGATGAAGGCAAGCCTGCGTCAGTCGGCCAACGCCTTTACGGCATCATAATAGCTCAACTCTTCTTGAAAGGTGCCGTGCTTTAGGAAATGCAGCGTTTGCGCAATGACGCGCGGGTTGTTCATCATGAACGTATGCGTCACCGGCAAGGTGATATGATCCGTCATCCCGGCAACCTTCGTAGAAGACACCGAAACCTTGCCATCGTCTGGCCCGTCGATCATCGAAGAATAGACAGGGTTTAACGACGCGCTACCTGCGATGACGCCCAGCGAAAACTCCACCTTTCCAAGCTGGTTGGGAATGCTGTCTTCCCCCGTGCTCAGTTGCAGCCCGGCAGGCCCGTTGATGCGTTGGAACAGGCCCAAATGGCCCAGATCATCCACCAGCTCTGATCCGCTGTTTGGCGGGCCAAGCATCACAACGCGGCCTAACCTTTCCGGTTTCTGACTTGCCAACCAATGGCGCAACAAGATGCCCCCCATCGAATGCGTCACGAAATGCACCGTCTTCGCGTCGCAGGCGTTCATCCCTGCAGCGGCAGCATTCGAAAGATTCTCTATCGGTTGTGCGGTGGAAGGATAGCCCACCCTGACGGTTTCATATCCTTCGGCTTTCAGCGCTTGCTCCATAATCAGGAACGATCCGGCCGACCGCGCAAGCCCGTGCAACAGGACCACACAATCGGCCATTGCCACCGTAGGCAGCAGGGATAACAGAAAGGCGAAAGCAAAGCGCATGCTGCAAACATAAGGCGCGCTTGGACGCGTTTGCAGGTCTGTCTTGCCTGACCTTGAAACTTTCGTCAGGGTGCAGCCATGTCTGCCACACCGCCTCGTCTTGCCGTTCGTGCGCTTATTCTGCGCGACAACCGCCTGTTGCTGGTCAACGCTTGGGCCAACCCGAAAAGCGATCTGTGGTGCGCACCGGGCGGTGGCGTGGAAAAGGGCACCTCTTTGCCCGAAAATCTGATGCGAGAGGTTCACGAAGAAACCGGCCTGCGCGTCACCGTGGGCGAGCTGCGGCTGGTCAACGAATTTCACGACCCGCCATCAGGCTTTCATCAGGTCGAGCTTTTCTTTCGCTGCGATCTTGTCGCCGGTGATCTTGAGGAACGCTGGCAAGATCCCGAACGGGTCGTGACACGCCGTCGCTTCTTCACCCAAGACGAATTGCAAGGTATCCGGTTTAAGCCCGGCGGGCTGATCAACGCGGCCTTCGGCAGCCACCCGGTGGCTGCCTATGACCCGCTTGAACGGATTGTGCGCTAGGGCACTGCAAAGAAACGAGGCTGGAACACACGGATCGTGATTGCCCCCACGCCAGCCAATGTCAGCGCCAGAATGAAAATCCAGCCCAGCAACGGCACCAGCCCCAACAGGCCCGCCACCAATGCCCCCACCCCTGCAGCAAGTGCACGCTGCGCGATGGTTTCAGGTTCCGCGCGCCCTATGGCCAGCATCAACCCCACCCCAAAGGCATAAACGCCGATGATATAGCCCGCGAACCCGCCGATCAGCGCAAGGATGATAGCGCCGGGGCTAAGCACGATACCAACCAAGGTCATCGCAAAAAGGATGGCCGACCCAACGACCGCCGATTGCGTGATGAACCCAAACCACAGCGTGCGGAAAGGCGCATCCAGAATACGGCGACGCATGGCTGCCAGATGCTCGGGCACCAATGACGCGATCAACGCGGCCAAGGCGGTGATAATCACCACGCCAAACAGGAAGCTACGCACCATACCGCCAAAGCTGACACTGCGGTATCGTTCGGTGTCTTTCTGCCATTCGGTCAACTCTTTCCGAGTGACCCGATCCGCGGGAACAAGCCCTTCGGGGATGTTCATCTGTCCGATCTTTTTCTCGTACAGCGTCAGCGTACCGCCGATGACCGCATCATCACCAAAAGCGATGTCTTGCGCCGTTACACTAACGTCACCTGCGATCGGCGCGTTGATCTGAACGTCTTCGCCTGCAACCAACGCGTAGCCGCCGATGGGCCCGTTCAGCCTAATCTTACTTCCCGAAACACGAAGGTCGCCCGCGACACCCGACACGACTACATCGTACCCTGCCAGCGTCGCATCCCCGCGGACATCACCAACCACCGCGATATCCATCCCCGCGGCGTAGACGTCGCCGCCAACTTCGGCGTCAATCTCGACCCGTCGCCCAATGGTGTGGGCAGACCCTGTCACATCGGCGGAAACTTGAACTTTTTCACCTGCCATGAACAAATCATCGGCCCCTGCCTCATTGTGAATGATCGTAGAGCCAGCCTGAAAAACATCCCCGGAAAAATTCAGAAATGCCTCGTCATCGGCGAATGCGGCGCTTGCGATAACCGCCAGAACGAAAGAAAGAAGAATTCGGTGCATGATAAAGCCCCCAAAATAAACTAGGGGGTATTCTAGCCGCGATCAGGTCGCCCGCCTTGCGGCAGATCAAGGCAAAAGCGCGTCTTTAGTCCTGAAAAAACGCAGCAGGATAGCTGACGGCCGCGCGCATTCCGCCTGTGCCGGGCGCAATCGGATACAGCATCGTCAGCTTTTGTGCGAAGGGCGTCATCAAGTTTTGCGCAGCCTGTAGTGAAAATCCAAAACGACCGTAATAGTCAGGGTCACCCAGAACGATCACCGCATTTGCATCGGCTTGCCGCGCCTCGTCCAGTGACTGGCGGATGACCTCGCTACCGACCCCGTTACCCTGCCGCGCCTGTTGCACAGCAACCGGCGAAAGCGACCAAACCCCTTGCGGGGCCAACATCTTAGCAAACGCGATATAGGCGTAGCATCCACCGTCATCCACAGCGACAAGTTCCATCGCCATGTCGCCATCTCGGCGCAGTTTTTCGACCAGCCGCGCCTCGTAGGGGCTATCAAAAACGGTTGCCAAAAGCACAGAAATCGAAAGCCAATCTTTCTCTGTTGCGGGCCGCAGGTCCGTTTTTATTGCTTCTTTGTTGATGGAGTGCATTCGTTCAGGCCCCATACCTACGCGGTACATCACATACTCAGAAATACAGATTCGCAGATTTACTTAATTGTTAAGCGCTAGATTGGTGCGAAAGAAGCAAAATCAAACAGACGCTACGGAAAATTCAGACCCTCAAATAGAAAAAGGGGCCGAATTGGCCCCCTTTTCCGTAAACCTGAAGGTCAGGATTACATCATGCCGCCCATGCCGCCCATGTCAGGCATTGCTGGTGCGCCACCGCCGTCTTTCGAAGGCTTGTCTGCGATCATCGCTTCGGTCGTGATCAGCAGACCAGCGATCGAAGCCGCGTCTTCCAGTGCGGTACGCGTGACTTTTGCAGGGTCGATAACGCCGAACGAGAACATGTCGCCATACTCTTCGGTCTGCGCGTTAAAGCCGAACGTTACGTCGCTGCTTTCGCGGATTTTGCCGGCAACAACTGCACCGTCAACACCTGCGTTTTCAGCAATCTGACGAAGCGGAGCTTCGAGAGCACGACGAACGATGGTGATACCTGCGTCCTGATCGGAGTTTTCGCCGGTCAGACCTTCAAGAACCTTGCCAGCCTGAACCAGAGCAACACCGCCGCCCACGATCACGCCTTCCTGTACCGCAGCACGGGTTGCGTTCAGTGCGTCATCAACGCGGTCTTTACGCTCTTTCACTTCGACTTCGGTCATGCCGCCAACGCGGATAACAGCAACACCGCCTGCCAGTTTGGCAACGCGTTCTTGCAGTTTTTCACGGTCGTAATCGGAAGAGGTTTCTTCGATCTGCGTGCGGATCTGAGCAACACGTGCTTCGATCTCTGCTTTTTCGCCAGAACCGTCAACGATGGTTGTTTCGTCTTTGGTGATGGTGATTTTCTTAGCAGAACCCAGCATGTCCATTGTGACGGACTCAAGCTTCATGCCCAGATCTTCGCTGATAACCTGACCACCGGTCAGAATTGCGATGTCCTGCAGCATGGCCTTACGACGGTCGCCGAAACCAGGTGCTTTAACAGCAGCGATTTTCAGACCACCGCGCAGTTTGTTCACAACCAGCGTTGCCAAAGCTTCGCCTTCAACATCTTCAGCGATGATCAGCAGTGGCTTTTGCGACTGGATAACCTGCTCAAGCAGCGGAACCATTGGCTGAAGCGAAGACAGTTTCTTTTCGTGCAGCAGAACGATGCAGTCTTCAAGGTCTGCAATCATTTTGTCTGGGTTGGTCACGAAGTATGGCGACAGGTAGCCGCGGTCGAACTGCATGCCTTCAACAACAACGGTCTCTGTTTCCAGACCTTTGTTTTCTTCGACGGTGATAACACCTTCGTTGCCGACTTTCTGCATCGCGTCAGCAATCTGACGGCCGATTTCAGCTTCGCCGTTGGCGGAAATGGTGCCAACCTGCGCAACTTCGTCAGAGTCTTTTACTTCACGTGCAGCAGCTTTGATGGCCTCAACAACTTTCAGCGTAGCAAGATCGATGCCGCGCTTCAGGTCCATTGGGTTCATGCCAGCCGCAACCGACTTCATGCCTTCTTTTACGATGGCTTGGGCCAGAACGGTGGCAGTGGTTGTGCCGTCGCCTGCTTCGTCATTGGTGCGGGAAGCAACTTCCTTCACCATTTGTGCGCCCATGTTTTCGAACTTGTCTTCCAGTTCGATTTCCTTGGCAACGGATACACCATCTTTGGTGATGCGCGGTGCGCCGAAGGATTTTTCGATGACGACGTTACGGCCTTTAGGGCCGAGAGTAACTTTTACCGCATCAGCCAGAACGTTGACGCCTTTCAGCATCCGGTTGCGGGCTTCGGTATCGAATTTGACGTCCTTAGCAGCCATGTTGATTGCTCCTGGTTGTCTGAATTTCAGTTAAGATGGTAGCGAACGATCAGGCGATAATGCCCATGATGTCGCTTTCCTTCATGATCAGCAGCTCTTTGCCGTCGACCGTGACTTCTGTGCCGGACCATTTGCCGAAGAGGATCTTGTCACCCTCTTTAACGTCCATGGAAATGCGGTCACCGTCTTCATCCTTGGCGCCAGCGCCAACAGCAATAACGATACCTTCAGCAGGTTTCTCTTTTGCGCTTTCAGGGATGATCAGGCCGCCGGCGGTTTTTTCGTCGGATTCAACGCGCTCGACCAGAACTCGGTCGTGAAGCGGAGTAAATGCCATGTGGAACGCTCCTTCGTTCAAGGTTGTTCGGGTATTAGCACTCACTCCCATCGAGTGCTAACGAGCGATAGCTAAGGAGATCATCAGACTGAGTCAACCATATCAGACGAAAGTTTCTGCGGTTTTTCGCCCTGCTACTGGGTCGGCACCGCATGTTGGTAATCGACAAGCGCTTTTTGGCCCGCCGGGGTTAACGAATAGATACCTTTTTCGACCCGCTCGAACCAACCATAGTGATCGTCAGCCATCAGCCGCGTCGCGCGCTCCACCCCCGTCGTGCGCGCAACGATCGCCCCCTTAGAGGGTCCGTTCTGCGACAGGAAAATCGCGCACTGCAAAGCGTCTTGGCGATAGGCCGTCACCAACCCTGAACGCGTCGCCCCACCCGTGTTCGGGTCTCCGACACGGCGCGCAAACTCGCGCAACAGCCGCTGCTTTCGCTTCACCGACGGGCGCGGACGGTACGGCGCGGGATCAACCTGCGCCTCCACATGCCCATCACGCAGCCGGACCGTAATCAAGCCAAGCCCCAAACGCCGACACAACGCTTTGTTGTCTAGCAGTGACTTTGCAAACCGTTTCCCCGTGGCGCGAGGAACGGCAAGATAAACGAGGTCAGTGATGGATTGGCGGGCAATGCATTGGTGAAACAGACTTAGCGAAAACCCGGTCTTCAACTCGATGATCAGCGGCTCTTCACCATCACGCAGGGCAACAACATCCGCCGCACCTATTTCAGATTTAACCTCGTACCCCTGCCCTTCAAGGAAGGACTTAATCGCCGGGTAAAGGTCAGTCTCTTTGATCGCAGCCATGGCATTTTCTAACCGCTTCACCCGACACCAGCAAGCCATGGGCGATATCCTGCCAAAGCGACATCATCGTTTTAACGGATGCGGCGTTCGTGCTCTCCTTGGCCGCGTGACAAGCCGTGCAAGCACACCTATAAGGGCGCCGAACAATTTCACCCTGATACGGACAGTGACATGACCATTAAAGTTCTCGGCCATAAGGCCCCCGACACCGATTCCACCGGCTCCCCACTCGTTTGGGCTTGGTACCTGACCGAAGTAAAAGGCACCCCCGCCGAAGCAAAACTGCTGGGCGAACCCAACACCGAAGCCGCCTTCGTTCTGGACCGCTGGAATTTCGACAAGCCCGAGATCATCGCCGACGTCACCGCCGAGGACACCGTTGTTGTCGTTGACACGAACAACATCGCGGAACTGCCTGCCTCCATCAACGATGCGAATGTTGTGGCCGTGATTGACCACCACATGCTGCAGGGCGGCCTGAAAACCAAAGGCCCGATCGACATCACGATCCGCCCGCTGGCCTGTACCGCGACCATTATGGTTGACCTGATGGGCGACGACGCAGCCAAGATGCCCGAAAACATTAAAGGCGCGGCTTTGTCCTGCATCCTGTCCGACACGCTGGAATTCCGCTCTCCCACGACAACGGATCACGACAAAGCCGTGGCTGAAAAGCTGGCTGCCGATCTGGGCATCAACATCGCAGAATACTCCGCCGAAATGTTCGCGGCCAAATCCGACGTATCGGCATTCTCTGACGCGGAACTGCTGCGCATGGATTCGAAAGAATACGAAGTGGACGGCACCAAGTTCCGCGTTTCGGTTCTGGAAACCACATCGCCGGCCACCGTTCTGGACCGTAAGGCCAGCCTGATCGAAACCATGACAACGGTCGCCAGCGAAGACGGCGTTGATCAGGTTCTGCTGTTCGTCGTGGACATCCTGAACGAAGAATCCACACTGCTGGTTCCAAACGATCTGGTAAAAACCGTCGCTGAAAAAAGCTTCGGCGCTGCCGCTTCTGGCGATGCGGTGGTTCTGCCGGGCGTCGTCAGCCGCAAAAAGCAGATCATTCCAAACCTCAAAGTTTGATCGCCAAGCATGTTACAAAGGGGCGCGTTCAGCGCCCCTTTTCAATTTTGAAGGCTGCCCCATGACCCGGATCGTCGAACACCTCTCTGAAATTTCCGCCAACTATGACGCGATGTTCGTCGACCTTTGGGGCTGCGTGCATAACGGCCGCGAACCGTTTCTTGAGGCTGTCGCCGCCCTGACGGCCTACCGCGAAAGCGGCGGCATCGTCGTGCTGCTGACCAACGCCCCCCGCCACCGCCACAGCGTCGCCGCGCAGCTGGCCAAAATGGGCGTCTCCGAAGATTGCTGGGATACCATCACCACATCCGGCGACAGTGCCCGCGCTGCGATGTATCGCGGTGTCGTCGGCTCCAAAGTGTTCCACATCGGCGAACCGCACGATCAAAGCTTTTTTGACCCGCTGAAAATCATCGAAGACCCTGTGGAAATCACCCAGACCCCGCTGGAAGACGCCGAAGGCATCATTTGCACCGGCCCGTTTGATCCGCTTGCCGACCCGTCCGATCTGCGCCCTCAGCTACTTTATGCAAAGCAGAAGCGCATGAAGCTGCTCTGCGCCAATCCCGATATCGTCGTGGATCGTGGTGAAACGCGCGAATGGTGCGCCGGTGCGATCGCCGCGCTCTACACTGAAATGGGCGGTGAAAGCCTCTATTTCGGCAAGCCACATCCGCCGATCTATGACCTCGCCCGCCGCCGCCTTGCCCAGATCGCAAACGTCAGCGACGACCGAATCCTGTGCATCGGCGATGGCATGGCCACCGACGTTCGGGGCGCAATGGGCGAAGATTTGGACAGTTTGTTCATCACAGGCGGCCTTGCCGCCGCCGAGACACTGACAAAACACCAACCCGACCCAGACGCACTTAACGCGTTGCTTGATAAAGAGAAAATCGCACCGACCTATTCGATCGGCTTCCTGCGCTAGGCTCACCCAGAATCGGGCTCGCAACAAAATTGCGCTAAATTCAACATATGCGCCCGAAAATTACTTTATCGATTGCGATCCGTGATCGCCTCCGTTATGCTGCACTGCAACATGACCCACGAGGGGAGCGATAAAGATGTTGGATAATATGCCACGCGGAACGATTTGCATCGAAGACATGGAAATCGGCATGCGCCGTTACATCCGCAAGGAAATCACCGACCGCGACATTGAAATGTTCGCCGAGGTTTCGACCGACCACAATCCGGTCCATCTGGATGATGATTACGCGCAAGACACGCGTTTTCATGGCCGCATCGCGCATGGCATGCTGACAGCCAGCCTGATTTCCGCCGTTATCGGCGAACAGCTTCCTGGGCACGGCACGGTCTACATGAGCCAGTCGTTGAAGTTCATGGCCCCTGTTCGCCCCGGCGATGTTGTCTATGCCGAGGTTGAGGTAAAAGAGATCAATCACCACAAGCGCCGCGTTACACTTGATTGTCACTGCGCCGTGGGCGATACGGTCGTGCTTAAGGGCGAAGCATTGGTGCTGGCGCCAAGCAACAAACTTGACTGATCGCGCCGGTTTCCCGGTGCCACCGGGATCCGATGAAGACCTTTACAAACTGGCATGACCTAACCCCTGACGATCGCGGCGCCTCCGCCGCGATTGGCAATTTTGACGGGGTGCATCTGGGCCATCAGGCCGTGATCGACATTGCCCGCAACACCGGCGCGCCGCTTGGTGTCTTGACCTTCGAACCCCACCCCCGCGAATTCTTTGCCCCCGACGCCCCCCCGTTTCGTTTGATGAATGCCGAGGCAAAGGCGAACCGCCTTGCCAAACTGGGGGTAAAGCAACTGTTCCAGCTGCCATTCGATGCGACGCTGGCCTCCCTCTCTGCTGAAGAGTTTGCACAGCAGGTCGTGGTTGATGGCTTGGGTCTGTCGCATGTCGTGGTGGGCGAAGATTTCTGCTTTGGCAAAGGCCGCTCTGGCACCGCGCAGGATCTTGTTCGCTTTGGTGCGCAGATGGGGTTTGACGTTACCCTTGCCAAGTTGCTTCAGGGGCAAGCGGGCGCTGTTTCATCAACCTCTATCCGCACGGCATTGACTGATGGTCGCCCCCGCGATGCCGCTGCGATGCTGGGCCACTGGCACCGGATTGAGGGCGAAGTCCTGCACGGTGACAAGCGTGGGCGCGACCTTGGCTTTCCCACAGCGAACATGACCATTGCCGGGCTGCACCCACCGCGTTTCGGTATTTATGCGGTCAAAGTCGACGTTCTGTCTGGCCCGCACAAAGGCAGCTATGACGGCGCGGCGTCCATTGGGGTGCGCCCGACCTTTGGCGTGAACACCGCCAATTGCGAAAGCTTCCTGTTCGATTTCAAGGGCGACCTATACGGCACACACCTGTCCGTCGCGTTGGTCGAATACTTGCGCCCCGAAGCAAAATTCGACGATCTTGACGCACTGATCGCCCAGATGGATGACGATTGCCAAAAGGCACGCGCCATTCTGGCCGATACGTGACCCTCTTCCTTTTCCGCGTCCAAGCGCTAGGCTCCGCCACATGACTGACCCAATCGACCGCGATGGCCTGCGCCAGAAATTCTGGGAACGCGTGCCACTAAAGAATCTTTCCCCAAAAGAGTGGGAGGCCCTTTGCGATGGCTGCGGCAAATGTTGCCTGAACAAGTTGGAAGATGCCGACACGGGCGAAGTGGTCTTTACCCGCGTGGCCTGCCGTTTGTTGGACGACGAAACATGCCGCTGCGCCCATTACGACGTGCGTAAAACAATCGTGCCGGAATGTGTCGTTTTGAAACCATCCAACATCGCCGATATCGCCTATTGGATGCCAAAGACATGCGCCTATCGCCTGCTCTTCGAAGGCAAGGCGCTTTATGATTGGCATCCGCTCATATCGGGCGATCCAGAAAGTGTTCACCGCGCAGGTCAGTCCGTTCAGGGTTGGACTGTGCCAGAGTTTGACGTGCCCGTGGAAGATTGGGAAGATCACGTCATAGATGAGGAGCTTTAGGGCATGTATTTCGCATCAGACAATTCCTCGCCGGTTCCGCCGCAAATTCTGGATGCATTGGTTCACGCCAACCACGGCTATGCGATGCCCTATGGCGCGGACACCATCATGGACAGCGTTCGCAACAAAATTCGCGAGGTTTTTGAGGCCCCAGAGGCCGCCGTTTATCTGGTCCCTACGGGCACCGCCGCAAACGTGCTGGCCCTGTCTTGCCTTTGCCCGCCTTGGGCGACGATTTACTGCCACCAAAACGCACATATCGAAGAAGATGAGTGTGGCGCGCCTGAATTCTATACCGGTGGGGCAAAGCTGACCCTTGTCGGCGGGGACGATGCGAAAATGTCCCCCGAGGCCTTGAAACAGGCGATCAGTTTCACCGCCCGCGCGGGTGTTCATAACGTGCAAAAAGGCGCGGTTTCGATCACTAACATTACCGAAAACGGCGCGCTCTATTCCGCGGACGAAGTGCGCGCGCTGTGTGACATCGCCAAGGCCAGCGACTTGCCTGTTCACATGGACGGTGCGCGGTTTGCTAACGCAGTCGTCGGCGCAGGGTGTACGCCTGCCGAAATGACGTGGAAAGCCGGTGTTGACGTCTTGTCCTTTGGCGGCACCAAAAACGGCCTGATGGGCGTCGAAGCTGTTGTGCTGTTTGACCCCAAGCGCGCGTGGGAGTTTGAGCTGCGGCGCAAACGCGGTGGGCATCTGTTTTCAAAGCATCGCTATCTGTCCGCACAGATGGATGCCTATCTGGAAGATGATCTTTGGCTAAAGCTGGCAACCCGCGCGAACGATGCCGCGGCACGCCTGTCCAAAGGCATTCTGACGATCGAGGGCGCATCGCTTCTTCATCCTACGGATGGAAACGCGGTTTTCGCCCGCTGGCCCCGCGAAGGGCACCGCCGCGCGCAAGACGCCGGGGCGGTGTATTACTTGTGGCCGATGAACCAATCGCTGGAAGGGCCTGATGAAGAGCCGCTTTCGGCGCGGCTTGTCTGTTCTTGGTGCACGTCCAGCGCCGATGTCGAAAAGTTTCTGGAGCTTATCCGGGGCTGATCGCGGGCGCGCTGGCATCTGCCAAGAACCCCTCAATCGCGTGGGCAACCTGTTTGGGATGCGTGATCGGCAGCATATGGCCCGCGCCAGGGATGGTGGCACGCCGCGCACGCGCCAGCCGCGCGGCCAGCGCAGCGTTCACCGCGCCGACGATAGAGGGCGAACTGCCCCCCTCTAGCAGCAGAACCGGTATATCCAGCCCCTCTAGCCGATCAGGGGCTAGGACGCCGGGCCTGTCGTCCATCAGGGCCGCGTTGCCCGCTGGGATAAGGTGGATACGCCGTTCGATATAATCCTGCAGCTGCCGAGGCAGCGCCTCCCACGGGGCACCAGCCCCCCACGGCCCGGTGAACGCCTTGGAGGCCGCCACTCTGTCGCCTCGTGCTATCGCTTCAGCGAACGGCGCAAAAAGCGCCTCGTTCTCTGCGTATTCCGGGGTGCCACGCGCCGCAGCGAACAACACCGGCTCGATCAAGGTCAGGCTTCGTACGCGGTCAGGTTGTTCCAAGGCCAGCCTAAGTGCGACCGTGCCGCCAAAGGAATGACCGATCAGGTCAATCGGCTCCTCCGCCATGAAATCAGCCGCCATCGCAAGCGCCTGATCCTGAAAGTCCACGTCGCCCACCCAATCGCCGCTGCGCCCATGGCCGGGCAAGTCAAATGCCTCGGCCGACAGAGTGTCGCCAAGCGCGCCCATCAACCCCGCCCAACTGCCCGAATGCGCCAACGAGCAGTGGATCAACAACGCCTTACGCGCGCCCTGCCCTAACTGCGCAGAATAGGTATCGAAACCGCCGCGCGACTTAACTGGCATCAAAGCTTTCCAGACAGGAACAGGTCCAAATCATCCAACCGGTCTTGGCCCCAAAACGGCTCTGCCCCGTCGACGATATAAAACGGCGCGCCAAACACGCCCGCATTCACGGCCTCTTCCAGATTGGCGGCGTATGTCTCTGCACCCAGCAGAAGCCCGCGATCGGCCAGCGCAGGGTCTAAACCCGCCGCGCTTAGACAATCGCGCACCACATCATCCGCCGCGATGTCCTTTTCTTCGGCCCAACAGGCGCGCAAAACGCTGTGAACCAATGCCCCGACATCACCACCGCCTTCGGATTGCGCCGCGATAATTGCATAAGAAGCGGGCGCCGCGTTGGTCGGGAAATGTGCGGGCTTTTCATGAATCGCCAATCCGGCCTTTTTCGCCTGACGCTGCAATTCCTTCAACCGGTACGACAACCGGCTTTCGTGGCGCTGCGGCAATGGCGTGCCGCCTGTACGCCCAAACAGGGAAATCACATCCAGCGGCTTATAGGTCACGCTGGCACCGTGCTTTTGCACGATATCCTCTAACCGGGTTCCGGCAAGGTAGGTGAAGGGCGAAATCGTCGAAAAATAGTAATCAATGTGGGGCATTTTGCTCACTCGCTGCTGCGCACGGTTTGCAAGACCGTAACCGGGTGGTAAGCGGTGTCAACGTCACGAATCTGTCATCTGGACGCTGCTCTTTGGGACCCTCTGCCATGCCATCAGTCACCGAACCGAAACTTATCTCTGGTAATGCCAACCAACCGCTTGCTGGCGCCATCTCGCGCCGCATGTCTATGCATCGGGGGGTGAACGTCGGTCTGGTCGATGCGCGGGTCGAACGTTTCAACGACGGCGAGATCTTTGTCGAGGTTTTCGAAAACGTCCGCGGCGAGGATATGTTCATTATCCAGCCTACGTCGAACCCGGCGAATGACAACCTGATGGAATTGCTGATCATCTCGGATGCGCTGCGCCGTTCGTCTGCTGCCCGCATCACGGCCGTGATCCCCTATTTCGGCTATGCCCGTCAGGACCGCCGCACAAAGGCGCGGACGCCGATTTCGGCCAAGCTGGTCGCGAACCTGCTGACCGAAGCTGGAATCGAACGCATCCTTACGATGGATCTTCACGCGGCGCAGATTCAGGGCTTCTTCGACATCCCAGTTGATAACCTTTACGCATCGCCCATCTTCGCGCTGGATATCGCGCACCACTTCAAGGGCAAGATGAACGACCTGATGATCGTTTCCCCTGATGTGGGCGGCGTTGCCCGCGCGCGTGAACTTGCACAGCGTATCAACGCGCCACTGTCCATCGTGGACAAACGCCGTGAAAAGCCCGGTGAGATTGCTGAAATGACAGTGATCGGCGATGTGACCGGAAAGAGCTGCATTATCGTAGACGATATCTGTGACACGGCCGGTACCCTTTGCAAGGCGGCCGAAGTCCTGATCGAAAAAGGCGCAAAAGAGGTCCACTCGTATATTACGCACGGCGTGCTTTCTGGCCCCGCGGTTGAGCGTATCACCAATTCGAAAATGAAAAGCTTGGTGATCACTGATTCCATCCAGCCGACCCAGCCGGTTCTGGATGCCAAGAATATCCGCATTGTTCCAACAGCACCGATGTTTGCGCAGGCCATCATGAACATCTGGCACGGCACATCCGTTTCGTCCCTGTTCGAACATGGGACGTTGGCACCTATCTATGAAGGTATGTACACAGTCGGCGCGTAAAGCGCCGGCACGACGCCCTAGCTGACGTCCCAGTCGTCGTCGAAGGGCAGCTCTCCAATTGCCATCCAATCAGCACGCACCCGCGCCACGCGGGTGTCGCCCCATGTTTTAAAGACAATCTCAAAACCTTTGCGATTGATCTTTTGGGTCGAAATATCCGCCCGCAGGTTGGTTTTTTGGTCCATATCCCACATCGACATGCCCACCGTCACCGCCGGAGCCGAGCGGAACGGGCGGTCGAATGTGATTTTAACAGAGGTGGAACGCGGGCCAACTTCGGCCCACATGGGGCCATCGTTTTCATAATCTGAAAACAGGATGGTCGAACCCTGATCAACACCAATTTTTCGATTATCAAATTCTTTCATCGGCTCTTCCCCCTCGCCGATACGTGTGATCGCGGAAATTGCTGCAAAAGTCAGACTACAAATTGAAAAGGGCCCCGACAAGCAGAGCCCTTCTTATTCTTTTTCGACCGCCAATTAGCTTGTCGGCAACGTCGGCTCTAGGCCGATGTGACCACCCATCGCGACAAGGTCGGACAACAGCTTGGCTGCCGCATCAACAACGTCTGGGTGGGCTGCCTTGTGCGCCTCGTGGGCTTCAGCAACCATCGCATCGATCATCTCTTGCGTGACGTCCGAAACCGCGTGGGCTTGTTCCGCCAACACTGTCGTGCCCGTGCTGGACACTTCAGCGAAACCGCCGGTTACCACGTAAGTTGTGGAACCTTCGGCTGTGATCACCTCCAGAACGCCGGGGCGCAGGGTGGTGATGACAGGCGCGTGGTTTGGCATAGCAGTCAGGTCGCCGTCGGCGCCTGGAATTCTGACCTCGGTGGCCTGAACGGAGGATAACCTCCGCTCGGGCGACACCAGATCAAATTGCATCGTATCAGCCATCAGAGGCCCCCTTAGGCAGCGTCAGCCGCCATCTTTTCGGCTTTAGCGATCACTTCATCGATGCCACCGACCATGTAGAACGCTGCTTCGGGCAGGTGATCGTATTCACCAGCGACAACAGCCTTGAACGATTTGATCGTGTCTTCCAGCGGAACCTGTTTACCGTCGGCGCCAGTGAACACTTTCGCAACGTCAAACGGCTGGGACAAGAAACGCTCGATCTTACGTGCGCGTGTCACGGCCAGTTTGTCGTCTTCGCTCAGCTCGTCCATACCAAGGATGGCGATGATGTCTTGCAGCGATTTGTAACGCTGAAGAACCTGCTGAACGTCGGTTGCGACTTTGTAGTGCTCTTCACCGATAACCAGCGGATCAAGCAGACGCGACGTCGAACCCAGTGGGTCCACAGCCGGGTAGATGCCTTTTTCCGAGATCGAACGGTCAAGAACGGTTGTCGCGTCAAGGTGAGCAAACGAAGTGGCCGGCGCAGGGTCGGTCAAGTCATCCGCAGGTACGTACACGGCCTGAACCGAAGTAATCGAACCGTTCTTGGTCGACGAAATACGTTCCTGCATCGCGCCCATGTCGGTTGCCAGTGTCGGCTGATAGCCCACAGCGGAAGGGATACGACCCAGAAGCGCGGACACCTCGGAACCAGCTTGGGTAAAGCGGAAGATGTTGTCCACGAAGAACAGAACGTCCGAACCGGTGTCATCACGGAACTGTTCCGCAATTGTCAGACCGGACAGAGCGATCCGCATACGCGCACCGGGAGGCTCGTTCATCTGGCCGTAAACCAGCGCAATTTTCGAATCCTCAAGGCTATCAGGAACGATAACGCCGGATTCGATCATCTCGTGGTAAAGGTCGTTACCTTCACGGGTCCGCTCACCAACACCCGCGAACACGGACACACCAGAGTGCACCTTCGCGATGTTGTTGATCAGTTCCATGATAAGAACGGTCTTACCAACGCCCGCACCGCCGAACAGACCAATCTTACCACCCTTGGTGTAGGGGGCCAGAAGGTCGATAACTTTGATGCCTGTCACCAGGATTTCAGTCGCTGTGGACTGCTGGTCAAACTCAGGTGCATCACCGTGGATCGGACGACGCGCGTCAGCGTTTACTGGGCCTTTTTCATCCACAGGGTCGCCGGTCACGTTCATGATACGACCAAGTGTCGCTTTACCAACAGGCACACTGATTGGTGCGCCAGTGTCGGTCACGCCTTGACCACGTACGAGGCCTTCGGTTGCGTCCATAGCGATGGCGCGAACTGTGTTCTCGCCAAGGTGCTGTGCAACTTCAAGAACCAGACGGTTACCGTTGTTGTCGGTTTCAAGAGCGTTCAGAATTGCGGGCAAATCGCCTTCAAACTGAACGTCCACAACGGCGCCAATCACCTGCGTGATTTTGCCTTTTGCTTCTGCCATGTTTCGTTTCTCCGGGTCTTAGAGCGCTTCAGCGCCCGAGATGATTTCGATAAGCTCGTTGGTAATCACGGCCTGACGCGAGCGGTTAAACTCAATCGTCAGTTTGTCGATCATTTCGCCAGCATTGCGCGTGGCGTTATCCATCGCGCTCATCCGGGCACCCTGTTCCGACGCACCGTTTTCAAGCAAAGCGGCGAAGATCTGAGTTGCCACACCGCGTGGCAGTAGATCGGCCAGAATTGCCTCTTCAGACGGTTCGTAATCGTAGAGCGTGCTTTCGGCATCCGTGGCTTCGAACGAAGCTGGGATAATCTGCTGAGCGGTTGGGATCTGACTGATCACCGACTTGAACTCATTGTAGAAGATCGTCGCAACGTCGAACTCACCAGCGTCAAAGCGGGCGAACACATCTTTCGCGATGTCTTGCGCGTTGGCATAGCCAAGACGCTTAACTTCGCTCAGATCAACGTGGCCCACAAAATGCGCCTCGTAGTCCCGCTTTAGCTGTTCGCGGCCTTTTTTGCCGACAGTCAGGATTTTCACCGTCTTGCCTTCAGCCAACAATGCTTCGATTTTTGTGCGGGCCAGTCGCACGATGGTCGAGTTGAAGCCGCCGCAAAGACCGCGCTCAGAGGTCATTACGACCAATAGCTGAACTTGGTCACTGCCAGTGCCCGAAAGAAGTTTCGGTGCACTGTCCGAGCCCGCAACCGAAGCCGCAAGCCCGCCCATAACGGCGTTCATGCGTTCGGCGTAAGGCCGGGCGCTTTCGGCTGCTTCTTGGGCGCGGCGGAGTTTAGCCGCCGCGACCATCTGCATGGCCTTCGTGATCTTCCGCGTCGACTTGACGCTTTCGATCCGATTTTTAAGGTCCTTAAGGCTTGGCATCTATCCAGTCCTTACCCGCCCTCAGGCGAAGTCTTTCGCGAAATCGTCAATCGCAGCTTTAATTTTGTCTTCCAGCTCACCTTTAACCTTACGGTCATTGTTGGTGATGTCTGCCAGCAGGTCAGCGTTTTTCTGACGCAGGTGTGCCAACAGACCAGCTTCGAAGCGGCCAACCTGTTTAACGTCGATGTTATCCAGGTAACCTTTGGTGCCTGCGTAGATCACGCAAACGATCTCGGCGTTGGTCAGCGGCGCGTACTGTGGCTGTTTCATCAGCTCGGTCAGACGTGCACCACGGTTCAGCAGGCGCTGAGTTGCGGCATCAAGGTCGGAACCAAACTGCGCAAACGCAGCCATTTCGCGGTACTGAGCAAGCTCCAGCTTAACTGGGCCAGCAACCGATTTCATCGCGTCAGTCTGAGCGGACGAACCAACACGCGAAACCGACAGACCGGTGTTCACAGCTGGGCGGATACCCTGATAGAACAGTTCGGTTTCAAGGAAGATCTGACCGTCGGTGATCGAAATCACGTTGGTTGGAATAAACGCCGAAACGTCACCACCTTGGGTTTCAATGATCGGCAGAGCCGTCAAGGAACCGGAACCGTTGTCTTCGTTCAGCTTCGACGAACGCTCCAGCAGACGGGAGTGAAGGTAGAAAACGTCACCTGGGTAAGCTTCACGGCCGGGTGGACGACGCAGAAGAAGCGACATCTGGCGATACGAAACAGCCTGTTTGGAAAGGTCATCATAGATGATCAGGGCGTGCTTACCGCTGTCGCGGAAGTATTCAGCCATCGAAGTCGCAGCGTATGGTGCAAGAAACTGCATCGGTGCTGGGTCAGAAGCGGTCGCAGCAACAACGATCGAATATTCAATCGCGCCGGTCTCTTCCAGCTTTTTAACCAGCTGAGCAACGGTCGAACGTTTCTGGCCGATCGCAACGTATACACAGTAAAGCTTCTTGCTTTCATCATCGCCAGCAGCTTCGTTATACGACTTCTGGTTCAGGATGGTGTCGAGTGCGATCGCGGTTTTACCCGTCTGACGGTCACCAATGATAAGTTCCCGCTGGCCACGGCCAACTGGGATCATCGCGTCAACCGATTTCAGACCAGTCGCCATCGGTTCGTGAACCGATTTACGTGGAATGATGCCCGGCGCTTTAACGTCAGCAACGCGACGCTCGGTGCCCGCGATTGGGCCCTTGCCGTCGATTGGGTTACCGAGGCCGTCTACAACGCGGCCCAACAGGCCTGGGCCCACTGGAACGTCCACGATGGAGTTCGTGCGCTTAACCTGGTCGCCTTCTTTAATGTCACGGTCAGAACCGAAGATAACAACACCAACGTTGTCAACTTCGAGGTTCAATGCCATCCCGCGGATACCGCCGGGGAATTCGACCATTTCACCGGCCTGCACGTTATCAAGGCCGTGCACACGGGCAATACCGTCACCGACGGAGAGCACGCGGCCCACCTCGGCAACTTCGGCTTCCTGACCGAAATTCTTGATCTGGTCCTTGAGGATCGCAGAGATCTCAGCTGCTTGGATACCCATTTATCCGACCTCTTTCATGGTGTTCTGGAGTGCGGCGAGCTTAGAGCGGATCGACGTATCGATCATCTTAGAGCCCACTTTGACGATAAGACCGCCGATGAGTGTTTCATCGACTGCCATGCTAATTTTTACATTCTTGCCAATGCTGGACTTCAGCGATTTCGCAAGTTTGTATTGCTGCACTTCGGTCATCGCCTTGGCGGCGGTGACTTCAGCGATAACTTCGCCTTTTTCATCGGCGATCAGCCCGCGCAGCTGCTGTGCTAGTTGAGGCAGCACAAACAAACGACGTTTCTGAGCCATCAAGCTCAGGGAATTTGCCGTAAGATCTGAAAGCCCCATTTTGGCAGCAATTGCGCCAATGGCTTTTGCCTGCTCATCACGTGCATAGATCGGTGATGTAATAAGGCCGCGAAAATCGGCGCTATCCGCAAGAGCGGATTCAATAGCGTCAAGATCGCCCTCAAGCGCGGGGAGTTTTTTGCTCTCTTTGGCCAGTTCAAAAATGGCCGTGGCATAGCGCGCAGCAATGCCGGTTGAGATCGAAGCTGGTTCGGACACGTCCACCCTTCCGATGTCTGTAGCCCCACGAATGCCACGGGTCGCGGCGGGGGCGGCTCAAGTGGCGCACCCTCATAGAGGGCACGCTCCCGAAATCGGCGTGGGTGTAGCAGAGCAAATGCGCGCTCGCAACAGTCAAGAACACCGATCTGTGATTGAGCAACACCCTATCTTAAAGCGTTTGGCGCTAACACGCCAAAGTGCATGCGACTCTGTGGCGCGACTCGGCCGCGAAACATTTTTCGGCAGAATCAAAGATTCGTTCATTTATGCCGGCTCAACACCTGCCGCAGGGATCCCATCCAGAACATTCAGGCGGCTGCGGCGCTTTTCTTCGACACCGATTCCTGTCGGGCGATAGACCTGCTTGGACACTTCAACCATCAGCACCCCGCCCGCGTAATACGAACTTACCTGTCGCCCCGCCTTTTCCCACATGCCCGACGTCTTTAGCCAAAACCGCTTTTGGCTGGGCGGAGCATAAAGTGCCGCGCGATGCGTTTCGGGCTGGAACCCGTGGCGCTTTAACTGTGCTTCCAACTGACCCAACGAATAAGGCCGCCCAAAACCAAACGGAGTCGCATCCCGTCGCGCCCAAAGGCCCGAACGATTTGGCACCACAAACAATGCACGCCCCCCCGGCCCCAACACGCGCGCGGCTTCTTCCAACACCGCAGACGGTTGTTCGCTGGTTTCCAGCCCATGCATAAGGACAAGCTTATCAACCAGCCCCGTCGGTATGGGCCATTGGGTTTCTTCAGACAGAACAGACACATTCGCCATTCCGGCGGGCCACGGCATAACGCCCTGCGGCCCGGGCATAACCGCGATCACGCGGCGTGCGTCGGCAAGATAGGGCCGCAACAACGGAACGGCAAAGCCGAACCCGGCCACTGTTTGGCCCTTTGCTTCGGGCCAGATCTGTTTGACCTGATCGCGAATTGCCCGCTGTGCCACACGCCCCAGATTGGTGCGGTAGTAGAAATTCCTTAGGTCTAACACGTCTAGGTGCATTGCAGCCCGCCTCGGGATCGGCAACAGTTAGGGGCAGAATAACCAAGCCGAGCAAGAATGCCATGCCCCTTGAGATCATGACCGTCCCATGCCTAAGCGACAACTACGCGTATCTGCTCCATAATTCGGACAGTGGGCAGACGGCATTGGTCGATGCACCCGAAGCTCCCCCTATTCTAGCCGCTCTAAAGAGCCGTGGCTGGACGCTGACCGATATTCTGATCACCCACCACCACTGGGACCATATAGACGGCGTAGAGCAGCTGAAGGACGAAACCAATGCGCGTGTCATTGGCGCGGCGGCCGACGCGCATCGGCTTCCACCGCTTGATGTCGCTGTGAGCGAAGGCGATTCTGTTGAAATCTGTGGCGAGTCTGCCGACATAATCGACGTGTCCGGCCATACAGTGGGTCACATCGCCTTCCATTTCCCGAACAGCAACGCTGTTTTCACAGCGGACAGCCTGATGGCACTTGGATGTGGCCGCCTTTTCGAAGGCACACCTGAAATGATGTGGGAAAGCCTGTCCAAGCTGGCCGCACTGCCCGCAGAAACCGTTGTTTATTCGGGTCATGAATACACTGTTTCCAACGCCAAATTCGCGCAAACCATTGAACCGGATAATTCCGGGCTTATTTTGCGTATAGAGGCGGTGACTAAAGCGCGCGACGCGGGTAAACCCACTGTCCCATCACTATTGTCGGAAGAACTGGCCACAAACCCGTTCTTGCGTGCCGCCTTACCCGAAGTGAAAAAGGCAGTCGGCATGGATCAAGCATCCGACACTGACGTCTTCGCCGAAATCCGTCGGCGCAAGGATAATTTCTAAGGCAAGGTCACTGGCTAGGCGGCATGAAAACCGCTCAAATATTGCGCTGCGTCACATCTGGTGAACAGATTTGATAAGAAAACACTTGAAGCGCCGCCTTAAAAACCGAACCTTAAAGATATGAGGCCACGGTTGAGGTCGGGCTCTCCCGCCCCCTCGGCCCTTAAGGAAAGGAGCACATCACGTGCCTTCGTTTTCGAACACACTCGAGCAAGCTATTCATTCAGCTCTTGCACTGGCCAATGCGCGCCGCCACGAATTGGCGACGCTTGAACACCTGTTGCTGGCCCTGATCGACGAACCTGACGCCGCAAAAGTTATGCAGGCCTGTGCCGTCGACCTTGATGATCTGCGAAAAACACTTGTTGAATTCATCGACGAGGAACTTTCGACGCTGGTCACCGAAATTGAGGGCTCCGAAGCTGTTCCCACAGCCGCGTTCCAGCGCGTAATCCAACGCGCGGCGATTCACGTTCAAAGCTCTGGCCGGACCGAAGTGACCGGCGCAAACGTGCTTGTCGCGATCTTCGCCGAGCGTGAGTCGAATGCCGCCTACTTCCTGCAAGAACAGGAAATGACACGATATGATGCGGTTAACTTCATCGCGCACGGCGTAGCAAAAGATGCGACGTTCGGCGAAAGCCGTCCAATCACTGGCGCGCCAGAGTTCGAAGAAGAAGCCCACGCCAGCGCCCCCAACGTGGAAGAAGGCGAACAGAAAGAATCTGCGCTTTCCAAATATTGTGTGGATCTGAACACTAAAGCCCGCGAAGGCGATGTTGACCCGCTGATCGGTCGCGATCAGGAAGTCGAACGTTGCATTCAGGTGCTGTGCCGCCGCCGTAAAAACAACCCGCTGCTGGTGGGTGATCCCGGCGTTGGTAAAACCGCGATTGCCGAAGGTCTGGCCCGCAAAATCGTGCGCGCCGAAACGCCAGAAGTGTTGCAAAACGCCACCATCTATTCGCTCGACATGGGCGCGTTGCTGGCTGGCACCCGGTATCGTGGTGACTTCGAAGAACGCCTGAAGGCCGTGATGACCGAACTGGAAGATCATCCAGACGCGATTCTTTTTATCGACGAAATTCACACCGTAATCGGCGCTGGCGCGACCAGCGGCGGCGCGATGGATGCGTCGAACCTGCTGAAGCCCGCGCTTCAAGGCGGCAAACTGCGCTGCATGGGTTCGACCACGTATAAAGAGTTCCGTCAGCACTTTGAAAAAGACCGCGCGCTGTCGCGCCGGTTCCAAAAGATCGACGTGAACGAGCCTTCGGTTGATGATGCCGTGAAGATCCTCAAGGGCCTGAAGCCCTATTTCGAGGAACACCACGATATCAAATACACCACGGATGCGATCAAAACCGCGGTGGAACTTTCCGCGCGTTACATCCACGATCGCAAGCTGCCCGATAAGGCCATCGACGTGATTGATGAGGCCGGTGCCGCACAGCACCTGCTGGCCGAATCCAAACGCCGCAAAACCATCGGCGCGAAAGAGATTGAGGCCGTCGTGGCCAAAATCGCCCGCATCCCGCCAAAGAACGTCAGCAAAGACGACGCCGAGGTTCTGAAAGATCTGGAACCAACGCTGAAACGCGTGGTCTTTGGTCAGGATAACGCGATTGAGGCGCTGGCCTCTGCGATCAAACTGTCGCGCGCGGGTCTGCGTGAACCTGAAAAGCCCATCGGCAACTACCTGTTCGCCGGCCCAACCGGTGTAGGTAAGACCGAGGTCGCCAAACAGCTGGCCGATACGCTGGGCGTGGAACTTTTGCGCTTCGACATGTCGGAATACATGGAGAAACACGCCGTATCGCGCCTGATTGGGGCCCCTCCGGGTTATGTTGGGTTTGATCAGGGTGGCATGCTGACCGATGGCGTTGATCAGCATCCGCATTGCGTGTTGCTGCTGGACGAAATCGAAAAGGCCCACCCCGATGTGTTCAACATCCTGTTGCAGGTGATGGACCACGGCAAACTGACCGACCACAACGGCCGTCAGGTGGATTTCCGCAACGTGGTCTTGATCATGACTTCGAACGCGGGTGCAGCCGAACAGGCGAAATCGGCCATCGGCTTTGGCCGGGATCGTCGCGAAGGCGAAGATACCGCCGCGATCGAACGTACGTTCACGCCGGAATTCCGCAACCGTCTGGATGCTGTGATCAGCTTTGCGCCGCTGCCCAAGGATGTGATCCTGCAGGTCGTCGAAAAGTTCGTACTGCAGCTAGAGGCCCAGTTGATGGACCGCAACGTGGCAATCGAACTGACCAAACCGGCGGCCGAATGGCTGGCTGAAAAAGGCTATGACGATAAGATGGGGGCCCGCCCACTTGGCCGTGTGATCCAAGAGCACATCAAAAAGCCACTGGCCGAGGAATTGCTGTTCGGCAAACTGGCCAAAGGTGGCTTGGTCAAGGTTGGCATGAAGGACGGCAAAATCGACCTTCGCATCGAAGAGCCGGGCAAACGTCAGATTTCGTCGAAAAAGCCACCTCTCTTGACCGCGGACTGACAATCTCGGCAACGAACGAATAGCCCTGCAATCAAGCAGATTGCGGGGATATTTTTTTGGAAGGGCTAATATTGGCGTTAGTCCGCTTTGCGGGACGAAGCGGTCCTTTACTGCTATTGAGCCAATGACCGCTCTCTGGAAACCGCCATGTACCACCTTTCCATCAACACTCGTGTTCGATGGCGACAGAACGCACGGGTCTTGGCAAACTACAGGACTCAAATGGACTAGATATCATCCCAAGAGATCACCATCTCTTGCTTGTCGCGTCGCATGAGTGTGGTGAATTTCTTGGCGCGCTCCTCGAACGTCTCGGATCGTCGCGAAAGATCAAGCCAAGTTTCATATACTTGGTCAGCGCGCTCGTGTTTTGACAATAATTCGACAGCGCGAAGCAACACTTCTTCAACCCTTTCCTTGGTCAGGATCGAAGAAATGAAATCAGCGTTTTCTGGTGGCGCAGCCTTCACACGCATGTGATGGGTTTCGAATACTGTCGGCGGGCCACCCCCTTCTCTACGAGTCCAAGGTTTGAAATACGGGTTGTCATCCATATCGTAGATGAATGCCGAAAGCCATTGGACGGCACTTACGGCTAACTCTGGAGTATCAAAGCTCCACCATCGCTTCCAGATTTGTTCGGCGACTGGAAATTGCCAGATCAGCGTGGCGTGCAGATAAATCCACTCGTGTGGGCTGGCACCGCTTCCCTGAAACGAAAGCCTTTTCTCTTGCTGCATGCGGGCCAGCAACACCCTCACGAAAAACTCCGTCACTGCATTGAACTGTGCCGCATCGAAGAACTCAGGATGTATTGGCCGGTAGGCCAATGCATGCCACATTCCTTCAAAATGCCAATCTCCCTTGAAGCGCTCAGGTGCAGGCGTTCCAAGTTCTTGCCTTGCCCAAGCTTCGAGTGCCTTTGGAAAGGCAAATGCGAGCAGGTCTTCCTGAACTGGCATGTATTGGTAGTCGAGAAAGAAGTCGCAAAAGTCTAAGAGATCGGTAGGTTCGGTTGTTTCAGCAATCCGCTCACAGTGGCCGCGGATATGATCGAACGGTGCTTGCCAGATTTCAGACGGAGCCTCTGGCCGGTTCAACGCTTCAAGCAGCTCAGTAGGTACGCACAGTTCATGCCGTGCTGATTGTTTCACCATAATTGCTTGCACCTTGCAGTATACACAGACCCAACCGTGCCAGCGTCAGATGGTAAAGTGAAGAGTTCGATTACACAGCGCTAAAAAACCTTAGCTAAACCCATATTTTTTCTCTTTTTTATCGCGTGCCGAAGTCCGGACCTTCGTGCGAAGTGCAGCATCGGTCAACATGGGTTCGAAGCTGGCAAGTAATTCGTCCCAACAAGCCCTCAACGCTCCGTCAGCTTAAGCTCAATCCGCCGGTTCTGGGCGCGGGCGGCAGCGCTGTTTTCGGTGTTCACGGGCTGGTATTCACCGAAACCCGTTGCGGCCAGACGGTTCGGGGGAAAGCCCAGCCCGTCGGTCATATAGCGCACCACCGACAGCGCGCGGCCTTGGCTTAGCTCCCAGTTGTCGCGGTATTCGCCGGTGCCGGAAAGGGGCACGTTATCGGTGTGGCCATCCACGCGGATGATCCAATCTATCCCGTCCGGGATTTCGTCTGAAATGTCGCGCAGGATGCCAACGACATTGGCGATTTGCACCAACCCTTCGGGCGCCAATTCAGCCGAGGCTGTTTCGAACAACACCTCGGACGAAAAGACAAAACGGTCCCCGACGATCCGCACGCCTTCGCGCCCCGCCAGAACGGTGCGCAGGCGCCCAAAGAACTCGGACCGATAGTTTTCAAGGTTCTTGGCCTGCTCTGTCAAACGCCGTGCTTCTTCTTCCAGCCGGATACGCTCTGCTTCTTCCAATTCAGCCCGCGCGCGCTGTTCGGCGGCGACACTGGCCAAAGCAGCGTTCAGGCGATTGCCCAAAGCCTCTAGCTGAACCTGCGCATCGGCATCGCGTTCCGAGGCCGAATCCAATAGCGCCTGAAGCGATCCCAACTGCCCGCGCAATGCCGCGACCTGTTGGTTCAGCAACGCGATCTTACGCTGGCTTTCGGCCGATTTTGCCTCTTCCGCATCCAGCGCGCGGTTGGCGGAGGCTAACAGCGCGGCGCGTTGCTCGGCCTCGCTCAACTGCTGTTCGGCGGTCTGCTCGGCGGCCAGTTTCGCGGCAAGCGCGGCAGCCAGTTGTTTCTGGATGGTCTCTTGATCGCTCGACACACCGCGCAGGGCCACCAGTTCGGCCTCGGCCCGCGCAAGGGCGGCGCGTGCCTCTGTCAGCGCTTGTTGATCGGCTTGCGCCGCTGTCAGATCGGCCTGCAGGCGGTCGCGCGCGGCGATAGCGGCCAAAAGTTCATCTGTGGTCGCGGCTTTTTCGTCGCGCGCTTGCTGCAGCTCATCCTCAGCCGTTTGACGTTCGACGATTGCCTCTAACAGCTCTTGGCGGGTGGTTTCGGTGGTCTCGTCCTGCTCTGCCTGACTGGCCAAAAGTGCGGCGGCTTTTTCGGATGCCTCTTGCTGCACGGTTTCCAGTTCTGCGGTCAGACGCTCACGCGCGGCAACGGCGATGGCAAGACGTTCCGCCAGATCATCGCGTTCTTCTTCCGCCTTCAGCAATGCTTCGGAAAGCCCCTCTTGCCCTTCCGAGGCGGCGGTTAGGCTTTGCGAAAGCTGTTCGCGCGCCAAAAGTGCGGCGGCCAGTTGAACATCCAGATCGCTTTTTGCAGCGTCCGCAGCAGCAAGTAAGGTTAGCGTTTCTTCGGCTTGGCGACGCTGTTCTTCCAACGCCAAGGTCATCGCCGTCAGTTCATCTTGGGCCCCCTTCAGACGGTCGCGCAACGCCTGCGCGGCAGCGATTTCGGCAAGTTTAGCTGCCTCTTCTTCGGACAGTTGGGTTTCCAACACGTCCACGCGCGCACTGAGCGCCGCGTTTGCGTCCCCTGCATCGGCGGACTGTTGGCGCAGATCGGCGATCAGTGCCTCAAGAGCCTCTCGCCGGGCGGCGGCAAGGCGGGCCTCCTCTTCCTGCGCGTCGACTTCGCTGCGGGCTTGGGCAACGGCAAGTTGCAATTGTTCTTGCGCGGTAAGCAGGCGGCCACGTTCTTCCTCAAGCGCGGCCAGATCGCTTTCCAATGCCGCGCCACGGCTAACAGCCTCGTCCCGTTGGGCCAGAAGACTTGCAACCTGCGCCTCAAAATTTGTGATTTGCGCGCGGGCGTTTGCCAGATCTGCAGCCTGCGCACCGAGGCGCGAGTTCAGGTTTGCGATCATGGCTTCTTGGGCATCCGCACGCAGTTGCGCAGTATCCAATTCACCGCCAAGCTGCCCCACCTCTTCGCGCAGGGCAAAGCTGACCTGTTGTTCAAGGCCCAGCGCTTCGGCCAAGGCGGCAAGTTCTGAATTAAGCTCGGTCAGTTCAGATTCCTGACCAGTGATGGTTTCCTGAAGCATCGACTGCATGACCATAAAGATCGTCAGAACGAACATCAGGACCAACAACAGGGCCGTCATCGCATCAACGAAACCCGGCCAGATCGAGGCTTGGAAGCGGTTCCCGGTACGGCGCGACAGGGCCATTTATTATTCCTCCGGTTCGCCGGTGGCCCGCCGGATCGTCCGGTTTAACGTCGCAAGGTCGCTGCGCAGATCTGTCAGGCTTTCCTGACGACCAGCAGAGATTTCTTCGAGAATGCGCAAAAGCTGAACGTCGATCGAACGCAGGCGCATACGGCTTTCCGCATCTACATGCGCGCCACCGTCTTCGGCGCGACCTTCCAGCGCGGCGATCATGCGCTCTTGTCCGGCCGCGATCTGGCCAAGCGCGGCGGTGGTTCCTGCCGCAAGGCCATCGTCACTGTCCAACTTCACTGTCAGCCGCTCAACCGCGTCTGCGACCTTGCCAAGCCGTTCGTCGATCATTGAACGGCCGACGTCAGATTGGGTGAATATGGCCTGCATTGTGTCCATCTGTTCGGACATCTGTTCAAGCACACCGGCAACCATGCCACCTTCGCCGCCTTCCCCTTCGCCGCTGGAATATCCAAGGCGGGTGATGGTCGAAAGCCACTCTTCCAACTCGCGGTAAAAACGGTTCTGCCCGTGGCCCGCAAAAAGCTCTAGCAGCCCGACGACAAGAGAGCCCGCAAGACCAAGCAGCGACGATGCAAACGCCGTGCCCATGCCGCCCAGCTGTTCTTCAAGCCCCGACATCAAGCGGGCAAACCCGTCAGCCGTGGATTCGCCATCGCTGGGCGCGAGGGAACGGATCGTATCAACAACCGCCGGAACGGTCGTCGCTAGGCCATAAAACGTTCCCAGAAGGCCCAGAAAGATAAGCAAGTTCACGATATAGCGCGTGATATCGCGGGCTTCTTCGATCCGCGTGCCGACCGATTCAAGGATAGAGCGCGAGGAAGATGCGCCAATTTGCATCCGTGCAGCGCGCGACCGCAATAGCGCAGCCAGTGGAGCCAACAGGCGCGGCGCGCGGGTCATTTCGTGGCCGGGCCGTTGTTTGGCAAACCCTTCGATCCAGTTAACGGACGAGATCAACTGAAACACCTGCAAGAAACAGGCGATCACGCCCACCGCAAAGACCAACAGGATGACGCCGTTCAGGTAAGGGTTCGAGAGAAAAACCGGTGCCACCCTCGGAAACGCCATATAGGCACCGATGGAAAACAACCCTACCGCAACCAGCATCATCAGGATCTGGCGAATTGGTTGGGAAAACTGCGGCTCAGCCTCGCGTTCGGTCATGTCCATAGACAAGTCCTGACCCCTTTATTTGTTGCCAAAACTCTAGGCGAACGTCCCCAGTACGACAACATGCAATTACGTCAAGCGCCGGAAACTGTTGTGATTTCGCGCACTCTTCGCGTCAGCCAGTTCAATTCAGCGTCTTCGATCCCCAATTCAACAAGGTGCTGGGCCGTATTGAACAGATATTCGGTGTTCGGCCCGCGCCCCCCCACCGCCGTTGCGATGGTGTTGGCCTGTTCCTCCAACGGCAGGCCGCCACAATACTGAACGTGGTCAGGATCGATGATATAGGTCAGCGCCTGCACCTTGGGCCCATCGCGCAATTCAAGCGGCAACTCGGCCTCTAGATAGGCCGAAGAGATCAACTCTCGCTCTCGCAGATAGCTGACGGTTTCATCCTCTGCCCCGTCTTGCACGCGAAACGCCAAACCGGTGCAAGCCGCACCCGGCAGCGCATCCAGTGCCAGTACAAGGCCCGGGTCTTCTTCGGTTCCACGATGGTGGATGGAGCGCATGCAGAACGAGCGGTGGAAATCCGACAACCGCGCCACGCGCTGTTCAGCAACCGCAAAGCCGGGGTTCCACATAAGTGACCCGTATCCGAAAACCCAAAGTGGTGCGCGCGCCATGGCTCTGGCCCTCCTGTTCTGGGACCTGTAAACACCAGCAAGCCGGTAAGGGAAAGAGGGCCAAATAATGCGCAGACTAATCGTCTTGATCGTGGCCGCGGCCGCGTTGTGGGGTGGCTATTGGTTCATCGCTGCACGCGGGCTTGAAACTGGGCTGCGCAATTGGCTGGCAACGCCGCAGGTCGGATGGGCCACTGAATACGCTGACCTGAACGTGCGCGGCTTCCCGAACCGTTTGGATACCGTGATCGAAAAGCCCGTTGTCACGACCGACAGCGGCATCGCATGGCGCGCGCCGTTCTTTCAGGCGATGGCGCTAAGTTACAAACCCAACCACGTCATATTGGTTTGGCCTGACCAACAGACCGTTGAAACGCCCTTTGGCACCGCCAACATCACAACCAACGACATGCGCGGAAGCATCGTGTTCAGCGCAAGCACCGATCTGGCGCTGGATCATTCAAACTTCGTGATCGACGGGCTGCGCGCCGCCATCTCTGAAAGCGGAGAGTTCACGGCAAAAAGCGCCCTGTTCGCCACCCGCCTCGCCCCGGCACGTACCAATGTGCATGAGATCGGCCTAGACGCATCCGACATAACGCCGCCTGCCGATATTCTGGCCCAGCTAGGTCTTGGCCGCGCGGCACCAGCGGTTATTGAGCAGCTAAAGCTGGACGCGGCCCTTGGCTTTGACCGCCCGCTTGATCGTTTTGCGTTGGAAGGGACACCAGCGCAAATCAACCGGATTGAGCTGAAGCATACCCGCGTTCAATGGGGCGACATGGCCCTGCGCGCGAACGGTGATCTGGATGTCGACCGCGCCGGTAACCTTGACGGCAGCATTACCCTTGGCATCACCAACTGGAAGCAGGTCTTGACGCTTGCAGTAAATGGCGGGCTTATCCCCCAGCGGCAGGCAAAACAGATCGAGCGTGGCTTGGCGCTGCTTTCTGCCAATCGCGATACACTGGAACTTCCGCTTAATCTGCGCGGCGGCGTGATGAGCCTTGGCCCAATCCCCCTTGGCCCCGCACCACGCCTGCGTCAGCGGCAGTAGGATCCAGACCGGTAACTTGCCGTATCTAGGTGAAAGTGGTCCTTGTGGTACTTGTCCGAATTCGGGCCCAGTACGGTGCCGAACGGACCACAGGCCGATTTGTGCATCCGGCGCAGAATCTTACCGTCGGCGGTCTTGCCCCAGCCTTTCAAGACTGTGATCGTTTTGCCGTTGTTCAGGGTGATCCCCGAAACATCGACCGCCTTGCCGCGCCCATGCTCAGATATTTTGGCCCCCGGCTGGTTGTTCCGGGTCCGGCAGGAATAGTCCGCGATAACGTTGATGGATTTCAAACCGCCGCCCAAACGCCCGACGGATGGCTTTACGCCATTCTTCACCCAACTGTTCAGCGCCTTGGCGGTTTCGCAATTCATCACCGACGGGCGGCTTAACGCGACCCCGCCGACAGAGCTGACCTTAACCGGTTTCTTGACCCCGCATCCCTTCAACCGCCCAGGGATGGGCGCGGCCTTGACCCCACGAATGCTTTTCACGCCGCAGATTGAACCGCTTTTGCCTGTCGTTGTGACTTTGGGCTGGCTTTGCACCGCCGCCACTTTGCGCACATAGGATGGTCGCGCTTTGGGGCGCAGGGAACGCGCAGCCGTGAAAGACGCCGACCCGACGCTTGCCACCACAATCGGGGCTGTACGGGTACCGGGGCGCGCACGCGGGCGCATGGTTTCAGGGCTTGGCCCAAACACTGGCAACAGGCGCGGCATCGCGGTTGGGCGCAGTCGCGGAAACGGCGAACTGCTGGGCGCCGCCTGCGCAGCGCTTGCGGCAAGAACGGCCAGCAAAGCGAAAGAGGCGACCAGCCGCTTCATGACGCAGCCGTGGAACGCCCGAAATTAGGCGCTGCCGTATCTTGACCCGCTTCGATAATACCGCGCCGGATGGCGCGCGTGCGGGTGAAATAATCGTGCAGATGTTCACCGTCCCCGGTACGGATCGCACGCTGCAGGGCGAACAGCTCTTCGGTGAAACGGCCCAGAATTTCCAGCGTCGCTTCTTTGTTGTTTAGAAACACATCGCGCCACATGGTCGGGTCCGACGCGGCGATCCGCGTGAAATCCCGGAAACCAGCGGCCGAGTATTTGATGACCTCGCTATCAGTCACGCGGCGCAAATCGTCAGCGACGCCCACCATCGTGTAAGCAATCAGGTGCGGCGCATGAGAGGTAACAGCAAGCACCAGATCATGATGATCCGGGTCCATCTCATCTACATTCGCGCCTAGCCCTTCCCAAAAACGGCGCAGGGTCGCCGTAGCCTCTGGGTCTGTTCCTTCGGCGGGAACCAACAGGCACCAACGATTATCGAACAGTTCCGCGAAACCGGACCGCGGCCCAGAATGTTCCGTACCAGCCAACGGGTGACCGGGAACAAAGTGGACGTTTTCAGGGATGAATGGCTGAACCGCGTCGATGACCGCGCGCTTAACCGAACCAACGTCCGTCACCGTCGCGCCTGGTTTCAAATGGGGCACAATCTCTTGCGCGACGGCGCCCATTGCGCCGACGGGCACGGCAAGCACGACAAGGTCCGCATCTTTCACCGCTTCGGCAGCTGTTTCGACCACGCGGTCACACAGGCCAATTTCAGCGGCTACTTTCCGGGTTTCAGCTGAACGCGCGCTGCCCACAATTTCTGTCGCCAGGCCCGCGCGGCGCATCCCATGCGCCATGGAACCCGCGATCAAGCCCAAGCCGATCAGCGCGACGCGTTCGTAAATAACGCTCATTAGACGCTCTCCTTAAAGGCCCGGACGGCATGCGCCACGCGCCGGCACGATGCCTCATCCCCGACGGTGATGCGCAAACAATTGGGAAGCTTATATCCAGCGACACGTCGCACGATAATTCCCTTCGATTTCAACCACTCGTCACAGGCCTCCGCTTCGTCCGGCGAGGTGAACCGCGCCAAGATGAAGTTCGCCGTTGAAGTGTCCGAAGGCACGCCAGCCTCTGCCAGTGCTTCGGCCAGCCACGCGCGCAGGCGGGTGTTTTCGGTTCTGCAGCGTTCGGTATAATCCATATCCCGCACGGCCGCTTCGGCTGTTTCCAGCTGCGTTTGGCTTAGGTTGAATGGACCACGCACGCGGTTCAGCACGTCAACGATCTCTTTCGGGCCATAGCCCCAACCGACGCGCAAACCACCAAGACCGTATATTTTGGAGAACGTCCGCGTCATGAAGACGTTTTCGCGCGCATCCACCAGCGCCTTACCGCCATCGTATTCTTCAACGTATTCCGCATAGGCACCATCAAGCACAAGAATGGCCTGTTTGGGCAACCCATCAGCAAGCCGCGCCAATTCGTTTCCGCCAATCATCGTGCCGGTGGGGTTCGCGGGGTTCGCGATAAAAACCAGCTTGGTGCGGAAATTACACGCGGCCAGAATGGCATCGACATCCACCACACGCTCGCGTTCGGGCACCTCTATGGGCGTCGCGCCAGCGGCAAGGGTCGATATGCGGTACATCGAAAACCCGTGTTCGGTGTGAATAACCTCATCCCCCGGGCCGGCGTAGGCTTGGCAGAGGAACGTGATAATTTCATCCGAACCAACACCGCAGATCACCTGATCTGGGTTTACCCCGTGCACTTCGCCGATGGCCGCGCGAAGACCGGCGTGATCAGTGCTGGGATAGCGGTGCAATTGGTGACCGCTGCGCACGAACGCCTCTTTCGCCTTATCCGAGGGGCCAAAGGGGTTTTCGTTCGACGAAAGCTTTACCACATCGGCCACCCCATCCAGATGGGACTGCCCGCCCTGATAAAGCGCGATGTCCATAATTCCGGGTTGGGGGCGAATTTCTGCCATAGGTTACTCTCCTGCTTGGCGGATTTTTAGCGGCGCAGGGGACACAAGGCCAGACAGAAACACGCTTTGTCTGTCAGTGGGTCAGTATTTCTTCACACTGCGGGCCTGCATCCAGTCCATCGCGGCCATCAGCACGCCGGAAATGACGAAAGTGCAGTGGATGATAACGAACCACTTCAGTTCGTGTTCACCATAGGTCGCATCCGCCGCCTGTTGGCCGATTTCCATGAACCGTTTCAACAAGTGGATACCCGAAATCGCGATGATCGACGCGATCAGCTTCATCTTCAGGCCCGAAAAGTCCACCGTCCCCATCCACGACGGTCGATCGCCACCATCATTAATGTCCAGCTTCGACACGAAGTTTTCGTACCCCGAGAAGAGCACGATCAACAGAAGGTTCGCCGCCAGTGTCATGTCGATCAGCGTCAGGACCGCAAGGATCGCCTTGTCGCTGCTCATCGTAAGAACCTGAGGCGCGTAATATGCAAGCTCGCGCAGGAAGACGATCATCAACATACCAAGAGAGACAACCAGCCCCAAATACATTGGCGCCATCAACCACCGCGAGGCAAACAGCCCCTGTTCAAACTTTTGTTCCAAGACTGACTTTGCGGCCATTAATTCTGCCCTCCTTTTCGCGCCCGGGGTCGATAGCGCCTTACCCTGCCCCGCGCAATGCGGCGTAGCGTTGCGGTTTTCAGATGAAAGCGTGTATTTTGCCGAAGGAAACAAGGCGCAGCCATTGACTCTGCCCTGACCGGCTGTATAAGCCCGCCATTCCCGGCCTTGTTGCCGGGTTTATTCATTGGTGTTGGTGGCTCCCGCAAGGGAAAGCCTGTCTCCCGCTAAGGGGAAGGACAACGCCCTTCATAGTCGCCCCCGGGCGACGCACTAACGAAGGAGAACAGCCGTGACCAAACGCACGTCTGCCAAGTACAAACTAGACCGCCGGATGGGTGAAAACATCTGGGGTCGTCCGAAATCCCCAGTTAACCGTCGTGAATATGGCCCCGGTCAGCACGGTCAGCGCCGCAAAGGCAAGCTGTCTGACTTTGGTATTCAGCTGCGTGCTAAGCAGAAGCTGAAAGGCTACTACGGCGATCTGACCGAAAAACAGTTCCGTCGCATTTATGCCGAAGCTGAGCGTGTAAAAGGCGACACAGGTGAAAACCTTATTGGTCTGCTGGAGCGCCGCCTGGACGCAGTTGTTTACCGCGCCAAGTTCGTGCCAACAGTTTTCGCTGCACGTCAGTTCGTGAACCACGGCCACGTGACCGTGAACGGCCAGAAAGTGAACATCCCTTCTTACCGCGTTAAAGAAGGTGACGTTATCGAAGTTCGCGAAAAGTCCAAGCAGATGGCTTTGGTTCTTGAAGCAACTCAACTGCCAGAGCGTGACGTTCCTGACTACCTGGACGTTGACAACTCCAAACTGACCGCTGTGTTCACACGCACACCTGCGTTGGGCGATGTGCCTTACCCGGTCATGATGGAACCAAACCTCGTGGTCGAATTCTACGCGAAGAACTAATCTTCGCCGCAGATACGAATTTATGGAAAACCCGCCCAAGTGGCGGGTTTTTCTTTGCGTGGTTAGTGGTGATGGCTGAACGAAAGCGCCTTAGCGCTTTCGCATCGCATCCAGCAGGGCCGCACCAAGTGCGCCGTTCTGCGCGCTGTCTGCGGATTTACCCTTTGGTCCGGCCTGCATCTGCCGCTTGCCGCCTTTGGGGGCGTTCTTGTTCCCGCCGCGCGCGGGTTGTGCTGCGCGATCATCGCGCGCCGACGCGCCGCCATCTTTGCGCATGCTCAGCGCGATACGCTTGCGCGGCACGTCCACCTCGGTCACGCGGACCTTTACAACATCGCCAGCCTTCACAACCTCATGCGGGTCTTTGACGAACCGGTCGGCCAACTGACTGATGTGGACCAGCCCGTCCTGATGGACGCCGACATCCACAAACGCACCGAAGGCGGCAACGTTCGTCACGGTCCCTTCCAGAACCATACCGGGCTTCAGGTCTTTGATTTCTTCAACACCATCGGCAAACGTGGCTGTCACAAAGCTTGGGCGTGGGTCACGGCCGGGCTTTTCAAGTTCTGACAGGATATCGCGCACGGTTGGCAGACCGAAGGTGTCATCAACGAAATCCTCTGCCCGCAATCCGCGCAGGGCGGTGTTTTCGCCCATGATCGCACGAATGTCGCGCCCGCAGGCATCCACAATCCGCCGCGCAACGCCGTAAGCTTCGGGGTGGACCGAGGACGCATCCAGCGGCTCTTCGCCATCGCGTATCCGCAGGAAGCCTGCGCATTGTTCAAACGCGCTGGGGCCAAGCCGGGGCACATCCAAAAGCGCCTTGCGCGATGGGAACGCGCCATGCGCGTCTCGGTGGCTTACAATGGCATCCGCCAATGAAGGGCCAAGCCCGGACACATGCGCCAACAGCGGGGCCGAGGCCATGTTCAGATCAACGCCAACCGCGTTCACAGCATCCTCGACCACGCCCGAAAGGGATTTGCTAAGCCGGTGCTGATCCACGTCGTGCTGGTACTGACCAACACCGATAGACTGCGGTTCAATCTTCACCAGCTCGGCCAGTGGGTCTTGCAGGCGGCGGGCAATGGAAACCGCACCGCGCAGGGAAACGTCCAGTTCTGGAAATTCGCGTGCGGCAAGTTCAGACGCCGAATAGACCGAGGCCCCCGCTTCGGACACCACAACCTTTGACGGCGCCTTCACACCGGCCGGCAACAGTTTCAACGTGTCGGCCACCAAACGTTCGGTTTCGCGGCTGGCAGTGCCGTTGCCGATGGCAACCAATTCCACACCGTGCGCGGTGATCAGTTTCAAAATCGCGGCCTGCGCGCCGTTCATATCGTTCTTTGGCTGAAACGGGTAAATCGTGTCGGTGGCAAGCAACTTGCCTGTCGCATCGACCACCGCCGCCTTCACCCCGGTGCGAATGCCGGGATCAAGGCCAAGCGTGGCACGTGGGCCAGCGGGTGCGGCCAAAAGCAAATCTTTTAGGTTTCGCGCGAAGACGGCGATCGCCTCTTCATGGGATCGGGCGCGCATTTCGGCCAACAGATCCAGCATCATCGTCATGCTCAGCTTAACGCGCCATGTCCAGCCCGCGACCTTGCGCAGCCACGCATCCCCCGGCCCGCTGCCGCGTGTCTGAAGTTGTGCAGCAACCATGCCCTCGGCCCGTTCCGTGCCGGTTTCCGGTTCTGGTACGATATCGACCGTTACCACACCTTCTTTCGCGGCCCGCAAAATGGCCAATGCACGGTGAGACGGGATATTTGCCCAAAGCTCGCTATGGTCGAAATAGTCAGAGAATTTGGCGCCCTTCTCCTCCTCACCCGCAATAACACGGGCGGTGACCAGCGCCTCTTTCTGCATGAAACTTCGCAGCTGGCCCAACAGGGCCGCATTTTCCGTCAGACCTTCAGCAACGATATCGCGCGCACCGTTCAGGGCATCTTTGACCGTTGGCACGGCTTCGCCCAGATAAGCGTTCGCAAGCACCTCTGGGTCGGCATTTCGATCCGCCATAATGGCGTCGACCAGCGGCTGTAGCCCGTTTTCACGCGCGATCATCGCTTTGGTACGGCGCTTGGGTTTGTAGGGCAGATAGATATCTTCCAGCTCGGCCTTGGTTTCGGCCTTGGCGATGGATTTTGCCAGCTCATCGGTCAGTTTGTCCTGACCTTTGATGGTTTCAACGATGCTGGCCCGGCGCGCCTCCAACTCTCGCAGATAGGCGATACGATCTGCCAGGTGGCGCAACTGTCCATCGTCAAGCCCGCCGGTCACCTCTTTACGGTAACGGGCGATGAAAGGAACCGTCGAACCTTCGTCAAGCAGCGTCACCGCCGCGCCCACTTGCTTTGGGCTGGCGTTAATCTCTGTCGCGATGGTTTGGGCGATACGTACTGCAGTGTCCAAGCGGTTTACTCCAATCTAACTGGACCGTCTTAATAGCCATAGCGCCCGCCATCGCCAAGGGGTTTGCTGTGCGCAAACACCCCATTTCGGCGCGGCAGGGCCAGCGTTTCAAAGCTCAAATTAATTGACATTGCAAACTACTTACGGCAATACCGCCGCAGGGAGGAATGTCATGCGTACACAGGTTTGTATTATCGGGGGCGGGCCGTCGGGCCTTCTTCTGTCGCAACTGCTGCACCTAAAGGGGATCGACACAGTCGTGCTAGAGCGTCGCTCGCGCGAATATGTTCTGTCTCGTATTCGGGCGGGCGTTCTGGAATGGGGCACCGTTGAAATGCTGCGCGAGGCGCAGGTTGGCGCGCGGATGGATCGCGAAGGTTTCGTGCACGATGGCACCTATCTGGCCGCGTCCAACCGTGGATTTCGGATCGACTTTAAGGAACGGGTTGGCGCGACTGTCATGGTTTACGGCCAGACAGAGGTAACGTCGGACCTTTATCAGGCGCGCGAAAAGTTGGACGGCGTGGTGATCCACGGGGCCGAAGGCGCGCAGCCGCATGATCTGAAAACTGACAAGCCCTATGTGACCTACACCAAGGACGGCACCGAACATCGCATCGATTGCGACTATGTCGCTGGGTGTGACGGGTTCCACGGGGTCAGCCGCACCTGCATTCCGCAAGACGTTCTGAAGGAATTCGAACGAGTTTACCCATTTGGCTGGCTTGGCATTCTTTCCGAAACACCGCCTGTGTCGGACGAGTTGATCTATGCCAACCACGAACGCGGTTTTGCCCTGTGTTCGATGCGCAATGCGAACCTAAGCCGGTATTACCTTCAGGTGCCGCTGGAAGATAAGGTTGATCAGTGGTCGGATCACGCGTTCTGGGATGAACTGAAACGCCGCATCCCTGCCGATGCGGCCGATACGATTATCACCGGCGATACCATCGAAAAATCCATCGCGCCGCTGCGCAGCTATGTGGCTGAACCCATGCGCTGGGGCCGGTTGTTCCTTGTTGGGGATGCCGCGCATATCGTGCCACCCACCGGCGCAAAGGGGCTGAACCTTGCTGTGTCTGACGTGCATTACCTGTATAACGCGCTGACAGAGCTGTATCAGGACAAAAGCGAAGAAGGCATCGACCGGTATTCAGAACGCGCCTTGGCCCGTGTCTGGAAATCCGAACGGTTCTCTTGGTCGATGACATCGCTTTTGCACCGCTTCCCCGATCAGGGCGCATTCGGCCAGCGGATGCAGGAAAGCGAACTGGCATATCTGGAAACATCGGTTGCCGCGCAAACTGCGTTGGCCGAAAATTACATCGGTCTTCCCTACTGAAGGTTAAAAGCATGAAAATAGCAGACCTGGGCGATACCCGGATCCACTATCGCGAAGATGGCGACCCGCAGGGCGCGCCGATTGTCTTTTCCAACTCGCTTGGCACTGATCTGCGGCTGTGGGACGACGTGTTGCCGCTGCTGCCCTCCGGGTTGCGGATCATCCGGTACGACAAGCGCGGGCACGGCCTTTCGTCCTGCCCACCCGGCCCCTATTCGATGGGCAAGCTTGTAACCGATACCGAACGGCTGCTGGATCACCTGAACGTGCGCGATTGCGTTTTCGTCGGCCTTTCCATCGGTGGGATGATCGCGCAGGGGCTGGCTGTAAAGCGGCTTGATCAGGTTCGCGGGATGGTTCTTTCCAATACCGCCGCCAAGATCGGCACGGCTGAAATGTGGAACGACCGCATCGCCGCGATCAAGGCGGACGGGATCGAAAGCATCGCAGACGGCACCATGGAACGCTGGTTCGCCAAACCCTTCCGCGCCACGCCCGAGTTGGAACTGTGGCGCAATATGCTGATCCGCCAGCCGGTGGAAGGTTACACCGCCTGCTGCGCCGCGATTGCGGGCACCGATTTCTATACGCCCACATCGGGCCTGACTCTGCCAACGCTTGGCATTGTGGGCAGCGAAGATGGCGCCACCCCGCCTGATCTGGTGCGCGAAACGGTGGACCTGATCAAGGGGTCCAATTTCGAAATCATCCGCGGCACGGGCCACCTGCCCTGCGCAGAAAAGCCGGGCGAATTCGCCGCGCTGTTGAACAAATTCCTAAAGGAGATCGGCCATGTCTGAACGTTTTGACGACGGCATGAAAACCCGCCGCTCGGTTCTGGGCGACGCCCACGTAGACCGCGCCGAGGCGAACAAGACCGCATTCGACGAACCGTTCCAAACCTTCATCACCGAAGGGGCGTGGGGGTCTGTCTGGTCGCGCGACAACATCACAAAGCGCGAACGCTCGATGATCACCCTTGCGCTGTTGGCCGCCCTTGGTCAGTGGGACGAGGTCGCGATGCACACCCGCGCCACCGCCAACACCGGCGCCACGCCAGATGACGTGCGCGAGGCGATGATGCATGTGGCCGTCTATGCAGGCGTCCCGGCAGCAAACCACGCGCTGAAAATTATCAAGCAAACCTATAAGGAAATGGGGGTAGAGATATGACCGGCCCTAAAACCCTGCCTAAGGGCGAATTCTTTATGCGAGATCGGAACATCCATCCGCCCGCATACACGAAGGATTACAAGACCTCTGTCGCACGGTCCCCGCAATACGCGATGCTGTCGCTGGAAAACACGCGTTCGGAAATCACCGGGCCTGTGTTTGGGCACAACGACGTTGATGCCATCGATAACGACCTGATCAAGAACTACGCCAAAGAGAGCGATCCGATTGGCGAACGCATCATCGTGCATGGCCGCGTGTTGGATGAAAACGGCCGCCCTGTCCCGAATACCTTGGTTGAAATCTGGCAGGCAAACGCCGGAGGTCGGTATCGGCACAAGAAAGACATGTACCTTGCGCCGATTGACCCCAACTTTGGTGGCTGTGGCCGGACCGTGACAGACGAAGACGGGTACTATTTCTTCCGCACGATCAAACCCGGTGCATATCCGTGGCGCAACTGGGTCAACAGCTGGCGGCCCGCGCATATTCACGTGTCGGTCTTCGGGTCAGGGTTTGCGCAGCGCCTGATCACGCAGCTGTATTTTGAAGGCGACCCGTTGATCCCGCACTGCCCCATCGTGAAAACCATCCCCGATCAGGATGCGATTAACCGTCTGGTTGCTGCGCTTGATCTGAACGCCACCGTGCCACTGGATACGATTGCGTATAAGTTCGATATCGTCCTGCGCGGTCGCCGCTCCACCCTGTTTGAAAACCGTCTGGAAGGGAACTAAGCCATGGTACAATCGCTGAATTACCTGAAAGAGACATCGTCTCAAACGGCTGGCCCATACGTTCACATCGGCCTTGCGCCGGGGGCTGCGGGTTTTGACATTTACCGTGAAGAGCTGGGCTGGGACATTGCCGGGCCAAACGCCGCCGGCGAACGTATCCGCGTCGAAGGTCTGGTGATCGATGGCATGGGCGCGCCAGTGAAAGACGTGATGCTGGAAGCATGGCAGGCAAACGCCGCCGGTATCTATGCCCACCCCGAAGACCCACGCAACGCCGAGGTTGAAGACGGCTTTCGTGGTTGGGGCCGCATCATCACCGATTTCGAAACCGGTGTGTGGGGCTTTGACACGATCAAACCGGGCGCAACGCCGGGCCGCAATGGCAGCGTGCAGGCACCTCATATCAACCTGTGGATCGTCGCGCGCGGCATCAACATCGGCCTGAACACCCGCCTGTATTTTGAGGACGAGGCAGACGCGAACGCCAATGACCCCGTCATCAATCTGGTGGAACAGGTTGATCGCCGTGATACCCTTGTCGCGAAGCGGACCGAGGTTGACGGCAAGGTCGTTTACCGCTTTGACATCACCCTGCAGGGAGAGGGTGAGACCGTCTTCCTTGACATCTAAAGGGGGAAAGGCCGAATGGCGCGCATCGTTCTAGTCCACGGCGCATGGAACACCGCGGAATCGTGGCAATTCATTGTGCCATTGCTGCGCGATGCAGGGCATGACGTCACCGCCATCACTCTTCCCGGCCATGGCAACGATCCAACCCCACCCGCCGAGGTGGGGTTGAGCACTTATGCTACTTACGTCGCTGGCGTCCTGCGTGATGGGGAGCCTGCGTTTCTGGTGGGCCATTCAATGGGCGGCATGGTGATTTCCGCCGCTGCCGAACTTGCCCCCGAACAGGTACGCCGCCTGATCTACATCGCGGCCTTCATACCGCAAGACGGGCAATCGCTGTTGGACCTGATCAAAACACAAAGCGCTCTGGGCATCAGCAAAGCCGTTCAACGCGGCCCCGAAGGCGCAACCGTGCTGAACCCAGAGCTTGCAGCGGACGCTCTGTTTCAAGACGCCTCGCCCGAACTTCGCGATGCTGCCCTAAAGGGGCTGACCCATCAGCCAAACCGCGGTCAGATCGAACCGGCCCATGTCACGGCGGAACGGTTCGGCACCCTGCCCCGCAGCTATATCCTGTGCCTGCAAGACAGGACCGTCACGCCCGAATTGCAGCGCGCCATGCTGGCCGCCGCGCCGGGCACTGAAACCTATGAACTTGATTGCGGCCACGTCCCGCAACTGACCGCCGCACCACAACTTGCGGCCCTTCTGAACACCATCATATCCGAGGCATCATGACCAACCCCTGCATCATCTGCGTTGCCATCACCGGCTCTGTCCCCCGCAAGGAAAACAACCCCGCCGTGCCGATCACGGTGGAAGAGCAGATCGAAAGCACGCACGAGGCATTCGAGGCCGGCGCCTCTATCGCGCATTGCCACGTGCGCAACGACGATGAAACGCCCAGTTCAGACCCCGAAAAGTTTGCGCGTCTGAAAGAAGGCATCGAAAAGCATTGCCCCGGCATGATTGTCCAGCTTTCCACCGGCGGGCGTTCCGGCGCGGGCCACGAACGTGGCGGGATGCTTTCCCTTGCGCCCGATATGGCATCGCTTTCGGTTGGATCGAACAACTTTCCGACGCGGGTCTATGAAAACTCCCCCGATTTGGTGGACTGGCTGGCCAGCGAGATGCTGAAATACGACGTCAAGCCCGAGATCGAGGCATTCGACCTGTCCCACATCTTTCAGGCCGTGAAGCTGTCGGAAGATGGGCGCCTGAAAAAGCCGCTGTATGTTCAGTTCGTCATGGGCGTGAAAAACGCGATGCCCGTGGATAAAGAGGTGTTCGATTTCTACGTCAAAACCCTGAACCGCCTTGCGCCCGATGCGCAGTGGTGCGGTGCCGGTGTCGGCCCGAACCAGATCGTTTTGAACGAATGGTCTATTGCTGCGGGCGGGCATACCCGCACCGGGCTAGAAGATAACATGCGCCTTAACCGCGAAACGCTGGCCCCATCGAATGCGGCGCTGGTCAAACGTGCCGTTGAGCTGTGCGAAAAATACGAACGCCCCGTCGCAACATGGGTACAAGCCCGCGACATTCTTGGTTTGAAAGCAGTATAAGATGGCCGTTTCCCCTTTTGACAGCGGCCTCTACCGCGACCTGTTCCATGACGCCGAAATCGGCAAACTTTTCACCGACAGCGCCGAAGTTCGCGCCATGCTGCTGGTCGAAGGGGCGCTGGCCAAGGTGCAAGGCAAGCTGGGCGTGATCCCCGAAGAAAGCGCCGCCTTCATTCATCGCGCCACGCTTGAAATACAGATCGACCCGACCGGCCTTGCCGCTGAAACGGGCGAAAGCGCGGTGTGCATCCCCGCCTTGGTCAAAGCCTTTCGCAAAGCGATGGAAGCCCCAGAGCACGCGCAATACGCCCACTGGGGCGCCACCAGTCAGGACATCATCGACACTGGCCTGATCCTGCGGCTGCGTCAGGCGCTGACATTGATGGACGAACGGTTGGTTCGCATTCTGGCCCGGCTTGGCACGTTGGCTGAAACGCACGCCGATCTGCCGATGGCGGCGCGCACTTGGGGGCAGGTTGCAACGCCCACCTCGTTCGGTGCGGTTGTGGCCAGCTGGGGGCAGCCCTTGTTACGTCATCGCGAGCGACTGGCCGAACTGCGCCCACGCCTCTTGAACGTTAGCCTTGCAGGCGCGTCGGGCACTTTGTCTGCGATGGGCGATAAAGGCGCGGCCGTTCGGGCCGATCTTGCAGCAGCGCTTGGTCTGGGCGACCCCGGCGAAAGCTGGCATTCCACCCGCGACACGGTTGCCGAGCTTTCCGCGTGGATGACAGCAGTGGCTGGATCGCTTGCCAAAATGGGCGAAGATCTGTTGCTAATGTCGCAAACCGGGATTGGTGAGATCCGGTTGGGCCAAGGTGGCGGTTCATCCACCATGCCGCAAAAACAGAACCCGGTTGGCCCCGGCGTGATGGTGGCACTGGCCCGTCAAATGGTTGGGCTGAACGCCAACATGCAAACCGCCGCCCAACACCGCCAACAGCGCGACGGTGCGACATGGCTGGTCGAATGGATGAGCCTGCCGCAGATCACGATGGCCCTTGCCCGCGCCTTGGACGTGGCCGAAAGCCTTGCAACCACCATCACGCCCGTTGCGGACCGTATGGAGGCAGGCATCGACGACGGCCTTGGCCTGACCTACGCCGAGGCGCTTAGCTTTGCGCTGGCCGCGCAGATGCCTCGCCCTGATGCGCAAGCCGCCGTAAAGGCCCTGTGCAAAGAAGCGCAGGAAAGCCAGACGCCGCTGGCCCAACTTGCCAATCGTGAATGGCCGGGCACCGATTGGGCCGTGCTGTGCAGCCCTGCCGCACAAATGGGCGACGCCCCGCAGCAGGCGCATCGCTTTGCAGAGGCGGCAAAAGCACAGGCGTAAATTTCCGCTACGTAAATCAACTGGCCGCTTGTCAGCCTCCCTCATCCTTCGCAATCCTTGACGAAAATGAGGGAGAGCCTGCCATGGCAAAGATTCGCGCTGCCGTATGCCACGAATTCAACGCGCCGTTAGTCATCGAAGATGTCGAACTTCGTGCGCCCGAAACCGGCGAAGTTGAAGTCACGCTAGAGGCGTGCGCCATCTGCCATTCCGACATCTCGTATATTGACGGCGGCTGGGGCGGTGCCCTGCCTGCCGTTTATGGCCACGAGGCTGCAGGCCGGATCAGTGCGATTGGCGACGGGGTGACAGGATATGCCGTTGGCGATGCGGTTCTGGTGACCCTTATCCGGTCTTGCGGAACCTGCACCCCCTGCGCCACCGGCACGGCGGTACATTGCGACACGCCGTATGATCGCCAGAACGGCCCCCTGTCTGCGGCTGATGGGGGCGCGATGGAACACGGGCTGGCCTGCGGTGCTTTTGCCGAAAAGGCCGTTGTTCACCGCAGTCAGATCGCCAAACTGCCCGATGATATGTCGATGGAGGCTGCCTGCCTGATGGCCTGCGGTGTGATTACCGGCGTTGGCGCCGTGGTCAACACCGCACAAATTCGTCCGGGCCAGAACGTGGTTGTGATCGGTGCTGGCGGCGTTGGCCTGAACGCCATTCAGGGCGCGCGCATCGCGGGTGCGGGCCGGATCATCGCGGTGGATATGGTTCCCGAAAAGTTGGAAATCGCGAAAGAGTTCGGCGCGACCGACGGCATCTTGGCCACCGATCCCAAACCTTGGTCAGCCGCGCGCAAAATCACTGGGCGCGGGGCGGATGCTGTGTTCGTGACGGTCGGCGCGATCCAAGCCTATGACACCGCCACCCGCTATCTTGCACCCGGCGGGCGCATGGTGATGGTTGGCATGCCTCATTCCGGCGCGACGACATCCTATGAACCCGTCATCATCGCGGCGATGGGTCAAGAAATGGTCGGATCGTTGATGGGCGACACGGTGCTGTCACGCGACATTCCGTGGATGGTCGATCTGTACCAACAAGGGCGCCTGAAGCTGGACGAGCTGATTTCCGGCCGCTGGTCGTTGGATCAGATCAACGAAGCGATCGCCGATACGAAATCCGGCGCGGCCCGGCGCAACGTGATCTTGTTCAAATGAAACTGACGGATCTAGAGGTTTTCACCGTCGCGCCCCCTGCCCCCGGTTGGGGCGGGCGGTATTGGATTTTCGTCAAGCTGACCACTGACACCGGGGTCACCGGCTATGGCGAATGCTATGCCAGCTCCGTTGGCCCCAGGGCGATGAAGGCCGTGATCGAAGACGTCTTCACCCGTCACATGAAGGGCGAAAACCCCGAAAACATCGAACTGATGTTTCGCCGTGCCTATTCCGCCGGGTTCACACAGCGGCCTGACCTGACTGTGATCGGCGCGTTTTCCGGGCTGGAAATCGCCTGTTGGGATATTCTGGGCAAAGATCGCGACCGCCCGGTGTGGGCGCTTTTGGGTGGGCTGATGAACCCGCGGATACGGTCGTATTCATATATCTGGCCGTTGGCGCATCAAAAAACGCCGGACTTCTGGACTTCGCCCGACATGACCGCAGAGGCGGCCGCAGCAATGGTTGAACAGGGCTTTACTGCCGTGAAATTCGACCCGGCTGGCCCTTACACCATCCACGGCGGGCATGATCCGGCGATGTCCGACATCTCTCTCTCCGTCGCGTTCTGCAAGGCTATACGCGAGGCCGTGGGCGACAAGGCCGACCTGCTGTTCGGTACGCATGGCCAGTTTACGGTGGCTGGCGCGATCCGGCTGGGCCAAGCGTTGGAACCCTATGGCCCGCTTTGGTACGAAGAACCCATTCCCCCCGACAGCCCCCTTGATATGGCCGAGGTCGCCCGCAACGTGCGCATCCCCGTGGCCACCGGCGAACGCCTGACAACCAAGGCCGAATTCGCCACCCTGCTGCGCGTCGGCGGCGCGCGGATCCTGCAGCCCGCCTTGGGCCGCGCAGGTGGCATATGGGAGGCAAAGAAGATCGCCGCGCTGGCCGAAGGGTTCACCGCGCAGGTCGCACCGCATCTTTATGCCGGGCCTGTGGAATGGGCCGCAAACATCCACCTTGCCGCGTCTATCCCGAACCTGCTGATGGTGGAAACGATCGGCACCGGCGGCGACTTCCATCAACAGCTGATCGGCCATTCCATCACGTGGGACGAAGGGTTCATCCTCGCCCCCCAAGCGCCGGGCCTTGGCATCACCTTCGACGAAGATCTGGCGCGCGCCAACCCCTACACCGGAACGGCGCTACACTTAGAAATGCAGGAAGATCCTTGCGACTGGCGCAATGGCAATGCCTTTGAGGGCGGCGCGCCATCGCCCGAGTGAGATGCTGACAAAGGGGCAAGCCAAGCAGGCTTGTCCCGCGTTCGCGCCAACGCCAAGGGCCTTTTTCGTCTAGAGATGACTGACGCCGCCGCAGAACATGGAACGCCTTGATTTACGTCGGCCGGTTCAGCAATGCGCGCACGGCTGGCAGCCGTACAACGATCCGGGCTGTTACGGCCACCACCCTTGGTATGTCGGTGCGTTTTCTTGCATTGGCAGTGAAACCGGCAGTTCTGATTTTGCCGACTCGTAAACCGCGCTGACAAATTCGATTGATCGACGTGCCTCTTCAATGTTGACGAACGCTGTTTCCAAGCCGCGCATCGCGCGGAATACTTCGACCGCAAAGCCGACCTGACCCGCAGGGGGTGTGTCAACCTTGGCAAGAACGGCATCTACCTGATCTTGGGTGACGGGCGCGCGGGCGGTGAACGTCCATTCGCCTTCTGCAGGGCGGTAAGGTTCGGAACCACTTTCGGCTGTAACGCCGGCGAAACAAAACCGTAGCCTGCTTGTGTCTGTGCTGCCACCAAGGGTTACCGAACTGGTCGCAAGCGCCCCGTTTTCAAGTGCTATGGCCAAGGCCGCACAGTCCTCTACCTCGATGTCGTTCACACGGGTCGCGACGCGCGCGAATACTGATGAAACCGGGCCCATGATGAATGTCAGCAGATCATGCGCGTGAATGGCGTGGCCTAAGACTGCGCCGCCTTGTTCGCCCTGCCACGTACCCCGCCAATCAACCGAATAGTAATCCGCGCCGCGGTTCCAGTGCGTTTCAAGCGAAGCGACGAACGGACGCCCTGCTAGTCCACTATCGATCAGGGCGCGTAGCTGCGATATTCCCTTGCCAAAGCGATATTGGAATACCGGGAACACGGTGCGCCCCGTCTCGGTTGATATTGCGATCAGGCGGTCAACGTCGGCAACGCTGTTCGCGAGCGGCTTTTCGCAGATCACATCCTTGCCTGCACGCATGGCCCGCGCGGTGAAATCAAAGTGAAGATGCGGCGGCAAGCATATATCAATAAGCTCGACTTCTGGGTCCGCTAGCACCGCGTCGAAATCATCGGTGATACGTGACAAATGCGCGTCATCTACGAAGGCCTGCGCCCGCGCTCTATTCACATCGCAAATCGCGGCCACATCGTACATTTCGGGTAACTGCTGATAGGCGATATAGTGCTTTTGCCCAATCCCGGCACCGATGATCGCAACCTTGACCTTTTTCATGGCGCTTCCCCTTCGGCCAGCATTTGCGCCCGGATCGTTAGGTCCATGACACGGAATGTATGCGCCTGACTTACCGCGGTTTCGGTGCGGTTTCGTATGTCCGCACAAATGCGCGGGAAATAGGTCAAGGGCACCTCGCGGCAATCAATCATTTCGGCACCGTCTTGGTTCGCAAGCAAAAGCTGATCGCCACGGTTCCCGTTCGCAAGGTCAATGTATTTGCGCAGCTCAATGTAGCCCGCATCGCCAAGGATCGTCAGGCGCCCATCTCCCCACATGGGAAGCCCCTTTGGCGTGAACCAATCGACACGGACGTAACCATGGCCCTTGTTTCCTTCCAACACGACCTCGCCGAAATCCTGCACGCCGGGGTGTTGGGGCAGGCTTTTGTTCGCGACCATGGCGTGTTTGATTTTGGCCTCGGTTGAACCTGTAAAGAACAAGAACTGGTCGATCTGGTGCGACCCGATATCAGTCAGAATCCCGCCATAGCGAGGGCGTTCAAAAAACCAATCAGGCCGGGTGTGAAGGTTTTGCTTGTGTGGGCCCATACCGATCGTTTGGATCACATTGCCAATAGCACCCTGCGCAACCAGTTCTTCGGCCTTAGCGACGCATGGCACCTGAAAGCGTTCCGAAAAATTCACGGTCCAGATGCGCCCGGTCTGGGCGACTGTTTCCTGAATTTCCGCCAATTGGGCCAAGGTCGTGCATCCGGGCTTGTCGACCATGACATCTTTGCCAGCTTTCATCGCCTCAATCGCAAGCGCCGCGCGGTCTTCTGGCACGGCGGCAATCAGAACCATATCGACGTCTGGACCGTCTAGGATGGCGTTGCGGTCAGAAACCCTGACAAGGTCAGGATAGGTTTCTGTAAATTTATCAGTCAGCGCCCAATCGCGCTCAGTCCACCAGTGGGTGATGCTGCACCCTTGCGCGACCATGTTACCAAGCATGCCAAAGATATGCCCATGATCTACGCCAATTGCTGCCAGCTTAAGGCCGTTGCCAGTTGTCATGTTTGAAATACCTTTTTGATCGGGCTAACGCTGCCCGTGGTGCTTGATGTGGTGATCGCCTCGATCACTGCATGGACGGCAAGCGCGCTTTGGCCGCTTGCCGCGGGTGTGGCTCCGCTATCAATGCAATCAATGAAATCCGCGATGACCGCTTGGTGCCAATCCGAAGTAAACGCCATTGGGTCACCGCCTGCGCCAGTCGCGACGGCCGCCCCAATTGTATCGGTCTGACCGGTCCGCCAATTGACCGTTAATTCAGCCGATTTCAGCGTCACCGACGCATTGGCATAATGCAGAATGATTTCTTCGGTACGGCCGGGGTATGTCGCTGTTGATGCAACAAGGCTGCCCGCAGCGCCGTTTTCAAATGTCAGCCCTGCGCTTACGAAATCTTCGCTTTCCATGGTGTGAAACGTCGAGGTCCGGCGCATTGCCATGACCTCTTTGACGGGGCCAGTGAACTGAAGCGCAAGATCAAGCGTGTGTATCGCCTGACTGATCAGAACCCCACCGCCATCACGGGCAAGCGTCCCGCGCCCGGGTTCATCATAATAGGCCTGTTCGCGCCACCAAGGGACGTATATTTCGACCAGCCCCAGCGGCCCCAAATCACGCGCTTCCAGCAATTCGCGCAGCGCCTTCGCCGACGGACGAACGCGGTGTTGCAGCATGATGCCCAACGGAATATCCGCGCAAATCTCGACGAGTTCTTGCGCATTCGCGAACGTCCGTTCGATTGGTTTTTCCATCAGGATAGGAATACCCGCGCTGGCAAGCGGCCTCACAATCGAAACACGCGCATTCGGTGGGGTAATCACCACGGCCATGTCGGGCTTGGCGGCAATGACCTCCTCAAGGGTTTCATAGGCGCGCGCCGTTGGGAAATGCTTGGCGTGCTGCGCTAAGAACGCGCGGCCACTGTCGCCCGTCGATGCCAGCACCCCCGCCAACTGCATTTGATCCGAAAGATTGCGAAAACTCTCAACATAGGCAGAGGCAACCATGCCACAGCCGATCAATACGACGTTCTTCTTTGCAGCCATTTGGATCACCCTGTGTATTCAACTTAGCGTAATGCCACGCCCCTTTAGCATTGTTGGGATATCGACCGTGCTTCCGGTTTCGATCGACATGTTCGCGGCGATTCCGGTCAGTATCGACCAGCCGCCCGCAACATGGTCCGAGGCGCGATTGTATTGGTCGGGTTCCATGTTATCGGGATCAAAAATATAGCCCAACATCACCGGGTCAGCCCCGCCGTGGTGACCCTCGGCGGTTGGGACATCGATCTTTTGTGGTGGTTGGCCGGCGATGTGCAGTTCGGTCCAAACGGCGTCTTTGCCTGCATGGGCGCGTTCGCCACCAAAAACGCCGTGAACCTCGACGTGTTTATGTGTCAAATCGCCTTTGGTCCCTTGGAACTTGATCTCTAGGCCTTCCCATGGAGAATAGGCAGTCAGGGTGTAATTGACCGTGGCACCTGAGCCATAACGGATGTGCGCCTGCATCGTGTCTTCGATCCCGATTTCTTCGTCAAATACACATAGGTCGCGGTAATACCCGTCTTCGTGTTCAGCCTCGCGGTACAGCGCATGAAGCTGAGCGTCTTCGTCTAGGTTCAGTTCGAAATCACAACGATCAGCAACTTCACAAGTGGCGCAACGGGCACCGCGCTGTGCCAACCCCATGCTGAGCGCGGTTTCGGGCCGGTAAAACGCGCGGCGCCCAGACGCGGTTACCTGCGATGGAACCGCGCCTAGCCACCAATTTAACAAGTCAAAATGGTGCGTGGATTTATGCACCAACAACCCGCCTGAATTTTCCTTTTGACGATGCCAGCGGCGAAAATAATCTGCCCCGTGAACACGGTCTAGGTGCCAGCGAAAATCAACCGCGGTGACTTCGCCAATTTGGCCCGAGGCTATAATGTCTTTGACCTGAGTTCGCGCCGGCGAATAGCGATAGTTAAAGGTAACCCGCACCTGACGTCCCGTGCGTTTTTGAGCATCCGTAATTTGCTTTAGCGATGCCAAATCAATCGTCATCGGCTTTTCGCAAATCACGTCGCAGCCTGCTTCGAATGCACGCACGATATAGCTGGCGTGCAGAAAGTCGGGCGTCGTGACCACGACGGTATCGGGCTTTTGTTCAGCTATCATGGCATCGAAATCAGCGGCGTCATATGCCGCGACACCATTCGTGCCTTCGCGTGACGCGGCCTGCGCTGCAAGGCTAAGCCGGTGTGGATTGTTATCACACACCGCCACGATTTCATGTTTGTCAGGATAGTCATCCGTAACGCTGTCGCTAAACATCGAATGCCTAGACCCGCAGCCAACAATGGCTAGTTTCATGCGATTGCTTCCTCGTGTGTGAATGCGACGCGATCGCCATTATGGTCGAAAACATGCACATCGGACGTTTCAAAACCAAAGGTAATGGGCTGCCCCCGGACGTATTTTTCCTTGCCGCTGGTCTGCAACAACACCATCGCGCCTGATGGCAATTTGGCGTGTAACAAAATCTCGCTGCCCAGGTACTCAACCAGCGCTAATTCGGCCGTGACTTGTATTGATCCACCATCCAGCGCCAATGCTTCGGGGCGAATGCAGATCGTGACCGCGTCCACTGCACGCTCTAATCCGCTAACTTCGAAGTCTTCGAACTCAGGGGCGGATATGTGGATGCCATCTGCAACCTTTGATGCGGTTGCTTTGAACATATTGATCTTGGGCGACCCGATAAACCCAGCAACAAATAGGTTCGCCGGACGGGTATACAGTTCTTGGGGGGTCCCGACTTGTTCAATCGTGCCTTTGCGAAGAACAACAATCCGGCTGGCCATTGTCATGGCTTCGACCTGATCGTGGGTCACATAAATCATTGTCGTGCCCAGCTTGGCGTAAAGAGACGCAAGTTCGACACGCATTTGCACACGCAGCTCCGCATCAAGGTTCGATAGCGGCTCATCAAACAAGAACAGCTTTGGTTCGCGGACGATCGCGCGCCCAATCGCAACACGTTGCTTTTGCCCGCCGGACAGTTGGCGGGGTTTGCGTTCTAGAAGTTCTTCGATTTGCAATACACGGGCTGCTTCGTCGACGCGGCGGGCGACTTCGGCCTTGGTCATCTTCATGTTCTGCAATCCAAACGCGAGGTTCTTGCGCACGGACATGTGCGGATAAAGCGCGTAGGATTGGAAAACCATCGACAGTTCGCGTTTGGACGCAGGCAAATCATTAACGATGGTGTCTTCGATCGCGATCGTACCGTCGGTGATTTCCTCTAGCCCGGCGATCATCCGAAGCAATGTAGATTTGCCGCAGCCCGACGGACCGACAAGCACCAAAAACTCACCGTCATGAATATCAAGTTCAAGCCCCGACATCACCGATAGTCCACCGTAGGATTTGCCTACATCTCTAAGTGTTAAACCCGCCATATCTTGCGGCTCCTTATTTCATTCCCGAGGTGGCAATGCCGCGCACGATCAGTTTCTGGAAAGCGATGAAAAACACGATGACTGGCACAAGCGACAGGACCGACATTGCGAACATTTGCCCGAAAATCGATTGCCCTTCTTGATCAAGGAACAGTCGCAGCGCGAGAGGCACCGTGTAAGATTTGATGTCGTTCAGATAGATCAGCGGCGCGAGGAAATCCTCCCACACCCAGATCAGCGAAAAGATCGCAGCCGTGCCCATCGCGGGCAGCGACAAGGGAAGGATGATCACCCAATAGATTTTGTAAGGGGAACAGCCATCGATCATCGCGGCCTCGTCTAATTCGCGCGGCAACTGCCGGAAGAACTGAACCATCAAAAAGATAAAGAACGCGTCGGACGCCAAGAACCGTGGCACGACAAGCGGCAGATATGTATCCACCCACCCAAGGTTCAAAAACAGGACGTATTGCGGGATCAGAACAACGTGATACGGGATCATCAGCGTCATCATCATCAACGCAAAGAACAGGTTCTTGCCATTGAATTGAAGCCGCGCAAACGCATAGGCCGCGAACGAACACGACAGCAGGTTTCCGATCACCGAAAGCACGGTGACAATTGCCGAATTCATATAAAATACGGTGAACGACTTGGGCAGCGCGTTCCAGCCTTCGGTATAATTGTCCCAGTTGAATTCAGATGGCCAAAGCGTGAGCGTGCTGAAAATCTCGTTCTCTGGCTTAAGGGATGAGGCAAGCAACCAAAACAGCGGATAAAGCATCACAATCGACATGCCGATCAAGAAGATGTGCTTGTAGATCCGCGCACGGCGGGCCCGTCTTTTCTGGCCCAACCGGATTTCATGGGCGATCTGTGCGTTCTTGTCGCGAACGGCAGTATCAGTCGCGTTCGTTTTCATAGTGCACCCAATATTTAGAGGTAAAGAAGGTCACTGCCGTGAAGAAACCGATGATCAGCAACAAGACCCAAGCCAACGCAGACGCATAGCCCATGCGGAAGAACTTGAAGGCTTCGTTGAACAGATAGACGGTATAAAACAGCAAGCTGTCGGCCGGTGCGCCTGTCCCGTTCGAAATGATGAACGCGGATGAAAACGTCTTAAAGGCTTCGATCGTTTGCAGCACCAGATTGAAGAAAATCACAGGTGCCAACAAAGGTAAGGTTATTCGAAAAAACTGACGTGGCTTTGACGTTCCATCGATTTCGGCTGCCTCATACAGGTCGCGCGGAATGCCTCGCAAACCAGCAAGAAAAATCAGCATCGGCGAACCGAACTGCCACATGGCAAGCACAACAAGCGTATAGAGCGAGGTATCAGGGTCCGAAATCCAGGCAGCCCCTTCGATGCCGAACTTGGCCAGAACCTGATTAACGACACCGTCCGCAGCAAAAAGTTGGCGCCACAAAATCGCGATGGCGATAGACGATCCCAGCAGCGACGGAAGATAGAAAATCGCGCGGTAGAGACCGATGGTGCGCAGCCCCTTATCCAACAGCATCGCAACACCCAAGGCCATCGCCAGCCGGGCAGGAACCGCAAGTGCGACATAGGTAAAGGTGACTTCTAGCGCCTTCCAAAAACGCCGGTCGCGTTCGAACATATATTCATAGTTATCAAGCCCAACCCAGCGCGGATCAGCGACCATGTCATAGCGCGTAAACGATAGATATAACGACGCCAGAATTGGCCCAAGAGCCAACAGAAAAAACCCTATAAACCAGGGCGTTAGAAATACGTACGCGGGCGCATTTCGTTTGAAAAATCTCTTCATATTGCGTGGCTCAACGGCAAAAGGGTGTCGACCCTAAACCTGTTAGGGTCGACCTTTGGGTCGGATCGATTACCGTGCGCGATCGACGATGGATTGGGCATCTTCGATAAAGATACCCGCAGCCTCGGCCGCATCCATATTGCCCAGCACGACGTCCGTGCCGATCCGCATAAATGCGTCACGAACTTCGCCTGCACCTTTGGGCGCGGGCACCGGCAATGGGCCAACCTTGTCTTGGATCGCGTTAAAGTAATCAACCGAGAGCTTTTCAGGTGGGGTAAAGCCCGGAGCGAGCGCTTCGCGAACCACTGGGTTGGCAGGGATGCCGCGTTCAAGACCCAAGATCGCGGTCGCTTCTGGGTTATTGATCCAGTCGTTCATGTACATGATCGCTGCCTCAACATCCTTGGCATCGCGCGTCAGCGACATGAACATCGATGGCTTGATGAACTGGCCCCAGCCAGTGCCGCCTTCTTTGTGGGCAACCATTGCAGCGCCGATGGTGTCGGTGACCAAACCCTGAACGGCGACCAGCTGGTTTGACCAACAAGGTGACATCGCGCTTTCACCTGTTACGAGCCCCCATTCCGACATCGGTTTGTCCAGAATAACGGTGTGGTTCTTATCCATGACGATGCCCGCATCGCGCATGTCACCCCAATATGCCCAGTAACCGGCGACGTCGTCGGCAGTTGCAGTCACATTGCCGTCGGCGTCATAGAAATCACGTCCCTCTTGGCGGGCCCATGCCTCCATGTATTCGATCATGAGTGAGAAATCGTCGGCGCCTTTTGCATTGGTATTGGTGGCAACCTGTTCGCAAGCGTCAGCAAATTCCGCGCGTGTCCAGTTGATGACATCGGCGTCGATGCCTGCTTCTTCAAACAGCCGCGTGTTGAATGGCACGACCTGAGAGTTGGAGCCGATGTTCAGCGCGTAAAGCTTGCCATCGACCACACCACCAGACAGTGGGCCAGCGTCAAAGTTAGACAGATCAAGACCGTTGCCAATGTGATCGTCCAACGGCTGCAAAGCGCCACGGCGGACATATTCGAACAGGAAACGGTAATCCATCTGGACCAAGTCGGCCATATTGCGACCCGCAGTCTGCGTCGCCATCTTTGTCCAGTAATCACCCCAACCGATCGTTTCACCAGAAACTTCGACGCCACTGTGGTTCTTCTGGAACACGTCGATTACTTCAAACGTGCGGCGGTCGCGTTCAGGGTTCCCCCACCAAAAATGGCGGATCGTGCGGTCTGCGGCCATTGCAGGCAATGCGGGCAACGCAGATGCCGCTGCCGCACCACCAATTGTTCCAAGCGCTTGGCGCCTTGTCATTTTAGTCATTTTTTCCTCCCTTGGTCCCGACCAAAAAGCCGGAATATCTTCGTTCGTTTTCGCGTGCCCCGCGTTAAATCGCCGGGTCATTATGTGATTATTAAATGTATGTTCTGAGGTATTCGGACAGGCACAGCATCGCCATCGACTGGCCATAGGGCATCGACGTCAGCGGTATCTGTTTGTAGAAATCCATGTCGTGGCCCATTGCGGTACCAAAAGACACATTCAGCAATTCGCCATCGTCGCTGATGTTTTGAACAACAGCTTTTACGGCGTTTTCAGCAACCTCGGCATAGCTGTCGTCGAGATACCGCAGTCGCACCGCCTTTAGCAGGCCATAGGCGAACCCGGCGGTCGCCGACGCCTCAACATAGCTTGATGGATCGTCTAACAACGTGTGCCACATGCCCGACTTTTCGTCCTGCATCTGCTTTAGTGCAGCGGCCTGACGGCGCAGCGTTGAAAGCAAATGTGCGCGGATCGGGTCGCCTTCTTTCAAATCAAGCATGTCGATGAATTCGGGGATCGCGATGGTCGCCCAGCTGTTACCGCGCGCCCACAATGCGTTGGCAAAGTTATGGTTGCCCTCAAATGTCCAGCCGTGGAACCAAAGCCCGGTTTTGCTATCCATCAAATACTGAATGTGCGTCAAAAACTGGAACTTTGCTTCCTCGACATACTCGGGGCGATCCAGCACCAGACCAATTTTCGCGAGCGGCAGTACGCTCATCATCAGGGTATCATCCCACATCTGCCCAGGGTTTACGCTGTTGTAGGTGATATGCTGCAGCCCGCCTTCTTGGACGCGCGGCATTTCATACATGATCCAATCGGCCCACTGTTCCAGATATGGGCGCCACTCACTGTTCGCCTCGGCCTCGTAAAGACAGGCCAGCGTCAGAAAAGGGGCGACTGTGTTGATGTTCTTTGTGGGGGTGCCTTCAGACAGACGGTCCGCAAACCATCCATCGATGATGGATTTCGCGGTTGGGTTGCTTGTCTGCTGGAAATACTTGAGCAGGCCATACAAGCCGATGCCATGGGTCCATTCCCAACCGGCCCACCCTTTGGTGTCAATTTCGCGGCCATCCTCAAGCTTCAGAATGAACTCTCCGGTGTCGTCCGAAATGTTGATCAAATTGTCTGCCAACACATCGATCAGCCCACAAACATCAGCACGGCTAACAAAGTGTTTTTTCTGTCGGAGAAGTGGGTGCATTCCGCTTGAAGTCCCTGGTGTAAAATTTTTGAAACGTCATTCCAAAATATTCTGCGCATAGGTTTGGAAAAATATCAACATTAATATAACAGTTTTTACCGATCCTATTTTATTGCAATTTCAATAGGTTGCACTTATTGTCGAAAAAGTCCGCGAACGGGTTTTTAAATTTCCGAAACGACGTTCCGAAAAATTAGGTATGCTAAATGGCGAATTCTGAACACAAAACCGAGAACGTAGCCGCAGTACTCAAGGTCTTTTCTGTGCTCGAATCACTGGTCGAAAACCGGCGTGCGACGCTTGCGGATTTGGCCAATCTAGCCATGACATCGAAGGCGACGACCCATCGACTTTTGAACACCATGATTGAATTGGGCTACGTCGAAAAAGACGACGACACCGAACGCTATGGCCTTACCTTGAAATTGTTCAGCCTCGGCGCACGCTCTATCCAAGACCGATCTGATCTGCTTTGGGCCGCAGACCGTGTCATGGCAAAGCTATCGCGCCTAACCGGTGAATCCATCAATTTAGGGATCATGGATAATACCGAAGAAAAGGTCGTCTATACGCATAAGTATGACAGCCATTACAATCTTTCGATGCAATCGACATTGGGCAAACGCAACCCGCTGCATTCGACGTCATTGGGGAAGGCGCTTTTGGCATGGCGCGACCCAAAAGAGATTGAAGAACGTATCTCGCGTATGGCGTTCGAAGTTTCCGCACCCAACACCATCACCGACAAAGAAACATTGCTGAATGATCTAGCGATCACGAAAGAGCGTGGATACGCCGAAGAAATCGAAGAAAGCGAAGCGGGGGTACGGTGCCTTGCGGTGCCAATCTTCGACCACCTAGGTCGCCCTGTCGCCGCAATGTCGATCGCGTTTCCGCTGTTTCGGTTCAGTGAAGAACGCAAACCCGAAATCGTTCGGACAATTTTGGAGTTGGGCAAAGAGGCGTCAGACTCACTCGGGTATGTGCCACTTGATAGGTCATGAGGCTGAGTATGGATTGGCTTGATCGGCTGACGCTCCCTGCACCCAGTCGCAAATGACAACCGATGGTCAGAGACTGATTTGCTGCGTCTAGCCTATGAAAACTGGCGATCCCGCGAGGACTCGAACCCCGAACCTGCTGATTAGAAGTCAGCTGCTCTATCCAGTTGAGCTACGGGACCGCTGATGTGGGTTTTGCGTGAGCTGCCCCGTAAAGGCAAGCCTTCAGTGCGTCCAAACCGCCCGGCGATTTGGGGCAAAGTTTTCGGCATAACCATTCGCGCGAATGTTGGGCTTGCGCGTCTTCGGTTCGAACACCAGCGCGTCGATCCCGTGTTCTTGAGCGTAATCGAGAGCAGCTTCTTTGGTATCGAAACGCAGCTTAACCTGAGCCTGAGTGTCAGACGAGCTTGTCCACCCCATCAGCGGGTCCACTTCGCGCGCGCTGGCGGGTGCAAACTCCAGAACCCAGTGGTGGGTTTTGGCCGTGCCAGACTGCATCGCGGTTTTTGCGGGCTGATAGATACGGGCCTGCTGCATGCTCGGTGACTCCTTCGAACTTCGTGTGCTTATCGCAATAAATGCACCGCTTGTGCAAGAGGCAGGAACAGTATCGCAGGCTGCGCACGACCAACTGCGGCGAAATACTTTACGCTTTCGTCAAGATGTTAATTTTCCGCAGGCCAGCCTCTGCCGATGCTAGACTAATTTTTACCCGATGCGCGCATGCAAAGCGCCCCTTCGCACAAAAGCTTTGCCGCAAGACGCCGACGCCTTGCGGGAATCACTCTGACGGACGAATTGTCGGGGTCGGCCCTTGGCTCAAGCCAACCGGGCGGCGGCGACACCGTCAACAAAATGTAAGGGAAATAACAAGTTACTGGTTGTTCAAGCCGAGATTGCCGATCAAGGCTGGTGGTGCGAGGGGGTGGGTGGTGCGGCCCCGATCGGCAATCTGGTCTGCTGCTTGCCTGATAAGACTACGCTCGCCTTTAAGCTGTGGCAATAAAAATATTCACTTATATGGCGAGTATTTGCCGATAATCGTCTACATCTCATAAAGCTTCGTTTAACCACTGCACTTGAATGGGAACAAAAACAGATCAAATGTAGGGTTCGACAAAGGAATCACCCCATGCCTTATGCCAATTCCGACAAGTCCCTTCCAATGATGGACGCGCCCGCCGCCGACGTGCGGTCGCGGCCCAAGCTTGAGGGTGGAAAACGCTTTGTCATGCACACAGATTTTTCGCCCGCCGGTGACCAGCCTACCGCGATCGCAGAGCTAAGCGAAGGCGTGCGAAACGGTGATCGCGATCAAGTTTTGCTGGGCGCGACGGGCACCGGGAAAACCTTCACCATGGCGAAGGTCATCGAAGAAACGCAGCGCCCGGCGATCATCTTGGCACCGAACAAAACCTTGGCTGCGCAGTTGTACGGCGAATTTAAGGGTTTTTTCCCCGACAACGCCGTCGAATATTTCGTGTCCTTCTATGACTACTATCAGCCAGAGGCCTACGTCGCGCGGTCTGACACGTATATTGAGAAGGAATCCCAGATCAACGAACAGATCGACCGGATGCGCCATTCGGCCACGCGGGCGCTTTTGGAACGGGACGACGTTATTATCATCGCCTCGGTCAGCTGTATTTACGGCATCGGTTCGGTCGAAACCTATGGCGCGATGACGCAAGACTTGATCGCTGGGAATGAATACGACCAGCGCACGGTCATGGCCGATCTGATCGCCCAGCAATACCGCCGCAACGACGCGGGCTTCCAACGGGGCAGCTTTCGCGTCCGCGGTGATGTTCTGGAGCTGTGGCCCGCCCACCTTGATGACCGTGCTTGGCGGCTGTCATTCTTCGGCGAAGAGCTGGAATCGATCACCGAATTCGACCCGCTTACCGGTGAAAAGACCGACACGTTTGACCGGATCAGGGTCTATGCGAACTCACACTACGTCACGCCCAAGCCGACGATGAAACAGGCGATTGTCAGCATCAAGAAAGAGCTGAAAACCCGGCTGGATCAGATGGTTCAAGAAGGCAAACTGCTGGAAGCGCAGCGGCTGGAACAGCGCACCAATTTCGATCTGGAGATGCTAGAGGCAACGGGCGTCTGCAACGGCATCGAAAACTATTCCCGCTATCTGACGGGCCGCGCACCGGGTGAACCGCCCCCCACCCTGTTCGAATTCATCCCCGACAATGCGATTGTCTTTGCCGATGAATCCCACGTTTCGGTTCCGCAAATCGGCGGGATGTATAAGGGCGATTACCGCCGAAAATTTACGCTGGCCGAACACGGGTTCCGCCTGCCGTCCTGCATGGATAACCGCCCGCTGAAGTTCGAAGAATGGGACGCGATGCGCCCTCAGTCGGTGTTCGTATCCGCCACCCCCGCCGCGTGGGAGCTGGAACAATCCGGCGGCGTGTTTACCGAACAGGTGATCCGCCCCACCGGCCTGTTGGACCCGATGGTGGAAATCCGCCCGGTTCAGATGCAAGTCGACGATCTGCTGGATGAAATCCGCAAAGTTACGGCTGATGGTTTCCGCACTTTGGTCACGACCCTGACCAAACGCATGGCCGAAGATCTGACCGAATACCTGCACGAACAGGGGATCAAGGTCCGCTATATGCACTCCGACATCGACACGTTGGAACGGATCGAGATTTTGCGCGATCTGCGCCTTGGTGCGTTCGACGTGCTGATCGGCATCAACCTGTTGCGCGAAGGTTTGGACATTCCCGAATGCGGACTGGTCGCCATTCTGGACGCGGATAAAGAGGGGTTCTTACGCTCTGAAACGTCCCTGATCCAAACCATCGGCCGTGCGGCGCGAAACGCCGAAGGGCGCGTGATCATGTACGCCGACCGGATCACTGGCAGCATGGAACGCGCGATGCGCGAAACCGACCGCCGCCGTGAAAAGCAGGTCGCCTATAACGAAGAACACGGCATCACCCCGGCGACCGTGAAAAAGAACGTCGAGGATATCTTGTCCGGCCTCTACAAGGGCGACGCAGATATGAACCGCGTGACAGCCACGATCGACAAACCGATGCACGGCGCCAACCTAGAGGCGCATCTGGACGGCCTGCGCGCCGAAATGCGCAAAGCGGCCGAGAATCTAGAATTCGAAGAAGCCGCCCGCCTGCGGGACGAAGTCAAACGGCTGGAGGCAGTGGACCTTGCCATCTCTGACGACCCGCTGGCACGTCAATCGGCGGTGGAAGCCGCAAGCGATGCGGCGGTGAAGGCCAAGGGACGTTCCACAGCAGGAAGGCCGGGGCAACGTGGTGGTGTTAAGAGGCGGGGGAGATAGCTATCTCACCTCGCAGAAACCATAATACTGCGATGGGAGTTCGTACCCTTCTCCGCCCGTCGTTCGCGAATGAACCGCAGCCTTTTCTCCCTGGCGAAAACCGTAGACGGCCGTTGTCTGCACAGTGCCGTTCGGTGTGATTTCCACGAAAGTTACTCTATTGTCACCCCAAATAGGGATAACATTGGCAGCGCCATTATTGCCAATCATCTGAGCTGTTTCCGCTCTCACCTCTGAAACAAAACGAATTGTGAAATCTTTCTCCGCTCTCTCATCGATCTGAATGCCAAACTCTCTTGAGATATTCGCGGCTACACTTCTGTCGAAACTGCAGACAAATGAGAGAGGATCTGCGGCGGCAATTTGTGGAAACAGACCAATCACCAATGAGAAAACAAGTTTTCTAAGAACGAGCATTTGCACAAACTCCAATCCTACAAGCATTAAGTTGCGTATTTTTTAGTTCAACCACCTGTAGACGACCGGTGCATTGACATCAAAACATCCTAGGATGCCCATTTGCCGCCCTAAGGCCGCACGAATTTCGCCCCGCCTACACTGCGCACTCGGTTGTCCTGCTCCGGCGCGGGGAAGCGGGTTTCGGTTCCGCAGGCCACTCCGTCACCCTCGGGGTCGTTACGGGGGTGATAGCCCAGTTCGCCTTCCTGCGCGGGGGCAAGGCCCATGGCCGCCGCTGGCCCGCATCCGACCATCGCAACAAGATGGCGCAGCGCGTCTTCAGAGCCATAGTCGCTGGTACGGATATAGGCCGACAGGGCGATGCCTGCCGCGACCACCGGGACCAAAACCAATCTTTTCAGAATACGGATGGGCGACAACGCGTCTTTGCGCAAAGCCTCGGCCCGGCGCGCACGATTTGCGCGTCGCCCAGTTTGCCGCGGGTGGCTGCTGTTTTCTTCCTGCACCATATCCTATGGATACCGCCTGAACATGGCGGGTCAATGGCATCCGCCGCCACAGGCTCCGTTTGCGGAAACCGTTACCCAAACACCCCGGCGACGTCATACATCACCGGCTCAAACCCTTTGCACAAAGCATTGATGCGCCGGTTGCGTTCGCGCATTTCCGGCGTGCGCAGCATGGCCTGAAAATCCTCGCGGCGGATCCATTGGGAATAGTTGGCGATGCGGGTCTGCGCATCGTTCACATGCAACCCCGCCGCAATGAACCCCGGCTGTTTAGAGATGACGTTCTGATACGCCTCGTTCAGTTCGTCCAGAATGTCCTGACAGGTGCCTGGCGTCACCTCAAACGTGGTTATGACCGTCTGTAATTCAGCGTTCTTGGATATCGTCGGCATCGGATTCCTCCACTATGGCACCCGCCTATCGTACCACATGGACCGCGCAGCCTGCATGGCGCACGACACGGGCGGCTGTTGAGCCAAGGAAATAGTCCTGCAATCCGGGCCGGTGGGACGCGATGACGATACAGTCCGCGCCATGTTCTTCGGCATAGTCCACGATGGTCCGCCCCGCGTGGCCTGTCACCACCACCGGCATCACATCAGCCACACCGCCCAGTTCTGCGGTCAGTTCGGCCTTGACCGTGTCATGGGTCAGCTTTTCCTGCCCCTCTGGCAAATATTGCGCAACATAGGGGGGAATCGCCTCTACCACCGTCAGGGCGGTGATCTGGCCACCTTCGGCCAACAGCTTTAGGGCCACCTCTAGCGCGGTGCTGGTGTTCGGGCCGTGATCCAAGGCAATCGGAACAATAATATTCTTGTACATTTGCGCAGCCTCCTCTGACCTGCCAGATCAGAGTGGCACGACCAGAAAAGACCGGCTTTGATGCAAATCACGCTAAAGGATGGAGTTCACTTCGTTGGCCAGCGCTTCAATCTCGCCAGCAGCGGTGGTTTTGCGGCCCGCCTCCAACACGCCAAGGCCAAGGCCCAACGTTTCGGCATAGCCAACCCTGTTGCCAAGCGACGATTTCGCCATTTCAACATCCAGCTCTGCCGCTTTTTCAGCCACATCAACGTTCAACCGCGTTCCGGATCGCGTCCTGTTCAGCACCAACAAAGCGTCCCGCCCTTCGCGACGGGCAAGGTCAAGCACGCCTTCGGTGGCCCACAAATCAACATGTGAAATCGAAACTGGCACCAAGATCAGCTTTGCCCCGCGCAGCGCCGGGCGAAGATCGCTGTCTGCTTTCGGTGGGGTGTCAACAATGACGTAGTCATGGCTGCCGGCAAGCTTGCCGGTTTCATATCCAACGCCCCAAGCAGACGCCGTTGAAAGCGTCATACCCGGATCACCCAATCGTTCCGCGCGCGCCATAAACCAGCGGCCAAGACTGCCTTGTGGATCGGTATCTAACAACGCCACGCTTTTCCCCTGCTGGGCAAATGCCACCGCAAGGTTTGCTGCCAAAGTGGTCTTACCCGATCCGCCTTTTTGCTGCGCAATCGTTATTACATGGCCTGCCATGGCTCATCCTTACACTAAATGCTGCAGCGCAGCATGGCAGAGTTTCACCAAGTTTGCACGCTATTTCTATCGCCCCCATCGCCCACCAAGAAAATCCGCATCATTAAGCGCGTGAGCAAACTGTAAGCGGAACGAAAAACGGCCCTCCCCTCACATGTGAAGGGAGGGCCGCTCAGCGACTAAGTTGCGTTATCGACCCGCGCGGTCACATTCACGCGGCCTCGGCATGCCTCGGGCCAGACAAGGTGGATCTGGTTCTTTGCCGCCCCCTCCTGAACCTCAACATAGGGCATGCCGGCAACAACCTTGCCGGCCCCATTCAAAACGGGGCCCTCTGCCACAACTCCGGTGACGTTGCGGGCGTAACCGTCGAACGGAAGATAGCCAGCGAAATCGCACACCCAAGTCTTGGCATTCGAATTTTCATCGAATTGCAACATCACCGGGTTGGTGATGATCTGATCGACCGCGTTGAACGAGTTCCCTTCAACAATGATGTTTCGCGCGCGCCCCATCTCAAGCTCGGCATATGTCGTGTCGACCTTGTCGATCCGTTCGACCGAACCATTAAGAGATTTAAACGTATTGCCCGAGATATTCAGACCCTGAATGTAATGCCCTGCGCCGACAGGCTTGATGACGAACCACCTAAACCACGGCGCAACGTTATTAACGGTGAACACGTTGCCAGAAACCGTAAGCCCTCCGAACGACAGCTCGCTTGAATGGTCCGGGTCTTCGTCGTGTTCATTCGTCCATTCGATGAAGCTGTTATCGACGTAATTCGCGGTAATCGTGGTCTTCATGTTCGGCGAGGTTAGAACCAAACCCGCCTGACGGATCCCATCCGTTTCGCTGTCGCCCTGAAACCAGTGATTTCCCATGATGACGTGCCCAGCACCTGCCAGCACGGCGAAATGCGCAAACCGGACCACGCGGTTTTCACGAATTTTGCTATCATTTGCGTTGATGTTCATAGCAACCGTTGTGCGATCTTGCGCACGCAGCGACTGCTCGTTGGAGATAAACTGACACCGATCCACCAACAGGCCCTGGCATCCCGTACCGGAAGAGGTAATCCCGCGATCCTTAGGCTTTGTGAAAAAGCAGTCCCGGAAGTGGATGATTCCGCCCGCCGGGGCCAGCATCACACCGCTTGCCTGACCGTTGCAGTGCAGATCAACGTCAGACAATACAAACCGCGACAGGCTGCTAAAGCCACCGAAATCTAGGATATATTTGAACCGCTTAAACGTGAACGGTTGCGTTCCCGCAGCATCAAACAGCGGGCGGCTTAACGTAATGGTCCCTGCCCCCACGTTCTTTTCCTGAACGTATACCTCGCGCCCGACGCCCAGACCTTGGACCAAGGACCCAACCGCGATATTCGCCACATCCACAACGGCGCTAAGCTGGAAAGGGTTAGACGTCGAATACGTGCCTGCAGACACCACGACATCGGCATCCCAATTCGTCGAAGCGACGGCGTTAATCTCACCGTTTCGCAAGACGCGACGCGTCGAAAACGTATCCTTGTTGGCAACTGCGGCGTGAACATCGATCGGCCCGTCAATATCAACACGACGCCCCATCATGTCCAAACTGTCGTGGTCTGAAAAGTTGAACAGCACGGCAAGCGCCCTGCGCAGCGCCTCGACCTCATCACCAAAGGCGTCGATATAGCTTGGCAGATCAAAGTTTTTTGTAAGCGTCAGCCGCAAATTGCTGGGCATCACAACCGTGCCCGCAAAACGCGCCTTGTTTTCGAAGGTTACATGATTATTCAACAGATAAGTGCCGGCAGGTACCAGAACAGAACGTCCGTTTGCGGCCGTGTCTGCGGCCTCAAACGCTGCGCTATCATCGGTCACGCCGTCGCCAACGGCACCGAAATCCCGCACGTCCACCCAGTCGAGCATTTCCCGCAGGAACACGCTGGTAACATCCTCGACCTCAATATCGTCGATCCGCACCACGCCCCCGGTCGCGCCCGTCAGATCCAGACCGATATGGGCATAAACAGGCGCGGTGCCCCACGGCATATCGACACCACCGCGCTGACCCGCGCCAATGATCGCTGTAATCGTTACGACTTCGCCATAGGCCGTAAGCGGAACAAGCGGCCCCGTTTCCACCAACCCCTGAACATGCGTTTCACTGCCGGAACCTGCCCATGCCGCAATGCGCACTTCGGGCAGGTTGCCGCTGATCGCCTTAACCCGCGCGGTGACGCGCAAATAGCAACCGGGGATGATCGGTGTCTGCCCCATGTGGCGCAGTTTATGAGTTACATCCGTTTTCGATATCTCAAGACAGCCGCCAAAGTCTTGATCCGCCGTGACCAACGCCGCGTTCGCCGCCCCGTCATACGTGGCCGAACCCGCCGTGCCATCCTCGCTTGACCAGACATCCAGCCCGCTGGCAAATGCAGGTGGCATAAAGACCAGTCCGTCGGTAATTGCCTTGTTCATACAAACCCCTTTCATATGCGCACGCAGGCGCCCGGCGCATCGGGCATCCCAATGCGATGGGTGCCGAAGCTCCGCTCAATTGTCAGTTACTGTCGTGAGGAATCGAACCGGCGCACATCGTCCGGGTCAGTGCAGAGACCTAGCAGGGATTGCTTAACAACGGGTTTAGATTGCTATGCACCCAGCTCTTCTTTGACGATCTGCACGCCGTTAATCTGCCAACCATCCGCGCTTGGGATCATGTCATATTGCAGAATATGTACGCGTCCTTCCTGATCGGTGATCATAACGCGCTGGCTTCGCAAACTGCCGACGCCGTCCAACCCAAGGAACCGCAACTCGCCTGGGCGCCACACCATCGGATACCCCTGTTTGACCATGCGGCCAAAGTTCTCTGACGTCCCAAACAATCCCCTGATCATGGGCGAAGCGAAGGTAAACGCGCGCTCAAAATCGTCGGCCTGAAACGCGCTGATTTGGTCGCGAATCACACCTTCAATAACCGTGCTTTCCTGTTGCGCAAACGCAGGGGCAACAAACGCGGCAACCGCAAAAACGGGCAAAATGAAAGTTCGCAACAGTGGCACCTCCTGTTGGGGAATATACCAATGGTACGAACGAAACGGCCCAGCGGTTTCATCAAAACCACCGGGCCGCCCGTAAACTACTGCTCTTACAACGTAAAAAGCGTTTAGCTGATTTCGCCAGCAAGCCCTTTTTCGATCAGCGCGATGCTTTCATCGACACCATAAAGCGCGATAAAGCCACCGAAACGCGGCCCTTGCGATGCGCCCAACAGAACCTCGTAAAGCGCCTTAAACCAATCGCGCAGCGGTTCGAACCCATGCTCTTTGCCCACTGCAAAGACCAAAGATTGAAGCTCTTCGGCATCCAGACCACCGTCCCAAGCCTTCAGGCGTGAAACCAGATCTTCCAGCGCGGCGCGCTCTTTCTCGTCCGGTGCGCGGAACACTTTGGTCGGTTTCACGAAGTCATTGTAATACCGCACCGCGTAACCCGCAGCCGCATCCAAATCGGCGTGCGTTTCGGCGGTCGCATCAGGTGCATAGCGACGGATAAAGCCCCACAGGGTCTCTTTGTCCTCAGCGCCCGAAACCGAAGCCAAGTTCAGCAGCATCGAGAATGGAACAACCATTTTCGACTCTGGTACATTCGCACCATGGATGTGGAACACCGGGTTGTTTGCCTTCTGCACCGCATCCTGCGTGTGATAGGCGCGCAATTGCTGATGGTATTCGTCCATCGCCCGTGGGATCACGTCAAAGAACATGCGCTTAGCCGTCTTTGGCTTTTGATACATGAAATAGCTCAGGCTCTCGGTCGAGGCATAGGTCAGCCATTCATCGATCGACAGGCCGTTGCCCTTCGACTTGGAGATTTTCTCGCCGTTCTCATCAAGGAACAGTTCGTATGTGAAATGCTCTGGCTTCTTGCCGCCAAGGATTTCGCAGATGCGATCATAAATCGGCGTGTTGGTGGAATGGTCCTTACCGTACATCTCAAAGTCCACGTCCAACGCAGCCCAGCGCGCGCCGAAGTCTGGCTTCCACTGCAGCTTCACGTTGCCGCCGGTGACAGGCAAGGTCCATTCTTTGCCGTCTTCGTCGTCAAACGTGATCGTGTAATCGGTCGCGTTCACTTCCTTCATTGGCACGTACAGCACCTTACCCGTTTCCGGGTGGATCGGCAGGAAGATGGAATAGGTTTGCGCCCGCTCATCGCGCAACGATTTCAGCATCACCTTCATGACGTCGTCATAACGTTCGACCGCGCGCTTCAGAACCTCATCAAAGCGGCCTTCTTTATAGAACTCGGTCGCGCTGATGAATTCGTATTCAAACCCAAACGTATCCAAGAACCGGCGCAGCATCGCGTTGTTGTGGTGGCCAAAGCTTTCGAATTCGCCGAACGGATCAGGCACAGACGTCAGCGGCTTTTGCTCGTGCGGCAACAGCGCCTCACGGTTCGGGATGTTTTCCGGGATTTTGCGCATCCCGTCCATGTCGTCCGAAAAACAGATCAGGCGCGTAGGGATATCGCTGATCACCTCGAACGCGCGGCGGATCATGGTCGTGCGGGCCACTTCGCCGAACGTACCGATATGCGGCAAGCCGCTTGGCCCGTACCCCGTTTCGAACAGCACATAGCCCTTTTCAGGCGGGGCCTTTTCGTACCGTTTAAGCAGCCGACGCGCTTCTTCAAAGGGCCAAGCTTTGGAAGTCATCGCGGCGTCGCGCAGATCGGTCATGTTTTCATACTCTTTTCACCGTCAGGCCCCATGCCTAACAAGCTCCGCTACCTATTGTGCGCGGGGCGTGTCGTCAATATTCTGCACCGCAACACCTACCCGGAAGGAACAAGATATGACCGAAACTGCCCTGCCGCTGACGGCGCAAGACAGCCTTGTCGCCATCATGATCGCTGTTTCAGCTTCGGACGAAACGATCCGGACGTCCGAATTGGTCACGATTCAACGCATCGTGAATCACCTTCCCGTCTTCGCGGGCTTCGATCAGGATCGCATTACCCTGATCGCGCAAACCGTGTTTGACCTATTTGAAGAAGAAGACGGCCTCGACGCACTTTTCGGCCTCGTACGCGAAGCCCTGCCAGAGCGTCTGTTTGAAACGGCATATGCAATCGCCTGCGATGTTGCCGCCGCGGACGGAACGCTGTTGGAAAGCGAACTGCGCTTGCTGGAAGAAATCCGGTACGAGCTGAACATCGACCGCCTGCATGGCGCGGCGATCGAACGCGGTGCCCGGGCGCGGCATATCTCTATCTAAAAACGCGCATCTCTAACATCGGGCTTTCAGCAGCTAGACGCTAAGAGCCAACGTCCGGCTGATTTCTGTCATTGAGCGGCCGGACTGCGCCTTCCAATCGTTGAACGCGCCTTGCACGGCTGAAAGCGCCTTCTTAGACGTCGGCGTTTTATCGACAACACCTTCAGCAATTAAACGGACAACCACGTCTTTGGACAGGATGAAACTGTCTTTGCCCATGCTGCGAAACAGATATTGCCCGGTCGTCCCGCCAAGATGGGATCCACGCGCCTTGATCAGGGCGAGCAACCCCACGAAATCATCGTCGGGCCATTCCGCAAAGAATTTAGCCGCCGAGCCGTGCTCGGCCGCAAGCTCTTGCACGAAACCCGCGTTATCCATGACGGCGCGGATTTTCTTGCCATTTCTTACGATACCTGTGTCGCTAAGCAGTCGGTCAAGGTCTTCGTCGTGAAAGAATGCCACACGGGCGGGGTCGAACCCTGCAAAGGCTGCCTCAAAACCGGGCCATTTGTTTTCGATTACCTTCCAACTGAACCCCGCCTGAAAGATTCCGCGTGCCATTGCCGCAAGCCAGCGATCATCGGTGATTTGGGCCAATTCATCATGCGATTTCGGGTGCGACAGGGTTGCTTCAACAGCATCCGCACCGCCTTTTCGTTCAGCGGCGATGTGAAAAATCTCATCAAAGCTGCGCATTGTCTTCCCCCTGATCCAAATCAAGCCCCCGAAGGGTCGCTTTCGCAATCAACGCAAGCTCATCCCTCAAGACCACAATTTCAAGCAGCCGGGCGATCAACTCCCGTAAAGCGTTGACCAACGGTCGATCAGCTGCATCTGCAAAATTCGCGCGCGCCGGTTCCACCCCGACGCACCTTCGGGGCGTTCGCGATCACTTCTTGCGATCTTTGCCCGGCGTCCTTCATCCGCGGCAAAGATCGTGAACGCCAGTTCCGTCCCATCTTCGGCTGTCACATACCCTGCCAACGCGCTTACAAAATTCAAAGTGCCTGTCTTTGCCCGGATGCGCGCCGGATGGCCCTTTACTGCCTTGCCTTTGGCATCCAGCATCGAAAGCTCTTTCAGGATCGGGCGCAACGCGCCATCAGGCCCAACCTTAACAAGGGCGCGCACCATATCACCGGGCGAAACCCGCGACTGTTCGCCCAAGCCGGAATGATCCACAAACTTTGCCTGCGTCATACCCAACGTCTCGCGCAACCAAGTGGACATTTTGGACGCCGACGCCGAAAGCGAAGCAGGCCGCCCCGTCGCGGTTCCTGTCGCGGTCATCCCAACAACCTCTGCCGTCATGTTGGTCGAATATTTCAACATGTCCCGCAGAATGACGCGCAATTCCGGGCTTTGCGTTTGTGCCAACACGGTGCCACGCGGCGGGTTCGTCATTTCAGACGCGCGCGGCATGGCGACCCCCTGCCCGCGCGCAAGCGTTTGGAAAACCTCTGCGGCGTAAGCTGCGGGTTTGCGGACGGGCAGCCAGCGGCTTCCGCCCTTGCCCAACGCGCCGCTGGCAACTGTCCAGTCATCAACGCCTTTTCCGTCGCTATAGGTAAAGACGGGCACCTGGCGGTTCACGATTTTCATCCGCGCAACGCTAACCTGAGGGCGAAAGCGTTCAGCCCGCGCATCCATCGACACGTCCCAGCCAGAGGACGCCCGGCGCCATTCGAAATGAACCCGGTTAAAATTCAGGTTCAACCCGGAAATCGAAGGATTGTACCCCACGTGATCTGGCTGCCCCGGATCAATCGATGCGACCTGTGGCAACGCGCCGGCATAATACCGGAACTTACCCAGGACTTCGCGCACGCCAGCCGCCTTTAGCCGTGCCGCCAAATCACCCAACTGATCGGTATTCAGAACCGGGTCACCACCGCCCACAAGCACCAGATCCCCGGCAAGGCTACCACCCTGCACCGATCCAGTTGCAATCAACTGCGTTCTGAAACGGTAACCGCTACCCAATGCGCTTAGTGCATAAAGTGCCGTGGGAACCTTCGCGGTGCTGGCTGGTGGCATCGGCACCGATGGGTTTCGCGCCTCTAGCACCAGACCGGTTCGCGCATCTGCGACGACGAATCCGACCTTACCGCTAAGCCCGGCCTTGGCGATCAGCCCATCAACACTGGCGACCGCAGCTTTTCGATAATCACCGGGGCGCGCACGGGGCGCGATAGAACGCGAAAGCGGCTCGGCCAAAGCGCCGTCAGCAACACCAGCCAAGAGGCCAGCCATCACCCAGCGCCGCGAAACCTTGAAAGACCTATTACTCATGCGGCGGAGTGAACCAAATCACCGCCCGACGAACAAGCCCGAACACCACCTATTGCGGTGACAAATTCGTGCTATCGCGCCCAACCGCCTTTGGCGCGAATTTCGGTAGAGGAGATATTGACCATTGGAATGTTCACAAAACACCACGCGGGCGGATCACAGCGCCCTAACGTAAATGACGCCCGCGCGGGGATGCGGTATCGGGCATAACGCTCTGCCGCCTTGGAAACCCGCGCCGAAAGGCGCAGGCCCGGACGCGCGATCACCCCAATCGGGACGTTTTCCATAATCCATTCCCAGCGATCCCACTTGTGAAAAGTCGCAAGGTTATCCGCGCCCATCAGCCAAACGAACCGCGTGGAGGGGTAAAGCCGCTTCAGCTCACTAAGGGTCGCCGCAGTGTACCGCGTGCCAATGGTCGCTTCGATATCGGTGACTTTGACACGTGGGTGCGCAATCACACGCCGCGCCGCATCCAGCCGTTGTGCCATCGGGGCGGGCCCTTCTGCCTTCAACGGATTGCCCGGCGACACAAGCCACCAAACTTGATCAAGGCCAAATCGCTTTAGGGCCTCTTTGGTGATGTGGGCATGACCGTCGTGTGCGGGATCAAATGACCCGCCCAAAAGCCCAACAATCTGGCCCGGAGCCGCATGTGGCAAACTATGGCGCACCTGGTTCCTCCGTTCGGGCCAGCAGGGGCTTATTCATCCAATCCCTCGCGGCTGTCAATTGATGCGACAAATTGCGCGCTCCACATTTTTTCGCAGTCGCAGCGAAGCAAAATAACAGGCCAGACAGTGATCGTTTCCAGAACCGATTGAAATACATGAATTTTAAACGCTTTGTTGAACATGAAAATTTCATGGCGGAACTTCGCCTAAAATACGGCGTTAATACTGTTAAAATGTGGCGGATCGTGCTATGAATCAGTGAGTTAATAGACACCATGCGCCGCTCAAGTTCAGAGCATGACAGTGCGCTAAAAGGATTTTGGAATGAAAACCGCTGCACTTGCACTCGCTACGGTTGGCTCTCTAGCACTTGGTTCACTTTCCACTGCAGAGGCTTCGACCGTCGACTTCACAATCGATACCGGCGCCTCCAGCGTATCGCTGACGCCGACCAGCTGCATTGGCACCTGCTCGCTTACCGCGTCCGTTGCTTCTGGGCTTGGCGGCACTTATTCGCTGGGCGAAGGCGACTCTGCTACTGTCGACTTCTTGACCTTTGCCGCTGGCAGTGGTGTTGGGTTCGGAGTTTACGACATCGAAGCAACTTTGGCATTCTCGGGCCCGCTGGGCGCCACGGCAACCGTGTCTGGTGCGGTGGCCGCACTGAACGGGATCGAAACGATCTTGCTGGGTGGCCTGTCTTGGGATGATGCCACGACAGTTATCACACTGGCGAATGGCACCGAAATCCTGATGGAATTCGAACAAGGCTTTGTCGCATTGACCGACAGCGTGACGACATCGGCAACCTTTACGGTTCTCAGCATCGTTCCTCTGCCGGGCGCATCTATGATGCTTGGTGGTGGGCTTGTTCTACTGCCATTGGTCGCACGCCGCCGTCGCCGCAAGGCGGCTTAATCGGCCCGACCGAAAGAATTGAGCTTTAGTGTTTCGCAGGCGATTTAGCTTCGTTTGCGAAACATGAGTCGCGAAAGGTCACGTGCCTTTTCGGTGTGATAGGTCGAAATTTTCCGATTTCGCCTATTTTAGCAGCACTTTTGCGCAGCTTTCGCGCGTAAGTCGCTTCAGGCGATCCCCCCTAGGTTGTTTTCCCTGCGAATATTCCATTAGGCATTCGTTAACCTTTTGCGCGCGCAGCATGGGGTGCTAATTTCTGGCCAGCACTAAAACAATTTTCAAAAGCACGCTGGTGGCCCACTTTTTCGGGAAAATCGGCGGAAATTAAGGGTAACGGAAATGAAGCATACTGCTCTTGCATTTGTAGCGGCCGGCACATTCGCGCTTGCCGCAAATGCATCGAATGCATCGACAATCGACTTTACAATCGATGTTGGCGCATCAAGCGTCTCCATGACGAACACCACTTGCATCGTTGGTAACTGCGTCGCAACTGCATCGCTGTCCAGCTCGCTTGGTGGGACATACACAATCGCTGAAGGCGCGACCGAAACGTTTGACTTTCTAGAGTTCGACACCGCAGGCGGACGCGGCTTTGGGACCTATGACATCGTTGCGACACTCGCTTTCACTGATCCGGTTGATGCAACAACCACGATAACTGGTACGAACAACGCCTATACGGTAATTGCGGGTTCGCTGGTTGGCGGTGTTCTGACATGGGACGATAGCCCCGTCACAATCACGCTTTCGGATGGCAGTATTGTCACCGTCGGGTTTGATGACGCCAGCAATGCGCTACAGCCCGGCTATTCCACAACTGCCACGATTGGCGTTGTAAGCACCGTGCCCGTGCCATTCGCAGGCGCAGCGCTTGCTGGCGGTCTTGGCCTGTTGCCGATCGTGGCACGCCGCCGTCGCCGTAAAGCGGCCTAAGCACAACACCAGATAACGTTCAAAACGGCGCTTCAATCGAGGCGCCGTTTTTTGTTGGATTTCGCCACCTGAACGCAGCGATTGCCCTTTTGCGCTTGGTTGTCTAGATGATTGCCAAAGCGAATTCTCTGAAAGAGGCGGCAAATGGCATCTTACCAATACGTCTATCACATGGACGGCGTGTCCAAGACCTATCCCGGCGGCAAAAAGTGCTTCGAGGACATCCGCCTCTCCTTCCTTCCCGGCGTTAAGATCGGTGTTGTCGGCGTCAACGGCGCGGGTAAATCCACATTGCTGCGCATCATGGCGGGCATCGACAAGGATTTCACCGGCGAAGCTTGGGCCGCGAAAGGTGCCAAAATTGGCTACCTTCCACAGGAACCCGAACTGGATACCAACCTGACCGTCCGTGAAAACGTGATGCTGGGCGTGGCAGAAAAGAAGGGCAAGCTTGACCGGTTCAACGAACTGGCCATGAACTACTCTGACGAAACTGCCGACGAAATGGCCGCGCTTCAGGACGAGATTGACGCCAACAACCTGTGGGACCTGGACAGCCAGATCGACGTCGCGATGGAGGCACTGCGCTGCCCCCCCGACGAAGCACCCGTTGAAACCCTCTCCGGTGGTGAAAAACGCCGCGTGGCGCTGTGCAAGTTGCTACTTGAAGCACCTGACATGCTGCTGCTTGACGAACCGACCAACCACCTTGACGCGGAAACCATCGCTTGGCTGCAAAAGCACCTGATCGAATACAAGGGCACCATCCTGTGCGTTACGCACGACCGGTATTTCTTGGATGACATCACTGGCTGGATCCTTGAACTCGACCGTGGCCGCGGCATTCCTTACGAAGGCAACTATTCCGCGTGGCTGGATCAAAAAGCCAAACGGCTGGAGCAAGAACAGCGCGAAGACAAATCCAAACAGAAAGTGCTTGAGCGCGAACTGGAATGGATCCGCGCCGGTGCGAAAGCCCGTCAGGCCAAACAAAAGGCGCGTATCAATGCGTATGAAGAGCTGGCTGGCCAGTCCGAACGCGAAAAACTGTCGCGCGCTCAGATCATCATCCCCAACGGCCCACGCCTTGGCGGCAAGGTGATCGAGATCGAAAACATGAGCAAAGCCTACGGCGACCGCTTGTTGATCGAAGACCTGTCTTTTGCCCTGCCCCCGGGTGGCATTGTCGGCGTCATCGGCCCGAACGGCGCCGGTAAATCCACGCTGTTCCGTATGCTGACTGGTCAGGAAGAACCCGATTCCGGCTCTGTCACCATTGGTGACACCGTTAAGCTGTCATACGTCGATCAGTCCCGCGATGCGTTGGGCGCGGACAAAACCGTTTGGGAAGAAATCTCGGACGGGCTGGACATCGTTCAGCTTGGCGACGCCGAAGTAAACAGCCGCGCCTATTGTTCGTCCTTCAACTTCAAGGGCGGCGATCAGCAGAAAAAGGTTGGCCTTCTGTCGGGCGGTGAACGTAACCGTGTCCACATGGCCAAATTGCTGAAGGCGGGCGGTAACGTTCTCCTCCTCGATGAACCTACCAACGATTTGGACGTTGAAACCCTTCAGGCGCTGGAAGCGGCGTTGGAAGATTTCGCCGGCTGCGCGGTCATCATCTCGCACGATCGCTTCTTCCTTGACCGCCTGTGTACACACATTCTGGCCTTCGAAGGCGAGGCCCACGTGGAATGGTTTGAAGGCAACTTCGAAGCCTACGAGGAAGACAAGATCCGTCGCCTTGGCCCTGAGTCGGTCGAACCGAAACGGGTTAAGTACAAAAAATTCAGTCGCTAAACAGAAAAGCGCGGAGGTTTCCTCCGCGCTTTTTCTTTTGGGGCCTTTGCCTTTTATGCAAAAGCAGACCCGCTTTTCACACCAAGTTTTCTGAACACAATCGCCGCTGGGCAAAACCCGGTGAATGACGACTGGATCAGATTCGCGCCGATGAACACGGTGAACCACATCCAAAGCGGCGAAACATAAACGGTAAGAACGACGCTAAGCAGGATCATGATACCTGCAAACAGCATTACGGCACGATCTAAGGTCATTTTCTCATCCTATGTTGAACTGATGCGCGGTCTTCCGCGCGCTTCCTATATATATAGGAAGCCGCCCACTTACATTCAATATCATGCATATTATATTGCGGCGACAGAAAAGGGTCTTGTGTCGGGTCCCCTTCACCTCGGCACGAGCCCTTTAACAGCCAATAATAGCAGGAAGAACAATGAAGTTACTGACCTTTGCCGCAGCGCTGACTGCGCTTTCCTTTACGCCCGCTTTCGCAGGGCACGCGAACCCGTGGACAACGGCAATCGATACCTTGCTCGAAAAATACCATGATACCAATCAGGAAAAGAGCGCGGACACCCCCGGCGAGAATGAAATGCGTGGCAAGATGGTTCAGCGGGCTAAGGGCAAGTTGGACAATACTGTCGGCCCAGCTTCAAAAGGCAAGCGCGACAACTGATCCCAATAAAAATACGCCCAGCAGACCACCTGCTGGGCGTTAACCATCCAAACTAGATATTCTTTGCGTTACGCCGCACGGGGTGTGCACCTATACCCCGTAGCGGCGGCCCGCCTGCTCAATGACGTCTTGGCATTTCCCCGCAGGGAGGAATTAGAACCGTGCGCGGGCGGAAATAAAAGGGAGGCTTTCGTTCCGGCGCGGTGCCAGGAAGCGTTCACGAGTTCCGATGTCTACTGTGCAATCCGACTGGGTGGAAAGACGGTTGGCAAGGGCGTTGCTGCGTCCGGTGCGGGCTTTATCCAGAAGAGTGGTCATGGCAGAGTCCTCGTTTGTTGGTCGTCGTTTGTAGGTCGTCAATTTCGGTTCGGCCAGTTTCGTGATCCTGTGAGTGGTTCTTCGCAAGAGCCTGGATCATTCAACCTCCGATAGAATCAACGCTACAACCTAAAGATGAGTTTTTCAAGCGCGCTATACTTTTGCCGTAATTCTGCCCGAAAAGTCCGGTATTGCAGACCTTTTTTGTTTCGCGCGATGCGGTACGGTTAGGTATTGAGACGATTGATTTTTGCAATTGAGTTCGAAAAGCCGGGAATTTTTACCCCTGCGGTGCGTATGTTTTGTGAATGTGCAGGGACGTTTCGGCTTCTTCCGATATCTACTCAATTACTATCTTCTAAGCTCAATACTGTAACCAGTCGCTGCAGCGTTTCTCGCAGTAAACCTAGCGGCTGCAAGCCTCGCATCCTCGGGGCTTGTGGTCGCCAGTTTCCAAAACAGCATGATTTTCTGGCCTGTTTTCCGACCATCGGCATCACTGCAACTGTTGCTAGCCGCGACAAATGTGAAAACTTCGCATGGTAACGGCCGCGTGAATTTTCCACCTTTCCCCTTGCAAATAAGAAACATAAGGCGCATGTGGGGAAGGCGACGTTATTCTCTATCGACCACTGTCTTCCTTCTACGGCTGTCAGTCCTTCGATCTTGCACTGACTAAGCCGGGCTGCCGCACCTACGCGGGCAGCATAATTTAGGAGACTACGGATGGCTACTGGCACCGTAAAATGGTTCAACGAAACTAAAGGTTTCGGCTTTATCGCACCCGATGGCGGCAGCAAAGACGTGTTCGTGCACATCACTGCACTGGAACGCGCTGGTCTGCGTACGCTTGCTGACAACCAGAAAGTCACCTTCGACATCGAAGCTGGCCGTGACGGTCGCGAAAGCGCAACCAACATCGCTCTGGCCTAATTTAGGCTAAAGAGATTGAAGAGGGCGCCATTGGCGCCCTTTTTTTGTCACTTTTCTGTGCGTTCCGCGACCCAGACAGTACGTGACGAAAGCCCCTCAATCGGGGCAAACCCGGCCTCACGCAAAATCGTTTTACAGCGGCGCATCCCAGAAACCTCATAGGCGCCGGGGTGGAATTCAATCACGATGGCGCGCACGCCATCAAGGTTTGCGTGCTCCAAAAATTCCAGTTCGCCACCCTCGATATCCATTAGGACGACGTTTGGCTTCAGGTCTTTGTGGACGTCATCATAAGCCACCGTCGCCACATCAACCGTTTCCTTGCTCCGCACCGCTGTTGGGTTCAGGGATGAACCCAAATAGCTTTTATGAACATGGAACGGCAGCGATTGGGGGCGATCTTTGGCGCTGATCAACACTTGATTGCGAACAGAGATGACGTCGCCCAAGCCGTTCATCGCGTACAATTTCTCAATATGCGGAATAAGCGACGGGTTCCCCTCGAACGAAATCATACGCGCCGGTTTGCAGTTTTTGGCGACAACTGACCCAACGATTCCCAGCCCGGCACCAAGTTCAAGTACGTGGTCGCCTTCTTGCACAACATGCAACGCGCCCTTGATCTCTTGCCCTTCGTACCGTGCACCGTTGATACGTTCGATCCGAGTTTCATTTAGGTAAGGGGAATGCGGGACATCAACACCCAGACAGTTCGCGGCCACTTCTGTGGTTTCGGTCGCATCAGACATCGTAACGCCCCTTAATTTGGTTTCGCCAAACCCTAAGCAATCCGCCGCACTAGGTACAGCGATTTGAACCGGCTATTTCGTCGGCATTTTAGCCTTAGCCCGCACGAATTTTTCGATGTCAGACGCCGGTCGGGCACCGGCAAGCCGTGCGACCTCTTTCCCATTTTGGAACAGGATAAGCGCGGGGATTCCCTGGATTCCGTATTTCGCCGACGCTTTGGGATGTTCCTGGGTATCGATCTTCGCCAAGCGCGCGTCGGGCGCGAGTTTTTGTGCTGCCTGCGCAAACTGCGGTGCCATTGCGCGGCACGGGCCACACCATGGCGCCCAGAAATCGACCAACAACGGCGTCTGGTCTGTCTTCGCGGCCTTTTGCAGCGTCGATACATCTAGCGCCCGGACCTTACCGTCAGCCAACCGCCCGCCACAGGTGCCGCACTTTGGCCCCGCGCCAAGCTTGTCTGCGGGTACGCGATTTGCACTGCCACACTCAAGACAGACAAGTTTAAGGCTTGCAGTCATTTTCGCCTCCTACATCAAAGTTAGGAGCGATGTATTAACCGCTGTCACAAACTACAAGGGCGGCACTTGGCCGCCCTTGGGTTCGTTATTCTGCCGCGTCGGCGTAGTCTTCTAGCGGAGGACAGGTGCACACCAAATGCCGATCGCCGAATACGTTGTCCACGCGCCCGACTGGCGGCCAGTATTTATCCACCCGGAACGCACCGGGTGGAAAACACCCCTGTTCACGGCTGTATGGCCTGTCCCAATCCGCAACCAGATCGTTCACCGTGTGGGGCGCATGTTTCAGCGGGTTATTATCTGCGTCCATCTCGCCTGCCTCAACCGCGCGGATTTCATCGCGGATGGCCAGCATGGCATCGCAGAACCGGTCAAGCTCTGCCTTGGTTTCGGATTCTGTGGGCTCAACCATCAACGTGCCCGCCACTGGCCAGCTCATCGTTGGGGCGTGGAAGCCGTTGTCGATCAGCCGCTTTGCGATGTCGTCCACCGTGATGCCAGCGCTTTCATTGAATGGCCGGGTATCAAGGATGCATTCATGCGCCACACGCCCCTTGACGCCAGTGAACAGCACGTCATATGCGCCCTCCAACCGCTTGGCGATGTAGTTGGCATTCAAGATCGCCACCTTGGTCGCCTGCGTCAGGCCCGCCCCGCCCATCGCAAGGCAATACGCCCACGAGATAAGAAGGATCGAGGCCGAGCCATATGGCGATGCCGAAACCGGCCCCACCTGCCCGCCCGTTTCCGGGTGACCGGGAAGATACGGTTCCAGATGCGCCTTAACCCCGATTGGCCCCATGCCGGGGCCACCGCCGCCATGGGGAATGGCGAATGTCTTGTGCAGGTTCAGGTGGCTGACGTCGCTGCCAATCTCTCCGGGCTTTGCAAGGCCGACCAGCGCGTTCAGGTTCGCGCCGTCCAGATAGACCTGCCCGCCGAATTCATGGGTGATGTCACAAACCTCTGTCACGGTCTCTTCGAACACACCATGGGTAGAGGGATAGGTGATCATGCACGCGGCAAGGTTATCGCCCGCCGCTTCGGCCTTGGCGCGGAAATCGGCCAGATCGATGTCGCCATTTTCGGCGGACTTCACGACCACAACCTTCATCCCGCACATCTGGGCCGAGGCCGGGTTGGTGCCATGCGCCGACACGGGGATCAGGCAGACATTCCGGTGCCCTTCGCCGCGCGCCTTGTGATAGGCGGCGATGGTCAACAGGCCCGCATATTCGCCCTGCGCGCCTGAATTTGGCTGCATCGACATCGCGTCATAGCCCGTTGCCTGACACAGGATCGCCGACAGATCATCGATCATTTGGGCGTATCCCTTGGCCTGATCGGCGGGGGCATAGGGGTGGACGTTCGAAAATTCGGGCCAGGTGATCGGCATCATCTCGACCGCGGCGTTCAGCTTCATCGTGCAGGACCCCAGCGGGATCATCGCACGGTCAAGCGCAAGGTCACGATCCGCGAGACGGCGCATATAGCGCATCATTTCAGTCTCGGCGCGGTTCATCTGGAACACCGGGTGGGTCAGATATTCGGACTGCCGGTGCAGCGCCTCGGGTGCGCGGAATTCTGGGGTGCGGTCATCGTCTTTGCGGGTGATCCCAAAAGCCGCCCACAGATCAACGATGGTTGCCGAACGCGTGGTTTCATCCAGCGTGATGCCCAGCTTGGTCTTACCGACCTTGCGCAGGTTAATCGCACGCGCCTGTGCGGCGTCATAGATCACGCCCTGCATGGCACCGACTTCGACCGTTACGGTGTCAAAGAACGCCTTGGGCTGCACATCGAACCCGGCATCCTCCAACCCCTTCACCAAACGAACGGTTTTCACGTGAATACGCTGCGCAATCGCACGAAGGCCCTTGGGACCGTGGAAAACGGCATAAAAGCTGGCCATCACCGCCAACAACGCCTGCGCCGTGCACACGTTCGAGGTCGCCTTTTCACGGCGGATATGCTGTTCCCGCGTTTGCAGGGACAGCCGATAGGCCTTGTTCCCGCGCGCATCAATCGACACACCCACGATCCGGCCGGGCATCGCGCGCTTATAATCATCCTTGCACGCCATATACGCAGCATGCGGCCCGCCATACCCAAGCGGCACACCGAAACGCTGTGTGCTGCCAACGGCAATATCAGCGCCCATCGCGCCCGGCTCTTTCAACAGCGTCAGGGCCATCGGATCCGCCACAACGATTCCCAACGCCTTGGCCCCGTGCAGGGCCGCGATGGCGTCGGTGAAATCGGTCAGGTGGCCGTATGTGCCGGGATATTGGAAGATCGCGGCAAACACCTGTTCGGCGTTCAGATCTTCGGGCGCGCCGACGATCACCTCAATCCCCAACGGCTCTGCTCGGGTGCGCATCACGGCGATGTTCTGTGGGTGGCAGTTTTCATCAACGAAAAACGCCTTGGCCTTCGACTTGGCCACGCGCTGCGCCATTGTCATCGCCTCGGCACAGGCCGTCGCCTCGTCCAGAAGCGAGGCGTTGGCGATTTCCAGCCCTGTCAGATCAGAGATCATCGTCTGATAGTTCAAAAGAGCCTCTAGCCGACCCTGTGAAATCTCTGGCTGATAGGGTGTATAGGCCGTGTACCAAGCGGGGTTTTCAAGAATGTTCCGCTGAATGGCCGGGGGCGTCACGGTGCCGTGGAACCCCTGCCCGATCATCGTGGTGAACACTTTGTTCTGCTTGGCGACCTGTCGCAGATGCCAGATCAGTTCCCGTTCGGATTTCGGCTTGCCGAACTCCAACGGATCGGCCTGACGGATACTTTGCGGCACCGTCTGGTCAATCAGCTCTTCCAAACTGTTAATACCCAGAACCTTGAACATCTCGTCCATCTCTTCTGGGGATGGGCCGATATGGCGGCGGTTGGCGAAATCGTAAGGCTGATAATCGGTCGGGGAAAATGGCATCTGCGCTGGCTCCGGCTTACGCGATGAAGTCTTTATAGGCGGCTTCGTCCATGAATTCGTCAAGATCGGCCATATCCGCGACCTTCATCTTAAAGAACCACGCATCACCCTGTGCGTCTTCGTTGACCAAGGCGGGGTTGTTCACCAATGCCTCGTTCACCTCAACGATTTCACCATCGACGGGGGCAAGGATATCAGACGCCGCTTTGACACTTTCAATCACCACGACCTCTTCGTCCTTGGTAACCTCGGTGCCCTCTTCGGGCAGTTCCACAAACACTACATCGCCCAACTGTTCGGCGGCGTGTTCTGAGATACCTACAACAACCACATCATCTTCGACGCGCAGCCATTCATGTTCTTCGGTAAATTTCATCGTAACGTCCCTCAACGTTTATAGGTGGATGGTCTGAACGGCAGAGCCGCAATCGTGGCGGGAAGGCGTTTGCCGCGAACCTCGCCGTAAATCGTTGTGCCGGTTGCGGCGTGTTCGCTGGTGACATAACCCATCGACATTGGCCCTTCGATCGATGGGCCGAACGCGCCAGAGGTCACTTCGCCAATGGCTTGCGCTGCATCTTCGCTGGCAAATAACTGCGTGCCTGCCCGCATCGGCGCCCGCCCTTCTGGGCGCAGGCCGACGCGCAGGCGGCGCGTGCCATTATCAAGTTCATCCAAAATGCGTTCCGCGCCGGGAAAGCCGCCCGCGCGTTCACCACCTGTACGGCGAACCTTTTGGATGCCCCATGTCAGCGCGGCCTCAACCGGCGAAGTCGCCGTGTCGATATCGTTGCCATACAGGCAAAGCCCCGCCTCTAGCCGCAGGCTGTCGCGTGCCCCAAGACCGATGGGTTCAACCGCGTCGTGCACAAGCAACGCCCGCGCAAAACGTTCGGCGTTTGCGTTCGCGACCGAGATTTCAAAGCCGTCCTCGCCGGTATAACCGGACCGCGACACCCACAGATCGCCAAAGTCAGACGACAGCACCGCGACATCCATGAACCGCATCTCTGCCACGCCTGGGGCAAGGTCGGCCAACACGGCCTCGGCCTGCGGCCCTTGCAGCGCCAACAGCGCGCGGTCGGTGATTTCGGTAATATCGCAGGTGTCTGACAGGTGCTTTTTCAGGTGCGCGATGTCGGCGGCTTTGCAAGCTGCGTTTACGACCAAAAACAGATGCTCACCGCGATTGGCAACCATCAGATCGTCCAGAATACCGCCTTCGTCATTGGTGAAAAACGCGTACCGCTGGCGGCCCTCTTTCAGGCCCAGAACGCTGACCGGAACCAGAGTCTCCAGCGCCAAGGCGGCATCGGCCAGATCGCTGGATTTCGGGCGCAGGATGACCTGCCCCATATGGCTGACGTCGAACAGCCCCGCTGCGGCCCGGCAATGCAAATGTTCCTTCATCACGCCAAGCGGATATTGCACCGGCATGTCATAGCCCGCGAACGGCACCATCTTGGCGCCCAGTTCCACGTGTAAGTCGTAAAGCCCCGTTCGGTTCAGTTCTGCCATCCGGCCCATCCCATATTAGCCGGTCAGATCCCGGCATCGCACGAACGACCCTGAATGGCCGCAAACCCGATGCCCCCTCTGTCCATTCGCCTGAGATCGTTATCCCTTCGGCGGGCGCAAGCGCCACTCTCCAGAGTTCTTCGTTCGCAGAGGTCCGTTTGCCTGAGAGTTTACCGGGGCGGTTGCTCCTTCGGCACTGGGAAACCAGATTCTCCCGCTGCGAATGTCGCAGACACTAGATCAAGTGCCGCAATGCGGCAAGGGGTTGAATTCACCAACAGCGTTTGCACATTGTTTGTTATGAAAGATCCCTTCTTTTTCGGCTATGGCTCGCTCGTTAATCGTGCGACGCACAGCTATGCGCATGCTTTCCCGGCACAGATTTCCGGCTGGCGCAGGGCGTGGCGGCACACCACTTTGCGCCCGGTTGCGTTTTTGACAGCGGTTCCGGCGCATGGCGAACAGATCGACGGGCTAATCGCCGCCGTCCCCGGCCACGACTGGGCCGCGCTGGATGAACGTGAACATGCATATGACAGGCACCCGGTGACCGGCCCCCTGCACCATCAGGCGCCCGACGCCGGTGATGTGCAAATCTATGCCGTCGCGCCGCAACATTCAGATTCGCCAGATGCGCGGCACCCGATCTTGCTGAGTTATGTTGATGTGGTTGTTCAGGGGTATCTGCGCGAATATGGCGAAGCGGGCGTTATCCGCTTTTTCGACACCACCGATGGTTGGGACGCCCCGATCAAGGATGACCGAAGCGCGCCAATCTATCCGCGCCACCAAACCCTGCACGCGGATGAGAAGCGCTTGGTCGATGCGCAACTCGTCCGTGTATCTGCGAATGTGGTCGCCGCTTAACCCGGCTTTTTCTGAAGCAATGGCAGCACGTCGGCCATTTCTGGACCACGCTGGCGGCCAGTCACGGCTTTGCGCAACGGCATGAACAGACCCTTGCCTTTACGACCCGTCGCCTCTTTCACCGCTGCGGTCCACTGGCCCCAACTTTCGCTGGTATAGGGCGGCTCTGGCAGCATTTCGAATGCCTGCGCGATGAAATCTTTGTCTTCATCTTCCACCAGCGGCGTTGTTCCGTTTTGGAACAAATCCCACCATTCAGCCATGTCTGCCTTAACGGTGATGTTTTCCTTAACCACGCCCCAGAACGCCTCGGCCTTATCGGCAGGAACGCCCAGCGCGGCCACATCGTCAGCCACAGCCGACAGTGGCTGGGCATGCAGATGGCGGGCGGTTAGTGGGAACAGGTCATTCACATCAAACTTGGTTGGCGCAGCGCCAAAGTTCGAAATGTCGAATCCTTCGATCAGCTCGTCCATCGTCGAACACAGCTCGATCGGTTGGCTAGAACCCAAACGCGCCATCAAAGACAACAGCGCCATAGGTTCAACACCCTGCGCACGAAGATCGCGCAACGACAAAGTGCCAAGACGTTTCGACAACGCCTCGCCCTGCGGGCCAGTCAAAAGCGAATGGTGCGCAAAGGTCGGAACCGTTCCGCCCAGCGCCTGCATGATCTGAATCTGGGTCGCTGTGTTTGTTACGTGGTCCGAACCACGCACAACATTGGTGATGCCCATTTCAGTGTCATCCACAACGGATGCCAACGTGTAGAGGTACTGGCCGTCGCCACGGATCAGAACCGGGTCAGACACCGACGCTGCATCAATAGAGATGTCGCCAAGAATGCCGTCGTTCCATTCGATCCGTTCCTGATCCAACAGGAAACGCCAGTGGCCCGAACGTTCCGCCCGCAGCGCGGTTTTTTCATCTTCCGACAGGTTGAAACCAGCGCGGTCATAGACCGGCGGCTTGCCCATGTTCAGCTGCTTCTTACGCTTCAGGTCCAGTTCAGTCGGCGTTTCGAAGCATTCGTAAAACCGGCCAATTTCGCGCAGCTTGTCGGATGCTTCGTTGTACAGATCCAACCGCTTTGACTGCTGTTCGACCCGGTCCCATGTGATGCCCAACCATTCAAGGTCTTCCTTGATGGCATCAACGTATTCCTGCTTTGACCGTTCAGGGTCCGTGTCATCCAGACGCAGGATGAACTGTCCACCCGCCTTACGGGTGATCAGATAATTGAACAGCGCGGTGCGCAGGTTGCCAACATGGATATATCCGGTGGGCGATGGGGCGAAACGGGTAACGGTCATTGCGGTCTCCTGTTGGGCGCTGCTGTTTCACAGACGGGCGCAATTGTCCATATGACAAGGGCTTTTGCTGACAATCTGCCCTGCTCGCAACCTCGTGAGATGGAAAAACCGCCGATCAAGGCTACCATCCCCATGGGACTGATTACATCGCTGGGAGATTATCATGGCTAATCCATTTTCACTGACCCGCCGTCAGGCACTAATCGGCGGCGCGGCGTTGCCGTTGGCTGGCGGCCTTAGCACCGCCGCCAAAGCAAAAGCACCCATGCAAGACGGCTTGGGCTTTGCGCCCTACAACCGCTTCAAACTGGGCGGGTTCGAAGTAACCACGCTTTTGGCAGGTACACGCACCGTGCCAGACCCCCAAACCATCTTCGGCATGAACGTGACCGAGGATGAATTCGCCACCGTTTCGAAAAAGAACCACATCCCCGTGGACGCCGCGCAGTTCTTTTTCACACCGACGCTGGTCAATACTGGCAACGAACTTGTGCTGTTTGACACCGGCCTAAACCCCGCCGGCATCACCAGCGCGCTAGAGGCCGCAGGCTATTCCGCGGATCAGGTGGATACCGTCGTCATCACTCACATGCACGGCGATCACATCGGCGGGTTGTCGGGCGATGCAGGTCAGACTTTCGCAAACGCCCGATATGTCACCGGCGCGGTCGAGTTCGACGCCTGGGGCAAGATGGGCAACGATGGCTTTGACGGCAAGGTAAAGCCGCTGGCCGAAAAGATGACCTTCCTTGACGATAACGGCTCTGTCGCATCGGGCATCACCGCAATGGCGGCGTTTGGGCACACGCCGGGGCATATGGCCTATATGCTGGAAAGCGAGGGAAAGAACCTTGTGCTGGGCGCGGACTTTGCCAACCACTACGTCTGGTCGGTGGGCTACCCTGATTGGGAGGTGAAGTTCGACATGGACAAAGCCGCCGCAGCAGCCACCCGCCGCCGGATGCTGGATATGATGGCCGCCGATGGCATCCCGTTCATCGGGTATCACATGCCCTTCCCCGCGCTGGGTTATGTCGAGGCCCGCGATGACAGCTTCCGCTATATCCCGGCCAGCTATCAGATGATGCTAACCGCGTCGTAAACAAACCCACTCAGGGCGTTTCGGCGCCCTGAGCTGCCCTCTGAATATGAAGCGACTAGCGGGTGCTGGAAAGTTGTCCAGAATCCGATTTCTGCTCAAGGCTACAATTGAGCGGAAATCTAAGCGCAAGAACTTAACCGTTCCGCCTGCCTCAACACACTCGGCCCAGATTTTGCGCGACGTTCACCACTTGGCGAAGCCGCCGCCACCTGTCACTCTGCGCAAAACGGCAGACAAGGCAGTACCCTATGCACGACATCCTAACGGTTACACTGAACCCGGCGGTCGATCTTTCCACGTCGGTTGATCATGTGGAGGCCGGGCCGAAGCTGCGGTGTGATCGCCCCATGACCGACCCCGGAGGCGGCGGGATCAACGTATCGCGGGCGATTGGGATATTGGGCGGACAAAGCCGCGCCATGGTGGCCGTCGGCGGTGCAACCGGTGACATGCTGCTGGGACTTCTGGCCAATGAAGGGATTAGCACCCTGCCCTTCGACAGCCCCGGTGCGACCCGGCAAAGCCTTGCGGTGACTGATCGCGGAACGGGCCAGCAATACCGTTTTGTCATGCCCGGCCCCGACTGGGATCAGGCCCAACTGAACAGCGTGCTGAAAGCGATTGCCGATGCCGTGCCGCAGGGCGGGTATGTTGTTCTTAGCGGCAGCCAACCGCCCGGCATCCCGCCGGAATTTGCCAGCCTTGTCTGTACCGCGCTTTCGGCCACCGGTGCGCGCGTAATCGTCGATACCTCGGGCGATGCCCTTCACCATCTGGCCGAGGCGAAAACCGCACCTCCGTTTATCCTTCGCATGGACGGGGAAGAGGCCGAAGGGCTGGCCAAGCGCCCCCTTCCCACCCGCGAAGACAGCGCGGAATTCGCCGCCTCGCTGGTTGCTAAGGGGGCCGCCGAAGCCGTGATTGTGGCGCGCGGGGCCGATGGTTCGGTTCTGGCCACGAAAGATGAACGCCTGCACGCGATGGCCGCGGATGTGCCAGTGAAAAGCAAGGTCGGCGCAGGCGACAGTTTTGTCGGCGGTTTCACCTTGGCGCTGGCGCAAGGCTGCGATTATGGCACCGCCCTGCAACGCGGCGCGGCATCGGCCAGCGCGGCGGTCATGACGGACGCCACGCGCCTGTGCACGCGCGAGGACGCGGAACGGTTGGTCGCAGAATGCCCGCTGACGCGGCTTTAGCTGTTATCCCGCCAACGGTTCACAATCGGATAGCGCCGGTCCAGCCAGAACGAACGATACGTCAGGCGCGGACCCGGCGCGGACTGGAACCGCTTATATTCCGAGATATAGATCAGGTGTTCGACCCGTTTCACAACCTCGCGCTCAAACCCGGCGGCCACCACTTCGGCCACTGATTTTTCTTCGTCGATCAGCATCGTCAGGATCGCGTCCAGCACGTCATAGGGCGGCAGGCTGTCTTCGTCTTTCTGATCCTCGCGCAATTCTGCCGACGGGGGCTTGTCGATCACGCGGGGCGGAATAACCTCGCCCGCGGGGCCCATCATCCAGTCGCGGTGGTTGGCATTGCGCCAGCGGCAGGTTTCGAACACGCGGGTTTTGTACATATCCTTGATCGGATTATACCCGCCGTTCATGTCGCCATAGATCGTGGCATAACCCACCGCGACCTCTGACTTGTTGCCGGTGGTCAGCAGCATTTCCCCAAACTTGTTGGACATCGCCATCAACAACAGCCCACGCAGCCGGGACTGAATATTTTCTTCGGTCACATCTTCGGCCTTGCCCGCAAACAACGGCGCAAGCGTTTCGGTCACCGCCTGACGGGACTGCGCGATGGGCACATAGTCATAGTGACAGCCCAACGCCTTTGCCACGGCTTCGGCATCATCCAGCGAGGATTGCGAGGTATATTCGGATGGCAGCATCACGCAGCGCACGTTTTCAGCCCCGATGGCATCGGCCGCGATGGTCGCAACAATCGCACTGTCAATCCCGCCGGACAGGCCCAGCAGCACCTTTTTGAACCCGCTTTTCCCGAGGTAATCCCGCAGGGCGGTGACCATCACACGGTAATCTTGTTCCCAAGCATCGGGTTGCGCAGCCTTTTCACCGTCAACAGCGCGCCAGCCTTCGGCGGTCTGTTCAAAATCGACATGGGTGATGACCTCGTCAAAGGCGGGCATCTGTACGGCCAGATTGCCGCCCGGGTTCAACACGAACGAGGCGCCGTCAAACACCTGATCGTCCTGTCCGCCCACCATGTTCAGATACACAAGCGGCAAGCCGGTTTCGATGACCCGCGCCACCATATGCGATTGGCGCACGCCCAGCTTGTTGCGGTAATAGGGCGAGCCGTTGGGAACCACCAATATCTGCGCGCCGGTTTCCTCAAGCGTTTCGCAAACGCTTTCACCGTGCCACGCATCCTCGCAAATCGGGGTGCCAATGCGCACGGGGCCGATGCTGTACGGGCCTTGTTCGGGACCCTCAGCGAATAACCGCTCTTCGTCAAAAACCGTTTCATTCGGCAGGCGTTGCTTCAACACGCGCGCTGCGATCTTTCCGCCCTGAAGGACAAAGTACGCGTTGAACAGCTGTTCACCGTCCCAATACGGGCCACCAATGCCCAGCGCGGGACCGTCTGCACAGTCTTTTGCCAGAGCATCGACATGTGCCATCGCATCGGCAGTAAATGCTGGCTTCATTACCAAATCTTGGGCCTGATAGCCGGTAATAAACATTTCCGGCAGCACCAACATGTCAGAACCGGCGGCCTTCGCTTCGGCCCAAGCCGCGCGTGCTTTGTCGGCGTTCGCGCTTAGCGCACCAACTGTTGGATTAAGCTGTGCTAGTGTCAGGCGAAAACTGTCGGCCATCGGCGCCCCCTTTGTCCAAATGACGTCTTACCAGAGATACCGGCAAGTGAAAGCCGATTGATGGCGAAAACCGTTGTAAGCCCTCGGCGGCTCATTTAACCTCGACGCGCAACAATGGGCGGTTGCAACAAGCGTTAAGGGGGCACTTGTGCGCAAAGCAGGCACAGTTCTGACGGGCATTTTCATTGTTGCGGCCAGCATGGCGGCAGCACAGGACGCCGATAAGGTCATCACCAAGCAGTATGATGACGGCGGCATCTATGAAGGCACCTTTAAAAACGGCAAACAGGACGGGCGCGGCACCTATCGCCTGCCCAATGGCTACGAATACTCTGGCGAATGGGTTGATGGCGAAATTCGCGGCACTGGTGTTGCGCGCTTCCCCAATGGGTCAGTCTATGAAGGCAGTTTCGCCAACGGCAAACCCGAAGGATTTGGCAAAATCACCTTTGCCGATGGCGGCACCTATGAAGGCGACTGGCTTGACGGCAAAATCTCGGGCAGTGGCGTAGCGCGCTATTCCAACGGCGTTGTGTACGAGGGCGAGTTCCGCAACGCGCTGCACCATGGCACCGGCACAATGACAAGCCCCAATGGCTTTATCTATCAGGGCACGTGGGTTGATGGCGTGAAGGATGGTCAAGGCCTGATCACCTATCCCGACGGTGCGATCTATGAAGGCGACATGAAGAACGGCCAGCGCTCGGGCCAAGGCAGCCTGACAATGACAGACGGCCTGTCCTACACCGGTGCGTGGAAAGACGGCCAGATCAACGGTCTTGGCAAGCTGACCCAGCCCAATGGCGATGTGTACGAAGGCCTGTTGGTCAATGGCGAACGGCACGGCGCGGGCAAAGTGACCTATGCCAACGGCGACATCTACGAAGGCGCATTCAAGAATGACGCGCGTCAGGGCCACGGGACGTTCCGCGGCACGGACGGCTATATGTACGACGGTGACTGGAACGAAGGCCGGATCGAAGGCAACGGCACCGTGACCTACCCGGATGGGTCCGTCTATGTTGGGCAGTTCCGCGAAGATCTGGCAGATGGCATCGGCAAAATCACTTACCCCGACGGCGCAACCTACGACGGTGAATGGGTCGCCGGCATTATCGAGGGCAAAGGCGTTGCCACCTATGCCAACGGGCTGGTCTATGATGGCGAGTTCAAGAATGCCAAGAACCACGGCCAAGGCACGATGACCTACACCGATGGTTACACCTATACTGGCGCGTGGAAAGACGGGCTGCGCGAAGGTGCGGGCAAAGCGACATACGCCGACGGCACAGTTTACGAGGGCCGGTTTGTCGCCGGTCAGCGTGATGGTCAGGGCAAAATCACCATGCCTGACGGGTTCGTCTATGATGGTGAATGGCGTGCTGGCGAAATCGACGGCAAAGGCATCGCGACCTACGCAAACGGTGACGTCTATGACGGCATGTTTGGCGCGGGCAAACGTCAGGGCGAAGGCACAATGCGCTATGCCACCGGCGAAGAAGAAACCGGAGAATGGGAAAACGGCGTTCTAAGCAACGCGGCCGGAACCACAGCCGAACCCGCAGTGGAAGCGCCTGTTGAAAACTAAACCTGTCGCTGGCGCAACGCGCCCGACAGGCCGACAATCAACAATGCAAGCACCGCAAGGATACCAAAGGCGACCCTGATTGAAGTCGCCTCTGCCACGAAACCGATGACGGGGGGGCCAAGCAATATGCCCCCATATCCTAAGGTCGCGACGCTGGCGATTGCCACGCCCTGCGGCACCATTGGGTCATTCGCCGCCCGCGAAAAGGCCAGCGGCACAATCAACGCATACCCAAGCCCCATCAGCACAAAACCGATCAGCGCCGTTGCATAGGTTCCAAACCCAACCGCAATCATCACACCAACCGTCGCCGCAACACCCGCCAACCGCGCAGTTTTCAGCGGACCAAACGTTTGAACCACCCGATCCCCCGCCAAACGCATTGCGACCATCGCAACCGAAAACACCACATACCCTAACGCAGCCTTCGCTTGGGTCACGCCGGTGACGCTTTGCAAATAAACCGCGCTCCAATCCGCGATGCCGCCCTCCCCGATGGTCGAGCAAAACGCGACAAGACCGACGAAGAACAGCGCGCCCTTGGGCAAGGCAAAAACCGGTGCGCCCTTGGATACGGAGGTTTCAGAAACCCAATCGATCCCAGCCAGCCACATCGTTACAGCCGTGATCACCACCCCGCACAGCGCGAAATGCGAAAGAATTGAAACCCCATAGCTAGCCGCCAGAAAACCGGTGCCGGCCCCCACGCCGGCTCCAAGGCTGAACATGGCATGAAAAGACGACATCATCGGACGCTCCGCCCGGCGCTCCACCTCGGCCGCCCACGCGTTCATGGCAACATCGACACCGCCATGTGTGGCCCCAAACAGGAACAGCGCCACAGCCAACGCCCACACCGTCGGGGCAAGCCCGATCAAAACAAGCGCAATCAGATTGGCAAAAGCAACCCGCCGCGTAATCGACGCAGAGCCCAGCCGATCAGCCGCGCGCCCCGCGAACGGAAACGCCACAATCGCGCCCGCCGCCATTAGAAGCAGCAGCAACCCAAGGCTCCCCTCGGACAGGGCGTGTTGCAGTTTGACCGCCGGAATGCGTGATGCCCACATCCCAAACAAAGCGCCGTTAAGGGCAAACATGGCCGCAACCGCACGCCACGGCGTCTTATGAATGACCATCGAATGCTCCCCTCTTGGCCTTGGCCATAACTGCACCGTTTTCGACAGATTAGAAAAGCCTTTCACCTTGCTGCACCAAATTAACGGTTTCCTCTTCCCAAAAGCGGGATTCTCGCCTATACGCGCGCGTTCAACCGGGCATACACCCTTGGAGGATGCCCTTTTATTATGGAGAATTATCATGGCTGGAGAAATTCCAGATCTGAACGCCACGGCGCGTGCGGGGACAGGCAAGGGGGCCGCTCGTCAAGCTCGTCGTGAAGAACTTGTTCCAGGTGTTGTTTATGGCGGCGGCGAAGAGCCAATCGCGATTAACCTGAAATTCAACGAACTGCTGAAGCGCCTCAAAGCTGGCCGTTTCCTTTCGACCCTTTTCAACCTGAAGGTTGAAGGTCAGGAAGACGTGCGCGTAATCTGTCGCGGTGTGCAGCGTGATGTGGTCAAAGACCTTCCAATCCACGTTGATTTCATGCGCCTGCGCCGTACGTCGCGCATCAACCTCTTCATCCCTGTTGAGTTCGTCAACGAAGAGGCTGCGCCCGGTCTGAAAAAAGGCGGCGTTCTGACTGTTGTACGCCCAGAAGTCGAACTGAAAGTTACTGCGGGTGATATCCCTGAGACACTTACAGTTGACCTGACAGGCCTGAACGTTGGCGACACGATCAACATTTCCGACATCAAGCTGCCAGAAGGCGCGCGCCCGATGATCACCGACCGTGACTTCGTGATCGCGAACATCTCTGCTCCGTCCGGCCTGCGTTCTGCTGGCGCTGACGAAGAAGAGGCCGAAGGCGAAGAAACAGCTGAAGAGGGCACCGAGGAGTAATCCCCGACCTCTGATCGAAATTGAAAACGCGGGGCCTTGGCCTCGCGTTTTTGTTTGCGACCCTGCAATACTGTGCCTAGTTAAAGGCAAGTTAACAGCAGGAGGCGCAGGATGCGGCTTTTCGTAGGGCTGGGGAACCCCGGCGCGAAATATGCGGGCAACCGGCACAATATCGGCTTTATGGCTGTGGACCGTATTGCCGAAGATCACGGGTTTTCGCCGTGGCGCACAAAGTTTCAGGGCGTGATTGCCGAAGGCCGTCTGGGCCGCGAAAAGGTGCTTCTGCTGAAGCCTGAAACCTTTATGAACCTGTCCGGACAGTCGGTGGGCGAAGCCTTGCGCTTTTACAAACTGACCCCCGACGATGTGACAGTTTTTCACGACGAGTTGGATCTGGCCCCCGGCAAATGCCGCGTCAAAACTGGCGGCGGGCATGCCGGGCATAACGGCCTGCGCTCTATCCACGGCCATATCGGCGAAAGCTATCACCGTGTACGTCTGGGCGTCGGGCATCCCGGCCATAAGGATAAGGTCGCGTCTTATGTGCTGAACGATTTTGCCAAGGCTGACCAAAACTGGCTGGATGACCTTATTCGCGGCATCAGCGACGGCGCGCCTGCCTTGGCCGATGGCGACACCGGGCGCTTTATGAACGCAGTCGCGCTGCGCGTGGCACCGCCCCGTTCATCGAAAACCACGCCGAAAGACCCGGCCCCGAAACCGCAAGCAACACCCGAACCACCGGCGAAGGACACACGCAACCCGCTTCAACGATTGGCTGACCGCTTTAAGTAAGCGCCCCAACATAGGGACATACGATGCTTAAAAGAGATCCGAATGTGAACGTTCTAGGCGAAACCTTAGCACCCTGTTCGAACGACCCTGTCACGGGATATTTTCGCGACGGACACTGCAATACCTGCTCCGACGATCACGGCAGCCACACGGTCTGCGCCATCATGACCGCAGAGTTTCTGGCGTTTTCCAAATACGTGGGTAATGACCTGTCCACGCCCAATCCTGAATTTGGCTTTCCAGGGCTGCGCCCTGGCGATCAGTGGTGCCTATGTGCCGGACGCTTCATGCAGGCGCATGACGAAGGCTGTGCGCCGAATGTTAAGCTTTCCTCAACCCACGCAAGGGCGTTAGAGGTGGTGCCGCTTGACGTACTGAAAGAATACGCTCAGCCGATCCTTAGATAGGTTTAAACTAACCCTCTTGCTGGCTGATCACGGGACTTTCGACAAGCGCGTCGCCCATCAGGTCTTCGATAAACAGGCTTAGCAGTTGAGGGCGGCCACTTACCCCTGCCTTTCGGTAGATCGCGTTGGTTTGCGCCTTCACCGTCCCTTCCGAAGTGTTGCGAACCGCTGCGATTTCATGGGTTGAAAGGCCCTTGATTGCGAAAAGCGCCACGTCTTTTTCAGCTGGCGTCAGGGCCCAGTCATCGAAACGATCCTGCAACAGCTCTGCAAAAGCACCAGAGGCCACCCGAAGCTGTTGCTTGTACCTATCAGAGCGCTGCATCGCCCAGCGCAGGGCGATCGCGCCTAGGACGACACCCAACAACAGGCCAACGGCGGCACCAACTTCAAGAAATTCGCGGGTTTGCCAGCTGATCGGTGTCGTTCGATAACCGACCACGGTCAACGCAATGTCCGACACGAAAAATACCGCGCAGATGGCTTGAACCACAAGAATGACGATAATGACGGCCTTATCTTTCAAACGCTTTTCTTTCTGTTCAAAAGCGGATCGGCCTTAGCTTGGCAACGAGGCTGAAACATCAATCGTCATCCTCCTCGTCGTCGTCATCCTCGTCCTCTTCGTCGTCCTCATCTTCCTCGTCGTCATCATCCTCATCATCGTCGTCATCATCGTCTGACTCTCTCGAATGATCATCGGATGGATCGAATAGCCGTGGTTCGTCATCCTCCCCCTCTTGTTCCCAGTAATCGCGCAGAATCTCACCGGTACGAGGGTTGATGATAATCTCTCGCTCCCATCCTCGTTTCTTTGCCTCGATCCGAGTTCGGCCAAGAAAGGTGCGGCTGACTTCGAATTGCGTGAACCCTTGGGCACGCAGTTGTTCGATGACGCGGTTTTGAAGACCCGATGCAAACGCGGCACCAGCCCAGAAAACCATCGCAACAGCATATGTAAGGAGCGTTCTGCGTTTCATCCTTTTCACCAGTTTGGGGCGACAGTGCGCCCACCCTTCAACATCGCGAAGGGTGGGCGCGGGAACAACGTGACGTCAAGCCGCAAGGCCGCTTTGCACGGACTTCGCTTTAGTCGTCGTCTTCATCATCCTCATCGTCGTCGTCGTCATCATCATCATCATCATCGTCGTCATCATCATCATCGTCGTCATCATCATCGTCATCATCGTCGTCGTCGTCGTAATCTTCGACTTCTTCTTTCGTAACGTTGCCGTCGGCGTCATAGACACGCTCGATCTTTTGGCCGTCCACGATGATCTCTTCTTTCAGCAGATTGCCATTGGCATCGTATACCTGCTCTACTTTGCCCGTCGCGCCGGTCGCTTCGATCTTATACTGGGTGGCACTGCGTTTTACTTCGATACGCGAATAGCCCTCTTTGGCCAGTTCAGACACGATACCATCCAAGACATCATCGTTGGTGGTTTGCGAAAGCGCTGTCGTTGCAAGCAGGATAGCAGCGGCAGAGGCAGCGGCAAAATTTGTAAGTTTCATTGTCTTTCCTTTCCAAGCCCGACCAAAACCCTGTGCATGGCCGTTGGGAAATACAAAGCAATGCGTGCGGCCGGTTCCCATTCTCCGAAAGTTTAGAAACACATATATAAACCAAAGTTTATGAATGCTTTTGGCGGTCTTTCTACAAACCCATGCAAAAAGGCCCCGCAGTTTCCTGCGGGGCCTTCCATCTAAAACAGGCGACGGTTTAGTCGCTGGTCTTCATGTCAAAGCCAAGGTGCTTGGCAACCGTGAATATGTCTTTGTCGCCACGGCCACACATGTTCATCACGATGATATGGTCAGACGGAAGATCAGGCGCGATCTTGGTGACATGTGCCAAGGCGTGCGACGGTTCCAGGGCGGGAATGATCCCTTCCAACTTACAGCTCAGCTGGAACGCCTCCAGCGCCTCTTTGTCGGTAATGGAAACGTATTCGGCACGGCCTGTATCGTGCAGCCAGGAATGCTCTGGCCCGATGCCGGGGTAATCGAGACCCGCAGAGATAGAGAAGCCTTCCAAAATCTGCCCGTCATCGTCCTGCAAAAGGTAGGTCCGGTTGCCATGCAGCACACCTGGGCGACCGCCAGTAAGCGATGCGCAATGTTCCATCTTTTCGTTCACGCCTTTGCCGCCGGCCTCTACGCCGATGATATTGACGGATTTGTCATCAAGGAACGGAAAGAACAGCCCCATCGCGTTGGAACCGCCGCCGATGGCTGCGATCAGCGTGTCGGGCAAGCGGCCCTCGCCTTCGTGTTCCTGAAGCTGCTCACGCACTTCTTTGCCGATGATCGACTGGAAATCGCGAACCATTGCCGGATAAGGGTGCGGGCCAGCAACCGTACCGATGCAATAGAACGTGTCGTGCACGTTGGTCACCCAGTCGCGCAGCGCATCGTTCATCGCATCCTTCAACGTGCCGCGCCCGGATGTTACCGGCACAACCTCGGCCCCCAACAGCCGCATACGGAACACGTTGGGCGCCTGACGCTCTACATCATGCGCGCCCATATAGACGACGCATTTCAGGCCGAAGCGCGCGCAGACCGTGGCCGTGGCCACGCCGTGCTGCCCTGCCCCGGTTTCGGCGATGATCCGGGTCTTGCCCATACGCATCGCCAACAGGATCTGGCCCAGAACGTTGTTAATCTTGTGGGCGCCGGTGTGGTTCAGTTCGTCCCGCTTCAGATAAATCTTAGCGCCGCCCAAGTGTTCGGTAAGACGTTCGGCAAAATAAAGCGGGCTGGGGCGACCAACATAGTGTTTCCACAGATCGTCCATCTGCGCCCAAAAGGTCGGGTCGGTCTTGGCCCGTTCGTATTCTTCCTCAAGGCTCAGGATCAGCGGCATCAGCGTTTCGGATACAAAGCGCCCGCCGAAATCGCCGAAACGGCCATTTTCATCAGGGCCATTCATGAAGCTGTTGAAAAGATCTTCGGCCATCGTGCGTCTCCCGTTCAGTCCTATCCGCGTTTAATGCCTATGTAGGGCGCGGTAAAGCCGATGGCAGTGCGATTTATCAGCCTTTAGCCGCGGCGATCAATTTCGCGATCAGATCAGGGTCTTTTACCCCCGGCGCGCTTTCCACCCCGGAAGAGACATCGACCTGCTTGGCGCCCGTCATCTGAATCGCCAAGGCGACGTTTTCGGGGGTCAGCCCGCCGGCCAACATCCACGGCACCGGCCAGCGCCGGTTCGCAATCAACCGCCAATCAAAGGAAAGCCCGTTACCGCCCGGAAGGTCCGCGCCTTTCGGCGGTTTGGCATCGACCAACAACTGATCAACCACGCGGCCATATTCCACAAGCTGTGGTAAATCACTTTCATCCGCGACACCGACAGCCTTCATCACTGGCAGGCCATATCGGGCCTTCACCTCTGCCACGCGTTCCGGCGTTTCGCTTCCGTGAAGTTGCAGCATATCCAGCGGAACGGCGGCGACGATCTGATCCAGCAGCGCGTCATCGGCATTCACAACCAGTGCGACCTTTGCCACACCCGGTGGCACCGCAGCGGCAAGGCTGCGCGCCTGCTGAATGCTGACGTTACGTGGCGATTTGGGAAAAAACACAAAGCCAACATAGGTCGCACCAGCCGCGACCGCCGCATCAATATGCGCCGACTCGGACAGGCCGCAAATCTTAACTCTGATGTCTTTCGGTCCCATAACAGGCGGTTTAGCCCGCCTTGCCGCCATCCTCAAGCAGCGCCAGAACATCGTCCTGCTCTGCTGCGGGTTTGGCTTTCAGGCGTTTTACTTCGCGGCCAAGGCTTGCGGCCTCGCGCTTGGCGCGCGCAGCTTCGGCGCGCTGACGAGATTCGCGTAGCCATTCCCAAACGAAACCGATCAATAGGCCTGCGACAATCGCGCCAAAGATCACCAGGAACAGCGGCATCCGGATTTTCCAGTCGATACCAGCAAAGGTCGCCATGCTCTCGGGCAGCAGGCTAAGGGTCACGATGTCACGATTTGCCAGCGCAACAACGATCAAACACAGCCCAAGGGCCACAAGAAAAAGATACCGAAGATACCGAAACATCAGATAGGTCCGTTCATTTGCCGTTAAGTCGGTCGCGTAAAAGCTTACCTGTCTTAAAGAACGGAACGAACTTTTCTTCAACCTCAACGGACTCACCTGTCCGTGGGTTCCGTCCGGTGCGGGAATCCCGTTTTTTAACGGAAAAAGCGCCAAAACCACGCAGTTCCACCCGGTCGCCCCGCGACATTGCGTCAATAATTTCTTCGAAAATCGTGTTCACGATGCGCTCAACATCGCGCTGGTAAAGATGCGGGTTCTCATCCGCGATCTTCTGAATCAATTCTGATCGGATCATAAAAAACAGTCCCCCCGTTCAGCGTTAAAAAATGCGCGTTTGTAGGTTGTACGAGCCGTTTGACTATAGGCCTGTTTTTCAGAGTGAGAAACAGAAAGCATTGGAAAAGCTGGAAAAACGCAGGCGCACTCAACGCAGGGATGCGAAATCGGCGGTCATGTGCCGGTGCTTTGCAGACTTTGCACACCCAAACCCAGACGAATTCGGGCCAAAACGCAAAACGGCCCCGCGCGATGCAGGGCCGTTCGCTTCGCCGATTCGGGCGATTTTACTCTTCGTCGCCTTTCAGCGCCGCGCCAAGGATATCCCCAAGCGATGCACCGGAGTCCGAGGAACCGTACTGTTGTACTGCCTCTTTCTCTTCTGCGATCTCGCGTGCTTTGATCGAAAGACCAAGGCGGCGCGTTTTGGAATCAACGTTAGTTACGCGAACGTCAATCTTGTCACCAACCTGGAAGCGCTCTGGGCGCTGCTCGGCACGGTCACGGGACAGGTCAGAGCGGCGGATGAAGGACTTCATGCCTTCATATTCCACTTCGACGCCGCCTTCTTCGATTGCGGTCACTTCAACGGTGATGATCGAACCACGCTTAACGCCGTCGACAACTTCTGCGAACTGATCGCCGCCCAGCTGTTTAACGGAGAGCGAGATGCGCTCTTTCTCAACGTCGACTTCAGTAACAATCGCTTTGACAACGTCGCCTTTGCGGTAGTCCTGAATGGCTTCTTCGCCGCGCTGATCCCAAGACAGATCGGAGAGGTGAACCATACCGTCGATGTCGTTGTCGAGGCCGATGAACAGACCGAATTCGGTGATGTTCTTGACTTCGCCTTCGACTTCGGTGCCGACGGGGTGCGTTTCTGCGAACACATCCCATGGGTTACGCATGGTCTGCTTCAGACCCAGCGAAACGCGGCGCTTGGCGGTATCGATTTCCAGCACCATAACTTCCACTTCCTGCGAGGTGGAAACGATTTTGCCAGGGTGAACGTTCTTCTTCGTCCAAGACATTTCGGAAACGTGAACCAGACCTTCGACGCCCGGCTCCAGCTCTACGAATGCGCCATAGTCGGTGATGTTCGTCACGCGGCCCATGTGCACCGATTCCAGCGGGAATTTGGCTTCGACAGCATCCCACGGATCGTCCTGCAACTGCTTCATGCCAAGGCTGATACGGTGGGTTTCTTTGTTGATCTTGATGACCTGAACCTTAACGGTTTCGCCGATCGCCAGGATCTCGGATGGGTGGTTCACACGGCGCCATGCCATGTCGGTGACGTGCAGAAGGCCGTCAACGCCGCCCAGGTCAACGAACGCACCGTATTCGGTGATGTTCTTAACCACACCGTCAACTGCCTGACCTTCAGTCAGGTTGCCGATAACTTCGGCACGCTGTTCGGCACGCGATTCTTCAAGGATTGCACGACGCGAAACAACGATGTTGCCACGACGACGGTCCATTTTCAGAATCTGGAACGGCTGCTTCAGACCCATCAGTGGGCCAGCGTCACGCACTGGGCGAACGTCAACCTGCGAACCAGGAAGGAACGCAACTGCGCCGCCCAGATCGACAGTGAAGCCGCCTTTGACGCGGCCGAAGATCGCGCCTTCGACGCGTGCATCGTCTGCGTATGCTTTTTCCAGACGGTCCCAAGCTTCTTCGCGGCGCGCTTTGTCGCGGCTGATAACAGCTTCGCCACGTGCGTTTTCAACGCGGTCGAGGAAAACCTCAACTTCGTCACCAACTGCGATTTCAGGAGCTTCGCCAGGATTTGCGAATTCTTTAAGCTCAACGCGGCCTTCCATTTTGTAGCCAACGTCGATGATCGCCTGACCCGCTTCGATAGCGATCACGCGACCTTTGACAACCGAACCTTCGTCCGGAGTGTCGATTTCGAAGCTTTCTTGCAGGAGGGCTTCGAATTCCTCCATCGATGTGTTTTGAGCCATGTGGTCTCAGTTTCCTTTACATAACGATTTTGCTGGCCACGCGGTTGTCTCCGCCGGTCTTTGGGTTGGTCATTGAACGGCACCACCAAAAAACACGAAGGGCCGGAGAAATCCCCAGACCCTGCTCACGTCTTGTGTATGGCTTAACCGCCTTGTCGACGGGCGCGTAACTAGACTGTTTTTCTTAGTATATCAAGCGCAGAAGGCGAAAACCCGCGTAAAGGGGCCGGAAACATTGCCGCAGCTATCGTTTGACCTGATCAACAGCCGCAATCGCCGCCGCAATCGCCTGATCAATACTTAGGCCGGATGTATCGACCAGATATGCATCGTCGGCTGGTTTCAGCGGGGCCGTCGCGCGTTCGCTATCGCGTGCATCGCGTTCGCGCAGATCTTCCAGAACGCCTTCGCGGGTTACGGCATGGCCGTTGGCCGAAAGCTCCAGATATCGCCGTTCGGCCCGGACCTCATCCGATGCGGTGACATACAGCTTCACTTCGGCGTCGGGGCAGATCACCGTGCCGATGTCGCGCCCATCCAGAACAGCACCGCCCGAACGGCGTGCAAACGCGCGTTGAAAATCAACCAATGCCGCGCGCACTTCGGGGATAGACGCCACTTTGGATGCTGCTTGGGCAACGTGCCCCGTGCGCAGGTCATCTGCCTTAAGATCGTCAGCCGTTAGCGATTGCGCGGCTTGGATGGCGGGCATTCCATCCAGAGTTTTGCGGCCCACGGCACGGTACAAAAGCCCAGTATCCAGATGCCCGAAGCCGAAATGCGCGGCCACCGCTTTGGAAATCGTGCCTTTGCCCGCTGCGGCGGGGCCATCAATTGCAATCGTGAAGCTCATTTTACCTGCGTCGTCATGTTAGGGTCCTCACCTTCGGACTGCGGCGTGCCGTCGGCGATATCGTAGTAATCCCCTTTGTCGGCGCAAAAAATGTGCCCGGCAAGGGTTAGCCCCGTTGGGTTGTCCAGTGTTCCGGCAAAAATCGAAAGGTTTTTGCCCGGCCCATCCCAGAACAACTGCGACCCGCAAGTGCCACAAAACCCACGCCGCGCTTCATCGGAAGAGGCGTACCAAGTCACCTCTCCTTCGATCATCACATCATCGCGGGGGGCGGATGTGGCGGCAACGTGGTGGCCACTACTTTTGCGGCATTGAACGCAATGACAGGCGATGACGGGCCGCATTGGCCCCGTCACCTGATAGCGCACAGCGCCGCAAAGGCAGCTTCCGGTTTTCATTTGTTTACCCGGGTAAAGCTGGCGCCCAGCCTTTCCATCAGCGGTTCGAACACAGGGAACGAAGTCGAGATGGGGCTGGAATCATCCACCGAAATCGGGTTCTGCGCGGCCATGCCGGCACACAGGAACGACATCGCGATGCGGTGATCCAGATGGCTGGCACAAGTCGCCCCACCGGGAACGCCGTTTGCGCCCATGCCATGAACGATCAGCGTGTCTTCGTCTTCTTCAATGGTCACGCCGCATGATTCCAGCCCGCGGGCCATGGCATCGATCCGGTCGCTTTCCTTCACGCGCAGCTCTTTCACGCCGCGCATTACTGTCTTGCCGTTCGCGAACGAGGCGACGACCGACAGGATCGGGTATTCGTCAATCATCGAAGGGGCGCGTTCCGGTGGAACCTCGATCCCTTGCATGTTGTCCGAGAAGCGCGCGCGCAGGTCGGCCACAGGCTCGCCCCCCTCTTCGCGCATATTTTCGAAGGTCAGTTCCGCGCCCATTTCCTGAAGCGTAGTGAACAGACCCGCGCGAGTTGGGTTCAGGCCGATACCGGGCACCAACACGTCAGACCCTTCGACGATCAACGCGGCGCACACAGGAAACGCGGCGGACGACGGATCCCGCGGAACGGCGATGGTTTGCGGCTTAAGCTCTGGCTGGCCGGTCAGGGTGATAACGCGGCCTTCGTCGGTGTCTTCGGTCACAATCTCTGCGCCAAAGCCGGTCAGCATACGTTCGGTGTGATCGCGCGTTGCCTCTTTTTCAATAACAACGGTCTGGCCCGGCGCGTTGAGACCTGCCAACAGAACCGCCGATTTCACCTGCGCGGACGGCATCGGCACAGTATAGCGAACCGGGATCGGATCAGCCGCACCCACGATCGTCATCGGCAGGCGCCCACCTTTGCGGCCATAAGATTCAGCACCGAAAAGTGCGATTGGGTCGGTCACGCGGCCCATCGGGCGGCCCCGCAGCGATGCGTCGCCCGTGAAGGTCGCGGTGATTGGCGAAGTCGCCATCGTGCCCATGATCAACCGCACACCGGTGCCCGAATTGCCGCAATCGATCACGTCCTCGGGTTCGGCGAAACCACCGACGCCCACACCGTTTACCGTCCACTCCCCTTGGCCAAGGTGCGTGACCTCTGCCCCGAAGGCGCGCATGGCTTTGGCGGTATCCAAAACGTCGCCACCTTCCAGAAGGCCGGTGATGTGGGTTTGCCCCACGGCCATCGCGCCAAGGATAAGCGACCGGTGCGAAATGGACTTATCGCCCGGCACTTCGGCCACACCTTTAAGGGGGGCGGATTTGAGGGCGGTCATTGGAATGGGGTCGCCATGGCCGGACATGGGGCGTTTTCCTTCGGTTCTGCGTTTGCCAGAGCCTTACCGAAACCACCGCAGACGGTCCACCGTCATTTGACTTTTACCAAGGAACGGGCTTTCCGGCCCAATCGAAAAAGCCGCCCGTGTCGGCTGGGTTTAACCCACCCAGCACCCCGATCAGGTTCTTCGCGGCCGTATCAGGTGCAACAGCAGGGTTTCGGCCCAGATACTTGGCAGTAAAATCCGTGGCCACCGTGCCAGGGTGCAGCGCAACGCAGATTGAATGCGGATGCGTTCGGGCCACTTCGATGGCGGCGGTATGGACGACCTGATTCACTGCAGCCTTTGCAGCACGATAAGAATACCACCCGCCCAACCGGTTATCACCGATGGAACCCACCCGCGCAGACAAAACCGCGAAAACCGCCCGCTGGTCACGCGGCAACAGAGTCGCCCCGTGTTTCAGGATCATCGCGGGGCCGATGGTGTTAACCGCGAACTGATCCATCATCGCTGCGGGGCTTAGCGCCTTTATGGATTTTTCAGGGGCTTGGCCGGCAACCTCTAACGCGCCGGTGGCGACGACGATCAAATCAAACGGGCCATCCAATGCACCCAACGCGGTGACGACGGACTCCTCGTCGGTTACATCCAACCCATCGCGACTGCGCGAAAGACCGGTGACCGATACGCCCTGCGCCCGCAATTCGCCCGCCAATGCGCCGCCAATTCCACCGCTCTCTCCGATGATCAATGCCGTTTTCATAGGGCCCCCTGATGCCCTCCATCACCTAGCGGCACCATTCCTGCCGTCAAACCAACAATTTCGGCTTTCATTTTCCAATCCGGCGCGTATATTTCGCCGTAATGACACGGGAACAGCATATCACCAATTGCCGCGGGGCCGCTTTGCGGGCCCTCTGCCCCCGTGCGCTTCTTCTTCTTAGCTGCCTCTGAGCGTGCCATCGGCGCGACCGCTCAGGGGTATCCAGCGCCATATCGCAGCTAAGGACTAAGAGAGAGATACCAACATGACCGATTCAGCCAAACAGGACCAAGTCCTGATTTTTGACACAACCCTGCGCGATGGCGAACAAAGCCCCGGCGCAACGATGACCCATGACGAAAAGCTGGAAATTGCCACCATGCTTGACGAAATGGGCGTTGATATCATCGAAGCTGGCTTCCCCATCGCGTCTGAGGGTGACTTTGCCGCCGTATCCGACATCGCCAAGAACTCGGTCAATTCCGTGATCTGCGGCCTGTCGCGCGCCGCTTTCGGTGACATTGATCGCTGTTGGGAGGCTGTGAAACACGCCGCCCAGCCGCGCATCCACACGTTTATCGGCACCTCGCCGCTGCACCGGGCCATTCCGAACCTGACGCAGGACGAGATGGCGGATAAAATCCATGAAACCGTCAGCCACGCCCGCAACCTGTGCGACAACGTGCAATGGTCGCCGATGGATGCCACGCGGACCGAACATGACTACCTGTGCCGCGTCGTGGAAATCGCCATCAAGGCAGGCGCGACGACGATCAACATCCCCGACACCGTCGGCTATACCGCCCCGCGCGAAAGCGCCGATCTGATCCGGATGCTGATCGAAAAAGTCCCCGGCGCGGATGAGATCATCTTTTCCACCCACTGCCACAACGATCTGGGCATGGCGACCGCCAACAGCCTTGCCGCGGTCGAAGCTGGCGCACGCCAGATCGAATGCACGATCAACGGTCTGGGCGAACGCGCCGGTAACACCGCACTGGAAGAGGTGGTGATGGCGCTGAAAGTGCGCAATGACATCATGCCATTCAAAACCGGCATCGACACCACCAAGATCATGAACATCAGCCGCCGGGTCGCCTCGGTTTCTGGGTTCCCGGTTCAGTATAACAAGGCCATCGTCGGTAAGAACGCCTTCGCACATGAAAGCGGCATCCACCAAGACGGCATGCTGAAGAACGCCGAAACGTTCGAGATTATGCGCCCCGAGGATGTGGGCCTGTCCGAAACCAATCTGGTGATGGGTAAGCATTCGGGCCGTGCCGCCCTGCGCGCCAAGCTGCGTGATCTGGGCTATGAACTGGCCGATAATCAGCTGAAGGACGTGTTCGTTCGCTTCAAGGCGCTGGCGGATCGTAAGAAAGAAGTCTTTGACGACGACCTTATCGCGCTGATGACCGACAGCACCTCGGACGTGGGCCACGGCTATCTGCAAGTGAAATTTCTGCGGGTTATTTGCGGAACTGAGGCGCCTCAGTCCGCGGATCTGACCCTGACGATTGACGGTGTAGACCACCAAGTCACCGCTCAGGGCGATGGCCCAGTAGACGCCACCTTTAACGCGATCAGCGCGTTGTTTCCGCATGACGCGCGCCTGCAACTTTATCAGGTGCACGCTGTGACCGAAGGCACCGACGCGCAGGCAACCGTTAGCGTTCGGATGGAAGAAAATGGCAAAATTGTGACGGGCCAATCGTCTGACACCGATACGGTCGTTGCCTCTGCGAAAGCCTACATTAATGCGCTTAACAACCTGATTGTTCGCAGAGAAAAGACAAAGCCTGCTCCAATGGCCTCCTAAACGCCCAAAAAACAGGCAGCTGCAACCAGAGGTCGACCCAACGTTAACTTTGGGTTGACCGACTCGGCGAAACCATGACATTTTCGGGGCAATGGAATGCTCGATTTACGGGCTGCGTGTCCGTAGTGTGTTGTTTGCTGGGTTTTGAGACCCGGTATTGCCTTATAAAAGGTGTACTTAATAATGAGAAATATTTTCGCTTCTTTTGCAGTGTTTTGCTGCCTCGCGGTACCCGCTTCTGCTGTTACCGTAACTGAACCCCCGGATCTTGCGGATGGTCTTTCGACCGCATCCAGCATTGGGACGCTTGATCTTGGCCTGAATACCATCACCGGTGAAATCCGGGGCGAGTGCGAAGATTTGGGCACTGGTATTCTTTGCAACTCGGACGCTGTAGATCTTGGGGATACTCAGGATAGCCTGATCTTCTCTATTGGTCCTGATGAGCTTCTGACGACTGTCAGTGTGATTGGCTTCGGCGATCACCCGGAAGACGCAACTTACTATGTAGCGATCACCGATGCTTCGCTGACCACAGTGCTTGCGGTTGATTACTATGACTTCAACGATGGCGGCTCATTCTACGCCGGCCTCGGAGAGGGGACTTACAGCGTATCCATTTTCGGCGGCACCGCGTCGGAAGAAGATGGCTTCCGCCTTCGCTATGATCTGGCGCTGACGGTTGCGGCTGTACCGCTTCCTGCGACTGCGCCATTGCTTTTGGGCGGTCTGGGGCTGTTTGCGGCAGCGCGTCGTCGGTCACGTCGTAAGAACGCCTAACAGAATATCAAGCGGCCGAAAAACACGGCCCTTTGGAAATGAATCGGCAGAATCGAAAGCCCATCGGGCGACATCGGTTCTGCCGCTTTCGTTCGCCATCCACCAATTGTGGCAGAATTGCGCTGATTTGCGTCCGCGCCCCCCTTTACGCTATGCCCACGCGCCGCCTATAAGGCAATTCGGCCCTTGACCATTAGAGTCGAGGCAAAGGCATTGGAAACGGGAACGCTTGCATGGCGGCATTTGGTGGTTTGTTTTCGTCTGACATGGCGATCGACCTTGGGACGGCAAACACGCTGGTTTACGTCAAGGGCAAAGGGATTGTCCTGAACGAGCCTTCCGTGGTTGCGTTTCACGTTAAAGATGGCCGCAAGCAAGTGCTGGCTGTTGGCGAAGACGCAAAACTGATGCTGGGCCGGACGCCCGGCAGCATCGAAGCGATCCGCCCGATGCGTGAAGGCGTAATTGCCGACTTTGATGTTGCGGAAGAGATGATCAAATATTTCATCCGCAAGGTTCACAAGCGCACGACCTTCACCAAACCAAAAATCATCGTCTGTGTTCCACACGGCGCGACCCCCGTTGAAAAACGTGCGATCCGTCAGTCGGTTCTGTCGGCTGGTGCACGCCGCGCGGGCCTGATTGCCGAACCGATTGCAGCGGCGATTGGTGCAGGCATGCCCATCACCGACCCGACCGGCAACATGGTTGTCGACATCGGCGGCGGCACGACCGAAGTTGCGGTTCTTTCGCTGGGCGACATCGTTTATGCGCGTTCCGTTCGTGTTGGTGGCGACCGGATGGACGACGCCGTCATTTCCTACCTGCGCCGTCAGCAAAACCTGTTAATTGGTGAGGCAACGGCCGAACGCATCAAGACCTCTATCGGGACATCTCGGATGCCCGACGATGGCCGCGGTGCGTCGATGCAGATTCGCGGGCGCGACCTGTTGAACGGCGTTCCGAAGGAAATTGAGATTAATCAGGCACAAGTGGCCGAAGCATTGGCCGAACCGGTTCAGCAAATCTGCGAAGCCGTCATGACCGCGCTGGAAGCCACCCCACCAGACCTTGCAGCCGATATCGTGGATCGCGGTGTTATGCTGACAGGTGGTGGTGCGTTGCTGGGTGAACTTGATCTGGCCCTGCGTGAACAGACCGGATTGGCGATTTCGGTCGCTGATGAATCACTGAATTGTGTTGCCTTGGGTACGGGCAAAGCGCTGGAGTATGAAAAACAACTCCGTCATGTCATAGATTACGACAGCTAACAGCGCGCCCCGCCCGCGCCTGAAGAGAGGCCGACGTGGCAAGAGACAGAAACAACCAAGCGGACTATATGCGCCCGATCCGAAATATCGTGATCGGCGTGCTGTGCTTTTGCCTGACGGGTTTGTTTCTAATCTGGCGCATCGACAGCCCGCGTGTTGAACGGTTCCGCGCGGCACTGGTTGACGCAATTGTACCGTCCTTCGACTGGGCGCTGACGCCGGTGACAAAGGTCGCCGGTATGGTTGATGACTTTCAGTCCTACACCCGCATTTACGAACAGAACCAAGAACTGCGCCGCGAATTGCGCCAGATGAAAGCTTGGAAAGAGGCCGCGCTGCAGCTGGAGCAGGAAAACGCAAAGCTTCTGGACCTGAACAAGGTGCGGCTGGACCCGCAACTGACCTATATCACCGGGGTGGTCTTGGCAGACAGCGGATCGCCGTTTCACCAATCGGTGCTTCTGAACGTTGGCGCGCGCGACGGTATCATCGATGGCTGGGCCACGACCGATGGGCTTGGCCTTGTGGGTCGCATTTCGGGCGTCGGGCAAAACAGCGCGCGTGTGATTTTGTTGACGGATTCGAACAGCCGCATTCCGGTGACTATCCTACCGTCGGGGCAGCGCGCCATCTTGGCGGGTGACAACACCGCTGCGCCGCCGATTGAGTTTCTGGAAAACCCTGATGCAATCCGCCCGGGCGATCAGGTTGTTTCGTCTGGCGACGGTGGTGTCTTTCCCGCAGGTTTGCTTGTCGGGCAAATTGCCCTTGGCGCGGATCGGCGCATTCGCGTACGGATGGCGGCCGACTATGAGCGTCTGGAATTCCTAAGGGTTCTGCGCAGTCACGGAAACGAGGTGATCGGCGATACCGGGGGGCTTGTCGCGCCCAGCCCGATTGGCCCGCCCATGACGACCGATCTTTCAGCGGCCGAGGGCACGGAATGATTGACCCCGTCACATCAGATCGCGCCATCCATCGCGTCTTGTTCGTGCTTCTGGCGGCCGCACTTTTATTCCTTCAACTGTTACCGCTCAGCACGATGCCAAGTCGCGTTCCCGGCCCGGACCTTTTGCTTTGCCTTGCCTTTGCGTGGCTTCAGCGGCGCCCCGACTATCTGCCGCCCCTGCTTTTCGCCGGTGTGTTCCTGACCGCTGATATGCTGCTTATGCGCCCTCCGGGATTGTGGACCGCTTTGGCACTGGGCGGGGGTGAATTTCTGCGCAGCCGCCACAACACCTCGACCGAGCTTTCGTTTCCTGCGGAATGGGCGTTTACCGCTGTGGTCATCGGCGCAATCACGACGGCATATGTGCTGGTCCTGAACCTGTTGGCCGTGGATCACGCGCGCCCTGCGATGGCGTTCGTTCAGGCGATCATGACAGTCGCAGTCTATCCCGCTGTCGTTTTCCTGTGCCGAAGTGTTTTCAACCTCCGCCGTCTGACCAAGGCAGAGATGGACACGCAAAGGATGCAACGATGAAGCATTCGCCAAAAGACGTCGAAGAAAGCGCGCGCAAGATTTCGCGCCGGGCCTTATTGCTTGGTGGTGCGCAGGTTTCGTTCATGACCGCTTTGGCGCTGCGGATGCGGTACATGCAGGTTGATCAGGCCGATCAGTTCCGCCTGTTAGCCGAAGAAAACCGGATCAACATTCGTCTTATTCCGCCCACACGGGGGCTGATATTCGATAGATTCGGGCAGCCACTTGCACAAAACGAACAAAACTATCGGATCGTGATCGTTCGCGAGGATGCAGGGGATGTGGAACAGGCCCTTGCCAAAGTTTCGCGCCTGGTTCGGCTTAGCGACGAAGATATCGAACGCGCCTTGAAGGAAATAAAACGCCGCAGCGCGTTTGTGCCCGTCACTATTGCTGATCGCCTAAGCTGGGAAGAAGTGGCCGAGGTTGCGGTTAACGCCCCTGCCCTGCCCGGCGTCACGCCCGAGGTCGGCCTGTCGCGCACCTATCCGATGGGTTCGGATTTCGCGCATATCGTTGGCTATGTCGGCCCGGTGTCTGACTATGATCTGGGCAAACTGGAAAACCCCGACCCCGTCCTTCAAATCCCCCGCTTTCAGATCGGCAAAACCGGCGCCGAAGCGAAGATGGAGGATATGCTGCGCGGCAAGGCTGGCAACAAGCGGATTGAGGTCAACGCCGTTGGCCGTGTCATCCGTGAACTGGACCGGACCCCCGGGCAGGCCGGGGCCGACGTTCAGCTTTCAATTGATCATGGCCTTCAAAACTTCATGCAGGCCCGCCTGTCGGGCGAAAGTGCGGCTGCCGTGGTTTTGGATCTGGCCGAAGGCGACGTGCTTGGCATTGCGTCGGCACCTACGTTCGATCCAAACAAATTCGTGCGCGGCATTTCCGTTCCCGATTACCGAGAGCTGACCGAAAACATCTACCGCCCCCTTGCCAATAAAACGGTGCAGGGCACCTATCCCCCCGGATCGACCTTCAAAATGGTCACCGCACTGGCCGCGTTGGAAGACGGGGTTATTTCGGCGGACGAAACGGTGTGGTGCCCCGGCTATCTGGAAAGCGGCGGACGGCGGTTCCACTGCTGGAAGCGCGGCGGGCACGGCCATGTGAACCTGAACAAAAGCCTCGAACAGTCGTGCGACGTTTACTATTACGATATCGCCCGGCGGGTGGGCATCGAAAAGATCAGCGCCATGGCACGGCGGCTTGGTCTGGGAACGCGCCACGATATTCCCATGTCTGCGGTGGCCGAAGGGTTGATGCCGACGAAGGCGTGGAAGGCCAGCGCGCGTGGTGCAGATTGGGTTGTGGGCGACACGCTGAACGCAGCAATTGGGCAGGGTTTTGTTCTGGCCTCTCCGCTTCAGCTTGCAGTTATGACGGGGCGGATCGCCACCGGGCGCACCGTCACGCCACGGCTGATCAAATCCATTGACGGTGTGGAACAACCCAGCGGTGGTGGCGACACGCTGGATGTGAACCCCATCTTGCTGAACTATGTCCGGCGGGGCATGTATTCTGTTTCGAACAATCGGCGCGGCACGGCATATAAAACCCGAGTCGCCGTGGATGAAATGCAGATGGCGGGCAAGACCGGAACCAGTCAGGTGCGAAACATTACCGCCGCAGAACGCGCGCGCGGCGTTTCCCGCAACGAAGACCTTCCTTGGGAACGGCGCGACCATGCGCTGTTCGTGTCTTTTGCGCCCTATAAGGACCCGCGTATCGCCGTTTCGGTGGTGGTGGAGCATGGCGGCGGCGGATCCACCGCAGCGGCCCCTATCGCGCGCGACATAGCGCTGAGGGCGCTTTATGGCGATGTCCCGCCACTGGCCGCCTATCCGCAGAACCAGCGGGGCAAAATCGGAGAACTGTTCGACAATCTGCCCCTGCGCGCCCCCGAAGCGGCCCCAACAGGGCGGAGCCGCGCATGAGTTATCTTGAATACAACGTCAAAACCGTCCCAACGGGCCTACGCAAAGTTCTGTTTTTGAACTGGGCGCTGTTCCTGTTGCTGGCCGCAGTCGCGGGCGTTGGGTTCATGATGCTATATTCGGTCGCCGGTGGGTCATTCTCACCTTGGGCCGAACCTCAGATGAAACGGTTTGGTATGGGCGTTGCCGCGATGTTTTTCGTGGCCTTCGTTCCGATCTGGTTCTGGCGAAACATGGCGGCACTGGCGTTTTCGCTGTCCATCCTGTTGCTGCTGTTGGTCGAATTCTTTGGTGCGGTCGGCATGGGCGCCCAGCGCTGGATCGACCTTGGATTTATGCGCCTGCAGCCGTCCGAGCTTACAAAAATCACGCTCGTGATGATCCTTGCCGCCTATTACGATTGGCTGGACGTGAAACGAGTATCCCGCCCACTGTTTGTGTTGATCCCGCTTGGCCTGATCCTGTTGCCAACCTTCATGGTGCTGCGCCAACCGGACCTTGGAACCGCGTTGTTGTTGGTGGTCGGTGGGGCAACAGTGATGTTTGCCGCCGGGGTTCACTGGCTTTACTTCGCGGTCGTCGCTGCCATCGGGGTTGGGCTGGTAACCGGGGTCTTTATGTCGCGCGACACGCCGTGGCAGTTGCTAAAGGATTATCAGTACCGGCGGATTGATACGTTCCTTGACCCATCCACCGACCCTCTTGGTGCAGGGTACCACATTACCCAGTCGAAAATCGCGTTGGGGTCTGGCGGATGGTCGGGCCGAGGTTTCATGCAGGGAACGCAAAGCCGGCTGAACTTCTTGCCTGAAAAGCACACCGATTTCATCTTCACCACACTGGCCGAAGAGTTCGGCTTTGTCGGCGCGTTTTCCCTGTTGGTGCTTTATGCGCTTATCATACTGTTCTGCATCGCCTCGGCGCTTCAGAACAAAGATCGGTTCTCGTCGCTGCTGATCCTTGGCATTTCCACCACGTTCTTCCTGTTCTTCGCGCTGAACATGTCGATGGTGATGGGGCTGGCCCCGGTTGTGGGTGTGCCTTTGCCGCTGGTGTCTTATGGCGGTTCGGCCATGCTGGTTCTGATGGTGGCCTTCGGGCTGATCCAAAGCGCCCATATTCACCGGCCGAGGGGAAGATGACCCTGAACGTTTTGTTTGCGGCCAATGAATACCGTTGGCAACAGTATCAGGACCCGCTGCGTGATGCCTTTGCCAATGCAGGGTTGGCGGTTGATCTGTTCACTGAAACCGATTCACCCGAAATCATGGATTATATCGTTTTCGCCCCCAACGGGACGGTCAGCGACTTTTCCCCGTTCACGCGATGCAAGGCCGTACTGAACCTTTGGGCCGGGGTCGAACAGGTGGTCGGCAACCAGACGCTAACGCAGCCCTTGTGCCGCATGGTCGATGCCGGGCTGGAAGAAGGCATGGTGGAATGGGTCACTGGCCATGTCTTGCGACACCACCTTGGGATGGATGCGCAGATCACCCAACAAGACAGTGCGTGGAACCCCGTGGTGCCCCCTTTGGCGCGGGATCGCACGGTTACCATTCTGGGCTTGGGCGCCCTTGGCCGTGCCTGCGGCGAAGCTTTGGCCGCCCTGCGGTTCAACGTCGTGGGCTGGAGCGCCAGCCAGAAAGACATCCCCGGCCTTACCTGCCTAAGCGGTGACGATGGGCTTGCCGAAGCGCTGCGTCAGGCAGAAATCGTGGTTCTGCTACTACCCCTGACGGACGCGACCGCAAACCTGCTGAACGCCGAGCGGCTGGCGCTGATGCCGAAGGGCGGTGTGGTCATCAACCCTGGACGTGGGGCGTTGATTGACGATGATGCCTTGCTTGCCGCGCTGAACGCGGGCCACATCGCCCATGCAACGCTGGATGTGTTCCGCCAAGAACCCCTTCCGGGCGAACATCCATTTTGGGCGCATCCCAACGTGACGGTCACGCCGCATATTGCATCTGAAACTCGGCCCGCCACGGCGTCGCAAGTCATCGCAGAAAACATCCGCCGTGGCGAAGCAGGCGAGCCGTTCTTGTTTCTGGTCGATCGCGCGAAAGGGTATTGAGCCCTAGCGCAGCTTTGGCGGCTTGTTCGGGTCCATTCCGGGGGCCGACGGCCCGCTTGGTGTCGTTTGGTGCAGATCTGGCAAATCAAACCGCAACCCGACACGAGCCAACCGGGCGGCCATAGGGTCAGTTGCACTAAAGAACGCCACATCAATCGCGCCCGCTTCGATCCCACTGAAGGTCAGCGCCTCGTTCGCGGCTTGGGCCAAGGCGTTTTCGGCACCCGGAACCGCACCGACAAAGGCAAGCATATGCCCGTGCTGTCCGCCCTCATATGTTACGCCGACAAGGTAGGCCAACGGGGCAAGCCCCGCCGCGGTCGCCATCTTGGTGTCCAGCGCCGTCAGCAAAAAGTCGGGAATGCCAGCGGGGGCTGTGATTTCAACCGGCGAGGCCTCTACCTCGGTCGGGCGTTGGGAAAGGGTCACGGCCAGCCAGCTGACAGCCTCTGCCGGGATAAGGATCGACGATGGGGCGACGCCAAGGTTCACACCAAGGCCAATGCCCTGATCCTCTAACATGTTGGCAATCACGCGGCCCGACAACGCCGCATAGGGGGCCGTGTCGCCCACGAATTCGGCCAAGCGTTCTTCGCGGTCAAAGACCAAAATGAATGACCCGCCTTCAAGTTCGAACACCTGTGGGGTGATGTTATCCCCTTCAGGTTCTGCAACCAGCAGCATGAAAAGTTCGCAATCGGCCAACCGCTCAAAGAAGCGCAGGCGCATGGCGTCGTCGCCCGGTGCGGCCTCCATCGCCATATGCGCATGATCCAGCGGGGTTTCGTTAGTCATCCATCACCTCTTTCACGCGTGCGCGCAGTTCGGGCAGCAGTTCCGATGCGAACCACGGGTTTTTCTTTAGCCATCCCGTATTCCGCCACGACGGGTGCGGCAAGGGAAAGACGCGCGGCGCATGTTCGCGCCAGCGGTCAACCGTGCGGGTGACACCGCCCTTTGCCCCAGCCTTTAAAAAGTATTTCTGGGCGTATCCACCGATAAGCAACGTCAACGGCACATCCCCCAGTTCCGGCACGATGCGGTCATGCCATGTGGTTGTGCAAATCTTCGGCGGCGGCAGGTCAGCCCCTTTTGCGTCATAGCCGGGAAAGCAAAACGCCATGGGCAAGACAGCGACACGCGATTGGTCGTAAAACTGCGCCTCGTCCAAGCCCATCCAATCACGCAGGCGATCACCCGAAGGGTCAAAGAACGGCTTGCCCGCCTTATGAACCCGCATCCCCGGCGCCTGCCCCGCCACCAAGATGCGCGCACCGGGCTGAAACCACAAAACCGGACGGGGCCTGTGGGCAGTGGCCGTTTGCGCGAAACGATCAGCACACAGGGCACAGGCCGAAAGCTCTGTCTTTAGGGTTTCCAGTGGGGCGGACATGGGCCTGACTTAACCACTTTCGGTGGGATTTCCAAATATCGGTTGACTCATTTCGATATTTCTAGAAATATAAAAATATGAAACACTCAGAGCTTGATGACGCAACCCTCGCCCGTGCCGCATCCACATTTGCGGCACTTGGATCCGAACAGCGCCTCTTGGTGCTGCGCTGTCTGGTACGCGCAGGCCCCAACGGTTTGCCGATTGGCGAACTAGGCAACCGAAGCGGTGTCACAGGCTCCACGCTGACGCACCACATGAAGATCCTGACCCAAGCCGGGTTGGTTACGCAGGCTCGCCAGGGCCGTTCCATCATCTGCATTGCCGCCGCCTATGACGAGATGGAGGCCCTATCGCGCTTCTTGTTGTCAGAATGCTGTGCCGATGCCGACAAGCCGCATGAAGGGCATACCCATGACTGATGCTTCCCTGACACCCGCGCGGCTTCCCGCACTTTGGCGGCGAACTGACAAGGCTTGGCTTGCGATCCTTTTGATCCCCGTCGCCATAGCCATATTCGACATGGCTCAGCTGTGGCCGACCCTGACCTTCGCCGCAGGTGCCATTGCCCATACCGGCGTGTTCATCGTCTTTGCAGTATTGGCCGTTGGGTATCTTAAGGCGACTGGGGCCGAAGCCCTTTTGGCGAAAGCCTTTGAAGGGCGCGAAACGCGCATGATCCTTCTGGCCGCCGCAATGGGCGGGCTTTCGCCCTTTTGCTCGTGCGAGGTGATTCCGTTCATCGCGGCAATGTTGGCTGTCGGCGCGCCACTGTCTGCGGTCATGGCATTTTGGCTTGCCTCGCCATTGATGGACCCGGCGATGTTCCTTGTAACGTCGGGCACACTTGGCTTTGACTTCGCGATTGCGAAAACGCTTGCTGCGGTTGGCATCGGGCTGTTCGGCGGGCTTTCGACAAGTGCTCTTTCCCGAACGGCGATATTCAGCGATCCTCTGAAACCGCAAAAATCCAGCTGTGGCAGCTGTGGGTGCGGCCCCTCCCCGTTTAGTGGGAAACCTGTCTGGGCCTTCTGGAAAGAAGATTCCCGGCGCAAAACGTTCCGCACAACCGTGATCGAAAACGCAATGTTCTTAGGGAAGTGGCTGTTGCTTGCCTATATGATCGAAGCGCTGATGCTGCACTACGTCCCGGCCGAGTTGATCGCCAATGTGCTGGGCGGTGATGGGCTGCGCCCGATCCTGCTGGGCGCACTTGTGGGCGCCCCTGCCTATCTGAACGGCTTCGCGGCGGTGCCTCTGGTTGACAGCTTGCTGCAACAAGGCATGAGCGACGGCGCGGCAATGTCCTTCGTTCTGGCAGGTGGGGTAAGCTGCATTCCCGCCGCAATCGCGGTATGGGCGCTGGTTAAGCCCAAAGTTTTCGCCGCGTACATCGGATTTGCCATGATCGGAGCGATAATTGCGGGCGTAATTTGGAGCGTCGCCGCCTAACAGCCATGCGAAGGTTGCCCCCCCTTTTCGCATGCACTATTTCAACGCGGAAAACCACGGGGAATATGCATGTATCGCGTATGGGATTTTGTAACCAACTATTCGCTGTTGCTGATACTCGGCGCGTTAATCGCACTGGTTTGGGTCAACGTTGATGCACACTCGTATCATGACTTCGTCGAATTCATACTGATCGACGACTTCATCATCGGCCACGCGCACGAGGTTGAAGGTCATATACACCGAACTTTGACCCTGCATTATCTTGTGAACGACGTGCTGATGGCATTCTTCTTTGCGATTGCCGCAAAAGAAGTCTGGGAAGCGGTCATTCTGAAGAACGGCTCTTTGCGCGGCAAAAAGGCTGCGACCCCGTTGATTGCCACACTTGGCGGAATGGTCGGACCGATTACCGTATATCTTGGCCTTGCCGCAATTTTGGGCTCTGAAACCTATAACGCGGTGAGCCGCGGCTGGGCGATCCCAACGGCAACCGACATCGCGTTTTCCTATCTTGTCGGACGCATCGTGTTCGGCGCAGGCCACCCTGCTGTCCGGTTCCTGCTGCTGCTGGCCATCGCAGATGATGCTGCTGGCCTGATCATTCTGGCGATCTTCTATCCGTCGGCAGAGCTTGCGCCTGAATGGCTGCTGCTTTCACTGGGTGCCGCAATTACCGTGTTTGTTCTGTTTAACTGGCTTCCACGTCAGTTGGACAAGGGCGATCAACTGCGCACGAAATCCAGCTGGATCCGCAAATACCTGTCGTTCTGGCCCTACCTGATCGCTGGCGCGCTAAGCTGGTACGGCTTCCAAGAGGCTGGCATTCACCCAGCGCTGGGTCTGCTGCCGATTGTTCCGACGATCCCACATGCGGACCGCGCCTTCGGTATCTTCTCTGAGGCAGAGCAGTATCTGACCGACCTTCTGAACCAGATCGAACACTCGCTGAAGCACTTCGTAGAGCTGATCCTGTTCCTCTTCGGCTTGTTGAATGCCGGTGTTGAATTCTCGTCCATCGGGTCGCCAACATGGCTGGTTCTGGCTGGTCTGCTGATTGGTAAACCGCTTGGCGTGATGATCTTTGGCTACATCGCGGCGCATCCTATGCGTCTTGGCCTGCCTGCCGGAATGCGCACGTCTGACCTGTTTGTCATCGGCTGCGTTTCCGCCATCGGCTTTACGGTCTCGTTGTTCATCGCCTCTGTTGCGTTTGACGGAACAGTGCATCTGGAAGGTGTCCGTGTTCAGGATGCTGCTAAAATGGGTGCATTGTTCAGCTTTGCCGCAGCGATCATCGCAATCGTTGCGGGCCGCATTCTGCGGATCGAAAAGCAGGACGCCTAATCAAAACCTTTCCCCGGCAAGCTAAGAATAGCATTGCCGGGGAAAACCGCGTGCAGTTTGCCCGTGCACGCCCCCCAATCTTCATTGAAAATTGAGAAACGCATCCGACATAATGAAGTCTAGATGTATGAGTAGTGTTGTTTTACCGGAAACGTCGAACACAAAACGGTAATAAAGCGGCGATGGGCAGCGCCAAGGCGAGTGAATGATAGAGTTTAGGGACGTCAGCAAATCCTTTTGGACGGGGACGCAGCGCAAGGTTATTCTTGATCGCGTGTCTTTCCGCGTGGAATTGGGCAACTCGCTTGGCATTCTGGCCCCGAACGGCACCGGCAAAACGACCCTGATCAATATGATGGCTGGGCTGGAAAAGCCCGATGAAGGCACCATTACCCGTACCAGCCGCATCTCTTTCCCGCTGGGCTTTATGGGCGGCGTTGTTGGGCGGCACACTGGGCGGGAAAACGCCCGCTATATCGCACAGCTTTACGGGCTAGACCCCGACTATGTCGAAGCATTCTCGCGCTGGATGTGCGGGCTGGAAGAATACTTCGATATGCCCGTGGGCACCTACAGTTCGGGGATGAAAGCTCGTTTCTGCTTTTCGCTGCTCTTGGCATTGGAGTTCGACATCTATCTAATTGACGAAGGTATGCCTTCGACGACAGATGTCGAATTCAACAAGAAAGCAGGTGGCATCCTGCGCGAACGGTTGGAAAAAAGCACAATTATCGTCGTGTCACATCAGGCCGCGACGCTTGAAAAGTTCTGCCGATCTGCGGCTGTCTTGAAAGACGGCCAATTGCATATGTTTGACACGCTGGAAGAGGCGAAAGCGCTGTATGACTACCAAACCCAGGGCTAAAAAGTACCGCGCTCGTCGGAACCCGCCACCTGCTGGTGGAACCACTGCCGCCGCAAATGTGGCGCAGCAGCCGGTTGACGACGGCTTTGGCGACAAGAAATTCCCAACAGCGGCACAAGAACCCGAACTGAAAAAGCTGTCAGAAACGGACCGGCTTCCTAAAACGGATGAACCCCGTGTTGATGCCGAAATCGCAGATATCCGCAAAGAGGGGCTGACCGGGCGCCAATTGCGTATGGCACGCCGGGTGGCCCAAAAACATGGGCTTTCCCCCACGTCCGATTTTGATGCGGTCCGCCAGCTTCGCAAACAAGGCATTGACCCCTTCCAGAAGGCAAACCTGCTAGAACTGGCAACCACGGATCAGACCACCACGGAAGAGGCTAAGCCCAAGCTGCCGCAAACCGTTCCGCAAGATCGAAAAGACAATCTGCCATCGACCGAAGTTGGCAAACCGCCTTCGGCTGCGGATCAGGTTTATCGCATCCAACAAGACATCGCGCGGCGCAGGCGGCGGCGTTTCTTCCTTATGCTATCGCGCCTGTTCGCGTTTGTATTTCTGCCCGGTTTGCTTGCTGGGTATTACTACTTTGCGATCGCGACGCCGATGTATGCAACGAAATCCGAATTCGTCATTCAACAGGCCGAAAGCTCGCTTGGTGGCGGGCTGGGCAGCATGTTCGCGGGAACGGGGCTGGCCGTGCAGCAGGATTCGATCACGGTGCAAAGCTATCTGGAATCGCGTGATGCCATGCGGCGCTTGGATGATGATCTGGGTTTTCGCGATCATTTCAGCCAAGATCACATCGACCCCATCCAAAAACTGGATGCTGATGCCAGCCGCGAAGCGGCCTATAAGGTCTATAAGAAAAACGTAAAAATCGGCTATGATCCAACCGAAGGCATCATGAAGATGGAGGTTGTCGCGGCCGACCCGGAAACCTCTGCTGCGTTTTCAAAAGCCCTCATTTCATACGCCGAAGAACGCGTCGACAGCCTGACCCAACGGTTGCGCGGCGATCAGATGGAAGGCGCGATTGGCAGCTATGAGCGCGCGGAAGAGCGTATGACCGATGCCCAAAACCGGGTGTTAGAGCTTCAGGAAAAGCTGGGCGTGCTTGACCCGGTGTCTGAAACAAGTGCGCTGATGGGGCAGATCACCTCTTTTGAAAGCCAACTTCGCGAAAAGCGGCTTCAGCTTGATCAGTTGCTTGATAACGCACGCCCCAACAAAGCCCGTGTTGATGGCGTCCGCGGTGACGTTAAGCGGCTTGAAAACCTTGTTGAAGAGCTTCGCGCGTCAATGACCGAAAGCACCACCGGCACGGAATCTTTGGCCCGCATTTCGGCAGAGCTGCGCATTGCTGAGGCCGAATTGGCGAACCGTCAGTTGTTGCTGCAACAGGCATTGCAACAGGTTGAAACCGCGCGGATCGAAGCGAACCGTCAGGTCCGGTATCTTGAACTGGGCGTGATCCCCATCGCACCCGACGAACCGACATATCCGCGCGCATTTGAAAATACGCTTCTGGCGTTTCTGATCTTCGGCGGCATATACCTGATGATATCGCTGACTGCATCCATCCTCAGAGAACAGGTATCCGGCTAAATGAATGACGTACAAATCGGCTCGCTGACCATCGGCAACGACCATCCGCTGACGGTTATCGCCGGACCTTGCCAACTTGAAAGTGCCGATCATGCCCAAATGATCGCTGGCACCATGAAAGAGGCGTGCGCGGCAGTTGGCGCAGGCTTTGTCTTCAAGGCGTCTTATGACAAGGCCAACCGCACCTCTCTTTCCGGCAAACGTGGTGTCGGCATGGAGGCCGGGCTGGACATCCTTGCTGGTGTCAAAAAAGCGTTGGATGTGCCCCTGTTGACCGACATCCACTCTCCCGAGCAGTGCGCGCCGGTGGCCGAAGTTGTCGACATCCTGCAAATCCCTGCCTTCCTTTGCCGTCAAACTGACCTTTTGGTTGCCGCAGGTGAAACCGGCGCGGTGATCAACATCAAAAAGGGCCAGTTCCTTGCCCCATGGGACATGGAAAATGTTGTGACCAAAGTCGAAGCGACGGGAAACAAGCGAATTTTGCTGACGGAACGCGGCACCTCTTTTGGGTACAACACTTTGGTTGCAGACATGCGCAGCCTTCCGACAATGATGAAGACCGGGTATCCGGTGGTTATGGACGCGACCCATTCGGTGCAGCAACCCGGCGGACTTGGCGGGGCATCCGGTGGCCAGCGCGAATTCGCACCGGTCATGGCGCGCTGCGCCGTATCGTTGGGAATCGCTGCGGTGTTCATTGAAACCCACGAAGCGCCAGATACCGCGCCATCCGATGGTCCGAACATGATCCCGCTGGATCAGATGTCGGCATTGGTCGAAACGCTTATGGCCTTTGACACGCTGGCCAAGGCGCATCCGATCCGGCTGTGAACAGTCATTTGAAGATAGTTACGCTTGCATGAAATTTTTGTTGAAATGGGGCTTGAAGAGCCGGCCAGTCCGGCGTAATTAACCGCCCACAGTTGGGGTGTAGCCAAGTGGTAAGGCAACGCTTTTTGGTAGCGTGTACCGTAGGTTCGAATCCTACCACCCCAGCCACTTTCAAAATTTCTGTGTCGTCCGGCTTGAAACGCAACTTCTGCCGGGTCAGACCGCACCTTTTACCAAATTTGGCGGTTTTGACGGGTGGGTTTCAGCCTAGTTGGCTGTTTTTCTAGTTTCCAAGAACTGCATCGGTGCATGAGGTCTGGAGGCTCTGAATCCGGCCCCCAGGACGAAGAGCCGTCATTCGCGGCGATGCGCGAAAACAGTTTTGCCCGACGAACAAGCCGACATTGACTGCAAACACTAGCTTCAGGCGGAAGCAAAAGTTCGAAGGTCGGGGTCCGGTCAGTTCACCGCCGTTGCGAAAAATTCCGAACCGGCTGCTGTTTGGAGCGCGAAAAGCCAATCGGACGATCGAAATACACGGTGAGTGCCCCTCGAAGACGAAGGCAGGTCCGGTCTCGATGCTGGCGCGAACTGCGATTTCAAAGCGATGCGGCTGCGCGGCTGGCTTGGTCGTAGTGGCCCGACAGTGCGCGCAGCATACGGGCCAGTTCGCGCAGCTCAGCGCCGCTCATATCCGTGGGTGACAGCCCTTCCAGTAGACATTGCCGCCGCACATCGCGGTAGGCTTTGCACAGCGCGATCCCCTCTGCCGAAGTGCGGTAGAATACTTCCTTGCCCCTCTTCTCCGAAACCAGCAGTCCGGCCTTAAGCAATTTGCGCAGGGCATAGTTCACCGTATGGCCGTCTTCGATGTTGAGCAGAAAGCTGATGTCAGAGAGCCGCTTGTCCCTGTCCCGGTGGTTGACGTTATGCAGGATCAGAATTTCGAGCGGGCTGAGGTCGGGCTGGCCCGCAGCAGCCATGCAGCGTGTGACCCATCGCGAGAAGGCGTTGAAGCCCACGATCAGACCAAACTCAAGCTCTGAAAGTTCCCAGCCATCGCCTTCGGCCAGATGCCGGGAGGAGACGATTCGACGGTCAGCGGTGGTTTTGTCAGTCATTTCGAGCCCTCTTCATGTGCAAATCGCTGATATTTTTCGCATATGATGTCGATATTTTCTTACTATTTCAACAGTCACAACTCGCGCCCGCAGTCGACAATTATAAAACGTTGACGAAATGTAAACGTAATGCAACCTTGCTTGCATCCAACAAAAGCAGGGAGACCACGATGCTCATTTCACGAATTCTTGGCGGAACTGCCGCCGCTCTGGCGGGTCTGGCCATCAGTGCCCAGGCTGAAACCTGGGATATGCCGACACCTTACCCAGACGCGACCTTCCACACAGTCAACATCACCGAATTTGCCTCTGATGTAGCCGCTGCCACAGATGGCGCGCTCGAAATCAACGTCCATTCGGCGGCATCGCTCTTTAAGCACCCCGAAATCAGCAGAGCGGTGCGCAGCGGTCAGGTGCCCATTGGCGAGTTTTTCCTGTCGCTTCTGGCCAATGAAGACCCGGCCTTTGGCGCGGATTCGCTGCCTTTCCTTGCGACAAACTACGATGACGCAGAAAGGCTCTGGGCCGCCCAGAAGGATGCTATTTCCGAGTTGCTGGCAAAACAGGGCATGATGGTGCTCTATTCGGTGCCATGGCCGCCGCAGGGGCTTTATACCAACAACGAGATCACCTCGGTCGAAGACCTCGCAGGGCTGAAGTTCCGCACCTATAACGCCACCCTCGAAGAATTCGCCAACCTCGCAGGCGCAGCGCCGACGCAGGTCGAAAATCCGGATATTCCGCAGGCCTTCAGCACCGGACGTGTTGAGGCAATGATCACCTCCCCCTCAACCGGCGTGAACTCCAAGGCTTGGGACTTCCTGACCCACTACACTGACATTCAGGCCTGGATCCCGAAAAACGTCGTGGTGGTGAACACCCGTTCTTTCCGCCGTCTGGACGACGCCACCCAGGCCGCCGTTCTTGAAGCAGCCGCCGCCGCAGAAGCCCGCGGCTGGGAAATGAGCCGTGCCGAAACCGAGGCACAGACTGCGGTTCTGGCTGAAAACGGCATCATCGTTGTCGAACCCTCCGAAGAGCTGATGACAGGGCTGCGCGAGATTGGTGCGCAAATGCTGGAAAACTGGACCGCCGAAGCAGGCGACGCCGGTGCCGCGCTTCTGAGCGCCTACGGTCAGTAACCCTGCAGGTCGGGCGCACCACCGCGCCCGGCCTAACTCATCCCTTACCTGTAAGGAGGCGGTAATGCGAAAAGCCTTAGACAATCTCTACCGAACAGCCGGCGGGCTGGCTGCGGCATTCATTGTGGCCATCGTGGCCGTAGTCTTCGTGCAGGTCTGCCTTAACCTTGCAGACAAGATCGCCGCCGTGATTACCGGAACCGGCCTTGGGCTGACGATCCCGTCTTATGCTGATTTCACCGGCTTCTTTTTGGCCGCTTCTACCTTTCTTGCGCTGGCCTATGCGTTGCGGGAAGGCGGGCATATCCGCGTAACGCTGCTGCTGAGCCGCCTGTCGGCGCGGGCTCAGCGCGGCGTTGAAATCATCGTCGTCGCTATTGCTCTGGGGATGAGCGCCTACGCGAGCTGGTATATCATCCTGCTGGTCTACGAGTCTTTTGAATTTGGAGACCGGTCATCCGGCATGGTCTCTGTTCCGCTCTGGCTGCCGCAACTGCCGGTCGCGCTTGGCCTGATCATACTCACCATTGCCCTGCTCGACGAACTGGTCGGCCTTTTGCGCGGTCGTCCGGCGTCTTGGGACGGCAAGGGCGAAAACCTGCTGAGCGAATAGGAGCCTGAGCCATGTCTGTTGCCGTCCTTTCGGTCATTCTTATTGTCCTTCTTTTTGCCTTCCTTGGCGCGGGGCTTTGGGTTGCCCTTTCGCTGCTGGGTGTGGGCATCGCCGCCATGGCGCTGTTCACTGATGCGCCGCTCGGCCTTGTCATGGCGACGACCATGTGGGGGCATTCGAACTCTTGGGCTTTGGCCGCGCTGCCGCTGTTCATCTGGATGGGTGAAATCCTATTCCGATCGCGCCTCAGCGATGACATGTTCACCGGGCTTTCGCCGTGGATGAACCGCCTGCCGGGGCAGCTTTTGCACGTCAACGTCTTTGCCTGCGGGATCTTCGCTGCGGTGTCCGGATCATCGGCGGCAACGGCCGCCACCATCGGCAAACTTTCGATCCCTGAACTGTCGCGACGCGGCTATCCTGAAAAGATGGTGATCGGGACGCTGGCCGGATCGGCGACGCTGGGGCTGCTGATCCCGCCGTCGATCATCCTAATCGTTTATGGCGTGGCGACCGAACAATCCATCGCGCGGCTGTTTATCGCCGGCGTTCTTCCAGGTGTCTTACTGGTGACCCTCTTCGTGGGATATGTCGCCATCTGGGCCATGTTGAACCGCGACACCCTCCCCATGGAAGATATCTCTGCCACTTTCCGCGAAAAGCTGCGTCGCTCCCGTCGTTTGCTTCCGGTCATGCTACTGATCGGCGGGGTTATCGGCTCGATCTATGCTGGCATCGCCTCGCCCACGGATGCCGCGGCCGTCGGGGTCGTGCTGGCGCTGATCCTGTCATGGAGTTCCGGCACGCTGACCCGTGCGAGCTTTGTTGATGGCTTGATGGGCGCAACTGTGACGTCCTGCATGATCGGCTTCATCCTTGCGGGTGCGTCTTTCCTTACCGTTGCCATGGGCTTTACCGGCATCCCCCGTAGCCTTGCCGAATGGATCGGCGGGCTTGGTCTGTCGACCTTTACCCTGCTGGCCGCGCTGACCGTGTTCTTCGTGATCCTTGGCTGTTTCCTTGACGGGATTTCGGTTGTGGTGCTGACCGCCTCGGTCATTATGCCGATGGTGCAGCAGGCCGGAATTGACCCGCTGTGGTTTGGCATCTTTCTGGTGATCGTAGTCGAGATGAGCCAGATCACCCCGCCGGTGGGCTTCAACCTCTTCGTGCTACAATCGCTGACGGGGCGCGATATCCTGACTGTCGCCCGTGCTGCACTGCCGTTTTTCTTTTTGATGATCGTCGCATTGGTGATGATCATAATCTTTCCCTCTATCGTGACATACCTGCCGGAGCAGATGTGACCTATCCAACACCTGAATTCCCCATGATCCGCACCGGCGGTGTGGACGGTCTGTTGATCAGCTTTGGTGACAAATTAAGCGAACCTGCCAACCGTGCCGCATTGGCCTTTCGTGCTGCAGTCGAGGCCGAAGGTTGGGACGGGGTCGAGGAAACATCATCAACACTAGTGTCTTGTTTCGTCCGCTTTGACCCTTTGCACCTGCCGCACGACGTGTTGCAAGCCAAGGTGGAAACCCTTTTGAAACGCCGCAACTGGTTCGACGCGGTCTTGCCGGAGGGGCGGCGGTTTTGGCGCATTCCAACAGTTTATGGCACCGATCTGGCCCCGCAACTTGCGCAGGCCGCCGCGGCAGCGGGGATGAGCGAAGCCGAGGCGGTCACCTCTCTATCAGACGCGCGCGTGCGGGTGCAGGCGCTCGGCTTTTCGCCCGGTCAGCCCTATCTTGGTGAGTTGCCGGAAGTCTGGGACATTCCCCGCCAAAGCCAATTGACGGACCGCGTCCCGCAAGGTGCTTTGGTCGTGGCGATCCGGCAATTCGTGCTGTTTGGTGTTTCTGCGCCGACTGGCTGGCAGCATGTCGGCCAGACGGCAATCAACCTGTTCCAACCCAAGGCGGACGAACCGATCCTTTTGCGGCCCGGTGACGAGGTGCAGTTCATCGCCACGGATGCCGCGTCATTGAACAACATGCGCAGCGATCCCGACGGCGGCGCAACCTACGAGATGATCAAATGAGCGCCAAACTGTCGATCTTACGCGCCGGCCCCAGCATGACATTGCAGGACATGGGGCGCCCCGGCCAGTTGGCTCTTGGCTTGTCGCGCGGTGGGGCAGCAGACAGGCTGGCGCTGGCCGAAGGCGCAGCGTTGCTTGGTCAGCCTGCCGATACGCTTGCGCTGGAAATGGCAGCGTTGGGCGGGGAATTTCAGGCCAACGAGGACATGCGCATCGCACTTACGGGCGCGCCCATGCGTGCAACAATCGACGGCGAGGCGGTGGTGTGGAACGCGTCGCACCGGTTGCCTGCTGGTGCGCGTTTGTCCATTGGTGCCGCCACGGCGGGCTGTTACGGTTATTTGCATGTTGGCGGCGGGTTTGCTGCAGACCCGTTTTTGGGTGCCGCGTCCGCGCACCTCGCCGCCGGAATCGGCACGCTGTTACAGGATGGCGATACGCTGGCCATTGGCACCGACGTGGGAAGCGAAACAAACAGGATGATAGAACCTGAAGACCGCTTTCACGGCGGTGCGGTTCGCCTCACCCCCAGCTTTCAAACCCATCTTTTCGGCAAGGCCGAGCTAGACCGCCTGCAAGCCGAACCGCTGCACCGTGCCGCCCGGGCAAACAGAATGGGTGTGGCGTTGACCCCTCAAGGCGGGGGATATCACATCGAGGGCGGGCGCAACGTGGTGTCTGAAATTGTGTTGCCGGGCGACATTCAGATCACCGGCGATGGCATGCCCTTTGTGTTGATGGTCGAATGCCAAACCACCGGCGGCTATCCTAGGATCGGCACAGTTCTGCCCTGCGATCTGCCACGCGTGGCACAGGCACCGGCAGGGGCCGAACTGCGGTTTCGCTTTGTCGATCTGGAAGAGGCTGTAGATATGGAGCGCGCAGAGGCCAAACGGCGCGCAGAGCTGGGCAAGCACTGCCGCCCGTTGATCCGCGATCCGCGTCTTATGCGCGATCTGCTTTCATACAATCTGATCGGCGGAGTGGTCGCCGGAAACGAAGACATTGAAGGAGTTTAGGATGGCACAAACGGTCGATCTGAATGCCGACATGGGCGAAAGCTATGGCGCTTGGAAAATGGGCGATGACGCGGCCTTGCTGGATATCGTGACCTCCGCCAATGTCGCCTGCGGATTTCATGCCGGCGACTGGGACGTGATGGCCGCAACAATGAAGGCGGCGGCGCAAAAGCGCGTTGGCGTCGGCGCGCACCCGGGCTTTCCTGATCTGCACGGGTTCGGGCGTCAGCGGATGAACTTTGCTATTGGTTCCCTTCAGAATCTTGTGCGTTATCAACTGGGTGCCGCTCAGGCGATGGCGGCGGCCGCTGGCAGCTCGGTGCGCCATCTTAAACTTCATGGCGCAATGGCAAATATGGCATCCGAGGATGAGGCGATGGCCAAGGCCTGTTATGAAGCCGCACTCGATATCGCCCCCGATATTATCATTATGGTTTTGGCTGGCACAGCCCAGCAACGCGCCGCATCTGCCTTAGGCTGCAAGGTTGCCTGCGAGATTTTTGCGGATCGGGCCTATAACGATGACGCAACTTTGGTCGATCGCGCCTTGCCCGGTGCCGTGATCCATGACCCGGACGAGGCAGGCCGCCGCATGGCCGAAATGGTCCGCGAAGGTGCCATAATCACCGAAAGCGGCAAACGCATCGAAACGCGTATTGATACGATCTGCCTTCACGGTGACACCCCCACAGCGGTCCGCATTGCAGCCGAAGTTCGCCGTGAATTGCACGATAGCGGTGTAACCCTTGCGCAGTTTGAAGGGCAACCCGTTTAGAAGAGCGGTATCACCCCCTGCCCCCCCATCTGTGCCAAAAGACGCAGCAGTCTCGCGAAGGATGGCCATAAACTCTTTCACCATACTTGAGACGGGCTGAGATTCCGGCAGGGCGACCACATAGGTTGTCTGAGGTCAGACACACCAGGGATGCTGGACTTGCTGCAATGTGGAGAACGGCAGCTTCGAACCCAAGTTAACATTCTAAACGTATCGAAGCGAACAGCTGCATCAAGAACGGGCGTTCGCAAAGCGCTACTTGCTTCCCAGCAAATCGCGCACGATGCGTTCATAGATTGAACTTCCGATTGGGATCAAGTCATCGGGGAAATCGTAATCCGGGTTGTGTAAGGCAGCATGATCTTCGCCCGGTCCCAGGCACAACATCGCGGCTTTTGCGTTCCATCCAAATACACCGAAGTCCTCGGATGCACGCATTGGCACGCTCTCTTCCCCATGTGGGACACCGATTGCATCCATTGCCTTCACTGCGACTGCATACGCCTCTGCGTCATTTACAGAAGCCGCGAAATGGTCGTGGACATCAAAACTGACTCCCAGCCCGAATTCATTCGCCACAGAAGCGGCAAGGTCTCGCGCTGCGTCCTCGAGACTTTCGATGCTTGCGTCAGCTGCCGTGCGCAGAGTTGCAAATACTTCCGCTTCACCGGGGGCAATTCCGAAAGTCGGCTCACCGATATTGGCATGGGTGATTGTCACCAAGCGAAAATCGTCATTGCGTGGTCCGCCTTCGCCGTGACCGAGTGCATCAAGTGCAGGGATTAGTTTGGCGACAGCCAAGGCAGGTGAGACACCGTCTTGCGGGTCCGCGGCGTGGGCCGTTTTTCCGCTAAGCGTGATCTTTAGCCCTAAGGACGCGCAATTCATCAGCCCAATGCGAGTCGAAACAAACCCAAATGGGCTTCCAGGTTCATTATGGATGGCAAAGGCCCAATCTGGTCTAAGGTCTTCGAAGGCCGGATCCGCGACGACAGCTTTGGCACCGCTTCCATCTTCTTCCGCAGGCTGAAACATCAATATCACGCGCCCTTTGGCGACCGGCTTGCGCGAGATCATCCGCCCCAACGCAAGCAGCATTGTCATGTGGCCATCATGGCCGCAGACATGGCTCTTGCCAGGACTTTCAGAAAGCCACGCAATTGAGCCGTTGCGCTCTTCAATAGGCAGGGCATCAAGTTCAGCGCGAAACAGAACCGCCGGACCGTCTTGACCACTATCAAAGACCGCTGCCACACCATGTCCACCCAGCCCAGTCACAATCCGTGTGGGCGACATCGGCTTCAGCGCCTCAACAATGGTTCTTGCTGTTTCTATTTCTTCGCCAGAGATTTCGGGGCGGCGGTGAAGAGCACGACGAAAGTTTGTCAGTTCAACTAGATCACTATTTGTCAGCATGTTTCTATGTGCTTTCGAATTTGCGTCTTGTTGCCGCTATCAATTCACAATTGTCCGATAGACATCAAACGGCTTAGTGGAAGATTTTAAGCAGTCAAGAACGTATTCGAAGCGATAACTCCGCGATCCGGTCGTCAGATGGAGTCTATTCCGTGCGCCCGCAGCGAATGTCCGGATTGACGGACCGCAGCGCGGCATCATGATCTTCGGCCAAGGTAGGATATGGGCCGCTTTACACGGCTTTTGAATGTTGCCTTGTGATGTGGTTAAGGGGTCAATACGGGCATGGCTTGTCACCGTCGTGGATTGGCGGGCATAGGTCGGTCGGAGCCTGCCCTGCGCACTGACCTCCATTCTTTTCTACTAATGAATACCATCGTGGTTTCACAAATCGGCCCCATTCCTCTTTCAGAACATAAACGGCAACAACCCGTGTTTTGAAACGCTACGATGTTAGTAAAATAGTTTACCATGAAAATTTCTACAATCGATGTACTATTGGCTGTCCTCGGCCTGGCAACGGCCCTCGTGTTCGGTCTCGACGCCCAAATTCATTTGATTGCAGCGTTGTCGAATTTCGTTTTTCCGGGATTGAGTTTCGCCATCGTGAAGCTCTTCGCCATCATACCAACGGTGTTCGCCGTGCTGTTGGCCGCGCGGCTGTTGTATTTCCTTTTTCGGCCATTCATGCACCGTGCTGCCTGGGTTGTCGCGTTGGCGGTGCCTGTCGGCGTGGTCACCTTTCTGCCCTACCAGGTTAATCGCGTGATCGATGTGAAACTGGCGGAGTTGAGCGCGAAAAGCATCGGTGAGCCACCGGAGAACCTGACTGCCGAGGTGGTGTCTCTGCAGGGATGGGGCGAGGGCTGCGACGAAATCTGTAGCTGGATCCTTGTTACGGGACGAGCTCGGGAGGTGGTGTCACTGGCCAATGATGGTCTTAGCAGCGCGGCACATCGCATCGATCTGGTTCCGGGCTGCACACCGCCCAAGAGCCTTTCACTTCGGATGCAGAAGAGAATGCGGCTGTCAAATCTGTGTATCGTGCCTGGGCAAGCGACACCAGCGCACGCAGAAATGATGCTGTCGTGGCGTACCCATAGTGAAAAACTCGATGAGCCCGTGGGTATTCTGCAAATTGCACCGGGGCAGATCCAAACCTCTACCACGGAAGTAGCGACGGTCGAAAACGGCCAAACCAACATAATTTTCCGTCGCACTGAAACGCAAGCTGAGCATTTGCAGACACCGCTCATTTTGGTCAGCGATGTCGGTGAACATTTGTTTCAAGGTGGTGCCAAATATGCAAAATACCATGTTGCCCGTCGCAAGACGTGGCCTCTTGCCCCGACCAAAATGAAGCCGACCACAAGCTTTATCGACAAAACTTTTGCCCGTTCAGTCACGTTGCCCAAAATTGATATGCTGAAGAACGCACGCGAACAATTACGCAGGGCGATCGAAGGGCCGCAAGGCGACCAGGTGGCTTCGCCGTATGCGATGCAGGATTTCTTCGACCAGCTTAAGAAATCCGACCAGTTCGAAAAAGAAGATGCCGAACTGTTGCTTGCAGCGATTCAAAAGAAATACACGCAGGGTGAGAGGTGGCTTGAACAGGCAGCCGGGTTGGCTGCGGCGCACGATCCGGCGCTGGCCAAAATGTTCAGAACCGAGGCAATGGAACGGTTAGAGTACCACGTTGACCGTAAGGAAGACATTTCAAGAGAGCATGCTCAGGTGTTTTCGCACTATACGGAAGAAGCGCAGGCGGATCTGGAGCCGTACTTGGCCATTCTGGAGCAATTGCAATATCTCCAAACAGCACCGAATCTGGTCAAGGTGTTGGCGTATGCCGGGCGACCCGCGCTGGCACCTTTTTTTGCCGCGCTAGACCGCGAGTTTGCCCGGTTCGACGAACAGCCCAATGCCGAGGCGGCCAATAATATCGTTGTGGGACTGTGCTTGTTAACAGACGAATACCCTCAAGAGGTGACGTCGGGACTGGTCACGCGATTGTCCGCAATACCGTATAAGCAAAGAGCTAAATTGCTGTCCACGACGACCCGGACCCTCATTAGAACAGGGTGGTCACGTGAACAGATAATCGAGTTGATCTGGGGCCCGCGCTGGGAAAAGGTCCATGATAACACGATCAACAGCTTCGACTACGTAGTGAACAAAGCTATTTACAGGTCACAGAGTGAAAATATCCGACTTGATTCCATCTGTTATTGAGGATTGGCACAAGGCCGCCAAGCCTTCATCCAGCTCCATATCGGGAAGTGCAAGCTTAACCCGGCACAATGCATTTACGAACAGTTTTGAGACTCGCAATGTTAAGTGATACTGCTGCTATGGCAACGACCGCTTTGTCCCGCATTGCAGTCATCGGGGCACGCATATTCTCGCGTGCGGAGCGAATGACCGGTTCGATGAAGCTGCAATGCTGCGCTGGACGCCGGGATGAAGGTCCGGTTTGGGCCGTTCGTGACCGGGCTTCGGATACCTGAGGTTTGAGATACTGCAAAGCGGAGAACGGTAGGTTTGAACCCAAAGTTAGGAAACTTTTGCGACGCCTCTAAAGTCAACAACGACGTGGCTAAACTTCCGACCATTCGGACCTGGGGCTAAATCCGGTCAGAGCGTGAAATTGCATTTTATTGAACAAGGCATCCGCGATGAAGCAACCGCCATTGCTCATACGAATGTCGTTCCATGCCGCCATACCTGCGATAACATCCCGTTTGACGGCAAGCGTTTCCCGAGTTCTTTTGACGCCGCCTGCTGTATAGGTCCAAGAATGATGCCCATCCACAGGGCCGCCGACCGACTTCACGCCTTTGGAACTCGGGTCGATGGCGTCAACCTTTCGGAAAACATCCCAAACGTAATATTGTTCCTGATACAAACTGTTATCTGGCAAATACACATCGATGGGAAACAATGAAAAGCCCGCGCCGGGTGGCTCTACGTCTTCTATCAAACCTTTGAGAGTTTCGGACGCCAACATGCCGAACCCGGAATCATGCACGTAATCTGGTAAGGCCACACCCTTGGTTAACCGTATCCGGTTCGGCACGTGATCAGCCCATCTTGGATATTCGACCCATCTCATCTCAAACGGATGCTTTTTTTCTTTGAACCTTTGGAAATCAAGCTCGCGTAAGCGCTGCTCACACTCTTGTTTGTATCGCTCTAGTGGCTCGGCGTCTTTCCGACTGCAATACTCAAACGAAATCGCGTCATAAAACGGCCCACCCCAATCGGTATCCAAAAGTATGGCCACTGGAATCTCTCATCAAGATAAATCAATCCGCCCTTGATGACACATCTACCTATTTCTAAGAAGCGGCCAACTAAGTAATTTTTTAGAAAGTTCATAATGTTCCGCATAGAAAACCCTAAGCGTCAATGCTGACGCAGCAACAGAAAGTAATTCGGACGGCAGGTTTGGGCCGATGAGTGAAGCCGGTCTTTCGTCCATATACCAAAGATGCTGAACCGCCTCCGAGGTCCGCTAGGAGCCCAGACCTACCAAACAGGACCTACTTTGAAACGATGCTCTGGGCAGTTAGAGTGGTGCCATGAAACCGCCGAATTTGCACCCTGACCTTGTTGACTTCATGGAAAGCCTTACCCATTTGGAGAAGCTACTTGCCCAACATGAAAAAGGTCACTGGCTTAAGAAAGTCCGACGTGTCCGGCAGATCGCCGAAAACTCAGATGGTTATTGTGTCCAATTGTTCTTGGGTCTGTATGGCGGAATGGGAAGTTTCAACGACCTTGTCTTAGACGCACCAGCATCAGCCAATGATTTGCTCCACCGAGAGCGCAGGAGAGCGTACGAACTCGCTCAGGTATTGCGCTAGAAGCTTCCGAAGGTCCGCTCCGTCCCGCGTTCCAGTCTTTTGAGCAGGCCGAGATCGCGCCATTGCAGCGATGTCTCCTATGGCGGGCCGCATTGCAGCAAGTCGATCACGGGATGAACGGCAGCTTTGGGCCGGAAGCTGACATTGGCCGCTCGCACGAACGCGCTTCAGGTCCTCGGCCTAAAGCGGACATTGAGCTTGGCCTTGCAAGTTAACCTGGAGCTGATCGACACTGAAATCAGCTACGGCCATTCCCAGCAGTTCCCCGGAATTTTTGCCGCATTTCTGGCGAAAAAACAGCTTCAACCGGGTGCCAAAGGTCGAAATGGCCCAGCTTGCGTTAAGGACCGCACCGCCATGGCAGCCGTGGGCATCTGAAATTGAAGAACATTGTGAAAACACTGATCTTTGATTATAAATTTTTCACACGGCAGGACTTGGGCACCATGAAAAGCGAAAAACACGAGGCGGTCGGAGGCAGGGTAAACCTGTACCGCAGAGCAAACAGTCGCTACTGGCAATGTCAGGGCAGTTTCGGTGGTGTGAGCGAGCGGGCGAGCACAAAAACCGAAAATCTTGATGAAGCACGCCGTTTTGCTGAAAATTGGTATCTTGAGCATGAGGCGAAGCACTCCGGAGTTGCTCCTGAACTGCCGGCATCCGCGCCAGCTGTGCTGTCTGACACGCCGGGAATGGTTGCCTTTCCGCAGCATGACAAAAAGGCGCGGCTTTTGGCGGCCGCAATAGAACTCGTGTCTGAGGTGGGTTTTCGTGACGCGCAGATCAGCACAATTGCCGAACGCGCCGGGCTTGCCCAGGGGACGCTGTATCGCAATTACAAGTCGCGCACAGCCCTGCTGGTCCAAGTCGTCGCGCATGTATCCCAGCATGAGGTCGATGTCGTAGCCGGCATCGCCATGGGGGACGAGCCTGCGAAGGAAATTCTGCGTCGGTGCGCCTACACCTTCGGCAGCCGCGCGGTCCGGGGGCGCCGGATGGGGTATGCGCTTGTCGCCGAACCCGTCGAAAGCGAGATTGAGGTGGAGCGGCTGCGCTATCGCCAGAAACTGATGCGCGTTTTCGAGACAGTGATTGACCGGGGCATTCACGAAGGGGCCTTTGTGGATCAACCCGCGCAAGTGTCGGCCGCTTGCATTGTTGGGTCTTTGTTCGAGGCGTTGGTTGGACCGATGGCCCGGGTCAACGATATCACTGAGGCAGAGCAACTGGCCCAGGTCGAGGCCATCGCGGATTTCTGTGTGCGCGCCGTGGTCGGAAAGGCGTCCGCTTAACTGCGTTTCGTCGTGAGGTTTGGAGGCGAGCTGGCGCACCGGATCCTGGCCGCCAGCGCACCTGCCAAATTCAGGCGCGGAGGAACCCGGCCAAGCTCTTTCTCAGAGCCTGGCTTGTGGAATGTTGCTCGAGATGCACGATCTCGTTCTGCAGCGCCTCTTCAAAGCCAAGCTTGTCCACAGCGACCAGCAGCGATTTCGCGCGTGCGATGGTATCGCGATGCCCCACGGTCATTTCAGCCACGACGCTGAGGGTTTCTGACCGCAGGGAGCCCTGCGCCACACACCGGGTCACGATCCCCCAGTCCTGCGCCTGCTTTGCCGAGATCGACTGGCCCGATAGGATCATCCACTTGGCGCGTTGATGCCCGATGGTGCGCGGCAGGCGGACGCTGTTGCCGCCCCCCGGCAGTAGGTTGCGCAACATGTGCGCGTCGCCGATTGTCGCGCCCTCATCGGCGACCACCGCATCACAGCAAAGCATCAGCTCAAGGCCACCGGCCCGTGCGGCCCCCTGCGCCATGGCAATTATCGGCAGGGGCGACTTTTCGAAACGGGTGCAAACCTCGCGGAAGGCGTTCAGAAGGCGACGAAAGGCCGACGCGCCCTCGGCCAGAAATTCGGACAAGTCCGCGCCAGCACAGAAATGCCGCCCCTCGCCCGAGAACACCACTGCGTTGACACCGGGTGTTCGCTCGGCCGCATCCAGTGCTTCAAGGATATCGGCCAGCAGGGCGGTGCTGACGGCATTGGCCTTGTCGGGTCGATCCATGGTGATCCAAGCGATCCCGTTCTCCACCCGGCAGATCCGGGTCAGGGTGCGCGATTTTGTCTGTGCTTGGGTCTGGGTCATCCGGTCACCTCCAGTGCCATGGCCAACGCCTCTCCGCCGCCGAGGCAAATCGAGGCCATGCCCCGCCCGCCACCGCGCGCTATCAAAGAGTTGACGAGAGTCGTCACAATACGCGCCCCGCTGGTCCCGATTGGGTGGCCAAGGGCGCAGGCGCCGCCACGGACGTTCACCCTGTCCAGCGACACACCGATGTGGCGTGCGGCAAGGATGGGGACCACGGCAAAGGCTTCGTTCACCTCATATAGGTCGACATCCTCGGCCTCCCAGCCGATCGTGGACAGCAGGTCCGCCATCGCAAAGCCGGGCGCGGAACAGAACTGGTCGGGATCAGCGGCATAACAGCCATGCCCCAGAATGCGCACGCGGGGCGCCTGCGCTGGAACGGCTTCGGCCGTCGCAAGGATCATGTTCGACGCCCCATCCGAGATCGACGACGCATTGGCCGCCGTCGTGCGCCCCTCTGGGCCAAAGGCCGGCCTCAACTGCGGGATCTTGCCGATATCCGCGTTGCGGGGTTGTTCGTCGGTGCTCACGACCTGCACTCCACGGCGCGAGGTGACCTCGACTTCGGCGATTTCGTCGCTTGAGGCCCCGGCCATGGCGCGTTCCAGCGACATGACGGCAAAATCGTCCAGTTCTTCGCGGCTGACCTGATGCGCGACCGAGGATCGGTCCGCAAACTGCCCCATCAGCGTACCCGGTTCATAAGCATCTTCAAGGCCGTCACGGGACATGGAGTCGATGATTGCCCCATTGCCGAACTTTATCCCCTGCCGTTGGCGCGGCAACAGATGCGGAGCATTGGACATGCTTTCCATTCCTCCGGCAAGGATGATCGACGCGCCGCCCGCCTTGATCCGGTCGTGCGCCAGGATCGCGGCCTGCAAGCCGGATCCGCACATCTTGTTCACCGTCGTGGCTTGCGTCGATCTGGGCAGGCCCGCGGACAGGGCAACCTGTCGCGCGGGGGCCTGCCCCAACCCTGCAGGGAGGACGCAGCCCATGAAACACTGCTCGACCGCTTCGAGGGCAAGTCCCGCGCGTTCGCCCGTCGCGCGGGCGGCATGTGCCCCCAATTGGACGGCACTCAGACCGGACAATTCACCCAGCAGCCCCCCGATCGGGGTTCTCGCGGTGCCGAGGATATAGACATCTTTGGTCATTTAAGGGTCTCCGGAGGCTATGGGGCAAAGCGGGTGCCGCCGTCGATGCGGAAGCAGTCGCCATTCAGGTAAGGGTTCGTGATCAGCGTCAACACCATGTCGGCGAACTCTGCCGGATGGCCCGTGCGGCGCGGGAAGAGGAAGTTGCGCTCCATCGCCTCGCGTCCCTTTTCGGGCACGCTGGCAGTCAGTTCGGTTTCGAACACACCCGGCGCGATGGCGACGCAGCGGATACCGTGATCGGCTAGGTCACGCGCGATCGGCAGCGTCATGCCCGCAACCGCCGCCTTGCTGGCGGTATAGGCGGCTTGTCCCTTTAGCCCATCAAACGCCGCGATGGAGCTGGTATTGACGATCACCCCACGCTGGCCGTCACCGCCCTCGTCATTGGCGATCATTTTCTCGGCCGTCAGACGCAGCACGTTGAACGATCCTGTCAGGTTGATGCCGATGACGCGGTTCCAGAGGTCCAGATCATGCGCCACTCCGCGCGACACAGTCTTGGCTGCCGAAGGAATGCCGGCACAGTTCACCACAAACCGCAGGGCACCAAAGGCCTGAACGCCCGCGTCTATCGCCGCACGCACCTGATCGGGATCGCAGATGTCTGCCTGGGCGGTGACATGGGTGCCGGGCAAGTTGCTGCGGACTTTTTCCAGGCCGTCTTTGTTCATGTCTATCAGGACAAGCTGCGCGCCTTCGGCCGCCAGCCGTTCGGCTGTAGCGCGACCAAGGCCGGACGCGGCCCCGGTCACAATCCCTGCGTTGCCTTGAAGCCTCATTCCGACACCTCCAGCGCGCGGCGCAGATCCTGTCGGATTAAGAAGCGCTGAATCTTTCCTGAAGGCGTCTTGGGCAGATCTTCCCGGTAGTGCACCCGACGCGGATAGGCATAGGTGGCGTAATCCGTGCGGACCTTCTGCTTGATCTCGTCTGACAGGACGTCCGAAGGCTCGGACCCCGTATTCAGCACGACGACGGCTTCCAGAACTTCGCCCCGGATTTCGTCTGGCACCGCAACCACGGCAACCTCGCGCACGGCCGGGTGGGTCGAGATCACGGACTCGATGTCGAACGGCCCGATCCGATAGCCCGCCATGATGATCACGTCGTCATCCCGCGATGAGAAACGGAAAGACCCTTCGGCATCATATTTTGCCAGATCGCCAGTCAGATACCAGCGGCCACAAGGCGTTAGCCGCTCAGCGTTCTTCTCGGGCGCGCTGCGGTAACCTGAAAACCACGCAAATGGGCTTTTCGAAAGGCGCGCCGCCAACAGGCCTGGCTGATCGGGGCCAAGCTCTTCGTGTGTTTCGGCGTCGACCACCGTCATGTCCCAGCCGGGCAGCGATTGGCCCATCGACCCCGGCTTGATCGGTCGCTTCAGATCAGGGTGGTGATGGTTATTCACCAGCATTCCGGCCTCGGTCTGGCCAAAGTGGTCATGCACCTCGACCCCAAGCGTATTTGGAGCCCATTCGTTCACATCCGGTGTCAACGGCTCCCCAGCGCTGGAGGCATTCTTCAGTCGGATGCCCCCCGGTTCGACCCCATGCGCCTTAAGACTACGGTAGACCGTTGGCGCGGCGGTAAAGTTCGTGACCCCTTGATCCCGCAGCACGGCAAGAGTGCCGTCGGCGGAGAATTTCTCGGTATGCATAATCGCGGTTACGCCATTAGTGAGCGACGAAATCACCCCGAAATAGAGCCCGTAGGCCCAACCTGGATCCGCCGCGTTCCAGAAGACATCGCCCTGCGTCAAGCCCAGACCGAATTCGCCATAGGCCTGAAACCCGGCCCAAGCGCGCAAGGGAACGACAACACCCTTGGGCTTGCCGGTCGTGCCCGAGGTATAGACCTCGATCACAGCGCCATCCCCGCCGGCGATATAAGCCGGGAACCCGGTTTTGCCAGAGCGTTCGATGGCCCGCATCGACAGATCACAGTCGACCTCTTCAAACTGACCAACCCTCAGGTCAGGCAAGGCGTCACCCACCAGACCTTCTAGTTTCGATCTTTGGGAGGCATCGCACACCACAAGTTTCGCACGACTTGATTCAAGACGCATTTCAATCGCGCCGCGCGCGAAGGCCGTAAACAATGGCACGTAGACCGCGCCAAGCCGCCAAACCGCCAGCAACGTGACAAGGTAGTCGTCGCCTTTCGACATCAACGTCGCGATCCGGTCGCCGGGTCCAAAACCCAGTTGGCTTAGCCCGCTGGCCAGCTTTTCGGAGCGTGCCTTGAGCGCACCGAAGGTCAGGTCGACGGGCGCGCCCTCACCGATGATGCGATAGGCCACGCGGTCTGCCGGATGCCGATCGCACAGCAAAAAACCGGCGCAGGCGTCAGGGGCAGTATATGTACCGGTCAGATCGGCCACGCGGGCGGTGATCTGCGGGGTTAGCTCTCTGTTTGGCATGGGAATTCCTCCTCCCTATTGAGTGTTGATCAGCGCATCAGGCTTGGCAGCCAGGTGACAATCTGCGGGAACACCGCAATCAGGATGACATTGGCTAGGATGACGCCGACAAAGACGAGAGACCCGGTCGAAATCTCTTTGAACGAGGCCTGTGGGAACAGACCGCGCAGGACGAACAGGATGATGCCGACCGGCGGCGTGATGAGACCGACTTCGATCATCATCATCAGGGCAATGCCGAACCACAGCGCGTCATATCCCGCGTGTAGGACAATCGGATAGGTGATCGTCACCGTCATCAGCATCATGGAAATCGGGTCGATGAACATGCCGAGGATCAGGTAAACGACCATCAGCATCAGCAGGACAGACACAACGGGCATGCCGCTGCCCTCAACCGCTTCGACCAACATCGTCGCGATGCGCAGGTAATCGACCAGCCAGCTAAGCATCCCCGCCCCGATCACAATGAACAGGATGCCGCCGGTCAGCGCGGCAGTTTCCAGAAGCGCCCCCCGGATCATGTCAAACGAAAGTTTGCCGGAAAACCCCGCGAGGATCAGCGCAAGGGCAGCACCAAGTGCGCCGGCCTCGGTCGCTGTGACGACCCCGAAATAGAGCGATGCGATGACGATCACGATCAGACCTAGGAACGGGCCGAATTGTACAAAGGCACGAGCTTTCTCGGCCATTGAATAAGCGCGGCCCGTGTGGCCTGCCTCGGGTTTCAGCAGGCACCAGATCCAGACGGCTACCATCATGCTGGTCAGCACCATCAAGCCCGGAACGATGCCCGCAACGAACAGCTTCGTTACCGAGACGCCGACCATCGCCGCAAAAATGATCATCGGTACACTGGGCGGGATCAGGATGCCAAGCGTCCCGCCCCCGGCGATAGAGCCAAGCGCCAGTGACGGCTTGTAGCCGCGATCCAGCATTTCCTGCCCTGCGGCTTTGCCAATCGTGGCGGCAGTGGCGATCGAGGACCCGGACAGGGCCGCAAACAGCCCGCTGGCCGTCAGCGTGGCCTGTGCCAGCCCACCCGGAATGCGCCCCATCCAGACGACCAGCCCGTCGAAAAGGCTGCGCGAAATGCCGGCACGCATCAGAAGGCTACCCATCAAAACAAACATGGGTACAGCTGTGTAAGTGAAAGAGTTGACGCCGTTCCAGACGCGTTCTGCCACCACGACCGTCTGCGGGATCGGCGGGAGGAAGATCAGACCAAGCGCACCGACAAGGCCAAGCGCGACAGCCACCTGCATCCCCAAGGCGAGGAAAACGAAGACAAAGATCAGGATCACGATGGCCGCGCCAGCCTGCCCGCCACCGGCGGCAAGCATCATCGCGGCGCAGGCGACGCCCAGCAAACCGGCCATCACCGCCCCACTGCGCCAGCCGGTGGTGATCGCGGCCGAGATAGCGGTCGCGCCAATAACGATCAGCAAGCTCCACGGGACGGTATGACCCGCAACCGACAGTCCCTTGCGGCCTGCACAAAATCCCGCCACGGCGGCGCCCGCGACTATCAGCACCGCCACGTGCTTCCGCCCCGCGCCGTCGGCCGCGCGACATGTCAGGATTGACGTGAACCCGACCAACCCCAGTACGACCGGCACCTGTGGAATCCACAGCAGCGTCGACATCAGCCCCCAGTTCCGCGTCCCTGCGGTGTAATCTGCCACCATATAGCGGCTCAATTCGACCGAGCAGAAGGCGATGAACACCACGCCCAGCCAATTGGCCAGCCTCAGGATCGGGACGCGCCGGGCCTCAGGTAGCTGTTCCAAAAACGCCTCGACGCGGACATGTTCGCCCCGCACCTCGGCGTAGGCCAGTGAAAAAAACACAGCTGCTACGCCGACATACGTCGATATTTCCGTCGCCCAGAAGGTGGGCGCATTGAATCCGTAACGCGCGGTAATTTCAAAAACCGAGATGATCAGTAGAGCTGCGACGCAGAGCGCGCCGGGAAGACCCGCGACCTGCCAGCCGCCGCCTGCCCCCGCGGTGTCCGCGGGATCAGGGGACTGGTCCGCCGCATGAAGTGCGGTTGATGACATGGTGTTCTCCTTGGAAAAAGGGACTTATTCGCCCGCCGCGGCCTTCATCGCCTGATCAAGTGTCTTGTCACCGTCAAAGCCTTTGTCAGCCATGCGGGATTTCCAATCGTCGACGACCGGTTGGGTGTTCGCATCGGTGAAGATGGCCGACATGTCCCCGTCAGAAGCTTCGAAATAGGTCGCGCCGTCGGCGATCATGCCATCCACGCACTCGGCGGTATTGGCTGCAAAGTTTGCCCACATCTCGGCCTCGACGGCCTCGCCGGCGGCGGTCAATGCGGCCTGTTCGTCCGCGCTGAGCGCATTCCACTTGTCGTTGTTGATCAGGATTGCCCAGCCCTGAATCGGACCGATCTGCCAGTTCCCGATGTGCGAGGCAGAGCGAAACAGCTCCTGCTTGTAGGCATAGCAAGACGGGGTGAACAGCCCATCAATCACGCCACGTTCCAGCCCTGCTGCCATTTCAGAGGCATCCAGCGGCGTGGGCAAAGCGCCGAGCTGGCTGATGAAGCGCGCGGTTTCGGCATTATGGACGCGGATTTTCAGCCCCGCGAAATCCTCGGGGGTTTCCACAGGCTTGGCGGTGAAAAGATTATGTGTAGCCCATGCGCCTTCGGCTACCACATGAGAATTCCAGTTGTCGTTCCAAAGGGAGCGCAGGTCTTCTCGCCAGAAAGCAGCGAGAACCTCTTGATATTCCTCAGCGGTTCGGATGACACCCGGCAGGTTCTGGAGCCCCATCACAGGCTCGGAGCCAGAGAGATAGGGATGCACTGCGACCACTGCGTCGACGACCCCATCCCGGACGGATGGTGCCAGCTGTGCGCCTTTCAACAGCGAGTCGTTCACTATCACCGTAAGCTGACCGGGCATCTCGGCGGCAACCTTTTCAGCAAAAAGATGGGACGCGGTTTCAACGGTTGTGCCGGGCACCGCCATGGTGCCTAGCAACATCTCCTTGCCTTCGGCGTTTGCGCTAGTTGCAAACGCTCCCAAAAGGGAAAGGGCCGTGAGTGTGGTTTTGAATTTCATGGTGTTCCTCCTCCGTTGGCGCGGAAAATCCGTCGCCCGAAGCGATTCTTACACATAAATGTGCAAAAAGGAAATTCATGATTTCAAAAATTGCATCCACTTCAGCCTATCAAGCACTACAGCGATTTGATTTCGCACACTTCTTCGCCCCACGCGACCAGGCAAAACCGATCGATTCCGTCTATTCTGGTAACCTGACAGATCCCATCGGGCCCGATCACACCCCGTCCTGCCCATTCGGCGCCGACGCGCGGCAGCTTCAACTCCCAAGTCGGTCAGGCGATATTCGACATGTGGCGGCATGACTTCAACGAAAGTCGCGATGTACCGGCCCATCAATTTCCAGTGCATTCAATGTCTCGGAGAGCATCCGCTCACTGATCCTCACGATGGCCCGGCGTAAGGCCCCGTAACGCAAAGTTTCGCCTGACAGTGTTAAGAGCACCAAGGCGCTTCACCGATTGGTCAGGTGCTGAAGCATGATGCGAGAGGGGCACTTCGGCAACGCAAGGTTACCGCGAAGCGGAGGGGATGGCTGAGAACGATCAATGAATTACCCACCAACAAAAAAGGCCTTACTTCATAACAACTTACGTCACCCTTGTTTCCGAACCACGTTCGGTGGGTGTCCCGCCGTCAAAAAAATCAAGAGACCGCGCTTGAATACCTTGACCCTTTCCCGCCCTGTCCGGGTCGCAGCAACAGCACTGACATTGGGGCTGGCAGCGGCGCAACTCGCTCATGCCAATGACACGATGAAATATCTAACGACCAACCCTCTGGGCATCGCCGCCCTAGAAAGCATGGACTACGCTTTCAACCGCGCCGGGCTTCTTCGGCGCAGGATCGCCAAACAGCTTTATCCAGTCGTACACAGAGGGTGTGCTGACGCCCAAACGCCGTGAAACCTCCCGCACCGTGATCTGAGGCCCCGCGTCCCGCTTGAACGCGTCGCTGTAATTGCCCGTCCCCTTGCTGGCCTCCTGGCCTCAAAGCGAGGGAAATCTAGGGGCACCCCAATTGGACTTCGTGCAGCCGCATTTTCGGGGCTCTCAGTCTATCAACCTCTCAGTCGGCAGCGCCGACATGTCTACGCCGCGGAAGATGAGCCACAGTGCCAGCGCCATCTCGTTGATCCAGATTGGCAGGGAGAGCACCAAGTCAGTCATTGAGCCGAACTCGATCCGGCCGAACAAGATGAGCAGGACGGAGACCGCCAGCATGAGGCCGCCGATCAGCCCCCAAACCGACAGCACGCGCGGCACGAGCCGGAAGACGAAAAGCACCGGGTAAAGCACGCAAGCGCTGGTGCTGAAGACAAGCAGCAGCAACAGGAAGGCCCAATCGTGCCAGACTAACCCGATTTCACCCATGTCGGGCGAGAGCAGCAACAACAGACCACAAACCGCGGCAATCCCGGTGCTGGCCTCGATCGTCCGCAGCCCGGCGTAAGCGACGGCCAGCCCCCTGACGCAGCACCAAAGTATCGGGAACAGAGCGATCGCGATCCCGGCGCTCGCCAGAGCGTTCAAAACTTCAAGCAGCACGCCGGTTCTGAACGCCCCTTCGCGCCCGGCAAGTACGGTCACCTCAGTCGCGCGGTCGAGGATCGGTTCGACGATCATTTGACTCGCCATGGTCGCAGCTGTCGCAATGATGAACAGGACGCCAGCGACCCGGCTCTCGGTGCGGTACCTTTTTGACATGACGCCCTCCTGCATGCCTAAAGGCTAAGCGTCGCTGGGACCGCGGGCCATGACCTCGGTCAACTTGGCAGCGAAGGCGTGCGGTACGGTAGAACCGGCCAAAACTCACGCGTTTCTGGCACGGGCGAAAACGACGTTCGAAAGCGGTTGGCCTATCCACTCAGGAATATTTGCGCCGCGCTTCGCAGGAATTAGCCCTGAAACAAGCGAAGTAGGATTTGGTGTAGCAGGCGGTCATGCGCGGTTTGGCGCATGAATGGCCGCCGAAGAGCAGCCTGTCCAGAGCAAGCGAGGCCGTTTTCCATGCCGCAGCGATGGGCTCGGTCTGGCCTTCGTCGTAGCATCGCGATTTGTCGAAAACGGCTCGTTTCTGATGGTCAAGGTCCGCCCCCGTACAGGCGGCAGGGCGGCCAGCATTGGAGACAATGCCAGTTGGTCGCAGGCCGATGCTTGGAAGCAAGGTGAAAGCCTTGTAGAACTTAGAAAAATTACGAGAAGGGCTGAAAGCATGACGGAACCGAGAGTGTTGATTGCCGGCGGTGGTATCGGGGGGCTTGCGCTGGCACTGACGCTTGACCAGATCGGTGTTCGCTCTGTCGTGTTCGAATCCGCCAAAGAACTGCGCCCCTTGGGCGTGGGTATCAATATCCAGCCCAACGCCGTGCGCGAGTTGTTAGACTTGGGGTTCACCACCGACGAGTTGGATCGTGTAGGCCTACCCGCCCTAGAATGGGCGCTTGTCGGTTTGAACGGCAACGAAATCTACAGCGAGCCGCGCGGCTTGGAGGCCGGGTATGCTTGGCCGCAATACGCGGCGCATCGCGGTGAATTCCACATGATGCTTTATCGCAAGCTGTTGGAGCGCGCGGGGCCGGACGCGGTGCAGACAGGCGCGCGTGTCACTGGCTATGAACATAACGGCGACGGGACCGTGACCGCGATTGTCGAGCGGTCCGATGGCAGCACCCAACGAGAGACCGGGACCCTTTTGATAGGTGCGGACGGGATCCATTCGGCCGTTCGGGCCCAAATGCACCCAGACCAGCCGCCGATTCACTGGGGCGGTGCGGTTATGTGGCGCGGAACGACACGGGCAAAACCGATCCGCACTGGATCGTCATTTATTGGGCTGGGCACTCACAAGCATCGCATGGTGATCTATCCGATCTCGCATGTAGACGAGGATGGGTTGGCCGCGATCAATTGGATTGCAGAGGTGACCTATGACAAGCCGGGCGAGCGCGACAGCGGCTGGTTCAAACAGGTCGAGATTGACGAATTCATCCACCATTTCGAAGGGTGGACATATGATTGGCTCGACGTGCCCGCGCTGCTGCGCGGTGCCGACACGGTGTATGAAAACCCGATGATTGACCGCGACCCAATCCCGACTTGGCAGGACGGTCCTGTCGCTTTGATGGGCGACGCGGCCCATGCGATGTATCCCACAGGGTCGAACGGGGCGAGCCAAGCCATCGTCGATGCGCGTATCCTGGGGGCCAAGGTGTTGCAGCACGGACTAACGGTGCAGGCACTGGCCGCCTTTGACGAGCAGTTGTGCGGCCCCGTATCCGAGCTGATCTTGCGAAATCGTGGGGCAGGACCATTCGGGCTTTTGAACTTGGTTGATGATCGCTGTGGCGGGGAGTTCGCCGACATCGACGCCGTCGTGCCGCCGGCCGAGCGCGACGAGTTCATGGCCGCATACAAAAGCGCAGCCGGTTTCGCGATTGAAAAGCTGAACAGCGCCCCGCCGACCATCCCGCAGGGGAGTAAAGTATAATAGCGGAAGGGCGTGCGGCGCACCGAGATTGCAGGGGCTCCGCTATGGTGGGCCTTGGACCGGAAGTGCCGATTTAGCAACGTTGGTTCCTGTTGCGCGAAGAATGGCGGCTTAGCGCACTAGGCTCTTGATGCTGCGCTTTCGATGCGCGTCTGCTTCTTTTGTTTAGAACCGCCGTTCAAGTATCCGACGGTACTTTGAAAGCCGCTGCTGTGTCGGTGGCGGGGGACGCTCTTGGATCAGTCGTTCACATTTTGAAAGCTGTTGCCAGCCTTCATACACGCATCGGGATGTCTGAGGTCACCCTACGACATCTGCAAGGCGGCTCGTGCTTGCCAGAACCCTTCAGACGTTACAGCATGCCCGCAGGCAATTGATGTGCATCGCTCCATTGCCTTGGCGATTGGCCGTACATGCGCTTGAACTCGCGGCTGAACTGAGAGGGGCTGACATAGCCGACATCCATCGCGGCCTCTGAAACGGTCATGCCGCCTGCGATCTTCATTGCGGCGTTGTTCAGGCGCATGGATTTTACGAACTGGATGGGCGACAGGGTCGTGGCCTGCTTGAACTTGCGGTGGAACACCGCGCGGCTCATGCCTGCGTGGGCGGCCATCTCGTCTATGGAGACGGCCTCATCCAACCGGGAAGATACATGCGCGATGGACCGGGCGATCGCGTTGCCGGGACCGAAGGCCTGCCGGGCAAACGCGCCAGCCTCGCCTTTGAGGATGGCGTAATACAGCTCGCGCAGCCGGGCGTCGCCCAGCACGGCGGTGTCGGTCGGGTTGTTCCCCAGTTGCACCAAACGCAAGAGTGCGTCGAGGAAACCATGGTCCCAGCGGGCCAGCCGAATACCTCGTGCGATGCCCTTGGTCGTGGGGAGGCGGCTGCCGGTGGTCTCCATCTCAATCGTCAGCTCTGTCATCAGCCGCTGGTCGAGCGCGACATAAACACCATAAAGCGGGTTTTCGGAGGATGCGGTTGGCGTCCCCGCCTCTACCGGCATGGACATTGGGCAGCACATGTATTCGCTGTTGTCATAGACATAGCGTTCCCCGTCCAACACGGTTTCCTTGCCACCGCTGACAATCGCGATGACGCAGGGTTCATAAACCGCTGGGGCGCAGGGCACAGCCTGCGTCGCGCGGAACAGTTGGACGCCCGTGATGCCGGTGTCGATCATACCGTCCTTTGGCATCCGGGTTTCGATGATCTGCCTGATGGTGTTCTTGCTCATGCGCCATTTGTATTGCGCGCAAATGCCGCTCTGCAATGGCATTGATACAATCGGGCAAGTATTCGCGACTATTGCACCTATTTCGCGCGACCTATGAGATTTATTTACCAGATCAACACCAGCGCCCAACCGGCGCAGATATTGGAAGGATCAGACACATGGCAGATACGCTCTTTGGCGCTAAGGGATGGACCCCAGATCGCCTTTCCTCCCTCGCGGGGAAGACCTACCTCATCACCGGTGCCAATGCAGGCGCGGGGTTTCAGGCCGCGCGCATCCTTTTGACCCAAGGCGCGAAGGTGGTGATGCTGAACCGAAGCGCAGAGCGTTCTGGAGCCGCCATAAAGGGATTGAAGAACGAATTCGGTCCGCAGGCTGACGTCAGTTTTGTCCGCATGGACCTGTCGGATCTTTCCAGCGTGCGCGCCGCCGCACAGGAGGTTCTGAACACCGTTCCGTGTATCGACGCGCTGATCTGCAACGCGGCCATCGCGCAGGTGCCCACCCGCCAACTGACCGTGGACGGGTTCGAAAGCCAACTGGGCACCAACCATTATGGTCACTTCGTTCTGTGCGGGATGCTGTTTGATCGCATCGAGCAGGCCGCCGGCCGCATCGTTGTGGTGGCCAGCCTCGGCTACAAGATGGGTCTGCGCACCATTAAGTTCGACGACATGAACTGGGAAAAGGGCTATGGCGCGAACACGGCCTACAGCCAAAGCAAGCTGGCGCAGATGATGTTCGCGTATGAGCTTCAGGACAGGGTCAAGCAGGCCTCTCGCAATGTCGAGGTCTATGTCTGTCATCCCGGCTCCTCCGCTACCTCGCTGATCAGTACCAGTGGTGGCCTGATGACACGGATCACATGGTGGCTGATGGCCAAGACGCCGATGGTGCAGACGGCCGAAAAAGGCGCCTATCCCGAAGTCATGTGCGCAACCGAAGATGGGCTAGAGCAGCGCGCCCTTTATGGCCCCACCGGGCGAATGGAATTCGTGGGCCCCGTGGGTCGTGGTACGCTTGAACCCCACGCGCATGACAAGGCTGTCATGTCCCGCCTTTGGAAAGGCTCAGAGCAGGCCACCGGCTTCACCTGGTCCGTTTGACGGCCGAATTTTCACCCGGGACGCATTGCCCCCACCAAGACCGGAAGCAGAGATGGATATACTGAAAACCGCCACAGACTGGGCCAAGGCCGAAATGATCTCTAACAGCGTCTTCATCCTGCTGGGCGCGCTGTTTATCGCCGCGAGTATTGCATTCTGGCAGATCGGGCGCACGGATATGGCGCGCGCCTACGTGGTGCCGACGCTGGTGGCAGGCATGCTGCTGCTGATCCTTGGCGGTGGCCTACTGTACGGCACATGGAGCAGTCTTGCAGGTTTCGGCCCGGCGGTCGCACAGGACGGGCCCGGCTTTGTCGCGTCCGAGGTTATGCGCGTCGACAAAACGGTGGCGCAATACGGAACGGCGGTCTTCAAGGTGATGCCGCTGTTGATCGTCGCCGCGGCCGCGCTGATCATCGTGATGAATAGTCCGGTTTGGCGCGCAGGGCTGATCACGACCATCGCGTTCCTCTGTGCCGTCATGTTCGTCGACAGCAACGCCAGCGCGCGTTTGGAATCCTATCGGGCCCAGCTACTGGCCGCGGTATCGAGGTAGACCCCTTCTAGACCGAATAAAAACGGCCAACTTGTCCTGTTTGTGGCTAAGCTGGCCATTCGCACGCAGATGCGGGGCAGTTCCGCAATCAATCCTGATGATTTGCCAATTTGCGAAGCACCTCCATGACAGCGGCAACATGCCCCGTGTCGTCAGCGGCTGGGTGCGGCAGGCCGAAACGGTGGGCGTCGTTATCGAAATACTTGCCTGAGGTGTCCGCGAACGCGTCGGACAGCGCAGCGCGGCGCAGGATGTCCGCCCCGATCTGCAGATCATTTCCAGCGACACCGAAGCCTTCTTTGACCATCTTGGACGCCAGAAGCGAGCCGGGATTGACCGCTACGAAGACAGGGCCATCCGGGTAACCCTTCGCCATGTCCTGCGTCCAGATGGTGATCGCCAGCTTGCTTTGGGCATAAGCGCCCATGTGGTCCAACGCTGTCTTGCCACGCATAGCGGCGGGATCTACCGGCGCTTGCGCAGCAGAAGAGAGGTTTACCACACGGCCGTCTTTCGGGATGATTGGCAAGAGGCGGCGGGTCAGCACGTAGGGCGCGATTGTGTTGACGACGAAGCGCACGTCGAGCCCATCCTTGGTGCGAGTTTCAGAGGTCTTGTACACGCCCGCATTGTTGATCAGCACGTCAAGGTGGTCATGAGTAGACAGCACCGCATCCGCCAGTTCGCTGACCTCGTCCAGCCGGGAAAGATCGGCGCGATAAGTCTGGGGGTTGCCGCCCACCTCACGCGCGGCGGCCTGCAATTTTTCGTCGCTGCGCCCGTGCAGAAGGACGTTGTGGCCCTCGGCGGCAAGCGTCTTGGCCGTCAAAAGTCCGATGCCATCGGTCGCGCCAGTGATTAGAATGGTCTTGGTCATGTTCGTTTCTCCGTATTGGAAAATTCGGGCAAAAGCGCGTCCGCCAGCCGTTGCATCGTGTCTTCGATATTGGCGCTATTGAACCTTAGGTTCAAAGCGACATGGTTGATGCCAAGGTGTTGCACTTCGTTAAGATACTGCCGCAGAAAATCGGTGCCAGATTGAAAGCCAAGGTGGATCGGGCGCGGCGGGGCGTCGGCCCTGTCTACAAGGTCGACATAAAGCGACTGCATGACCGGCTTGTCCGGCAGACCGGCCTCGCTGATCCGGCGGCGATAATCGGCGACCACGCGTCCCTGTGATGCGGCATCGCGGGGAAAAGTCATCCAGCCATCACCATTCTGCGCGACCCAGTCGGGGGATTGCTGGCTGCCGCCGGTGATCAACAGCGGAACCCGGCCCGCCGTGGGTTTAGGCAGCATGTCGATCTGGCCGGAAAGCGTGCCCTGCGCCGCATCCAGACGCGGGTAATGCTCGGCCATGGCGCGGAGATAGTCCACACTGTCGCGGAAACGATCCCCCCGATCGGGAAAGCTCATGTTCAGAGCCGGGTATTCCTCTGGCCGGTCGCCCGAGGCGATCCCAAGAAGCATACGCCCACCCGAAAGCACATCTGCTGAGGCGGCGGCCTTGGCGACATGGGCTGGGTGACGCAGCGGTAGGACAACGCTGGCGACGCCAAGCGCGATTTCACGGGTCGAAGCCGCCAATGCCCCCAGATAGACGAACGGATCGAACACTTGCCCGGCATCACCGAAACTTGGCACGTTGAACGGCACATCGCGCAGCCAGAGCGACGAGAACCCCAATGCCTCGGCCATCTGGGCACGCTCCAGATGCCGGGCCATATCGGGCACCGGGTTGTTGCCATGTGCTTCAAGCGGCACCACCAGCCCGATGCTAAGCCGGTTCGGCTGAAACACGGTGTTGTAGGCCCGGTTCAGGCGACAGAATGTTTCGGCTTTCTTGCTGTCTAACATCAAGCCGCCTTACGCATTCTGGAACCGCACAAGCGTGCGACTTTCGATGCTCTTGCGGATGGTTGTGACATTCGGGTCTTCGGTAAGGTCAATCGCACTGTGGCCAACGGATGGCCGCCCAGAATTGTCGTAGATGTTGAAGAAGACCACTTCGTCTGGCGTCATGCGGGAGCGATAGACCCACTCGTGCTGCGTGTTCGCCGCCAGCCCCATGATCTGGCCTTTACGATCGGGATAGATCAGGTCGATTTCGATCCAGTCGGCGTCGGCCACGCTTGAGGGCCTGACAAAGCCCAAGGGCGCGCTGTTTATAGGGGCACCAACGGGGCGCCAGACGTTGATGAACGCATAGTGGCCCGCAGACCAGTCCGCGGCCTTCTCTGCGCCCAGAATGTCTACGATCCTTTGCTCTGCGCCTTTGGGGCTATAGTCGCTGTGAACGTTGCGGGCAGGACGGCGATCGGCATTTGAACCGTCGATGCGAACCGTGTGATCGAAGACGATCACCTCTTTCGCGCCGAGCTTGCGTTGCAAGAGGTCGGTCAACTCGGCATCGTAGGTTTGCTGCCAGCCTTCGGCCTCGAAATCGGAGACGCTGGTCGGGACATGGGCGAAGGCGAAACCATCTTCGATGAAGTCTGCTGAGACGTTGCCGTCACGCTGATCTTTCAGAGCGACCTCGGTAGCAGCGAGTTCGGGCGAGATGAGGTTGCCGACAATCCCGCCCGCGTCGATCTCGAACGCCTGACGGAAAGGTTTGTGGACGTGGTAATTCAATGTTCCACTGCGTGTCATCGGGTGTCTCCTTTTCGTGCGGGGACGGTCGGCCCGTTACAGGCCGACCGGTGCAGGTCAGGCAAGGATGTCATTGCCTTCGATCAGGTCGTGATAGCAGGTCGATCCTGCCGGGTTCGGTGTCAGAACCAGCTGACGGTGTCCGCGATGGTGCGGCGGGTTTTGGGAAATTCGGGATCCTTGGCGCGATAGCCGAAAGCGAACATTACGGCCGGTTTCCATTTGCCCGTGTCGATGCCAAAATGCTCTGCCAGCGTTTCGGTAGTGCGGCCCATGTCGAAACCTTCCATCGGGCAGCTGTCGATGCCCATCAGCGCACCGGCCGTCATCATGTTCGCCAATACGATATAGGCTTGCTTGCCAGACCAGTCGGTGATCTCGCGGTCCGTTGTGATCTTGTGGTCGGTGGTCTGGAAGTTGCCATAGGCACCGTTGAAGATTTCGATCACCTCGTCAGGCAATTTCTTGACGTTGCGATAGTGGTCTTGGAGGTATCCCGATCCAGCGGCCATCGTTTCGGCGGTGCTGGCAAGGATGATACCAAAATGGCTCGCCGTGCCCAACTGGCCCGTGGTGCCGCTCATCATTCCGTTGGCGCCCCAAGAAAACTCGCGCAAAAGCTCGCGCTTCTCTTGCGTCTGAATCATCACGATCTTGAACGGTTCGTGGCCAAACGAGGTTGGCGACAGGCGCGCGGCTTCGAGGATCGTCTCGAATTCTTCTTCACTGATCTTGCGATCTGGGTCGAAAAACTTGGTCGCGTGGCGAAAGTTGAAGGCGTCGAGGATCTGCGCTTGCAGATCCGAGGTGATCTTGGTGATGGCGTTCATGGCCGGCTCCATTGGGCGTTACTGCGTCTGGATCGACAGATATCACTTGTTGAAATCTATAAAATATAGGCAAATCAGATTACAGTTTACCGGTTTTGGATATAATTGGATGGATACCGACAATCTGCGTCTCTTCGTCATGGCCGCCGAGAGGTTGAACATCAGCGCAGCCGGGCGCGCGCTTGGCCTTGCCCCTGCGGTCGCCAGCGCCCGCCTTGCCAAGCTTGAGAACGAGTTGGGCGTCGAACTTCTGCGTCGCACCACCCGCAAGGTATCGCTGTCGTTGGAAGGCTCGGAGTTTCTGCCCTACGCGCGGGAGATGCTGGCTCAGGCCGATGCTGCACGGGCCGCACTTGGGGGGCAGGACGTTGGAGCAAAAGGGACCTTGCGCTTTGCCGCTCCAAGCAGTTTTGCGCAACTCCACATCATGCCGCTTCTGCCGGAGTTTCAGTCACTCTATCCCGATCTTACCTTGGACCTTCGCCTCTCGGACACGCGGTTTGACGCCATCGAAGGCAGCTTCGACCTAGCGCTAAGAAGCGCGCCTCTGGCCGATAGCAGCTTGAAGGGGCGGAAACTGTCGGAGGACATTCGCGTCCTATGCGCTTCGCCAGACTACCTGAAGGACTATGGGATACCCACGCTACCGTCTGACCTAAAAGGCCATCGCTACCTTGCCTGGGCGAATGTCGAAGCGCGTGAACTGATCAGTTCCAGCGGGGAAATTGCGACCTTGGACCCAGCGATCATGACATGCCGGGCCATTGTCGACGATGGTGACGCACAGCGTGCGGCTTCCGTTGCTGGCGCTGGAATATCGATAAATTCGCTTTGGAACGTCGAAACAGAGATCGCGGCAGGCCATTTGGTCCGCGTGCTTGCTGATTGGAAGCTGAACGATCACGCGGTCCTCTGGCTTGTCTATCCCCGTTCGAACGTCCTGACACCAAAGACCCGGATATTCATGGACTTCCTTATCGATCGGTTGGGGAACCGGCCCGGCTGGTCAGGATAAGAGCCTGCGCACCCGAAAGCCCGCTTCCATCAGTTGTCGCGAAACGGCCAAACTACGGGATCATCTACATGTCCTGTTTGTGGAATACGCCGTAATAACGCCAAAGCCTCGGCTTCGGATTACTACGAAGCCGGGGCATTGCTGCGTAAGCGCAGGGGAATAGGCGCCGAGGCGACGGAGGATGATTGTTGATCGCCCCTGCTGCATGCTTGAAAATGCCGCCCCCCCCCGTGGCACCGACCGGGCGTGATTTACGTTGGCTTGATACCTACCTGTGGCGTCCCGATAAAACGTCTTTGGCAAGGTGCCGATTCAGGGTGTCCTCAAGCCCGCTTAGGCTGGTCGGTTTCGACAAGTAGCCATCCATCCCAACGGACAAGCAATGGTCAGCCTCGCCACGCAAAGCATTTGCCGTGATCGCGATGATCGGAATGCGCCGCCCGCCATTTTGCGCCTCTTCCGTGCGGATCATCCGGGTCAGTTCAAACCCGTCCAGTTCTGGCATTTGGCAATCGGTCAGGATCAAGTCGAAACTACCGCGCTTCCACAGCTCATAGGCTTTGGCACCGTCCTCTACCACGACCGCGGTGAAGCCAAGCTTTTCCAGTTGGGCAACCAAAACCAGCCGGTTAATTTTGTTGTCTTCAGCCGCCAGAATGCGTGGGGCGCTTGGATCTTTAGTGCACTTTTGCGCCTCTTCAGTGGTTACACCGCGCGGTTCCTGCGGCACGAATGTGGGATCAAACGCGCGCCTTAGGGCATCTGCAAAGGCGCTGGGCAGAACCGGCCCACCCAACAGAACGATATGTTTTCGTGCGTATTGATCGGACAAATGGTTCTGCGACCGCGTTAGGTATATCGCTTTGGTGTCGGGCGGGAAATCCCACGCATCACGTCCAGTAGGTCCGTTTCCGCCGCTGTTTTCATCGCGATAGCAGACAAGGTAAACGACATCTTCGCTGTGCGACTGAGCGGCAGCGACGAGGTCTTCCTTGGTCTCATAGACCTTGAAGGCACCGTTACAGGTTTCGACAAACTGCTGGAAATGCCCCAAACTCCAGTTCATCCCTTTGTAGCAGGCGATCGTCTTCCCACGCAGGTCTGGTGGGTCTACGCGCCCTTCGGGATCAACGATTGGCATCTGAACCGTGAAGGTTGCGCCTTGCCCCAGTTCGCTTGCCACTTCGATCACGCCACCGAATTTCCCGACAAGTTGCGCGACAATCGCAAGGCCCAGCCCGGAACCGCCGAAATTGCTAACCTTGACCTTTGACGACTGCTCGAACGGATCGAACAGGTTTTCCAGAAAACTGGAGTCGATGCCGATGCCGTCGTCGGCAACGATGATTTCAAGCGCACCGTGTTTTCCAAGTTGCACCACCAATATGGCATGGCCGCATTCATCTTCGGCAGGCCGCTTTGAGAATTTGATGGCGTTGGATAGCAGGTTCAGCGTGATCTGACGCAACCGCCCAGGGTCGCATGTCATGTACTGTGGAAGGTTCGGGTCAGAATAGATCGACAGGCAGACATTGTGCGCCTCGGCGAAGGGCCGCAGTGTGTCTGCGGATTTCTCGAAAACCGACAGGATGTCCGTCTTTTGAAGCGCCAGCTCAAGCTTGCCAGCCTCAATCCGCGACATGTCGAGGATATCTTCGATGATTGTAAGCAGCGCCATAGATGAATCGTGAATGGTTTCAACGATGCGGCATTGTTCGGTCGAAAGATTGCTGTTCTCAAGAATTTCAATCATCCCGACGACCCCGTTCATGGGGGTCCGAATCTCGTGGCTCATTGCTGCAAGGAAATCCGTCTTGGCACGGCTGGCAAGCCGCGCCTTTTTGCGCGACGCTTCCAGCTTCTCTTGGAAATGATGCGCCATGATGCCGAAGGTCGCCATCTCAAGGCTGACAAGCACAAGCACCATTACCAATGTGCCCGGCGCAATGTACTTTTCCGCGACTTCTTCTGAAACCAGAGGCGGCCCAAAATAGTCGTGCCCGAGGATCAATACCGAACTTAGGGAAACCGCGGTCGCGCTTAGTGTCAGGGCAAGCTGTAGGTTTTCACGCCCAATTGCGAAGGTAAGGAACGGCCCGCCGATCAGCACAAGATACATGATTTCAGGATTGGCAGCGGGATGGAGCGTGAAATTTGCCAATGTCACAGCAACGATGCCCGACGACACCCAAATGACTCGCGCCAGCAAAGGTTTGCCAAGCTTTGCAAGCACCATTGCAACAATAGTTCCAAGCAGTGCCGGGGCGATGATGGCCGCGATTAGCAACTCTTCCAGATAGTAGGAAAGGGCAATCCAGCCGAGGCATGACAAAATGATGCCCCAAGACGTGTTTAATATCACCTTTGTCTGGTTGAACGCGCCTGTCTCGCTATCAAATTGATCTTCGGCGTCCAACGTCGCCGACGCCTGAGTACTAGTACGAACCATGAAGTCTGAGTGCGCCCATTTTCACGAACCAAGGGAGAAGCGTCGTGAACAGCTTGGACCGCCCTCGCAACTTGGGTCTTTTTCATTTCACGCTAGAAGACCACATAAATTGGATGAAAAATGGACATACCGATTGCTCAAAAGAATAACTGTACAAGCAATTTCGTATAGGTTGTGTCATTTCGGCGGGATTCCCGCGCTATCTCGGCCGCGCTTCACCTGTTGGGCAAGGGCACATATTAGTGATTCAATGCTTCGATGTGCCTTTGTGCCAGAGACAGCGGACACGCGAATCTGATCGGGCAGGCAAGGTGTGCTGCCGGCATGCCGGTGTGACCAAGGCATGCTTGCGGTCGCTCGAAGAGCCTGAATCTGTTGCTCTTCATTGTGGTGTCCGGTCCGAAATCGCGTCTTTTCCACTTTCAACACTTTGAAATAATGAGTTTTCCAAATTGCCCGTATAGAACCCCAACTTCGCCCGGGTAAAACGCGAGTCTTGCAAGCCTAAAAGCAAACAAAAGGCCGCACTGCGCACCGTTTGAAATCGCTCCAGAAACTGGTCAAGAATTACGTCGCTCACACTATTCCGAATTCTCCGTCGGCAGCCCGATGGAGTTGGATAGCACGGCAACAGGTTGAGCTCATGCAGCTGTTTGAGTTCGGCCTAGGTCAAGCCAAGCCGCTTGTTCAGATCATGCTCGGTGACGTGATCGCTGGTGAAAATCGGAAGCTTGGTCACGAGCTCCGTTTTACGAATACGGATGCCGCTGATGCCATCATCGGCTTCATGCTGACACGAGCCAACCAACTGGTCCGTCAGAATGAGCCGGACGACCTGAGGCGTTGTACATCCATATGCAAAGCACGCTTGATGTATGCTGCAATCGTCTTCTTCGTCAGCCGGGCTGTTGCCAGCAATATGCTCACGGAGCTGACCCGAAAAGCCCTCAATTTCTTTTGGCCGAAATCGCCATTTCTTGTGGGCCGCTTCTGATCGGCCGGAGGAGACCGTCATTTACCAACGCCTCAAATCCTTTGATGCCGATTCCGAGTTGCTTGGCGCTCTTAGTCGAGGCTGAGCTTTTCACGAGATCCAAGATGTGGACCAAGCATTTCTGCATCAGGATCTTGAGTTTCTTATGTCGGGGTTTTCCATTTTCAGGCAGCAGCCCATCACGCACTAAGGCCATTCTGCCCCAGTTTTGGTGTCGTTGCGCTGCTTTGGCAATTGCGAGGGCATTGGCGTCGAAGTATCTTTCAACGCTGACCTTGTCTGACGTTCGACTCGTTTAGGAAAAGACCTCGCCAAATTTTCGATGCGTTAGGCAACTATCATTCGGGCTAGATGCTTAGCTCGGCTTCTCCTCAACTTCGCGCTCCTCTTCAGGAACATTCAAGGTAGACCATGTCGAATCTTGCAGTGGCGCAGGTGGTGTTTCACAAGAGCGGGAATGAATATTAACTTTTGCGATGAAGTTGGCCGAAATTGGGGCTGTCACGAAAAGAAATGCCATGATGAGCAGCTCATGCATCGACGAGCCGCCAATAAGAAAAGAATGGCCGACCGACGCCAAAAGCAGAGCACCAATCCCGACTGTCCCAACTTTTGTAGGTGCATGTAGGCGTGTCATGGAATCGTTGAACTTCAGAAGCCCGAGAACCCCAACCGCGGCAAATCCTGACCCAATCAACAAAAAAAGTGTGACTGCGTATGTTCCAAGAATTTCAACACTCATTCGATTATGTCCCCACGCAATTTGAAACGTGCAAGTGCGACTGTTGACACGAAACCCAACATCGCAATCAGAAGCGAAACCTCAAAATAGATTTGTACGCCCTGATAGATTCCCAAAAGAACAACAAGCCCCAGAGCATTGATAACCATTGTATCCAGTGCCAGTATCCGGTCTCCAGATGTAGGCCCAAGCACCAGTCGGACCATTGACAGGATTTGCCCAAGGGCGAGCGTCACGAACGCGACGAAAATTGCGATATTCATCAACTCCGTAGCGGCTGTCATTGAAATATCTCCATCAGGCGTCGCTCATAGCGAGATTTGATTTCATCTCGGATTGCGTCGGGATCATCGGTATGCAGGACATGCACAAGCAGGCTGTGACCTGCGCTTGATAGATCCGCTGAAACAGTTCCGGGTGTCAAAGTGATTGTTCCGGCAAGCATGGTGATCGCCTCGGGTTGGCGCAGTTCTAGGGGAACCACGATCCAAGCTGGCCTTAGCTTTGAGTTCGGAACAGACAGAACAATCCAAGCGACTTGAATGTTGGCCACCAGAATATCCCACAGCACTATAAAGCTATAGGTAATCATCTTGCCAAGGCGGAAGCCTTTTGGGGTATCTGGCCACCAGATCGCAGTTATTTTTGGAATGATGATCCCCAGGATAACGCCAAAGACGACCATCCCAGCAGAGACTTCGTTTTGCAGAAGCATCCAAACGACAGCAAGCAAGAGCGTCAGAAAGGGATGCGGCAATAGCCAATTACGTGCGCGTGTCACTTCAGTGGTCCCCTTTCGGTTTGCTCAGTTTTCCGGGCGTATCCAGCACTGTGGAAATATATGGTTCTGGTGCGAACAGCTGAGCCGCCATGGTGCTGGTGTACCTGTGAACTTGTCCTGCGAAGACGGTATGGGCCACCAACAACGAAACCAGCCCACCGACTGCGACATAAGACAAGGTCGCGGGAGGTGACATCATTTCGATATCATCTCCTCGCTCAACACTGTGAGCCTTCCAGAACAGGATGCTGCCAGCCCGAGCGAACCCAAGAATACTGATCAAGCTTGATGTCAGAACAATCACCCAGATCCAAACTACCAAATTGCTATCAAACGCAGCGTCGAGCACCAATAGCTTCCCAAGAAAACCAGACAATGGTGGGAGTCCTGCCATCGCAATGGCACCTACAAAAAACAGTGCCGCTGTCAGAGAATTTCCCGCGATAGTCGGTTGTTGCGTGAGCTTGAGGTCGGCACGCCCCGTGCGCACAAGGTCCGAGATCAGGAAAAGCGTGGCCCCTGCCAACGTCGAATGCACAATGTAATACAGCGCTGCCGCGATGCCAGCAGGCGTAAACAGCGAGATTGACACCATCACCATGCCCATCGAGCCGATCACTGAAAAAGCGACAAGCCGGTCCAGCCTTTTAGCCGCGAGAACACCCACCATCCCAAGGGCCAACGAGACCAAGGCCGCGGGCAGCAACCATGTATCATGCAAGCCTGCAGTGACCTCCAATTCTGGAGGGAAGATCATCGTATAAACCCGGATAATTGCGTAGGCCCCAACTTTGGTCATGATCGCAAACAAAGCTGCAACAGGAGCCGGCGCTTCTGCATAGCTGGATGGTAACCAGAAATGCAGTGGCACAATCGCGGCTTTGATCGCAAACACCAGTAGCAACAGAACCGCCGCCACACGAATACCAACGGTTTCTTCCGGCCCGATGAGTGCCACCCGATGGGCCAGATCGGCCATATTGAGCGTGCCGGTTTCGGCGTAAATTGACCCAAGCGCGAAGAGGAAAAGGGTTGAGCCGATAAGGTTGAACAGCACGTATTGTACGCCAGCCCGAAGCCGTGCGTTCCCTCCGGCATGGATCATCAACGCGTAAGAGGCGATCAGAAGCACTTCGAAAAACACGAACAGGTTGAAAAGGTCACCTGTCAGGAACGCCCCCATAATCCCCATTAGCTGGAACTGGAACAAGGCATGGAAATGCCGCCCTCGGTCGTCCCAGCCAGATCCAATGGCGTAAAGAAGAACGAACAGCGCAAGCACGGCCGTCAACAGAACCATCATCGTCGACAATCTGTCGCCGACCAAAACGATGCCAAACGGTGCGGCCCAATCGCCCATCTGGTACAACGTGATTGTCCCGTCAGCCGATTGCAAAGCGAGGCCACAGGCCGCCGCAATCAACGCCAAAACGCCTGCCACAGACAAGACGCGCTGAATCCCAATGTGATACCGCGCCGCGAGAACGATAAAAGGTGCGACCAGAGCAGGTAGAATGATGGGCAATACAATCCAATGGGTCATGACGTGCTCTCCGACCGATCTTCGTCGGGCTCTGGTTGATCATCCACATGGTCATCGTCCGAGCCAAGGAAGGCCCCAAGGCCTATCATAACCACAACCGCCGTCATCCCGAACGATATGACGATGGCCGTCAGGACCAACGCTTGGGGGAGCGGATCAGTGTAGGCATCTATTCCGTCTCGTAGAATTGGCGGTGCCCCGATTGTCAAACCACCAGAAGCGAACAGAAAGACGTTCACTGCATAGGTGAGCAGTGAGATCCCCAAAATCACAGGGAATGTCCGTAGGCGCAGCAAAAGGTAGAGACCACCAGCGGTCAGGATGCCAATGGCAGAAGAAACAAGCAGTTCCATGCTACACGCCCTCCTTTTCGGAAGACGCCAAGCTGGTTGGCAAGTCGTCTCGTGACGGGTCAATGTCCATTGGTTCATCATCGCTGGGCTCTTGGGCAAGCCGTGCAAGACGAGAGAAACTCTCAAGTGACAACATCACGGCACCGACAACTGCAAGGAAAACACCCAGGTCGAACAGTGCAGCAGTGGCCAGCTCGAACTTTTCAAAGGGCGGGATGCGGACATATGTGAAATCGGATGTCAGGAACGGCTTGCTTACAAACCAAGACCCGATGCCCGTTAGACCGGCGATCAAAACACCGGCCCCAATCACCCCGTGATATGGATATCTCAGTCTTGCCGAAGCCCAACCGAACCCGCTCGCCATATACTGCATGACGACACCGATCGAAACGATCAGGCCAGCGATGAATCCTCCGCCGGGTTCGTTATGGCCCCGCAGGAAGATGTAGAAGCCGACCATCAACACAACCGGCATAATGACACGTGTCATCACAACCATCATCATTGGATGCTTGTCGCCAGCCCGTGCCTGATCAGGTTTACGGTTAAGCAATCGTGCGCGCACGGGCCCGCTCAACAATGATTCTGTCAGCGCATAAATCAGCAGGGCTGCGATGCCCAACACGATGATCTCGCCATATGTGTCGAACCCACGAAAATCGACGAGGATCACGTTGACCACATTCGTGCCACCACCACCCTTGTAGGAATTGGCCACATGGAACTCTGAAATAGGCGCGCTGACCGCATCACGTAGAATATAGTGGTAAGATAGCGCGAAGGTTGCGAGCCCTCCGATCACGGCGACCCCTGCGTCACGCACACGGCGCAAGATCGAGCTTTCGATAGGGGTCGTATTGGGTAGAAAATTTAGCGCAAGAAGTAGCAAGATGATCGTCACGACTTCGACCGTAAATTGGGTCATCGCCAAGTCAGGCGCGCTAAAGTATACAAACCCGATCGAGACCATAAGGCCGACAATGCCAATTAGGATCAACGACAGCAGGCGGTTGCGATGCATGAGAACCATGCCAACTGTCGCGGCCACCAGCATCATCCAACCAGCGATGGATACGAAATTCACGGCTTGCAAGGTGCGAGTTGTTGCCCCGACTGTCCCGGTGGTCCATGCGTGATAACCAGCGACGACAAACACAACGGCCCCGATAGCCGCATACCGCGTGAACGCACCATTGTGTAGCGGCAGGATCAATGCACGGGCCAATCGAACCACACCCTCAACGATCGCCTCAAAAATGACCTTGGCTTCCGGGCGCGGTGCTTTGTCCCAAAGGCGCAGCGACGGTTTGAAGATCAGGAGCATTAGCAAGCCACCGACCACGGCTATAAGGGACATGTAAAGCGCCGGAACAAGCCCATGCCAGATCTTGAAATACGCCTTTGGAACCTCTGCGGCGTCACCTAACAAGGATGCCGTGACAAGCTTGACGAACGGTTCAGCCATAAACGGCGCGACCCCGATGAGAACGACGAATACAACCAAAATTGCTGGTGGCAGCCAAAGGCCGGAACCGGGATCATGTGGTTTGGCGGGGTAGTCGTCGCGCACCGGGCCGAAAAACACATGCCCGATAAGGCGGAAACAGTAGGCCGCTGAAAACAGTGATCCAAAGGTTGCCAATGCGGGCACCAACCAGGGGGAGTTGAAAAGCACGGTATGATTGGCTTCTTCCAGCATCATTTCTTTGGACAAAAATCCGTTTAGCAACGGTATCCCTGCCATAGACAAAGCCGCCAAACTCGCGATCACAAAGGTCACGGGCATCAATTTTCGCAAGCCACCCAGCCGCCTGATATCACGCGTATGTGCCTCGTGATCAATGATCCCCGCCGACATGAACAAGGCAGCCTTAAACGTCGCATGGTTGAGGATGTGAAACACAGCCGCCATCGCACCGAAGGCGGTCCCCGTGCCAAGAAGCATGGTGATCAATCCCAAATGGCTGACCGTCGAAAACGCTAGCAACGCCTTCAGGTCGTGCTTGAACAGCGCAATCACCGCCCCCAAGACCATTGTGATCAGTCCCACCGTCATAATGATTGTGAACCATTCTGGGGTGCCAGATAGAACCGGCCACATGCGCGCCATCAAGAAGATTCCCGCCTTCACCATTGTGGCAGAGTGCAGGTAAGCGGAGACAGGCGTAGGGGCCGCCATCGCATGGGGCAGCCAAAAATGAAACGGGAACTGCGCCGACTTTGTAAAGCACCCCAATAGGATCAGAAGAAGTGCTGGAACATAGAGCGGATCGGCCTGGATCGCGTCACGGTTCTGCAGAATGACGCTAAGATCATAACTCCCGACGATTTCGCCCAAGATGAGCATGCCACCGATCATCGCAAGACCGCCCATACCTGTGACCGTCAAAGCCATGCGCGCGCCCTGACGCCCTTCAGGCAAGTGCTTCCAGTAACCAATGAGCAGGAAAGATGATAACGACGTTAATTCCCAAAAAACCAACAAAAGCAATATGTTATTGCTTAAAACAATCCCCACCATTGCGCCCTGAAAAAGCAACAGATAGGTGAAAAATTGCCCCATATTGTCATCGCGGCTCAGATAATGGCGTGCATAAGCGATGATCAGAAGACCAATGCCAAGGATCAGGAGCGCAAAGAAAAAGCCCAGACCGTCCAGCATCAAAGAGAAATTAAGGCCCAGCAATGGCATCCAGTCGACCCGGGCCATCACAACCTCGCCAGCCAGTACCGTTGGCAAGTTAGTCAACAGGCCGACAAATGCCGCCAGTGAGATGGCGAAAGTCACGCCAGCTGTTGCCGCCCGACCAGCGGAGTTCATCAAGCCCGGAAGCAACGCGCCGAGGAACGGCAGAGCTACGATAATGAAGAGGGACACGCATGCTCCTATTCCGATTGAATTTTCGTGTGAACGATTGTCCGGTGTTGCGCCAACAAGCAAGTGCAAGTGACAAATTAATTCAAGAATCTCGCATTTTTTTGGTCAGCGCAATCCGTACCGCATCAGCGCGGAATTCGTCCGTCCGTTTCAGTCCCATAGTTCGTCTCCTTTGTTGCAATAAATGCTATCAAAGGAGCGGCATCAAACCGCGACAGGTCCACTTCGGCTTCCAACAATTCTGGAGCGGAACCTTTCGAGCGTGCAACGTATGATCTGGTTAATGCTACAAATTCTTCATTTTCCGAAAGATCGGAAAGTATCTCGGAAACATCTGCCGCTGTGAGGCGTTCGATTTTCTCTACGACAGCTCCATCGGAAATTTCTTAAAACTGCCTTTCGTACATTGGCTCGAAGCCAAAATACCATGACCGTGAACTTTCTGCTAAGCTGGCAGCATTCATATTCATCACAATTTCAAGTAGTATCGTGGCAATAACCACGTTTCGAATTTTTTCGACGACACTGATGGGCCAAACTCTCTCTTAGGCTACGCCGCCTTTGGTTCCAAAAAACCTGATCACGGACAGCGCGGGATCGCCTATGCGCGCTGAAGAAGACAGCCCGCAAATACCCGACGTAATCATTGTTATCCAGCAGGGCGCTCCCTACCGCCCAACAAAACTGCCTTCTCTTCCTCATCAATGAATACTCATGTGTAGACTTGTGGCCCCGCGCCAAATCCTTTGCTGCCGCCAGATGACGCCGCGCCGCGCGTGGACGTCCTGTCAGGCTCCAAATCATCGAAGTGATCGCGATCACAATGAATGCGCCCGCGGTCAAATTGAGGCCCACCGACTGGCCGCGACCCAGACTCGCCAGCAGCCCCACAAGTAACCCACCAAAAAGGCCCCAGTTGATCCCTGCTCGGGCAAACTTTGTTAGCCGCCGCTTATCTGCGGGACAGCGCGAAAACCCCCATGTCCGGTCAGACGTGCGGTTCTCATAGTAGAACTCGCAGCCGTCATTATCTTTCACAACAGTGACGACGTCGCCATGCTTCATAAAATTCGCAGATGGCACAGAAACTTGGGCAACCTCGTTGTCGGGCGTGCGAAGCTTCGCCTTTAGCGTCCCGCGATTGTCTGCCAGTTCTTGAAGAACGCCAGCGCCTTCGATGTTGTCTTCCAAATACCCCAGCTGCCCATCGTCGCGTTTGTCGATCTGCTGATTGCTACCCTCAAGATCGACAATTACGCCTGTCACTGCCTTCATGATGCTTCCTGCCCTGTTTGTGAAAGTAACTATCGTCGCGATTTTGACTATAGTTATCCAATAGATTCAACAAGCTAAATGACGGTCATGACATAGTTACCCGCTGTACGTCGTCAGGTTTTTTTTGGAGCCAAAGGCGGCGGACACCGAACTCGCAGTGAAAGCCCAGCTTCCGCCGCGTATGTTGAAACGGCGGCACCTTCAGCCCCCTACCTTCACAGTTCACCAGTCCCAGCCAGACATTGAAACTGCCTCGGATGATACCCGAGGCCACTCTTTCGTATCACCCGTCAAAATGACCTATTGAAACGTTTAGGTCATGTCGCGTGACACGCCACAACAACTGTGACGCTCCATTCGACATTACCTACCCACACCCAAAAATCCCTTCTATTTCAAGGCACATCTATCACCTCACCGCAGCCCTTGACCAAAAAAACCGTAAGGACCTACCTCAGCCACATCGCAATCAAAAAACTCACCAGCTTCCACTAAATTCAAACCAATCCCCTGCCACCCGTTGCAGTCAAATAGGTTCACCCTAGGTCTTCGGCGCAAAAGCCGACGTTGACGCATTTTGCAGTGAGTGGCAGCTCCGAGCCCCTAGCACTTGATGCTGCATTGCGCAGGAGTGGTAACGACACGCCGGAAACGGACAGTCTACGTGCTACACCGGGCAGGCAGCACAGTGCAGGAAATGGAACTAATCACATGATGTCTGTATCCCGACCCATTCCTCCCACTGACTGCTGGTCCAAGCGCGGGATGTGAACATTTTTCATCTGCAGCACATGCTGGTCACGGGCGGTCCGGCACTTCGAGTTTCGCGCTCAATGGCCGGACTAATTGTTTGTGGGGTGGCGAGCCGGACGGATCAGGGCTGAGGCGCGGAGCCTTCCCATGCGCGTTGAAGCACCGCACGCAGGGGCATGGCCTCGATAGGACGCGGGTTCCAGTAGGGGTTGGACAGCGCAATATCGCAGGCCCGGTCCAGATCGGATTCGACCACACCCAAATCCCGCAGCGCCATGGGCACCCCGAGCTGCTGCGCCAGCGCATGCAGGCCCTTTGGCCCGTCCTTGGCTCCGATAGCGCGGGCAATGCGCGCCATTGCGTCCGGCGCGGCGGGGCTGTTGTAGGCCAGCGAGTGGGGCAGAACGATGCTGTGGGTTTCGGCGTGGGGCAGGTTAAAACTCCCGCCCAGCGTGTGGCAAAGTTTGTGGTGCAGAGCCATGCCCACATGGCCCAGAACACTGCTGCAGAGCCACGCGCCATACAGGCATTGCGCTCGCGCCTCGGCGTCCTGTGCCCCGGCGCGCAGCGCAGGCAGCCCGGCGGCCAGCGCGCGGATGCCCTCCTCTGCGATCAGCGACATCACCGGATTGCCGTCCTTGGCATATAGCCCCTCGGCCGCATGGGCGATGGCGTTCATCCCGCTGACAAGCGACATGCCCAACGGAAGGGAATAGGTCAGTTCGGGGTCATAGATCACTGATTTGGGCACCACACGCTCGTCTTTACCCGTTGTCTTGATGCCGTTTTCCGTGATGCCGTACACCGGCGTCATCTCGGATCCGGCATAGGTGGTGGGCACCGCGATGATCGGCAGGCCCGAATCGAGCGCAATCGCCTTACCCAACCCGATGGTCGAACCGCCGCCCACCGCCACCGCGCAATCGGCCCCAAGCGCGCGGGCGATCTCGCGCGCTTTGCGGGCACTTTCGATCGGCACATGCATTTCGGCACCGTCATGGATGCCCGCCGAACAGTCGCCCAAAAGCGCGGCCACCTGCTCGGCCTGCTTGGTTTGCTGCGGCGTGCAAAGCACCAGAGCGCGGCTGGCCCCGATGGCGCGAACCTCCTCGGCCACGCTAGCCAGCTTTCCCGCGCCAAAAACCACGCGGGAGGGCAAAGCGGTGTAAGTGAAATTAATCATGGTTCAACCTTTGGTAGGGGCGGTAATCCACCTGATGGCGCGCAATCCGGGATGCGCCGAGCGCGTCTTTGACCCGCAGATGCGCCGGATGGGTCGCATAGGCATCCAGCGCTTCCTGACTGTCGAATTCGGTGTACAGGACAACGTCACAGGCATAGTCCACGCCGCTGTGATCAAAGCCCACTTCCAGATGCAAAAGCCCCGGAATCTCTTCCCGGATTTCCTCGAACCGGGCGCGCAGATGCTCTGCGGCGCGGATGCGTTCTTCGGCGGTGTCGCCGGCCATGTTCCACATGACGATATGCTTGATCATTCTGTCCTCACCAATCTCGTGCCGCGTCCCGGCATGGGACACAGCGCTGTTTTGTCTGACCGCTGTGTCAGAGCACGACTTCACCGCCGCCCTGCTGGGACGAGGCAAACAAGGCTTCGAGGATCAGGTTGATGTTGTGCGCCTGAGTGGCCGGCACGTTGGAGGCCGCCCCCGTGCGCAGCGACTGTTCAAAGGCCGTCGCTTCGCGGTCAAAGTAGACCGGATTGCCGATCTCGGCGATCTCGGGCGAATAGACGGTTTTGCGCACGGCCCAGATCTCGGGGAATGAGTTTTCGTTATACTCGGTCCAGCCCTGCGGCAGCCCGTGTTTTCCAGTGCTATAGATCTTATAGGTCGAGGGCATGGGGCGCGAATGCATTACGCCCTCTGTGCCATAGGCGGTGATGTCCCAGCTTTCGGTCCAGGGCATCGGCTCCCAGGACATAAAGTCCACGGTGATCATCTTGTCATCGTAATTCAGGATCGCCCCGGCGGCGTCTTCACGGGCGTTGTCGGGCATCACGCCGTCAAACTTGGAGATCCGCGCGTTGACTGATTTGGGCATGCCAAAGTGCAAAAGCAGTCGGTCAATGGTGTGGCAGCCGATGACGTAAAAGGCCCCGCCGATGTCGCCCGGCTGGCGCATGTGGTCTGTGTCGGCCTCATTGTGGGAACAACCCGCATGGGCGCGCACCTGCAGGATCTTGCCCAGCTGGCCCTTTTGCAGAACCTCCTGCATTTTGTCGACGGATGGTGCATAACGCCAGCAATAGCCCACCTGAAACAGCTGACCAGTGCGCTCTGCCGCCTCAACAAGCCGGGCGGTGTCGGTAGATCCGCGCCCAGCGGGCTTTTCGCAAAGAACGGCCTTGCCCGCCTCCATGGCCTCGATCGCCCAATCGGCCATGCGATAGCTTTTGGGATGGATCATCACCGCATGGACATTGGGATCTGACAGGATCTCGTCCTTGCTGCGGGCCTCAATCTCCATCGCGTCCACAAAGGCCTGTAGAAGTGGGCTGTCATCATAGGCGCCGAGAACGCGGGCGTTAGCCATGCGTTTGAACGCTTTGACGCGGCCCGAGGTGTGCGGGTGGGTGATCCCCAGGCAGGCAATACCAAGCGGGGTGTCAGAGCCAATGGCGTAGGTCATGTCTTTGTTCTCCCTGTAAAAATCAAACCGAAACGGTTTTGCCGCTGCGCACCGATTCCAGCGCGGCCTCGGCCAGCCGAAGCGCCTGCACCCCGTCGGCGGCGGTGGTGGGCAGCGGAGTGCCACCCGCCAGAGCGGCCACAAAGGCGTCCATCTCGGCTCGGTAGGCGGCGGTGTAGCGTTCGAGGAAAAAGTTCAGCAGCGGCTGCTGCGCATCGGTCATGTAGGCGGTGGTCAGCCGCATGGTGGTGGGGCGCAGGTTGTCATGCGACAGCATGCCGGTTTCGCCCAGAACCTCGATCCGCTGGTCATAGCCATATACCGCCTCACGGCAGTTGTTGATGTGGGCCTGTTTGCCGCTTGCGGTTTGCAGGATCACCATCGCGGTGTCGTAATCGTCATAGCGTTCAACCAGCGCCGGATCGACCACGCGCGAGGCCATGGCGGTGACGCTGACCGGCTCTTCGCCCAGCAGCCAGCGGGCCATATCCAGATCGTGGATCGTCATGTCCCGGAACAACCCACCAGAGGATTTCACATAGCCTTCGGGCGGCATTCCCGGATCACGGCTTGAGATCACCACCTGCCGCACCGCGCCGATCTTGCCCGCGTCAATGGCGCGGCGCACCTCGGCAAAGGTGGGATCAAAGCGGCGATTGAAGGCCAGCATCACGCGGCCCTTCAACGCCTCGACCTTTGCTGCGGCCTCGGCGCTTTTGCCAATGTCCAGATCAATTGGCTTTTCGCACAAGACCGCCTTGCCCAGCTCGACCGCGCGCGTCAGCAGACCAATGTGGGTGTCCGTGGGCGTGCCGATCACCACGGCGTCCACGTCATCGCGCGCAATGGCGGCCATCGGGTCTGTCATCGCCTCCGCCCCATGCTGGGCGGCCAGCGGCCCGCAGGCCTCGGCAAAGGGGTCTGCCACGGCAATTAGGCGGGCATCAGGGTTGGTGGCTGCGTTGACCGCATGGATCTTACCAATGCGGCCAGCGCCAAGAACGGCAATTCCGATCATGTGTTTGGTCCTTTTGGGGCGTCAGTCGGCCGGTAGGGTCACGGCATCAAACTGGCGCAAAGTGGTGTCATAGGCATGGGTGGCCGCCATCTGTAGCGGAAGGTGGCGGTGGTGGGCCGAGATCAGCTCGACCCCCCAATAGCTGCGGTAGCCCTGATCCAGCATCGCCTGAATCTGGCCCGCGATATCAATTGCGCCCTCTCCGCAGGGGCGGCGGTAATGGGTGGAATCGTTGAACAGATCGCCGATAACCTCGGGGCCGGCATCGTCCAGCTCGGCGGCGCGCAGAAATTCTGTGGGGATCTTGCGGATGTCTTCGGCGCTCATCCCGCCGCGTTGAACGTGCCAAGTGTCCACCAAAAGCCCGCCATTGCTCACGCCCAGATCGCGGAACAGATCCAGCCCACGCTCGATGGTGTTGATGGAGGCAAAGGGCAGAAACTCGATCACGATGTCGATGCCCAACGGCTTTGCCGCCTCGCAGATGTCAAACAGCGCCGCGCGCATCGCACCTGTGTCCGGCGCTTTGGTCTCAAAGACGCCGCCGCCCAGCTTGATCTTGCCCACCCCAAGCGCGTCGCTGATCTCGAGCATACGGGCATACATCCTGTTCGAGGCCGCTCGCCGTTCGCCCGTCAGGTGCCAGTCCAAAAGGAACTCAAGCTCCACGTGGCGAATGTTGTTGTCCGCAAAGATATGCCGCACACCAGACAGGCCGTAGCGGTCGATCGAAGCCTCCATATCGTCCATGACAAAGCCCATGCCCCGCCATCCGGTGCGCCCGCAGATCTCGGCCCGTTCGGTCAGGGGAAACGGGCTAATCTCGGACGGCGCGCCGGGATAGGTATTGCCCGCCACAGTCCAGTAAGAGGCGCAAAGCTCGATATCGGTGATGTTCATTGGGGGTCCCTTGGGGATGTAGGCTGGGGTTTCGGTGCCAGCACGAAGTTCCAGTCCGTCAACAGAAACGGGTTCGGCAGACCGTATTGCGCAGCCATCGCGGGATCGTCTACGGTGTGAAATTCGGCCACAAGATCCTTCTTGACGCCAAAAACCGTGTCTTCCTTCAGGTAGGGGCAATCGGGCGTGAAGATATGGGTGATGATCTCGTCATAGCCCTCTGCCGTCACAATGAAATGCATATGGGCAGCGCGGTTGGGGTGACGGTCCAGATCGCCCAGCAGCTTGCCCACCGGCCCGTCATCAGGGATCGGATAAAAGCGCGGCTTGACCGTCTGGAACCAGTAGTCCCCGTTGGCATCCGAGGTGAAGACGCCGCGCAGGTTGTATTCGGGCTGCTCTTCTTTCTGCTGAACGTCGTAGAACCCGTCATCATTGGTCTGCCAAACGTCGATCCGCGCGCCTGCGACCGGGTTGCCATCCACATCCGTGACGCGCCCGCGCACCAATGTTGGCTCGCCCTTGTGATCAAGGCAGATGTTCGCGCCGTTGGGGTACTCCGGTGCTCCTTCGATATAGAATGGCCCGAGAATGGTGTTGGGCGTCGCGCCTGACGGACGGCGGTGGTTGATCGCATCCACCAGCATGGTCACGCCCAGCACATCGGAAAGCAGGATATATTCCTGCCGCCAGTCGCTGCACATCTGGCCCGTCTCGGTCAGAAAGCGGATCGCGGCGAACCATTCCTCATGCGTGGGCTCGATCTCCTTCACTGCATTGTGCAAGTGCTTGGTCAGCACGCTCAGCACCTCTTTCAACCGCGGATCTGCGGCGTCACCGATACGGGAGTTGACCACCTCGGAGGAGCGTTCCTCTTCGAAATAGCCGCCGTCAAAGCTGTCGTCTGTGGTCTGCAACATGGCCTTTTCCTATGCGTGGTGGCGCGCGCCACAATTGAAACTGTAGGATCCGCGCCGGGAGGAGGGAGGGCGGCGCGGATCCCTTGGGCACAGGCTTCGGATCAGAAGCTCTGCTGGCCGGTGGCCTTTTCGATCAGCTTGTCGATGGAAACCGCGAGCACCAGCAGCAGACCGGTGACGATTAGACGGATCTCGTTCTCGACCCCCATAAGGTTCAGACCGTTACTGACGGTGCCGATGACCAGCGCCCCTAGAAGCGCCGCATGAATCGAACCGCGTCCGCCGAACAGGCTGACCCCGCCGATCACTGCCGCTGCGATGGATTCTAACAGCAGCGTGCCACCGCCTACACCGCCGCCGGAAAAGACGCCCACACCCAGGGTCCGCGAGGCGGCGATCACACCGGCGAGCGCCGCAACACCGCCCGCGATGGCAAAGGCCGCCATCTTGATCTGGTGAACCTTGATCCCGGAACGGCGCGCCGCTTCGTCATTGTTGCCAACAGCATAGAGATACAGCCCAAACTGCGTCTGCTTGAGCACATAACCGCCAAGCCCCAGCAGGATGCCAAAGATCAAAACGATCAGCGGAATACCCTTATGCGCCGAAAGGATCGACACCACGATCAGACCAAAAACCGCCGCAGCCGCAACCGGCAAAATCACCGCGCGCATCATGGGCGTCTCAAGCCCGGCCTTGGTGCGGCTTGTCGCCTCGGACAGGACCAGCGTGGCAAAGGCCAGAACTCCAATTGCCAGAACCAGCCAGGCTCCATTGCCGCTGATGTTGATCAGGGCGATCTTCTCAAGGCCGGTGCCATTGAGGCTATAACGTGCGGTTGCCGGCAGCAGGATCAGTTGCAATCCGTTGAGCGCAAGGCCAAGGCCCAGCGTAACCACAAAGGACGGCACACCCACATACGTGACCCACCGCGCCGACAGGCTGCCGATCAGCGCGCCAAGCAAAATGGCCAGAGGCACGGCGACCCAAGGGTTTACCCCGGCCTCCACGATGATCTTGGCCATAAAGACGGATGTGACGCCATTGATCGCGGCCACCGAGAGGTCAATTTCCTTGACCAGCAGCACAAACATGATGCCAAGCGCCATGATGCCAACCACGGTGCTTTGCACCAGAAGGTTGGACAGGTTGCGTGCGGTCAGGAAGACGTCGCTTTGCGTGGCGAAAAAGATCCACAGCGCCACAAGGCCGATGACGATGGGAAGGGCGCGCAGATCGCGGGCCAGAAGTTCGCCGATGCTGCGGCGGCGCACCAGAGGCGGCGCGGATGTGATGGCTTCTGCCATGGGGAATTCCTTCGATTTGTGCCGCGGTCACCCCGCGAGATTGACGCCTTCGTTGCCACCGACCATGGCGTTGACGACCTGTTCGCCCGTCACATCGCCGGTGCGGAAGCTGGCGGCATTGGCACCAAGACGCATGACCTCAATGCGGTCGGTGGCGTTGACGACGAAATTGTGGATGTCGTGGCTGACCACCACGATACCTAGGCCCTGATCGGCCAGCCTGCGGATCAGATCGCCCACCTGCTCGGCGGCCGAATGGCTAAGCGCAGCAGTAGGTTCATCCAAGATCACCACCTTGGGCGTCCACAAGATGGAGCGCGCAATGGCGATGTTCTGACGTTGCCCGCCCGACATGGCCCCCACGGGGCGGGTCAGGGACAGGTTGCCAAGGCGCATACGGGACAGAACCTCGCGGGCCTTGACCTCGCACTCAGCCCGTTTGATCCGACGGCCAAACAGGCCCGATCCGGTCAGTTCGCGGCCCAGAAACAGGTTCTGCACAGCGTCAAGGTTCGAGCACAGGGCCAGATCCTGATAAACCGTCTGGATGCCAAGCGCATTGGCATCGGTGGGTGAGTTAATTTTGACCGGCTTGCCTTCAAAGTCATACTCGCCCGAGGTGGCCATATGGGCGCCCGCCATGACCTTGACCATGGTGGACTTGCCCGCGCCATTGTCCCCCACAAGGGCCACAACCTCGCCTGCATGGACATCCAAAGACGCCCCTCTCAGCGCGTGCAGCGAACCGAATTTTTTGTGGATGTTACGCATCGAGATCAGCGGCGCAGCGCCCTGCGCCTGGACATGCCTCTCCCGACCGACACTCATGTCCGTCATGATGGGTCCTCCCATGTGTGGTGGTGCAGACGGCGGATCGCGCCGCCTGCGGTCTTGATTTATTGGTTCTGCTGGCAAATGGCGGTGTCTTCGACACCCTGGCAGATCTCGCCCCAGGTCCAGACACCGGCCGTGACAACGTCGCTCAGGCTGTCAGCCGTGATGTTGCTGACAGGCAGGAAGACCGCTGGAACGTCCATGAACTCGTTGTTCACCTTGCCGTTGATCAGGCTGGCGGGCACGCCCTCTCCGCTTAGGATCGAGGCAGCCACGTCTGCAGCGGCATTTGCCTCAAGGCGCAGATCCTTCAGGACCGAGTTGTCCTGCCAGCCCTGCGCGATGTAACGCAGCGCCTCGACTGTGGCATCCTGACCGCCGGTGACGATCTTGTCACCCGGAGCATAGCCCTGACTGATCAGAGCCGCGACTGAGCCGCCGGTGGTGCCATCGTTCATGCCAAGAAACACGTCCACATCGCCGCCGTTGCGGGTCAGACAGTCTTCGGCAAAGGTTTGTGCAAGGGTCGGATCCCAGTTCTGGGTGTATTGGTCACAGACGATTTCAACCTTGCCCTGCTCAACCAGCGGCATCAGGAATTCGTCCTGCCCTTTTTCATATTGGCCGGTGCCGTATTCGCCTTGGTTGCCCTTAACGCGTGCGACCTTCACCGGGGTCTTTTCCAGACCTTTGATCAGCTCAGCGGCGCGGCGGCCCTGTGCCTGCCCAACCGAAAGAGAGTCAAACACCACATGCGCCTCTGCCTTGCCGCCAATGGCGTCGTGGTCATACAGTACAACGGGCACGTCATCGGCCTGCGCGGCAGCCAAACCGCCGGCCACAAGGTTTGCATCCGCCGAGGTCAGCAGGATCAAATCCGCGCCCTGAGCAATCGCATCTTCGATCTGGCGTTGCTGCTGTTGAGGATCGCCCTGTGCGTTCTGCACGGTCACAACCGCATCCGGCGCGCGCTCTTTCAGCGCCTCGACAAAGAACGGCGCATCGCGGCTTTCAAAGCGGATGGTTGTGGTGTTCGGCAGCAGGAAGAACACCTTGCCTGCTTCGGTAGCCGCTGCAGGGCCGGCAAGCCCGCTCGACGAAAGGATGGCCAGAGCCAGTGCTTTTTTCATATCCATTCTCCTCCCAGAGAGTTTTGAGGGCTGATCTCCATCATGTGCCCCGCTGTTTGGAGGCACGCCTTCAGCCTAGTGATGGTGGTAACAGTTTCCCGAAACGGGATTAACAACCGAGTCCGGGAAACATTCTTGCAGATTTTGCAAAAAGCGTAGCTCATGCCGTCCACCTCTCTTCAAGGCCCAGCTCGCGAAACGTCTGCACTAGATGGTCGATGAACAGCCGCGTTCGCAGCGGCACGAAATACTTGCTGGGATAGGCGATGTTCATGGTCAGGCGCGGCAGATCCCAATCGTCCAGAACCCGCACCAGTCGGCCTGCCTCCAGATCGCTTTGCAGGATGTAGGTGGGCTGCGCCACAATCCCCAGCCCCTTGCGCGCGGCCTCGCAGATCAGCTGACCGTCGTTCATGTTCAGCGTGCCGGATACGGCGATTTTGGCGCTTTGGGTGCCTTTGGTGAACTGCAGATCGTTCCAATTGTCGGCCAGCGTATAAAGGATCATGTCGTGCGACAGCAGATCCTCGGGCCGCTGCGGCACGCCGCGCTGTGCCAGATAGGCCGGCGAGGCCGCCAGAAGGCGGCGCGTTTCGGCCAGCCTGCGGATAGTGATCGAACTGTCCGCCTCGACCCGGCGCAGGCGGATCGCCAGATCCAGCCCGTTTTCGATGATGTCATAATAGCGGTTGGACGAGACGATCTCGACCGCCAGCTGAGGATACCGCTGCCGGAACTCGGCCACGGCGGGCATCAGATGCAGAAGGGAAAACGACAAAGAAGCCCCGATCCGCAGACGCCCCGTGGGCTCGTGCGAGCCAAGGCGAATGTTGGCTTCGGCCTCTTCCCAGATGGACAGCAGATCACGCGCCTGACCATAAAGGCGTTCTCCCTCGTCGGTCAGGCTGAGCTGACGGGTGGAGCGCTGGATGAGACGCACGCCAAGACGGCTTTCCAGATTAGTCAACTGGCGGCTCACGCCCGAGGTCGAGCTGTTGAGCACCTCGGCGGCACGGGTCATGCTGCGTTCTTCGGCGATCTTCACAAATATCTGAAATTCCGCCCAGCGATCCATCGCTCACCCTCCGTTGGAGGGCTGTTAGATCAACGCCACTGGCCACCAGCAAGCGATCCACGCTGGAGGCTTTCACAAAACGTCAAAATGAAAGATTATGAGATCCGAAGGTATGGCCCGTTTCAGGGAGGCCGCAGGAGGCGACGTGGACAGGATCACACACAAGGCGCTGGCCGCGACCTGCGGCGTCAGCGTCTCGACCATCGACCGGATTATGACCGGACGCCTGCCGGTCAAACGCGCCACGGTGGAGCAGGTGCTGGAGGTCGCTGAACATATAGGCTTTCACGGCGTCGCGATCATCCGCAGCCGCCTGCGCACCGAAGCGCCGGCCTGCCGCATCGGTCTGTTGCTGAACACCCGGGAAAGGCGCACGTTTCTGGATATGGCGCACCACGCACAATCCATCGCTGAATCGCGTCATGATATACAGGCTCGGCTTATCACCCGACACCTGACCAGCCCGGACCCTGACACCACGGTTGCAGCGCTTCTGGATCTTGAGAGACAATGTGACGTTATTGCCTGCCACTGCATCGACCATCCAAAGGTCCGGTCAGCCGTTCAGGATCTGGCCCACCGCGGCGTCCCGGCGCTGCCGGTAATTTCCGGGCTGACCTGCGAAACCACCCCGGGTTTGATCGCTAGCAACGAAATGGAACTGGGGCGCACTGCGGCCTGGTTCATGGCGCGACTGGCGGGTCCCGAGGGCTGTATCGGATTGGTCAATGGAGGCGCGTTCTTCCACAATCAACAGACAGAAGAAGAGGGTTTTCGCGCCTTCCTAAGAGAAAGAGACAGCCGGTTGTCCGTCCTTCCCGCCTTGTCGAGCGACGAATGCGACATCGGTGCAGCGCGAGCCGTCACCACCTTGCTGGGCCAGGCAGGCAGTCGCTTGCGCGGCATCTTTGTCATCGGCGGCGGGCTCGAAGGCGCTGTCGCCGCCCTGCGCGACGCCCGCAGGTCAGACATTTGTGTCGTGGGCAACGAGCTGACAGAGACAACCCGCGCGATGTTGAAGTCGGGACAGGTCCACGTGATCCTCGAACATCCTGGTCTCGAGATCATGGCAGGCGCAATCTCTGCGATCGCCGAGTGGGCCTCGGGCGCAGAGCAATCATTGTGGATCAAGCGGGAATTTCCATTCAGGGTTCTCCTGTCCGAGAACTGTTGAACGCGATCCACCGAAGTGACGCAACGCCGCGCTGGCCCTTCGGGAATAATGGGGTCCGGATCGCGACAACAACGGGGTGTGGATTGTCCCGTAGTATTGCCATTTCACATTCTTAAGCCTTTGAATTCTCTGACCCCACTAAATGACATTGTTAGTGATCTTGCCTTTCTTGTCCCCATAAAGTTGCCATTCAAGTGCAAAGCTCAAAATTTGGGTCGTTACTATTTTTTTGGCAGGAAGTTCGCCACGACTGAGCCATTTCGCATTGCGGAAGCTGCCTCATAACGCAGCGAATGTCCGATTGGAGCCCATAGTGTTCGATGCTGCAAGCTGCAGGAACGTCGGCTTCGGCGGTAGGGTCACAGACTTCAAGTAATCTGCTGTGGTTTCAATAGCGCGTGCGCAGTTATTGGTTGAGCAATTGCTGACTGTCGCCTATGGAATCTTCGGCTACTATTATTGGGTCTTCCTCAGCATCTATGGGCTTGCAATGGTCTTTGTTTTTCGGACCATTCCAATTCGGTATGCATTGGCCATATTCGTGACCATCATCACCGTGCCGACGTTTCTGCTTTTGCCAGATCAGGGCGAACGTCCGATCCTCGCCGTGTATGCTGGTGCGATCACAATGTGTCTGGCTTGGGCTGCTTGGGAACACTATCGCAGGAAGCGACGCAAACGGCGGTCTGATGCTAATACGAAGGACTTACAAAGCTGATACTGCCCACACGTTTGTCCTGTCCAAATTCAATCAAGATACCCCATTCGTCCTCAGCATCTCGCACGTCAGAGCAGACGTGGGTATAATACCTATCTGACGTGGCAGTATATCCGTTTGGCACCCGCCCCAGAATACGGATCACTTCGCCACGGGTCAGACCAACCCTAAGCCCTGCGGGCGTGTCCCAACCTGGCGATGTGGTGGACATTCCATAAACCTTATCCTGGAAAATATCGATATTCGCGCCAACAAGGACCATCCGATCTATCAACTCGCCGCTCCCAAAAGGGTCTGTGACCGTTTCTGGTGATCCAAGCTTGCCGAGCGTATCCAACGGATCGCCCATGCTGATGCCATTCAGACTGAACTCTGATGCGGGCAGGCAATCTTCGACTGTCTCATACAGATGGCTTTCCAGCAGAAGCGGCGTGACCGGCGGCACAATACTGTCGGATACCCATGTAAAGGAGGCCGAGTCCCACGACTGCCCAGCCGCCACTTTGATGTCATGGATGCCGCCGCCAAAACCGTAGCTCACCGTTTCAGGGATGCATTCGAGACTGGCGGCTATTTCACCGCTCTGGGTCACCTCTACCCAGCCAAAGCGCCTGATTGGCTCTCGCATTTCTTCTTCAGAAAACGGACGGTCAAAGCCGCCACCAACGTCATAGGCAAAGTCTCCGTTGTAAAAGGTAACACTTTCGCTGATCGCTTTCCCCACACCCGACCACGGTTCATAGTCAACACGCTCAACAGGTTCTGACAGGAACAGATCAGGTGTGCCGCCGACAGACCCATAGCTATAGGTCACGACCTGATCGTCGAAACAGACAAAGATCTCGGTGTTGCGGCCATCTATCTGGCAGGATGTGAAGGGTTCCTGTCCTGCCGGACAACCCGCCTGCGCCATGTTGCCGATAAGTGCGCAGCAAGAGGCGAGATACAGCCCAAATTTCTGTTTCATGTCCTTGAGCCTAATCAATTTCGTTTCTGCCAATCAAACCGAGTTTCAATGCAGACTGCCGCATCGCTTCGACGGCTTGCCATGACGGGTTCGCCGCGCATGTGCCCGAAATCTCATAATAAAAATCTGAATAGAGCAGAGGCCAGGGCATTGACCGCGTTACTAGGTTGGTTTCGCTGATGTTGTTATCGCGCATAAAACGCATCATCAGAACAGCATATGGCAAAACGTCTTCGGATGGGATGCCAAGGTCAGCATGAAACGCAGCTGTCCGCCCATAGTGGGCAATCTCGGCGTCATGGTATGCATCGATGACTTCGGTGTGGCGTTCGCCAAGCTCCTCGCACGTCAATTCTGACAGTTCATCGAAGGTGTAATGCCTGATCTGGGACGGACCTGACCAGACGAAAGCAGCCAGAGCAGCGGCAGAGGCACACAACATAAAAGCAACTGCGACAGATATCTTCATGATGCCAATTAGGATGTGTTAAACTTGATTGTCAAAACGCAATGAACTGCTCGAAAGCTGGGAGGGCGTAACGGCCCTTTCCGGACCTTCGGTATTGCTCACCGATACTGCGGTTGTATCTAGAAAGCCAGAAATTGAGCACTTCTGCGGCATCGGCTTGCGGAAGATTCTTCCAGCGTTCAGTCCACCCCTATCGATCACTGTCAGAGCACATGAGCTCTCGCAGTGCCGCGATTGCGTCTTCAGTGGGAAGCTGAGCCGCCGTTTCGCCGAGAACACTAATCAAAGCGTTGGTGGTCATGGCACCGGGGATGCCGTCCAAAGGGCCAGGATCAGCGCCTGCCAAGACTAACATGCCTTGCAGCTTGCGGGTCAGATTTTCGTCGTCGATTGTCTCCACACTGCAGGTTGCGGGGTCTTCAGGTGGAGCGGGCGAAACCGGTTCTTCTGAAGGCACGTTTGGAGGCTCCTCTTCGACGAGGCGCGTTTCGGGCTCTTGGACGGCTTGGGAAACCTCGCCCTCCAGCAGGCATTGTTTAAGTTGCTCTGCAACTTGCATTGCCTCGCCTGGAGGGGTGCCTTCGATATGCGCTGAGCATTCACCCAAACCAGCGTCACAACTATACGAGATATGCCAAGTGCTATCCCGACCTGCCGTCAAGACGGCATCCCCATTGGCAAAGAGCATATAGAAATATCCGTCTTTCGTCCCCTCTTGCCAAAACCCTGGAAAGCGCGGCGATGGGACGTCGACAACATGTGTTGTGACGTTCGACGCGCCCGGAAACGGCGTCGTAAAATCGCTCCCGACGCAGGGGGCCGCCTGCCCGGCACTGACCCCGATGCAAAGCGTGAGAGCCACCCCACCAAGAATTACCACCCTCACAGCGCCGCTCACTGATTTACGCGTGACAATGGGCCGAAAGCCCGAAAGGCGAGTGACGCCAGCACAACAGCATTGGTGTTCGTCGTGAACGAGCCATTCACGACCCCATCCGCCTCATAGATGCCTTCGGGCCAGCCGCGTTCAGGATCGCCCAGTTCGGACAGTGCATCCACAAGTTCGGCCGTGTAGTCCGTGCCAAACAGGGCATCCCAAGCAAAGGCCGTCTTCACGGTGATTGTCCGTTTGCTATCGATCCGGTCGCCGCTGAATGTCATGACAGCCCAAGGCGCGCCACCGCCCCAGACGGTCGAATAGGCAAAATATGGAGCTTCATCGAGGTGGGATTCACTGACAGCTGTCAACTGCCCCGTCTCGCGGAAGCGCGCCTCTTGGGCCTGATAGATCGCTGTGGCAAAGCGGTGAGACCGGTAATCAAATCCGAACTCCAACCCGTCGAAAACGTAGGGTTCCGACACTGTGAAGGCCGGGGTGATATTGCGGTGCAGGCGGGCGTCGACGGGGATGGGCTGGCCTTCGACGGTTTGCACCATCAGGTTTGCTTCGGCATTATAGGCAAGGACCATGTCGAAGCCTCGCAGCATCATGGCTTTGGCAGCGTACTGGCCGTAACCCACGCGGCCTTCTTGATCGCGTCGCAGGTTGCCGTCGGCGATGTTGCCGCCAATCAGTTCGCCGTTCTCAACCATCTGATCCAAATCCCAGTGATCAATCACTGCGTCGACTTTTACGGCCAGTTCGGGATAGCTTTGCTCGGCATGGCTCATCGCGGCAACCATGCGGGCAATATCAAGGGCAGACCAGCCAAGCCCGCGTTCCACAGGCTGGTTGGAATAGTCGACCAGTTCACCCGTGCGCGTGTTGTAGGCCTTATTTGGCAGCATCTCGTCAAACAGGCGAATGCGCGCCAGCGTGTCGAGCGCCAAAGACAGCCGCGAAACGGCCTCTTCGGTTTCGATGATGCCCAACAGGTCCGCCGAGATCACCGCCATGAAGTAGGACCCCGTTTCCCACATCGTTGTGGATGGGTACTTGTCGGCAGAATTCACAAGGCCCGTGTCGTGGTTTGTATTGTTCGCGAAATACCGCCACGCGATGCGGGCGTAGTCCAGATCGCCGGGTTTGCTTTCCCCTGTATTGGCCAATGGCAAAGGATCGACGTCGTCAAAGGCGGTGATGGGTGCAGCGACCGCAATCGGGGCGGAGAGTTCGGTTGGCGCGTTGGCGCCGTCCGCGGTTTCGGATGTGGCTGGCATGTTTCTTTCCAAAGTCGTGACCAGCAACAGACCACAGATCAAGGCGGCCAAGAAGATCAAACTGCCGCGGGCTTTAATGATGTTTTCGCGAAAGCTCATTTAGCTCTCCTTTTCTGTCTCGCTGGGTTGCCACATCGCGGCGGCAATCATGCCTGCCATCGCAAGGCAGTTGTTGATGCCCCACATGATGTTGGCGATGACGCCGCTGGCGGAGTGATCTGTCGCTCCTGAAATGAGCGCGCCAATGGCGTAAATCGTGGCTATTCCTGTCAGAAACACCACCCCGATTTGCGGCCAAACCAGCCCGAGGAAGTTGCCCGACTGGCGGACCTTTGGCGTTACCTTAAAGGTGATCTTCTCGCCCCGTGCGACAGTGAAGATCGCCTTCAGGCCAAGGGGGAAAAAGGCAAGATAACTTGCCTTTGGGGCGTATCCGGCTATCCCCCACGTCCCGACCATGATTGCCAGCTCAAGCGTGACAAGGAACGGGATCAGGTGAAAGAAAAATTCTGCCGAATAGGCTGCAACGGGTGAAACGCCCGTGAAAAGGTAGATCGCCGGCGCCAGCAGGAAGATGATATTCCACAGCGGCGCGAGGTAGGAATAGAACGTCGTTGCATACATCATACGCTGCCCGAACGTCAGACCTTTGCGGAAGATCGGGTTGTCGTTGACAAGAATATCAAGGCTTCCGCCCGCGTATTTGAACCGCTGCACTGTCCACGTTAGCAAATCTTGGGGCGAGAGCATTTTGCTTTCCACGATGGGGTGCATCTTCGACTTCCATCCACTTTCACGGTCTGAGTGGAGGACAATCGAGGTGTAAATGTCTTCGGAGACGTGGAATTTATAGGGCGTCAGAGCTTCGGTCGCCGCGGCTTCGGTCTTGATCGCCTCCATAAGGTCCGGGGCCAGTTCGCGTTCCTTGGACGACACGGTGACGACCTCTTCAACGTCCCACGTCCGTTTTTCGACTTTGGCGCCAAAACTGCGCAAGGCCGCCATCATCACCGCCTCGCGGCGGTGGATGGACCCCGCCCCGCAACAAAACGAGGCGTTCGCACGGTTTCTGCGTCTTTGGATGACGTCGTAGAACATCTTGGGGTCGTTCACGAAAGGGTCTTCGCCCACGCGCACGGGGCCGAACAGCCGTTCGATCCATGTGCCGAAGGTATGGCCACGGCTTCCGAAACGACGCCCGAGCCTTTGTGGCAGGCGTTCACCTTCGGGCAGGTCATAGAACCACTGCGGGGTCTGCACCCAGGCCATTTTGGGATCGCGAAAATAGCCCAGCGTATGTTCCAGCATGGTCGGGAAAGGCCGCGTATCCGCATCGCAAATCACGAGGAAATCCCCGTGGGTTTGCTCCATCGCGTTGCGCAGGTTGCCGGCCTTGAAGCCTTCGTTAGTTGTGCGCGAAATATAGTTCGCGCCCTCACTTTCAGTCACGGCCTTCATCTCCGGACGGCGACCGTCATCCAGAATGTGGATACGTACATCAATTGGATGGGGATAGGTCATCTTCTTGGCATCCAGAATGCCAAGCCGGACCAATTCAGGGTCTTCATCGTAGGTTGCAAACATCACATCTACAACGATCGCACGGTCCGCTTCGGGATGGGTCTCCACAACATCCCCAAGCAGAGCGGGCGGCTCTTCGATCTTGATCGGATCATCCTTCCAGAGGTTGAAAACAAACAGAACCATGCCGATGAACGCGCAGGTTTCCGCCACAACCAGTGGCACGGCGAACCACATCGCGTCGGGGTTCAGCGACCCCGTCCACCGCCAGATGATGTACCAGGCCCCGATCACCAAGGCGAGGACCGCGAGGAATTGCCAAAGCGCCTCTCTCCACGGGTTATACTCCAGCGGCGGCGGCGGCGTGCGGTCTTCGTACTTCAGGAAATAATCGTCTTGGATCATGCCGCCCCGCCTGTTGATTTGCCCCATTGCCAAGGCGGCGCCCCAAGGCCGATCGTCCACGCTAGGAACCCGATTTTGGACAGGGCATAGGCAACGCCGAAGGAGCCGGGCAGTGCCACGGCGTAGCGCAGCAGCACGATGATCGTCGGGGACATCTCACCCGACATCCCGCTTTTGAACAGGGCGATATCGAACAAGTCGATGACCGCAGGGTGCACCAGATAAACGCCAAAGGAATACTTGGCCAACTTCGACCATTGCGGCGACCAATCAAGGAATTGTCCGCCCATGAAGATCAGGAAAATGCAGATCGGCATCAGGAAATGGCCGTAGAAATCCCAACCGCTGCGCACGCCCCAATCGCCAGTCTGCCACGCCGTGGCAAAGAACGGGATCGTCGCGACATAGGCGAGCAAGGCGAGGTATAGCCCAAAGCGGCGCATCAGGCGGCTTTCGCCCCGTGGCACGCCGTCTTTCCAGACCCCGTAAAGTGCGAAGGCCGCGAAGCCATAGCCGACATAGCCGAGTATTTTAAGGGCGCGGATGATGTAGTCGCGCAGGGTCGGGTCCAGATCCAGCCCCCAGACAAAGGCTTGGGTGTTGTTCATGATCCCGAGCGTAAGAAACAGGATCAGTCCGAAGATCGGATACCGTGTCGCCCCGCGCATCAATGGATAGAACAGGAACAATGCGAACAATGTGGGTAGGAAATGCATGTGATATTGCACGTTCCCAAGCAGGAAATAGCCGTACCAGTTCTTAAGGTCTGATACCTGCGCCCAGATATAATCGGTGTAATTGAAGGCATCGGCCTTCAAGAGGCGGAAAAACGCGTAGAACACGACCCAGAAGGCGAAAGGCACCAAAAGGCGCTCGGCCTGTGTCAGCACCGTCTCGCGGTAACTGGGCAGTTTTCGATCCACGCGAAGTGCCATCAGGAACAACGAGAAGAGAAAGAACATCTCGGAGCCGGAAAACTCTCCAATGGAGCGCAGAAAGACAGGCAACAGGCGTTCCGCCGGTTCTGCTGCCTCAAATGGTTTACCGCCGAAATCGGTGGTTGAATGGATCAGTACGACACCCATCGCGGCAAAGACGCGATTGGCATCGAACCAAACCATTCTCTGTTTCGAAGTGGCCATGCCCCCGACCTACTACTGTGCGCTGCAAGATTGCGGCAGAACCGGACGGGGTTCAGGCAATGGGAAGCTGTGTTCCGTCGTGCCACATTCGATTGCCGCGGTTTCGCCACTTGTCGGGACTGGGCGGCAGTAGGTGAATTCTTCGAATGGGATAACCGGCGGAATCTGGACGCCTGCACAATTGCAGCAGTTCACGACCTCTTCCATCTGACGCGGGTGACATTTGTTGTCGCGCAAATCAGTTCCGGCATAGGCCGTGTCCCAATATTGCGTGTTGTCATTGGTCTGCTGAAGGATCGGCCCCTGCACCTTATACAAAAGCGCGGCGAGGATAATTCCGTTATTGTTGGCGGTTTGCAAAGGAATGTAGCCGTTGCCGTTCTCATAAAGGCCTTCGTAAAAGCCCAATTCGGGATCATACAGGTCCGCAACCGTTTCAAAGAGCAGATCGGTGTAATCGGTTTCCCAAAGCGCCCAAAGGCCAATCGCTGCCTTGGCCGCAACGGCCGCGCGGTCTGGCTGGTATTCACCTGTCGGGTCGAGAGTGTTCCACGGATAGCCATCCGCGAAGATGGAATCGTATACAAAGTAAGGACGCCCATCGACCTGATGTTCAGAGCGCGCCGTGATGATACCCGTCTGCTCAAACCGGCGCTGCTGAACCAGATATATCCGCTGCGCGAACTCTGCCCGCCAACCATGGGATGCCGTGAGCCCGTCACCACTGCGATCAGATGGAAGATCCCAGCCCATTTCGATCCCGTCGAGGATGTAGCCTTCGGTGAGGACATAGTTCTGGTTCTTGAAAATCCGTGGATCGCGCCCGTCATAAGGCACATCGACTCCGTAGATCGTTGTATAGTTCAATGGCTCTGGCGATAGGGCGCGCGGAACATCAAAACCCCAGAGCGCAAAGCCTTTGGCGGCGTATTCTTCATAGCCAAGCCGACCTTCCTGAACATAGCGTACGTTTCCATCGCCTTGAACGAAAGAGCCATACATACGTCCATCGTCACTGACGAGGTTACAAAAATTCCAGCGCATCGGAATATTGTCGACGCTGTTGGCCAGATGCGGATGACGTTCTTTCAGAATGCGCAGCCAAACGAGCATCCGGCCGATATCCAGTGCGGACATACCGACCTCGCCGGCTTCGTTCGCATAGTTCACCTTTTCACCTGTCTGGGTATTGTAAACCTTGTTCGGGGCCTCGCCGCGGAACAAATCAAGGTTGCGTAAGGTGTTTGTCAGTTGGGTAACGCGGGTGTCGAATTCGCGTTTGTCGATCACGCACAGCTCAAATGCGGCGACCAGCGCAGAGATATACGAGGCCGTGTCCCAAAGGGTGGTCGACGGGTAATTTCCGACCGCGTTCACAAGGCCGGTTTCCTCTTGGAAATAGCGATCAAAATAGGACCAAGCCACCTGCGCCATGCGGTATTCGCGATCGGTCAGCGCGCCGTTACGCCCGAAATGGACGCCCGATACCGGATCGACGCGGCCTTCGCATTCGCCCACGCGCGTCGCGCCGCCGTGATGGATCACAAGCGGAAATTCTGACGTAATCGTCACGGAATTGAATTCTGCGCCGTTCACCGTGACATTGTCGATTGTGATCTGCTTCACATCGCTGGTGGCCGCGTCCTCTTGCGAATTCGCCGTGGTCGAAACCATGCCAAAGGTGCCAAAGACAACCGCTGCCGCCAGTTTTCGTGTAAACGTCGAAATTACCATTACTCTCTCCAATACCCGGGGTGCGGTTGCGGCCTTCAGCCGACTCTCTCTTCTTTGTTTATCGTTAGTTTCAACCGGTGTTTATTGCCCACCGGGTCATAGGTGACGTGATCCGCGCAGGCCATGATAAGCCCCAAGCCGCGACCAGACTCAGCCATCACATCAAGTTTTGACAAATCTGTGGCGTATTCGCGAAGATCGAAAGGATCTGCGCCACAGGGGTCATAAATCTCAACGGTGACGGCCGTATCCTGTTCGCAGAGCTCAATTTGGATTTGCGCGTCTGGGTTGCTGTTCTTTGAGTGCAAGACCAGATTGGTCAAAGCCTCGCTTACACATATCGCGAAACGCCCCTGCGCTTCGGGCGGCAGGACTCTTCCGGCTTTCGCGCTCAGGAGCTGTACCATTGGATCGATGCTCTCGAGGGCGTGATCCAAACGGAAGGAATCTGAAATCACGTTTTTTCGCTCAGCGCGCGCACGGCAGCTGCTTCATCCGCGTAGATCGAAAACACCCGATCCATTCGGCAGATTTTGAACATCTGTGTGACTTCCGCGTTCAACCCGCAGACGGCCAGATCGCCGCGGTGCCCGATCTTTTTCAGGACGCCCGCAAGCGCCCCCAGACCAGAGGAATCCATGAAGTTTGTTTTGGTGAAATCAATAACGATCACGCTATTGCCCGCGTCGATCAGTTCTACGATTCCATCTTTGAACGCTTTGGAGTTGATGGCTGTCAGCCGTTCCATGCCTGTACGCACGACTGTAATACCAGCATCCGCCTGGGTTGTATGGATCATCTCATATTCCTTTTAACTGCAACCACGGTCAGGTCGTCTTCTAGCGGTTTGCGCCCGCGCCAGTCGGCCAAGGCTTTTACGATCTTCTCGGGCACCTTGTCGGCCGGTTCGTGGTAAATCTGTTTCACAATCTCTTCCATCCGCTGCTCACCAAAGGGGATACCTTCATTGTTTTCGGCCTCAAATGCACCATCCGAACAGCACAGCAGCATTCCGTCCAGATCGACGCCGATATTCCCATCTTCATAATCCACGCCGCTAAACATGCCCACGGGGAACCCGCCGTCGCCAATGGGCGTCGCATTGCCATTTGCATCAACATAATAAGGAGAGGGATATCCGGCCTGACAGAAAAACAACTTAACCCTTCGCGTATCCATCACGCCACACAACATCGTAAAGTAATCGTCATGGGCATCGGTGCAGAAACGTTCATTCAACTCACGAACCAGACGCGCCGGACGGGGGATTCCGTCCTCGTCCAGAACCGACTTTGTAAAGAACTCTGGCGTGATGAGGTAGCCGATCGCAACCGACATAAGCGAGGCGCGAATGCCGTGCCCTGAAACGTCGACCGCATAGAACCCTATTTGACTGTCGTTCAGTGGAAAACACCCGAACATGTCGCCTGACACCACAGAGGATGGCACAAAGACAGACGCAACATGCGCGCCGAGGATGTTGGTGTTGATGTCCGGCAAAAGATTGCGTTGGGCATGGGCGGCGGCGGCAAGATCTTCATTGATCCGATCGTTGGCCTCTTTCATCGCCCTGTGTTGCTCTTCCAGCTCTTTGCCGTGGTGAATAAGGCGCATCGCGGTTCTCAAGCGCGCCTTGAGGGCAGTCGGATCTTTCTCTTTGTTCAAAAAGTCATCGGCACCAGCATTCAGTGCATCGGCGCGCACGTCGTAACCGCCCATATCCGTTCCCGTAATAAGGATGATGTGGACATAGCGACCAAGATCAAGGGAACGGGCCGCGCGGGTCAACTCGACGCCGTTCAGGCCCGGCATTTGATAATCAGTGATCAGGATTTCGGCGCGAGAGGTTTTCAGAAGTTCAAGCGCGGCTTGTCCGTCCTCTGCTTCGATAACCTTGAAACATGTGACGCCGGCATTTTCGATGAGACGACGCATATAGGTGCGCTGCACCACGTTATCCTCAGCGACGATGACTTCAATCTGCTCGCGCAAGTTGCGAAACCCCTCAAAGATGCTTTACTCAAGCGTGGAACTACAACCGAGGACGGATCCACGGAATACTGATTCAACCATAAAAATACGTCATCGAAACGGGGAAATTGTGGCATTTTGCAGCGCAAGCGCCGTTTCAGTCGCCCTGCCCCCTCGCTTCGCCTGATTTTACGCCCCTCAGTGCCCATGCAGTCTTTGCCTGTTTCCAATCATGCAGTAGCGTTGTGCAAGGCGATGCTGTATCGGCGGCTGAAACAGAAGCAGGAGTGTAGTATGAAGGGTGTAGTTTTTGTCGAGCTATTGAAAATGGCTGAAGATGCGTTCGGTGAGAACGCCGTCGACAGTGTTATTGATAAGGCCGATCTGGAAAACGGCGGCGCGTTCACGACAGTTGGCAATTACCCTTGCTCTGAGTTGGTGAAAATCGTTGTGGCTTTCAGCGAACACTCGGGGCTAAGCCCCGAAGTGCTCCAGATCAAGTTCGGGCACTGGATGATGGGGTTCTTTATTGAACATTACCCCGAGTTTTTCAAAGATAAGACCTCTGCTTTTGCTCTGTTGGAGTCTGTGGATCAGGAAATCCACGTTGAGGTGCGTAAGCTTTATCCTGACGCGGAACTGCCCCGTTTTGACACCATGCGCCATTCCGACAGCCACCTGACTATGGTTTATTCATCTCCGCGGCCCTTGGACAGCTTTTGCCAAGGCTTGATCGAAGCCTGCTTGCTGCACTTCGGTGAAGAAGGCGAAATTGCACGAACGCTGGACCCTACAACCGAAAACACGATCACCTTTGACGTTACCACGACTGCGTAGGCTTTGCTTGTGATGTCTGAAAACACTGACGATCGCGTCTCACGGAGAAGATACGAACGAGAGAAGGCTGCCCGCGCTGAGGCGGAAGCCTTGCTGGAAGCGAAAAGTCGCGACTTGTTCTTGGCCAATCAGAAGCTGGAGAAGTATTCGACTGATCTAGAGCAGGCAGTTTTGGAGCGGACAGCCGAAGTGCGTTTGGCGTTAGAACGCACGGAAGCTGCTTCTGCCGCGCGCAGCCGATTCCTTGCTACCATGAGCCATGAAATCCGAACGCCGTTGGGCGGGCTTTTGGGGATGATCGACCTTCTTGAAATGGACGAACGCGAGCCTGAGAAGCTCGAGTTGCTAAACTACGCAAAGACGGCCGGTATCGGACTAAGTAAGATCGTGAACGACGTTCTGGACTTCTCGAAAATGGAAGCTGGCGTCTTTTTGTTCGAAGAAGAAAACGTCGATATCCGAGCGCTGATCGAGAGCGTCAAGATTCTTGCCACCTCCCACGAAACAGGATCAGACCGTCAGATTGTCACCAAGGTGAGCGACAGTGTGCCCAAGCTATTTCTCGGGGATGCCACGCGAATCCGGCAGGTGGTTTCAAATTTCGTCAGCAACGCCATTCGCTATTCTTTTGACGGCCCGATCATTATCAAAGCCACAACAAAGGGCGATGCAGACAATACAATTCTGCGTCTCGAAGTTGAAGACTTCGGCGTTGGCATCGACGCTGATGGCATTTCAAACCTGTTCAAGGATTTCACGCAGATATCCAATCCCCTGACCGCGGCGGCGCAGGGCGCTGGACTGGGGCTCGCGATCTGCAAACGCATCATCAATGGGGTGGGTGGAGAGATTTCTGTCGAAAGCACCCTTGGCGAGGGATCAACCTTCTGGTTCGAGATCGAGATCGAAACCGTCGATATGATTGACGCCACAGGATCTGATGGTGCAAGCTCCGACCCGAAGCTCCCCCCGGAGGTCATTCACGGCACCCGCGTTCTGATTGCGGAAGATAACACCATCAACCAGAAACTGCTTTTGACCTATGCGGATCGCATGGGCCTGATCGCGGATTTGGCCGAGAACGGAAGTGTCGCGCTTCAGAAATTTGCACCGGGGAAATATGATCTGATCCTCATGGATATCGCGATGCCTGTGATGGACGGGCTAGAGGCAACGCGCCGTATCCGCGACAAATGGGAGCAAGATCAGATACCACCGATCCTTGCGCTGACGGCGCATGTCATGGACGCAATCGAAGACGAGGCAGAGCAGGTCGGTATTGACCGGATATTGTCGAAACCCATTCCTTTCCAAGACCTCAAAAGCGCCATCGAAGATGTCGTGGCGGGCGGCCTGAAGTCGGGCTTGCAGGAGGCGAGAACGTCGGCAAAGCCCCGAAAAGCAAAGGCCCAGCCGGAAACCGGTGATGCGCGGTCCTTGATGGATCTGATGGCACCGGACGTTCACAAGCACCTTGTCGATATGTTTGGTCTCGATGGCTTGTCCGACTTTGCTGAAAAGTTCCTGCTGGATTCCAGCAACCGGATTGCGAAACTCATCGCAGCCAATGAAAACGGCGATGCTGCAGAGGTAAATGCGCAGGCCCATTCGCTCAAGGGTGCAGCACTTGCGCTCGGGTTTCCCGATATGGCCGATTGGGCGAAGAAGATCGAACTGGGCGAGACGGAAAAAGAAGACATGACCGTTCGAGAGACGGCCGAAAAGTTCAGCGCAAAGCTTACAGAACTCAGTGCCATTCTGAAGCACTAGGCTGTTTGGCTGTCGGCTAAAATTCGATCTGATGAGTCAACGATATACTGCCCCCCAGCAGACCCGGCCCGGGTGACGCCCCGCGGTTCCACGGGAAGCGGTTGTTGCTGTAATTGTTGTAGGACAATCGCCAGTCGTCGTTGATCCGGTAGCTGGCGGTATAGCTGTAATCAGGGCTGAATTCGTCCTGCTCGCCCAAAAGGTAAAGATATGCGGTGCCTCCCACCCGCAAGTCGGGCGTGATGGAATAGCCACAAGACAGGTTCAAGCTGGATGACGCGACGTCTGGCAATCCGATGCTTGCCGTACAGGGAAGCGAGCGATCATTTGGCAAAGGAATGTCTGGCAACTTGTAACTCGCGCGTAGGTTTCCGTCGAGAAGCCCGGCGAGGGCTCCATCGCTGTCGGAAAAGCTGGCGGAATAGTTACTATAGCTGAGGTTGATGCGATCGTTGACCTTGTAGTTGAAGGCGTAGGTGAAATCCGGATCAAAGTCCTCTTGATGGCTGGGAATGGCATAGCCGATCAATGCCCCGCGGAACGACAGGCGATCGGTGATCCGGGTGCCGCAGCCCAGGCTGACACGCGGCTTTGCATTGCCGCCGTCAAGGCCCGCAAGGCTCGCACTTGCTGTTACGGAGCAGTTCAGATCTGACAGGCTCCAGCCTTCGTCGGCCGATGCGGGCGCAGCCTCGGGCTCTTCCACGATTGCCGCAGTCGATTGGGGCATAGCGCCCGTCGGTTCCCTGCGGGGCACGACAGCTGGTGGCGTGGAAGGATCCGAGACCTCAGGCCGCAGCGGCCTGGGGCCGGTGCACAATTCGGGGAAGAACGGGTCGACCTCGTCGCATTCGATCTCGGATGGGCGGTCGTCGCCTTCGTCAGATTGAGCCACGGCGACGTCTTTTACGGGTTCTTGCGGTGCGTCATTTAGCGTCCCGTCAAGACTTGCAGAGTTACCTTCATCTTCACCGACAGCGTCTGGGTCGTTAGTGTTATCAACCGTGTTATTGGAAGCTTGCGTAAGCTCGATGGGAGGTTCGATTGCAGGCTGCACGATGTTTCCATCGCCATTCGAGATTCCGGTTTCAAGCGGTTCATTTTCGGGCTGCTCTGGCGCGGCTTCCGGTGGCACAGCGACAATCTCAGGTGCCGTGCCCATCAAAATCCACTGCGCCACATATGTCGCGGCACTTCGCTCGTCGAACGCATCTGGCAGGGCGGGACGAAGCCCTCGTTCGACGGGCACAGTAAAATTAGTGCTGTCAGCCATCTCGACAGAGCACATCAAAGCCGCGACGCACTCAATCCGCGCCTCTTCTATAAGTCTATCGGTCCCGGACATGACCTTGGCAGAGCCATCCGGGTAAATCGTATAGGTAAACTCCCCGAGCTTGCCTTGCTGATATCTTGACCAATGAAAGGCGCTTGGCACATCGATGATGACTTCGTCGGCATTCGGTGCAGCCAATATTGATGTATCGACGAAATAGGCCTGTGGACTGACGTTCGCATCGCCTACCAATACCGTCCCCAAGCACGTCACTACTGTCGTAACGCACCAAACCTTCCAGGTTTTAAGACTTTGAAACCGGTCCATACCAATCAACTCGTGCTGATAACCCGGAGCCAACAATAATACGAATGAGCGGCTTTCTCCATCCAACGACTTTGACCCGAGCCCCACTGAAGCTGAACATGAGACAAAATTGCAAAGCGATTAAGCTGCCTTCTGGCAAAACCCCTGGTGACGGTAGGAAATAGACTTCCTAGTGAAGCCATAACACCCCGGAGAAGGCGCAAATCTCACCAATCCGAAAACGCAGCTGGCCTGCAATTAAAACGACAAGCTCATTGTCCGTTTTCTAAAGGTCACGCTTGCACTCGCAGCGTAGTTCCGCTTTCCGCCCTCAGAGCTGGGCGATTGTTGCCCGAAGGCGAGAACCGCTGCGATAGATGAGGTCTTCGCGCTTCTCGCCTTCTCCCGTCAATCACCTCCAATTAACAGACGGCAGTCTTACTAGGATTGCGCGGCAGCGTTACTGAGAACGCCGTGTCAGTCAGGTGAGAATACGCACCGATGAGGTGAAAGAACTGCGCCGGGAGGCAAAGGACCTCAAAGAGGTGGTTGCCGAACAGACGCTCGAACTGCGTCTTCTCAAAAAAAGCATGTACGACGGTGGGGACGACGGCGAATGAGGTATCCTGCAGAAGAGAAGCTGGAGATCATCAGGTTGGTCGAAGACAGCCACCTGTCGGCGCGCCGTACACTGGCCAAGCTGGGTATTCCGCGCACGACGTTCTATCGCTGGTATGATCGGTGTCTGCAGAGCGGTGAGGCTGGATTGCAGGATCAATCCCCCAAGCCAAAGCACGTTTGGAACCGCGTGCCTGATGACGTGAAGCGCAAGGTTGTGAAACTGGCGTTGCAGGAAACGGAACTGTCGCCGCGCGAACTGGCAGTGACGTTCACGGATCAGGAACGCTACTTTGTCTCAGAATCTACAGTGTATCGCGTGCTGAAAGCCCATGATCTGATCACCAGCCCTGCGTTCATCGTCATCCAGGCTGCCAGTGAGTAACCTAGACAGACCGGCGGGACACTTATCCGATCACTGTAGCTTGTCTCTGAGAGCTTCATAAGGGGTCTGGCCATTGTGTGCGCCGTGCGGTCTTGCGAAGTTATAGAACCGCTCCCATTCGTTCAGTTTTGCCTCCAGATCGACATCGCCTTTATAGCTGAGGAGTTGATAGAATTCTTGCTGATCGGATCGGTGGGATCGCTCAACTTTGCCATTGAGCTGTAGCGTGCCCCGCTTGATGTAGGAGTGTCGAATGCCTTTGTCCTCGACATGCCAATGGAACTTGGCTTGGAACTCATGGCCATTGTCAGTACGAACTTCGCGAATGCGGAACGGGAACTTCTCAATGATATGATCAATGAAGTTGATCGCGTTTGCCTGCGTGTGCTTGTCGTAGATCTTTAGCGCTCTTACACGCGTCGCATCGTCAATTGCCGTGTACTGGAAGCGGCGCACCTTTTCGCCGCGTTTCCCCTTAAACGTCAGGAACTTGACGTCTACCTGGATATGATGACCAGGAACCTGCTTCTGATAACGCTTGGTGTGCAACTTCCGCATGCGCGTGCCTCTGGGCAGCCGGTTGAGGCCGTTGCGTCTGAGAATGCGATAGACCCCGGCGTCAGAGATCTTGATGTCGTGATATCGCGCTAAATACCAGACGATCCGGATAGGCCCCAGGTGATATTTGCGGCGAAGATACAGGACCTTCTCGACAATCTGGGCAGGTGTCTGATTGGCAGGGTTCTTCGGAACAGATTTGGCGTTCTTAAGACCGGCTTCACCATGCTTCTGGTATGCGTCCCGCCATCTATAGAAGCTCGATCTCCCAACCCCAAAATATCGGCAAGTTTTGCGTACGTTGCCGATCTTCTCGGCATGTTGAAGCACTCTAAGCTTGCGTTGAATGTCCCGATCTTCGTTCGTCATGAAAACTTCCTCCACCCAAGATTGGGTAATTTACAGGAAGTGTCCCGAGAGTCCGTACATATCTACACTTTTGCTTTTCGACCAAAGGCGAAGTCGCCGATGATCCACAGTTCGTCATCCGGCCCCACACGATCTGCGAGGTTCTTGAGCATGGTTGCATCCATGTCGTCAGTATTAGCGAAGGGCCTGTTGCAGAACGTAATGATGTTTTCGTGCCCAAAGTGGGTATCCGCCGTATACCAATGCGCCATTCTGATCGTGGCCAACTCTGAGTACCCAAGCCCCTTGGAGCTAGGAAAGAAATTGCGTTCCAGCAAGCCAAAATGGACGATGGCAGTTTTATCAGACCAGAATGGCAGTTTTCAGGGTCAAAATGGCAAGACTATGGGGGCATCCACAACGGGGAACATCAACACCTAACCACACTTCGAGTGGCCGCAGCTCATGCAGGTCATGCATCCTTCGACCATGCGCATGTCGAACTGTCCGCAGCTTGGGCATGCTTTGCCTTTGGGGCGCTCCCCCACGGCCATGGCTTCGGCCTGTGGGTCCGTCTTCAGACCCATGCCTTCGCCTTCGATAAAGCCGATGGTCACAAGGTGGCGTTCGATGACACCGCCGATCGCCGCGAGGATCGAAGGGATGTATTTGCCCTGCATCCAAGCACCACCGCGCGGGTCGAAAACGGCTTTCAACTCTTCCACAACGAAAGACACATCGCCCCCGCGACGGAACACGGCCGAGATCATGCGCGTCAACGCAACCGTCCAGGCGAAATGCTCCATGTTCTTGGAGTTGATGAACACTTCGAATGGGCGGCGGTGGCCGTTGATCACCACGTCGTTGATCGTGATGTAGATCGCATGCTCGCTGTCGGGCCATTTCAGCTTGTAGGTATTGCCTTCCAAGGCCTGTGGGCGGTCCAGCGGTTCGGCCATATAGATCACGTCACCGTGAGGAATCGTGTTTTCCAACCCCGAGTTCGCCATGACTTCAGGAGCAGTTGACCCAAACTGCAACCAACCCGGCTGGACGCCTAGAACCTCCGCCAATTTCGCAAGATTCCTCATGCTCTGCGCGATACCGTTCTCTGCGTTGGAAATTGCCGATTTGGTTATCCCGAGTTTCCGAGCAAGCTCTTCCTGCGTCAGACCCGTTCCTTTGCGTGCTAGCCTCAATCTGCCGGCGAATGTCTCTTCATCGTTCTCCGAAACGCTCAGCACGCTGCCCGTCACGTCATTCGGGCGATATGTGGTGCAGCCTTTACAGCCGGTCTCGTACGCCTCCATGTAGACGTCTTTGAACGCGTCAAAGCTGATGTCTTCGGGGCAGTTGATGGTTTTGGAGATCGAACTGTCGATCCATTTCTGCGCCGCCGCCTGCATACGCACGTGATCCAGCGGGGCCAGTGTTTGTGCGTTCACAAAATAGTCGGGCAGTTCGGCATCGCCGTTCTTTTCGCGCCACATCTGAACGGCGTAATCCACAACCTCTTCTTCAGTGCGGGTGCCATCCTTTTGCAGGACTTTGCGGGTATAGGCATAGGCGAACACAGGCTCGATCCCGGACGAGACGTTGCCAGCATAGAGAGAGATCGTGCCCGTAGGCGCGATAGAGGTCAGCAACGCATTGCGGATGCCGTGTTCACGGATCGCATCGCGCACGTCATCGTCCATTTGCAACATGTGCCCTGTGGCCAAGTATTTGTCGGCATCGAACAAGGGGAACGCGCCCTTTTCCTTCGCCAAGTCCACCGACGCCAGATACGCGGCGCGCGCGATCCGGTGCAGCCAACGCTCGGTCTGACGCGCCGCCTCCTCTGAACCATAGCGCAAGCCGACCATCAGCAAAGCATCGGCAAGCCCCGTTACGCCAAGGCCAATGCGGCGCTTGTTCTTCGCCTCTTCGGCTTGTGCGGGCAGTGGGAAGCGCGAGGCATCGACGACGTTGTCCATCATCCGAACCGCAGTCGCGACCAGATCGTCCAGTTCTGCTTCGTCCAGTTCCGAAATCGCGTCGAACGGGTTTTTCACCAGGCGTGCAAGGTTGATGGAACCCAAAAGGCACGCGCCATAGGGCGGCAGGGGCTGTTCGCCGCACGGGTTCGTCGCTGCGATGGTTTCGCAATAAGACAGGTTGTTCATCTGGTTGATGCGGTCGATGAAAATCACGCCCGGCTCGGCATAGCTGTAGGTACCGTTCATGATCTTGTTCCACAGATCACGCGCCTGAACTGTGTGATAGATCGTGCCGTCGAACACCAAATCCCAGCTGCCGTCGGCCTTTACGGCCTCCATGAACGGATCAGTCACAAGGACGGACACGTTAAAGTTTCGCAGGCGCGCCGGGTCTTCCTTGGCCGTGATGAAATCTTCGATATCGGGGTGGTCACAGCGCATCGTGGCCATCATCGCGCCACGGCGGCTGCCTGCGCTCATGATCGTGCGACACATGGCGTCCCACACATCCATGAATGACAGCGGGCCAGAGGCATCGGCCGCCACGCCCTTCACACCCGCGCCCTTGGGGCGGATCGTGCTGAAATCATAGCCGATACCACCGCCCTGCTGCATGGTCAGTGCGGCCTCTTTCAGCATATCGAAAATGCCGCCCATACTGTCAGGGACCGTGCCCATGACAAAGCAGTTGAACAGGGTCACGGAACGCGCCGTGCCAGCACCCGCAGTGATCCGGCCCGCCGGCAGGTATTTGAAATCCTCCAGCGCGTCGAAGAATTTTTCTTCCCAATGTTTGGGTTCTTGCTCCACCTCGGCCAAGGCGCGGGCGATGCGGCGCCACGAATCCTCTACTGTTACATCAAGGGGCGTGCCGTCAGCCTCTTTCAGACGATATTTCATGTCCCAGATTTGTTCTGCGATCGGGGCGGAAAAGCGGCTCATACGGCGGTGTCCTTGGTCAGGCGGGAAGGTTTTTCACAATACGCATTCAGGTGGGTGGGCGCAACAATTAGCATGGACTTCGCCGCCGCCAACTCTATCTTGCAGCGCATGGTCGAACAGAAGCATATCAACCTCGTGAAACTTTGCGTTGGCGCCGAAAAGGTTGAGGATTTGGAGCATTGGCAACAGCAACGCCGCGCCCTAAATCCCAACGCGTTGACACAGCACGTGACACGCATGTGGCCGAAAAAATCTGATGAGCTTCTAAGCGGTGGTTCGCTTTATTGGGTTTTCAAAGGGGTGATTCTGGCCCGCCAGCGGGTTTTGCGTCTGGACGAAGTGCATGGCGACGATGGCATCCGGCGCTGCGGTATTGTGTTGGAACCCAACGTGATCCGCACAGAGGCCGTACCGCGCCGCCCCTTTCAGGGCTGGCGCTATCTAAAACCCGAAGACAGCCCCCAAGACCTGCCCGAAGGGCGCAAGCGCAACGAAGACCTACCACCAAGCCTTATGGCGGCCCTTGCCGAAATCGGCGTTCGTTAGTCTTCTAGGCCCAGCTTGCGCGCAAGCGCCATGAAATCTGCCCGCATCTCATCGGTCCAGTCTGCACGGCGGCTGCGGAACAGGGTGGCCTGACTTTTATGAACGCTGCCATCTGTCAGGATTTTCAGGTGGTTCGCGCGCAGCGTGTCCCCGGTTGAGGTGATGTCGGCCACGGCCTCGGCCGTTAGGTTTTTCACCGTGCCTTCGGTCGCGCCTTGGCTATCGACCAGCTGGTAATCCGCAACACCTGCTTCGCGCAGGAATTCACGCACCAAACGGTGGTATTTCGTAGCAATCCGCAAGCGGAAACCGTGTTCGGACCGGAACGCCGCCGCAGCCGCATCCAGATCGTCCAGCGTTTCAACATCGGCCCAGCATTTAGGAACCGCAATGATCAGGTCCGCGTGGCCAAAGCCCATCGGCTCCAGCTCGCGCATTTTGTTTTCCCAGTCGGCGATCTTTTCGCGCACAAGGTCCGACCCCGTAACGCCAAGCTGGATGCGCCCCGCCGCCAATTCGCGCGGAATTTCACCCGCCGATAGCAGCACCAGTTCAACCCCATCCAGCCCGTCAACCGCGCCCGCGTATTCGCGTTCGTTGCCCGTGCGGCGCAGCGTTACGCCCCGCTCTGCGAACCAGTCGAAGGTCTTTTCCATCAACCGCCCCTTGGACGGCACACCCAGTTTCAGGGTCATTGCTTGCCCTCCGTCAGGGTCAACACCTGCGCCGGGCGAATGACGCCCCCCACAGCCGGAATAGAACGCCCCTGCCCCAGAACGCGGGTCAGCGCATCATAGCGCCCACCGGATGCAAGTGGTGGCAGATCGGGGCGCGACTCGGCGTAGAAACCGAAGACGAAGCCGTCGTAATATTCCATCGTGGTGCGGCCATAGCTGGCTTCGAAATCCAACTTGGAAACATCGACGCCCTTGGCCGAAAGCGCGTCCAGTCGGCGTTCCAACCGCTGAACCGCACCGCTTATATTAGGCAGGTCCACCGCGATATCGCGCAGGTTTTCCAACGCATTGGGCGATTTTTCGCGCAGGCTTAGAATGTGGTCCAGAATATCGACCTCGCCCGCCGCGATTGGCGGCGTTGCGGCGTCTTCTTCCAAGGCGGTGATGCGTTTGGCAACTTCGCTGCGATCCCGCAGCCCGATTTCAGCGCCGGCTTGATCAAGCACGCCGTCAACACCGACCTTCTTAACCGTCTTCAACAACCGAGCCCGCGTTTCCGGCATGGACGTGCGCCCGCCGAACCGGTCCAACAACGTGCGGAAACGGCGCGGGCGCCACAGGTGGCGCTTCAACGCAGCTTTGCGGCGATCAGATGTGTTCAACCCATCGACCGCGGCCAACAGAATGCCAATGTCGCCTGTCGCGGCACGCAGGCCCAGCGGTGACAGCACATCGGCAAACAGCGCGAACACCTCGGCGTCGGCAGCTTCGGGGTCTTCGCGGTCGAACACCTCGTACCCGACCTGAAAATATTCGGACGGGCGGCCATCGTCATGTTCCTGCTTACGAAACACCTCGCCCATATAGGTATAGCGCGCGGGTTCGGCGCCATCGGACATGTGCATCTGAACGACCGGAACCGTGAAATCCGGGCGCAGCATCATTTCGCCCTGCAACGGGTCGGCGGTGACATAGGCGCGCGAACGGATGTCTTCGCCGTATAGGTCTAACAACGTGTCCGCAGATTGCAGAACCGATGCCTCTACCGGTTGGGCTCCGGCGGCTTGGAACCGATCAAACAAGCGGGCCGCCTCTGCGCGGATCGCGGATTTAGAGGCCATGTTCAGCCCTCCGCCCCATCAATGATCTTGCGCACAGCGGCGATCAGATCGTCGCGCGGCACTTCGTATTGCGCGGGCTGCGATTTCCATTCTTCAAGGCTGGCGCTTTCTGCGATCTTAGCACCCAGATACAGGTCTTTCACCTGCACCACGCCGCGATCCTTTTCATCGCCACCCTGAATAATCGCGACCGGAGAGTTCCGTTTGTCCGCATATTTCAACTGGTTGCCGAAGTTTTTGGGGTTACCCAAATACACCTCTGCCCGGATGCCAGCGGCACGTAGTTCACCCACCATCGCTTGATAGTCGGCCATGCGGTCACGATCCATCACGGTGACAACCACGGGGCCCTGTTCAACGCCGCCGCTCCGCCCCTTGGCGCGCAGCGCGGCCAGCAGGCGGTCAACGCCAATGGAAACACCCGTCGCCGGAACGGCCTGCCCGGTGAAACGCTTGACCAGATCGTCATAGCGGCCACCGCCAGCAACAGAACCAAACTGACGCGGACGGCCTTTTTCATCCTTGATCTCGAACGTCAGTTCAGCCTCGTAAACCGGGCCGGTGTAATAGCCGAGGCCGCGAACGACCGAAGGATCAATTTCGATCCGGTCGGCGCTGTAACCCTGCGCGTCCAGAAGTTCGGCAATGGTTTCAAGCTCAGTCACGCCTTCGCCACCCACAACCGATCCTTCGACCAGTTCACGCAGACGGGCGCAGGTTTCGGCGCCTGTGTCACGCTTGGCTTCCATGAAGCCCATAACGATATCGGCCTGTGCTTCGCTTAGCCCAGCACCATCGGTGAAATCACCGCTTTCGTCCTTGCGACCTTCGCCCAGCAATGCGCGCACACCCTGCGGGCCAAGGCGGTCAAGTTTGTCGATCGCACGCAGAACAATGCCGCGTTCGTGTTCGAATTTTTCGGGGTCGGATGGGTCCAGAACGCCTGCAACCTCCATCACGCCGTTCAGAACCTTACGGTTATTCACGCGCACGATGTAATCGCCGCGCGGAATGCCCACGGCCTCCAACGTATCAGACAGCATAGCGCAGATTTCCGCGTCAGCAGCGACCGAGCCACTGCCAACCGTATCGGCATCGCACTGATAAAACTGACGGAACCGGCCCGGGCCGGGCTTTTCGTTGCGCCAAACCGGGCCCATCGTGAACCGGCGGTATGGGCTGGGCAGGTCATTGCGGAACTGCGCCGCGACACGCGCCAACGGTGCCGTCATGTCATACCGCAGGGCCAGCCAATCGCCGTCTTCTTCTTGCCAAGCAAAGACGCCTGCATTGGGGCGATCTACATCCGGAAGGTATTTTCCCAACGCCTCGACCGTTTCAACGGCCGAAGTTTCCAGCGGGTCAAACCCGTAACGATGGTATACTTCGGCAATCGTATCGAGCATCGCCTTACGCTCGATCACGTCCATACCGAAATAGTCGCGGAAGCCTTTTGGCGTCTCTGCCTTGGGGCGCCGGGGTTTCTTATCCTTGGCCATCGTTCAATCGTCCCTTGAAATGGGTTCGCGCGGGGCATAGCGGATGGGGGGGCAAGGGGCAAGGTGGACCGCCCCTTACCGATATGAAATGAATGTAACACCTTCACGCACCGGAGTGGCCAATGAGCGACGACAGCACAACCAAAATGGAAGAACGCATCGCGCATCTTACTGCTGCGGTAGACGACCTTTCAGACATCGTTGCCACGCAAGCGAATGAGATTGCGTTGCTAACGAACCGCGTGCGTATGTTGATGGAACGCGAGGCAGAGCGGGAATATGACGCAGGCGGAACCGTCCCGCTTGCCGATCAGAAACCACCGCATTGGTAGGCCTTAAAAGGCGATAACCAATCGCTGAACGCCAATCGAAAACGCCAGAATACCGATCGCCACGGACAGTGGCTTTTTGGGAACGCGTCGCGCCAAATACCCGCCGATGAATGCTGCGGGGATACCACCGACGATAAGCCCCGCAATTGGGGCCACCGCGCCAGCAATGTCGCTTTTGTCGCCCCATAGGCCGCCGAAAAACGTGGCTGTCAGCACGCAAACCACGGCAATTGACACGATGAATTCCCCGAACGCGGAACTGCCGATGGCTTTGCGTGGCAACACCCCCCCGCCCAGCAACGCGGGCGCAACAATCGGCCCCCAGCTTCCGCCGATACCTTCGATCAGGCCGCCTGCCCCACCAACCAGGTTCAAGGCCCGGCCCTTAAGTTTTCTGGGTGTAATACCCCTAAGCGCACGGCGGATGATCAACGCGCCGATCAGCACAAGGTAGATGCCGATCATCAGGTGCAAAAAACGCCCCTTCAGGTTGGACAAAAGCAGCGCGCCTACCACGCCGCCAATCGCACCGAAAATGGCCAGCTTGCGCGCAAGCCGCCAATCGATATTCCCGTTCAGATGATGCGAGAACGCCGCAACCGACCCATTCGGGATCTTTGCTGCATTCACCGTCGCAGACACCAAAGCCGGAGGCGTTCCTTGCGCCAACAGCATGGAAGACGAGATCACTCCAAATCCCATGCCCAGCGCGCCATCTGACAGCTGGGCGATAAAACCGACCAGAACGAAAAACAGAAACTCTTCCACCGGACGACTCAGCCTTTCACTGACGATTTACCGTTAATGGAAGCGCCTGAAATCGGGAAAAGACAAGTGGAGTTTGCTAAACCTCTTCGACCATCATGACGCCGGGCAGCGATTTGATTGCGCCCTTGATCTGCGGGTTCACGGGAAAATCCTCGGCTAAGGCGATCTCAACCTCGCCCGGCAGGTCAGGTGCCATCAGACAGAACTGAACCGGGCCGCGCCCGCGCATGCCGCTTTCGTTTTTCGCACGCTCAAGTACGCCCGCAACGGCAGCCACGGCAGAGCCATCATCGATGAACACTTTCAAACCCATCGAACCCGCGTCAGCCACGACATTGTCAATCGGCTGAACCCCGCGGGCCAACAGCTTCAACTGTTCGCTTTCCATCGTCGCCTCAACCGACAGCACGACGTTGGCCCCGGTTTCCAGATGATCGCGCGAAGACTCTAGCACGTCGGAAAACAGCGTAACCTCGTAAAGCCCGGTCGGGTCCGACAGCTGAGCAAAGGCAAATCTGTTGCCCTTGGCGGATTTGCGTTCCTGTTTCCCAGCGACCGCCCCGGCCATCTTTGCAATCGTGGGGCCAGATCGGGCGGCTTCGGTGACTTCAACTAACGTCATCACCTTTTTGCGCTTTAGCGCCGCCATGTAGTCATCCAACGGATGGCCAGACAGGTAGAAACCGATTGCCTTGTGTTCTTCGGCCAAGCGTTCGTTAGGCAGCCAATCGCCGACCGGGGAAAGGCGCGGTTCGGGCAAATCGTCGCCCGCCTCGCCAAACAGGGACACCTGGTTCGAGGCACGCTGTTCATGGATCGCGGCGGAATAATTCACCAGCGGGTCAAGGCTGTCGAACACCCGACGGCGGTTCGGGTCAAGCTGATCGAAGGCACCGGCGCGGGCCAGCATCTCCATCGGGCGTTTGCCGATGCGTTTCAGATCAACCCGGCGGGCAAAATCAAACAGCGTGGCAAAGGGTTTATCGCCGCGCCCCTCTTCGATCAGGCGCATCGCGTCGGCGCCGACGTTTTTCAGCGCGCCAAGACCATAGACCAGCTTTTGGTCCTTCACCCCGAACACCGCGCCCGAACGGTTCACGCAAGGTGGGATAATTTCGATATCCAGCCCGCGGCGCACCTCTTCGGCATAGGTGTTCAGCTTGTCGGTCAGATGGATATCGCAATTCATGACCGAGGCCATGAATTCCACCGGATAGTTCGCCTTCAGATACCCGGTTTGATAGCTGACCACCGCATAGGCCGCCGCGTGGGATTTGTTGAAGCCGTAGTTGGCGAATTTTTCAAGAAGATCGAAAACTTCGGACGCTTTCTTGGCCGGAACCCCGTTTTCGCCCGCGCCTTTTTCGAATTTCGGGCGCTCGGCGTCCATCGCCTCTTTGATCTTCTTACCCATCGCGCGGCGCAGCAGGTCAGCGCCGCCAAGCGAATAGCCCGCCATGACCTGCGCGATCTGCATCACCTGTTCCTGATAGACGATGATGCCTTGGGTTTCCTCAAGGATATGGTCAATCAGCGGGTGAACGGATTCACGCTCTTTCTGGCCGTTCTTCACCTGACAATAGGTCGGGATGTTTTCCATCGGGCCGGGGCGATACAGCGCCACAAGCGCAACGATATCTTCGATACAGGTGGGCTTCATCTGGCGCAGCGCGTCCATCATGCCCGAACTTTCAACCTGGAACACCGCAACCGTTTTAGCGCTGGCGTACAGGTCGTAGGTCTTTTTGTCGTCCAGCGGGATCAGGCCGATATCAAATTCGATATCGCGCTGTTTCAACAGGTTCAGCGCGCCCTGAATAACCGTCAGCGTTTTCAGGCCCAGAAAGTCGAACTTTACCAGCCCGGCCTGTTCCACCCATTTCATGTTGAACTGGGTCGCTGGCATGTCGGACCGCGGATCCTGATACAATGGCACCAGCGCATCCAGTGGCCGGTCGCCGATCACCACACCCGCCGCGTGGGTGGATGCGTTACGCAGCAGTCCTTCGACCTGTTGGCCATAGGTCAGCAGGCGGTCCACGACCTCTTCGTTCCTTGCCTCTTCGCGCAGGCGGGGTTCGTCGTTCAACGCTTGGGTGATGGAAACGGGTTTCACCCCTTCCACCGGGATCAGCTTGGAAAGGCGGTCAACCTGCCCGTAAGGCATCTGCAAAACCCGGCCCACATCGCGCACCGCGGCTTTAGACAACAGCGCACCAAACGTGATGATCTGCCCCACCTTATCGCGGCCGTATTTTTCTTGCACATAACGGATCACCTCTTCCCGGCGGTCCATGCAAAAGTCGATATCGAAGTCAGGCATCGAAACCCGTTCGGGGTTCAGGAACCGTTCGAACAGAAGGCTGTACCGCAGCGGGTCAAGGTCGGTAATCGTCAGGGCATAGGCCACCAGACTGCCCGCACCCGAACCACGGCCGGGGCCGACCGGAATGTCGTGATCCTTGGCCCATTTGATAAAGTCGGCAACGATCAGGAAGTAACCGGGGAATCCCATCCCTTCGATGATACCCATCTCAAAATCCAGACGGGCTTCGTATTCTTCAACTGGTGCGGCGTGGGGGATCACCTCTAGCCGCGCTTTCAGGCCTTCTTTGGCTTGGCGACGCAGTTCTTCGATCTCGTTATCGGCAAACTTGGGTAGGATCGGATCGCGCCGCACCGATTTCACGGCGCAGCGGCGGGCAATTTCAACGGTGTTTTCCAACGCCTCGGGAAGGTCGGCGAACAGTGTCGCCATTTCTTCGGGCGTTTTGAAATAGTGCTGTGCGGTCAGCCGGCGGCGGTCTTGTTGTTGGTCAACATAGGCCCCTTCGGAAATACAGATCAGCGCATCGTGCGCTTCGTACATATCCGACTTGGGAAAATAGACATCGTTGGTCGCAACCAGCGGCAGATCCATCGCATAGGCCATTTCCACGTGCCCACGCTCTGTCGCGCGTTCTGCGGCCGTGACTTGCCCGCCTTCGCCCGGATGGCGCTGAAGCTCAACATACAGACGGTTGGGATAGGTCGCGGCAAGGCGGGTCATCAACGCCTCGGCCTTTGGTCTTTGACCTGCTTCCAGAAACTTGCCCACCGGCCCCTCTGGCCCGCCGGACAAACAGATTAGACCGTCGGAGTATTGCTGCAACTCGTCCAACGAAACCTTCGGCAGTTCGCCCCCGTTATCAAGGTACAGGCACGAATTCAGCTTCATCAGGTTTTCATAGCCGGTTTCGTTCTGCGCCAACAAAACGACCGGCGCAGGCGCACGTGGTTTTTCACCCGGCGCAGCCTGATCGTATGCCACATCAACCTGACAGCCCACGATAGGCTGAATACCCGCACCCTCGGCCGCGACCGAAAATTCCAATGCGGCGAACATGTTGTTGGTGTCCGTCACGGCCACTGCGGGCATTCCCGCCGCTTCGCACATTCCGGCAAGTTTCTTGACCCGAACCGCGCCTTCAAGAAGCGAGTATTCGGTGTGAAGGCGAAGATGGATGAATCGAGGGGTGCTGTTCATCCGGTGAAACTATCCCAGCTTCGCGGCAAAGGGGAAGCCGTCAATCGCGGTGCGTCAGCGTGTAGTCGGTGACGGTGGCAAAGAAATACGCCTCGTACCCGTCGGGGTAGTCATACCCAACCTCTGCCGAAAGGGGGATGCGCCGTCCGTTAATCTCTCCATAGTCGCGATAGTACCCGCGCCAGTCCCGCAGAACAGTCGTTCCCCCCACATCATCCGGGCGGTCCTTGGCATGCATTTCAACGATGTCCCCGGCCGCGTTGAACAGAAACTCAACTGCGACGTCTTCATTGCCGACACTGGTGGAAACACGCACCCGGTCGGCATAGACCACCTGCCACCGCAAGGCGGGGTTGCCCAGAATTGCATCAGGGAACCAGGGAAGTTCGGCCAAATAGCGCATGGCTTCGCCTTTGTTCAGCCAAGGCCCTGTTGCGTTACCCACCCGCAGCGCGCCCAGCAGCCAAACCTGCAACGATCCGGTGCCCGCCGTGAAGCTGTCGATCACACGAACCGCTGAAAACGGGCCGATCGGCACCCGCGCGTTCCAGACAAATGCGGTGTGCCCTACCGATGCCAGATGGTCCGCCGTCAACATCATAAAATCCGCGCCCTTCCCGCGTCGTATCTCGGCGGATTGTGACATCGCAATCTGACTTGCCAGATCACCACGGACAGACCCCGCCTTTGCGGCAAAGGCCTCTATGATCGGGGGTAAGGACGGCACGGCGGCGCTGGGCAGGTCATCGGTCAACACCGTGTCGCGCAGCCGTTCGACCACGCGCACGCGCCAGATGCTGCCGCATAATACGGCAGCTATGACCACCCCGATCAGCCCCAACAGTATTTTCAAATCAAACCCTCCGCACGGGTGCCAGCATGACACGCGCAGTATGACCCGCCCTTGATCAGCCTCAAAATCAAGTCGCCCATATTTTGATCATCCGGTAGATATTTTGGCGCTCCGCCCCAGTGATATGCTTGCAAACGATGGCAAATGCCGCTTTCCTGCGCAATGGCGGGCCGCGCCGCACTGCTTTACGCCGCATCGGGCGGGGGCGCATTGGCCTGATGCAGAGAAAGCGGCGGGTTATCTAATGTCAGACATCGTGTTTCATCTGAACGGTGAAACAGTGCGCATCGGTGATGAGCCGCCCACGCGCACCTTTCTTGACTGGCTGCGCGAACGGCGCGGACTAACCGGAACCAAAGAAGGCTGCAATGAAGGGGACTGTGGCGCCTGCACCGTAATGGTCAGTGACGCCAATGGTGCGCGCGCCCTGAATGCCTGCATCCTGTTCCTGCCCCAGCTTCATGGCAAAGCCGTGCGTACAGTCGAAGGCATCGCAGGCCCCAATGGGGCGCTGCACCCTGTGCAGGACGCAATGATCACACACCACGGGTCGCAGTGCGGGTTCTGCACGCCCGGCTTTGTTGTTTCGATGGCAACAGCCCACCGCAACGGCGCGACCGACTTTGACGATCAGCTGGCCGGAAACCTGTGCCGCTGCACTGGATACGCCCCGATCATACGCGCCGCCGAAGCCGCCGCAGATGCCCCCGTGCCTGATTGGATGGCCGACGATTTGGCCGATCTTCAAGGCCTTGATGCGCCCGGCGTCGCCCTTCCCCAAACTGTGGAGGAGCTGGCCGATTGGTATCACGCCAACCCCGATGCAACGCTGATCGGCGGGGCCACGGATGTTGGACTGTGGGTCACAAAGGGGCTGCGTGACCTTGAACCCATCGCATTCCTTGGTGCCTGTCGCGATTTACAGAACATCACGGTGACCGACGATGACATTCAGATCGGCGCAGGGGTCACGATCACGGATCTGGGGGCGCTGATCGCCGCCTATCATCCCGATTTTGCCGCGATGATCCGGCGGTACGGGTCTGTACAGGTGCGTAATGCCGCAACGATTGGTGGAAACATCGCAAACGGGTCGCCAATCGGTGACGGCCCGCCCGCGCTGATCGCCTTGGGCGCGACGCTTCACCTGCGAATGGGCAAGGCACAACGCGCCATCCCGTTAGAGGATTTCTTTATCGAATACGGCCAACAAGACCGCCAGCCCGGCGAATTTGTCGAGGCCGTCAGCCTGCCCCGCCAGCCTGACAATCTGAAATGCTATAAGCTCTCCAAACGCTTTGATCAGGATATCTCTGCCGTTTGCGGGTGTTTCAACGTCGTGATCACCGACGGCACTGTCACCGCGGCCCGCATCGCTTTTGGTGGCATGGCCGGCACCCCGAAACGCGCCGCCAATGTCGAACGCGCCCTTATAGGCCGCGCGTGGACACAAGACACGATAAACGCCGCCGCCGATGAGTTCGCCAACGACTATACCCCGCTTAGCGATATGCGCGCCTCGGCTGACTATCGGATGAATGCGGCCAAGGGCATGCTGCATCGCTATTTCGCGGAACATACCGGCCATCAAACCCGCGTGCAGGAGGTTCAGGCATGAGCATCGCCAAACCCCTGCCACATGACGCAGCCCGCCTGCATGTCACCGGCCAAGCCCGATATGTTGATGATATCCCACCCCCGCGTGACGCCCTGCATCTGGCCTTTGGGCTGAGTGAAATCGCCCATGGCAAGATCACGAAACTTGACCTTGGCAAGGTCCGCGCGGCCCCCGGCGTTGTCGCGGTTTTGACAGCGGCTGATCTGCCCGGCGCCAATGATGTGTCCCCCTCTGCACACGATGAACCGCTTTTGGCCGAGGGCACGGTTCACTATGTCGGACAGCCGCTTTTTCTGGTCATCGCGCAAACGCATCTGGCAGCGCGCAAAGCCGCACGTCTGGCCACGGTCACCTATGATGAACACCCCGCGATCCTAACAATCGACGAAGCCATGGCCGCCAACAGCCGCTTCGAAGATGGGCCGCGCGTCTATGAAAAGGGCGACAGCGCCACGGCGATCAAAGACGCCCCCAACACTATTGAAGGGTCGATGGAAATCGGCGGTCAGGAACACTTTTACCTAGAAGGCCAAGCCGCCCTTGCCCTGCCGTTAGAGGGCGACGATGTGCTGGTCCATTCCTCAACCCAGCACCCGACCGAAATTCAACACAAAGTGGCCGAGGCGCTGAACGTGCCAATGCACGCCGTCCGGGTTGAGGTCCGCCGGATGGGTGGCGGGTTCGGCGGCAAGGAAAGTCAGGGCAACGCCTTGGCCGTATCTTGCGCCGTTGCTGCCCGCCTGACACAGCGCCCGTGCAAAATGCGCTATGACCGGGACGATGACATGATCATCACGGGCAAGCGGCACGATTTCCGCATCACCTATCGTGCGGGGTTTGATGATGACGGGCTGCTGCGCGGGGTGGAGTTTGTGCACTATGCCCGCTGCGGCTGGGCGCAGGACTTGTCGCTGCCCGTCGCCGACCGCGCCATGCTGCACGCCGACAACGCCTATCACCTGCCCCACGCCCGGATCGAAAGCCACCGCCTTAAGACCAACACCCAATCGGCCACCGCGTTTCGCGGGTTCGGCGGGCCGCAAGGTATGGTCGGGATCGAACGGGTGATGGACCACATTGCGCACCATCTGGGATATGATCCGGTTGAGGTGCGGCAACGCAACTTCTACACCGCCAGCCAACAGATTTCCGAAACGACCAAGCCGCAAACAACGCCATACGGCCAGGCCGTGGATGATTTCGTTTTGCACGAGATTACCGAAACCCTGCTTGCGCAATCCGACTATGCCGCGCGACGCAAAGCGGTGGCCGCGTGGAACGCGCAAAACCCCGTCTTGAAAAAGGGGATCGCCTATACCCCCGTGAAGTTCGGGATTTCCTTTACCCTGACTCACCTAAACCAAGCCGGTGCGTTGGTGCATGTCTATCAGGACGGATCAATCCACCTGAACCACGGCGGGACAGAGATGGGGCAAGGCCTGTTCCAGAAGGTCGCGCAGGTTGCCGCCGCCAGTTTCGGCGTGGACGTTGAGGCCGTGAAAATCACCGCCACCGATACGGGCAAGGTGCCAAACACATCCGCCACGGCGGCGTCGTCTGGTTCTGACCTGAACGGTATGGCTGTGCAGGCCGCCTGTGACACAATCCGCGAACGGATCGCCGAACATCTGGCCCAAACGCACCAAACGGACCCCCGACGGGTCTATTTTGAAAACGGCAAAGTCTTTGTCGGCGATGACGAGATGACATTCGCGGCAGCCGCTCAATCGGCCTATCAGGCGCGGGTCAGCCTTTCAACGACCGGGTTCTACAAAACGCCTGATTTGGCGTGGGACAGGCTGAAGGGCCAAGGCAGGCCGTTCTTTTACTTCGCCTATGGCGCGGCCGTGACAGAGGTTGTGATCGACACCCTGACCGGTGAAAACAGGATGCTACGCGCCGATATCCTGCACGACGCGGGGACATCGCTGAACCCCGCACTGGATATCGGCCAAGTCGAAGGCGGGTTCGTTCAGGGGGCTGGCTGGCTGACCACGGAAGAGCTGATCTGGGATGCGAAAGGTCGCCTTCGCACCCACGCGCCATCGACCTATAAGATCCCGGCCTGTTCGGACCGGCCCGACATTTTCAACGTCAGCCTCTGGTCCGAGGGGCGCAATCGCGAAGATACGATCTATCGCTCCAAAGCAGTCGGAGAGCCGCCGTTCATGCTGGGCATATCTGGCTTCATGGCCCTGTCAGATGCGGTTGCCGCCTGTGGCGATGCCTATCCGGCGCTGGACGCACCCGCGACCCCAGAATGCGTGTTCAACGCAGTGAACCGGGGGCGCACATCATGAGCTTTGATCGTCACCAGCTTGCCGCAGCAATCCGCACCCACGGCCCGGTCGCGCGCGTCGTGATTGCCGCCATCGATGGCTCCACCCCGCGCGAAGTCGGAACGGCAATGCTAGTCTGGCCCGACGGGCAATCCGGCACAATTGGCGGCGGCACGTTGGAGTACGAGGCCGCAAAAGGCGCGCGCGCGCAGTTGGCCATCGGCAAGACACAGGCAATGGCCCGCGTTCCACTGGGCCCAACGCTGGGGCAGTGCTGTGGCGGTGCCGTTACCTTGTTGACCGAAGTGTTTGACGACGCCCGGCTGGCCACTCTTCCCCAAGACGTTTTTGCCCGCCCGATTGGCGCGCCGTCCGATTGCCCAATTTCGGTCAACCGCATCCTTCAAGGGGCGCGCAACGCCGGCCAACCGGTTCAGGCGCAGCTTTTAGATGGTTGGCTGGTTGAACCCATGGAAAAACCCGCAAGCGCGCTTTGGGTGTTTGGCGCAGGCCATGTTGGGCGCGCCTTGGTTCACACCATGGCCCCCTTGCCCGACTTCAACATCAGCTGGATCGACACCGCCGAAAACCGGTTTCCCGACACGATCCCAGATAACGTAGAGCGTATCATCGCCCAAAATCCCGCCGAAGTGGCCCGCTATGCCCCGGCCGATGCGCATCACCTTATCCTAACCTATTCCCACGCGCTGGATCTGGAGCTTTGCCACCAGCTTTTGTGCCACGGGTTTGCCAGCGCTGGCCTGATTGGCTCTGCAACCAAATGGGCGCGATTCCGTAAGCGGTTGGCGGGTTTGGGCCACACAAGCGCACAAATTTCGCGCATTCGCTGCCCGATTGGGCAACCAGAGCTGGGCAAACACCCGCAAGCCATTGCAGTTGGCGTCGCTGCCGCGCTAATCATGGAAAAAAGCGCGGACGAAGCTGCAAAAGGCGCGACGGGGTGACGGAACTTTTAACTATCGACGGGCTAACGAAAGCCTATCCCGGCGTCGTGGCCAATGACGACGTCTCGTTCGCGATTGGCGAAGGCGAAATTCATGCGCTGTTGGGGGAAAACGGCGCAGGGAAATCGACGCTGGTTAAAATGATCTACGGCTTGGTGAAGCCGGATTCTGGGCACATGACGCTGCGCGGCGCCCCGTTTGAACCCGCAGAACCACGCGCCGCGCGCGCGGCTGGCGTTGCGATGGTGTTCCAGCATTTTTCGCTGTTTGATGCGCTGAACGTTGCTGAAAACATCGCGCTGGGCATGGAAAACCCGCCCGCCCAACGCCAACTGGCAGCACGCATTCGCGACGTTTCCGAAAACTACGGCCTGCCGCTTGACCCAGATCGCACGGTTGGCGACCTTTCCGCAGGGGAACGGCAACGGGTCGAAATTATTCGCTGCCTGCTGCAGGACCCCAAGCTGCTGATCATGGACGAACCAACCTCTGTTCTGACCCCGCAAGAGGTGGAGATTCTGTTCACCACCCTGCGCAAACTGTCGGCCGAAGGTACCGCGATTCTTTATATTTCGCACAAATTGGAAGAAATCCGGTCCCTGTGCGACACCGCAACGGTGTTGCGGCTGGGTAAGGTCGTGGACAGTTGCAATCCGCGCGAAAAATCCGCGGCAGAACTGGCGGAAATGATGGTGGGCACCAAGCTGCATGTCCCCAACCGCGAACGCACTGAACCCGGTGACGTGCTGCTGCAGGTTACCGCGCTTTCGCTGAAATCGGCGAACCCGTTTGGCACCACCCTCAAAGACATCAGCTTTACCGTGCGCGCCGGTGAAATCCTTGGGATTGGCGGCGTCGCGGGCAACGGTCAGGACGAACTGTTGGCCGCCCTGTCGGGCGAGGCACCTACGCCAACCGGATGCGTCAAGCTTAATGGGGATGGGGTCGGCCATTTGGGCCCGAACCCACGCCGCAAGATCGCCATTCTTGCCGCCCCCGAGGAACGCTTGGGCCACGCCGCCGCGCCCGACATGAGCCTGACGGAAAATGCCCTACTGACGGCGGCAATCCGCGAGGGGCTTGTGAACCGGGGCTTCCTGAAATGGCCTGCGGCGCGCGGTTTTGCCGAACGCATCATTCAAGCCTTTGACGTGCGCACGCCTGGCCCCGCCAACGCGGCCCGATCCCTGTCCGGCGGCAACCTTCAGAAATTCGTCATCGGGCGCGAAGTTTTGCAGCGCCCGGATGTGCTGGTCGTCAACCAGCCGACATGGGGCGTTGATGCCTCGGCCGCAGCGGCCATTCGTCAGGCCCTGCTTGATCTGGCGGGCAACGGCACCGCCGTGATCGTGATCAGTCAGGACTTGGACGAATTGCTAGAGGTTTCCGACAATTTTGCCGCGCTGAACGAAGGGCGCCTTTCGACCCCGCGCCCCGCACGCGGCCTGACGATGGAAGAAATCGGCCTGATGATGGGCGGCGCGCATGACCTGGAGGTGGCGGAATGATCCGGCTTGAAAAACGGCCTACCCCGTCACGCTTTTGGATGGCGGCAACGCCATTGCTGGCAGTTGCCCTAACGATGATCGCGGGCGGGCTGTTGTTCGCGGCATTGGGCAAAGACCCGTTCGAAGCGATCCGCACGATCTTTTGGGACCCGTTGTTCAACGAGCAATTCGCCAGCTATTCGCGCCCTCAGTTGTTGGTAAAAGCCGGGCCATTGATCCTGATCGCAATTGGCCTGTCACTGGGCTTTCGCGCAGGCATTTGGAACATCGGCGCCGAAGGGCAATACATCATCGGCGCGCTGTGCGGCGCGGGTGTGGGGCTGGCGTTTTACCCCGCAGAGGCGTGGTACATCTTTCCGCTAATGGTGATCGCGGGGGCGTTGGGGGGCTGGGCTTGGGCCATGATTCCAGCGTTATTAAAAACGCATTTCCGCACTAATGAGATCCTAGTCTCACTACTTTTGGTCTATGTGGCCGAACAATTGCTTGCCTCCATGGCGTTGGGCGCGATGCGCAACCCAGAGGGCGGTGGTTTTCCGGGCAGCCGGAACTTGCAGCAATACCCTGCCGCTTCAAACCCTGAACTGATCGCAGGCACCGGGATGCACTGGGGCGTGGTTGCCGCGTTCATTGCGGTCATCTTCGCCTATATCCTGCTGAACCGTCACATGCTGGGCTTTCAGATCAGGCTGACGGGCGAAAGCCCGCGCGCGGCACGGTTTGCTGGGGTCAACCCAACGGCCCTGACATTGTTCTGCATGGGTACCTCCGGCGCGCTAGCCGGGCTGGCCGGCCTGTTCGAGGTGTCCGGCCCCGCCGGGCAGATTAGCATCGACTTTAACCAGAACTACGGCTTCACCGCGATTATCGTTGCCTTCCTTGGGCGGCTGCATCCGATTGGCATTTTGCTGGCCGGGCTGCTGATGGCCCTTACCTATATCGGAGGCGAACTGGCGCAGTTCATGCTAGGCCTTCCCGCCGCAGCCATTCAGGCGTTTCAGGGCATGTTGCTGTTCTTCTTACTTGGGGTGGATGTTCTTACCAACTTCCGCATCCGTTTTGGCCGGTCAGAGGTGGCGTGATGGATCTTTCCGCAATCAACCCGCTGGTCTTGATGGCCTCTATCATGGTGGCGGCCACGCCAATCCTGTTGGCCGCGATTGGCGAACTTGTCGTCGAAAAAGCCGGGGTTTTGAACCTTGGCGTCGAAGGCATGATGATCACCGGCGCGATCTGTGGCTTCGCAATCGCCGTCGAAACAGGGAGCCCCACAATCGGGTTTCTGGCGGCAATGGCTGGGGGCGCGATACTGTCGCTGGTCTTTGGGTTTTTGACACAGGTTTTGATGTCCAATCAGGTGGCGACCGGCCTTGCGCTTACCCTGTTCGGGCTTGGGCTGTCTGCGCTGATGGGGCAAAGCTATGTTGGGGTGAAACCGCCTGCGACGGACAAACTGGACCTTGGGCCTTTGGCGGATATCCCAGTGCTGGGCCGCGTTCTGTTTCAGCACGATCTGGTTGTCTATCTGTCGCTGGCGCTGGTCTTGGTGGTTTGGGCTGTGCTGAAATATTCCCGCGCCGGGTTGATCCTGCGTGCCGTGGGTGAAAACCATGATGCGGCCCACGCCTTGGGGTACAAGGTGATCCGTATCCGCCTGATGGCGATTGCCTTTGGGGGGGCCTGTGCCGGGCTTGGCGGCGCGTATCTAAGCCTTGTGCGCGTTCCACAATGGACCGAAGGCATGACCGCAGGTGCCGGGTGGATCGCGCTTGCGATTGTTGTCTTCGCATCGTGGAAACCCGGTCGCGCCCTTCTGGGCGCCTATCTTTTCGGCGGCGTCACCGTTTTGCAGCTGAACCTTCAGGCCGCAGGCGTCGCTGTCCCGGTCGAGTATTTGTCGATGTCACCTTATCTGATAACCATCCTAGTGCTGGTCATCATGTCGGCGGACCGAAGCCGCGCGGCGCTGAATGCGCCCGCCTCTTTGGGCCGAATTTTCCATGCCTCAAACTAGCAACCACGGGCCACGCGCCCACACCAACAGGGGAGTATCCCACATGAAACGCAGAACACTGCTTGCTGCTACAGCTCTGGCAATTGGCTTTGGCGGCGCTGCATTCGCGCAAGACAAAACAAAGGTTGGCTTCGTATTTGTTGGCCCCATCGGCGATGGCGGCTGGACCTATGAACACAACCAAGGCCGCCTGGCCGTGGAAGCAGAATTTGGCGATGCGGTTGAAACCGTCTATCAGGAAAGCGTGCCAGAAGGCGCCGATGCTGAACGCGTTCTGACGCAGATGGCCCTTTCGGGTGCCGACCTGATCTTCACCACCTCGTTCGGCTACATGGACCCAACGATCAACGTTGCCGCGAAATTCCCAGATGTGAAGTTTGAGCACGCGACAGGTTACAAGCGCGCCGATAACGTCTCTACCTACTCCGCTCGCTTTTACGAAGGCCGCGCGGTTCAGGGCCACATTGCGGGCAAGATGACCAAGTCGAACATCGTCGGCTACATCGCGTCCTTCCCGATCCCAGAGGTTATCCGCGGCATCAACTCTGCCTACATCCACGCTAAAAAGGTGAACCCGGATGTCGAGTTCAAGATCATCTGGGCCTACACATGGTTCGACCCGGCGAAAGAGGCTGACGCCGCAAACGCGCTGATCGAACAAGGCGCTGACGTGATCATGCAGCACACCGATTCCACCGCACCACTGGCAGCGGCTGAAAAAGTTGAAGGCGTGATCGGCTTTGGCCAAGCGTCTGACATGGCTGAATACGCACCCAGCCCACGCGTTACATCGATCATCGACAACTGGTCCCCCTATTACATCGCCCGCACCAAGGCCGTTATCGATGGCACATGGGAAAGCGTTGATACATGGGACGGCATCAGCACCGGCATGGTTGGTATCGGTGAAATCACCGACGCAGTTCCGGCCGACGTAAAAGCCGAAGCACTGGCCATCAAAGACGCGATCGGTGCTGGCGAATACCACCCGTTCACTGGTCCGCTGAAAAAGGCTGACGGTTCGGACTGGCTGGCCGAAGGCGAAGTGGCCGATGACGGCACGCTGGCTGGCATGAACTTCTACGTCGAAGGTATCACCGCCGAAATCCCGAACTGATTTCTGTTCGAATAGACAACGAAGGCCCGCACGGACACCCGCGCGGGCCTTTTTCGTGGCTTGACACCTGACAGCACGAAATGCCCCATCAGCGGATGAATGATTTCCTGATCATAGGCGGCGGCATCGCCGGGCTTTCGGTTGGCGCGCGCTTGTCCGCGCTTGGCACTGTTACCATTTTGGAGGCAGAGGAGGCGCTTGGCTATCACGCTTCGGGGCGGTCGGCGGCCCTCTTCGATGAAACCTATGGCCACCCCACCGCCACGGCGCTTAACCGGGCCAGTCGCGACTATCACGCCACCGCCAATGGCGGCATCCTGTCGGATCGGGGATTGATGATCGTGGCACGCACGCAGGATGACGCGGCTTTTGAGCACGACATTCGCGTGATGAAGATGGACGAAATCGCGCCCAGCGAAGCGCGCGATATGATCCCCATACTGAACCCCAAAACCCTGTCTCGCGCGGCCTTTCACGCCGATGCGTGGGATATGGATACCGACCTGCTGATGCAGAACTTCGCGAAACAGGTGCGCCGCAACGGCGGCAATATCCTGACCACCCAACGCGCCGAACGGATCGAACGCACCGCGCAGGGTTGGCGCGTTCACACCAAGGATCAGGCGCATGAGGCGCGGATACTGGTGAACGCCGCCGGTGCGTGGGTCGATCAGATCGCGCAGATGGCCGGTATTACGCCTTTGGGCTTCACACCCATGCGCCGCTCAATGGCGCGGCTGCCCGCGCCGGGCGGGCATGATGTTGGCGGCTGGCCAATGGTGCTTGGCGCCGGGGAAACGTGGTACGCCAAGCCCGACGCAGGCAAGCTTCTGGTCTCCCCGGCCGAGGAAGACCTGCAAGAGCCCCACGACGCATGGGCCGATGATATGGTGCTGGCCGAAGGGCTGGCCCGGTATGAAGAGATGGTGACAGAGCCTGTAACCCGGCTTGAAACATCCTGGGCAGGGCTGCGCACCATGTCGCCCGACCGCGTGATGGTCATCGGCCACGACCCGCACGATCCCGCGTTTTTCTGGCATGCGGGGCAAGGCGGGAACGGCTTTCAAACCTCGCCCGCCGCCAGCCAACTGGCTGCCGACCTGATCGCAGGCCGCGCGCCAGAGGTTGGTACCGAACTGGCCACCCAGCTTTCCCCGCAAAGGTTCGCCCGATGACACGCAAGCTGCATCTGCCCGACACCACAGCGGTGAATGAGGCCGCCGACGATGGCCGCCGCTTTGCCCCATCGGCAGGCCGCAATGCCGCGCCCATTCTGGAACTGCTGCTGCAACACGCGCCCGAAACAGGCAAAGCGCTGGAAATCGCCTCGGGCACCGGCCAGCACATCCGCGCCTTCGCCGAAGCTTTGCCGCGCCTGACATGGCAACCAACCGATCTGGCCGAACAAAACCTTGTCAGCATCCGCACATGGTCCGAAGGCACCCCAAACCTATTGCCGCCCATCCTGATGAACGCCGCGCAGCCGTGGGCGGGTGAACACGGGCCGGTCGATCTGTTGATCACCGTGAACCTGTTGCACCTGATCAGTGATCCGGAAATGCGGGCGATTATCGAACAGGCAGGCCGGGCCGTTGCCCCCGGGGGGCTGTGGTTCCTTTACGGCCCGTTCCGGCGCGAAACGGGCTTTGCCTCTGACGGGGACGCCGCCTTTCACGCCAGCCTGCAAAGTCAGGAGGCCGAGATTGGGTATAAGGATGTCACCGCCGTCACATCGGCCCTGAACGCCGCCGGTTTCGATCAGGTGGAAACGGTCGAAATGCCCGCAAGCAACCTGACGTTCTTGGCGCGAAAGGCCCCTACCCCTCGGCCAGTTTAACCATCAATCGCGAGATAATCTCGTCTCGCCGTACCAGCCCCACGGGCAGGCCCGCGCCATCGGTTTTGATGATCGCATCCACGCCGTCATTCACCATCATCTGAAGCGCCTCGGCGTTGGTGGTATCCTCATGGACTGAACTGCTTGTCAGCACCACAAGGCGACGTAACTCCAGTAGGTCTTCGCCTTCAATCGCGCGCAGGAAACGCTGATCGTAGTCTTGAATTTCCAACGCCGCCAACACGCTGTTGCCGTTGGACGATGCAACGAAACGCCGCGACCCTTCTTCGACGAAGATGACCGTCAGGTCCGGATCAAATGTCAGGAATGATCGGATGTATTCGGCAATGGCGCGTTCGGAATAATACCCCTGCCGCCCCATGCGCAGGGAAATAGCGATTGGCTTCCCGACCTCCAGATTCTCACGGTATTCTTGTATCGCAGAGATGCCGCCCTTTTCGATGATGCTAAGGTCTTCGACCTCTTCCACCAATTTGGCGGGTTTGATTTCTGCGGTTGCGATCTCGCGGAACTCTGCCGCCCAGCCGCCGGGGACAGAGATTTTAGCGACATAGCCCGAGGCCACGCCATAAGCGGCCAGCGGCAGCACGATCAGCGCAATAAAACCTACGCTGTCAGTGACTTGGAACTTCTTCAAAGCCCACGCCATGATAAGCGCCAGAAAGAAGACGAAAATCGCAACGCCCAAGGCGCGCTGGTCAAGTGTTTCAAACACGAGCGACCCCCCATAATACCTGTAAAACAATACAGGCATCATAGCAGTCACCGGCCCGTTTTCCTAACGCGCGACTTAACCGTTAACGCGGATCGTGGTGTTGGTTGGATCATAGGGGCTGTCTTCAACAACCTCTGCATCCCAAAGCTGATCAAACATCTTAACCTTCAGCTTGGTACCAACCGCCGTCAGGTCGGGCTTCACATAACCCATGCCGATGGACTTGCCGAAGGCCACAGAATACCCGCCCGACGTCAGGCGGCCAACGCGCGTCTCACCGTGATACAGCACCTCGCGCCCCCATGGGTCCGCGTCATCCGGCCCGTCGATCAGCAGCGTCACGCATTTGGAGCGGATGCCCACCGCCTCCATCGCGGCTTTGCCATGGAAGTCCTTTTCAAGGTCGACGAAGCGATCCAGACCAGCCTCCAGCGGGGTGGCATCGCGGCCCAGTTCAGTGCCGAACGCACGATAGGATTTTTCCTGCCGCAGCCAGTTCTGCGCCCGCGCGCCAACCAGTTTCAGCCCATGCTTTTCGCCCGCCGCCATCAGTTGGTCGTAAAGGTAATTCTGCATCTCAATCGGGTGGTGAAGCTCCCAACCAAGTTCGCCGGTATAGGCTACGCGGATGGCACGGACGGGGCACATGCCCAGTTCGATGTTGCGCATCGAAAGCCACGGAAAGCGCTTATTTGTCAGCACTGTATCCGGTTCCGCGTCCTTCACGATTTCCTTCAGAATTTCGCGAGACTTCGGTCCCGCGATGGCGAAAACGCCCCACTGCGTGGTTACATCATGAATGTCGATCCAGCCGAATTCGCCGCGTTTATCTTCGGCAGCCTTTTGCAGGAAATCGCTGTCATACGCTTGCCACGCCCCGGCAGAGACGAGGTAATATTCATCTTCGGCCAAACGCACGATCGTGTATTCCGTGCGCGTGGTGCCCGCCCCGGTCAGGGCATAGGTCAGGTTGATGCGCCCGACCTTGGGCAAGCTGTTGGTGGTGAACCAGTCAAGGAACGCCGTCGCGCCGGGGCCGCGCACCAGATGCTTGGTGAACGCGGTCGCGTCGATCAGGCCTGCGCCTTCGCGGATGGCCTTTGCTTCGTCCGCCGCATATTGCCACCAACCGCCACGGCGGAAGCTGCGCGCGTCATGGTCGTTGAACCCTTCGGGCGCGAAATAGTTCGGGCGTTCCCAGCCGTTCACCTGACCAAACTGCGCGCCAGCCGCCTTTTGGCGGTCATACGCAGGCGAGGTCCGCAGCGGGCGGCAATCGGGCCGCTCTTCATCTGGGTGGTGCAGGATGTAAACGTGTTCGTAGGCCTCTTCGTTCTTGCGGGCGGCGTATTCGGTGGTCATCCAGCTGCCGTACCGCTTGGGGTCAAGGCTGGCCATGTCGATCTCTGCCTCGCCCTCGACCATCAGTTGGGCAAGGTATTCACCGGCACCGCCGGCCGCAGTGATGCCAAAGCTGAACCCTTCGGCCAGCCACATGTTACGCAGGCCCGGCGCGGGGCCAAGCAGCGGGTTGCCGTCGGGCGTGTAACAGATCGGGCCGTTGAAATCGTCCTTCAAACCAACCGTTTCCGACGACGGAATACGGTGGATCATCGACATGTATTCTTCTTCGATCCGTTCCAGATCCAGCGGGAACAGATCGGCGCGGAAGCTATCGGGGCAGCCATATTCGAACCGCGCGGGCGCGTTGCGTTCATAAGGGCCAAGGATCCAGCCGCCACGCTCTTCGCGCACGTACCATTTGGCATCGGCATCGCGCAAAACGGGGTGTTCGCCGTGGGTCTTGCGGTATTCCACCAGCACGGGGTCGGGTTCGGTCACGATGAACTGATGTTCCACCGGAATGGCCGGAATCTTGATCCCCAGCAGGTTTGCCGTGCGCTGCGCGTGGTTGCCGGTGGCGGTAACGACGTGTTCGGCCGTGATTTCGATCTGCTCATCCGTGGCAACAAGGTTGCCGCCCTTGTCGGCCATCTTGGTGCAGGTCACGATCCATTCGGACCCGTTCCAATGATAGGCATCAACCTGCCATTTGCGTTCGATTACCACACCACGTTGACGCGCGCCCTTGGCCATCGCCATGGTCACATCAGCGGGGTTAATGTAGCCATCCGTCGGGTGATAAATCGCACCTTCCAGATCTTCGGTGCGCACCAGCGGCCAGCGCTGTTTGATCTGGTCTGGCGTCATCCATTCATAGGGTACGCCACATGTCTCGGCCGTGGAGGCATAGAGCATGTATTCATCCATCCGCGCCTTGGACTGCGCCATTCGCAGGTTACCAACGACGGAAAAGCCCGCGTTCAGGCCGGTTTCTTCCTCAAGCGTTTTATAGAACTTGATCGAATAGTCGTGGATATGCGTCGTCGCGTAGGACATGTTGAAATACGGCAAAAGCCCCGCCGCATGCCATGTTGACCCACTGGTCAGCTCGTCGCGTTCCAACAGCATCACATCGGACCAACCCGCTTTTGCAAGGTGGTACGCGATGGACGTTCCGACCGCACCACCGCCGACGACAAGGGCTTTGACATGGGTTTTCATAGGACGCGACTCTTCTTTTTCAGGACCGGTTTCCCATCAATTATGCGAATTCCGCGACGTTAAGAGAGGTTCATCCGACCCAACATGGTGCAAATCCGACCTGCGCTATGGAAGGGCCGGTGTTTTCACCAATTTATAGTCCAGCTTTAGCATTTTTTCGGGGCCACTGTCGTAAGGCAGGATAATGCGCCCTTCTTGCAGGATTTCCCCCTCGGCCCCTTCGGGCCAGCCCGTTTGGCGCATCCCTGCGCGCAGGTTAGGCGGGATGTTTTTGCGGAACAGGAACAACACGGTTTCGCCCGCGAAATCCGGCCCCGCGAAGCCAAGATAGGGCGCAACGCGCCAATCGGGTTCTTGGCGGGCCAAGTTCCCGGCCACAAAGAATTCCGCGATAACCGGCGTTGTGTTCATCGGTGCGATTTCTTGAAGCTGCGCAGGCAGGCCAGTGAAATCCACAGCGCGGCGCGCGGTTGGCTTGTTGCGATCAAAGGCAAGGCCAACAAGCACGGCCACTGCGATCACCGCGACAACAACGGAAAATGCGCGTTGCCCATGCCCGTTAAGCCTGCCGAAAACATCGATAAACAGCGCAGGGACCGCAAGGAAGAACAACGGCAATAACCAGCGCGGCGTGATGTGGCCAACGCCCGCCGCAGCGACACCCACCACAAGCACAGCCGCCAACAGTGCCGACGCGCGCCACAGCAGCGTGGTCAGGTTCGCAGGGTTGATCGCATCCGACACGTGGCGACGGTTGAACAGATAAATCCCCGCGGCGACCAGTGCAGGCAGCACCGCCAAAATCGCCATTGCCCCGATCAACGCGATCAGCCCGTCGAACGAGAAGGACTTTTCAACCTCTTCCATCGCCAGTTTGCTGGTGGATGAAAACGCCAGTGTGGGGTTCTGGAACATCCACGCATAAGGCAGCGCAACAATCGCTGCCGCAATCACGGGTACAACCGCCGTACGCGCCGCGATCAACCGCGGTCGCAGCTGTTCAACCGTGACGCCTGCCACGAACAACCCAACGGGAACCAGCCAGAAATTGTATTTCGCCAGCCCGCCAAGGCCAATTGCAACGCCCAGCGCCACATAGGCCGCCCAGCGCCCCGATTTCAGCACCCACAGGAACGCCGCCAAGGTGGCCGCACAGGTGGCCAAAAGCATGTTGGAATGGGTCGTGGCGCGCTGCGCCTCCCATGCGACATCGGGGAGGATGAACAGAGAAAGCGCGCCAATCGCCGCCAGCGACGCAGGCACCCACAAACGAAGCCCCAGAAACACCAGAAGATAAGTCAGCCACAGCAGCGTGTTCTTTAGAATCGCAAGCGCAAACAAAGACTTACCGAACACCGCGGACAAAGCGACCTGAAGCCAGTTATACAACGGCAATTGCGGCCCATAGCCAAGCTGAAAGCCCGGCGTCATGACCATCATTTCAGCCTCGTCTGTTTCCAGAGCACCGCCCAGAACAAGCCGCAGCACGATCTGAGCAGCGAAATACAGCGTTATCGCGGCGAGGAAAACCGCAGTAACGCGGCGCGCTTGCGGGGAAGAAGGCGTAACCATGATACGATCACTCAAAGCATTGCGGGAACAACAAGATCCGGCGGGCGGTGCCCATCGGCGAAGGTTTTGATGTTGATGATGACCTTCTCGCCCATCTCTAGGCGGCCTTCAACGGTGGCTGACCCCATATGGGGCAACAGCACCACGTTCTTCAGTTCGCGCAAGCGTGGGTTAATTTCGTGCCGATGTTCGAACACATCCAAGCCCGCCCCGGCGATTTCACCCGCACGCAGCATTCGCGTCAGTGCGTTTTCGTCGATCACCTCCCCGCGTGAGGTGTTTACGATCACCGCATCAGGTTTCATCAGCTTCAAACGGCGCGCGTTCATAAGGTGGAAGGTTGATGGCGTGTGCGGGCAGTTGATGGAAACCACGTCCATTCGGCTGACCATCTGATCAAGGCTTTCCCAATAGGTCGCCTCAAGCTCTTGTTCGACCTCGGGGCGAAGACGGCGGCGGTTGTGGTAATGGATTTGCATGCCAAACGCCTTGGCACGGCGTGCCACAGCTTGACCAATGCGCCCCATGCCCAAAATACCAAGGCGGCGACCACTGATACGCCCCCCAAGAAACGCAGTTGGCGCCCATCCGTCCCAGCGGCCTGCCTGCATCACGGCCAATCCTTCGGGAATGCGGCGCGTGACGGCCAATAGCAGGGCCATGGTCATATCGGCGGTATCTTCGGTCACCACGCCGGGCGTGTTGGACACCAATATCCCGCGTTGACGCGCCGTGTGAACGTCGATGTGGTCAACACCAGCGCCGTAGTTGGCGATCAGCTTTAGCCGGTCACCAGCGCGCGACAGCAAGATTTGGTCGATTGTGTCTGTGACTGTCGGCACGATGACATCTGCACGTTGCATCGCATCAACAAGCGCCTCACGCGACATCGGCTTATCATCTTCGGAAAGCTCGACATCGAAAAGTTCCTTCATCCGTGTCTCCACGGGTTCCGGTAACCGTCGCGTCACGACAACACTTAGACGTTCAGCGGGCATCCGAGGCCTCCCCTTCTTTTCAACCCTCAGGCTTAATGGCAAACTGTCCGAGATCGGGGCAAGGTACAAGACCCCGCGACAATAGTGGCAGTTTTCACGTCAATCAGTGAACGGACGAGGCGAGTATGCGGGCGTTTTTAGCGGTTTTTGTTCTTTCCGCGATTCTTGGAACCACCAGTACGGCACAGGAACGCGGGCCGGTGACGAATTTGCCGTTGCCGCGGTATGTGTCGATGAAGGCCGCAGAAGGGTATGCGCGGCATGGTCCGGGCAAAACCCATCGCATCGACTGGGTCTATAAGCACCGCAATCAACCGCTAGAGGTTACTGCCGAATACGGTCACTGGCGCCGCGTTCGTGACAAAGACGGTGCTGGCGGCTGGATGCATTATTCTCTGCTATCCGGCGTTCGCACCGTATTGGTCGAGGTTGACCTGCTGCCCCTGCGCCGCAAACCCACCAAAGATGCCGCCACTGCCGCCAACGCCGAATTCGGTGTCGTTGCCAAGCTTGGCGCGTGCCACATAGACTGGTGCAAGATCACGGCGGGCGGGCAAACCGGATGGGTTCCCAAGACCGCCCTTTGGGGCGTAGACCCCGACGAAATACTGGAATAACCCACCCTGCGCTTTTCTAACCGGTTGCGCGTGGTGCGTTTCATTCGATAGGCAGAGGCCATCGCCACCACTGTTCGGAGAATCCGATGAGCACCCGTCAAGATAGCCGTCTGAACCTGTCGGCCGGGCTGGGCTCTGTGACGGTGGCATTCGTTCTGGTGCTTCTGAAACTATGGGCGCTTGGCGAAACGCACGCCCTTTCAGTTGCCGCATCCCTTGCCGACAGCGCGCTGGATCTGATGGTATCGCTGGGTGGTCTTGCCGCGATCATCTATGCCGCGCGGCCACCGGATGAAGACCACGCATTTGGCCATTCTTCTGCCGAAGACCTTGCCGCGCTGGGGCAATCTTTGTTCATCCTTGTATCTGCTGGCGTGATCTTCTGGGCCTCTGCGCAACGGCTGCTTGCCGAAACCGCCGCCCCCTTGGCCGCCGAGGGGCGCGGGATTTTGGTCATGAGCATCTCTATCGTGCTGACCATCGCGCTGGTGCTATGGCAACGCCGTGTCGCGCGGCGCACAGGAAGCAAGGTGGTTCAGGCCGACTCGCTTCATTATCTGGGGGATCTCCTGCCCAACATCGGGGCCATTCTGGCGCTTTGGGCCTCCGCGCAATTCGGGTTCGCCCGGTTGGACAGCGTGGTTGCCTTGGGTGCGGCTGTGATGTTGGCCGTCGGCGCATTGGGCATCGGCAGAAACGCGTGGCATGCGCTGATGGACCGTGCCGCCGATCCCAAAATCGTGGCAGGCATCGAAAAGATCGCCGGAAACTGGCCCGGCGTTCACGGTTTTCACGACATGCAAACCCGCACGGCGGGCAGCAAGGTGTTCGTCAACCTGCACATCGAACTTGATGGCGACCAAACCCTGACAGAAGCGCATGACATCGGCGCGGCATTGAAACGCGCGATTATCGACGCCTACCCCGGCACCGATGTCATTATCCACAAAGACCCGGTGCGTTAAGCCGCGTTCAGGCCACGCCCTTTCAACAATGCCTCAACCCCCGGCAGGCGGCCGCGGAAGGCAGTGTAAAGGTCCTCGGCTTCCTGCGAACCACCGGTGGACAGGATGAACCCTTCCAGCTTTTTGGCGGTTTCTGGGTCGAACGCGTTGCCGGCTTCTTCGAACGCTTCAAACGCGTCAGCATCCATCACTTCGGACCACATATAGCTGTAATAGCCGCTGGAATATCCGTCCCCAGAGAACACATGCGCGAAATGCGGCGTGGCATGGCGCATACGGATGGCGTGCGGCATGCCAAGGGCATTCAGCACCTCGTCCTGTTTCGCCATCGGGTCGGCGGGTGCCTGCCCTTCGTGGAAGGCCAGATCGACCAAGGCCGAGGCAACATATTCAACCGTCTGGAAGCCCATGTCATATGTCGCGGCGGCAAGCAGGCGATCCAACATTTCCTTTGGCATGGGTTCGCCGGTTTTGGCATGCGTGGCATATTTCGCAAGCACCTCTGGCACCTCTAGCCAGTGTTCGTACAGTTGGCTGGGCAGCTCAACAAAGTCACGCGCGACCGATGTGCCAGAGATGGACTCATACGTTACATCCGACAGCATCTGGTGCAGCGCATGGCCGAATTCGTGGAACAGGGTGCGCGCATCGTCATAGGACAACAACGCCGCCTCACCCGCAGCGGGTTTGGCGAAATTGCAGACGTTGTGCACGATGGGCCGTGTGTTTCCGCCAAGTTTCTTTTGCGAACGGCTGGCCGAACACCACGCCCCGGACCGTTTAGACCCGCGCGCGAAGTAATCACCGATGAACACGGCGACATGTTCACCGTTTCGCGTCACCTCCCATGCGCGGGCATCGGGGTTGTGCAGCGGCACATCCAGCGGGGCGAACTCTAACCCGAAAAGCCGGTTTGCGCAGTCGAACGATGCGTCGATCATGCGATCAAGCTGGAAATATGGCTTTAGCTCTGCCTCATCCAGATCATGTTCCGCCTTGCGGCGCTGTTCAGAATAATACCGCCAATCCCATGCCTCTAGCTGACCATTCACGCCGTCCTTGTGCATCATGTCGGCCAGCACCTCGGCGTCTGCATTTGCCGATGCTTTTGCCGGCTCCCACACCGCCATTAACAGGTCGCGCACGCGGTCGGGCGATTTGGCCATTTCGGTTTCCAACTTATAGCTGGCGAAATCCGCATATCCCAAAAGCGTGGCCCGTTCGGCGCGAAGGTTCAGCACCTCTGCTGCGATGGCGCGGTTGTCGGTGTCACCGCCATTGGCGCCGCGCGCGACCCATGCCTCGTACGCTTTTTCGCGCAAATCACGACGCGGCGAAAATTGCAGGAATGGAACAATGAGCGACCGTGACAGCGTCACAACCGGCCCGTCTGCACCCTTTTCCTGACCTGCGGCGCGGGCCGTGGCGATCACGAAATCCGGTAGCCCCTCCAGGTCATCTTCGGACAGGTCCATGAACCATTCACGTTCATCAGCCAAAAGGTTCTGCGTGAATTCTGTGCCCAGCACCGCAAGCCGCGCGTTCACATCTTTCAGCCGATCACGCGCCGCCCCTTCCAGCAACGCTCCGGACCGCACGAAACCACGGCGCGTCAGCATCAGCACCCGCATCTGTTCATCGTTCAGGCCAAGCGTTTCGCGTTTTTGCCAAAGCTCTTCGATCCGCTGGAACAGTTTTGCGTTCATTGTGATTTCGGACGAATAGGCCGAAAGCTTTGGCGCGAAATCCCGCTGCAACCCTTCGCGGGTTTTGTTGCTGTCGGTGCCCGCCAAGGAATAGAACACGCCCAGCATTCGGTCCAGCGCCCCATCCGCCATTTCCAGGGCTTCGATGGTGTTGGCAAAGGTCGCAGGGTCAGCATTATCAGCGATTGCCGCGATGTTCGCGCGGCTTTCATCCATCGTCGCATCGAACGCGGGGGCGAAATCTTCGTCCGAAATATCGGCATATGGCGCGATTTCAAACGGTGTGGACCAGTCAGACAGAAGCGGGTTTGTCATTGCGTTCTCCTTTGCGGGAAAAGCTATGCGCGGACCGGGCGAAGTTCCAGAGCTAACCGGGGCGTTTTCTTAGACGCGCCTCGAACTTTCGCAGCAAAAGGGAAAGCGAAACCGTCATCATAAGGTAAATCAGCGCCACCACATTGTAGGTTTCAAAATAGCGAAAGTTCCCGGCGGCAGTGACCTTACCCAGCTGCGTAATATCCGCCACGCCCAGCACCGAAACCAAAGAGCTGTCTTTCACCATTGCAACAAAATCATTGCCCAGCGGGGGCAGGATCATGCGGAAAGCTTGTGGAAATACGATATAACGAAACCTTTGCCAGCCATTCAGGCCCAGCGCCTCTGCCGCTTCGATCTGGCCTTCGTCGACAGATTGAAGGCCCGCGCGAAACACCTCTGCCAAGAAGGCGGAATAGCCGATGGTCAACGCCATAACGGCCCGCCACAACAACGGGAAATCGCGCGTTCGAATGGGGTCTTGGCCCAACCCCTCTGCCAACCAGTTCCATCCTGCCACCGCTGCCGGGGCCAAAACAAAAGCCACATAGAGCAACAAAACAAGGATGGGGATGCCGCGCACGATTTCGATGTAGAACCGCGCCAGTTGCCGCAGCACCAAGAACCGCGAAAGACACGCGGTGGCCAGCGCCAGCCCAATCAGACACGCCAGCGAAAACCCAACCACGGTCACGAAAACGGTGATGCCGATGCCCTTGCTCAGGGTCCTGAACACCTGCGCGTAAAGGTCATCGGCAATCACCCGGTAAAGGAACATCGCGGCAAGCCCGCCCGCGAAGATCAGCCACCACGGAAAATCCTTGTCCGGCTTTGTATCCGGGATCATCGCGTTGCGCCCACGCCGGGCCTATTCCCCAAGCTTATAGTCGAGGAACCACTTCTGGTTCAGCGCATCGATGGTGCCATCCTCTTTCATCGCGGCAATGGCTGCGTTGATCGGCGCAACAAGGTCAGAACCTTTGGGGAAGATGAACCCAAAATCCTCGGTTCCCAGCGGATCACCCACAATCTTCAGCCCGCCGTTCGACGCGGTGACGTACCCGTTGCCAGCGGTGCTATCGGTCAGCGCAAGGTCAACGTCACCCGTGCGCAGGGCCTGAACCCCGGCACCGAAAGTTTCAAATGTTACGATGCGCGGGTTCTGTTCGTTCCCGTCCAGCACATCGTAAACCCCAACGTAAAACGGCGTGGTGCCCGGTTGTGCGGCCATCAAGAGGTCTTCGTTCGCGGCAAAGCTTTTTGCGTCGGCGAACCGCTCTTCATCGCCACGGACAAGCATCACCATTTCCGAACGCATATACGGGGCGGAAAAATCGACCTTTTCTTTGCGGTCATCACGGATCGTAATGCCCGTCATTCCCAGATCATACTGCCCTTCAGAAACGGCGGGGATCATCGCGTCCCAGCTGATGTTTTCGTATTCCAGCGCAAAGTTCAGACGCTTGGCGATTTCGGCCATCGCGTCATATTCCCACCCGATGGCGTCGCCGGTACCCGGCTCTACAAATTGCAGGGGCGGATAGGCATTTTCGGTGACCACGACCACCTCTCGCCCATTCAAATCGGGCAATTCAGCGGTGGCTATGGTGGCGAATGCGGCGGTGGCAAGCCCGGTCAGGGCGGCGATAATTTTCATGATGAAAGCTCCCCGTAAAATGGCGATATAAGCCACGTTAGGGCGCGATTGCTGGCGCTGTCTAGCTTAGGCGTGATCCGGGTTGCCGCAGATCGGGCAGTTTGCGCGCCGTTTCAGCGTGACCTGACGGTTTTCACCATAAAGCGCATCGTAAAGAAGCATCCGCCCGCGCAAACTGGCCCCGGCGCCGGTGATTTCCTTAATCGCCTCAACTGCCATCATCGAACCGACAACGCCGGGAAGCGCGCCCATCACGCCTGCCTCGGCACAGCTGGGGGCAAGCCCATCGGCGGGCGCTTCGGGAAAGATGCACTGATAACACGGCGCATCACCGGCGGGGGCATACAGGCTGATCTGCCCTTCCCACTGGGCAATCGCGGCAGCGATCAGCGGAGTTTCAGTTGCTACAGCAACGCGATTGACCATGAAACGAGTTTGGAAATTATCTGTGCCATCCAGCACAAGGTCGTATTCGGCGAACAAATCCGCGGCGTCGGCCTCTTCCAGACGCCGGTGATAGGGGCGCACGGTGATATAGGGGTTAAGCGCGCGCATCGCTTCTTCGGCGGAAAAGACCTTGGGCATGCCGATGCGCGCGTCGGTATGAATAACCTGACGCTGAAGATTTGAGGCATCCACCTCGTCATCATCAATAACGCCAATGGTGCCCACGCCTGCCGCCGCCAGATAGAGCAACACAGGCGAACCAAGACCCCCTGCCCCAATCACCAGAACTTTGGCGTCTTTCAGGCTTTTCTGACCCGGGCCGCCGACCTCGCGCAGGACGATGTGGCGGGCGTAGCGGTCCAACTCTGCCGGTGAAAACGTGCCTTTCGGCTTTGCAGTTTCAGCCGGGCGCGCCTTGGCCTTAAGCCGCCCCAAAAGGTGACGATACCCCGCAACGATGCCAACCACCGCGCCAAGGCCGAACCAGGCTTCTTTTGAACCGCCCGTGGCTTGGCGCAACGCGTGCCCATCGGGAAAGACGACCTGAACAATCAGAACCGCCACATACAAAAGCGCGATCATCAATATCCGCGCCTTGATCGGGGTTTTCATCACATGACCAATGCCCCACAGGACCGCTGCCATGGCAAAGACCAACCCCATCAGCCGCGCCCGGTTGAACCGAAACCGCCAGCCCCGCGGTCAGTCTCTGTTAGGCCATCCACAACGGTGAATGCGGCCTGAACCACCGGCGCGACGATCATCTGCGCGATCCGGTCGCCGTGATGCACCGTGTAGGGTTCGGTGCCCAAGTTAACCAGAATGACCCCCAGCGGCCCGCGATAGTCACTGTCGATCGTGCCCGGCGTGTTGGGCAGCGTAATTCCGTGCTTCAATGACAGCCCCGAACGCGGCCTGATCTGCACCTCATACCCTTGCGGAATTTCCAGCCGAATGCCGGTTGGCGCAATCCGCCGTTCCATCGGTTGCAGCGTGAAACCAGTTTCGCGAATATCTGCGGGCAAGTTCGCGCGAATATCTGCGCCCGCCGCGCCCGGCGTTTCATAGGATGGCAGTGGCAGGGCTGTATCCGCCCAGTCGTCCCAAAGAATCTGAACGGTCGGTGTCATTTCAGCGCCTCGCCAATCAGTTGTGCAAGGCGGTTGGCCACCTGATCTTTCCCCATGCGCGGCCAGCTATCAGCCCCGTCATCCGAAATCAGCGTTACCGCATTTTCCGAACCGCCCATGATGCCGGTTTCGGGCGAAACATCATTCGCGACGATCCAGTCACACCCCTTGCGCGCGCGCTTGGCGGTGGCGTGGGCGACCACGTCATCGGTTTCCGCCGCAAAGCCAACCACTAGGCCCGGGCGGCCCGTTTTCATCTGGCTTACGGTCGCCAAGATGTCTGGGTTTTCTGCAAATTCCAGCATCGGCAGGCCCGATTTGGTCTTTTTGATTTTGCTGTCGGCCGCGTTGGTCACATGCCAATCGGCAACGGCGGCCGCGAAAACCGCAGCATCGGCCGGCAGAGCGGCCTGAACCGCATCCAGCATCTGTTTCGCTGTCTGGACCTTTTCCACCACAACCCCATCAGGCGGGGCGACATCGGCGGGGCCTGTCACAAATACAACCTCTGCCCCAAGCGCGGCCAACGAACGCGCCAAGGCCGTGCCCTGCGCCCCCGACGAACGGTTCGCGATATAGCGGACCGGGTCAATCGGTTCATGTGTCGGCCCCGAAGTCACAATGATGCGCTTGCCCTTCAGTGGCCCATCGGCCAGTGCGGCTTCTACGGCGGCCACAATCTCTAACGGTTCTGCCATGCGGCCGGGGCCGAATTCACCACAGGCCATATCGCCTTCGGTCGGGCCGGCGAACAACACCCCATCTTCTTTCAACAGCGCGATGTTGCGCTGTGTGGCCGGGTGCAGCCACATGCGCACATTCATCGCTGGCGCGATCAACACGCGCTTGTCGGTGGCCATCAACAGGGTTGAGGCAAGGTCATTCGCTAAACCGCCCGCCATTTTACCCATCAGATCCGCCGTCGCCGGTGCAACAACCACCAAATCCGCCGAGCGGGACAGTTCGATATGCCCCATTTCGGCCTCGTCTGTCAGATCGAACAGATCGCGGTAAACCTTTTGCGCGGCCAATGCCGAAGCGGACAGCGGCGTTACGAATTCTTCAGCCGCCGTGGTCAGAACTGGCGTCACTGTTGCGCCGCGTTCCCGCAGCCGCCGGATCAGATCCAAGGATTTGAATGCCGCGATCCCGCCGCCGATGATCAATAGAATGCGTTTGCCTGCCAGCATCCGTGCCCCCGATTTTAGCAAGGCCGACAGTATGGCGATTAAACCAAGCTTACAAGAAGCCGCGACCCTTGGGCGGCGTTACTATTGAAAAGCGGCGCAGGGATCTTCCCTTTCGGTCGGCGGAGTTACCAGCCACAGATCGAACGGGGTTGGGGTGTCTGGTGCATCTTCGAATTGCCCGATGGACAGAATGCTTACATCCGGCGCCGCGGCGTTCAAAGCGTAGGCAAGCCCCCAATCTTTGCGCGCATGGCCGTTGCCCGTAATCACGGCAACCGGGCCACCGGTTTCATCCAGCGCCTGTTTCACGGCCCGCGCCAAGCCAGCGTCGCGCAAGCGCTGCGCCTCGACCATGCCGGGCAGTAATTCGGGTGGCAAAGCGTTGCAATGGGCCAGCTGCTGCCCCTCTTCGCGTTCGGATTGCTGCGTTTCGTCCAAGGGTTCGGCCAAGTCAAATGAACCCGCGTCAGGGCCAAACACGGCTGCGGCCCCTTCTGTGATCGCGCGACGCACCTGCGCACGCGCAAGCCCACCGCCATAGATAACGGCACCGGGGGAAGCCGTGAAAACCGGGTGATAGATCGTGAAATCGGGCCAACCGCTTTCGCCCCAATTCAAAGCCTGCTCAAGCGCGCTGGCATCGGCGCGGTCAACGTCTTCAATCCGCGCGGCTTGATCGCTATCCAACATCTCAAACACCACCGCACGGGGCTGAAGCGCGCGCAGGGCCAAGGCCTGATTGGTGTGATGGACTGGATTGTCGTGAATTTCGCCCAAGATGACCACATCGGCATCCGGCAAGCGGGTCAGCGCATCTGGCGCAATCTGTTGCGACGACGCGCTAGACGCGTGCGCAAAACCGGCAAGAAAGCAACAAAGGGAGATGACGTGTTTCACAACAAGAATTCATGCACCTCACCGCCGTGCGCTTCAAGGGTTTTGCGCATTTTTCCGAAGGCCGCAGCCTCTAGTTGGCGCACGCGCTCTTTCGATAGGCCAAGTTCGTCACCAAGGCTTTCAAGCGTTCGCGGTTGATCGCGCAGTTTACGTTCGCGAACGATGAACTGTTCACGGTCACTCAGTTGCGCAATGGCGTCGGTCAACCAAACGCGCAGCGTGGCCAAGTCATGATCTTGCGCGACAGTTTCGGCGGCCTGCACCCCGTCATCTTCCAACGCGTCGATCCATTCGCGGCCGTCATCCTCGGTCGATTGGGTCGCGTTTAGCGAAAAGTCAGACCCGGAAAGCCGCCCCTCCATCATTTCTACGTCGCCAAGGGAAACGCCGACTTCGGTTGCGATAAGCTGGCGCAGTTGGTGGCGGTCAAGCGTTTCGCCCTTCGACATCGCCTGCCGTTCCAACTGAGCCTGTATCCGGCGCATGTTGAAGAACAACGATTTCTGCGAAGAGGTTGAACCCGTCCGCACCATCGACCAATTGCGCATCACGTGATCTTGGATCGACGCTTTGATCCACCAAACGGCATAGGTCGAAAAGCGCACGCCGCGATCGGGGTCAAACTTGTCAGCGGCCTTCATCAACCCAAGGCTTGCCTCCTGAATAAGATCATTCATCGAGGCGCCATAGCGTTTGAACTTGGACGCCATGGAAATAGCCAAGCGCATATATGCCGTTATCAGACGATGCAGGGCCTGTTCATCGCGCTGATCGCGCCATGCATACGCAAGTTGAAGCTCTGTTTCCGCGTCCAGTAATTCCGCCGTCATTGCGCGGCGTGAAAAGGTCCGTTCAGGGTTTCCATCAAGTGCCATTTGCGCCCCCCTGGGTTTGCGTGGCTGTCGATATTTAACTGACGTCGTATATTTTCATTACGAAGGCTCAACGCATCTGGATCAGGAATAGTTTCAGTGGCGGCGACGGAGCTTCGACGATAAAGGCGTCTTTGAACGATCTGAACAGGTGGCTGGCGAACCTAAAACATCCCAAGCGTTGTTTTGACTTTGTATTTCAGCATCAGGCGCTAAAACAGAAAAATTGCCGTGATTAAGCGCACAACGCCTGCGCGAATCTGACTATTATCAACGACTGTGATGTTACCCCGCACAACAGATCATTTTATCGGGCAAAACGTTTTGGATAGGCTAACCTTATGACTTATGAACTTTTCCTTGGTGACAGAACATTCTCCAGTTGGTCATTGCGCGGCTGGTTGATGTTCGAAAAATTCGACTTGCCCGTCAGGGTGAAAATGGTTGGCCTTTATTCAGGAACGATGGCGCAAGACCTGTTGCCCTTGGCACCGGCGCGTTTGGTCCCTGTTATGCGCACCCCAGAAGGTGACCCGCTGCAGGATACCTTGGCGATGGCCGAAACATTGGCAGAGCGGCATCCGGATGCCGGGCTCTGGCCTGCGGACCCGTCACAGCGTATTTTTGCCCGCTGGCTGACCGCTGAAATGCATTCCGGTTTTATGGCGTTGCGCGGCGCGTGCCCGATGAACCTTGGCAAGGCGTACAAAGGGTTTGCTCCTTCGCAAGAAGTGCGTGCCGACCTTGCCCGGATCGAACAACTTTGGACGACGGCGCGTGAACGGTTTCAGACCGAAGGCCCATGGCTTTTCGGCGCGTATTCAGTCGCGGATGTGTTCTATGCGCCCATCGCCGCGCGGATTGCAGGATACGGCTTGCCGGTTGGAAAAGCCGCCCAAGACTACGTCGCGACCCATCTTGCAGACCCCGCCTTCCGCCGCTGGCGGGCCGAGGGGCTGACAAACAGTTACGATCCCGAACCTTATGCGATGGACCTTGAAACCGTTGCCTGGCCCGGCCCCGCGCCCCTTGCCGCACGTGCCGTTGCCAAAGGCCCATCCGAAAATGCGATGTGCCCATATTCCGGCAACCCCGTCACAGATTTCCTGGAAGTAGAGGGCCGCGTCTTTGGGTTCTGCAATTCAAATTGCCGCGATAAAACTGCGAATGATCCAGAGGCATTTCCTGCGTTCATGGACATTTACCATTCGTAAACCTTCCCGCGTTAACGGTTAATCAACCAATAACACGGAGGCGGGAATGGTCGCTCGGGCCTATACGGTGGCATTCCAAGGCATAGAGGCGCGCTTGGTCGAGGTGCAGTGCGCCGTCACAGCCGGGTTGCCATCGTTTTCCATCGTGGGACTACCCGACAAGGCGGTCAGCGAAGCCCGCGAACGGGTGCGCGCGGCGCTGTCGGCCATGGCGCTTGCCCTTCCGTCAAAGCGGATCACCATCAACCTGTCCCCGGCCGATTTACCGAAAGAGGGGTCCCATTTCGACCTGCCCATCGCGCTTGCCCTGTTGGCGGCGTTGGATGTGGTGCCGCGCGATGACGTGGAACAAACGGTTGCCCTTGGCGAAATGTCCCTTGATGGGTCTTTGGTACAGGTCATCGGCGCCCTTCCCGCCGCGATGGCGGCCGCCGAAAATGACCGCGCGTTGCTGTGCCCCAAGGCATGCGGAGCCGAAGCTGCGTGGGTTGGCGCGACGCAGGTATTGCCAGCCGCGTCCTTGGGCGAAGTTGTACGCCACTACACCGGCCAAGCCCCCCTTACCCCCGCAGAACCCGGAGAGGTTTCTGCCGCCCCCCATCATCGCGACCTGCGCGACGTAAAAGGGCAGGAACGCGCCAAACGGGCGTTGGAAATCGCGGCAGCTGGGCGACATCACATGCTGATGGTCGGCTCTCCGGGGTCGGGCAAATCAATGCTTGCGGCACGGATGCCCGGAATTCTGCCCCCGCTTACGGCGGCAGAGGCGCTTGAAACCTCCATGATCCAATCGCTGTCGGGCCTGTTGGACGAAGGGGGCATTTCCCGCGCCCGCCCCTTTCGCGAACCCCATCACACGGCATCAATGGCCGCGATCGTGGGTGGCGGACGGGGCGCGAAACCCGGTGAAATCTCGTTGGCCCATAACGGCGTGCTGTTCATGGATGAATTTCCGGAATTCCCGCGCACGGTTCTGGAAACCCTGCGCCAGCCCATCGAAAACGGCGAGGTCGTAGTTGCCCGCGCCAATGCGCACATGCGTTATCCCTGCAAGTTTCTGTTGGTGGCTGCGGCAAACCCGTGCAAATGCGGCTATCTAACAGAGCCCGAGCGCGCCTGTGCACGCGTTCCCCAATGCGGCGACGATTACCTTGGGCGCATCTCTGGCCCGTTGATGGACAGGTTCGATCTTCGCGTCGAAGTGCCGCCTGTGTCGTTCGCTGATCTGGACCTGCCCGATACCGGCGACACCTCTGCCCAAGTGGCATCGCGCGTTGCGCAAGCCCGGTCAGTTCAGGCAGCGCGCTTTCAGGATCATGACGGCCTTCGCTGCAACGCCGATGCAGAAGGCCAACTGTTGGAAGAAATAGCCACACCCGATGCCGATGGAAAAGCGTTGCTGGGCAAAGTCGCGGAACGGTTTGGCCTTTCGGCGCGCGGGTATCATCGTGTGCTTAGGGTGGCGCGCACCATCGCCGATCTGGATGCCTCTTCGACAGTGCGCAAGAACCACATCGCAGAGGCGGCGAGTTTCCGTATCAGCGCGACGGTAGAGAGCTAAGCCACTGCGCCACGTTACGCAAACTATGCCGCGCCTCGGGTAGTATGTTGTGAAACAGCGGCCAGACATGCGGCAGGTTTTGTTCGACCGTCACATGGGTTTCAACGCCTTCGTTGCGCAGATGTGCCGCCATCTTTTGTGTATCATCCAACAAAATTTCGGCATCGGCGACCGTCAGCCATACAGGCGGCGCACCTGCAAACGCTGCATGCAGCGGCGAAACGCGCGGGTCCGTATCGCCGTGACCGTTCAGGTACATTTGCGCCATCTCGGTGGCGCGGGCTGCTGGCAGAACCACATCTTTGGCTGCGTTTTGGGTTAAGCTATCGCTTGAAAATGTCAGGTCAGTCAGCGGCGAAAACGCGAAACAGCCCAACGGCGCGACCAGACCCAAACGATTAATCTCGCCCAGCAAAGCCAAGGCAAGGCCACCACCCGCGCTATCACCTCCAAGGACCACGCCTGCCGGATGGTTTTGCAGCGCCTTGTACGCTGTCAACGCATCCTCAATCGCGGCCGGAAACGGGTGTTCTGGGGCCAAACGATACTTGGGCAAACAGGCCGGCATGCCGGAATACGAAGACAGACGCGCCAACATCGCTTTGTGCGTATTCGGCGAACCAAACACGTATCCGCCACCGTGAAAATATAGAACCACCGGCGCGTTTCGATCTGCGCCCGGCCCAATGGCCCAAAGCGCGGGCACCTTCGCACCGCCGTCTTGCAACAGCGCATCCTCGTACAAAGTGCCACGAGGCGCGCGAAAGAAAAGAGGTGCCTTCTTTTCCAATACACTGCGCAGTTTTTCCGGTGTCGCGCGCGCCAGATGCGGCTTTTCCGTCAGCCGCAAAAAGGGGTTCAAGATGGCGCGCATTACGCTCATGCGCGTTTTGCCTCTATCACTTCCCAGATTTTTTCAGCGACATTCGTTCCATCGAAACGCTCAAGCTCTTGAATGCCCGTGGGCGAGGTCACGTTGATTTCGGTCAGATAATCGCCGATCACGTCGATGCCGACGAAGATCTGGCCATGATCACGCAGGGTTGGGCCAATCGCCTCGCAGATTTCCAGATCGCGTTTGGTCAGGCCAATCTTTTCGGGCCGCCCGCCAACGTGCATGTTGGACCGCGTCTCGCCACTGGCAGGTACGCGGTTGATGGCACCGACGGGTTCGCCATTCACAAGGATCACCCGCTTGTCGCCGTTGGACACATCGGGCAGGAATTTCTGTGCGATCAGCGGCTCACGGCTTAGCCCAGTGAATAATTCGTGCAGCGACGACAGGTTTCTGTCGTTTGGGTCCAGCCGGAACACGCCAGCACCGCCGTTGCCGTAAAGCGGTTTCAGAATGATATCGTCATGATGGTCTTTGAATTCGCGGATCGTCGCCAAATCCCGCGCGATCAGGGTGGGCGGGATCAAATCTGGGAATTGCAGCACCAACAGCTTTTCGGGGAAGTTGCGCACCCAGAACGGGTCATTCACCACCAGCGTTTTCGGGTGGATACGTTCCAACAGATGGGTGGTCGTGATGTACCCCATATCGAAGGGCGGGTCTTGGCGCAGCCAGACAACATCCCATTCGCCAAGGTCCACATCTGTTTCCGCGCCCAGCGTAAAATGGTTGCCCTTTTCACGGCGCAGCGTCAGCGGCCAGCCACGCGCCATCACGCGACCGTTGTTCCAATAAAGTTTGTCCGGTGTGTAATAGAACAACTCATGCCCGCGTTTTTGCGCCTCTAGGGCGATGCGGAACGTGCTATCAGCGTTGATGTCGATCGGTTCGATCGGGTCCATCTGAATGGCAACTTTGAGCGACATGCAAAACTCTCCCAATGTTCAGGGAATTACATGGCCCGCCACGCGCCGGGTTGCAATGACACTTTCACTTTAAATGCCCAGAGCATTCTCCAAAATCTCAATCCGGCCCTGCCCATCGACCATCGCAACATCAAAGCGCATATCGGTCAGTTGCCCGTTCGGCTCCCCCGAAACAAACTCTGACGCGGTATCAAAAATGCGCTGTATCTGACGCGGAGAAAGACGTTCAGCCGCCCGCGCGAACGAACGGCTTTTCTTTACTTCGATGAAAATAAGCGCATCCCCATCGCGCGCGATCAGGTCAATTTCGCCACCTGCGCCGCGCCAGCGTTTGTGCGCGATCTTGAAACCGCGTCGAATGTAATGCTCCGCCACGATATCTTCGGCCACACGACCGGAGTGATACGCGACGGAGCCGCTCATTCGTCTTTGGCCAGCTTCAACGCCGCCTGGTAAACCTGCCGCCGTGGCAGGTTCAACGCTTCGGCCACATCCGTTGCCGCATCTTTCACCGATTGGCTTTTCAACGCGTCGCGCAATGCATCCTCCAACGATGCTTCGTCGGCGACCCGCACGGGTGCGCGGTCTACCAAAACAACAATTTCGCCCTTCACAGCGCGGTCTTTGAATGACTCGGCCAATTCCGCAAGCGGGGCGCGAACCACCTCTTCAAACTTCTTGGTCAGTTCCCGGCAGACGACGGCCTGCCGCTCTTCCCCAAAGGTTTGCACAAGGTCGGTTAACAGGGCGTAAAGACGCTTGGGCGATTCGTAGAGAACAAGCGTTGCCTGCAGGTCCGTCAGCTCTGTCAGCCATTTTTTGCGCGCGCCTTTTGCGGTTGGCGCAAATCCCGCGAACATGAATTTGTCGGTCGGCAAACCTGACACAGTCAGGGCCGCCAAAACCGCCGACGGCCCCGGCGCCCCGATCAATGGCAGTTCTGCGTCGATGACAGCGCGGGACAATTGAAAACCGGGGTCCGCCACCAATGGCGTGCCCGCCTCGCTTGCGTAAGCAACTGATTTACCGTCAGAAATCATCTGAACAATCCGCGCGCGCATATCTGGCCCACTGTGATCGTGATATGCAATCACCGGGCGGTCGCCCAGCGAAACCCCGTGAATTCGCATCAGGTGCTTTGCCGTTCGCGTGTCTTCGGCCGCGATCACATCGGCCGAGGCCAAGATGTCCAGCGCCCGCAGCGTAATATCGCGCGCGGTGCCAATCGGCGTGGCGACAAAATACAGGCCGGGCGAAAGGGGCTTTGTTTCGATCTGCAAGGGGGCCTCGGGCTTTCTCTGACATTTACTTGGACTGCCGAACCGCTTAGGGTCCGCAGCAGATACGGGCCGGTGGCCCGGGTGTAGGGAGAAATGCCATGTTTGCCGTTTTTGGGCCTGTCCGCAAGTCAATCACAAAGGGAGTGATGGCTCTTGCCGCTGTCACAGCACTGACCGCATGTCAGCCCGTTTCTTTAAGTGGTGACACTGGACCCAGCATCAACACGAAAGCGCCTGTACCCGTGGCCCTTCTGGTTCCTGGTGGATCGGGCCAAGCAAGCGACGCGTTGCTGGCGAAAGGGTTGGAAAACGCGGCACGTCTGGCCATCGCAGACCTTGACGGCGTCCAGATTGATCTGCGCGTTTACAATACGGCGGGCAGCGCGGCGATGGCGTCGAATGTAGCGACCCAAGCGGTAAACGATGGCGCAAAGATCATTCTTGGCCCTGTGTACGCTCAATCCGCGAACGCAGCCGGTGTTGCCGTTGCGGGTCGGAACGTGAATGTTCTTAGCTTTTCGAACAACACCCAGATCGCGGGCGGCAACGTGTTCGTCTTGGGCCCAACCTTCCAGAACACCGCGAACCGGTTGGTGCGCTATTCTGCAAAGACCGGTCGTTCAAAGATCATGGTCGTACGTGACCAGAACGTAGCCGGTGAATTGGGCGCGGCGGCCATCCGTCAGGCGGCAGCACGAGGTGGCGCATCTATCGTTGCAGAGGGATCTTACGAATTCTCGCAAAACGGCGTCGTTCAAGCCGTTCCCGGTATTGCCGCGCAGGCGCGCAATTCAGGCGCGCAGGCGATGTTCTTTACTGCTGACACCGCTGGCGCACTTCCGCTGCTGGCGCAACTGCTTCCAGAAAACAGCGTTAATCCAGCGGTCACCAAATTCATCGGCTTGACCCGCTGGGACGTTCCCAATGCAACGCTATCACTGCCCGGCGTTCAGGGGGGCTGGTTCGCCTTGCCAGACCCCGGCCTGACAAACCGCTTCAACGCGCGTTATCAGGCGGCGTATGGCGCTCAGCCGCATCCGATTTCGGGCCTTGCCTATGACGGCATCGCGGCGATCGGCGCATTGGTGCGCAAGGGTAAATCCAACGCCCTGACAACAACTGCACTGACCCAAGGGGCTGGCTTTGCCGGGGTAAACGGCGTATTCCGTCTTCTTGGCGATGGCACTAACGAACGCGGCCTTGCTGTCGCAGAAATCCGCAATAATCAGGTAGTTGTTATTGACCCTGCCCCCAAAAGCTTCGGTGGCGCTGGCTTCTAAGCCAGCAGAAACCGACCCATCCGAATTATCGCCGGGCGATTTGATCTGCCCGGCGATCGATATTTTTGACCAGAACGCGGTTAATGCAGCGCTGGACGCCGCATTGGACGGCGTGACCGATAGCCGCGAAATTCGTGCCGCCACTGTCACGCAACTGGCTGCTGCACGCAAAGCCGGGAATGCTGTTATTGCCAACGCATTTGCGGCCCGCCCCTTTGATGCGCGTCAGGTTGTTCGGTCATATTCCTACCTGATGGACGGCATCATCGACACGGTGCTGAGTGTCGCCACACAGCGCCTTCACAAGCTACAAACCGCGACAGAGGGCGAACGCATCGCCGTTATCGCCGTGGGCGGCTATGGCCGCGCAGAGATGGCTCCGTCGTCCGACGTCGATCTGTTGTTTTTGACGCCTTACAAAATCACGCCATGGGCCGAAAGCGTGATTGAGTCGATGCTTTATATCCTTTGGGATTTGCGCCTGAAGGTGGGCCATTCCAGCCGCACTGTGAAAGACTGCGTTCGCCTTGGCCGCGAAGATTACACCATTCGCACCGCCCTGCTGGAGCATCGTTTCCTAGGCGGGCATGAACCATTGGCAGACGAGTTGAAGACGCGCCTTTGGAACGAATTGTTCAGCTCTACGGCCTCTGACTTCGTCGAAGCGAAACTGGCTGAACGCGACGAACGGCACCGTAAACAGGGTGGCCAGCGATATATGCTGGAACCCAATGTCAAAGAGGGCAAAGGCGGCCTGCGCGACCTTCAGTCCTTGTTCTGGATCGCGAAATACGTGCACGGCGTTGATACGACCGCTGCCTTGGTCGATCTGGGTGTCTTTACCGCAGACGAATTCCACGACTTCGAAAACGCAGAGAATTTTCTTTGGGCCGTGCGGTGCCATCTGCATCTGATTACCGGGCGCGCGATGGATCAGCTTACCTTTGACCTTCAGGTCGAAGTGGCCGAACGCCTTGGATACACTGATCACGATGGCCGGCGCGCGGTTGAGCATTTCATGCAAGACTATTTCCGCCACGCGACCCACGTGGGCGACCTGACGCGCATCTTCCTGACCGCGCTGGAAGCAAGCCACGTGAAAAGCGAGCCGATGCTGATCGGTTTCTTCCGCCGCAAAAAGCGGGCCAAGCCGGGCTACGAAATCGTGCAGAACAGGCTGGGCGTTGCGGACGAAACGACCTTTTTCGATGACAAGCTGAACATCCTACGCATCTTCGAAGAGGCATTGCGCACAGGCACCTTGCTTCACCCGAACGCGATGCGCCTGATCTCGTCCCATCTGGAACTGTTCGACGATGAGCTGCGCAACAACAAGGAAGCACAGCGTATCTTCCTTGATCTCATGCTAAAGCACGGCAATCCCGAACGGTCGCTGCGCCGCATGAACGAACTGGGCGTTTTGGCCGCGTTCATTCCAGAATTCGAACCCATCCTCGCGATGATGCAGTTCAACGTGTACCACCACTACACCGTTGATGAGCATACGATTCAGTGCATCTCGGTTCTGGCGCAGATTGAGCGTGAAGAGCTGGTGGAGGCACTGCCCGTCGCCAGCCGCATCCTGAAAAAAGGTGTGAACCGTAAGATTTTGTACGTTGCTTTGCTGCTGCATGACATCGGCAAGGGGCGCCCTGAAGATCACTCTCTTCTGGGGGCGCGGATCGCGCGCAAGGTGGCGCCGCGTTTGGGGCTAAAACCTGACGAATGCGAAACCGTTGAATGGCTGGTGCGCTATCACCTGTTGATGTCCGATGTGGCGCAAAAGCGCGATATTTCAGACCCGCGTACCGTGCGCGAATTCGCGAAGGTTGTGAAAAGCAAAAAACGGCTGGATCTGCTGACCGTGCTGACCGTCTGCGACATTCGCGGCGTTGGGCCCGGCACGTGGAACAACTGGAAAGCGCAGCTGCTGCGCACGCTTTACCGCGAAACCGAAGACGCACTTGAAAACGGGCTTGAAGATCTGAACCGCGAAGCACGTGAAAGCGAGGCTAAAAAGGCCCTCCGCGACGCGCTGCCGGATTGGGACAAAAAGGCGCTGCGTGTCGAAACCGGTCGCCACTATGGCCCCTATTGGCAAGGCCTTCCAACCGCCAGCCACGTGATTTTCGCCGAGCTTTTGAACAATCTGGCAAGCGATGAAATCCACATCGACCTAAAGCCTGACGAAGATCGCGATGCCACACGTGCGTGTTTCGCACTTGAAGATCACCCCGGTATCTTTTCCCGTCTGGCAGGCGCGCTGGCGCTGGTCGGCGCGAACGTGGTGGATGCGCGGACGTATACCTCAAAAGATGGCTATGCGACCGCCGTGTTCTGGATTCAAGACGCTGATGGCGCCCCGTACGAAGCGGGCCGCCTGCCCCGTCTACGCCAGATGATCGAAAAGACGCTGGCCGGTGAAATCATCGCGCGCGAAAAGCTGGCTGACCGCGACAAGCTTGGCAAACGCGAGCGCGGCTTTCAGTTCCCGACGACCATCACGTTCGACAACGAAGGTTCGGAAATCTACACGATCATCGAAGTTGATACCCGTGACCGTCCCGGCCTGTTGTTCGATCTGACCCGCGTGTTGGCGGACAACAACATCTATATCGCCTCGGCTATGATCGCGACATACGGCGCGCAGGTGGTCGATAGCTTCTATGTCAAAGACATGTTCGGGCTAAAGCTGCACTCCAAAGCCAAACAAGACGGGCTGGAAAAGAAGTTGCGAGCAGCTGTTGAGCAAGGTGCGAAAAGGGCGCGCAGTTAATGAAACCTATTCGCCTTGTCTCGGGGTTTCTGACGGTCGGCGTTTGGACCCTGCTTAGCCGCATCTTGGGGTTCGTACGCGACATCCTGATTGCCGCCTATCTGGGTTCCGGCCCCGTGGCCGAGGCGTTCCTGATCGCGTTTTCTCTGCCCAACATGTTCCGCCGGTTCTTTGCCGAAGGCGCGTTCAACATGGCCTTTGTGCCGATGTTTTCTAAAAAGTTAGAGGGCGGCGAAGACCCTGAAACCTTTGCCCGCGATGCATTCACTGGGCTTGCGACAATTCTGATCGTGTTCACGGTGATTGCTCAGGTTTTCATGCCATGGCTGGTTCTCGCGATGGCGTCGGGCTTTGCCACCGATGACCGCTTTGACCTTGCGGTTCACTTCGGGCGCATCGCCTTTCCCTATATCTTGTTCATCTCGCTGGGGGCATTGCTTTCGGGGGTGCTGAACGCGACGGGCCGTTTTGTTGCCGCCGCCGCTGCGCCGGTACTTCTGAACATCCTGTTTATCAGTGCGATGGCCGTGGCCAGCTTCGCAGGCTGGCCGATCGGAGACACCCTTGCCTGGACCGTGCCGGTTGCGGGTTTGGCGCAAATGGCGCTGGTCTGGGTGGCCGCGTCGCGTGCCGGGTACCGCCTGATCCCCCGCCGCCCCAGAATGACGCCAGAACTGAAACGCCTTGCCATCATCGCAGGTCCAGCCGCACTGGCCGGTGGTGTGGTGCAAGTAAACCTGTTGGTTGGCCGTCAGGTCGCCAGCTTTTTCGACGGTGCGATTGCTTGGCTGAACTATGCCGACCGGCTGTATCAACTGCCGCTGGGCGTTGTGGGCATCGCCATTGGCGTGGTCCTTTTGCCCGACCTGTCACGCCGGTTGCGTGCAGGCGACACTGCGGGCGGGCAAGACGCGTTTAACCGCGCGGGCGAGCTTTCGCTGGCCCTGACCGTCCCTGCCGCTTTTGCCCTGATCGCAATTCCCGGCCCGCTGATCGGCGTTCTGTTTCAGCGCGGCGCGTTCGATGCGACCGATACAGCCGCCACCGCCGCAGCCGTCGCCGTTTACGGTTTGGGCCTGCCTGCCTTTGTTATGCAAAAGGTGCTGCAACCGCTTTTCTTCGCGCGTGAAAACACCCGCGCGCCCTTCTACTACGCGCTGGTTTCTTTGCTGGTGAATGTGATTGTCGCCGTCGGGCTTGCTCCGTTCATCGGCTACCTTGCTGCCGCACTTGGGACGACGCTTGCCGGGTGGGCAATGGTTGTTCTGCTTTGGAACGGGTCACGCGACATGGGCGAGGCTTCGGTCATGGATGACCGCTTTCGCCAGCGGCTTGGCCGGATCGTCCTTGCCTCTGCTCTGATGGGCGGCATCTTGTTCGGCGCGGCGAAATTGCTTGAACCTTGGCTGCTGGCGGGCACCATCCGTTACGCCGCGCTGGCGGTTTTGGTTGCGATTGGCATCGTTGCGTATTTTGGCCTTGGCCACGTACTTGGCGCATTCCGGTTGTCAGAATTCCGCCGGGCCATGCGCCGGGGCTAACCTATCGGTGGCGAAGGCGCGCGCGTAGCCGCGCCCAGCCGCCGGGCACAACAACGAACGACAGCGCGAAGCCCGTGGCAAAGCCGAAAATGTCAGCCACCCAATCGCGCGATCCGCCGAACAGAATGCCAAACAGCAACTGTATGCCCAGCAAGAACCCGATAAGCGAAAACGCCCGGAATTGGTCCGACCCGCGGCCCGACATGCTGACCCACAGCAAGAACGTATAGGCACCGATCAACCCATAGACCGCCGGGTATCCGCCCACCAATGGGATGGATTCGTTCAACAGCAAGCTATAGGCCAGCGCGCCCCCAATCGCCGAGGCGAAAAAGATGATCAGCACCGCCCACAGGCGGAACACCTCGCCCACCATTTTGCCAAGCGCCAGCATGAACACCACGACGAACAGCGCGTGGGTAAAGCTGTAGTGCACGAACGGGTAAGTGACGAAGCGCAGCAAGTGTTCGGTCGGGAACTGCCATGTTGTAAACATCCACTTCACCACCGCGCCAGACACTGCATAGTCTTGTATCGCATCCAGCCGCCATCCGATCGCCGCGGGGCCACCGGCCAGTCCGCGCGCACCGGCACCGAATACGATTTCCAGCGCAATGATGGGCAACACAAGCAGCCAAACAACGGTCGGCAGCGGGTTGATGGGTGATGCGTTTGGGTCTTGGGCCATTTGGCGCCTCCGGTTGACGGGCTTGCCGACCATGGGTAAGCGAGCAGAGCATGAAATTCCAGACGGAGAACGCATCATGACGGACGTGGCACACACACCGCGCGTCTTTTCGGGGATCAAACCCTCGGGCGGGTTGACCCTTGGCAACTATCTTGGCGCCATCAAACGCTTTGTGGAAACACAAGGCCAAGGCATGGACACCATCTATTGCGTGGTCGACCTGCACGCCATCACCGTCTGGCAAGACCCTGCTGATCTGCGCAATGCAACGCGCGAAGTTGCAGCGGGTTATTTGGCATCGGGCATCGACCCGGATCAATCTGTCCTGTTCAACCAAAGCCAAGTGTCGGCCCATGCGGAATTGGGCTGGCTTTTTAACTGCGTTGCGCGGCTTGGCTGGATGAACCGGATGACCCAGTTCAAGGAAAAGGCTGGCAAGAACGCTGAAAAGCAGTCGCTGGGCCTTTATGCCTATCCTTCGCTGATGGCCGCCGACATTTTGCTGTATCACGCGACCCACGTACCTGTGGGCGAGGATCAGAAACAGCATGTGGAACTGACCCGCGACATCGCCGCCAAGTTCAATCACGATTACAAGGCCGACGGGTTCTTCCCGATGCCCGAACCCGTGATCGAAGGCCCGGCCACTCGCGTGATGAACCTGCGCGACGGGACCAAGAAGATGTCGAAGTCCGGCGAAAGCGATATGGAGCGGATCAACATGACCGATGACGCCGCCACCATCGCCAAGAAGTTCAAAAAGGCCCGCACCGACCCTGCGCCGCTGCCCGAAACCTATAAAGAGCTTTCGGAACGGCCCGAGGCGCGGAACCTTGTCGATATCTACGCCTCGCTTTCCGACACGTCTGCCGAAGCGGTTGTAACGGAATATGCCGGTGCCGGTTGGGGACAGTTCAAACCCGCGCTGGCGGATTTGGCGGTTTCCAAGCTGTCGCCCATTTCCGAAGAGATGGACCGCCTGATGAAAGACCCGGCCGAAATCGACCGGATCCTTGGCAAAGGTGCTGATCGGGCGCGTGAAATCGCCAACCCGATCTTGGAACGGACCTATGACATCGTCGGGATGGTCCGCTCGACAGGCGCATAATGTTGCGGCCAGCGGCACGCGCGGTTCTGACTTTGGTCATGATCGTGTCGCTGGCTTGCACCGCGCTGACCGCCTTTCAACTGGCCAACAACCCGGCCGTTCGCATCTTCGTTGACCGAACGGCGGACGAAATCGCGCGCGCCTCGGACCAAGCTATGGCACGCGCTGCGACGCCCGCGCGGATCGAACAGCGGCTTTTCACACTATTGTCGGAAACCCCGCGCAACTGGCTGGCGATTGATGCCGTCGCTCAGGTCGCGGCGGATCGTGGGATTGCCCCCTCTGCCACGTTAGTGGCGCAACTTGATCAAGCCCGCACCGATGATACCGGCCTGATCACCCAAGCCCAAAAATGCGGGCGCTGCATGATCGACGCCGCGCACTGCGAGTTTTCCGCAGTGTTGCTGTGTCAGGCCCCCGTCGCGCTGACGCCCATTGGTGACATCGCTGGTGTTGCAACCGAAGGGGCGCATTTCGTGGCCGGGGAACCTGTTGATCAGGTCAACCTGACCCTGTCACTGATCGGTTTGGCCGCTGTTGGGCTGGTTGTCATAACCGGCGGAAGCTCCGCCAGCATCAAGATTGGCGCAAGCAGTCTGAAACTAGCGCGGAAGATGAATGTCATCTCTCCCCGTTTGGGGCGGATGATCAATGATGCCGCAACCCGTGGCGTTGACTGGCAGGCCGTGCCCAGCGCGCGCAGCATTGATGACCTTTCCGCCACCCTGCGGCCCGATGTGATTGGCCCGCTGGCAGACACCGCCCAAAACATCGGGCGGATGCGGGGCGCATTGGGCGGCACCGCGACATTGCACATGCTGCGATATGTCGATGACGCCGCAGAGGCCAAACAGATCGCCAAGGTAAGCGAGGTTCTGGGCGCAAGAACCGTTGGCCGGATGGAGGTGCTGGGGAAATCGCGCTTATTGCGCACAACCATCCGCTTTTCGCGCACAGCATGGGTACTGGCCGCAAGCGTGTTGGCGTTGTTCTTGGCGGCATTGTCACTGCTCGGGTCATTCATATGGGCGCGGCTCTCACGACGGATCGCGCGTGCCATCTGACCGCCGCCTCTGTGCGATTACGAACGAACTCCATGCGCCAAGAAGCCTTTTGTCAAGCCACACACATTCGTACTTTTGCTGCAAATCTGAAAAGGACGAAACGAAATGACCAATCCAGTGCACCCGGCTGCCCGTATCGGGCATGTCCATTTGAAAGTCTCTGACCTTGATCGCGCCATCGCCTTTTATGCAGGCGTTTTGGGGTTTGAGGTACAGCAATACTATGGCGGCTCGGCAGCGTTCCTGTCTGCAGGCGGGTACCATCACCACATCGGGCTGAACACATGGGAAAGCCTTGGCGGAACCCAACCACCTGCCGGGCACACCGGGCTTTATCACACCGCGTTTCTTTATCCTGACCGCGCAGAACTGGCCGATGCCATCGCCCGCGTGCTGGATGCGGGCATCCCATTGGACGGTGCCGCCGATCATGGCGTCAGCGAAGCGGTCTATCTGCGCGACCCCGATGGAAACGGCGTAGAGCTTTACCGTGACCGTCCCGAAAACGAATGGCCACGCGACGAATCCGGCCAGCTTGTGATGAACAACACACCGCTGGATGTGCCCGCGCTTTTGGCCGAACGGAAGAAATAGATTCACGAAACCGATTCAGAACCGTCACTAAAGAGAATCTCGCCGTTCGTAGCCTGGCCTTGTCCAGTCGCGCGATGCGCGACTTTCCCGGGGAAAGCTGCCTCTCGTCATCCCCAAGGGTCGTCGGATTCTTACCGATCCGTTCCCCGGACATTTGGTGCCAAACAGGTTACCCCACCCCAGGCGCCCCGCCCCCAGCCCTTCCACGCTGGGGGCGCTTTGTTTCTGGGTCTGGCGCATGGCCGAATGCTCAGCTACCGTGGCGCAAATCCGGAGGGAATGATGGCAACCGGCACAAATATCCGAACATATTTCAACGGCGCATGGCACAAGGGCGACCTGCCCGTGATGAATGCCGCCGATCACGGCAGTTGGCTTGGCACAACTGTCTTCGACGGCGCGCGCTACTTCGAAGGGATCGCGCCCGATCTGCTGGCGCATTGCACGCGGGTCAACCGCTCGGCCGAAGCGCTGATGATCACGCCCACAGTGTCGCCCGAAGATATGGTCGACATCGTGTGGGCCGGGCTGAAGGCATATTCCTCTGCTGCGGCGGTTTACATTCGCCCGATGTACTGGGCACTTGATGGCGGTGATCTGGGGATCGTACCTAAACCCAATTCTACGGGCTTTGCGATCTGTCTGGAAGAAATCGCAATGGCACCGCCCAGTGTGTCCACCACACTGACGACAACCCGTTTCCGCCGCCCCGTGCTGGAAGACGCAGTTGTGAACGCCAAAGCGGGCTGCCTGTACCCAAACAACGCCCGCATGCTGGCCGAAGCCCGCGCAAAAGGGTTCGGCAACGCGTTGGTCGCCGATGCGCTGGGTAATGTCGCCGAAAGCGCCACTGCCAACGTGTTCATGGTCAAAGACGGAGAGGTGTTTACCCCGGTGCCAAACGGCACGTTCCTGTCCGGCATCACCCGCGCGCGCCATATCGACAATCTGGCCGCCGATGGCCTGCGCGTGCATGAAACGGTGCTTACCTTTGACGACTTCCACCAAGCGGACGAAGTTTTCCTTTCGGGCAACATGATGAAGGTCACCCCGGTCACTGAATTTGACGGTACGCACTATCAGGTCGGTGCTATGACACGGCGCGTGCGCGACCTTTATTGGGACTGGGCACATTCCACCACGTAACAGCGCGCTTGCATGGCCGACACGGGCACTTCATCATCCCGGAAAGCTGGGGAGGGGGTAAGTATGCGAAAGTTTCTTGTTCTTCTGGACGACAGCCGCGAATGCCTGAACGCGATGCGGTTCGCCGCGATGCGCGCCGAAAATACCGGCGGCGGGGTGATCATCCTTTCGGTCATCGCGCCCGAAGAGTTCAACCACTGGATCGGTGTTGGTGATCTGATGCGCGAAGAAGCCCGCGAACGGATCGAAGCGCATTTCGAAGTGTTCGCAAAATGGATGCGCGATAAGCACAAAATCGAACCAGAACTGGTCGTGCGCGAAGGCGAAGCCGCCGACGAACTGTTGGATCAGGTGCGCGAAGACAGCGAAATTGGCGTTATCGTGCTTGGCGCGGGCAGCGGTAAAAAGGGCCCCGGCCCGGTTATCACACAGCTGACGCGTAGCGCCGGAACATTGCCGGTTCCACTGACAATTGTGCCCGGCGAGCTTTCGAAAGAGCGGCTGGAAGCAGTCACCTAATAGTTTAGAACAGTTCTAAACCTTGACTTAGACGGCACGAAGGCGCATATCCACTGCGTCAGATGAGGACGCGCCAAATGTTTATTCAAACAGAATCCACGCCGAACCCGGCAACTTTGAAATTCCTGCCCGGCCAGTCCGTGCTAGACGCGGGAACCGCTGATTTCCCAACAGCCGATGCTGCGGGGAATTCTCCGCTTGCGACCCGTATTTTCGCGGTCGAAGGCGTAACCGGGGTATTTTTCGGCAATGACTTCGTGACCGTCACGAAAAACGACGCCGTCGCATGGGAACATATCAAGCCCGCGATCCTTGGCGCGATCATGGAACATTTCCAGTCGGGCCAGCCGGTGATGATGGGCGAAGCCGCGGATGCGGGCCACGCCGATCACGACGGTCCCGATTCTGACATCGTGGAGCAGATCAAACAGCTTTTGGATACACGCGTGCGCCCTGCCGTTGCGCAGGATGGTGGCGACATCACCTTCCACGGCTTTGAGCGCGGTGTGGTGTATCTGCACATGCAAGGCGCCTGTGCCGGTTGCCCTTCGTCGACATTGACGCTGAAGATGGGCATTGAAAACCTGCTGCGCCACTACATCCCAGAAGTGCTTGAAGTGCGCCCTGTCGCGGCGTGATGAAGCCCAAGGGCGGGTTATCCCCGAATATTCTAGCCTTTGATACAAGCCTGCCGCATGTGTCGGGCGCGGTCATGTCCGACGCCATACTGGCAGAGCGCGACGAAGCCATGAAGCGCGGCCAGGCTGAACGCCTGATGCCGCTGCTGGAAGAGTTGTTGGGCGAAGCTGGCGGTACCTGGGGCGACCTTGATGCCATCGCCGTCGGCGTGGGGCCGGGCAACTTTACCGGCATCCGAATCTCTGTTTCTGCGGCACGTGGTCTGGCGCTTTCGCTGGGCATTCCGGCCATCGGCGTGTCCATGTTCGAAGCATTGCTGGATTGGGACGACCCACTTTCCCAGCCCGCCGAACTCCTAAGCATCGAAGCCCCGCGAGGCCGCGCGTATATCCAGCACTTCAGCTATGGAAGCGCACAATCAGCCCCCCGGCTGATCGACCCGGAGGCTCCTCCGACCGATTTGGACCTTCCTGCCAACATCATCGTGCGCGGTTTTCGCGCCGACGAGATCGCCAAACCTCATCAAGCAGCGTTTCAGCTTGTCGGCCCGTCACGTGTGGCTGCCCATATGGCGCGTATCGCGGCAATCCGCCTTAAGGCGGACGGCTTTGATGCATCGGCACGCCCTGCCCCGCTGTATGTACGCCCGGCGGATGCCGCGCCTGCGTCTGACCCGCCCCCTGTGATCCTTCCATGACGCCTGAAACGCTGGCCGAACTGCACGCGCTTTGCTTCACGACCCCGCGACCTTGGGGCGTCGATGAATTTCGCAGCGTTTTGAGAACTTCTGGCGCGTTCTTGCACGGCGACGAAAACGGATTCGTCTTGGGCCGCGTCATCGCCGACGAGGCCGAAGTTTTGACCATCGCAGTCCATCCCGATGCCCGCCAATCAGGCAACGGTCGCCGCCTATTGGCCGCTTTCGACGAAAGCGCCAAAAACCTTGGTGCGACCGAGACATTCTTGGAAGTGGCCGCCGATAACACCCCAGCGCTGGCGCTGTATTCTGCGGCTGGATACGGCCAAGCGGGACGCCGACTTGGGTATTATAAGGGCGCAGATGGGCAACCCGTTGACGCGCTTATACTGCGGAAATCCCTTTAGAGAATGCCGCTGCGTCACCCGATTCTCTGACCAAATAAGCAAAAACCGGTTGACCCTCTGCGCCTGCTGCGGCCTAAATTGAATATGATCTTAATAGGCGAGAGGGTTTGACGCTGGGTGTGCGCCAAACAGTCGATGCCAACCCAAAACAATCGGGAGTTCGTTCATGACCATGATGCAAAAATTTCTGGGCGCTGCTGCGACGCTTGCCCTTAGCGCCGGCGCTTCATTGGCCGACCCTGCCCTGATCTATGATCTTGGCGGCAAGTTTGACAAATCTTTTAACGAAGCTGCCCATGTTGGCGCAGAAAAGTGGAAAGCCGATACCGGCAATAGCTACAACGAGATCGAACTTCAGTCCGAAGCTCAGCGTGAGCAAGCCCTGCGCCGCTTTGCCGAAGCTGGCAACAACCCGATCGTCATGACGGGCTTCGCGTTCGGCTCTGTCTTGGGTGAAGTTGCCCCAGATTACCCCGACACGAAATTTGCAATCATCGACATGGTCGTCGATGCGCCAAACGTACGTTCGGTTGTGTTTAACGAACACGAAGGTTCGTATCTGGTTGGCATGATGGCCGCGATGGCATCCGAATCCGGCACCGTTGGTTTCATCGGCGGGATGGATATTCCGCTGATCCGCAAATTCGCCTGTGGCTATGTTCAGGGTGTAAAAGCGGCAAACCCAGACGCGACCATCATTCAGAACATGACCGGCACCACCCCAGCCGCATGGAACGACCCGGTTAAGGGCGGTGAGTTGACGAAAGCACAAATCAGCCAAGGCGCTGATGTGGTGTATGCCGCTGCTGGCGGTACGGGCGTTGGCGTTCTGCAAGCTGCTGCCGACGAAGGCATCCTGTCGATCGGCGTGGACAGCAACCAGAACCACCTGCACCCTGGCAAAGTTCTGACGTCGATGACCAAGCGTGTTGATATCGCTGTATACGATGCATTCGCTGGCGGTATGGATCTGGAAACCGGCTTTAACGTGCTGGGTCTTGCCGAAGACGGCGTTGGCTACGCAATGGACGACAACAACGCACCGCTCGTTTCTGACGAAATGGTTGCCGCTGTTGAAGCTGCGAAAGCCAAAATCGTTGCCGGTGAAATCGCGGTACATGACTACATGTCCGATAACGCCTGCCCGGTTAAATAAGGGCGGCGTCGGTGAATACGGTCACACAAACGGGGCGGCAGGAAACTGCCGCCCCAGCCATTGAACTTCGCGGTATTTCCAAAGCCTTTGGGCCTGTACAGGCCAACAAGGATATTTCGATCCGCGTTATGCCCGGCACGATCCATGGGATCATCGGCGAAAACGGCGCGGGGAAATCCACGCTGATGTCGATTCTTTATGGCTTTTACAAAGCCGACGCCGGCGAGATTTTCATCAACGGCAATCTTACCCCCATTCCTGACAGCCAAACCGCCATTCGCGCGGGCATCGGTATGGTTTTTCAGCATTTCAAGCTGGTGCAGAATTTTACGGTTCTTGAAAACGTGATCCTCGGGGCCGAGGATGGCGCGCTTTTAAGACCTTCCCTTTCCAAAGCTCGAGGCACGCTGAAACGCCTCGCTGAGGAATACGAACTTAACGTCGATCCCGACGCGTTGATCGAAGATTTGTCCGTCGGCCACCAGCAGCGGGTCGAAATCCTTAAAGCACTGTACCGCGAGGCGGACATCCTGATCTTGGATGAACCCACCGGCGTGCTAACCCCAGCCGAAGCCGACCACCTGTTCCGCATCCTTGAAAACCTGAAGCGCGAGGGGAAGACGATCATCCTGATCACCCACAAGCTGCGGGAAATCATGCATATCACCGACACAGTCAGCGTGATGCGACGCGGAGAGATGACGGCGACGGTGAAAACCGCAGAAACCAGCCCCGAAAAGCTGGCAGAGTTGATGGTCGGGCGCAAAGTGTTGCTGCGGGTCGACAAGAAGCCCGCGGCCCCCGGTGCAAACGTGCTGGAGGTCGAAAACCTGCGCGTGGTCGACGAAGACGGCGTAGAGCGGCTGAAAGGCATTTCCCTTAACGTCCGCGCCGGAGAGATTTTGGGGATCGCTGGCGTGGCGGGCAACGGCCAGTCGCAATTGCTGGAAGTACTGGGGGGCGTTGCTCACGGCACCGGCTCTATCCGGATCAAAGGGCAAGAAATTGACCTGACGGGCAAGCATTCTGATGCGCAATCGCGCCGCGCGCGCGGCATCGCCCATGTGCCCGAAGACCGCCAGCGCGAAGGCCTGATCATGGATTTCACGGCGTGGGAAAATAGCGTGTTCGGCTATCACCACGATCCGGCCTATCAGAAAAACAAGTTTCTGATGGACAATGCGGCCATCCAAAACGAAACCGAGGGCAAGATGGAGCGCTTTGACGTGCGCCCACCCGACCCGAACCTTCCGGCCAAAAGCTTTTCGGGCGGGAACCAACAGAAAATCGTTCTGGCCCGAGAGATAGAGCGCAACCCCGACCTACTTTTGATCGGGCAGCCCACACGCGGCGTCGATATTGGTGCGATTGAGTTCATCCATCAACAGATCATCGAACTGCGGGACGCCGGTAAAGCCATCCTATTGGTCAGCGTAGAGTTGGAGGAAATCCTATCGATGTCCGATCGCATTGCGGTGATGTTCGATGGTAAGATTATGGGCGAACGCCTGCCCCAAGAAACCGACGAAAAAGAACTGGGCCTGTTGATGGCCGGGGTCAACGGGGAGGTCGCATAGTATGGAACGCATGCCAAAATGGGCCGACGTTGTCCTTATTCCGCTAATCAGCCTGCTGATTGCCTTTATCCTGTCGGGCCTTGTGATCATCGCCATCGGCGAAGACCCCGTCGCCGCCGTGCAAATGATGGTAAAGGGCGCGGTCGGTTCGACCTACGGGTGGGGCTATACGCTTTATTACGCGACGAACTTCATGTTCACCGGCTTGGCCGTTGCTGTGGCCTTTCATGCGTCGATGTTCAACATCGGCGGCGAAGGGCAGGCAACACTGGGCGGGCTGGGCGTTGCAGTTGTCTGTCTGGCGTTGCCATGGCCGCACTGGGCCATTGCCTTGCCTGTCGCGGTGCTTGGTTCGGCATTGTTCGGCGCGCTTTGGGCCGCTATTCCTGCTTATCTACAGGCGAAACGCGGCAGCCACATCGTGATCACCACGATCATGTTCAACTTCATCGGCGCCTCGCTTTTGAACTACCTTCTGGTCAACGTCATGCGGCCCGTTGGGTCCATGGACCCGGCAACCGCAAAGTTCAGCGAAGGCACGCATTTGCCCACCCTGCACGACATTCTGGCGGTGTTCGGCATTCCGTTTTCCAAAGCGGCCCCGGCTAACATCAGCTTCATCATTGCTGTTCTGGCGTGCTTTGGCGTTTGGCTGCTGATCTGGCGCACCCGGCTTGGGTATGAACTGCGTGCCTATGGCAAGTCGGAACCGGGCGCGGTTTATGCAGGGATATCGCCTGTTAAAATCATCATGGTGTCGATGCTGATATCGGGTGGTTTGGCTGGCATGATGGCCGTCAACAACGTCATGGGCGAGGCCGAGCGTCTTGTCATGAACTCGGTCGAAGGCGCGGGCTTTATCGGTATCGCCGTGGCCCTGATGGGCCGCTCGCACCCGTTTGGCGTGTTCCTAGCGGCGATCCTGTTTGGGTTCCTCTATCAAGGCGGCGCAGAGCTGGCCCTGTGGACGTCGATCCCGCGCGAACTGATCGTCGTCATTCAAGCTTTGGTCATTCTATTCACGGGCGCGTTAGACAACATGGTACGCGTGCCGCTTGAAAAGCTGTTCCTCACTTTGCGCAAGGAGGACGTGTGATGGATTTCGCGACCGTTCTTCAAGTCTTTGACTCTACCGTTCGTCTGGCCACGCCTTTGCTGCTGGCCTGTCTGGCCGGGCTTTATTCAGAACGCGCCGGGATTTTTGATATCGGCCTAGAAGGCAAGATGCTTGCCGCAGCCTTCTTTTCGGGCGCAGTGGCGGCCGTGACCGGTTCGGTCTGGCTGGGACTATTGGCAGGCATCGCCGCGTCGATGGCGCTGTCAGGCATCCATGGCTTGGCATCGATTACGTTCCGCGGGAACCAGCTGATTTCAGGCGTTGCGATCAACTTTCTGGCCGCGGGCCTGACGGTGGTCATTGCGCAGGACTGGTTCCAACAAGGCGGGCGCACCCCTTCGCTTGTCGGCGGGGCGCGGTTTTCGCCAATTGAACTACCCTTCGCCGAGGCCGTGAAGGATGTGCCGATCATTGGTCAAACTTATTACCAGCTTATCTCGGGTCACACGGCTTTGGTGTACATCGCTTTTGCGATGGTGCCGCTGACATGGTGGCTGTTGTTCCGCACACGGTTTGGCCTGCGCCTGCGCGCCGTGGGGGAGAACCCCGCAGCGGTTGATACAGCAGGCGTGTCGGTCATCGGCATCCGATACGCCGCAGTGGCCATCTGTGGGCTTCTGTGCGGCATTGCGGGGGCCTATCTGGCGACAGCACTACAAGCGGGCTTTGTTAAGGATATGACGGCGGGGCGTGGATATATCGCGCTGGCGGCACTGATCTTTGCGAAGTGGCGGCCTTGGTATGCGCTGTCTTCCACTTTGCTGTTCGGCTTCCTTCAGGCAATCGCGCTGCGGTATCAGAATATCGACTTGGGCGGGTTCGTGGTTCCCGTGCAGTTCATGGATGCACTTCCATATATCCTGACCGTGGTGATCCTTGCAGGCTTCGTTGGCAAAGCAATCCCTCCACGCGCTGGCGGCGAACCATACGCGAAGGAAAGGTGAGCCGCGCGCGCAGCCTCTTGCCCGCCATGTGCGTGCTGGACTAGGGATAGGATATGCAAATCTACCTCCCTATCGCCGAAGTATCGGTCAACCTGTTCCTCCTGTTGGGGCTGGGCGGGTTGGTCGGCATCTTGTCCGGTATGTTTGGGGTCGGCGGTGGGTTTCTGATCACCCCTTTGCTGTTCTTCATCGGCGTACCCCCGGCGGTGGCCGTCGCGACAGGCGCGAACCAAATCGTCGCGTCCTCTGTTTCGGGGGTGCTGGCGCATCTTAGGCGGAAAACCGTAGACCTTAAGATGGGCACCGTCCTTTTGATTGGCGGGCTTATGGGGTCGGGCGTCGGGATTTGGATCTTTAACCTGCTGTCAAAGCTTGGGCAGGTCGATCTGCTGGTTACCCTTTGTTACGTGGTGTTTCTGGGTATCGTCGGCACGCTGATGCTGATCGAAAGCCTGCGTGCGTTGCAACGGTCGAAACGCAAAGGCGTGGTTCCCAAACGGCGGCATCGCGGGTGGGTGGATGCCCTGCCCCTTAAAATGAAATTCCGCACCTCGGGGCTTTATATTTCCATCATTCCGCCGATTTTGGTCGGTGCCTCGGTCGGGGTTCTGGCCGCAATTATGGGCGTTGGCGGTGGCTTTATCATGGTTCCGGCCATGATTTATCTGCTGAACATGCCGACGAAAGTGGTCGTGGGAACGTCGCTGTTCCAGATCATCTTTGTTACCGGGTTCACCACTTTGATGCACGCGGTCACCAATTACACGGTCGATATGGCGCTTGCGGCGATCTTGATTTTGGGCGGTGTGGTCGGCGCGCAAATCGGAACGCAGATCGGTTTGAAACTGCGGGCTGAACAGTTGCGGATTTTGCTGGCCGTCATCGTTATCGCCGTCTGCGTTAAGCTCGCCCTTGATCTACTGCTGGAACCGAACGAGCTTTATTCGATCACGCGGGGTCGTCTGTGATGCGCGCGCTGATTGCCCTGCTGTTCACGCTTGTCCTTCCGTTTGCCGCCCAGGCCGAGGAAGAGGTTGTCGCTGGCCTAAGTCAAGCCCGCGTTGCCATCACCGCCGATTTTGCCGGGTCCGAGATTTTGGTGTTCGGAGCGGTAAAACGTAACTCTCCGATCCCCGAAGGGTCGCCTTTGCAGGTGATCGTCACGGTTTCTGGCCCGCATGAACCCGTCGTCGTGCGCCGTAAAAGCCGCCGCTTTGGCATTTGGGTGAACACATCATCCGTAGAGGTCGATTCCGCAGCCAGCTTTTATGCCATCGCGACCACCGCCCCGATGGGCGAGGTGCTTTCCCATACCGAAGATCTGCGCCACAAGGTTACGATCCCGCAAATGATCCGATCGGTTGGTGCGCCCAAGGATGTGCCCGACGCCGAAGCCTTTACCGAAGCTCTTATTCGTGTGCGCGAAAACACCGGCCGTTACGTGATGAACGAAAGCGGCGTGATCCTGTCAGAGGATACCCTATTTCGAAGTGCAATCGCCCTGCCCGCGAACTTGACCGAAGGCCTTTATGCGACGCGCATTTTCCTGACACGGGACGGCAAGGTGATTGATACCTACGAAACGACACTGGATGTCACCATGGTCGGGTTTGAACGCTGGGCCTTCAACCTCGCGCACGAACAGCCGCTGATTTACGGCATTCTGTCGTTGATCATCGCGATTACGGCAGGCTGGGCGGCGTCCGCCGTGTTCCGTTACATCCGCGGATAGCTTTGCAGCAGTGTTACAGGTGACCCACAACGCGTGAGACTAAAGTCTCACCACGGCGCAGCCCCTTATTTATCAGGCTCTATGCTTCATCCGTGGTTTCAGCCGTCAACTCTAACGGCGCTGGGGCGCTGCGCAGGTCTTCCACCGAAAGTGGTGCTGTTGGGCGTGCAAGCCGGTTGCGAACGACCCACATCAACCTCTTTTCGGCCCGTGTAATGGCGACATAGGCCAGCCGTTTCCACAGGGGCTGTCCGGCTTCGACCCGCCCCATCCGCGCGGCGGCAAACAAATCAGGCGCGAATACCTGAACGTTTTCCCACTGCGATCCCTGCGCTTTGTGAATCGTGACTGCGGCACCATGAAGGAAGGCCGCCCCCATATTCGCGGCGAAGGGGATGAACGGCTCCTCCTCATCCGGCAATTCGATTTTAACGATGGACGCGGCGGACACTTGCGGGTCTTCGGCACCGATGACATGCAACCGCGAAAACCCAGCCCGGCGGCCAGGGCCGAGGTAAATCACCTGCGCGCCTTTGATCAGGCCACGCGCCTCTAGGTCCAACCGCTTTTTACGGTGCTTTAGCGGCAATTCGATACCGTCGCAGATCAGCGGCTCTCCGGGTAGCAATTCGTCTGCGGGCGCGCCATAGGCCGCGCGAAACGCCTGTATCAAGCGGATGCGCGTCGCGTTGCGCCACACCAACACGGGCGAACGCGCCATCAGATCAGCCTCTACCCGGCTGGCCATGACCACGCGATCATCACGCGCGGCGGCTTGTTCGATCATCCGTTCGAAATCCTCGAACCCAAGTTCGGGGTCGGCAAGGGCGTGGGCCAAATCCAGAATGGGGTTATCTTCGGCCTGACGGTGGATGCGGTGCAAGATCAGCTTGTGATCTTCGGGCTGCGTGTCGAACACCATCTGCCCGGATTGGTTGACGGGCGCCAGCTGCGCAGGATCGCCGAAAATGACCAGCGTGGGAAAGATTTCCTGCAAATCGGCGAATTGCTTGGCGTCCAACATCGATGCTTCGTCCACGAACCCGATATCCAGCGGGTCGTCGCGCCGTTTCCACCCCAAAATGAAATCTGATCCGCGCAGACCAGCCGCAGCCAAAGCGCCCGGAATTGATTTGTTCGACTGATAGAACGCAAAGGCGCGGTCCAGCGCGGCGTCTGTCAGGCCCTCAACCTCGGGGCGGTCACCATTTCCGGCAAGCCAATCGGCGATCTTTTCGTATTCCGGATCGTAGACGGGCGTATAAAGAATGCGGTGGATCGTGGTGGCCGGCACACCACGGGTACGCAGTACGCTGGCCGCTTTGTTCGTCGGTGCCAAAATCGCAAGCGTGCGGCGGTCTTTACGTCGGCGGTTTTCATAGTCGCCCGAAACGATTTCGACGCCGGCTTCCTCCAACGCCTCGTAAAGCTTGGCAAGAAGCATTGTCTTACCGGAACCGGCCTTGCCAATGACCGAAAGCACGCGCGTTGTTTTGCCTTCGGCGCGGGGCGTGATGATTGATTGTTCAAGATCAACGCCAACACCGCGCAGCGTTTCGGCCACGCGATCAAAGGCTTCGGCCTGATCATCAGAGAAGGTTAACGTGGGCAAAGACATGACACGGAACCTATCGCCACTGACCACGAGGTACCAGTGAGATCGACGCGCTTACATCTTCTTGTGGTGCTTTGTGTGTTGCCCAGCCCCGCCGCCAGCCGCAGCGCCGGCACCAACACCAGTACAAAGCTCTTGGCTGGCGACGGCGACTGTGTTTTCCAGCTCACTCGCCAAATGCGGAAGGCCGTTGTTTTGCGCAAAATTGCGCAAGTCAGATAGCACCTCGATTATCCACTCATCTGCCATAGAAAAACATCTCATGCGTGATTGTTTTGTATGCAGATTCAACCATACCGAGAAATCCACATTTGCATACCCTTTTGTGTTTTCTCGAAAATTAGGGTCTGCTGGTGAACATCAGATTACTTTGCGCTGCGGGTTGAAGCTGGCCAGTTCGATTGATCAACACAGTGGCCGGGCCTTAGGAGTCCCCCCTCTTGTGCATGCCAAAGTGTCCCGCGCTAATCAACGACACCTGCGCCATTGAACCCGCATTCCTCGGCCATTTTCAGATACGAGGCCGTAAAGCCATCCAAATAGGCGTACATGAAAACCTTGTCATCGACGACCACATCAAATTGGCCGTTTACCCGCATCGCACGCAGGACCCATTGGCTAAGCGGATGATCGAAGGCTATTTCTGCATAGGCAAAGCCTTCTTCATCGAAATCACCCTTAACCACGCCATCCATGACATCCTCGTTATCAAACCGGATGTAGGCGGCTTGGCCGTCTTGCAGCATGGTTCGGTGGCCCCTTGGAGCGTGCTCGCGGACCAGAACCGAAGGGAAGAAGTCGGGTGGCCCGGCATCGCCATTGCTCATCGAAACGACAACGCTTGGTTCGCCGTCACCGCCGGTCATCGCGCTGCAAGATCTGCGCAGATCCTCTCCGGTGTCTACCTCTTGCACGAATACGCGCCACGAGCCGTATTCCCAAAACCCATCCGCGAAGGCCGGCCCTGCCATCAAGCTGAACAGGACAAAAATTAGTTTTCTCAAATGCTGCACTCCAAAGGCGATATCTAATGAGGCTGACAGTGACGTGTTGACATAACCTTGCCAAGCGCCGGTTTTCTGGGTCGCCGACGGGCAAGCGGACCGATCTAACATCAGCGCCGTTTCGAACCCAGAAAAGCAAAGCCCCGCCACTGCTGAGCAGTGGCTAGTTCCGGCTTTTGGGACACAACTGCAGCGGCTATCGAGAAAATCCTCGGTAGCCGTTTGATTTTGCGAGCATATTTTCCAGGGCCGTTTACACGAGCTGCGGGACTTTTGTCCCGACGCAACAGTAAGCAGAAAAATCGTTTTGGGATTTCGTTGTCGGGCAAAACGGCGAACATCCCATTCGGTCCCGGAGGCATTCTTGACACATCAATACCGAAAGATCGGAGATCGAATGGTCAAGACGCTCCAGCATATGAACCTTTCTCAAGTTTACCCTGCCGTTCTGGCAGATTTCAACCTCAATACCTGCGGTGACCCGGACTGCGGCAACTTCGGCGTTGCGCCGGACTTCACTATCCCGGTGTTCAAGGGAAAAAACGCTGCGCAACGCAAACAGGCGGCCGCGGCGAGCATCCCGGCCCTGACGACCGGGCTCGGCTCCTACACCATGTCGAGCGATGATCATCATCCCCGTATCTCGGAGGTCTTCGAATACGCCGGCGATCCGGTTGGATGGGATGATGGTCGCTCCATGGAGTGCGGTCATCAGCGCGGCAACAGCATCTGCAACATCAGCTTCGCGGTCCTGTCGAACGAGCATTTCCTGGAAGAGTATTACCGGCTGCTCTTAGCTGGCGGCTGCCTTGAAGGTCCTGTTTGCGGCGCGTGCGGTGCGCGGTATCTTGAGAACCCCGACGAGTTCATCTTCAACGGCACGCACGGGAAGCTGGCACCAGGTGGCAATCGCCGAAAGGCAAAACCATCAGGGTTCCGGATCATCCACCGCCCCTGCAAAGGCAAGCCTGGTGCGAGGCTCTCGGTATCGCTGGATCACCAAGCCCAGAAGGAGTTGCGCGACAACGTCCGCATCCTAAGATGCATCGTCAACGGAGACAGCATCACGACCATGCGCCGTGTTCTGGCTGACCCCGACACCGGAAAGCAGATCGGCGTGAGCCGCCTCTACAGCCGAGTCTTCTGGTTGGAGAAGACCTTGCTCGCCTTCGAGCGCGCAAAGCTAAAGGAATGGAAGCAGCGAGTAGAGGCGTCCGATCGCTTCAGCCACATGCGGATCGCCCTCGACGACGTCACGATCTCGGTCAACTGGGAAAGCCGCTTCGATCGACGGCTGACGCCCCTTCAGTTTTCGGTCTCCGCCGACATTCGGAGCGGATATGTCTTCCGGATCGACGCAAACTTCGACCCGAATGTCGATCCCGTGGAGTTCATCCAAGAGCACTATCTCGACGACACAGGCCAGCCCACGAACCTCCGGCAACATTACTCCCAGAAATCGGGAGTCACCTTCACCGCACCCAAGATGCAATTCCAGCGCCCCAGCGGACGGCTCGATGAGGCCATGCTATTCGCCAGCGCGGAAGGCCGCTGGAGGGTGTTCTCCGAGCGTGTGCAGAATGCATACGAAAAGACCGTGAATGCCGGCTTCGCCCTTCCTCCTGAGGCCCAGGAAAAGATCGCTGAAGCCGACGACAAGAGATATCAGCTGGACCAGATCCGGCAGGGGTATTTCGGCTTCCACGACACGGATCGCGACTTTCGGGGCAGCTTCAATGGGAGCGTTGTGAAGCCGACATACACCAAGGCGGCGCATCTTGCCTGCCTCCGGGATATGCTGCCCAAGGGCAAGATTACCCTGGTCGGTGAGCAGGAAGCGACGATGGTTCGCGTCGTGCCACACGTATTCCGCGACATGATCAACGAAGACATGTTCGAGTGGTTCGTGATCTCCTTCGACAAAGAAGTCTCCGCACCCAAAAGCAAGGAGCGTATGGCCCGTTTCACTGAGGGTTTGGAGGCCTTCAAGGAAAGGGCGCGGGCAAAGCTCGGAGACGATATTTCGGATCGCGAACTCTTAGAGCACTATTGCACCAAACGGATGTCAACAGCATGCATCGAGGGACGAAATGGCACGAAATACTCGCATGCGATCCCGAACTTCCAGTCTCGCCAGTTCCCCCAGGTCTGGATAAAGACGCCGGCTCAGTATTTTGGGGAGACACAGAAAGTCGTGGGGTTTCCTGTCCTTCGGAAGAAGTATCGAGACCCTTTGAAGAAGCTGGCTTTCGACCAGAAGGTCCATGACCCTGAACTTCGCGCAGCGCTGACGCGACGAGCCCTGAAAGCGACCATTCAGCCCGTATCGACCTTCATGAGTTCCCTGCGCCATCGCACAAGCCCGTCGAAACGGGCCGGCGGTAAGGGAGCACGAACTGGTCCGGCATACATCAATGGAGCGGTCTTCAATCCTGCCGTGCTAATGGCGTTCCTCAACATTTTTCGGGTCTATTACAACTGGTTCGAGGCACGACAATACAAGGGGCCGGGAGCGGCCGCCGGAAGCGAGTCTCCGGTCCCAGCAGGGATGTCCTCCATCCGCATCCCGGGTACCAAGGAGTCACTCGAGGTCCCGAAAATGGCAACGACGGCGCCGGTTATGCTCACGCCAGCAATGCGGCTCGGGGCAGATCCGGAGAAACCGAACGGACGTCCGCGCAAGGCACCTGACCCGAGGCGGGTTCTCTACCGGCCATGGCTTTACCACGGAACGCCGTTATGGAGGAAGTTCGAGAACCGGTGAACCACTCGCAAGTGGATATCGCTCTCGCCAGATTTATCGCCACTCTTATATCCCTATCAGGCGGTTTCTTCACTGAAGAACATCAATCCCATCTCTCTTAAGCAAAAAGTTCGGTCAGGGGGCAAACGCTCCCCAGCAAACCCGGACAAAGTCCCCACATCATGGCGGGCAGCGATCGGTCATTGACACGAGGCCAGCCTGCCCACCAATCAAAACCGAGGGCGGTTCATCCAAGATGGAGATTATAGACCGAAGTGGCTCCGTTGAGGGGATGACCTCAAACTCTTGCATGTTGCTTGATGCGAACAGTTTGCCTGAAGCCTTGTCCGCGATGACGAAAACCTCCCATGCGTCGACATAGTCAATGCTGACCAGATGCGTCCAAGGCTGGACGATGGGGAAATTGTCGAACCGGACGACGGAAAGGTCTTCCTTTATCTCGAAAACGCCCTTTTCGGACTGGCTGAGATGTTTTCCGCCCAGTGATCGAACGCGGGGAAGGTCACCGAGATTTTCGTAGCTCAAGCCCGCCGGTCTTGAGAAGCCCGAGCCGTCGAATGCAAGAAATCCGTGGCTATCGCTGAGAAAAGCTGGCATCTCTCCACTCAACATCACGGTTTTGGGCAGGTAGAAGTCCTTGTCCAAGACGGGTGGTTCGAGGTTTTCGACAAGTGTGGCCCTGACCTCCCCCGGGCCAAGCATGAAGGCCTTTGGCCGCATCCTTTCCACACCCCGCTTCGTCTGGGCATCTGGACCGCTCCAACCGAACCAGACCCCGGTTGCCGGATGACGGGTCCAGTCCCCGGCCGGCGCGAAACCTGCGAACGTCATATTACCATCGGCCAGCTTGAAAAACAGGGGCTTGAAGGCGTTGTTCTCAGGGAAGATCCTGACAAGATCGCCGCTGACCTCGATCACCGCATCCAGCAACGTGTCGAACAGTCGCGCGCCGTCTGGCAGGGTCATCGGTATTCTGCGCCATGTGCCACCATCGGCGCGAAACCAGATCGAACTTGATTGTCGAACGGTCAGGCTCGGCCCACCTGTCAGTGCGAACGCGCCTGAAATTTCGGGGACAGTGCGGACTGACCTCGTTATGTCGCCATGGAAAATTGGCAATGGCTCTTGCGGTTGCACCCGTCCCGCTACGATACGGTTCCATGCGTCGGCTCGCCTCGATGTGCGAAAATAAGCCTCACCCGCTCCCTGATCAAAGAAGGCGTCCCAGTAGTCCCGTGTCGCTTCAATGGGTTCCCATGATGAAGTCCCATCTTGATGGTAGAAAATCACCTTCGGTTTGGAACCGAAACCATAGGCATTTCCATTCAGGTTCACATGTATCCCATGCTCAAAGGCAAAGCCCCAGACATGTGGAAAGTCGCTTTCGATCAGGTTGTAGCGCGACCCGTCGTATTCGTAGAGCTGATGACGATTGACTGCTTTGAAAACCAAGCCATCAAAACCAGGGATGGTGATCGGATCGCTGGCAATGCGATATGGCTGTTCGATTTCGACGGGCAGTTTCGCTTCGCCGCCAACGACATCCCGGACGCAGTATGTATCGGCACTGAGAGAGGTCGCCGATAGGATTGCCCCAATCGCCGCAAGAGCCTTGATCGGTAGATGTAATCCCGCTGTCATCTCAAAAAATCCTTCGCGTCAGGTCTTGAATCCCCCATGGAAGCCTTCGTCCGAACCGATGCAAGGGCATGCACAACAACCTTCCATGGGCGCAACATATCCTTCCCACAATACGAAGGTCGTGCATACGCCATCATACAAAACTCATGATTGACGCACTCGGTCATAATCGACCGCTTGCCACCATGTTTGCGATAGCACTTCGGATGCCTACCCCAAAAGCCAATTTGCCCTAAGGAAAACTATGAACACCCGGAAACAAATTGTTTCCGGGTGCTCATGTCCCAAATCCCGGAACGAGCCAGCTGAGCAGGGCGGGGCTTTTAATAACCGCTAAAGCGGTTGTTTACTTCGCAGCTTCAAGCGCGTCTTCCAATGTCCGCAGGCCAGTGCGCGGGGCCTGAACCAGAACAGACATGTTGCCCGGCTTGTGCTCGTTGCGCAGCATCTTCGTGTGCGCGGCGGGGATTTCATCCCATGGGAACACTTCGGACATATAAGGGTCAATCCGGCGCTCAATCATCAGACGGTTCGCAGCAGCAGCCTGTTTCAGGTGCGCAAAGTGGCTGCCCTGAAGGCGCTTCTGGTGCATCCACATGTAACGAACGTCGAACGTACAGTTAAAGCCGGTGGTGCCCGCGCAGATCACGACCATGCCGCCCTTTTTACAGACGAATGTCGAAACCGGGAACGTCGCCTCGCCGGGGTGTTCGAAGACGATGTCAACGTTGTTGCCCTTGCCAGTGATGTCCCAGATCGCCTTGCCGAACTTACGAACTTCTTTGAACCATTCGTTGTATTCAGGCGTGTTAACCGTGGGCAGCTGGCCCCAGCATTTGAAGTCTTTACGGTTGATGACGCCCTTGGCCCCAAGGCCCATAACGAATTCGCGCTTATCCTCGTCGGAAATCACGCCGATCGCGTTACCGCCAGCCGCGTTGATCAGCTGGATCGCGTAAGAACCCAGCCCCCCCGACGCGCCCCAAACCAGAACGTTCTGGCCCGGCTTCAGCTCGTGCGGGTGGTGGCCGAACAGCATGCGGTATGCGGTGGCCAGCGTCAGCGTATAACAGGCGCTTTCTTCCCAAGTCAGGTGCTTAGGACGCGGCAGAAGCTGCTGAGCCTGAACGTTGGTGAACTGGGCAAACGACCCATCAGGCGTTTCATAGCCCCAGATACGCTGGCTTGGGGAATACATCGGATCGCCGCCGTTGCATTCTTCGTCGTCGCCATCGTCTTGGTTACAGTGGATGACAACTTCGTCGCCCACTTTCCAGTTCTTAACCTTATCGCCAACGGCCCAAACGATGCCCGACGCATCGGAACCGGCGATGTGGTATTCGGCGTTGTGAACGTCAAACGGCGAAATCGGAACGCCCAGACCAGCCCAGATACCGTTGTAGTTCACGCCCGCAGCCATCACGAGAACAAGAACCTCGTGGCTGTCCAGAACGGGTGTGTCCACCACTTCTACCTGAAAGGATTGATCCGGTTCGCCATGCCGTTCACGACGGATTGCCCAAGCGTACATTTGCTTAGGGACGTAACCCATCGGAGGCATTTCGCCCACTTCATAGAGGTCCTTTTCGGGCGCGTCGTATGAAATTACGTCCGTGTTGGTGTCGAGAGCCATCAGAGCCTCCTCGTTAGAATGGATTGCCGCATCGCAGAATCGATGCCTGATTTAGCTTGGAATAGAATTCGCCGCGAAACTTTGCAACCGTGAAAACGCATATTTTGTAATTTTATGTCTCAGTGACGTAACGGGAAAACCTTGTCGCGGGTCCCCTGACCGCCCCCTTTCTTGCATTAGCGTACCATTTCCTTGGCTTTTTCGCGAGTTTTGACATCATGGGTTTGGAATGGGGCGTTTGCGCCGCAGTGCGGCGAATTGACAACGCCATAAAATTCCACGTATCACCAACTGAACGAAACAAAGTTACCAACCCGATTCACGAGGCCCCCGATGACCGACACGCAGAAAGACCGCCCCTGGCTGTTCCGTACATATGCCGGTCACTCCACGGCTAAGGCATCGAACGCGCTGTATCGCGGCAACCTTGCGAAGGGTCAGACAGGCCTTTCCGTTGCCTTCGATCTGCCCACCCAAACCGGGTATGACAGCGACCATGAATTGTCGCGCGGCGAAGTCGGAAAGGTTGGCGTGCCCGTTGCGCATCTGGGCGATATGCGCGCGCTGTTCAAGGATATCCCGCTTGAACAGATGAACACGTCGATGACGATCAACGCGACCGCGCCTTGGCTGCTTTCGCTGTATATCGCCGTGGCCGAGGAACAAGGCGCAGATGTGTCCAAGCTGCAGGGCACGGTTCAGAACGACATCATCAAAGAATACCTAAGCCGCGGCACATATATCTGCCCGCCCAAGCCTAGCTTGCGGATGATCACCGACGTGGCGGCCTATACGCGCGAACATCTGCCCAAATGGAACCCGATGAACGTGTGTTCCTATCACCTGCAAGAGGCTGGCGCGACACCCGAACAGGAACTTGCCTTTGCGCTTGCCACGGCAACGGCTGTTCTGGACGACCTGAAAGGCAAGGTGTCCGAAGAAGCATTCCCCGCCATGGTTGGTCGTATCAGTTTCTTCGTGAACGCCGGCATCCGCTTCGTGACCGAGATGTGCAAAATGCGCGCCTTTGTTGAGCTGTGGGATGAAATCACGCGCGAACGCTATGGCGTCGAAGACCCGAAATTCCGCCGGTTCCGTTATGGCGTTCAGGTAAACTCGCTTGGTTTGACCGAGCAGCAGCCGGAAAACAACGTCTACCGCATTCTGATCGAAATGCTGGCTGTAACGCTTTCGAAAAACGCCCGCGCCCGCGCCGTGCAGTTGCCTGCGTGGAACGAGGCCCTTGGCCTGCCCCGCCCGTGGGATCAGCAATGGTCGCTTCGGATGCAGCAGATTTTGGCCTATGAAACCGACCTTCTGGAATATGGCGACCTGTTCGATGGCAACCCGGCCGTTACGAAAAAGGTTGAGGCGTTGAAAGAAGGCGCACGGGCCGAATTGGCGCAGATTGACGGTATGGGCGGCGCGGTTGCATCGATCGAATACATGAAATCGCGGCTGGTTGAATCCAACGCCGAACGCATCACGCATATCGAAACCGGCAACACCACCGTCGTTGGCGTGAACCGCTGGACCGAGGGCGAGGAAAGCCCGCTAACCGCTGGCGAAGAGGCCATCATGGTTGCCGATCCAGAAGCCGAGGCCGACCAGCTGGCCCGCCTGAACGAATGGCGCAACAGCCGAGACGAGGCCCGCGTTCAAGCCGCACTGGCCAAAGTGCGCGAGGCCGCCAAAACCGGCACGAACATCATGATCCCATCCATCGAAGCCGCCAAAGCTGGGGCAACAACCGGCGAATGGGGCGACATGGTGCGTGCGGCGTTCGGCCAGTATCGCGGCCCAACCGGCGTATCCAAGAATCCGTCGAACCGTACCGAAGGGCTGGAAGAGATCCGCGAACAGGTTAGCACCGTGTCTGATAAACTTGGCCGCCGCCTGAAGTTCCTTGTCGGCAAGCCGGGTCTTGATGGCCATTCGAACGGCGCCGAACAAATCGCCGCCCGAGCGCGTGATTGCGGCATGGATATTTCTTACGAAGGTATCCGGCTGACACCAGAAGAGATCGTGACCGCTGCCAAAGAAGAAGATGCCCACGTTGTTGGCCTCTCCATCCTGTCAGGCTCGCACATCCCCCTGATCGAAGAGCTGATGGGCCGCATGAAAGACGAAGGGCTGACGCATATCCCGGTGGTCGTTGGCGGGATCATCCCCGATGACGACGCTCAGCGTCTGTTGGGCATGGGCGTCGCTAAGGTGTACACTCCGAAGGATTTTGAACTGAACCGCATCATGTTCGATATCGTCGGGCTTGTGGACCCTGCCCCCGTCGCGGCCGAGTAAAACAAGGCCATTCACAGGCTTTGCTTGATGACGGCCTGAAACTGCGCAAGACTATCCTTATTACTTCGCACGATAGAAGCATGCCGCCTCTATCGTGCAAGTCTATGGGGAAATACGCATGGCTGATGTTCAGACCTGCCACAAAGCTGTTACTCTCAGATCGGGAAAGCATCGCGATATCCGGCTTAATGTGCAGCCTCGGAGGCGAACAAATCTCGCCTGAGCCTATTATCGCCAACCCAAAACCATTTTTCGCAAATCTTCGCCATCAACCTTTATCCTAGAATCTATTTCCAAGCATTCACCGTTTTCATTCGCCCCACGTGGGTATAGTTTTTTTCAAAACAACGCAGGACCCTTCCCATGACAGTTCATATTGGTGCCAAACCCGGTGATATTGCCGAAACCGTTCTTCTTCCTGGTGATCCCTATCGGGCGAAATGGGCTGCGGAAACGTTTTTGGAAAACGCCGTTTGCGTGAACGAAGTGCGCGGCATGTTGGGGTTCACCGGCACATGGAAAGGCAACCGCGTTACGATTCACGGGTCGGGCATGGGCATGCCATCGCTGTCGATCTATGCGAACGAATTGATCAAGGATTATGACGCGAAAACGCTGATCCGCATCGGATCGTGTGGTGGGATGCAAGACGATGTGAAAGTGCGCGACGTGATCTTGGCAATGACGGCGTCCAGCCTGTCCACCCCTTCCAGCGGCATCTTCAAAGAATTCAACTTTGCCCCTTGCGCCGATTTTGGCCTGTTGCAGGCCGCGCATAATGCCGCGAAGGGCAAATCGGCCACGACCCACGTTGGGGGCATCTATTCGTCTGACGTCTTTTATGACGAACGGCCTGACCTGAACGAACAGATGGTCCGCCACGGCATTCTTGGGGTCGAGATGGAGGCCGCAGAGCTTTATAATTTGGCCTCGCGTTATGGGCGCCGCGCCCTTGCTGTGCTGACCGTCAGCGATCACCTGAAAACCGGCGAAGCACTGCCATCCGACCAACGCGAGCGCAGCTTTGGCGACATGGTTGAAATCGCTCTGGAAGCCGCATTCGCCTAATCAAAGAACCTAGGAAACGCCCCATGCAAAAACGTAAACTTGGCCAAAATGGCCCAGAGGTAAGCGCGATTGGCCTTGGCTGCATGAGCTTTGCAAGCTTTTTCGGCAGCACGGACGAAGCCACCAGTCTGGCCTGCCTTGATGCCGCTGTCGAAGCAGGGATCGATTTCTGGGACACCTCCAACATCTACGGAATGGGCGTTTCCGAACGGGTAATCGGAACCTATCTGGCGCAAAAGAAGCCCAAGGTGACACTGGCCACAAAGGTCGGCATCGTTCCCGGCCCTCCGCGCAGCTTTAATAACCAGGCCGACTATATCCGGTCTGAACTTGACGGCTCGCTTAAGCGGCTGAACCGTGACCGGGTTGAGCTTTACTATATCCACCGGCGCGAACAGGAACGCCCGATTGAAGAAGTGGCCGAAACCATGGCCCGCCTAATCGAAGAAGGTTTGATCGGCGGTTACGGCCTTTCAGAGGTCGCACCGTCAACGTTGCGCCGCGCCCATGCCGTGCACCCCTGCATGGCGGTCCAAAACGAATACTCGCTGTGGACGCGCCAACCCGAACTTGGAATGATTCAGACCTGCAAGGAATTGGGTGTAGCCTTCATCCCGTTTTCGCCATTGGCACGCGGAATGTTCGGCGAAACCTCGGTTGATCCAACCAAGATGGAGGAAACGGATTGGCGCAAAACGTCGCCGCGTTTCACCGAACCCAACTATGGTTACAACAACCATGCAATCGAAGGGTTCCGCGACCTTTGCCGTGATCGCGGCTGGTCAGTTTCGGCCGCAGCACTTGCATGGGTGTTGGATAAAGGCGATCACCTGATCCCAATTCCCGGCACACGCACCGCAGAGCACTTGAAAGAATGGCTAAGTGCGGTCAACATTACCTTGTCAGATGCAGATCGCGCGGCAATTGAACAGGTGCTGCCGGTTGGGTTTGCACATGGGGACCGATACAGTGACCAACAAATGATCGGGGTCGAACGATACTCCTGACCCCGCCACTTAGGGTGGTGATGACATGTTGAAGCTTATCATTTTCGCAATTTTTCTTGGCCTGCTCCCAAGTGGTTCGCAGGCGCAGGCCAACGATGATTGGGGCGATCTGGACGCGCTGCTAAGCCAAACCCTTGCGGGTGGCGCTGCGCCCGCCGCGTCGATTTGGTTGCCCAACGCCGATACGGCCCAAGCAGCGACCGAAGCATTGGGCATCGTCTATGTACACGTGCCCGGTTCCGCAGGTAGCGCGACGATTCACGCAGGGCTGTTTCAAAAACTGGACTCCGGTTTTACCAGTGTCGCGCAAATCAACGGGCTGTTGGGGTTTGAGCCCCGCGATCAGGTGTTTGGCCCGACTGACATCACCCTAACCACAACCATGCCTAACCCCGGTGATCCGCGTTGTTGCCCCACTGGCGTTGGGCATTGGCGTATCGACCGCGCCACGATGATCGCTCAGCGCCTGAATTAACCACCCGCACCATGGGATCGGTCATATCCGTTCGGCACTGGCGGCACCCATCCTTTCAAGGCACCGCTTTCCAGCGTGAAAACCTCCACCAGCAACGGATGGCATTGCGCTGTGTCGCTTGAATGTTCGCTTCCGCAATCGCCGCCAGGGCAAGCGCTCAGCGCGCCCAGAACGTCCACCTCTGCGAAGAATTCAAGGAAATCGCCCTGACGGACCGGGCTGGCCTTCATGAAATACTGGCCGGTGTCCCGTGTGAACCCGGTACACATGAAGACGTTCAAAACATCATGCACGTGCTGTTCAGCCTCGGCCAAGGCCATACCGGTTTCTTCGGCCAAGGCCCGCGTCAGGTTGGAATGACAGCAATGGTGATACTGCCCACCGCTAAGAAGATTGTTCGTATAGGGATCGCATCGGGTGCCAATCACATCGTGAACCGAACCCCCGAATTCATCGATGCCGTACCAGTCAAGCGTGTCGTGCGTGATGGTTGCCAAGGGGCGCAGGTTTGGAAAAGACGACCACATGCGACACCCCGTCGAAAGATGAGTGCCATGCAGCGCACGGGTTTTCCCAGAGTAGAACCGTTCGGCCAAATTGTTGGCGTTCCATATGTTAAGGTCACCCACCTGCGGACCATCCGGGCAGGAAATACGAAAGAACTGCCCAGCCTTCGCGTTAAAACAACGGGCCTGACGCGCGGGTATCAGCACCTCGTCAGTTTTGACCATCCGCTTTCGTGCAGTACGCAGCAGCGTTAGGTCGGGCTGTGGCAGGGCCTCCACCGGGTAGCAAATGACAGGAGCAACAGCACGGCGCGCGGCGGCGTCTTTTGGCGGAGTATGCATCTAACGTTCCTTGTTGCGCAGGCAGGTTTGCGGCGATTTTCCCGGCTTGCAATAGGTGGTGGCACCACATGCCACACAAGCAAAATAGGTTTCCCCATTCTTGTTAAGGCGGCGGTCTTCGCGCCAACGACACTGGCGCGTTCCCGGTTTGGCAAACAGCAGCATAAGTAGAAAGGCCACGATCAGGCCCAATGGTACCAGCATAGACGCCCCAATTCCTTCGCAGCGCGCGTGTCATCTGACGGGCCTAGACGGACCTTCCGACCTGCCGGCCAGAAAAGATGCACCCGCCCAAAAATGTGCCCTCTAGCGCGTTGTAGCCGTGATAACCGCCTCCGCCGAAACCAGCAACTTCACCAGCGGCGAACAAGCCCGGAAACGGCGAACCATCCGGCCGCAGAACTTGACCGCTTAGATCCGTATGCAAACCACCCAGTGATTTGCGCGTCAGAATGTTCAGGCGCACAGCGATAAGTGGGCCGTTTGCAGGGTCCAGTATCTTGTGCGGCTTCGCCGTGCGTATCAGCTTGTCGCCACGATACGCACGCGCGCCACGGATGGCCGTGATCTGCGCGTCCTTTGCGAAGGGGTTTTCAAGCTGTGCGTCGCGCGCCTCTATCTGCTGGCGAATATGCGTCAAGTCGACCGGCGCATCCGGCGTCAGAGCGTTCATGCCTTCGACCAACGCCTCCAGCGTATCGCGCACAACGAAATCCGCGCCGTGTGCTTTGAACGCTTCGACGGCGGGCGGCGCGCCCTTTCCAAGACGGGATTTCAGAACCTCCCGCCATTTTCCCGAGGTGAAATCAGGGTTCTGTTCCGACCCTGATAGGGCGAATTCCTTTTCAACGATCTTCTGAGTCAGGATGAACCAGCTATGTTCGTGCCCGGTTTGCAGAATGCGCTTCAACGTTGAAAGCGTGTCAAACCCCGGCAGGCAGGGCGCGGCTATACGGTCGCCCAGTGCATCGAACCAAAGGGAGCTGGGGCCGGGCAAAATGCGAATCCCATGCTTGGGCCAGATTGGCGCCCAGTTCTGCACGCCTTCGGTGTAATGCCACATGCGATCACCGTTGATCAGCCCCGCCCCCGCGTCTTTGGCCACCTGTTGCATCTGCCCGTCCACATAGTCCGGCACACCCGCGATCATGTGTTTCGGCGCCGGGCCAAGCCGATCGACCGGCCAATAGCTGCGCACAAGTTCGTGGTTGCCGCCGATACCGCCGCTGGTCACAACGATGCTTTCGCCTTTTGCGGTGAAATCGCCAACCTGTTCGCGCGTCGTTGATACCCCTCGCGCCTCCGTGGCCGCCGCCAACTGCACACCCGCAACGCCCGTTGCGATGCCACCTTCGATCAGAAGCTCGCTCACCTTATGGCGAAATCCGAACCGCAGCTTTCCTGCAGCCTCGGCCTCGCGCACCTGCCGGATAAACGGCGCGATGACGCCCGGCCCCGTGCCCCAAGTCAAATGAAACCGCGGGACAGAGTTGCCGTGGCCATCCGCCATTTCGCCACCACGTTCGGCCCAGCCGACCACGGGGAACCAGCGCATGCCCAGCCCATGCAGCCAGCTGCGCATCTCGCCCGCGGCGAAGTCCAAATATGCGTCGGCGAATTTGCGCGGGTTCGCATCTTCGGGGCGATCGAACCCGGCCGAGCCCATCCAGTCAGTCGCCGCCAAATCGCGACTATCGGAAATGCCCATGCGCCGCTGTTCGGGCGTATCGACCATAAACAAACCACCAAGGGACCAGAACGCCTGCCCGCCAAGGGATTGTTCGCCCTCTTGGTCCAAAACCAACACGCTGCGCCCACGCGCGGTGGCCTCGCTTGCGGCGACCAAACCGGCCAACCCTGCGCCCACAACGATTACATCTGCCGCTAAATGTTCGGTCATGGCCCCTCCGCTTTTTGACAGGGTAAGGGCAAGACCCGCCACCGGTCGAGCCTTGACGTAGCGGGACGCCAAAATGCAAAACCGGCCCACAAGGGGCCGGTTCAATGTCGCGATAGATTGCCGAAGGTCAGATTAGACCGTGCGTTCAACCATCATCTTTTTAATTTCCGAGATCGCCTTCGCAGGGTTCAAACCCTTGGGGCAAGTCTTAGCGCAGTTCATGATGGTGTGGCAGCGGTACAGTTTGAATGGATCTTCCAACTCGTCCAAACGCTCACCGGTTGCTTCATCACGGCTGTCGATGATCCAGCGATACGCGTGCAGCAACGCCGCAGGGCCAAGATACCGATCACCGTTCCACCAGTAGGATGGGCAAGAGGTTGAACAGCTTGCACACATGACGCATTCGTAAAGACCATCCAGTTTCTTACGGTCTTCAATCGACTGCTTCCATTCCTTCGCAGGGCGGTTCGTTTTGGTTTCCAGCCACGGCATGATCGACGCATGCTGGGCATAGAAATGCGTCAGATCGGGGATCAAATCCTTCACCACCGGCATGTGCGGCAGAGGATAGATTTTCACGTCGCCCTTGATCTCGTCCATGCCATAGATACAGGCCAGCGTGTTGATCCCGTCGATGTTCATCGCACAGGACCCGCAAATACCTTCGCGGCAAGACCGGCGGAAGGTCAGCGTCGGATCAATCTCGTTTTTGATCTTGATCAGCGCATCCAGAACCATCGGACCGCAGGTATCCATATCGACGAAATAGGTATCCACGCGTGGATTCTGACCGTCATCAGGGTTCCAGCGGTAAATCTGGAACTTGCGAACGTTGGTTGCGCCGGTCGGCCGCGGCCATGTTTTACCGGTCGTGATCTTGGAGTTCTTGGGTAGTGTGAACTGAACCATTGCTACCGCCTAGTCTTGCAGGTCATTTTTCTTTGCTAACCTACTCGACGGTCAACGGAAAGCCAATGACCAACGGGCGAAGTTTTCGCTAACGGGCGTCCTAATAATGGTTAAATATGTGGCATTTACAACGCTCGATGCACCCCTATGCTGGCTGCAAACGGGATATTGCGGGTTTTACAAGAGATGGAACGTATCTCGGTCGTCATCTGCACCTTCAATGGTGCAAGAACTCTGCCACGATTGCTAGAGCATCTAAAGAGTGTTGAGTCTGTTGGCCTCGAAGTTGAAATTATCTTTGTGGACAACGCTAGCACTGATGAGACGGCGCAAATACTCGCAAATGCGCACCTTCCATGGCCGACTGTAATTAAAGAAGAACCGCGTCCCGGAAAATCCTACGCGCTTAACACCGGGATCGCGGCTGCGACCGGAAGCTTAGTCGTTTTTGCAGACGACGATATATTGCCCGCCCCGACCTGGTTGAGAGCATATTATGAAGCCGCTCGAAACCTGCCGGAAGTCATTGCGTTTGCGGGGCAAGTCCGCCCCCGTTGGGATGCGCCCGCGCCAAAATGGCTGCTTCACCTTTCTGATAAGGGGCGTGCATTCGGATCAACGCCGGTCGAACGAAATAGCCGAGTTGCAGATGCAAAGTTCTGGCAGTTCAAAGGCGCAAATATGATGGTCCGCAGTGCGACCCTAAATGAGCATTGCTTCGATACGGAACACCTGAACTTCGCTGCAAATTCTGCCGGAGGGGAAGACACTGGCTTAATCAAGGAAATCCTCGGGACCGGCCAGCGAGGGGTTTTCGTGCCCGATGCCTGCGTACAGCACATCATCCGCCCAGATCAAATCAGCTTGCGCACAGTCTGGCAGCGGGAAGTACGCATAGGTATGGTGCGCGCAGCACGCCAAGATTACCCACATAACAAATTGGGACCAGTCGTTTTGTACGTCCCAGTCAAGGGCATGCGCACAGCACTTTCACTAGGTTTGGGCGCGGTATTATATGCAAGCCTGGGTCGCTCGTCTAAAGCAGCAGAAAAACTTGTAGCGCTCGCACGACTGTTGGGGGAAATGAAGAAAACGTTGGCGATACGCAAGCAACACTGACGCCCGTATCAGGGCAAGTCTCGCACTGGGAAACTTACGATCAATGAAACTTTTTTACTGGAAAAGCCCGGCCGGAAACTTTGGCGACGATCTGAATCTTTGGCTGTGGGATCGGTTTCTTCCTGGATGGCGCGAATGGGACGAGCAGCGAACCCTTGTCGGGGTTGGGACCATATTAAACACACGCAATCTACCGGATGCGGGCAGCTACCTCGTACTGGGCAGTGGAAGCGGCTTCGGCCAACTACCCGATTTGAATGCCAACTCGGAGTGGGACATTCGCTTCGTTCGTGGCCCGCTAACCGCAGAAAAAATGGGTTTGGGCATGGAGAAATTTGCCACCGACCCGGCCGCGCTCATATCTCGGCTTCCAGAATTTTCTGGCCTTTCCGAACGTAAAGGCATTGCCTTCATCCCACATTGCCATAGCGATGTTAGCCCATACTATGACTGGCAAACTATCTGCGAAAATGCCGGCCTTAGATATATATCTCCGCGGGAAGAGGCTCGGACGGTCATCGAACAGATAGCACGCTCTGAAAAGGTCATAACGGAATCCATGCACGGAGCTATTCTTGCTGACGCCTTCAGAATTCCGTGGAAAGCCGTTTCACAGGTAGCCAATTTCAACAACTTCAAATGGCAAGATTGGGCTGCGAGTCTGGAGATGAATGTCGAGATCACACCACTTCCTGCCGTTCAAACGACCGAAGCCGCGCCCACTCCTCGGGGGGTGCGGGGCCTAATCTTTAGGCTAAAGGGCAAGAAACCGAAACTAGTCGACCGCGAACCTTCAGTAGAAGAGATCACAAGCACCCAATCGCGGTTGATAAAAGCTCTCACCGATTTGTCTCGTCAGGAATTCAACCTGAGCGACAAGAGTATTCTAGACGCGCAGCTAGACACAATAGAGCGCATTTTCTCTGAAACGATAGCCGACTATTCTGTGCGAGGTTCGCAATGAGTAATCGATCTGACCGAGATCGCCCAACCAACCTTTGGGACAGACAGTTCTCATCTGACTTTGACTTCCCACCGACAGATGCAACCACGCACGTGGTCATTTGCAGCACGCCACGGTCAGGCAGTCATTTCCTAAGCCATCAACTGCATGAAACAGGCGCGTTTGGGTATCCGCTGGAATACCTCAATCCTGCAAACTTCCGAGAGTGGGCACGCCTTTCTGGATCTGACGATGACAGGGCCGTTTTTGATTTCATCAAGGGCAAGCGCACTGGGCGGAACGGGGTTTTTGCCCTAAAAATGCATTATAGTCATCTTCCCCTCTTCCTAAAGCTGGAACCCGATCCCCAGAGGTACAGCTTTCTGCATGTGAGCCGTCAGAGCAAGATTGATCAAGCGGTTTCATTCGCCCGCGCTTCTCAAACGAAATCGTGGATTTCGGATATGCCCGAAGTGGCCGAGGCGCATTACGACTGGGAGCTTATTTTTGACAAACTGACCAGTATTCTTGTCGATGAGGCCAAGTGGCAAGCCTATTTTCTTGCATCGGGCATCTCGCCTCTAATGCTTGAATACGAAACCATCCTGCAGAACTCTCAGGCTACCATCAACGCAGCTAGCTCATTCTGCGGCATTGACATATCGAACGCCCCACCATCTGCCGTGAAATTCAAACCACAAAAACAAGCAAGAAGTGGTGGCGCAGACTGGTCCAAATCTTTTCTAGCTGAAGGCACTGAAAAAATCGCTGGGATCGTTACATCTCGCGCGAAGCAACAAGTTTCGAAAAATAAAAATCGATCAGGTTTTTGGGCTGCACTGAGTGGCTTTTCGAAGTGAACACCAAGCTAGCTATTGCTGCCGACTGAGTGTTGAGCTTCATAAACAGGCGTCTTGGACGTGATCCTTGGTCTTCAGGTCAAGCATGCGGGCTCTGACGCGCCTAGCCCACGAACGAGGATAGGGCGGCCTGTGTCAGGCATTTCGTTGCTTCGGGGCGTGCCGCGATTTCCACGACCGTTTCCACTGCCTTCTGCGAAGGCGAGCCCGAAACAGCCTCGCCCGCCAATGTCAGGATTTCCTGTGTGCTGGCGTTATCGATGACGCAGTCCGTATAGGGGGCAACGTTTGCCCCCGGAAAGCGCTGTTCAACGACGCCGTTAACGGTTTGCTTGGCCAAATCCCGCGTGGTCTGTTCTGCGATGCCATTTGCGACATCGCAGCCAGAAAGCGCAAGCGCGCCCACGAACAAAGCCGCCAGCCGACGCATCAGAACGTCCGCGCTTTGGGGGCGATACGCTTAAGCGAAATGCCGCCTTCGGTTTCGGTGGTCAGCGGGTCAACGACGACCGGACGATAAGTCAGGTCAACGTTGTTACCTTCGACACGCGAAATCGTGTGGACGCGCCAGTTTTCGTCGTCACGCTCGCTGAAATCCTCGTGCGCATGGGCGCCGCGGCTTTCTTTGCGTGCTTCTGCGCCGTGAATGGTGGCCAGCGCGTTGGGCATCAGGTTGGTCAGTTCAAGCGTTTCCATCAGGTCAGAGTTCCACACCAACGAGGTATCGGTAACCTTCAGGTCGTCCATCTTGGCGGCGATTGCCGTCATTTTGTCGACGCCTTCGGTCAACGTTTTGGATGTGCGGAAAACGGCTGCGTCAGACTGCATTGTTTTCTGCATCTCTAGACGCAGTTCAGCGGTCGAGACATTGCCTTTGGCGTGGCGCAGACCGTCGAAACGCTCCAGCGCCTTGTCGATGGACGCTTGGTTCAGCACTGGGTTTGCAGCGTTGGCATCAACCACTTCTGCCGCGCGAATGGCGGCGGCGCGGCCGAACACCACAAGGTCGATCAGAGAGTTGGAGCCAAGACGGTTCGCACCGTGAACCGACGCACAACCAGCCTCGCCCACAGCCATCAGGCCAGGCGCAACGGCGTTTGGATCTTCGGCGGTTGGGTTCAGCACTTCGCCCCAATAGTTGGTCGGGATGCCACCCATGTTGTAGTGAACGGTCGGCAGAACCGGGATCGGTTCTTTGTTCAGGTCAACACCGGCAAAGATTTTCGCGCTTTCCGAAATACCGGGCAGGCGCAGCGCCAGCGTTTCCGGTGGCAGGTGATCAAGGTGCAGGTGAATGTGATCACCTTCGGCACCCACACCGCGACCTTCGCGGATTTCCATCGTCATAGACCGGCTGACATAGTCGCGCGGCGCAAGGTCTTTATAGGTTGGCGCGTAACGCTCCATAAAGCGTTCGCCTTCGGAGTTGGTCAGGTAACCACCCTCGCCCCGCGCGCCTTCGGTAATCAGACAGCCCGAACCATAGATACCGGTCGGGTGGAACTGAACGAATTCCATATCCTGCAGGGGCAGGCCAGCACGTGCCGCCATACCACCACCGTCACCGGTGCAGGTGTGGGCCGAGGTGGCGCTGAAATACGCGCGGCCATAGCCACCCGTCGCCAGTACAACCATCTTGGCGTTGAAGATGTGGATCGTGCCGTCGTCCAGCTTCCAGCAGACAACGCCTTGGCATTGGCCGTCTTCGGACATGACCAGATCGATCGCGAAATATTCGATATAGAACTCGGCGTTGTTCTTCAGCGACTGACCATAGAGCGTGTGCAGGATCGCGTGGCCGGTCCGGTCAGCGGCAGCACAGGTGCGCTGTACGGGGGGGCCTTCGCCGAATTCAGTGGTGTGCCCACCGAAGGGACGCTGGTAAATCTTGCCTTCTTCCGTGCGCGAAAATGGAACGCCGTAATGTTCCAGTTCGTACACCGCTTTGGGTGCTTCGCGGGCAAGGTATTCCATCGCATCGGTATCGCCCAACCAGTCAGAGCCTTTGACCGTGTCGTACATGTGCCACTGCCAGTTGTCTGGGCCCATGTTGGAAAGGGAAGCCGCGATGCCGCCCTGCGCCGCAACAGTGTGCGAACGTGTTGGGAAAACTTTGGTGACACATGCGGTGCGCAGGCCCTGTTCGGCCATACCAAGCGTCGCGCGCAAACCCGCGCCACCAGCACCAACCACTACGACGTCATATTCATGCGTCTCGTATTCGTAAGCTGCCATGTTTTTCGGTGCTCCTTAAAGCGCAAGGCGGGCGACGGCGAACACGCCGGTCGCGGCTGCGCCGTAGCTTAGGCAGATCATCGCAATGATCAGGATCTTGCGGGTCATGCCAGAGGTGTAATCTTCGATTGCGACTTGCACGCCGTTTTTGAAGTGCATGAAGCCCACAACAAACGTCAGCGCGGCAACGATGGCCGGGAATGGGCGTGCGAAAAAGGCAGCAACCTCTGCATGAGGCGCGCCCAGCATCGGGCCAAAGGTAAAGACGAACAGCGGAACCAAGATCAGCAGCCCAACAGAGCTGACTGTCATGGACCAATGATGGTGCGTGCCGACATGCGAAGCACCCATGCCGACGGCGCGTTTACGATCTGTCAGGAATGACATGTCAGCCCCCTCAAACAACGATGAGTGTGAAGATGGTCATGACGACCGATCCGATGATAACAGCCCAGCCAAGCGTTTCGGCGGTCTGCAACTCAAAACCACGGCCCGTGTCCCAGATCAGGTGACGAACGCCAGCCAGCGCGTGATACCACAGCGCCCAAGTGGACCCGAGCATGATAAGATCGCCGAACCACGAGGTGATAAAGCCATCCGCAATTGCGAAATGCTCTGGCCCGGAAGCGGCGGCCAAGAACCACCAAACAGCCAACAGCGCGCCAAGCAAAAGCGCATTGCCCGAAATCCGCGTAAGGATCGAGGTGATGGAGGTGAGCTGTGGGCGGTAAATCTGAAGGTGGGGGGAAAGTGGCCGGTTCCCCCGGTTTACATCAGCCATGTTGGTGCCTTCTTGCTATCTGGTCCCTTATGGGTGGTGTTACGGATTTTTCGGAGTAAGTCACGGTGCGTTAGCGCTGAACCACCCGGAAAAATCGCTCAAATGCTGAAAAATGCAGATTTGTGATCACACGATTGGGCCGTGTGATCACAAATAAATTTGATTGTTTTAGTCAACTATTCCGGGCGCCCGGATGTTTCGGCGCGGCTGGAATCAGACCGGCATCAACGCCCAGTAGTCCAGATCCAACAGCACTTCGGGGCGGTATTTACCGTCCTCACCCTTCAGGGCGAACGGCTCCCCACCCTTGGTGGCGACCAGTCTAAGCCGGATGGCCCCAACGCCCGGCGCGCTGGTTTCAGCTTTGTCCAAAACCTCGCTCCAGGCTTTTACGGTATCACCGCTGAAGCAAGGGTTGGCATGCGCCCCGCCGTTAAGGCCCACGATCATCTGCGCGTTCGCCAAGCCGTTGAAAGACAGCGCTCGTGCCATGCTGATGACGTGCCCGCCATAGATCAGGCGCTGACCATCCGGGCGGAAGGTCGCGTCGAAATGCACCTTGGCGGTGTTCTGCCACAGGCGCGTGGCCAGCATGTGTTCGGCCTCTTCAATCGTGACGCCATCGACATGGTCGATCGTTTCACCAACCTCGTAATCGCCCCAACGGTGCGGTTCGCCCGAAAGGGTGAAATCGTAGTTGGTGAAATCCAGCCCTTCGGGGATCGCCAGATCAGCAGGGTCAACCACCTTGGCCAGTTCGGGAATAACCGTTTCCGGTGCGGGTGCATCCAGATCGCGTTTGCGAACCATCACCCAGCGCACATATTCCAGAACGACCTCGTCCCGCTGGTTCAGCCCGCGCGTACGCACATACACAACGCCCGACTTCCCGTTGGAATTCTGCTTAACCCCAATCACTTCGCTTTCCGACCGAAGCGTATCGCCCGCATAAACCGGCTTAAGAAAACGCCCCTCGGCATAGCCAAGGTTCGCCACCGCGTTCAGCGACACATCCGGAACGGTTTTGCCAAAGACGGTGTGGAACGCGATCATGTCATCCAACGGAGCCGCGGACAGGCCGCTGGCCCGCGCGAATTCGTCGGATGAATACAGTGCATGCCGCGCAGGATACAGCGCGTGATAGGCCGCCCGTTCACCACCCGAAAGCGTGCGGGGAACGGCATGCGCAATCACTTGCCCTACCTTATAGTCTTCGAAAAACCGGCCCGGATTGGTTTTGGCCATACTCACAGCGCTCCTAGTTTTATGTCGGGCGAATAGTCGCCCTCTACCTCTTTCACCACGGCTTGCGCACAGCGCATTTTGCCGGTGGCGGCGTCAAAAGCGTAGGAAGGATCACCATACAGATCCCACCCTTTCGACAATGCCTCTGTCACTTTGTGGCAAAAGGCTGATGTGTCTTCTTCGGTCAATAAACGGTATGCTTGCATATGGATTACACCGGAAAAGGTGACGGGCCGATCCACATGTGGATGCCGCCAATAACCGCATAAACAGCCGCAGTGATCAGCGCTAAGCGCACGTCACCAGCCACGCTGCCGCCGACATAAGGTGCCCATTCAGGCTGTCGGGCGTTGATCATGAAAATCGACGCCACCGCCCAAACAGCCATTCCACCGAACAGAACGACCGAGGCCAGATCGCCATTCACCAACAGATGCGCGCCCGCCCAAACGATCACGCCGAGCAGCATGGGATGGCGCAACTTCTTGCGCAGACGGCTTTTGGAGTTCCCCAAACCGAACAACGCGACAGAGAACAGCATCAACAGATCCGTCAAATGCATCCCCCAAGACGGAGGCGTCCAGACAGGAACATAGTCAAATGATCGGTATCCGATCACCATCAGAACAATGCCCGCGACAACCAGAAGGGCCACAACCCCTTTGAACTTGTCACCCAGTCTTTCGCGCGCGTCTGGCGCGATGCGTTTGAAAAGATGCGGGACGCTCCACAATAAGAGGCCCAGAACCAGCCAAGTCATCAAGAACCTTCCAATTCCGCAATCGCGGCCGCCTTGGCCAACGTTTCTTGCGCCGTCACGATATGCAGATTTTCGACAATTCGGCCATCCACAACTGCAACGCCAAGGCCCTTTGCCTCTGCTTCTTCGAAGGCGGCGATCTGACGGCGGGCAAGGTCCACCTCTTCTTCGGTTGGCGCAAAGGCGGCATTCGCGATGGCGACCTGTGCCGGGTGGATCAGGGTTTTACCATCGAAACCCATGTCGCGGCCCTGTTCGCATTCGGCGCGCAGCCCGTCTTCGTCTTTGAAGGCATTGTAGACGCCATCGACCACAACGATCCCTTCGGCGCGCGCCGCCAACAGGCACATTTGCAGCGATGTCAGCATGGGCATCCGGTCTGCGCGGAAGCGGCACTTCAGCTCTTTGGCAAGGTCATTGGTGCCCATCACAAAACCGACCATCCGATCGTGTGCAGCAATCGCAGCCGCGTTCAGGATGCCCAACGGGGTTTCCATCATCGCCCAGATCGCTTTGCCTGGAACCAGTTCGCTTAGCTGCTGCACTTGCTCTGGGCATTCGACCTTAGGCAGCAGGACAGCATCGCAATCCATGCTTGCCGCGGCCAAAGCATCGTCGCGCCCCCATTCGGAATCAAGGCCGTTGATCCGAACGATCCGCATGCGCGACCCATAATCACCTTCGGCCAACGCATTGCGAAGGGTTTCACGGGCGGAAACCTTTTCTTCCACCGCGACCGCGTCTTCCAAATCAAAGATGATCGCATCCACAGGAAGGGTCTTGGCTTTTTCCAGCGCCCGCTCTTTCGAGCCGGGGATGTAAAGAACAGAGCGGTAGGGGCGTGCAGCTTGGGCCATGATTCTTCTTCCTCGCAATTTTGTTGCGCAAACGATCACGATTGCGCAGCATTGCGCAACCCCCGTTTTGCCGCATCGCAGAATTACGTGGCAATTCAGGCGCGATTTACGTCAGCGCGTCCCAAATTAGTTTAGCGCCCGTTATCGACAGAAAGATGTAGGTCAGCGCAAAGAAAACGCGCTCGGGCACCATGTGATGCGCCTTTATGCCAATCCACGCGCCCAATAGGGCAAACGGGGCAAGAAACAAATCCGCCACGAACGTTTCCCACGTGAAGATTCCAAGGAAGGCATAGGGCACAAACTTCATGATGTTGATCGCCCAGAACACCATCACGGTCGTCGCTTGAAAGGCCGTTTTGCCCAGTCCTTCGGCCAAAAGGTAGACGGCAACCGGCGGACCGCCCGCATGGCTGACAAAGCTGGTAAACCCGGCCACAGTGCCCGCAAACACGCCCGCCTTTGGCGAAAAAGGTTCTGCGCGATATCGGAACAAACGCATGCGAACCGACAGCTGAAAGGCAACAAACCCTAGGGCAACAGCCCCAATCAGAAACCGAAAAATGTCGGGGTTCGTCAGGTTGTATAACAGCGCGCCCAGCGCGACGCCCGGCACCGCGCCCAAGATCATCCGCTTGGCGATAGGCCAACGCCACTGACCGCGGTAAGGGCCAAGCGTGACCAGATCGACCAACATCAACAGGGGCAACATCAACCCGATCGCCGCAGCTGGCGGCAATACCAGCGCAAGAATCGGCGTCGCGGCAAAAGACGCACCAGACCCAAAACCGGCCTTAGAAATCCCCGCAAAGATCACTGCGGGTATCGCCAGCGCAAAAAACATCAAATCAAGTTCAAACACTGCGACACCTGCTGAAACTGCTCTTTTTTCAGCCATAGCGCAGTGTTAGCGCCAGCAAAAGGCGAAGTTCTGGCATGCCGCAGCGCAGCGCCCTTGCGTGAAGCGCCGCGAATGGCTACGCATCGCGCAATTTCAACTGACGGGGAACTAACTCATGTCCAGACCCAAGATCGCCCTTATCGGTGCGGGACAGATCGGCGGCACGCTCGCTCATCTGGCCGCGATCAAGGAACTTGGCGACGTTGTACTATTCGACATCGCTGAAGGCACTCCTCAAGGCAAGGCGCTTGATATCGCCGAATCCGGCCCTTCCGAAGGGTTCGATGCCACACTGAAGGGTACCACTGATTACGCCGATATCGCGGGCGCTGATGTCTGCATCGTTACCGCTGGTGTTCCGCGCAAGCCGGGCATGAGCCGTGACGACCTGCTGGGCATCAACCTGAAGGTCATGAAAGCCGTTGGCGAAGGCATCCGCGACAACGCACCAGATGCGTTCGTGATCTGCATCACCAACCCGCTGGACGCGATGGTTTGGGCGCTGCGCGAATTTTCTGGTCTGCCACACCAGAAGGTCGTTGGCATGGCTGGCGTTCTTGATTCCGCCCGCTTCCGTCACTTCCTGTCGGTCGAATTCGGCGTTTCCATGAAGGACGTTACCGCGTTCGTTCTGGGTGGCCACGGTGATACGATGGTTCCACTGTCGCGTTATTCGACCGTTGCTGGCATCCCTCTGCCTGATCTGGTCGAAATGGGCTGGACCACGCAAGACAAGCTGGACGCAATCATTCAGCGCACCCGTGACGGCGGCGCAGAGATTGTTGGCCTGCTGAAAACTGGCTCGGCTTTCTATGCCCCGGCGACATCGGCAATCGAAATGGCCGAAGCGTACCTGAAAGACCAAAAGCGTCTTCTGCCTTGCGCAGCGTACTGTGACGGCGAATTCGGCCTGGACGGCATGTATGTTGGTGTTCCTACCATCATCGGCGCTGGCGGTATTGAAAAGGTCGTCGACATCAAGCTCAACAAAGATGAGCAAGCAATGTTCGACAAATCGCTTGATGCGGTTAAGGGCCTTGTTGAAGCGTGTAAGGGCATTGACGACTCCCTCGCTTAAAGTTTCGCCACACGTCACCTGTTGGCGTGTGCTGCGAAATCAAAAACATTGGGTCGGCGCTATATGAGTGCCGACCTTCAAAGATGGGGCGTCGTCGCCACTGTGGACGAGCCCAAGGACCTGATCCTTGCCTTCGTCGCGCACTATCTGTCGCTCGGCGCGTCGCGCATCTTCATCTTTCTGGACAAGCCAGCGCCCGAGATTGAGGAAATCCTATCCGCGACCGACCATTGTCAGGTGTTCACATGCACTGAGAATTACTGGCAGATTTCTCATGGCATCGAACGCCCGTCGCGCCATCCGCGCCGGCAGGTTCTGAACGCCAACCTTATCTACAAAACCTGCGACCTTGATTGGCTGTTGCATTGCGACGCCGACGAATTCCTGATCAGCACCGGCGACATCAGCACCAAGCTGTCAGCCCTTCCAAGCTCAGTTGGCTGCGTCCAAACGCCGAACTCTGAACGCGCTTACCTTGGCGCGGTTCCGGACAACTCGATCTTCGAAGGCGTTTTTCGCAATCGACCTAAAGAGCACCGCAACGACCCATCACTTTTCGGCGTCAGCGCTGCCTATACCAAGGACGGGTTCGGGGGCTACACAGGCAGCAAGACATTCGTGCGCACTGGATTGGGCTGCCAAGTGGGCATTCACCACCCCAAACCCATGCCGCAGACTGACCCCAAATGGGCGTTAGAAACGAAATTGCTGCATTTTGATGGTTTGACCCCGCTGCATTGGGCCGAAAAGCTGGCCAAAAAGACGAAGGGTATCGCGATTAAAAAGCGTACCGAACTTGGCGCTGGACGGCTTGAACAGATCAAATTTGTGCGTCGAAACAGACGGTCTTTTGACCGCATCATGCAGCTTCACAACATCATTCAGGTCGTGGACCCAGCACTTGAACCCGAACTGCGATCCCGCGGCATGTTGGATTACACCACGTTCGACCCCGCCCCCGCGATCAAACGCCATTTTCCCAGCGTCGCGTTCGACCTTTCGCCCCAGCATTTTGATGACATGCTTCGCCAGCACGATGCGCAAATCTTCGAACTGTTCAATTTTAGTTAAATGCATTGGGGTTATCTAGCCGCGCAGACTGGGAACGCCTGTTAGCGCGACCAACGTTCAAACGCCTGCGATGATAAGAATCGGCGCCCGATATCGTTTTGTGATCACGCTTTTTGAGAGTGTGATCACAAACTCACAATACCTGTCAAAATCCACGCATATTGATCGAAAACGTTTTTCGGCGTTCAGCGACTGTGCCATTAAGGCCAAGAATTGTACTAAGACGGGACAGTTTCATGAACATTCATGAATACCAAGCGAAGGCACTCCTTCGTGACTATGGCGCCCCGGTCTCTGATGGCCGTGTCGTACTGAAAGCCGACGAAGCGAAAACCGCTGCAGGTGAACTTGAAGGTCCGCTCTGGGTCGTCAAAGCACAAATCCACGCGGGTGGCCGCGGCAAGGGTTCCTTCAAAGAAGCCGATGCTGGCGAAAAGGGCGGTGTCCGCCTTGCCAAATCCGTTTCGGAAGCCGCCGAAGAAGCACAAAAGATGCTGGGTCGCACACTTGTGACGCACCAGACCGGCCCAGCGGGCAAAGTGGTCAACCGCATCTACATCGAAGATGGCTCCGGCATTGAAACCGAACTGTACCTGGCCCTTCTGGTTGATCGCCAGACCAGCCGCGTTTCGTTCGTATGCTCCACCGAAGGCGGCATGGACATTGAAGAGGTTGCAGCAGCGACCCCTGAAAAGATCCTGTCCTTCTCGGTTGATCCTGCAACGGGCTATCAGCCTTTCCACGGCCGTCGCATCGCGTTCACGCTTGGCCTTGAGGGCAAGCAGGTTAAGCAGTGCGTTTCGCTGATGGGCCTTCTCTATAAAGCCTTCATGGAGAAGGATATGGAGATGCTGGAGATCAACCCGCTGATCGTTACAGATAGCGGTGATCTGAAAGTTCTGGACGCCAAGGTTGGCTTCGACGGCAACGCAATCTATCGCCACGCCGATATCGCCGCCCTGCGCGACGAAACCGAAGAAGACCCCAAAGAGCTGGCCGCATCGAAGTTCGATCTGAACTACATCGCGCTGGACGGTGAAATCGGCTGCATGGTGAACGGCGCTGGCCTTGCCATGGCGACGATGGACATCATCAAACTGTATGGTGCTGAACCTGCGAACTTCCTTGACGTTGGCGGCGGCGCCACGAAAGAGAAAGTGACCGAAGCGTTCAAGATCATCACCTCTGACCCTCAGGTCAAAGGCATCTTGGTGAACATCTTTGGTGGCATCATGCGCTGTGACGTTATCGCCGAAGGCGTTATCGCTGCGGTGAAAGAAGTTGGTCTTGAAGTCCCGCTTGTCGTTCGCCTTGAAGGTACGAACGTCGAGAAGGGTAAAGAGATCATCAAGACCTCCGGCCTAAACGTGATCGCTGCGGATGACCTGAAAGACGGCGCCGAGAAGATCGTTAAAGCGGTGAAGGGGTAAGACTGATGGCAGTTCTCGTAGACGAAAACACAAAGGTAATCTGTCAGGGCCTTACCGGTTCGCAGGGTACTTTCCACTCGGAACAGGCGATTGCTTATGGCACCAAGATGGTCGGCGGTGTGACGCCGGGCAAAGGTGGCCAGACGCATCTTAACCTGCCCGTGTTCAACTCGGTTCACGAAGCAAAGCACGTGACCGAAGCTAACGCATCGGTGATCTATGTTCCCCCGCCCTTCGCGGCGGATTCGATCCTTGAAGCGATCGACGCTGAAATGGAACTGATCGTCTGCATCACCGAAGGCATTCCGGTGCTGGACATGATGCGGGTTAAGCGCGCGCTGGAAACTTCTAAATCCACGCTGATCGGCCCCAACTGCCCCGGCGTTATCACGCCTGACGCATGTAAGATCGGCATCATGCCCGGCCACATCCACAAGCGTGGTTCGGTTGGCGTTGTGTCCCGTTCCGGTACGCTGACATACGAAGCCGTGAAACAGACTTCGGATTCCGGCCTTGGCCAGTCTTCGGCTGTTGGCATCGGCGGCGACCCCATCAAAGGCACCGAACATATCGACGTGCTGGAAATGTTCTTGGCCGACCCAGAAACTCAATCGATCATCATGATCGGTGAGATTGGTGGTTCTGCCGAAGAAGAAGCCGCTCAGTTCCTAGCCGATGAAAAGAAAAAAGGCCGTTGGAAACCAACTGCTGGTTTCATCGCTGGCCGCACGGCGCCTCCGGGCCGCCGCATGGGTCACGCTGGCGCGATTGTCGCTGGCGGTAAAGGCGGTGCTGAGGACAAGATCGAAGCCATGAAATCGGCCGGTATCGTTGTCGCAGACAGCCCCGCCGGTCTTGGCGAAGCTGTGCTTAAGGCAATCGGCTAATTCCAACTTACGAATGCCGCGCCCCATATCAGGGGCGTGGCCCATAATTTATCAGGTGCAGCCATGACGGACCAAAGCCCTAACGACGTCTTCCATGCCTCCAGCTTTATGCAGGGGCATAATGCGGAATATCTGGAACAGATGTATGCCCGCTATGCCAACGACCCGAACGCGGTTGATGAGGCGTGGCAGCAGTTCTTCGCCACCCTTGGCGATGCTGAACTGGACGTAAAGGCAGAGGCCACGGGCCCATCGTGGGCGCGCACCGACTGGCCCCCACAGCCGAATGACGATTTGACCGCCGCGCTGGATGGGCAATGGCCCGCAGCCGCTGCCGAGGTCAAAGACGCCGGCAAGAAAATTCAAGCCAAGGCCGCCGAAAAGGGCGTGTCCGTTTCGGACGAACAGATCAAACGCGCCGTGCTGGATTCGATCCGCGCGCTGATGATCATCCGCGCTTATCGTATTCGCGGCCATCTGGTCGCTGACCTTGACCCGCTTGGGATGCACGAACACACGCCGCACCCAGAGCTGGACCCAAAATCCTATGGCTTCACCGAAGCCGACATGGACCGCCCGATCTTTATCGATAACGTTCTGGGCCTTCAGATCGCATCCCTGCGCGAAATCTTGGACATCGTGAAACGCACCTATTGTGGCACCTTTGCCCTGCAATACATGCACATTTCCGACCCAGAGCAGGCCAGCTGGCTGAAAGAGCGCATCGAAGGGTTCGGCAAAGAGATCACCTTTACCCGTGAAGGTCGCCGCGCGATCCTGAACAAGCTGGTCGAGGCTGAGGGCTTTGAAAAGTTCCTGCACGTGAAATACATGGGCACCAAGCGTTTCGGCCTTGATGGCGGCGAAAGCCTGATCCCCGCGATGGAACAGATCATCAAACGCGGCGGTAACCTTGGTGTCAAAGACATCGTTATCGGGATGCCCCACCGTGGGCGTCTTTCGGTGCTGGCCAACGTGATGGCAAAGCCTTACCGCGCGATCTTTAACGAATTTCAGGGCGGCAGCTTTAAGCCCGAAGACGTTGATGGTTCGGGCGATGTGAAATACCACCTTGGCGCATCTTCTGACCGTGAATTTGACGGCAACGTTGTTCACCTGTCGCTAACCGCGAACCCATCGCACCTTGAGGCCGTGAACCCGGTTGTTCTGGGCAAGGCGCGTGCGAAACAGTTCCAGCTGAACGATGCCAATCGCGAAGCGGTTATTCCGATCCTGCTGCACGGCGATGCCGCGTTTGCGGGTCAGGGTGTTGTGGCCGAATGTTTCGGCATGTCCGGCCTTGTGGGTCACCGCACCGGCGGCACAATCCACTTGGTTGTGAACAACCAGATCGGCTTTACGACTGCGCCGCATTTCAGCCGCTCCAGCCCCTATCCAACGGATATCGCGCTGATGGTTGAGGCGCCGATCTTCCACGTGAATGGTGACGATCCAGAGGCCGTGGTTCACGCAGCCAAGGTTGCCACTGAATTCCGTCAGAAGTTCCACAAAGACGTGGTTATCGATATCTTCTGCTATCGCCGGTTTGGTCACAACGAAGGCGACGAGCCGATGTTCACCAACCCGCTGATGTACAAGAAGATCAAAAAGCAGAAGACGACCCTTCAGCTTTACACCGATCGCCTTGTCAAAGACGGCCTGATCCCCGAGGGAGAGATCGAGGATATGAAGGCCGCGTTCCAGTCCCACCTGAACACTGAGTTCGAGGCGGGCAAGGAATACAAGCCAAACAAAGCCGACTGGCTTGATGGCCGCTGGTCCCATCTGGACCGCGAGGGCGAAGATTATCAGCGCGGTGAAACGTCGATCTCGGAAGAGACAATGAAAGACGTGGGCGCTGCCCTTTCCACCGCGCCTGACGGGTTCCCGATCCACAAAACTGTGGGCCGCCTGTTGGACACCAAGAAAGAGATGTTCGCATCGGGCAAAGGTTTTGACTGGGCCACAGCAGAGGCATTGGCGTTCGGTTCCTTGATGACCGAAGGCTACCCTGTACGTCTGGCCGGGCAGGATTCGACCCGCGGCACGTTCTCTCAGCGCCACTCGGCCTTTATCAATCAGGATACGGAAGAGCGGTATTACCCGCTGAACCACATCCGCGAAGGTCAGGCGCATTACGAAGTCATCGACTCGATGCTTTCGGAATACGCGGTGCTTGGTTTCGAATACGGCTATTCGCTGTCCGAACCGAACGCGCTGGTCATGTGGGAAGCCCAGTTTGGCGATTTCGCCAACGGAGCGCAGATCATGTTTGACCAATTCATCAGCTCGGGCGAACGCAAATGGCTGCGGATGTCGGGTCTTGTGATGTTGCTGCCACACGGTTTCGAAGGTCAGGGCCCAGAACACTCTTCTGCCCGTCTGGAACGCTTCCTTCAGATGTCGGCCGAAGATAACTGGATCGTCGCCAACTGTTCGACCCCGGCGAACTATTTCCACATCCTACGTCGCCAGTTGCACCGGACATTCCGTAAACCACTGGTTCTGATGACGCCTAAATCGCTGCTGCGCCACAAGCTGGCCGTTTCCAAAGCAGACGAATTTACAACGGGTTCGTCCTTCCACCGCGTTCTTTGGGATGACGCTGAAACCGGCGCTTCGGAAACGAAGCTGGTCGCAGACGACAAGGTCAAGCGCGTCGTTATCTGTTCCGGCAAAGTCTACTATGACCTGCTGGAAGAGCGTGACGCACGCGGCATCGACGATATCTATCTGCTGCGTCTTGAACAGTTCTATCCGTTCCCGGCGATCTCTCTGGTCAAGGAGCTGGAACGCTTTAAGGGCGCCGAAGTTGTCTGGTGTCAGGAAGAGCCGAAGAACCAGGGCGCCTGGACGTTCGTTGAACCGAATATTGAATGGGTTCTGACCCGCATCAAGGCCAAGCACAAGCGCCCGCGCTTTGTTGGCCGTAACGCCTCCGCCTCGCCCGCGACGGGTTTGGCAAGCATGCACAAAGCACAGCAAACAGCGCTCGTAAACGAAGCGCTGACCATCGAAGGGTAAATAGAACATGTCCACAGAAGTCCGCGTACCCACCCTTGGTGAAAGCGTCACCGAAGCAACCGTTGCCACATGGTTCAAGAACCCCGGCGACCGCGTTGAGGTTGACGAAATGCTCTGCGAGCTGGAAACCGACAAGGTCACCGTCGAAGTGCCCTCCCCCGCCGCAGGCACCATGGGAGAGATCGTAGCAGCCGAAGGCGAAACCGTCGGCGTTGATGCGCTGCTGGCAACCATCTCCGAAGGCGGCGAAGCTGCGGCCCCTGCCCCGGCTGCCAAACCCGCCGAAGCGGCCGCCTCCAGCGATACAGGCGAAGCGATTGACGTGATGGTCCCGACCTTGGGCGAAAGCGTCACCGAGGCAACCGTTTCCACATGGTTCAAACAGGTCGGCGACACCGTTGCCCAAGACGAAATGCTGTGCGAGCTGGAAACCGACAAAGTATCGGTCGAAGTTCCCGCACCTGCTGCTGGCACGATCACTGAAATCCTCGCGAAAGAGGGTGACACCGTCGAAGCATCGGCCAAGCTGGCAATCATGACCTCTGGTTCCGGCGCTGTTGCGACCAAACCAGCGGCTGCGCCTGCTGCTGCTCCTGCCGCCGCTGCAACCGGTAAAGACGTAGAAGATGCACCAGCCGCCAAGAAACTGATGGCTGAAAAAGGCATCTCGGCTGATCAGGTCACCGGCTCGGGCCGCGATGGCCGCATCATGAAAGAAGATGTGTTGAAAGCAGTCACCGCACCTGCCGCCGCTGCGGCCCCCGCCGCCGCGCCACGCGCACCCGTCCACGCAGACGATGCCGCCCGCGAAGAGCGGGTAAAGATGACCCGCCTGCGCCAGACCATCGCCAAGCGCCTGAAAGACAGCCAAAACACCGCAGCCATGCTGACCACCTATAACGAGGTCGACATGACCGAGGTGATGGCCCTGCGCAACGAATACAAAGACCTGTTCCTGAAGAAACACGGCGTCAAGCTTGGCTTCATGTCGTTCTTCACCAAGGCCTGTGTTCACGCCCTGAAAGAAATCCCCGAGGTGAACGCCGAAATCGACGGCACCGACGTGGTTTACAAGAACTTCGTTCACATGGGCATCGCCGCTGGCACACCCACCGGCCTTGTGGTTCCGGTGATCCGTGACGCCGACGCAATGTCCTTCGCCGACATCGAAAAAGCGATCGCCGAAAAAGGCGCGCGCGCCCGTGACGGCAAACTGTCGATGGCCGAAATGCAGGGCGGCACGTTCACCATCTCCAACGGTGGTGTCTACGGCTCGCTGATGTCCTCGCCGATCCTGAACCCACCGCAGTCCGGTATCCTCGGCATGCACAAGATTCAGGACCGCCCGATGGCAATCAAAGGTCAGGTCGTGATCCGTCCGATGATGTATCTGGCCCTGTCCTATGACCACCGCATTGTCGACGGTAAAGGCGCCGTGACCTTCCTTGTCCGCGTCAAAGAAGCGCTCGAGGATCCGCGCCGGTTGCTGATGGATCTTTGAGTTCGCTCAAACAACAAATCGAAATGGTCGCAGCTTGGGCTGCGGCCAATCCAAAAATTGAGACAGCCTTCATCGTCGGCAGTCGAGCAACGAAAACTGAACGACCAGATAGCGACTTGGACGTCGCTATCACGCTGACTGAGAGGTTCGGATACGGCGACTGGCTTTTTGAAAGCGACGAATGGGAAGCGGATTTGCAGAAGATGTCACCATTCAAAATACATCTGTTGCGCGGGGGCGGCTCCTTGCCGAACCAAATCGTGCAGCAAGCAATTGAAGCTCACGGCGTCTTAGCTTTCGAAAGAACGAAATGACCCCAGAACTCACCGCCCTCACCCTCGCCGGCCTACTGCAAGTTATCCAATTTGCACTCATGTCCATTCCTGCGAACATTGAACTTGGTCAGGGCAAAACCCTCGGCCCGCGGGATCGCGCACGGCTGGGCGGCAGCCTAGAAGACCAACTAAGCATTCGCACCGCACGCCTCTACCGCGCCATGAACAACCACTTCGAAGGGTTGATCCTGTTCACGCTCGCGGTCGTGGTCATCACCCTGTCTGACCAATCCACCAGCTTCACCGCGACATGCGCCTGGACGTACCTCGGCGCGCGCATCCTCTACGTCCCCGCCTACGCGTTCGGCCTGACCCCGTGGCGCTCACTAATCTGGAGCGTCGGGTTCCTTGCCACCGTCGCCATGCTTTTGGCAGCATTAATATGATGCTTCATCTTGGCGCAAATACCTTCGGGGGTGAATGGGCCATCGGCCCAGAGGGGGCAGACAGCCCCCTTCCCCACCTCGAAACTGCAGCACAGACTGATAAAATGCCCACCCGGGCCAAGGAGAGTAAAAATGGCAAACTATGATGTCATCGTAATCGGCGGCGGCCCCGGCGGCTATGTCTGCGCCATCCGCTGCGCACAGCTGGGCCTGAAAACGGCTTGCGTCGAAGGGCGCGAAACTCTGGGCGGCACCTGCCTGAACGTTGGCTGCATCCCATCCAAAGCATTGCTGCACGCGTCGCACCAACTGCACGAGGCGGAACATAACTTCGCCGCGATGGGCCTGAAGGGCAAATCCCCCTCGGTCGATTGGAAACAGATGCTATCCTACAAGGACGACGTGATCGGCCAGAACACCAAGGGCATCGAATTCCTGTTCAAAAAGAACAAGGTCGATTGGCTGAAAGGTTGGGGCTCTGTTCCTGAGGCTGGCAAGGTCAAGGTTGGCGACGAAGTACACGAGGCGAAGAACATCGTCATCGCGTCGGGTTCCGAACCCTCCTCGCTTCCAGGGATTGAGATTGACGAGAAAGTCGTCGTCACCTCCACGGGTGCGCTAGAACTGCCAAAAATCCCGAAGAAACTCGTCGTGATCGGCGCGGGTGTTATCGGGTTGGAAATGGGCTCCGTCTACGCGCGTCTGGGTTCCGAAGTGACCGTGGTTGAATTCCTTGACCATATCACACCGGGCATGGACGCCGAGGTTTCCAAAACCTTCCAGCGCATCCTGAAAAAGCAGGGCATCAACTTTATCCTTGGTGCTGCGGTTCAAGGCGTTGACGCGACAAAGACCAAAGCGAAAGTCACCTACAAGCTGCGCAAAGACGACAGCGAGGCGACAATTGATGCCGACACCGTACTGGTTGCGACAGGTCGTAAGCCATTCACCGATGGCCTTGGCCTGGAAGCGCTGGGTGTAGAGGTTCTGCCGCGCGGTCAGATCAAAACTGACGGTCACTGGGCGACCAACGTCAAAGGCGTCTACGCCATCGGCGACGCGATCGAAGGCCCAATGCTGGCCCACAAAGCCGAAGACGAAGGCATGGCCGTAGCCGAGGTTATCGCGGGCAAGTCTGGTCACGTGAACTATGGCGTGATCCCCGGCGTGATCTATACCAGCCCCGAGGTTGCCAGCGTTGGCCAAACCGAAGAGCAGCTGAAAGAAGCCGGTCGCGCCTATAAGGTTGGCAAATTCTCGTTCATGGGGAACGGGCGCGCGAAGGCTGTGTTCATGGGCGAAGGCTTTGTCAAAATTCTGGCCGACAAAGACACCGACCGCATCTTGGGCGCACATATCATCGGCCCAGCGGCGGGTGATCTGATCCACGAGGTTTGCGTTGCGATGGAATTTGGCGCATCCGCGCAGGATCTGGCGCTGACATGCCACGCACACCCCACCTATTCCGAAGCAGTACGCGAAGCTGCCTTGGCCTGTGGTGACGGCGCAATCCACGCCTAATAAAAAGGGCCGGAGGGGTGGGATGAAACCCCTCCGACCCTACGACGTCAGGCTGCCGACATCGTATTCCGTGAGGAGCAGGGCAAGGGAATCCCCCGCCTCACAATCTTAATACGCAGCGATAAAAGATATCCGTCGCCGGTATCCGAAAAAATCTGAAAATCTTTAAGGCGGGCTAATTGGGGCTGCTTAGCTGACCAAAAGCCTCAGCCCCTGCGTCACGTCCGTTCGCACGGCCAGCCGCAAACCCGGTTCGTCGCCTGCGCTTAACGCCGCAAGGATCATCCGGTGGTGCTGGGGGGATTCAGCACGGCCCAGCCGCCCGTACAACGACCGCATGGTGGGGCCAAGCTGCAACCATACGGTTTCGGCCATCGCCAGCATCGCAGGCGCCTGAGCGCGCAAATACAGCGTCCGGTGAAACTCTAGATTGGTTCGGATATAGGCCACGGCATCTTGGCGGCTTACGGCCTCTGCGATCGAGGAATTGATCGTCTGCAACCGTTCGATAAGGGCCATATGCGCACGCGGAAGCGCCCGCGCGGCCAGTTCAGGTTCCAAAAGCGCACGCAGGGCTGCCAGCTCTTCGATACGCTCGTTACTTAGCTCTGGTGTGGAAACCCGCCCCGAACTGGACATGGTAAGCGCCCCTTCGGCCGCCAGCCGGCGCATCGCCTCGCGGACGGGGGTCATCGACACGCCAAACTGTTTCCCGACGCCACGCAGCGTAAGCGCGGCACCCGGCGTCAATTCACCGTGCATGATACGTGTGCGTAAGGTCCGGTACAGCCGGTCATGTGCTGCACTGCCCGCCTCACCTGGTCGGTTCTGAAGTAGCATACGCCAATGTGATCACAAACGCGCGCAGCGTCAATCGCCGAAACGAACCTGATGAAGCGATGAGCCGTTTTGATGCAGCCATGTGCGGTGGGTTTGATAAGCCGGGCAAAGCCCTGCCACCAAGGACCAGAAGGCCGCCGAATGGTTCATCTCTTGCAGATGCGCCACTTCGTGGGCCGCGACATAGTCCAGAACCGCCGCCGGAGCCATGATCAGACGCCATGAATACATCAGGTCGCCCGCCGACGTACACGACCCCCACCTAGACCGTGTATCGCGTAACGTCAGCCGCCCATATTTGCGCCCCAGCTGATCGGAATATTTGTCGGACGCCGCCGCCAGCTTGTCCCGCGCAGCATGTTTCAAAAACGCCTGAACCCGCGCAGCGACACGCGCCGGATCATCGGGAACCAGAAGCCGCCCCTCTTCGATCCGCGGACCACGTATTTGCGCCCCGACAACTTCAAGCGGCTGGCCTAGGAAAGGAACGACCCCACCGATGTGAACGCGTTGAGGATCCGGCCGTCCAGAAAGATGGCCGCGGATCCAGCCCTCTTTCTCTCGCAAGAATGCCAGCCCTTCGTCCAACGACGCACGTTTGGGCATCGTAAGGGTAACGCGGCCGTCAAGCTGTGACACCCGCAACGAATATCGACGCGCTTGCGCCGACCTGCGCAACGCCACATCCAACGGCGGGTCGCCGGGCAATTCTGCCGAAGTTATGTCTGCACGTTTCATTGCTGCCACACTAGCAATGCATTGTGTTTGGTACAGCCGGAAAAGTGCTGCATTATGCGATTGCACCTAAAAGGGCTTTGACACCCCATGGGACTTGTGGCAGTTGGCTGCGACTCTGAACTGACATTGACGATTGAAGGGGATAACCATGCCCAAGGAAGAATGGGGCGTAAAGCGCATCTGCCCAAGCTGCCAGACCCGTTTTTACGATCTTCAGCGTGATCCGATGACGTGCCCGTCCTGCGAGCACAGCGTTTCGTTGGAGAGCCTTAATAGCGGCAAAGGCCGGACGCTTGTCGCGCACAAGTCGGACGCCAAGAACAAGTCTGCTGTCGAAGAAGAAGTAGAAACAACAGATGATGTTGTTCTGGACGACGACGACGACACAGATGTTGATCTGGGTGACGACGTTCTGGAAGACGACGAAGACGATGATGTGTCGCTGGACGAAATCGCAGATGTCGCTTCGGACGACGACGACAACTAAGCTATCCGCGGAGTGGATTTTTCCACTTGATCTCCGCTGAGTGCTTACATAGATACACGCGGGCAGGCGGTAACGCCTACCGCAATACCGGGGCCTTAGCTCAGTTGGGAGAGCGCTTGCATGGCATGCAAGAGGTCAGGGGTTCGACTCCCCTAGGCTCCACCATTTCCCGGAAATCGTTGCAAGCAATGTGTCGCAGCCCTTGGCCAAGCGGCATTGTTGGACTCTTTTAAAACGACGTCTGTGGGGCCATTCGCCCGATCGTTTTTGTCGCTTTTCGGCGGGTTAACGAGGCCGGACAAATTCAGCGCTCCGTTCTACGCAGCCATCACGCCCCCTGCTGATTGGGCAGCTTGACGACCATTCCCTAGCTGCATAGAGACGCGCCTTTCGTAGGCTACGGCAAGGACACTTAGATGGTCACGCATTCTCACGCACTGGGAATCGATTTCGGCACTTCCAACTCGGCAGCGGCCTACTTGCGCGATGGTATGCCGCGACTTGTCGAAATGGCACCGGGCCAGACCACATTACCGACGACGTTCTTCTTTGATTACGAAACGCGACAGACCTTGATGGGCGAACCTGCCAATCAGGCGTTGCTTAACGGGGAAGACGGCCGGTTCATGCGGGCGCTCAAGCGCGTGTTGGGCACCACGTTGATGCACGAAAAGCGTCAAGTTCTGAATCAGCGTGTCACCTGCGTCGAAATCATCGCACGCTTCTTGGCCCAAATCAAAACCCGTGCCGAAGCTGACGCTGGCCTAACATTTGACCGCGCCGTTTCGGGCCGCCCCGTGGTTTTCCATGGCGTCGACGATCCGCGTGAAGAACAGGCCGAGGCTGATCTAAAAGCCTGCTATCTTGCGGCTGGTTTCAAAGAGGTCGAATTTGTCCCCGAACCCGAAGCGGCCGCCATTGCCAGCGGCACGCTGGAACAGATGGGCGAGATCGGTTTGATCGTTGATATCGGCGGGGGTACGTCGGACTTTTCGCTGTTTCGGTCGGGCGCCGACGGCATCGAGATTCTGGCCAACCATGGTGTGCGCATCGGCGGGACAGACTTCGACCGCACAATCAACATTGACCGGGTCATGCCCCTGCTGGGCAAAGGCACGCAGTTGCGCAAAGTGCTTGGCCCCGGCGAAACGCCGATGCCCAACGCCATTTTCAATGACCTTGCCACCTGGGAAAAGATTCCGTTCCTTTACACCGCCCGCAATCGCCGCGCGGTCGAGGAGTTGGCACGGCTTGCCTATGAGCCCGAAAAACTGAACCGTCTTGTCAGCGTACTGGAAGACGAACTGGGCCACGAACTGGCATTTGCAGTTGAACGCGGCAAGATTGCCGCGAATTCCGGCGACGAACAGTCCCGCATTGTGCTGGAACAGATCGAACGGGACCTTGCGGCCCCGTTGCCAACTGCGGCCCTCGCCCCGATTCTTGACGCTCATGCCCAAGCGCTGCGCATTGGGGCCCAAGAAACGCTTGCGCGCGCCGGTCTGGAGATCGCACAGGTTAATCGGGTTATCTATGTTGGTGGGTCCAGCCTGATGTCTATCGTTTCGGACACCATGAAAGTGCAGTTTCCTGACGCCCAGCATTCGTTTACCGAAGTGTTCACCGCCGTCACCAACGGCTTGGCGCTTGCCTCTGCCCGACGTTGACGACCGGCGATCAGGATTGTCGCGACTAGCCGAGACATTTCGCCCCAACCCTAATATTTGAGGCGGCATACAACGGTATACTGTGGACGTATTAAGATGCATCCGATATGGAACGGGCAACTCACTTTCAAGAGGTTTCCTATGTCAGATATCATCTACACCAAAGTGGACGAAGCGCCCGAGCTGGCTTCCGCATCCTTCTTGCCAATCATCCAAAAATTCGCGGCCGCCGCGGGCGTGTCTGTCGGGACAAAAGACATCAGCTTGGCTGGTCGTATTCTTGCGACCTTCCCGGAATACCTAAGCGAAGACCAGCGCCAGTCTGACGACTTGGCCGAACTGGGCCGTTTGGTGAAAACCCCCGAAGCAAACGTTATCAAGCTGCCGAACATTTCCGCCTCTGTTCCTCAGCTGGTTGCCGCTGTGAAAGAGCTTCAGTCGCAGGGCTTCGCGCTTCCCGACTATCCAGAAGCACCCGCAACCGACGAAGAAAAAGCCGTTCGTGCCAAGTACGACGCGATCAAGGGTTCTGCTGTGAACCCGGTTCTGCGCGAAGGCAACTCTGACCGTCGCGCTGCCAAGGCCGTGAAAAGCTTTGCACAGAACAACCCCCACCGCATGGGCGAGTGGACAGCAGATAGCAAAACACGCGTTTCTTCGATGTCCGGTGGCGACTTCCGCTCGAACGAGGTTTCCGCGACGCTGGCCAAAGAAGCGACTGCCAAGATCGTGCTGGAAACTGCCGACGGCGAAACCGTTCTGAAAGACGGTGTTACCTATCCCGCAGGCACCGTTGTCGACGCCACATTCATGAGCGCCGCAGCACTGGACGCGTTCCTGGCTGACGAGATCGAAAAGACCAAAGCCGAAGGCACGCTTTTCTCGCTGCACATGAAAGCAACCATGATGAAGGTCTCTGACCCGATCATCTTTGGCCACGCGGTCAAAGCATGGCTGGCACCGGTCTTTGAAAAATATGGCGACAAGCTGGACCAACTGGGTGTCACGGGCAACGCTGGTCTGGGGACCCTTTTGGACAAGGTCAAAGGCGAGCCCGAGATTATGGCCGCGATCGAAGAGGTCAGCGCGCAGCGCCCGCCGATGTATATGGTCGACAGCGACAAAGGCATCACCAACCTGCATGTCCCGTCCGATGTTATCATCGACGCCTCTATGCCCGCGCTGATCCGTGCAGGCGGTAAAGGCTGGGGCCCTGACGGCAAGGAAGCCGACGCCAACTGCGTCATCCCTGACGATTCTTATGCACCCGTCTATGACGAGTCGGTCAAGTTCTTTAAAGAAAACGGCAAACTGAACCCTGCCACCGCAGGCACCGTTCAAAACATCGGCCTGATGGCGCAAAAGGCCGAGGAATACGGATCCCACCCAACCACGTTCGAAATCCCTGCTGCGGGCACCGTCAAGATGATCCTTGACGATGGCACCGTGTTGCACAGCCACGACGTACAGGTGGGCGACATCTGGCGTTCGGCCTCTGCGCGCAAAGCGCCGATCGAGGATTGGGTGAACCTTGCCATCGATCGTCAAAAGGCCGAAGGCTGCCGTGCGATTTTCTGGCTGGACGCAACCCGCGCCCACGACGCCGAGCTGATCGCCTATGTCAAACCAATCCTTGAGGCCAAAGGCGTCGCGGATAAGTTTGAGATCATGGCACCCCGTGAAGCCACCCGCGCCTCACTTGAAACGATCACGAAGGGTGAAAACACCATCGCGATCACCGGCAACGTGCTGCGCGACTATCTGACCGATCTGTTCCCGATTCTGGAACTGGCGACCTCGGCCAAGATGTTGTCCATCGTGAAGCTGATGAACGGTGGTGGCTTGTTTGAAACTGGCGCCGGCGGTTCTGCCCCCAAACACGTTCAGCAGCTGGTTGAAGAAAACCACCTGCGTTGGGACAGCCTGGGCGAGTTCTGCGCGCTGGGTGAAAGCCTGACGTTCCTTGCGGATGCCAAAGGCAACGACAAAGCCCGCGTTCTGGGCCAAGCCGTCGACGCCGCGACCCAAGGCATTCTGGACAATGGCAATTCGCCATCCCGCAAAGTGGGCGAGCCTGACAACCGCGATAGCCACTACTGGTTCGCGCGTTACTGGGCCGAAGCACTGGCAGCACAAACAAGCGATGCAGAGCTTGCCGCGCATTTCGCCCCAATCGCCGAAGCACTGGCCACAAACGAAGAAAAGATCGTTTCGGAACTGGCCGCAGCCCAAGGTTCTGCTGCTGATCTGGGTGGTTATTTCCACACTGATGCGGCGAAAACCGCTGCTGTGATGCGCCCATCCGCGACGCTGAACGCGATCATCGGCTAACCGACCAGATATAAAACGCTTCAGGGCCGCGCCTCTTTCAAGAGTGCGCGGCCCTGTTTTTTTGCCCGCCTTCACGCAAACATCCGCCGCTAGTCGCCATCCAAGCCGCGCCGATGAGTGTTCCAAAAGTATAGTCACCCCATCCTAATTGCGCGCAACCTATACGCGTAGAAGCACGACTTGCATGCCTTCGGGCGTTAAGGTGTTCACCAATTAGCCGCAGAGTCGCGCAATCGGATACCTTTATGATGCAATATATGAACACGCCCCGTCAGATTTGCCACGCCGGCTATGCTTTCACGACTGAAAGCGCGGCAGGGTCCTGACCGCTTGGCAAAGTTGCCAGACGACCACCACAAAATTTGAGCCCAATGAATTAGCGTCGCATCTGAACCGGCGCACCCCATCGAAAGACCCCGATGCCCCCTCACGGACTTCAGACCGCGCAGCAGACCTCGGAAGAAAGTGCAGGCCTTCGCTTGCTGCTGGTCGCGTTGGCGGGGGTGGTACTGTTTCATGGTGGGCTGCTGCCATTCACGCATGGCAACACTTACGACGCCTTCATCCACATGTTCTTCGGCGACAGTTATCACCGCAGCTGGTTCGACCCGTGGGAGCCGCGCTGGTACACAGGTTTCGCCACCACCTCTTATCCGCCGGGCACGCATATGGCGATTGCCGGGCTGATGCACCTGATGCCCCTAAGGGCGGCATTTGTGGTTGTTCAATTGGTTGGGCTTTTGCTGCTAACCGTTGGCGTTTTTCGCTTTTCCAGACTGTGGGTCACCGCGCGCCCTGCTGGTTTCGCCGCGCTGGCGCTGGTTCTGTCGTCCTCCATCTCTGAAACAGTGCATTTGTTTGGGCAGCTTCCAACGATCTTTTCGCTGGGGGTCTTTCTGAACGGGTTGCCGTATGTTTACCGCTGGATCGTCATTGGCGGTCTTCCCAACCTTGCGGCCTCTGTCACTTTTGCGTCTGCGACAACGGCGGCGCACCATGTGACCACGCTTTTCGGTGGGGTGCTGTTTATCATCCCACTCGCCGTACAAGCCCTGCGCGCCGTGGCGGAACTGAACCCCTCCCCCAAAAGCCGTCTGGCAAGCGTCCTGCGATTTGCGCGCCCGTTTGGCCGGGGGATTTTGCTGGCCGTGCTGATGGTCGGCGCGATGGTTCTGACCGTTTTTCCTTACTGGTCGTGGTCCATCAACGACCCGATCACGCAGGTTCCAATTCCACACGGCAGCCGCGAAAGCTTTATCGAACGTAAGGATCTTGGGTTCGTCTTTTTCGTGCTGCCATGGGGCATCGCGATCCTGTTTTTGCCGTATGTCATCTATAAGACCTTCACGACCCGGCTGTTGCCGCTTGGGCTTTCCGTTCTTCTTTGCTTCGTCCTTGGGACCGGTGGCACAACGCCTATCAGCCGTGCGATCCTGCACGGTGCGTTCGATATCCTGACGCTGGACAGGTTTACCTTCTGGGCCACGATCCTGATCCTACCATTTACCGGTTACATGATTGATGGCCTGTTGCTAGGCCGTTCGGGCGAAGTCATCCGCGCGGCCCTTGGCCGTGGCGTGCACCGTATGATCGTTGGCGGAATTTTCCTGTCGATGACGCTTATCGCGGCCTTTGCCGCCATCTTGCCGACCATACAGCCAACCCAGCCCCGGTTCATCGACCCAGTGCCGATTGCCAAGTTTCTGGAAGAAGATGAACATGATCGCTGGCGCTATCTGACGCTGGGGTTTGGGGACCAGTTCGCCTATCTATCCGCCCAGACAGAGGCGATGTCGGTCGATGGCAATTACCATTCCGCGCGCCGTTTGCCAGATATGACCCGCTTTTCGGTCGAACGTCTGGAAAACGCGAAATACCTTGGTGTTCCGGGCCTTGGTTCGTTACGACAGTTTCTGGTCAACGCTGACAGCTATAACCTGCGTTATGTCTTTTCGAACGACGAATTCTATGACCCGATCCTACATTTCACGGGTTGGACCCGCCTGAACCGGTTGGCCAACGGTGTGATCGTCTGGGAGCGGCAAGACGTAACTCCGCTGCCTGTTTTTTTGCCACGGCGCGAAATTTCCCCCGTTCACGCCATCATGTGGAGCGTCCTGCCCCCGACCGCGTTGTTTATGGCCGCCACCATATTCTTCATGACCCTATTGCGGCGCGGCTTCGGCGGGCACTCCCCCGAGATGCGCCCACTTGTGGCGCGCCCCAAGGACTTTTCCAATGTCCGGCTTGTGCGTACGGTGGTGCTTGTCCTTGGCGGGTTGGCGGTCATTGGCGCGGGAACGTTGGCCAGATGGGTCTGGATCGAATCCCAAAAGCCCGCGCCGCCCGAAACCGTGATCGAGGCGTATTTTGACGATCTCGACTTCCGTCGGTTCCAACCTGCGTATGACCGGCTTGATCCCGAAACACGGCCCGATTTTGAAGAAGTCATGTTCAACTGGCGTTGGCGGGGCGGGCTTTTGGCATCCTACGGAAAGCTGTCAGACATGCGAATGGTCGCCCATAACAAGACCGACAATCTAATCGATTGGACCGTCGAACTTGACCTGCTGACGTCAATCAACACACGCACCGAAATACTTGAGGTTCGCACAGTCCGCCGCGGCGAGCATTGGTTCCTTGCCCCCACCAACCTGCGTCAGGTGCAAACGCCGGTCCGTTTGCAACGCGAAGGCACGGTTGCATGGAATGTCGTTGGACGCCGTCAACCAAGGCCCGAAACTGACTTGCACCGTGACCGGCTTGACCGCCCTCGTATCGCCGTTTCCGACGCGCGGCTTGTTCAGCGCAACGGTCGTTACAGCGTTTTGGGCGCGCTTACCAACGCCGATGCCGACCCGGCATTTGTCAGCGTATTCTCGTCCTTGATTGCCAAGGACGAGCAAATGCTGCGCCAATCCACAGGCGAGGTAAGTTCACAGCGTATGCTTCCGGCGGAAACGTCGGGCTTCCGGATCGATTTCGAAGGTGTTCTTTCGCTTGAAGATGAAGAAGCACTGGGCAATTTCGACCCAACCCTTTTCATCCCGCCAGAGCTTTCCGCCCCACCAGACACGGCATCGATCGAAGCGCGCGCTGTGGTCGCCGGGCGCGATCTTTACCGTGGTGTCGCGCTGAACGGCGTTCGCATTGCCGACAAGGATGGTACGCCGGTCGTTTCCGGCCTTGCGGTGAATACTGGCACAGAAACAGCCACGATCATCCGCATCATCGCCCTTCTGTATGACGATGAAGGGCTGCCCGTCTGGGCCGAGGCGGGTTTCGTTGAAACCAATATCTATCCCGGGCAAAGCGCACCGTTTCAATTTGCGCTGCCAGCACGGGACGAAATCACTGTGATCGCCGATCTGTCGCAAGAACGTCTTATGGTGAACGGCAGTACGATGCAGGCTGACCTTGGCTTGCCCACCGCCCGTGACGGCACCCTGCCGATGAATGGTGTCGATGGCTACAGCACGATGCGTCTGCATGTGTCCACTTTCACCTATGACCCGTTGTTTTGAGGTACGGAATGAAGCTCCTTTCTCCTATCGCTCTTGTCTTGCTGGCCAACAATGCGCATGCGGGTGACTTCGTATCCGATGGGTTTGGTCTTGTGCCGGCAACGGCAATTTCTGAACAACGCGCGGCATGGGCGGGTTTGATTGTCAGGCCAGACGGGGAAATCCAGCAGCCCCCTGAAGACGCCGAAACGGTGCTGATCTTTGTCGGCCCGAAAAGCCTTGTGGCGGGTGTGGACGATGGCCATGCGGTCACTTTGAACTTTGATCGGCATGGCAACTTTGTCGCCGACGATTTGCCCGTCGATTTTCGCCTTGGGCCTCAGCGCGTGACCGACCCAGAAACCCGCTATGGCATTGGCGACGTGCTGTTTCGCCCAGACCCAAGCGCAGGCGTTTTCCTGACCGGAGCAACGATACAAGAACGCCAAAGCGCGCGCGCGACCTATCGGGTGACCGCTGATCTGGAAAGTATCAAGTTGCAAAACCAGCCCGTCGAAGGGCAACTGTCTTTCGAAACATTTGCAACGCTTTCCACCGCGCCCCTGACTGACAAGTTCGGGAATGTCGCCAATGACGGCGTAAGCGCGAAGATGACGATCACCCACGGCGACGGCGCCTTTACGGTGCTGACGCCTGTGGTGTCAGACGGCAGCGCCCAGTCCAAGCTGCTGACCCGTGACATCCCCGACGGTGGGGCCATGACAACAACCCTTGGTCTGGTGGCATCCGCCGCGACAGACCTTCCGGTTCAACCGCTTGGCGACTTGGTCCCGGCCGAACTTCGGCTGTGGGCCATTCCCGAGATTGAGGCCGTGGCGTTCCGCGCTGGCCCAATCCTGACCGACGCAGGGCACCTGCTGAATGACGGCGCCAGTGTCAAAGTCACCGTGCAAGGCGCAAGCGGCGCGTCCGCAACGGCGGATGGTTGGCTGTTGGATGGCACGTTCCAGACTTTCCTGACGCTGGATCCGAAAGATGGCCCGTTCGAAGTAGAGTTCAGCACGCCACTGGGCACCTATCACAAACGTCAGAGTTTGCGCGCAGCCCCCGGTGGCATGGCGCTGGAAGGTGCAGAATGAAGCGGATCCTATTACTTGTGATCGGGTTCGCCCCCATCCTTACGGTGCTGGTGTGGGTTTCAGCCCAAGCCCTTGCCAGTGCCGCCGAACGGCAGGTCACCTATCGCTATATTTCGGACGCTCTTTCGCCCGTGGCGACGAAATATAACGCCGTTCAATGGCTGACACCGACGGTCCCCTTGGTTCGCGCCTATACCTCAGGCGATGGCGACCGTATCGGGCAGGCGATGATGGATGCGTGGCAGGCACTTTCGGTTGCGCAATCGTCGGGCAGAACCGACATCCTGACCGACGCCTTTTCCGGCGTCGCGTTGGAAAGGGCCCTTTTGTCTGTCGAAGACGCGCAGGCCCACGGCGGACGCATGGCCGTCCTTTCGCAAACGGCGCGGCCCGTTTTTTACCATCTCGACGGATCGGTATTTCAGGCAGAGGTCGAAATGCTTGTCGCGCGCTATGCCAGCGATGAAAACGGGCTGATCCACCACGAAGTTTCGCGCGACACCGGCGTGGTAACGCTTATGAACGAAACCACGGGCTGGCGTGTCTTTTCATACGAACGCCGCGCGGCAGAACCGATTGCGCCGTCCGGCGCCGGTTGGCAGACGCAGGTTCTAAACGGTGTGAACTATTACCCGGCAGAGTCCCCTTGGCGGGACTTCTGGCCAACGTTCGACGCCAAGCAAATCGCGATTGACTTTGATCGGGTCCGATCACTTGAAGCGAACTCTGTTCGGGTTTTCCTGACGCGAGAGGATTTCATCAACCCGGCCGAGTCGCGCGACGCGCTTGCGAATTTGGCGACCCTGCTGTCGTTAGCCGAAGAAGCCGGATTGCGCGTCGTTCCGACCCTGTTCGATTTGCGCCACGATTACGGTCCGGGGCTTTGGGCGGCGGATACTGATTATCTGGCTCGAGTTCTGCCCGTTCTGGCAGCCTCCAGCGCGGTCGAATTCGTCGATCTAAAGAACGAACCTGATCTTGATTTTGAAACTCACGGCAGGGGAAAGGTCGAAGCTTGGATTCGCACGATGACCGATGTGTCGCGAACCTTTGCGCCTGATCTTGCACTTACAGTAGGCTGGTCAGCGGCCGAGGCCGCAACCATCGCCGCAGACACTCTCGATGTGGTGACGTATCACGACTATGCCCCCCTTGAAGGAACGCAAGAGCGGCTTGCCGACGTGCGCCGCGCAGTTGCCGGGCGGGACGTTCTGATAACCGAGATTGGCGCAAGTTCGTTCGAGATTTCAGCAAGCTTGCCAGGCTCGCCCCAAGCGCAGGCCGAGGCCTTGTCGACAAGACTAACTGCGCTGGAAAAGGCTGATGGGGTGTTCGTGTGGGCGCTTTATGATTTTCCCAATGTCGACGGTTCTGTCGTCGGCGGGTCACCATGGGTGCAGCGCCTGCAGGCAGAATTTGGCCTGTTCACCTACGACGGCACCGAAAAGCCCGCAGCCGAAGCCGTGCGCAGGTCTTTTGCGTCTGAACCGTAACCTATCCGTTTGCACGGCCCTCTCTGCTTTTGCGCGTGATGCTGTGCTTATGCATCCGCGAACTTTGGCGACGAAGGCCTTACTTACAGAAGTACGCGCGCGCGTTGTTAGTCTACGCCGGGGACTTTTGCCCGGCATATCTAAGGAAAGTTCCGATGACCAAATCGTTTCGCATTGCCCTTGTCACCGCATTCCCACCCGGACAGAACAGCCTGAACGAATACGGTTTGCATTTGGCCAAGGGCCTTGCAGATCGTACCGACGTTTCAGAAGTTGTGATAATTGCCGACCAACTTGACGCCGACCTACCCGAGCTGGACCTGGGTCCAAAAATCCGGGTAGAGCGGGTTTGGCGTTTTAACCGTGTATCTTCCGCCCTGCGAATTTTGCGTGCCCTGCGTCGTGCGGCCCCTGACGGCGTTCTTTGGAACCTTCAGACAGCCACGTTCGGTGACAAAGAGCTTCCGGCGGCACTGGGCCTGCTGGCCCCGGCAGCCGCGCGCGTCTTAGGACTGTCATCCGGTATTATCGCGCATAACCTGATCTCGGGCATCGACCTTGAGAACACGCAGCTTAAAGGTCAACGCATTCGCCAAACGCTGGTGCGGGCCGGTGGCGCGGTTGTAACGCGCGCGATGCTGTCGGCCAGTTATATGACCGTGACGTTGCGCGGGTATCTTGAACAACTGTCCCAAAGCTATCCCAAAGCAAACGTGCATTTGGTGCCGCATGGAACCTTTGACACCGAAGTTCGCCCATCACGCCCCCTGTCCGAACGGCCCCGCCGGATTGTGACCATGGGCAAGTTCGGCACCTACAAGCGGCTGGAAACCCTGCTTACGGCGTTTGACACGCTGCGCGAAAACCCGGACTTCGCTGACTTCGAGTTGGTGATTGGTGGCCAAGACCACCCAAGCACACCGGGATACCTTGCCGATCTGGCCAAAGAACGCGCCAACGATAAGGCCGTTATCTTCCACGGCTACATCGCCGAAGAAGAAATCCCCGATTTCTTCGAGAACGCCCGGCTAAGCGTTTTCGACTATAACGCGACCACCGGCAGTTCGGGCGTTTTGCACCAGACCGCCAGCTATGGAGCCGTCCCGGTGTTTCCGCGGATCGGTGACTTCGTTGATGTCTGTCGCGACGAAGGTCTTTCAGGCGCGCATTACGGCGTGATGAACGCTGCCGAGATGGCCGAGGCGATGACACGGATGCTAAGCGATCACGACGAAGCACAGGCCATTGCAGACAACAACCGACTCGCTTCGCAAGACATGCCGTTCTCAGAGGTTGTGCGTTTTCACGTTGAACGCCTGACGCAAAAGCCCCTGAAAATACCCGAAACCAAGACCGTAAACGCCTGATCGGCATAGGCCGGCTACCCGATAGGATAGCCGGCCTTCTCTTTTTTAGCATCCAGCGATGATCTTTCGATAACTTTGTAAGCGTTTGAATTCAGCTTCTATTCTGACGTACGCGCGACACAACACACCGGTCATGACACCTTTGAGACAGTTCAATGAGGTGCTGCCATGACAATCGTTTCGTCCAACTTCGACGCCGACCCAATGTTCCCTGTGGCGTGTAACACGCCTGCCCCGATCACGATCGTCGTGCCATGCTATAATGAAGCATCGCGTTTGGACGCAGCCGCTTTTCAAACTTACATCGACACACGTAATGACGTGTCGTTCCTGTTCGTTGACGATGGCAGCCGCGATGACACGCTTGAGTGCCTCTCTACGCTTCAGGCCACTCGCCCCCACCGCATTACAGTTCTTTCGCTCAGCCAGAATTCGGGCAAAGCCGAAGCTGTTCGTCAGGGCCTGATCTTCGCCACGAACGCTGGTGCGCAGCTGGTTGGTTACTGGGATGCAGATCTTGCGACACCTCTGGACGCGATCGACGACTTCGTCCGCGTCGCCAACAAGTTCCAGGACGTTTCGGTTGTCTTTGGATCCCGCCGCGCCCTGCTGGGCCACCGGATTGAACGCACGCTGAAGCGCCGCATGGTATCGCGCTTGTGCGCAGTGCTGGCCCGTCAGGCTGTTCGTTTGCCGCTGGGTGACACACAGTGTGGCGCAAAGCTGCTGCGCAACACCGGCGACCTGCGCGATGCCCTGAAATCACCTTTCACCGCAGGTTGGTTGTTCGACGTAGAATTGTTTGCTCGCCTGTCGGCACGGATGCCAAAGGGCCGCTGCGCATTCTATGAGCAGCCACTGTGTGAATGGGACGAAATCCCCGGTTCTAAGGTTTCCGGCAGCGCCATCGTGAAAAGTGGCATGCGGATGCTGCGCCTGATCGCCGAAACGCGCTTTGGCCTGCCAGCACTTCAGAACGAAATGCAAGCCGTGCCAGTCGCACGTGTTGTGGATGCGCCAAAGACCCCAACCTTTGGCTGGGTGAACTAAGCAACGTGGCTAATTCCCTGTCCCTTCGCCTTTCTTCGTTGCGTCTGATCGACGTGATGGCCATCGCGACAGCCCCTGCTGTCGTGGTGTTCATCTCGTCGAACATCGTCAACGTAGGCAACCTTGCCTTCAACATGATCTTCAGCCGCTGGATGGGTCCCGAACTGTTCGGCGATCTGGCACTTGTTCTGACGATCAAACTGGCGTTGCTTGGCGTGATTGGCGCGGTGCAAATGGCAGTTAGCCAAGTTGTGGCCGGGGCGACAGGTTCAGACTCTGACCAAACGCATCAGGCACTTGCACAGCTTAGCAGACGGTTGTTCGTTGCGCTTTGGCTGCTGCTGCCCATCTTCGCTACCTTGCTGTGGAAGACAGAGTTTTCCGCAAGCATCGGCCTTGGGTCGCCTTACCTTCTTCTGATCTTGCTGGTTTCTATGCCGTTTGCGGCGCCGCTTAGCATCTTGCGCGGTGCGGTGTTCGGGCTTCAGAACACGGGGCGCATCGTTCTTTCCGCCAATCTTGAAATGGGTGTGCGTCTTCTTGGTGCGGCCGTGGCTTGGCAGGCCGGTTTGGGCATCGAAGGCGTTGTCTTGGCCATCTGTCTTTCGATTGTTGCTGGGTGGGCCGCGCTTTTGGGTGTGTTGCCTACACCGAAAACCCGGTCGGCTGGCCAGCGCCCAATCGCCAAGATTGTCGCGATTTCCGCTTTCCCATTTGCGGTACTGCAGTTAGCGCAGGTGCTGGCGCTTGATGGGGACATCTTCCTTGTCAGCTCTCTCTTGCCATCTGAACAGGCTGGTTTCGTCGCCGCCCTGTCGCTGTTCCAGCGTATCCAGTTCTTTGCCTGCTTTGCGCTGGCGTCGATCCTGCTTCCAAGCGTCGTTGCCGCGACGCGTACCGGTGGATCGATCCTGCAAGCCGCCGCACCGGTTGCGATCCTGTATCTGGCGGTCGCGTTCCCTTTCCTCATCGGTGTTGAGCTGTGGCCCAACACCCTGATCGACGTCTTGGTTGGTTCTGAATTCCAAGACGCAGCATCTGGGCTTCGCCCGGCTGCCTTGGCCGCCGTCGCTTTCACCATGAGCTTTCTACTAGCGACGTTTTTGGCCGCCCTAGGCGATTATCGCGGCATCTGGACCACGGCGGGTGTTGCCGTTCTTCAGCTGGCTTTGATCGCCCAATTCGCTGCGAAGCCCGGTGCCAGCTTCGTTGATCTCGTTCAACTGAAGGCCGTCTGCCAAGGCGCCCTTTGCCTATGTCTGCTGCTTTACTCCGTCGTTCGTGTGCGACGTCACCTAACTGGGTGCAAACCCTGATCTTACGACTTCTCTAAAGGAAATTAATCCATGAAACAGCAATACATTCGACCAGTAATCTTGTGCGGTGGTAACGGTAAACGGCTTTGGCCCATCAGCCGCCGCTCTATGCCGAAGCAGTTCGCGCGGTTGAGCGGTGACAAGACCATGCTTCAAGATACGATTGGCCGCTTGGAAGATGCCGGGTGTAACGAGCCAATCTTCGTCACCGGCGAAGACTACCGCTTTATCGTGGCGGGTCAGGCCGAAGAAATCGGCGTAACGGGCCACAAGATCATCCTAGAGCCAGAAGGGCGCAACACTGCTGCAGCCATTTGCGCAGCTGCCGAGGTTCTGCACCAGGATGACCCGAACGCTTTGATGCTGGTGGCCCCATCGGACCACTGCCTTGAGGACACATTGGAATTTGCACAAGCCGTTGCACAGGCCGCTATTGCCGCCCGCAATGGCAAGATCGTCACCTTCGGCGTGCGCCCCGATCGCCCTGAAACAGGGTATGGTTACATCGAACTGGCCGCCGAAAGTGCCGCATTGGATACCGCGCAACCCTTCGTGAAGTTCGTCGAGAAGCCAGATCTAGATAAAGCAACCCAGATGGTCGAAGACGGTCGTTTCCTGTGGAACTCCGGTATGTTCCTGATGAGCGTCGCAACCGCCCGCGAAGCATTTGGCCAGCATGTTCCGGACCTTCAGACCACTGTAAGCCGGTCGGTTCAGGACGCAGAAATCGATCTGGGTTTCGTTCGCCTAAGTGCAGCATTCTCTGACGCGCCCGAAATCGCCTTTGACTACGCCGTGATGGAAAACACCGCCGGATGGGTCGTGCCATTGGCCAGCGACTGGAGCGATCTGGGTTCTTGGCGCAGCGTTTGGTCCGAAACTGCGCGCGATGCTGATGGCGTTGCGACACGCGGGGCGGCCCATGCCACGAACTGTAAGGATGTGTTGCTGTTCTCGGACGACGAAAATGTGGAAGTCGTCGGCGTTGGCCTGCGCAATATTGCGGCTATCGCAACGCGCGACGCAGTTTTGATCACCGATCTAGACGACTCTCAGGCGGTGTCGGATGTGGTTGTGAAGCTGAAGGCGGACAAGGTTCGTCAGGCCGAAGAATTCCTGCGCCACGCACGCCCATGGGGCCATTACGAAACACTGGCACTGGGTCCACGTTTTCAGGTTAAGTCCATCGTCGTTAAACCCGGCGGTCAGCTTTCCCTGCAAAGCCACGTGCACCGCGCCGAACACTGGGTTGTCGTCGAAGGCACCGCAACCGTGACCATCGGCAAGGAAGAAAAGCTCGTTAGTGAAAACCAGTCGGTCTATATCCCGCTTGGCGAAGTTCACCGCCTTGCGAACGACGGTAAGGTCCCACTTCAATTGATCGAAGTTCAGACAGGTGCCTATCTCGGAGAGGACGACATCGTTCGCTACGAAGATATCTACGCCCGCACCTAACCCCCAAGTCATAGTCGCGCTTTCCGCGCCAAAATATCAGTGAAGGTACACAAGTATGTCGTTTATTTCTAACGGGCCATCGTTTGGTTCATTGGCTTCAAATGCCGCACGTGGGGTGCTGTCTGCGATGACCCTAATGCTCATGAGTTTCTCGGCAGTCGCTGCCGAGGACACTCGCTTCCACGGTGCAACGGGGGGCATTCTTCGCTTCCCAAACTCAAACCAGCCTGAAGACGAAAACAACCTGTTTGGCGAAGCGTGGCTAAAGCTCGCCTACTCCGTTGCTAAAACAGAAAAAGGAAACTTGTCGTTTTACACGCTGGGCAATGTCGTCGCTGACACAAAACCCTTTGCCTATAACAACACCGCGAAACTGGGTGTTGGGCTTAGCTATTCCTATCAGGTCAGCGATGCACTCAACATCAGCTTCAGCGCCAGACATGACTGGTTTCAGGAACGCACGACGGATGTCCGCCGCTCTGCAATGAAGTACGAAATGACGTACTACTATTACCGTTATTGGGCCGCAGAACCCGACGACAAGATGTTCGGCCTGTCCCGCAACGCTTGGATTTTCAAAAGCTACGGCACACTTGCCTACCCCGGCTCTTTGGAAGAGAACGACGACAACCTGGTTCTGACCCTTGGCGGTGAATACTCAACCGACCTGCAACTTGGCGAAAGCAAATGGCTGCTGAGCCCATTCATCGACGTCGACTTCGCGTGGGATCGTGACGGCAACAACTACAACAACAAGATCATCCCCGGCGTGGGTGCAAAGATCCGTCGTCCAATCGAAAAGGGCGAAATCTTTGTAAGCCTGCGTGCTCAGGCGGATTACCGATGGAAGGCCGGCACCACCGACGTGAAACCCGGGATTCATATTGGCTGGTACAAAGGCTTCTGATCTTTGCCCAAACTCTCTCAATCGTCGCCCAAAACTGTTTGGTAGTTTTTTCAATACCTTGGGCTTGAAATGGGGCTTACCCCTGTGAGGAAAACGATGACAATGTTTAAGAAAATCGCGGTTACAGCAACCAGCCCGGCGTGTTTCAAAGCCTATGACGTTCGGGGCCGTATCGGTGTCGATATCGATGAAGAAATCGCCTATCGGATTGGCGCATCCTTTGCCGAAGTTCTGGGTGCCAAACGGGTTGTTGTGGGGCATGACTGTCGCGAAAGCAGCCCCGCGTTTCATGCCGCCGTGGCGCGGGGTTTGCTGGAACAGGGTGTTGATGTTTTCGACATCGGCCAAGCGGGTACAGAAGAAGTCTACTTTGCCACGACCCATCTTAATGCGGATGGCGGCATCGAAATAACCGCCTCGCACAATCCCATCGACTACAACGGGATGAAATTCGTCGGTCGCGGCAGCCGTCCGTTAACGGCCGATGAATTCAAACAAATCGGCGAGGCATCGCGCAACGATATGCGCGAGCCCGCCCCAGAGCGCGGCACCTATAAGCAGGTCGATGCACGGCCCGCTTATGCGGGGCACTTGGTCGATATGGTCGATCCGGCGAACCTTCCTCGACTAAAGATCGTGGCGAATGCCGGAAACGGCGTCGCCGGGCCTGCCCTTGATGCCATTCTGGAACGCCTGACAGAAGAAGGGGCCGTTTTGGATATCGTCCGCGTCAATCACACAGCGGATGGAAGCTTTCCCAATGGCATTCCAAACCCCCTATTGCCGGAAAACCGCCCCGCGACCGGAGACATCGTGCGCCGCGAAGGGGCCGACCTTGGCATCGCTTGGGACGGCGACTTTGACCGCTGTTTCTTCTTTGATCACACGGGCGCTTTCGTTGACGGGGAATACCTTGTCGGCCTGCTTGCCAACGCTTTTCTGGCCGTTTCCCCCGGCGAGTCCATTGTCCATGACCCCCGCGTTGTTTGGAACACCATCGATCAGGTCACCCGCAACGGCGGCACCCCCGTCGTCGCCCGCACGGGCCACGCACATATCAAACAGGCGATGCGAGACAGCGGCGCGATCTATGGCGGTGAGATGTCCGCGCATCACTATTTCCGCGACTTCATGTGCTGTGACAGTGGCATGATCCCATGGCTAAAGCTGCTGGAACTGATGGGCCGTTCGGGCCAATCGTTGGCCGACATGGTCGCCAGCATGATCGCCCGGTTCCCCTCCTCCGGAGAGCAGAATTTCCGCATCACTGACCCGCAAGGCGCCATCGCCAAAATCAGGGCAAAATACGAAGATTGTGCATCGAAGACCGAAACCTTGGACGGGCTCAGCATGTCGTTCCCCGACTGGCGTTTCAACCTCCGTTCCTCTGCGACGGAACCGGTTGTCCGCCTTAACGTAGAGGTTCGCGGCGATGCCCAGCTACTTAAGGCTAAGACCGACCAGATATCCAAAATGCTTTTGGATTTCGGGTAACTGACAGTGCTAATGAGAAACATTTCGACCGCATCGTTACCCCGATGCGGTCGTTTTTTCTGCGGCCGAAGCCCGAATTCCGAAGATAAACGCGGCCTCTCCATCTTCTGGGCGGCAAAAATCGGTCCGGATAGCCGCCGCAGCCAGACTTATAATACAACTTCTGAAATTTAATAAGTTCAATTCCTCAACCGGGTCATGTTAGCCTAATCCACAAGTACGCAGCTAAGGTGGCGACAGGGTAAAGCGACGTGACAAAATACGGGTATCTTGCAGAAGAAATTGAACGCGACCTGCGCGAGGCAATCGCCGATGGGACATACAGCCCCGGCGCTAAGCTTCCGACAGAAAGCGCGCTTGGCACACAATATGGCGTCAGCCGAACAGTCGTCCGAGAGGCGATTGCAGGCCTACGTGCGTCGGGGATCGTAAATTCACGGCGCGGGAGTGGGGTCTTTGTTGCGCCAGAGGGCGCGTTTTCAGGAAAAGCGGATGGCATATTTGTGGACGTCCCTTCGGGCAAGGTTCCCGAAGTTATTGATGCGCTGGAACTGCGCGCCGCCGTTGAAATAGAGGCCGCACGCCTTGCAGCCCAGCGCGCATCACAGGCGCAAATCCTGACAATTCACATGCGCCAGCGAGAGTTCGAAGAAAAGCTAAGCGATGAAGAACCCCTTGATGCAGAAGACCAAGCATTTCACGAAGCCATCGCGCAGGCCACGAACAACAGCTCTTTCGTTGAATTCATGCGGCACCTTGGGCGGCGCACAATTCCGCGCGCGAACCTAAGCCCCACGCATCGCACCGAACAATACCAGCAATATATGTCACAACTTAAGCTGGAGCATCGCGCCATTGCCGAAGCGATAGAGGCGCGCGACGTCGAAGGCGCAGCCGACGCCATGGGCACCCACCTGCGCGGGTCACTTGCGCGGTATCGCGAACTTGCACGACAAATTAAACACAAGTTGTAATACAACATTGACCGATTACTGAAATCGTCATACTAGCTTCGTCACGGCGCCATTGGCCGGGATTCGGGGCGAACACTCCCCTGCTCGGGCCATGCTTGCGGCCCCGCGGCGCGCATCAACGCGTGTCGCTGAACGAGAGGCCAGTCCAAGGTTAGTCATCTGCTTCGCCACCGCAGGGCGGCGCGGTTCTTGGGCCTGGCAATGTGATCGACAGGAGGAGCTATGACTATTTTCAAAACAGTTGCGCTGGGAATTGGCCTGACGCTGGGCGCGACGGCGGCCTATGCCGAATACCCTGAAAAAGACATCCGCATTATCGTGCCTTGGGGCGCCGGTGGCGGCACCGATGGGATCGTGCGCAAACTTGCGACCATCGCAGAGCAGGAAATCGGCGCGTCGATGTATGTTGAAAATATCGAAGGCGGCATTTCCGCAACCGGTGTTTCACAACTGATGGGCGCTGAACCCGACGGGTACACGATTGGCGTACTGACATACGACAGCGTCGTCACTGTGCCGTGGCAAAATCTGGTGCCCGACTACAGCCTTGATCGGCTGAACCTGATCGCGCGGGTAACCAGCGAACCTGACGCTTTGATCGTTTCCACGGACTCGGATTACAAAACCATCGAAGATGTGCTTGCCGACGCCAAGGAACGCCCCGGCAAAGTCATCATCGGCATTCAGAACATCGGCTCTCGGCTTCACCTTGCGGCCCTTCAGCTTCAAGAAGAAACTGGGACCGAATTCAAACTGATCGCCTATCCTGGCGGTGCCGCTGCGCAAAAAGAAGCGATGCTAAACGGCGAAGTCCAAATCGTTTCGACCAGCCTTGGTGATTTCTCTTCGCTGCTGGACGACGACAAGGCGATGGGCGTGGTTGAATTCACCGACGCACAGAACCTGACCTACACGTCTGTTCCAACGGCTGCTGCCAAGGGGCTGGATCTGCGTATGGGCAGCTTTATCGTTGTTGCCGCCCCTGCCGGTGTTCCCGAAGACGTTGCTCAGAAAGTCGAAGGCGCGTTCCAAACGGCGCTGGAAAGCGACGAGTTTCAAAGCTGGGTGTCTAAGATTGGGGTGACTCCAAACTGGCTTGGCACGGCTGAAGTGACCGATTGGACCAACGCGACCGCCGAAGCGATTTATCGCGATCTGGATAAGCTGGTCGAAGATGGCGTGATTTCAAAGTGAACTTTTGGCCGCGACTTCGGTTGCGGCCATTTTCTTGCAGGGAGGAATACCTAGTGCAAGTTCAAAGACTGAAGGCCATCGGTCTGCCGCTGGCCATCGCATTATTGACGGTTGTCTATGCCTTCGGCGTCCTAAACATCCGGTCCCAGTTCGACGAAGGCTTAGTTGGGCCGCAGTTCCTGCCGACCGTTCTGGTCTTATTGTCATTGGCCATGTGTGCGGTGATTGCCCTTCGCGATATCCGCAAGCTGGACACATCATCTGAACCGGCCCAACAGGCCGACGCAGACACCCGCGCGCTGCAACTTAGAACTGCGGGCCTTTTCGTGGCCATCGTCGCCTTCATCGCGACGTTCAAACCACTTGGCTACGCGGCATCGACAACAGCATTTTCCTGGGTCGTACTTTGGCTGTTCAGCTTCGGCGTCGGCCAACCCGCCCTTCGGGCAGCAGTGGCCGTCGCCGTTTCAGCGGCTGGTTATGCCCTGTTCGCCTTAGCATTCGGCGCCCATATTCCACTTGGGCCGGAGGCATTTTGATGGACTTTGCAAACCACCTTATCGTCGGCGTCTTTCAGGTGCTGGAACCCTATAACCTTGCCTTCTTAATTGGCGGGTTTCTGATCGGCACCTTCTTTGGATCGGTGCCCGGCCTGACATCCGTTCTGGCCGTCGCTCTTCTTTTGCCGATGACCTATTCAATCGACGTGGTGCCGGCGCTGATCATGTGCGCCTCCATCTTTATGGCGGGCATGTATTCGGGGTCGATCACCGCCGTCACGATCAATATTCCCGGCGCACCGTCTTCGATGATGACCGCGCTGGATGGGAACAAATTGATGCGAAAGGGCCACGGCGCGAATGCACTTGGACATGCCGCCTTGGGATCGATGATCGGCGGAACGATTGGGGCGTTGCTGCTTATCGCGCTGATGCCTATGGCGGCCGAATTGACGCTGTTAATCCGCACCACCGGGAAATTCGCGCTGGTTATGTTTGCCCTGATCGTCATCGTTCTGGTGCAGCGTGAAGACGTTCCAAAGGCTGTTCTAACAACCGTCTTGGGCATGATGATCGCCACCATCGGAATCGACGTGATGCAGCCCGTTCCGCGGTTCCACTATGGCACCGGCACCTTGGTTGAGGGCATCGACATGATGCCCGTTATTATCGGTGTTTTCGCTTTGGCTGAATTGATGGTTCAGATGCGAACCGGCGGCGATGGCCCCTCGGGCGAAGAGATGCGCCGCGCCGCGCGCAGCATGAAACGGCGCGATCTTGTCCCCAAACTGGCAGAGGTCCGCCAGATCGGACTGTGGGGTTACCTAAAGGCGTCACTGACGGGGTACGGGATTGGCCTTTTGCCCGGTGTTGGCGGATCAATGGCCGCCTTCGTTGCCTATGCCGACGCAAAGCGCAGCGAACGCCCCGATGATATTCTGGGCGAAGGCAGCAGGCGCGGTGTCGCCGTATCCGAGGCCGCGAACAACGGCATGTGCGGCGGCGCGTTTGTACCGATGCTGATGTTCGGCATTCCTGGTGATCCGACAACAGCCATCGTTCTTGGCGTGTTGGTCATCAACGGGATTCAGCCGGGCGCAAAGCTGGTTGAAACACAGGCTGATATGATCGCGCCGATGTTCATATCGCTGTTGTTCAGCGCGATGTTCCTGATTCCGCTAACGCTTTATCTGCTGGGCCCGCTGTTTATCCGGATCGTGTCGATCCCGCGTGGCATCCTTTACGCCGGGATCGCGGTCATGGCGCTTATGGGAAGCTACGTCGCGACGATTTCGGTGTTCCAAATGGCGCTTGCCGCGATCTTTGGCCTTTTCGCATATTTCCTGCGCCGCCAAGGGTACCCGGTTGTCTCTCTTCTTCTTGGATTCATTCTAGGGCCGGACCTTGAGCTTTACCTAAGGCGAAGCCTTTCGCTTAGCGATGGGGATCCGACGATATTCCTGACCAACATGGACAGCCTGTTTTTCATCATTCTAAGCGGCATCTTTATCTACCTGATGGGAATTTTGCCGTGGCTGAAAAAGAAAAAGAGCTTGGCACAGACATAACACCACCAAGGCGCCGCGCGCCGGCGCCTTCCCAATAACGTCACCGCACTGGCTGCCCCTCTGCCGCGCTTTGGCAAAGGCTGGGACAGTGCGCGCCGATTATCAGTTGAAAACGAAGGACGACACCAATGAAACCGCAGCTTTTGAAGCAAACACTTGGATCGGGGCTTTTGTCTTTTCCGGTCACCCACTTTGGCGCAGATGGGCGTTTCGCGCCGGACAGCTATATGGCGCACGTGGAATGGCTGTCAGGATATGACGCGCCGGTTCTGTTCGCCGCTGGCGGCACCGGAGAGTTCTTTTCACTGTCGCCCGACGAAATCCCGGCGATCGTAAAAAGCGCCAAGGAAAGCGCGGGACAGACGGCGATTGTATCGGGTTGTGGTTACGGCACTGAAATGGCCACCAGCATCGCAAAAGCCGCGCAAGCCGCCGGTGCCGACGGCATTTTGCTGCTGCCCCATTACCTGATCGACGCCCCCCAAGAAGGGCTGTTTCAGCATGTTAAACAGGTCTGCGACAGCGTTGACATCGGTGTCATGGTCTATAACCGCGACAACGCCGTACTAGAGCCTGACACACTGGCGCGTCTTTGTGATGCGTGCCCGAATTTGATCGGTTTCAAAGACGGCACGGGCGACATTGGCCTTGTCCGTCAGATCACCGCGAAAATGGGCGATCGGCTGACCTATCTAGGTGGCATGCCCACAGCCGAGCTTTTCGCAGAAGCATATTTAGGTGCCGGGTTCACAACCTATTCGTCCGCCGTATTCAACTTTGTCCCCGGGCTTGCTGTTGATTTCTATAAGGCACTGCGTGCGGGTGAAGCGGCAACCTGTGAACGCATCCTGAACGACTTCTTCTATCCGTTCATGACGATCCGCAACCGATCGAAGGGGTATGCCGTATCAGCGATTAAGGCCGGTGTCCGGCTGCAAGGGTTCGACGCGGGGCCGGTACGCGCCCCCATAACCGACCTGAATGACGCCGAGATGGCAATGATGGAAAAACTGATCGCGCCCTACAAACGCTGACTAAGACTGCCCCTCGGCCCCGGCGGGTCGGGGGGAAGTCGTCATGTGACGCCCTGCCCCGGGCATTCTTGACCTACGTCATAGTGGCCTGCGCCATGGATGCATACCCTAACCACAGGGGGAGCAATCATGACCTGGCCAACGATACCCAAGGACAACGCAACACGCAGCGCAGCCAATCTGACAGATGCGGTCCGCGCTCAGTTCAACTGGGAAGATGCGCGCGACATGCTGGATGGGTTGCCGAACGGCGGGCTTAACATCGCGCACGAAGCACTTGATCGCCACGTCACGGCGGGCCATGGCGATCAGGTCGCGATCCGCTGGATCAGCAAAGACGGTGATCGGCAGGACCTCACCTATGCTGGGCTTTGCGCCGACGCCGCCCGTTTCGCAAACGTGCTTTCCGAACATGGCCTGAAACCCGGCGCGCGCGTCTATTCGTTGCTTGGGCGGGTGCCAGAGCTTTACGCCGCTGCCCTTGGTACGCTGAAGGCAGGCATGACTTTCACCCCGCTGTTTGCCGCGTTCGGCCCCGAACCGATCAAGTCGCGGATGGAAATTGGCGAAGGCAACGTTCTTGTCACCACAGAGTCCCTGTACCGCAAGAAGGTCGCGGGGTGGCGCAACGATATTGGCTCGTTAAAGCTGGTGCTGATCCTAAGCGATGGCCCGATGCCTGAAAACTGCGTTGCCTTGCGCCCAGCCATGGATGCCGCCGAAGACAGGTTCGAAACAGCACAGACGAAGGACGATGACATTGCGCTGATCCACTTCACCTCGGGCACGACGGGCAAGCCAAAGGGCGCGGTTCATGTCCATGGGGCGGTTGTGGCGCATGCTGCGACGGGGCGCTTTGCGCTCGACCTTAAACCGGGGGATATCTACTGGTGTACCGCTGATCCCGGCTGGGTCACGGGCACATCCTATGGCATCATTGCGCCCTTGGTGAACCGGGTAACCATGATCGTCGACGAGGCGGAGTTCGACCTCGACCGGTGGTATGGCATCTTGCAAGACGAAGCCGTGCAGGTCTGGTACACGGCACCCACCGCCATCCGCATGCTGATGCGGGCGGGCAAGGACGCTGCAAAGCCCTATGATTTCAGCAACCTGCGATTTCTTGCCAGCGTAGGAGAGCCCCTGAACCCCGAAGGCGTGGTCTGGAGCAGGGACGTATTCGGCAAGCCGTTCCACGACAATTGGTGGCAGACCGAAACAGGCGGCATCATGATCGCCAACACCCCTGAAATGGACATCCAGCCGGGTTCGATGGGAAAGCCATTGCCCGGCATCGAAGCTGGCATCGTGAACACGGAAAACGGTGCGGTGCGCGAATGTAAGCCGGGCGAAATCGGCGAACTCGCGCTGCGCCCCGGATGGCCCTCAATGATGCGTGCCTATCTCAACGAACAGGCCCGATATGACAAATGCTTTGTCGGCGGCTGGTACCTGTCCGGCGACCTCGCAATGCGGGACAAGGACGGGTATTTTTGGTTCGTTGGGCGCGCCGACGACCTGATCAAATCCTCGGGCCATCTTATCGGCCCGTTCGAGGTGGAAAGCGCGCTTATTGAACATGACGCGATTGCCGAAGCCGCTGTTATCGGCCTTCCGGATGAAACCGCTGGCGAGGTGGTGACAGCCTATGTTGCCCTAAACCCCGGTTTCGAACCGTCCGAAGCGCTGGAACGGGATATCCGGGGCTTGGCACGCAAACGGCTTGGCGCAGCCGTTGCACCGCGCGAAATCATCTTTCGCAAGCAGCTCCCCAAAACCCGTTCGGGTAAAATCATGCGCCGCCTTCTGAAGGCCCGGGAACTTGGCCTGCCCGAAGGTGATATTTCCACGCTAGAGGCGGACGAAAAATGACAGCCGACACCAAACCCCACCTAAGCCGGACCCACGTGCATGATTTGCTGCGCGGCATGATCCGTATCCGCCGTTTTGAAGATAAGTGCGCCGAACTTTACACGCGCGAAAATATCCGCGGCTTTCTGCATCTTTATGATGGCGAAGAGGCCGTGGCGATGGGCGTAATCCCGGTTCTTGGGCCGGATGACCGTGTCGTCGCCACCTATCGCGAACACGGCCACGCCTTAGCGCGCGGCATCCCCATGGGCCCGATCATGGCCGAGATGTACGGCAAGGCCAACGGATGTTCCGGCGGGCGCGGCGGCTCCATGCATCTGTTTGATGCGGGCAGTAATTTCTATGGTGGCAATGCGATTGTCGGTGGCGGCCTGCCGCTGGCTGCTGGTCTGGGTTTGGCGGATCGGATGACCGGCGAAAAGAACGTCACCGCCTGTTTCTTCGGCGAAGGCGCTGTGGCGGAAGGCGAATTTCACGAGTCAATGAACCTGGCCGAGCTTTGGGATCTGCCCGTGCTTTGGGTTTGCGAAAACAACGGCTATGCGATGGGCTCCGCGCTGGCCCGCACGGAATCGCGGACCGACATCCACGCCAAGGCGGCCGCCTATGGTATCGAAAGCGAAGTGGTCGATGGCATGGATGTGGTCGCTGTCGAATCCGCCACCCGCCGCGCTGTGGCAAAGATCAGGGAAACCGGGCGCCCCTATCTGATTGAGGCGCGCACCTATCGTTTTCGTCCGCATTCGATGTTTGACGCACAGCTTTATCGCGACAAAGCCGAAATAGCCGAGTGGCGCGAAAAAGGGCCGATCGTCCGGTTTCAGGGATGGCTTCTGGAAAACGGGCTGATCCACGAGGCCGAAATCGCCGAAATGACTGCCCAGATCGACGCCGAGATAGCCGAAGCCGTCGCCTTTGCCGAAGCAGGTGAATGGGAGCCGGTCGAAACCCTGACAAAGCACGTCATGGCCGAGGATCGCGCAACAACGCCGGTCGCGCCCGAACCAGCGGGTGAGATGATCGAAACCACCTACCGCGAGGCCGTCAAACAGGCGATCCGCGAAGCCATGTTAGAAGACGACCGCGTATTTCTGATGGGCGAGGACGTCGGCGCATACGGTGGATGCTATGCGGTTTCCAAAGGTTTGATGGCCGAATTTGGCGAAGACCGCATCCGCGATACGCCCCTGTCGGAATCCGGGTTTACCGGTGCAGGCATCGGTGCGGCGGCGGCGGGTTTGCGGCCCATCGTAGAGCTTATGACAGTTAATTTTTCCATGCTCGCGCTGGATCAGATTCTGAACACCGCCGCCACGATCCGCCACATGTCAGGCGGTCAATTTGGCTGCCCCGTGGTGATCCGCATGGCAACTGGCGCGGGCAAACAGCTTGCGGCGCAGCACTCTCATTCGCTCGAAGGGTGGTACGCGCATATACCGGGGCTTCGCGTTCTGGCCCCCGCAACGCTTGAGGATGCGCGCGGCATGCTGCTGACCGCCCTCGAAGATCCCGACCCGGTTCTGATCTTTGAAAACGTCATGCTTTACAACATGGCCGGCAAGATCGCAGCGAACGCCGGAGCCGTCGATATCGACAAGGCAGCGATCCGAAGGCCGGGCACGGATGTGTCCCTGATCACCTATGGGGGTTCGCTGTTCAAAACGATGGAAGCGGCTGAGGAACTGGCCAAAGAAGGGATTGAGGCAGAGGTGATAGATCTGCGCAGCCTTCGCCCGCTTGATGATGAAACCATACTTGCCTCGGTCGCGCGCACCCGTCGCGCCGTGGTGGTGGACGAAGGGTGGCGCACCGGATCGCTGGCGGCAGAGGTATCGGCCCGGATCATCGAAGGCGCGTTCTGGCGGCTGGATGCCCCCATCGGGCGGGTCTGTTCGGCCGAAGTTCCGATCCCCTATGCGGCGCATCTGGAACAGGCGGCGATCCCGCAGGTGTCGGCCATCGTTGCCGCCGCGCGTGCCGCGATGGGCAAGGGGTAATCCGATGGCTGTTTTTGCCATGCCGTCGCTTGGTGCTGATATGGAAGCGGGCACCTTGGTTGAGTGGATGATTAATCCGGGTGACACCGTCGCCCGCGGCGATGTCGTCGCGGTCGTCGAAACCCAGAAGGGCGCAATTGAGATCGAGTGTTTTGAGGAAGGGATCGTCGAAACGCTTAACGCCGAAATCGGGGACACACTTGCAGTGGGGGCACCCTTGGCCACCATCCGCGCGCCCGGCGAAAAGGTTGCACCCACAGCAGAACCCAAACCGGACGTTCCCCCGCCGACGGCCCCTGCCCCAGTACCGACCGCGCCCGCGCCAACCGTTGTGCCGCAGGCTGGCGAAACACCGCTCGCGTCCCCTGCCGCACGGGTTCTTGCCGCAGAACGGGGCATCGACCTTGCCGCGCTTACAGGCACCGGCCCGGGCGGCGCGGTTCTTTTGGCGGATGTCGAAAGCGCCCCGTTTGAGAAAGCCCCCGTAAAAAGCAGCGCCAAGCCCGGGCTTGATATGGCCGCTATGCGCACTGCCATCGCCAACGCCATGGCCCGATCAAAACGCGAAATCCCGCATTACTATCTAAGCCAAACCATCGATTTGCAGGCCGCCACCGACTGGCTGGCCGCAACCAACGCAACGCGCACGCCCGATACGCGCCTTTTGATGGGGGCACTGTTCGTCAAGGCCACGGCTTTGGCTGCTTCGCAAGTTCCACAGATGAATGGCCACTACAACGGCGAAGGCTTTCACCCAGCCAAAAGTGTTCATGCCGGTGTTGCGGTTGCGCTGCGTGGTGGCGGGCTTGTGGCACCCGCGCTGCATGATGCCGAAACCCTGCCGCTGAATACCCTTATGACACAGATGCGGGATCTGGTCGCCCGCGCGCGCAGCGGGCGGCTGCGCTCTTCGGAAATGACCGATGGCACCATCACCGTCTCGGCGATGGGCGACACCGGCGCGGATGCCATGGCTGCCGTGATCTACCCGCCACAGGTTGCCATTGTCGGCTTTGGCGCGCCCGTTACCCGGCCATGGATCATTGGTGACACGATCGCCCAGCGCATGACCGTCACCGTCACCCTGTCGGCCGATCACCGTGTCAGCGATGGCCGCCGCGGTGCCAAATTTCTGGCCGCACTCGACGCGGCACTACAAACCCCGGAGGCCCTATGACCGACGCCGACATCCGCAAAGCATTTCTGGAAGAACTGACCCAAGTCGCCCCGGACATCGAACCGGACGACGTCGGCGATGATGATCACCTGCAAGACGATCTTGAACTCGACTCGATGGATTTCCTGAACCTTGTCACGGCGCTTCACCAACGGCTCGGCGTCGACATTCCAGAAAGCGAGTATCCGAAAATCGCGACTCTGGCGCTTGCGGTCGTGTATTTGAAAGGGCGAATCAGCTGACGTGCATGGTCGCGGATCGCCCAGCGCAATGACGCTTGCCGCAATCATCGCCAGCGTGCCACTGTCTGACCTCAGCACCGATAGCACAGTTTAGGGCGATATGATCGTGGTCCTGTCGGGCGTGCCGTTCGGACATATCGGCAGCACAAACAACATCCGCATCGCCACCTTCCGTTGAACCTGCATTCAAACCCGAAGCGTTAGTCGCCCAACGGCTGTGGCCCCGTCCGGCCGTGGTATGCGGTCAAGGATGCGCGAATGCGGCGTAGGTTCTCTACGGTTTCTTTGGACATGTCCTGTGCAACCGACATCGCCAAAGCGTCGATCAAGGTAAGATGCGCGTACCTCGAGGCTGTGGGCTTGTAGATATCGCTGTCTTCCGGGATATCCACAACGATCGGGATTTTTGCGACGTTGGCCAAACGGGTGTTGGGCTTGGTTATGCAGATCGTTGTCGCGCCATAACCGGCCGCTATCTCTGCCGCGCCGACAATTGCATCGGCTTCGCCGCTGGCGGAAATCAGGAAAAGGACATCTCCGGGCCCTAGGGTCGCGGCGCGCATTTGCAGGATATAGCTATCGCTTGCCGCAAACGAAGGAATGCCAAGCCGAAAGAACCGGTTGGATGCCTCGTGGGCGACAGTTGATGATCCGCCGCCAATCCCAGCGAAAAGAAGATGCCGCGTATTCAGTATTGCAGTCTTAGCCTCATCAAGCGCGTCGGTATCGATCTGTTGACGCATGGCATTGGCAGTCGCGAACAAAGCGCCCAGAACTTGGTCCAACGCTGTGTCACTGCCCAGTACCGACTGTTCAGGATTTGCGGAAAGGTATTGGATGCTGACGGCCAGATTCTGCGCAAGGCGAAGCTTGAACTCGCGAAACCCATCGCAGCCCAGCGTGCGGCAGAACCGAATGACCGTGGGTTTACTGACACCACAATTCTTTGCGAGATCGCCGATTGTCATTGAACTAATCTCTTCGAGATGCCCTTTGACATAGTCAGCTACTTTTTGCTCTTGCGCGGCGAAATGCCCGTCATGATGAGACAACGCAGAGATCACATCGGTGACACCGGGTTTCCCCTTATTTGGGGGCAATTGGTTAGGAGCCGGGTTGCTGTCAGTCTTGGTCACAGGATTATTCCTACTTGGCGCCGCTTGTGTACCTAAGTTACGTGAAGCTGAAATAATCGGCAACCCAAAGCTCAAAATACGTCAATTTCTCCAACAATATGTAACTCAGTAACACTTTTTCCTTGTTTCCGGGAAATCCAAGGGTATCGTGTACCTAAGTTACAGAATCGCAAGGGGGTCGAAGATGCGAAACTGGTCGGAAAGGGCAAGTGCTCGGATCAACACGGCGGTGGAAGCCATTGTTGCGATGTTGATGGCAGCCTTGGTGCTTGATGTCTGGCTTGGCGTCGCAGATCGATACTATTTTCACTGGCAACTACCCTGGCCCGAGGTTCTGGCGCGTTATCTGATGATCTGGGCCGCGCTGCTGGCTGTGTCCTCTGGCGTGGCGCGGCGGGATCATATCGGCCTAACAGCGTTTATTATGGTCCTGCCGTATCAAATGCGTCGGGCAGTGTTGATCCTGATTGATATCCTCGCCCTTGCCCTTTTCATCTATGTCGCTTGGTTCGGCATCGCCTTTGCGCAAAGCGGCGCACCGCGCCAAGCCATGATCTTTGGGGCGAGCCTTGCGCCATTCTACGCCGCCGTTCCCGTTGCCGCGACCTTATCCGCTGTCCAACTCGTCCTTGTCCTACTTCGGGATATGGGCGGGCATGTTGATCAGCCTCCGTTTAACGACCACATGGCGGAGAAGATTTCATGATTGTCGCCATCGCATTCGTTGTCCTTATCCTATTTGGCATGCCGATTGGCTTTGCGATCGGGCTTGCGGGCGTCATCGGCCTGATCGACATGGGCGGCACCCAGTTCCTAGCCATCGGTCCCAGCAAGATTTTCAATGGCCTGAACATCTTCCCGTTCCTCGCCATGCCCTTCTTTATCCTTGCTGGCGAAATCATGAACGACATTGGCATCACCAGCCGACTGGTGAAGCTGGCGCAGGTTCTTGTGGGTCGTTTCCGGGGTGGCCTGGCCCACACCAATATGCTGGCTTCGGTGTTCTTCGCCGGATTGACCGGATCGGCCACCGCCGACGCTGCTGCCTTTGGCCGGACGCTGGTCCCGGCAATGGTGAAAGAGGGTTACAAGCGCGACTATGCCTGTGCAGTCACGGCCGCTGGCTCCATCATCGGGCCGACCATTCCGCCATCAGGGCTGATGGTTGTTTACGGCTCGCTTATGGGGGTGTCGATTGCGGGGCTGTTTGCCGCTGGCATTCTTCCCGGTCTGGTTATCTGCTTGGTTTGCATGGCGGTCATCGCCATCGGCGGCAAGCGTGAAAACCTACCCAAGGCCGCACGTGGCGCAACCCCGCGTGAAATCTGGGACACGTTTGTATCTTCGCTGACCGCACTTGCCATGCCGGTGATTATCTTGGGCGGCATTCTGGGCGGCATCGTTACGCCAACCGAGGCCGCATCAATCGCGGTGGCCTATGCGGTGTTCATTGGGGTCTTTGTCTATCGCACGCTGACCTTCAAAGGTTTTTACGCGATGCTGGTGCGCACCGCCCGGATCACGGGGGTCATTTTTGTCATCATCGCCTTTGCTGGCATCCTGGGCTGGTGGATGAGCTTTGAACGCATCCCACAACTGATTGCCGAAACTGTCCTTGGTCTTTCCGATAACCGCTATGCCGTCATCGCGATCATCATTGGCCTATTGCTGGTCGTCGGCATGGTGATGGATATCACCGCAATCTTGATAATTCTGGCACCCGTTCTGGTGCCGCTGACCGAACAGGTCGGGCTAGAGCCGATACATGCTGGCATCATCTTTGTTCTGGCGCTGAACATCTCGTTGATGACACCGCCGGTGGGGGCCTGCCTTTTCGTTCTTTCATCCGTAACTGGCGAGCGACTTGAACGTATCTCAATCAAATTGTTTCCGTTCTTGATCGCCGAAATTGCCATCCTGTTTGCCTTTGCCTTCTGGGAGGACGCGGCTCTGTGGCTCCCCAGATTGCTGGGTTTTGCTCAGTAACCAAATTTTCAAAACCAACTTAAAAGGAGAAACCCTATGAAAACGACCCTGACAGGCGCGGCCATCGCTGCGACCCTATTCGCCGGAAGCGCATTCGCAGACGGTGGCACCATCCGGTTCGGCCACGACAACAAGACCGATCCGTTTGAAAACCCGGCCCACGCCTGCACGGCGGTATTTTCAAACCTCGTAACGTCCGGCACGAACGGAAGCGTCAACGTCGAAGTATTCGGCTCAAACCAGCTTGGCTCTGCGGCGGAACACGTTCAGCAGGTTCGTGACGGCATCATTCAGGCGACCCTGACTTCGACTGGCGCACTGGCCAGCTATTACCCGCGCATCGACGTTTTGAACCTGCCTTTCGCATTCAACGGCAATGCATCCACATACGCGGTTTTTGATGGCGACTTCGGTGATGCCCTTGCCGCAGACATTGAGGCCGAACTGGGCGACGTTGTTGTCCTTGGCTTTCCCGACACCGGCGGGTTCTTCGCCGTTACAAACTCCAAGCATCAAATTGCAGATCTGAAAGACTTCGAAGGTATTCGCATCCGCACGATGACCCTGCCGTCGCACCAGACAATCATGCAATCGCTTGGCGCAGAAGCCTATCCTCTGGCATGGGGCGAGGTGTATTCCGGCCTGCAAACCGGTGTCATCGACGGGCAAATGAACCCGGTTCCGATCATCTCGTTCGCGAACTTCGCCGAAGTTCAGAAGTATATGACGCTGACCAATCACCTGTTTTCGCCCTATACGATGATGATCAACCGCGCCTTCTTTGAGGGTCTGTCGGACAGCGAGCAAGCGACCATTCGCACCGCCGCCGAAAACTGCGTCACCGCCAGCAGGGGCCTGTCACGTATCATCGAAGCTTCTGATCGTGGGCTGGCCGGGCTGATGGACGACATCGAAGTCACCGCCCTGACGGACGAACAGCGTTCAGCAATGGCTGGCGCCGCACAGCCCGCATTTGAAGCACATGTCGCTGAAAACATGGACGAACGCGCGGGCGAACTACTTGGCATGTTTAAGGCCGCCGTGGCTGAGGCAAACGCCTCCACCTACCTGAACTGATCCTCCCGTCCGCCGAGGCAACTCGGCGGGCTTCAAAGGTCGGGGGAGTCATGATGCCCCCGACGCCTCAAACATACTGGAAAACCCTTGCGGATATTTTGTGCATCACTCGCGACCGAGACGAATACGTTCTCTCCACTGCGCATGGATTTTTCCGACTTCGAGCAGAGCTTTTATGCAGCACCCGGTGCGCACCCTGAAACGCCAACCCTTTGCAGCGCTGTGTTTCCCGCGCTTAGGAAACAGGCAAAAACCGGCGCGTTTGACCTGATCGAAGGAACGGCAACTTGGGCCGAACCCGGCGGATTGCTGAACGCCAAAACCTGGCAGCGCCTTCGCGATGAGGTCTTGGACCAAGTTCGGGCCGCTATGCCGCTGGACGGCGTTGTGCTTGGCCTGCACGGCGCGATGATTGCCGAAGGATGCGTCGATTGCGAAGGCGTCCTGATCGAAGCTGTGCGTGCAATTGTTGGCGATACGGCGATCATCGGGGTCAGCTTTGATCCGCACAGCCATCTTAGCCAAAAGCGCGTTGATAACGCAGACATCATCACCGTCTTCAAAGAATTCCCGCACACGGACTTTGTCGAAGCAGGCGAGGCCTGCGTTGACCTGACGCTTAGGGCCATCCGGGGCGAGATTAAGCCGACACTGTCCGTGTTTGACGTTCGAATGATGGACGTGTTGCCCACCAGCCGCGACCCTATGCGCGGCTTCGTCGACAAGCTTAAGTCGTTGGAGCAATCCGGCGAGGTTCTTTCCGTTTCAACCATTCACGGGTTCATGGCTGGCGATTCCCCCGATCTGGGTGCGAAGATCATTGTGGTAACAGACAACGACACGGCCAAAGGCGACCGGATAGCAGCCGAGTTGGGGATGGAGCTTTTCTCTTTTCGTGGTCAGACCAAACCCGATTTCATGACAGCATCCGCTGCATTGCAAATGGCAGCCCAAGCACCGCAGGGGCCTGTTGTTATTGCCGATGTGTGGGACAATCCGGGCGGCGGTGTTGCCGGCGATTCCACCTTGATGCTTCGCGAGGCTATGGCGCAGAACTTGCAATCCGCGGCCTTCGGAACAATTTGGGATCCAATGGCGGTACGCCTGTGCCATGCCGCGGGCGAAGGTGCCACGCTTGACTTGCGCCTTGGCGGGAAAACCTCGGCCCATGCGGGCGCCCCTGTCGATGCGCAGGTCACAGTCATCAGAAACCAACGCGATGCTGTGCAAAGCTTTGGCACATCCGTTGTCCCGCTTGGTGATTGTTCTGTCGTTCAGATTGGCGGGATTGACGTGGTGCTTAATTCCAATCGCAGTCAGGCCTTTTCACCGGACCTGTTCACCAATCTGGGTATAAACATTGCCGACAAGAAGGTTTTGGTTGTGAAGTCGACCAACCACTTTCACGGCGCGTTTGCCAGCGTGGCGGCCGATATCATCTATGCCGCTGTCGACGGGCCTTACCCGAATGACCCGACAACGACGCCATACAAACGACTAGCCCGCGCGATCTGGCCCATTGTCGATGATCCTCATCAGAAGGAGCTGACCTGATGTTTCCAGAAACTGATACGCCAGCGGTGCTGATTGACCTTGATATCGCCGAGGCGAACATCGACCGATTTCAGGCACATTGCGATCAGCACATGCTGAAGCTTCGCCCGCATATCAAAACCCATAAACTGCCGATGCTGGCAAAACGCCAGATAGCGGCCGGGGCAATTGGGATTACGTGCCAAAAGATAAGCGAAGCCGAGGCGATGATTGCCGACGGCGGCGTCGAAGACGTTCTGATCACGTTCAACATAATCGGCGATGAAAAGCTGCGCCGGTTACGCGCCCTAGCCGACAAAGTACGGCTGAGCGTTGTTGCAGATAACACCGCGACAATCGACGGCCTGTCGTCGGCTTTCGCGGATGCGGACAGACCGCTGACCGTTTTGGTCGAATGCGATACCGGCGCGGCACGCTGCGGTGTGATGACACCACAGGCGGCCGCCGAACTCGCAGCATATATCGCTGAAAAGCCGGGGCTCTCGTTTGGTGGGTTAATGACATATCCGCCGACCGGGAAGGCACCCGCAGTGCAGAAATGGCTGACCGACGCAAAGACCCGAATAGAGGCATTGGGGCTGGACGTACCTGTCATTTCCAGCGGCGGCTCGCCCGACATGTGGCAGGCGCAAGACGTCCCCGTTGCCACGGAATACCGCATCGGAACGTATGTCTATAATGATCGCTCCTTACAGAGCCGGGGCGTCTGCACATGGGACGATTGCGCGCTTAGCGTGCTTGTCACTATCGTCTCGGTTCCCGACAACACTCGTGCGGTTGTCGATGCCGGAAGCAAGGTTTTGACATCAGATCTGCTGGGGCTTGATGGGCACGGCCACGTTTTGGGCAGACCCGATATCAAGGTCGCCAGCTTGTCTGAGGAACACGGCGTGCTTACGGCCCCGGCGATCAACCTGAAAGTTGGCGACCGCCTGCGGATCGTTCCCAACCATGCCTGTGTGGTCAGCAACATGATGGACCATGTCCAATTGATACGCGGAGGCTCCGCACTTGGCCCTCAACTGGTCGCGGCGCGTGGCAAGGTCTGGTGAAAGCCCAAGGCCCGGCTAAACCGGCGACCATATCCGCCAGACGTTGATCCGCGCCCTTTAAATCCTCAATCCAAACATCAAAGGAAGCTTAGATATGAGCAGCAAGAAAATTGAACGTCTCGGCGATGATCGGACTGGCGCGGGTGGGCAACCCCTTCCGTTTGCCCCTGCTGTCCGGGCTGGCGACTTCGTCTTCATCTCTGGCCAAGTCGCAATGAAGGAAAACGGCGAAATCGAAGCCGGCGGCATCGAAAGCCAAACCCGTAAGACGATGGAAAACCTGATTAACGCGCTGGCACTGGCCGATTGCACGCTAGACGACATTGCCAAAGTCGGCGTCTGGCTTGATGACCCACGCGATTTCTGGACCTTCAACCGCATCTACGCGAGCTATTTCCCAAATGGCGGCCCTGCTCGCTCTACAGTGCGGTCACAGATCATGGTCGATGCCAAGGTCGAGATTGATGCCGTTGTCTACAAACCGCTTGACCAAAGCTGATCTGGCCAGCCCACCAACAGTTGCGCGGATGACGGCCTTAACCATCATCCGCGCAAACGCTTAGCAAAAGTCGGCGCGGCCTCTCTCTCATACGTGGCGCAACTGGGCCGCCTCTTTGGAAATAATGCTCATTCCCATTTGTCCTTTGGCATGGATTTGCGCCATATAGTGCTGATCGCGCAAAGACGCTTCGTAGAAGACAGCCAGAGAGAGAGATTTCATGCCCCGCTATCGTTCAAGAACAACCACACATGGTCGCAATATGGCTGGGGCCCGTGGCTTGTGGCGTGCCACCGGCGTTGCCGATTCAGATTTCGGCAAGCCGATCATTGCTGTCGTGAATTCATTCACACAGTTCGTGCCCGGCCACGTGCATCTGAAAGATCTGGGTCAGCTCGTCGCCCGCGAGATTGAAAAGTCCGGCGGCATCGCGAAAGAGTTCAACACGATCGCTGTCGATGACGGTATCGCGATGGGCCACGACGGGATGCTGTACTCCCTCCCTTCGCGCGAACTGATCGCGGATTCGGTAGAATACATGGTCAACGCCCATTGCGCGGATGCGATGGTGTGTATCTCGAATTGCGACAAGATCACGCCGGGCATGTTGATGGCCGCGATGCGGTTGAACATCCCCGTGATCTTTGTGTCCGGCGGCCCGATGGAGGCAGGCAAGGTCACGCTGGAAGACGGCACCGTCAAAGCGCTTGATCTGGTGGACGCAATGGTTGCCGCCGCGGATGACGCCATAAGCGAAGCGCAGGTCACCGCGATTGAACAGGCGGCCTGTCCAACGTGTGGGTCATGCTCTGGCATGTTCACCGCCAATTCGATGAACTGCCTTACCGAAGCGTTGGGCCTGTCCCTGCCCGGCAACGGATCGACCCTTGCCACACACTCCGACCGTGAACGTTTGTTCCTAGAGGCTGGCCAGCGGATCGTTGGCTTGGCCAAGCGGTATTACGAAGACGATGACGCCAGCGTTCTGCCACGCTCCATCGCCAATTTCGCAGCGTTTGAAAATGCGATGACGCTGGATATTTCTATGGGTGGTTCGACCAACACGGTATTGCACCTGTTGGCAATGGCGCATGAAGGCGGCGTTGATTTCACGATGGCGGATATTGATCGGCTGTCACGCAACGTGCCCGTGCTTTGCAAAGTGGCCCCCGCCAAAAGCGACGTGCATATGGAAGACGTGCATCGCGCCGGTGGCATCTTCGCCATTCTCGGAGAGCTTGCCCGCGCCGGGCTGATCGACACATCGTGCGGGTCGATCCACGAGGCATCATTGGGCGATGCTATCCAGAAGTGGGATATCACGCAAACTACTGACGAAGATGTGCTGAACTTCTACCGTGCGGCCCCCGGCGGCGTACCAACGCAAACCGCGTTTTCGCAGTCGCGTCGTTATAAAGAGGTAGATGCAGATCGCCAAAAGGGTGTGATCCGCGACGCCGAACATGCGTTTTCCCAAGATGGCGGTCTGGCTGTTCTGTTTGGCAATCTGGCCGAAGATGGCTGTATCGTCAAAACCGCAGGCGTGGATGAATCGATCCTCAAATTCTCTGGCCCTGCCAAGATTTTTGAAAGCCAAGATGACGCTGTTTCCGGCATTCTGACCGGCAAGGTTGTCCCCGGTGAGATCGTGCTGATCCGCTATGAGGGGCCACGCGGTGGGCCAGGTATGCAGGAAATGCTGTATCCGACCAGCTATCTGAAATCTAAGGGCCTGGGCAAATCATGCGCCTTGGTCACAGATGGCCGGTTTTCCGGCGGTTCGTCGGGCCTCTCCATCGGGCACGTTTCCCCCGAAGCGGCCGAGGGCGGCTTGATCGGCGTTGTTGAATCTGGCGACTTGATCGAAATCGACATTCCGAACCGTATCATCCACCTTGCCGTAGATGATGAAACACTGGCCGCGCGCCGTGCTAAAAAGGACGCCGAAGGCTGGAAACCGGCAGAGCCGCGCAAGCGGGCCGTGTCTACGGCGCTTAAGGCCTATGCGTCGATGACCAGCAGTGCCGCCAAAGGGGCTGTTCGCATCCTGTGATGCCCAACACTTGACTGGTGCCCCAACCTTCCGCCAACCGCTAAGATCGATTGACGGAAGGTTGGGATCTGGCGTTTAGCTGAAAAGCATGCCGCCGTTGATGTCGACATTCACGCCAGTCATGAACCCGCTGTCGTCAGAGGCAAGGAAGGCGACCGCGTTTGCGATGTCCTCTGGCGTGCCCTGACGTTTCACTGGGGCGGCGGCCTCGAAACCGCGGCGCGCTTGATCAGGCGTAAAGATGTTGTGGAAATCCGTGTCCACCATGCCGGGGCAAAGCGCGTTCACGCGAATGTCTGGGCCAAGCTCTTTGGCCAAGCCCCGCGTGAACGTCATCACAGCACCCTTAGACGTGGCATAGGCCGCCGCACCGGGGCCACCACCGTCACGCCCTGCTTGGCTTGCAAGATTGACGATCGCGCCTGTTTCCATATGCGCCAAAGCCGCCTTCACCATCAAGAAGACGCTGGTAAGGTTAAGGTCCATCACCTTTTGCCAATGTTCCAGGTCCATCTCGCGCACAGATTTCCGCGCGACGAGCCCGCCGGAGTTGTTGACCAGAACATGCAGCCCGCCAAAGGTGTCGACGGTGGTCTGAACTAGGTTCGTTACCTGTTCAGGGTCGTTCAGGTCGCCCTGAACGGCGATGGCATTACCGCCTTGCCCCTTAATATGCGCAACCACCTTTTCTGCCCCGGCAGCGGAGGAGAAATAGTTGATCGCGACATTCGCGCCCTCAGAAGCAAGCTTGATCGCGCAGGCAGCACCAATGTCGCGGCCACCCCCCGTGACGATGGCGGTTTGTCCTTTGAAACGCATGAGTTTTCCTTCCTATGGATAGTGACACCGGTTCGCGGCGGTGTGGTTCAAGTGTTTGCGAGCTTTTTCATGACTACCTTGAAGGTATTCTCGTCCGCGTCGGTAAAATAAAGATCCGCATCGTAGCCTTGGTCATCCATGAAGTTGAAGATCCGCTTGGGCTTGTCGAGCTTATAGGGCACCAGCAGTGTCGCGATACGGTGGCGTGTGGCTGCAGGATAGCGCGCGGTCAGAAAGGTGCTGACGGGCAACCCTTCGTAATCGCTTGGGTCTACATCGGGGAAATCCGTCGTTTGCGTGATGTCCGGCTTGCCAGCCTCAGACCAAACTACCTGCCCGTAAAAGCCAGCACGCTTGCCCGTATTACGGAAAGAGGTTTTGCCCAGTTCGTAGGGGTTGTTCGCGTGAAGCAGCCAGTCGACGGTCACAGGCGTTTCAGCGTCGACCTTATCTACGATCACGAAATAGCTGTTACGCACGAAATAGATTTCGCGTTCGGCCATCGTCACTTCGGGCGACAGGCTTTGATAGGCAGCGGTGGCATCCCCGTGGATAAAGATGTGGTCTTCGCGCTCCTCCGCGGCAAGGATGCGGCCCGTGGCGGCCATCGCCTTGGCCTTATCCTTTTCAGCGTACTGTCCTTTGCCGTTGATCAGGATCGCGTTTTTTGAACGCGTCTGCCGCCGCCATTGTCTGTGCATGGTCGAGTTGAAGGCAACATAATAACCCGACTGGATGGCCAGATCTTCACCATATGCGGCAAGACAAAAGGCGTTCTGATCGCCATGGCTGTGGCTGATTGATCCAAAGGGTGAGGACTTAAATACGAACTGGATGTGTTCATCCGGGTTGGCCATCTCATGCTGAACGCCGACCCAACCGATCCCTCTGAAATGTCGCATGCCGCCTTCGGGCGCTGTGGCCGCGACCTCGGGGTAATCGGTGCGAAAGGCCATCTCGTCAAAATTGGTGTCCCACCAACCCCAGTTGTAAAATGCCCCTTCCGTGCCCGGGTTAAGGCGCAGGTTTTCTTCGCAATACCATTGATAAGCACCGTTGCCAGTGACGCCGCCAAGTTGGCGAAGGTTCAACCCGGTCTTGATGCAAGGCAGATCGCCCTGCGTGCTGTCATCGCCAAAGGTGGCACGGCGCGTATTCGGTGCCTTGCAGAACAGCGGGAAATCCCCGGTGTTGCGCAGGAAGGGACGGTTATAAAGATCAATCCCGGTGAACGATTTCAGACGGTTGGCGGCATCGATAAGATAGCCCACCCCCATCATCCAGTAATTCGTTCCCTCGGCCCAGCCGCCTTCGGCGTCGCCCCAAGGCGAATAGACGGTGGACAGGAATTCGATGCAATAATTCAGCCAGTCGCGCGCCTCGTCGTTCTCGTCCTCTCCCAGCAGGGCAATACAGGCCGGGATCAACGTCAAAGAGACGGATCGGACCGCGTGACTGTCATACGGAAAGAGGTGGATCTTCGCATTATTGATGGCGTGTTCCGCGATGTCGCGCGTACGTGCCAAAAGTGCTGTGCGGACGGTGGCGCGCTCGTCTTCGGTCAAATCGTCGTGCAGCCAGTCATAGCCCCACGCAAGCGCGTTGTTCACACGATAGGCCCATTCGTCAGTGTAGGCACGGGATGTCACCCCCATCGGATCCCAAGAGGCAACCTCTAGCAGCCATTCCTTGGCCCGCGCGGTCATCTCTTCGTTGCCTGTTACGGCACCACCGATCGCAAGGTGGCGGATCGCGTACCAAACCTCTTGCAGGTCGATGTAGGTCTGCCGCCAGACAGACGCGATGCGCTGATGGTTGGGATAGCCAGCAGGCTCTTTCATTACGTCGCGCTTAACCCAAGGCAGTACAGATTTTTCATAGAATACGTCCCATGCACAGTGGGTCGGATCCTTTGCCACGGCATCACGGAACGCAGCCAGCCGCGCACTGTCAAGCCAGAGGCGCGGGTGGGTTGTAACGGACTTGGCGAAACGTGCTTCGCGCGGGGGAAGTGGCGATTCCGGCAGGCCCTCTGCGATCGTGAAAGCACGGGTAGTTGACCATGTCGTCAGCGGTTTCCCCGCGTCGTCGCACACCGCATAAGACCAGCTATATTCACCTGCGGGCAAAGGTGCGTCGGGGGTAAACATGTTCCAACGGATCGGACCAAATTGCAGTTCCTCGCCCCCGTCGGCAGGCGTGATGCGCAAAGCATAAAGCGCTTCGTCTTCCAGTACTGGAAGCCACGTGAACCGCGGCGGGTTCTCTGTGATTTCCTGCTCTGCCGTGGGCGAGTACTGGATGGTCAGGCGACCCGCTTGGGGCTCGTCGAGCGTGGGAATGGCGGTGCCGGTCATAGGGCGTCTTTCGGATCGGATGAAAGGAATGTGGGGGCGCGCAGTCCTTCGCGCGCCCCGCAAGTTTTTTTTCAAAAGGGGTTAGTTGTACTGGCGCTGATAGGCCGCGTTCATCACTTCCAGCACGTCGTTCAGGCCCATTTTTTCCAGCTGAGCGATATAGTCGTCCCACTCTGCCTCAACGTCGCCATTGCCGAGGATCCAAGCCTGCTGACGTTCAAGCATATAGGTACGCATCTGTACGAAATGCTTGTCGATGACTTTCTGTTCGGCTTCGTTCAGCGCAACACCCAAGAACTGGTCGATCAGGTAGTCACCCGCGTCATAAAGCGCGATGCCTTCCAGCGCGAACTCGTTAGTCCACTGCTTTTCGTACTCATAGTCCATGTAATAGCCACGCGCTTGAAGCTGGCCACCAATGGCCCAAAGCTGCGCGTTAACAGGCCCCGCCTCCAAGAACTCTTTCTTGAAAGTCGGCTTACCATCAACAAGGTCGTACTGTTCGCCTTCGACACCGAAGTTGGCCAACGTACGGCCTTCGCCGCCAAACCAATAATCGAAATACTTGATGGTTTCGACGGGATGCTGATTTCCAGCGCCCATGGCCCAACCGTCAGGTTTTACAGGAATGCGGCGATGCTCTTCGATGCGGTCGCCGTTGACGTTCGCCGGTGGTGCCATCGCTTTGAATTCAAAGCCTTCGATCGTATCGGCCAAGCGGTTGTAGCCGCCGGTTGATGCAAACCAATCGTGGGTCGCCCCGCCAAGGTTTTCCGAAAGCAGATATTCACGCGAAGACGAACCGCGGGTGAAAATTTCCAAGTCGATCAGGCCTTCTTCGTACCAGCGCGCAAGGTTTTTGATGCCTTCACGATAGCCAACTTCGGCATAAGGATGCTTGATCACACCGTCTTCGACATAGAAGTCGTGATAGGTGTCAGACCCGGACGAACGGCCACCCCAAAGAGTAACCAGACGGATCAGTTCTTCCCACTGACGCGCAAAATAGGGAACTTCGTCCGCCATGCCGTTGCCGTTGGGATCTTGTGTCTTGAAAGCGCGCAGGGCGGCTTCGTATTCCTCAACCGTTTGCGGCACTTCTAGACCCAGCTTGTCCAACCAGTCGGTGCGGATCCAGAAGGCCCGACCGTATTTGCCGTCGGGAGTGTAAGGCAGGTAATAAATGTTGCCATCCGCCGACGTGATTGCCGACTTAAGGCCCGGAACCTTTTCGAAAGCAGCGCGAATATTCGGCGCGTGCTCTTCGATCAGATCGTTCAGCGGCATGAAGGCCCCCTGCGGGCCATACTCGTCAGTTGTTTCCTTGACGCGCGCAGAACCCACGATGTCCGGGATTTTGCCAGTCGCCAGCAACAGGTTCATTGCCTCGCCGGAATTGGTAGAGTTCGCACCGACGGTCGCATCTGTCAGGCAGATGTTGGTCGCCGCGCATGCCGCTTTTTCGACCGGCCAGTTTTCATCATAGCCGATGGAGCGTTTGTGGTGCAGGTGGATTGTCAGCTCAAGCGGCTTTTCCGAGATCTTGGAGCTGTGGCCCTCTGCAAACGCTGGCGCTGTCAGCCCCGTTGTTGCCATTGCAAAGGCCGCGATCGTAAGTTTACGCATTTCTCCCTCCCTGGATTTAGGTGCGTTAGGTTTCATTCCTTCACCCCGCCCAACAAGATGCCCTTGTTGAAGTACTTCTGGACGAAGGGGTAAATCAGCAGAACCGGGATGATCGAACAGACGATGATCGCGGCCGTGACAGTCTCGACCGAGTAAGTCGCGGTCAGCAGTGAACCGGCGAATTCGTCATCGTCCGACAAAGCCGTAATGGTGTGGCGCAGATAGACCTGAAGCGGGATTTTCCCCTCATCCGTCAACAGAACCATGGCCCAGAAAAACCCGTTCCAACGCGCCACGATGCAAAACAGCGTGATCGTGGCGATTGCGGGTTTGGACAGCGGCACAAAGACTTTCCACAGGACTTGGAATTCATTGGCGCCATCCATCCGCGCGGCTTCTTCAAAAGAGCTGGGGATGCTTTCAAAGAAATTGCGCAAGAGGATGATGTTGAAGGCGTTGACGGCGAAACCGATGATGATACCGAAATAGCTATCCAGCAGCCCCAGATCGCGCATGTTCAGCCAGAAGGGGATCATGCCAGCGTTGAACCACATGGTGAACGCCACCATCAGGTTCCAAAACCGTCGCCCCAGAAGCTGAGGACGCGACAGTGCATACGCCCCGGGGATCACGATCAGCAGGCTCACGAAAGTTCCACCAAACGTGTAGATGAAGGTGTTTTTGTAAGAGTTCCAGAACGCTGGCTCAGACAAAATCCGGCTATAGGCACCCAGCGTCGCATCGACCGGAGATAAAACCACCAGCCCCGCCCGTGCAGCAAACCCCGAAGAAAAGGACATCGCAAGGATGTACAGAAAGGGATAAAGCGTCGAGAGCGTAAACAGCCCCACCAGCACCATGTTGATACGGACAAAGGTTTTGTCGCCGCGGGAATAAAGATTCATGTTTGCCATTGCTTGACCCTCACCACAGCGACGTTCTGGAATAGCGTTTTGAGATCGTGTTGGCGGTCATCACCAAGATGAAGGCCATCACCGCGTTGAAGAACCCGGCCGCCGCGGCAAGGTCGTACTGACCACCCTGAAGGCCATTGCGATAGATGTAGGTGTTGACCACATCCGCCGTTGAATAAGTCGCGGGCTGATAGAGCAGGATGATCATCTCGAAGCTCACTTCGAGCAGATTGCCGATGCGAATGATCAACATGATGATAATCGTCGGCAGGATGGATGGGATGGTGATTTTCCACATCATCTGCCAGCGGCTTGCCCCATCAACGACCGCACTTTCATAGAGAGAGGGGTTCACACCCGCGATCGCGGCAAGGAAGACGATGGAACTGAACCCAGCCTCTTGCCAGATTCCAGAGCCGATGAAGATCGGACGGAACCATTCGGGTTTGATAAGAAAATAGATCGGTTCAAGCCCGAACCATCCCAGCACCGTATTCACGATCCCCGCAGAGGGAGAGAATGCCGTGATGATGATGCCCGCGATAATGACCGACGAGATGAAGTGCGGCAGATAAACGATCGTCTGCGCGGTTTTCTTGTAGGTTTGGTTCAGGATCTCGTTGAACATCAACGCAAGGATGATCGGCGCGGGGAAACCCACCAAAAGGCTTAGCGCGCTCAGCTTGATCGTGTTCGACAGCGCCCGCTGGAACTGATCGCTTCCGAAAAGTGTCTGGAAGTGCTCCAGACCAACCCACGGACTGCCCTGAATACCCCGGAAAACGGAATAATCCTTGAACGCGATTTGCAGGCCATACATCGGCTTATAAAGAAACAGAATGAACCAGATGATCGTGGGTGCCAGAAGCACGTATAACTGCCATTCGCGTCTGAAATGCTCCCCCACCCAAACCGCGCGACGTTTCATCCGGTCGCGCAATGCCTCTCGCGCTTCGACTACCTGTTCCTCGGGCGAGGCTGTCATTATCGGGTCGTGCGGAACGGTCATAACGGCGCTCTCCCCTAAGCCACGCTTGGAAGGCCGTAGGCCCGCCCGGTGTCGCCATCGAAGACCTTGATCAGGTCATCCTGGAAATGCAGCGTGCGGACCGCGTGCAGATGGGAAACGTCGCCTTGGGTTTCGGCCTTTACCACAAACGGCATCTCGCCCACGTGCATATGCAAAAGCGCCTCTGAACCAAGCGTTTCTACAAGGTCAACATCCACTGGAACCGGCGTCGTGCCGTCTGCGGGGTGCAGCAACACATGCTCGGGCCGAATGCCGACGGTAACCTTGCGCCCGTTGGCCTGTTCAAGCTCTTTCAGCTTTGGCAGGCGAATGACCGTTTCGCCCAACCGTGCCGTGGGACCATCGCCATCACTTTCGACGATGGCCTCGAACTGGTTCATTGGCGGAGAGCCGATGAAGCCCGCGACAAAGGTGTTCACCGGGTTGTTGAACAAATCCATTGGCGTGCCGATCTGTTCGATGCGCCCATCGGACATGACGACGATACGGTCTGCCAAAGTCATCGCTTCGACCTGATCGTGGGTCACGTAAATGGACGTCGCGCCAAGACGATTGTGCAGGCGCTTGATCTCTGCGCGCATCTGGGTCCGCAGCTTGGCGTCGAGATTGGAAAGCGGTTCGTCAAAAAGGAAGACCTTGGGCCGACGCACGATGGCCCGCCCCATGGCGACGCGCTGGCGCTGGCCGCCAGACAGGTCGGCAGGACGGCGATCGAGATAAGGTGTCAGGCCAAGAATACCTGCCACTTCCTCGACAGACTTGGCGATGGCCTCCTTGCTTTCCTTCCGGATGCGCAAACCAAAGGCGATGTTGTCGGCCACGTTCAAGTGCGGATAAAGCGCGTAATTCTGGAACACCATTGCCACATCACGGTCTTTCGGCGCGACGCGATTCACGACCCGCCCATCGATAGTTGCCGCGCCGCCAGAAATTTCCTCTAGGCCCGCAATCATTCGCAATGTCGTGGATTTGCCGCAGCCCGATGGCCCAACAAGCACCACAAACTCGCCGGGCGAAACATCCAAGTCGACACCGTGAACCACCTGAAGAGCGCCATATTTCTTGACGATCCCGTCGAGACGGACTCCAGACATCAGGTTCCTCCTAAATTGCGGGCCAGTCGGAACGGCCCCTCCTCACACAGCGGGAAACTTGGCGCGATTCTCAGCGCCAGTCAATACTTGTATCCAAGTTTGTATCCAAGTAACCTAACCGAAAGCCCAACCAACAAGCCGACCCTCCCAGCGAGAGATCGCAGTGACGCTGGAGTTTTTTCGCACCCACGACTATAAGACGGAGACCGAACAAGGAGTTCGCATGAACGAGATCGCAAGCCCTCCGAAGCAAAAGCGGACCAGCGTCGGCGATATCGTCGACTATCTCTATCGTGAGATCACATCGCTGCGCCTGCTTCCGGGAACGCGCATCTCGGAGACCGATGTTGCAGAGCGTTTCGGCGTATCGCGGCAACCGGTGCGCGATGCTTTCCGCCGTTTGGAAACGATGGATCTGATCCTTGTCAGGCCGAAGAAAGCGACCGAAGTAAAGAAATTCTCAGCAAGAGCTATTGAGAAAAGCCGTTTCGTGCGCGCCGCAGTCGAAGCCTCAGCCCTGCGCGAAGCGTCAAAATACTGCGATAAAGCAGGAAGTTACCAACTTGATGCCTGCATCGCGATGCAACACAAGGCCTTGGCGGAAATGGACGCGCGCGGCTTTGCCAAGCTGGACTACGAATTTCACGAAGCGATCTGTGACATAGGCCGGGTGCCTTACGCGTTCGAAGTGATCCAGGTTGAAAAGGCCAAGGTTGATCGGCTGTGTATGCTTGGTCTGTCCAAAGAACAGCGCATGCCAGAGCTGATCGCCGACCACGAAGCCATCGCCAACGCTATTAAAGCGCATGATGGCGACGCAGCCGTCGCTGCGGGGATGCGCCATCTGTCGCGACTTGACGAAACCATTGCTGCGATCCGGATCAGCAGCGCCGCGTATTTCGACGAAAACGACGGCTGATCAGACAACCCTAAAATTGGCGCGCTGCCGGTGACCGCAACAACATTCCAATCACGCCAAACGTCAATCTTGTATCCAAGACAAAATACTAAGATAAGTGTGGGGCTGGGGTAGCTTTGCGTTCCTAGTGTCGCCCCTGATACCCGGCAGAAAGGAATTCAAATGATGCGCAAATCGGCGCGCCGCATCCTATTGCCGCCACTATGACCCCCGCCGCCCGCGATGCATCGCAACTGTTTTCACTAGCATGGCCCATGGGCCTGCGGATGCTGATGTTGTTCGGGATCGTGGTGATTGACGCATGGCTCGTGTCGAGCCTTGGCGAGGCCGCATTGGCCTCAATGGGGTTGGCAAGCGCCATCGGCGGCCTGCTGCTGGGCGCACAGATCGCATTTTCCAACGCAGCGCAGATTCTTGTGGCGCAGGCCTTCGGTTCAAAAGACGCCACCGCACTGCGCAGCACCTATCGCACCAGTATGGTCGTGAACCTTTTGGTCTGCGCGATCGGCCTGATAATTGCAGCCGTCTTCGCGGACGCCCTATTACGAAACTCTGGGCAAGACGCCGCCGTCCAAGCCGACGCGCGGCTTTACTTGATCATCTTCGCCGGGGTCGTGATCGCCGAAGCCGTTGGGCAAAGCTTGTCGGCCTTCTTCAATGGCTGCGGCCAAACTCGCGCGCCATTCTATAGCTATGTCATCTCACTTCCGGTGAATGTCGGGCTGTCCTATGCGCTGATCCATGGGGCTGGTGTGCTGCCCGCACTGGGGCTGGCGGGTGCCGCCGTTGGAAGTGTCGTCGGCGCGGCTGTGCGCGCGGCCTACCTTTTGGCCTGTATCCATGCTGACGATGCGGAATGGCGCACGGCACCCAAACGCCCACTGGGGGGGGCACTTCGCAAACATTTGGCCTTTGCCTTACCCGTGGCCGCGACATTCTTTAGCGCACAGGCTTCGAACAGTGTCTGCCTTTTGATCTACGCCGCCTATGATGTACATAACTTCGCCGCGCTGACACTGATCATGCCTTGGATACAGGTGGTCGGGACATTCGGCATGGCGTGGGCGCAAGCAACCGGCATCGCGGTGGCGCAGCATTTGGGCCAAGGCGGTGGGCGGGTTGATTTGGACCGGTTCTTAAAAATGGCATGGCGCGGCGCGATGATTACGGCATTCGTCGTTTCTGTTTTCTATTTCGTGCTGATCCTGCGGGCGGACTGGCTTTACCCCGGCCTCGAAGCACAGACCCGCGCCGCCCTTTCAACGTTTTGGCCGGTGCTGATTTTGCTGCCATGGCCAAAGAACTCTAACGCGATCTGTGGCAACACGCTCCGCGCGGCGGGGCGGACCGTGTATGTCATGCATATTTTCCTCTGGTCGCAATGGGCATTCAAAGTACCAGCAAGCGCGGTGCTGGTGATATGGTTTCAGGCACCCGTTTCTTGGGTTCTAGCGATCCTTCTGGCAGAGGAATTCGTCAAGTTCCTGCCGTTCCATCGGGGGTTGGTTTCAGGCCGCTGGCGAAAAGATTTGCCCGACTAACGAAACAACACTCGCCCAGACCTTAGAACGCCGGATCAGTCACCAATCAGCATTTCAAGGATCGTGTGGTTATTCTGGTCCATCATCATCATGTGGCTGTGGCCCGCTGGCAGCACGGCTTTGTCCACCAACGTGATGTTTGCCGCCTGCGCGGCCAATGATGCCCACCCTTCGGAACGTTGCTTCCAATGGCGTGCCGTATCCAAGAAATCCCCGGCAACGAGGGTGACGTTCATACCGCCCAACAACGTGATGTTTTGCGGAACGCCCGAAGGCTCCAACGCGATGATACTGGCGAACAGTTCGGGCATCTGGGCTTGTGCATCAAAAGTGACTTCGCCGCCTTGGCTATGGCAGATTACCGTCGCCGGGCCTGTCTTGCGCAGCACAGCCAACAGGGCCGCTGTGTGCAGTGACGTGGTGTTCAGCCAGCGTGGGGTAAAGCTGCGCACGAATGCATCGAAATGGGCAACGGGAAATTTTTGGCCCGCAAACGGGGTGCGGCTGGCGAAGCCGTCTTTGGGCCCAAAGCGGAACAACACCCAAGCCTCTTCCATGCTGCGCAAGATCGGGTCGCCACCCCAAAGGCCGGGCGCAAAACCGGCACGGCCCCGTTCGACATTGTCGATAACATGAACCTCGTAACCACGGGCCAGCAACAGATGCAGCCAGCCGGGGCGCCCATCGGGTGTGGTTTCCCAACACGCCCCCGACATTCCCCCACCATGGACAAGCACCACGGGTGGCTTAGTATTGCGGCTTTCTGGGATAAAATACTGAACGTAAGCGTGCTCCACCGCGAAGTGGCCGCGCGGATCAACCTCATAGCTTGCCGTTCGGGTGAATTGCACAGTTTGCGGAGTGCCCTTTGTCACCGCGTGGATGCGCCCCCCCGCCGTGTAGGATCCGAAGTCTTTTAAGCGATAGCTCATACATACGCCCCTGCATCGGCACGCCCCATGAATTGCGGGGCGTGCCCGTTCGCTTAGTTCAGATCAGACAGGGCCTGATACTCGTTATAATCCGCGGCATATGCGCGGTAGCTTTCGATCACGCGCTTGAACATTGGGTCACTTTCCGCGCTCTCTGCATACACTTCGTCAGTTGCCGCACGCAGGGCATCCAGAACACTGTCGGGAAAGCGTTGAACGTTCACGCCGTTGGCGCGGAATTCATCCAGCACGGCGCTTTGCGCGCCTGCCGCAACGCCCATGGCATAAAGGTTTGCATCAGAGCAGGACACTTCGATCGCGGTACGTTGTACGTCACTCAGCGCGTCCCACTTGTCTTTGTTCATATAGAACTCAATGAACCCAGCAGGCTGGTGCCAACCGGGGAAGTAGTAGTTTTTGGCCACTTTGTCGAAACCCAGAAGCTTATCGACAAGCGGGAAACTAAGTTCAGTGGCGTCCAGACGCCCCGTTTCAAGCGACGTCGAAATCTCTCCCACAGGAAGGCCCGTCGCGTTCGCACCAAGCTTGCCAAGGATTGTTCCGCCCAAGCCCCCGATCCGAATGTTGAGACCCTGCAAATCTTCGGGTGTGTTAATCTCTTTGGTGTACCAGCCGCCCGCTTCGGACAGGATCACACCACAGGCCATTGGAACCAAATTGTAGGGCTCGTAAATTTCCTGCCAAAGCTGAAGCCCCCCGCCGTGGTGCAGCCAGCTTACATAGGACAATGGATCGCCACCAAACGGGACCGAACCGAACAAAGCCGCGGCAGGCTCTTTGCCGGCAGAAAGACCCGCATAGGACCATGCTGCATCAATCGCCCCGACACTGACGTTGTCAAAAATCTCGGTCGGGGGCGACAGTTCGCCGGCCAGCAGATAGTCGAATTCAACTTCACCACCCGTTAGGACGGAAACCTTTTCCACAAAACGTTTTGCGGTTGGGTCAAGCACTGGCAGCCCGGGAAAGGCGCTTTGCATTGTAAAGCTGTCGGCCAATGCACCGGTTGCCGTAAAGGCCGCGACAGATGCGGCGATCAGTGTCTTTTTCATGAAGTTCCTCCCTTTCATGACGTGAACCCGGTGATCAGCCAGGGGAATAAGATCAGCAGCACCAGCACCCCAACTTGCAGCGCGATGAAGGGGGCAACGCCTTGGTAAATTTGCGGGGTGGTTAGCCGGTCACCGGCCGCGCCGCGCAGGTAGAACAACGAAAAGCCGAATGGCGGCGTCAGGAATGAAGTTTGCAGATTGACTGCCACAAGGACCCCGAACCAGATCAGCAAATCATGACCGGCAAGCCCGTTTCCAAAATCCAGACCTGCAACAATGGGGGCAAAGATTGGCATCAGGATCAGCGTGATTTCCAACCAATCGAGCACAAAGCCCAGCAAGAAGATTGCAGCCATAACGACGGCCAACACGGTGTAGGGACCAGAGCCAAAGGCCATGATCCCCGCTTCGACCAGATCATCGCCGCCAACGCCTTTGAAAACGGCCGAAAAGCAGGTTGCCCCGATCATGACAAACAGCACAACTGCCGTGGTCACGACCGTTTTCTTTGCCGCGTCCATTAGCATCTCTATGCTGAAACGACCGTAAAGAACGGTGATCGCCACCGCGCCAAACGCGCCTAGGCCGCTTGCCTCTGTCGGGGTCGCAATCCCCGCGATGATCGAACCCAGCACCGCGATAACCAGTGCCAGCAGCGGCCCCAGATCGAACAGCAGCCCCCATGGCGAGGCACGTTCCACCTTTGGCATCGCGGGCAAACCACGTGCGCGCCACGCGACGTATAGTGCGTAAATCACGACCAGTATCAGGCCGGGGCCCATTGCGCCCGCGAACATATCCGGGACAGGCGTCTGTAACTGGTCCCCTAGCACAATCAACATGACAGATGGCGGGATCAAAATGGCGAGCGTACCCGATGCCGCAACCAACCCGGCCGAGGTTGGTTTGTCATACCCCGCTTCCTCCAATCGGGGCAGCGCCAGAAGGGCCAGCAAAACAACAGACGCGCCAACAATCCCGGAAGACGCGGCCAGCAAAACACCGATCACCAAGACAGACACCCCCATGCCCGCCGCACTGCCTCCAAGGGCGCGTTGCGCGGCCCGTAAAGAGCGTTCGGCGACACCCGAAATCTCTAGGATTAGTCCCATCAGAATGAACATGGGGATTGCGACCAGCAGCCAGTTGGACAGCACATTGGCGTAAATCCGGCTGACCAGCAGATTGAAAAAAGCGGTCGGCAAGTCCGACACCAGTATGAACAAGGCCGCCGATCCGGCCAGCACCATACCCACACGGTAGCCCGCCAAAATACCGGCCAACGTCAGCGCCGCCATTGCAAGGGGAAGGACGCTCTCACTCATCGGGCAGCTCTGAACAGGCGGAAAGTCTCTATCGCGATGGCCCCTGCCAAGAACGCAAGCCCAAGCGGCAAGACCGCTTTGATCAGCCATAGATCGTTCAATCCGCCATGGCGGGATCCCTCATCCGATGTCCACGCACGCTGCGTGAAATCCCAAGACGCAGGAAGCGCAAGCGCCAGAAACGGAGCTGCAAAGATTAGGTTTCCAGCCAGATTTATCCGCGCACGTGTAACATCAGCGCGGCCTTGATAGATGAAATCGACCCGCACATGACTGTCTTGCAACCACACGATACCCGCGGGCAAAAGCCCCGCGATCACAAGCAAATGCCACTGCAAATCCAGAAGGGAATTCAACGTAATCGCCTGACCGACCACTGCCAAATCAGATGCGAAGCTGGCAATCGGGTTAACATCAAATGCGCTGCAGACCACCTGCACCACAATCGCCGACATCAACACCAGCAAAGCGAGCGCCAAGCCCGCGATTACGCGTTCCCCTAGTTTCATCGGCATTCTCCCAATATTGCTCCACATGGAACAATATATTTCCATCTGGAGCAATCTGTTTTTTGAAGGTACGCTTAACCCATGAAACTGATCGACATCCTTGATGCTACGCCTTTCCCAATCGGATATCGGATTGCGTTCCTGACGAATTTCTGGCGCGAACCGCAGTTGCGGCAGATGGAGCGGGACACTGGCCTGATCCGTCCAGAGTTGACCGTTCTAATGTGCCTAAGCTTTCGGCGCGATCTTTACGCGCGTGACATTTGTGAAGTCACGGAACAGCCGTCCAATACGGTCAGCCGCGCGGTATCATCGCTGGAAAACAAAGGGTGCCTTACGCGGCAAAAGGATACCGTCGACACCCGCCGACAGGTTCTTAACATCACGCCCAAGGGCCAAGACTTGCACGACAAAATCATGGCCAATTTCGCAGCATCAGAAGCCAAGATGTTGGGTGCATTGAACACGGAAGAGCGTGAGACCCTTACCGGTTTACTGGACAAAATAGCACGCAGCGTCGACGACTGGCGATAGTGTCACGAAGGCCGTTGCACTGGAACCTGACAGCAATCCGTAGGTTGCGCGTTTACATCAAATGCGCGACTTCAGGTGCCGCAACGAAACGCCATTTGCGCAGCGGGCCAGCCATGACGTTGAGGTAATACATCTCGAACCCATGAGGAGCACCGCAGGGGTGGTGGCCACGTGGCACGCAGACCACATCACCGTCGTAGACGGCCATCGTCTCGTTCAATTGCAAATCGTCGGTATAGACACGCTGAATACCAAAGCCATCGGCCGGGTTGAGCCGGTGATAATAGGTTTCTTCAAGGTAGGTCACACGCGGGAAATCATCTTCGTCATGGCGGTGGGAGGGGTAGGACGACCAGTGCCCTGCCGGGGTGAACACTTCGGTCACCAACAGGCTGTCGCAATAGTCCTCATTTTCCATCGCGATGTTGTTGATAAAGCGGGTATTGCTCCCCTCTCCGCGCTGCGTCAGTTCTATACCCTCAGGCCCGATCCGGCGTGCGTTGTGGCCGGATTTTCCCGGCGCTTTGCACACGGCAATCGTTGCATCCGTCGTGGCCTGTAACGACCATTGGCTGTCGTTCGGCACATACAGACAATGTGGCGGCGTCTTTTCGAACACGTTCATCCGCTGGCCCAACTCACCCCAGTCCTGACCGGCAGCCTCGATTTTGGCCTTGCCCTCGACCATCACAAGGATCACCTCATTTGCCCCGGTGGCCTCTGCCCAGCTTTCGCCGGGGCGCAGCTTGATCAGATCGAAACCGACATATCGCCAGCCCGCGCTTTCAGGTGTGATCTGATGCACCTTGCCGTGGGTGCCGAAGGGTCTTTTGAGAAGGTCGGGCATAGTTAATCCTCCGATGTATCGGACGCGTCCGGGTCGAATGTCACAAAGAACCGGTAGGCGGCGTATCCACCCACCGCAAGAAACAGGATCGCGAAACCAGGCGACCCCGTGACAAGTTCGACGATCCCCCAGCACAAGCAGATCACACAGATCAGAAGGCGCAGCCAGAACGGGCGGTAAAACGGATCATCGAAGTTGAACATGGGTTGTTCCTTAACCGGGGATAAGCCCGACCTCGCGGGCAATGCGCTTTAGCGTATGCAGGCCCAACGTCTGATACAACAGCGGGTTACGTAGATCGGGGTCCTGTTCGGCCTCGATCACGATCCAGCCGTCATAGCTGTTGTCGGCAAGGATTTGCAGAAGCGGCGCAAAATCCACCCCGCCCTCCTGATCCCCCGGCACCGTAAAGACCGATCCACGCACCCCATCCATGAAGGACCAGCCCTCACTTTCGATCAGGGCATGCACAGCGGGGCGGACGTTTTTGGCGTGGAAGTGGCGCACGCGGCCCACGTCATCATTAGCAGGCTTATCCCCTTAAACAGCGCGGCGTTTGTGCGCGCGCGAAGCGAGGCTCCGATGACCGCCAGCGAAATGCCATAGGTCAGCGCATCACCCGCAAAATCCAGCGCGTCCGCCTGCAACGCCTGTGACTTCGCCATATGGCCTGCCGTCATCTCGACGAAAAACATCGTCGCATTCAGCGCAATGACGATCCAAAGCCGCCGTTTGTAGTCATCTGAAACGCCGTCAAACTTGGCATCATGTCCGCAGCAGCCAGCCATCAAACGACCTCATTGATTTGCGAAACGGATACGGGAGGAACAAGGTTGCTTTCCCCGCCCGGAATAGTAGGGACGCGCCCCGTGCGGATTTGGGCAACCCGCCGGTTCATCCAATGCCGAATGAACAACCGATAGGCCAATCCGCGCAGGCCTAAGAGTTGCCGATGCTGGGCATAGAACGCATCCGGGTTATCAAAGGTGCCGAAGTCATGGTTGATACCTGTCTTTTGGATATAGGTGCTTTTACCGGCCCAAGCGACATTTGGCTTTTGCAAGCAATCCGTTCCCGCCCCATATGCGCAAAGCGAAGTGCGTTCTGGGAACTTGGCTTGAAGCGCGCTCAACACCTCTTGATCCAAGATGAACCCTTCAAGGTCGAGCCATTTGCCATCGTGATGCACCTCAACCCAAGAGTGGATGATGTTACGAGGTGCGAGCGGGTAGACCAGTTCGGGGACGACGCCCCGTTGCAGGCCCTTGTCGATGGTAAAGCCGTGAAACCGGCAAGGAATGTCCAAGGCCCGCAACAGCGCCATGAGCAGGGTGCCCTTGGTATTGCATTGGCCGTATCCGTCGGCCAGCACCTTCGACGCAGGCAACGCATCGTCGGTGTTGTAGCCAAAGAGTATTTCGTTGCGCACGAATTCATAGGCTGCGCCGATGCGTTCCATACTGGGCAGGCCCGCCCAACCGCGTTGTTCAACAAGCGCCCGAATCCCCGCCGACTGGTAGTCAAGGAGAGGCGTAGCGGATAAATAATCGTGGGACATTTTGAGCTCTTCTTTCTGCGTCCCAACTGATATACGATCTCTAGTGGCTAGAGGTTCAAGAGGTTTTTATGTTTTCCATCGGCGAGCTTTCAAAGCGTACAAAGGTCAAAGTCCCGACGATCCGCTACTATGAGGAAATGGGGCTGTTGCCCGAGGCTGAACGAACAGCCGGAAACCAGCGACGATACGACACTGCAGGTCTGGAGCGTTTGAGCTTCATTCGACATGCCCGTGACTTGGGATTTTCCATCGAAGCCATATCATCGCTGATCGAATTGCAGGATCACCCTGATCGTTCGTGCGAGGCGGCAACCGACATCGCGGCATCGCAACTGGCCGACGTACGCGCAAAGATAAAGCGGCTGAAGACCCTCGAAAAAGAGCTTAGCCGGATATCGAAGGGCTGCGATGGCGATGGAATGTCTGAGGATTGCTACGTGTTAGCGTCCTTGGCTGACCATGGGCTATGTGATCAGGAACACTAACAATCACTTTGCGGACGTTCGCTCGACGGCATCGAACGAAGGGTCTGCCCCGCGCACCCTTTATTGCCCTCTTAGAATTGCTGCGCAAACGGCCAATGCCCGCATCGATGGGTCATCCGGCAGCAATGCAAGCCTTGGCTCAATGGCCGAAGACAGACACATAACAACCGGGAAAAGAGGGTAATGGCGCGCTGGGGAGGATTCGAACCCCCGACCCCTTGATTCGTAGTCAAGTACTCTATCCAACTGAGCTACCAGCGCGTGGAGGTGTGATTTAACGGTGACCTTGGGGGTTTGCAAGTAGGAAAGCGACAAGTTTTTTCGGAATTTTCACACGGGCGAAATTTGTAAGGAAATCCCTTTGCAAACGCGGCGCTACTGAGCGGCCTCTTCAAAGTCGTCCACTTCCTTGGGCAGGGTGATTTTAAAGACTGTCCCCTCTTCCCCCGTCGCCAACAGCTCTAGTCGCCCGCCGTGGCCGCGGATCAGTTCAGCCGAAATCGCCAAGCCAAGGCCGGTGCCGCCCTTGCGTGTGCCGCCTTGAAATGGCTGGAACAGATGTTCGCGTGCCTTGGGCGGAAGGCCCGGCCCGGTGTCGCTGATCTGGATCGTCCAGTTTTGGGCGTCCTCGTCGGCGTGAATACAGATTTCACCCGTCTTGCCACTGGCGACGATCGCCTGACGCGCATTACGGATCAGATTTGAAATGACCCTGAACAGCTGCTCACTATCTGCGCGCAAAACCATTCCGGCGGGCACATCTTCGCTGAAGCTGATGTCGTGATCCACGGTGGCCAGTCGTTCGCTGTCGACCACTTCGTTGATGATGACGGCCAAGGCAACGCGGTTCAGCATGGGCGCGGGTTCTTCGGCCTTACCAAAGGCCAACGTGTTTTCACACAGGTTCACTGCCCGCGAGATAGAGCCAACGATCTTTGGCGCGGCGCGTTTAACGGTGGGGTCTTCGCTGCCCTCCATCCGGTCGGCGAACAGTTGGGCCGTGGTTAGGATATTGCGCAGGTCGTGGCTGATCTTTGCCACGGCACCGCCAAGCTGGGCCAAACGCTCTTTCTGGCGCAGGGCGGTGGTAAGCTGAGTTTCCATTGTTTGCAGGGCGATCTCTGCCTCGCGCAGTTCTGCCACGCTGGAGCTGGGGACGATAATCCGGCGGGCGTCTTCAGGGGCGAAGGCATAGCTTTGCATTGCATCCACCACCCGCCTAATTGGCGTCACCAGAATGCGGCGCACGGCAAGGAACAGCATCAGCGCAGTGATAACAGAGATAACCGCAGACAACGCCAGAATCCGCAGGCCATAATCAATCATCGCCATCCGCAGGGGCGCAGTGGCCATTGTGACTTCGATCAATGACCCGGCTTCCTTTACCGGATCCCCCATGACCCGGATAATCCGGTCTTCGGTATCGATCAGCCGCGCGGCGGCATCGCGCATCAATTGCCATGGCGTCGCGTCGCGCAGGTCAAAGCTTTTTTGGATCGGGCCGGGCACTGGCGAAGATAGAACAAGCTGGCGCGACTGGTCCCGTCGCAGCACGACGTTGAACACACCCGCATTTTGCAGCAGCTCGGCCTCCAGCTCTTCATCAAGCATGTCTTCAGCGGCCAAAAGCGCCAGAGAGGCGATTTGCGCACGTTCAAGCCGCGACAAAAGAAAGTCTTCGCGAAAGCGTGCGATGGACGGCACAAAAATCAGCACTTCGGCCAGCATGACAAAAGCAATCGTCAGCATCAAAAACCGGCCGGAGAGAGAATTAAGAGCCATACGCCCCCCTAAAGGCGGATCAGGGTAATACCTTTTGGACGATACGAACCGCCCGTTTCACCCAAGGGTTATCAAAAAGCTTCGGAGAGAAATAGGCACCCGCGGCACGCTTGTTAACCTCCCCCAGGGTCGGATAGGGCGCAATCATGTTGGCAATCGCGCTCATCTTCAGCCCATTTGCGATGGCCAGCGCCCAAATGCCAATCAATTCCCCGGCTTCCGCCCCCACGATAGAGGCACCAACCGGCTTCCCTTTCACGATCATCACCTTAATAAGGCCCACCGTTTTACCGGTCGCAATCGCGCGGTCATTCCCGCTGTAATCAAAGCGCACGACGGTCAGCTTATCACCGTGCTTTTCGCGGGCTTGTGCTTCGGTCAGCCCAACTTGAGCCAATTCGGGGTCAGTATAAGTGACCCAAGGAACGTGATCGGTCCGCGCCTTCGCAGGCAGCGCCAACAGGATGGAGCGTATGACGACGCCCGCATGATACCCCGCAACATGGGTGAACTGCAGCCCGCCCGCCACATCCCCGATCGCATAGATGCGCCGGTTCGTGGAACGCATGTCTGCGCCAACGCTTACCCCAGCCCGCGTGGTTTCAACGCCAGCCGCGCTTAGTTTCAGACGGTCGATATTAGGTTTGCGGCCAACCGCCATCAAAAGATGGGTGCCGGTGAAAACCGTACCATCCGCTGTTTCCACAGTGATCGCGCCCTCGGCCCCCGAAATTTTCGCCGCTTGCTGACCTTCAACGACCTCAACACCTTCTGCACGGATGTTTTCCAGAATGACGGCAGCCAATTCCGGGTCATCGTTGCCCAGCGCCTTGGCACCTTCGATAACTGTGACCTTGCAGCCTAGGCGCCGATGCGCCTGCGCCATCTCCATGCCGATTGGCCCACCACCGATAATGATCAGGTGTTCAGGCTTTTCACGCAGATCAAAGATGGTTTCATTCGTGTGGTGCGGAACACCTTCGATCCCCGGAATGGGTGGCACGAAAGGGGACGATCCCGTGGCAATCACAAACCGGCGTGCTTCGATCACCGTATCGCCTGCGCGAAGCTCGGTTTCGGAAATGAACTCTCCGTATTCGCGGATAACGTTCACGCCCAAGCCTTCGAACCGCTCTTCGCTGTCATGGGGCGCAATGGTCGCAATGACCTTCGCAACGTGATCCTTGGCGGCGGCATAATCCACCGTCGGCTCCACACCGGTCACGCCGAAACCCGCATCACGCATGGCTTGGGCCTTTTTCCCGGCGGCCAACAGCGCCTTGGACGGCACGCAACCATAGTTCAGGCAATCGCCGCCCATCTTGTGCCCTTCGACAAGAACGGTCGTCGCACCCATCTGCACGGCACCCGCAGCAAGCGACAACCCAGCGGAACCCGCACCAATGATGCAGAGGTCTGTCTTGATCCGGTTCATCTTAGATATCCTTTTTGCGGCGGATTGCCTTTATTACGATCGGCAAGGCGGCCAGCGCACACAGCCCAAGGATCGGCCCAAGGATCTGTGGCTCAAATATAATGCCAAGGTTGGGCGTTTCGCCGCGGGCGAATACCTCTCCCAGCCCGGCGCCGACCCATGTGTAGACGACACCGCCCGGAATAATCCCGAAGAATGTGGTGAACACAAAACGCGACAGCGAAACACCAACAAGCGCAGGAATAATATTTGCCACAACGAAAGGCACCGCAGGGACAAGGCGAATAAGGAAAAGAACCGAAAGCTCATTCTCGCGAATCGCGTCCTTTAGATGTCCGGCCATGCCACCGCTGGCATCCATCTTGGCGGCCAGTTTCGCGCCCATACCCCAGCGCGCAGCCAGAAAAATTGCCGTAGCCCCGATTGTTGCCCCGGTGATGTTCAGCAAGGCCCCTGGAAACAGCCCGAACAAGAAACCACCCGTCAATGTCGCGATCGTGGCACCGGGCAACGAAAAGGCGACGATAAGGATGTAAACCGCCATGAAGCCCAGCGCCGTTAACAGGTAATGCGCGTCCCGAAACGCAATAAGCGCTTCGCGATGCTCGGCCAGCGCATCAAAAGACAAATAATCCCGCAATGTGAACGCCCCAACAATCGCGACCAATAGAATCGCAATTAGGGGCACATGGCGCAAAGCGCCCGTTTCCGGTGTTTCTGTCGCGTCGCTCATTGGGGGTTTTTCCATTCCGCTCTTGTCCTCAGGTCTTGCCCTAACATGCGGTGCTTCGGCGGCGGGCGACAGGGTATTCACAACGGGTTGATCTAGGGTGATCCAATGTTGCAGAACTAGGGCCAAATTCGCGTCTTCTGTAACATCGCCCCGGTTGTTCGGCGCACTTATGGCCGATTTGTTGCAGAAAACCCGCTAACTGCGAATTGACTTACCCGTTGGTTACCCCTAAAGGACGGGCTTCGAACATTAACGGCCCTCGAATCCATGCGGGGTTTGGGCCTGACCACACGGAGCCACAGCGATGAAACGCACTTTCCAACCGAGCAACCTTGTTCGCAAGCGCCGTCACGGCTTCCGCGCGCGTATGGCCACCAAGGCCGGCCGCAAGATCCTTAACGCACGTCGTGCGAAGGGCCGGAAGTCGCTCTGCGCATAAGCCCTGCCGTAAGGCATTAGGCACATGATACCGCCGGAGGTAAACGTGGCAGGCAAACAGCCGAACGCTGCGGACACCCCACCGGCGGTTTTCGCATGTCTGCATACCCTGACCAAGCGGGCGGATTTTCTGCGCGCAGCGCGGGCCCAGCGGCAAGCGACCAAGGGCTTTGTCCTTCAGGCCCGCAAACGCGGCGCTGATGAGGATCAGCCAAGCGCGATCCGTATCGGATACACGTGTTCCAAAAAGGTGGGCAATGCCGTCGCGCGCAACCGCGCCAAACGCCGCCTGCGTGCGATTGCACATGATATATTGCGTCAGGATGGCGTTCCGGGGTGGGATTATGTGCTTATCGGTCGCGCTGGCTCCACCGCGACGCGCCCCTATATTGAACTTCAGAATGACCTGCGCCGCGCCCTGAAGCAAATCCACGGGAATCAGACTTGAGCCCCCTCGCCTTCCTTCTTTCCCTACCCGTACGCGCCTATCGGGCTGTGTTTTCCGCTTGGGTTGGGCACAATTGCCGCTATCAGCCGACATGTTCGGCTTATGCGCTGGAAGCGTTGGAAAAACACGGTGGCATAAAAGGCGGCTGGCTGGCGGCCCGGCGCATCTTGCGATGCCATCCTTTCGGCTCCACAGGCTATGATCCAGTGCCAGACCCCAAATCCCGATCCGCGTCGCAGCCACCATCGCCTGATTGATCCCTGACAGGCAGGTACGTAAAATACACAATCACTTGCGGGCGCAGCCCGCGCATTTTGGTCAGAGCCGTTCAGACATGCTTGACGATACAGACGAAATTCACCCGCTGTTCCACGGCGCGCCCTCGACGACCGAGTTCAAAAAGCTTCGCAAGCGCATCGTGCGCTACACGCGTGAAGCGATCGAACAATACGGCATGATCGAACGCGGCGCGCGTTGGCTTGTCTGCCTTTCGGGCGGTAAAGACAGCTATACCCTGCTTGCGGTTTTGTACGAATTGAAATGGCGCGGGCTTTTGCCGGTTGACCTGCTGGCCTGCAACCTTGACCAAGGGCAGCCCAATTTCCCGGCCACCGTGCTTCCGGCATTTTTGGAAAAGATGCAGGTCCCGCACCGGATCGAATATCAAGACACCTATTCGATTGTGAAGGATAAGGTCCCCCAAGGGCGGACCTATTGTGCGCTGTGTTCACGCCTGCGCCGTGGCAACCTGTACCGTATCGCCCGCGAAGAAGGCTGCAGCGCGGTCGTGCTGGGCCACCACCGCGATGACATCCTTGAAACGTTTTTCATGAACCTGTTCCACGGCGGGCGGCTTGCCACCATGCCCCCGAAACTGGTGAATGAAGAGGGCGACTTGTTCGTCTATCGCCCCCTCGCCCACGTGGCCGAAGCCGATTGTGAAAAATTCGCGCGTTCCATGAACTACCCGATCATTCCCTGCGACCTGTGCGGCAGTCAGGATGGGCTTCAACGCCAACAGGTCAAACAGATCCTTGATGGTTGGGAGGCAAACAGCCCCGGTCGCCGTCAGGTTATGTTCCGGTCCCTGATGAACGCGCGGCCATCGCACTTGCTTGACCCAAAGCTGTTCGATTTTGCGGGCCTGATACGGGAAAATGTAGAAACTGTTGAAAATACGTCTGAAATTCCGAAGCTACGTTAACATTTCGCTGACCTTAACTTCTTAGCGTCCTTCTGAACCGGTGGCCTCCTGCCTCGGAACAGACAAGGACGCTTTTCTAATGAACCGCGCCATCGGCCCAACTCTGCTTCGCTTGCGCCCGTCATTCATGTCATCGGTGGGCATTGCGATATTACCGGGCACCTTGCTTGCCGCGTTCTGGCACCTTGGTGAAACAGCGCTTGTCACCGCTGCGATCATTACACCGGTTTTGTGCGCAGCCTATGGCGCGATCACACGCTTTTCCGACGACACGTCTGGCAGCACTGATGCCCAAACCGGTTTGTGCCTGCGCCCCGCAATCGTCACCGCCCTGACCGACGCGCAAGCCGAATACGCCAAAACGGGCAAGCAAACCGCATCTTTGGCCATTTCCATCGAAGGCTTGGATGACCTTGAAGGCGAATTTGGCACGCAAGCCGCGAACAAGGCGTTGGAACGTGTCGCGGAACGTTTGGGGGTCGCGCTGCGCAACGGCGATGTTGTGGGGCGGCTTGGGCACGCATCACTTGCCATCGCGCTGGCACCGATGCACCGCGCGGATCTTGAAACGCTACTGCAAATATCCGGGCGGCTTCAGGATGCTGTGAAAGAGCCGATCAGCATTGACGCGACCTCTGTTTATCTAAGCTGTTCTATCGGTTTCTGCATTTCAGGGCGCGGATCAACCGTGGATGGCGAAGCGATCTTGGCTTCCGCGGAGACCGCGTTACACGAAGCCCAGCAAACTGGCCCCGGCACGATCCGGTCATTTTCGCCGGACATGAAGGCTCATGTCGCGGTAGACAGCGATCTTTCAGGTGAAATTTCGCACGCGTTGGAAACCGGACAGATCGTTTCATGGTTTCAACCCCAGCTGTGCACCGACACTGGAAAAGTGTCCGGTTTTGAGGCTCTGGCACGCTGGCGTCATCCGCAACGGGGCCTGATTCCACCGGATCAGTTTCTGGGAACGATTGAACAATGCGGCCTGTCAGAGCGTCTGACTGAAGAAATCTTGTTCAACGCTTTTTCCGCCCTGCGAAGCTGGGACCGTGCGGGGCTGACTGTTCCCTCGGTCGGAGTGAACTTTTCCAGTGCGGAACTGCGCAACCCCAAACTGGTCGACAAGATAGAGTGGGAGTTGGACAGGTTCGACCTGACGCCAGACCGCCTGACCATCGAAGTCTTGGAAACCGTCGTCGCAGGGGCATCTGACGGGATGGTGTCGCGCAACATCGCCGCACTTTCGGCGTTGGGCTGCGGCGTTGATCTGGATGATTTCGGCACCGGTCAGGCGTCTTTCGCTTCGATCCGCCGGTTTGATATCGCACGACTGAAGATTGATCGCTCTTTCGTGGCGCGGCTGGATCAGGATCGCGCGCAACAAGACATGGTGGCCGCAATTCTGACGATGGCCGAACGGCTGAACCTAGCCACCATCGCCGAAGGCGTCGAAACCGTCGGAGAGCATGCAATGCTTTCGCAACTGGGCTGTGGCCATGTTCAAGGGTTCGGCATCGCACGCCCGATGCCATTCGAAGATACGATCGCCTGGATCCAAAAACACGGCGAAAAGCTGGCTCAAACGGCAAGTCTGGGCCGCCATACCGGGTAACCTTGGCCTGTGGGGGGAAAAGCGCTTGACCTTCGGTGCGGCCTTCTGTTGAACCTCCATCACCTTCAAAAGGACGGATGGCGGCCACGAATGGACGATCAGAACAAAAATCTCATCCTCGCAACGGCGCTTAGCTTTTTGGTGATCCTCGTTTGGTTCATCCTTTTCCCGCCAGAGGAACCAGCACAAATCCCGCAAGATCAGATGACGGTTGGGGCGACGAACGGCATTGCGCCGACACCGCCCTCTCCTGTTATTGGCGCGACCGATGGCGCGGCATCAACTGCGGCACTTGCAAAACCTGCCGCAGACGCACCACGCGTAGCGGTGAAAACCCCACGCCTGTCAGGTTCCATTTCTTTGCTGGGCGGCCGGATCGATACGCTGGCCCTAAGCGATTACCAAGAAACACAAGAGCCTGACTCGCCTACTGTGAACTTGCTCGCCCCCGTTGGCAGCGATCGCCCCTATTACGCATTGTATGGCTGGGCACCCGCTGGTGATCTGGCAAATGACGCGGTTCCTGGCCCTCAAACCGAATGGTCCTTGGCAGAAGGCAAAGACCTGACCGTTGAAACGCCAATCGTCTTGGCGTGGGACAACGGCAATGGCTTGGTCTTCAACCGTAAGATTTCGATCGACCAGAACTATATGTTCTCTGTCACGCAATCGGTTAAGAACAACACCGGCGCGGCGGTTCGGTTGGCCCCCTATGGCATCGTTGCCCGCCATGGCGAGCCAGAGCAGACAAAGTTCTTCATCCTGCACGAAGGCGTTGTGCGCCAGTCCGACAAGGAACTTGAAGAAATCTCATACGGCGACATGCCCGATATGACCTTTGTTGAACGCGAAGGTGCCCGTGCCGAAGTCGCACAGGTAGAAACAAACGGCTGGATCGGTTTTACCGACAAATACTGGATGACCACGCTTATCCCCGCCCCCGGCCAATCGTTCACATCGGTAGCAAAATATGTGGCACAGGCTGACATCTATCAGGTCGAATCCCGCCTACCCGTCATCGCGGTAGAGCCCGGCGCATCCGCCCAAGCAGACACAATGCTGTTTGCCGGTGCGAAGGAATGGGAAGAAATTCGCGATTATGAGAACAAGGCCGGCATCTATCGGTTCATCGATTCCATTGACTGGGGTTGGTTCTTCTTCCTGACCAAGCCGATCTTCGCGGTTCTGCACTGGCTGAATGGCCTGATTGGCAACATGGGCTGGTCGATCATCGCACTGACCCTGTTGATCAAGGCACTTCTGTTCCCGCTGGCATATAAGTCCTACGTCTCTATGGCGAAGATGAAAGAGCTTCAGCCGCAGATGGAGAAGATCAAAGAGAAAGCGGGCGAAGATCGCCAGAAGCTCCAGCAGGAAATGATGGCGCTTTATAAGAAGGAAAAAGTGAACCCAGCTTCGGGCTGTTTGCCGATCCTTCTGCAGATCCCGATCTTCTTCTCGCTCTATAAGGTGATCTTTGTAACGATCGAACTGCGGCACGCGCCGTGGCTGGGCTGGATTCGCGACCTTTCCGCGCCGGACCCATCGTCGATCTTCAACCTGTTTGGGCTTCTGCCATTTGCCGTGCCAGATCTTGGCATCCTGCAAATCCTGTCGCTGGGCATCTTGCCGATCTTCCTTGGCATCTCGATGTACTTGCAGCAGAAACTGAACCCTGCGCCCACAGATCCGGCACAGGCGATGATCTTTGCCTGGATGCCGTGGGTGTTCATGTTCATGCTGGGCAGCTTTGCATCTGGCCTGGTGCTGTACTGGATCGCGAACAACACGATCACGTTCACGCAGCAGTACCTGATCATGCGCAGCCAAGGGTACAAGCCTGACATCATCGGCAACATCGTGTCCGGGTTCCGCAAGAAACCCAAGACGGACAGCAAGTAATGGAACGGCTGGCGCAAATATGGCGCCATCCGATTAAAGGGATCGGGGCAGAGCCGCTGAAAGATGTGGCCCTGACCCCGAACCGCCCTTTGCCCGGCGACCGGGCGTGGGCCGTTCTGACCGGTGACACACCTGACACCGGTGAATGGCAGCCCTGCCGCAACTTCGCGCGTGGTTGTTATGCCCCAGCCCTGATGGCGGTGCGCGCGCAATCCGCTGGCGACATCATCACGCTGTCGCACCCCAATCGCCCCCCGCTTTCAATCAACCCACGTACCGACGGTGCCAAACTGGTGTCGTGGCTTGGGCCGCTCTATCCCGCCGAACGCCCCGCACCGCGCCAGTTGATCGCGGCCCCAGAAATCGGAATGGCCGACGCCGACTTCGCGTCTGTTGCGATTCTTAGCCTGACCTCGCTTCAGGCGCTGTCTGAAAAGTTGGGGAAAACGCTTGACCCACGTCGCTTTCGTGGAAACCTTTGGTTGGACGGGCTTGCCCCGTTTGAAGAGCTGGCTTGGGTCGGAAAGACCGTTCGCATCGGCGACGTAGAGTTGAAAGTCGAAGAGCGCATCAAACGCTGCCGCGCGACCGAAGCGAACCCCGAAACCGGAGAGCGCGACGCCGACACCCTAAAAGCGTTGCGCGACGGCTGGGGTCACACCGATTTCGGCCTGAAGGCAACAGTAACAATTGGCGGAACCGTACGCCTGAACGACATGGCAAAGGTCCTGTAATGCAACTTCCCTTCCCCGAAGCAGAAACGCCCGATCACGCGACATCTGAAATTGGCCGCAAACTTTTTGCCGGCGAAACCGACTTTCTAAAAGGCGTCGTCGCCATGGACGGCCTGCCGCCCGCTGACCGCCTAGAGGTGTGTTTCGCAGGCCGCTCTAACGTGGGCAAATCCACGTTGATCAACGCGCTAACAGGCCGCAAGGGACTGGCGCGCGCGTCGAACACGCCCGGTCGCACACAAGAGATTAACTTCTTCACGCTGGCCGACAGCCACTATCTGGTCGACCTTCCCGGCTATGGCTACGCCGAAGCGCCACTGCCTGTCGTGGAAAAGTGGCAGCGCCTGCTGAAAGCCTATCTTTCCGGCCGTCAGACCCTGCGACGTGCCTTTGTGCTGATTGATGCCCGCCACGGCGTAAAACCCGTAGACGAAGAGATCATGAAGCTTCTTGATCAATCCGCGGTCACATTTCAGGCGGTTCTGACAAAGGCCGACAAGGTAAAAGACAAAGACCGCGGCAAAGTGTTGGATCAGGTTCGTGGCGCGTTGTCCAAACACCCGGCAGCCTATCCTGAAATCGTGCTGACCAGCTCTGAAAAAGGCGACGGCATTCCCACATTGCGATCCATCATCGCCACGCTTGAATAACCAGTCACCGCGCGGCAATCGCAGAACACTTGCCGTAGCCCCAGCACCGGTTTACCACGGGTGAGCACCCAAGGACCGACCATGAAGAAGCAGACAGCTATGAACCGCGACTGGATCGCCACCGCCCGAACCCTTTCGGAAGCCCTTCCTTACTTGCAGCGCTACGATGACGCGACCGTCGTGATAAAGTTCGGCGGCAACGCGATGGGCGATGACGCAGCGATGGAAAGCTTCGCCCGGGATATCGTGCTGATGCAACAGGTCGGTTTGAACCCTGTGATCGTGCATGGCGGCGGCCCCATGATCAACGAGATGCTGGACAAGCTGGATATCAAATCCGAATTCGTGAACGGCAAACGCGTGACCGACGCAGCGGCCGTTAAGGTCGTTGAAATGGTTCTGTCCGGTCTTGTGAACAAGCGCATCGTGCAAGCCATCAACAGCCAAGGCGGCAAAGCCGTGGGCCTGTCGGGCAAAGATGCCAACCTGATGATCTGCGAGCAGACAAATCCTGACCTTGGCTATGTCGGCACCCCGGTTGAAATGAACCCCGGTGTTCTGCGCCAACTGTTCACCGCTGAAATGATCCCGGTTGTTGCGCCACTTGGTGCCGGGCGAAATGGCGAAACCTATAACGTGAACGGTGATACGGCGGCTGGCGCGATCGCGGCGGCGCTGAAGGCTGATCGCCTTTTGCTGCTGACCGACGTTGCGGGCGTTAAAGACCAAACCGGAGAGGTCGTTACTGAACTGTCCCCAGACCAGATCCGCAAAATGACCGAAGAGGGCGTCATCGCCGGCGGCATGATTCCGAAAACGGAAACCGCACTTGACGCGATCAACGGTGGCGTTCGCGCGGTCGTTATTCTGGACGGTCGCGCACCCAACGCCTGCTTGCTAGAGCTTTTCACCGAACATGGCGCGGGTTCTCTTATCCGCCAGCCGCGGTGATGCCTGATGGTGACCTACGCTGATATCTGCGATCGCGCCCTCACAGACGCGCTTACGGTTTTCGGTGCATTTCATCCCTCCCCCGGCGATCATGCGCCGGAAGGCTGCGGAACGCTTATCCTGCTGGGGCCAAACGAACCTGGGTTTTGGCCGCATTTCACTGCGTCACCCGAATATCTTGATGGCTGTTGCAACCGCTTGGATCGTTGGTCAACGCGTGTGATTTCCAAAATGGCGGATGAATTCGGCGCAACACCCTTGTTCCCGTTTGGCGGGCCGCCGTTCCAACCTTTCATCCGTTGGGCCAACAGATCAGGCCGTGCGTGGCCGTCGCCGGTATCCTTGCTTGTTCATGATGTTGCGGGGCTGTTTGCCTCTTATCGGGGGGCGCTTGCCCTGCCAGAGCGTATCGCCCTGCCTCCATTGCCTGCGCGCCCCTGCGACACCTGCATAGAGCAGCCATGCCGCGATGCCTGCCCTGCTGGGGCGATGTCGGGCCCCGGCTATGCGTTGGACACCTGCCACACGTTTTTGGACACCCCCGATGGGAACGATTGCATGACACAGGGCTGCAACGTGCGCCGCGCATGCCCTATCAGCCAATCCTATGACCGGAAACCGGAACAGTCCGCGTTCCACATGGCAGCATTTCACCCATGACCTTGCGGTTGATCCTTGTGCGCCACGCCAAGTCCAGCTGGGACGATCCTTTTCAGGATGATCATGATCGCGTGCTGAACAAGCGCGGACAGCGCGCAGCGCCGGCCATTGCTGAATGGTTGTCAAACTTGGGGTATCTACCGGCCGAAGTGGTCAGTTCCACCGCGCGCCGCACCGTAGAGACTTGGGAGAGAATGGCGCCCTCTTTTCCTCAAGGCACGGTGATGCGCCGCGACCCCGCGCTTTATCATGCCCCGGCAGAGCGCATGATGGAGGTGCTGCGGCAATCTGCGGCCAGCCCTGTGCTGATGCTAGGCCACAACCCGGGTATCGGAGACTTTGCCACTCGTTTGCTGTCGGCACGGCCTGACCATCCACGCTTTGGCGCATACCCCACCTGTGCGACCCTCGTGGTTGATTTCGACGCTGATGATTGGGCGGATGTTCGGTTTGGCACCGGTACGGCGGTTGATTTCATTGTTCCCGGTGAATTGGATATCGCGAAATGACCCGCCCGACCCGATGATCAGTGACCAAGCACCTGACTTAGGAACAGTTTTGTCCGTTCCGATTTTGGGTTGTTAAAGAACGCTTCGGGTTCGTCCTGTTCAACGATCTGGCCCTCGTCCATAAAAATCACGCGGTTGGCGACCTTACGGGCAAAGCCCATTTCATGGGTAACGCAAAGCATCGTCATCCCCTCTTCGGCAAGCTCGATCATCGTATCCAGCACCTCTTTGATCATCTCGGGGTCAAGTGCCGAGGTCGGCTCGTCAAAAAGCATGATGCGTGGCTTCATACAAAGCGCGCGGGCGATCGCCACGCGCTGTTGCTGACCACCGGAAAGTTGGTCGGGGTACTTATCGGCCTGTTCGGGGATTTTCACCTTTTCAAGGAAATGCATGGCCGCCACTTCGGCGTCTTTGCGGGAAACCTTTCGCACCTTGATCGGCGCAAGCGTGCAGTTTTCCAGAACCGTTAGATGCGGAAACAGGTTGAAGTTCTGAAAGCACATGCCGACTTCTGACCGGATTTTATCGATGTTCTTTGTGTCGGATGTCAGTTCAGTCCCATCCACGATGATCCGACCCGATTGATACTGTTCAAGCCGGTTGATGCAACGGATCAGTGTGGACTTGCCCGACCCTGACGGCCCCGCAATGACGATCCGCTCGCCTTCATGCACTGTCAGATTGATGTCGCGCAGAACATGGAACTTGCCGTACCACTTGTTCAAACCACTAATCTGAATGGCGACCTTAGCTGACGGCCCCACATCGGCAGTGCTGGATGTGGCATCTGATGATCGCTGGGGCATTCCTAGGCCACTCCGTTTGCCACGCGCTTAACCGCATATCGGGCGATGATCGCCCACCGCCGAATCTTGGCGCCAGCAAAAGAGGGCCCGCAGGTTTAGGGCGCAAGATTTCCGCGCCCTAAACCAAAAACCTATCGAAACGGAGGAGAGTAAAGCAGCCCGCCGTCGACCCATTGCGCATTCAGCCCGCGCGCCAACCCAATCGGAGAGGACACGCCAATGTTCTTTTCGAACAACTCGCCATAGTTCCCGCCAGCCATAATCGCATTTTTGGCCCAGTCAGCAGACAGACCAAGCATTTCGCCAAGGCTGCCTTCCGTTCCCAGAATGCGGTTTATTTCGGGGTTATTGGTCCCCTCGGACAGATCAGCGATATTAACCGAGGTAATCCCCAGCTCTTCCGCCGAAATAAGCGCGTTCAATGTCCAGCGAACAATGTCGCCCCATTCGTTGTCGCCGTGCCGAACAAGTGGGCCAAGCGGCTCTTTCGAAATGATCTCGGGCAGCAGAATATGCGCGGATGGGTCTTCGAATGTCGCCCGCGTTGCCGCAAGCCCGGATGCGTCGGTGGTGTAAACCTCGCAGGCTCCGGCAAGATACTGCTTTTGCGCGTCGGTGTTGGATTCAACTGCGACACGTTCATAACTGATGTTGTTGGACCGGAAGAAATCCTCAAGGTTCAGCTCAGAGGTGGTATCCATTTCGACGCAAACGGCCGCGCCGTTCAGGTCTTTCGCCGAGGACACGCCAAGATCCTTGGGAACCATGAAGCCCTGACCATCGTAATAGTTCACGCCGACGAAATCGAACTTTCGACCGACATCGCGTGAGAATGTCCACGTGGTATTACGCGCAAGCAAATCGATTTCGCCAGCGGCCAGCGCGGCGAAGCTTGTCTTTCCGGTGGTGCGCACGAATTCAACGGCCGTAGGGTCGCCCAACACTGCCGCGGCAACCGCGCGACACATGCCAACATCAAAACCGTCCCAAACGCCGTTCGCATCTTCAGCAGCAAAGCCGACCAATTCGTCGACGACGCCACAGTTCAGCTTCCCCCGCGCTTTTACGTCGTCTGCCGTGGCGGCAACGCAAACGCCGGGCACTAGGCCTACGACAGTCAACGCGCCAAGAATTACGGCTTTTTTCATGTTTACCTCTTCCAGAAACTCCACCCATTCGGGTGTATTTTTACAACCCAACCTCACGGGCTGTGCCAAACAAGAAGCTGCTCGTTTCGCACGGTAAGTTTGGGCAAATTCACACAAAAACGTCAAGTGCAGTGTCGCCAATTCCCTTTGGGAATAGCACTTTCACGGCATTTGGACAGATCATCGTTTCGTGATCCGTTATCGCGACGTCAGTTCGACGATGCCGGGGTTCGCGCCAGATTGTAAAACCGAAACGCGTGAAAAAAGCTTTCGCGCTTGGTTTCTGCAAGCTCGGTCGCCTCGTCATCAGGGCCCCATTGCTCTTCCTGCCAGGTTTCATCCAGCCGCGAGATACGCCAAAGCTCTTCGGGCTTTTCCCAGCCTTCCATGGTGGCCAAGCCGATGATCAAAGACCCCGAAAGGGCAACCAGATCATGCAGCGCGGTCAGTTCAAACGGAGTCATATCGGACACTCGCTTGGACAAGGCGCGCAGGCTGTCTTCTGGTTGCGCGCAATGCATCACACCTGCCGTAACGCTTAGCGGCGCGGCGAATTCGCGTTCGGCGCGCTTTAGCAACGGGTCCCACGCCTGCGCTTGACGGGCAATAAGTTCGACCGGGCTTTCGGCGCGATAGCACAAAAGATCAGTGCCGCCATAGGCCGCGATCATCTCGGCGACTTCGCTGTGCTGCGGGGTGACCTTGTCAATCGCGGCATTCGCCGAACGGGTCACCGGCATAGAAAGCGGATCAACCTCTTCGCCTTGCGCATCCCATTCTGCGGCGATTTCCTGCGCCATCGGCAGCGTTGGCACCGTCAGCGCAGATTTGGCCGGCGTTTTTACGACACGGCCATCAAGATGCACGGCGAAACCGCCTTCGACTTCAGCACAGGTGGCCTCTTTCCAGAACCGCTTGTTTTTCCATCCGCTCATGGCTCAAACACTCCATATCCGCTCAAGCGTGCCGGGCAACGCTTGGAATTCATCGATCACATGGTCCGCAGCCGTCAGGCGTTCAACCCCGTGGTATCCCCAACCAACACCGACTGTGCCCACGCCAGCAGCGCGCCCCATGTCCATGTCAAAGCTGGTGTCGCCAATCATCACGGCATCACGGGCAGACACGCCCGTTTCGGCCAACGCCGCCTGCACCATCGACGGGTGCGGCTTTGAGGGATGATGATCCGCCACTTGTTCCGTCACGAAAAACCGTTTCAGGCCGTGCGCGTCCAAGATATGATCCAGTCCGCGGCGCGATTTGCCCGTCGCCACGCCCATCAGAACATCATCGTTCTGCGCAAGCCCTTCCAGCACGTCCAGCGCGCCGGGGTACAATGGCGAAGGCATATCCGCCGCGCGCATGGTGGAAAACGATCCCTTATAGGCCTCGACGATCCGCCCAACGGCTTTTTCATCCAACTCTGGCGCAAGCTGCGCAATCGCGACATTCAGGGACAGGCCAACAATCCCCAGAACTGCTTCTGGCGCCGGTGGGGTCAGGTTTTCCGCCTGAAAGGCCGTTTCCATCGCTGCCTTGATGTGCCCCTGACTGTCGACCAACGTGCCGTCGACATCAAAGATCACAAGCCTGAGTGCGCTCATGCAAGGTCCTCAAACGGGTCGGCAGGTACGTCTGAGGCATGCCAATCAAACGTCTTCCACGTCTTCTGCATATGTTCGGGCAGTGGCGCAGTAATATTCAACGTAGCCCCCGTCACCGGATGCGGAAGAGAGATGGAGCGCGCATGCAAATGCAGCTTGCGGCTGATCTCTCCGCCCAGCTGTGCGCCCCAGCCATCGCCAAGGTTTTCCTGACCAGAACCGCCGTATTTACCGTCGCCAATGATCGGGTGACCAAGCTCGGCCATGTGCGCGCGAAGCTGATGGGTGCGCCCGGTGATCGGCACCAGCGCAACCCACGACACGCGCTTACCAAGCGACGACAGCACCGCATAATCCGTTGTGGCGCGCTTCGCGTCGGGGGTTTTATCAACCTCGTTGGGATGGATGCATAGCATCTTTTCCGCTTCGCCCTTGGCGCCGTGACCCGGGGCTTTGATCAAACCGTAGCGGATCGTACCCATCTGCGGAAACGGCTGCCCAGCGACAGCGGCCCAGTAAATCTTGCGGGTATCACGGGCGCGAAACGCACTGGTCAGCGACGCGGCAACCGCGCGGGTACGGGCTAACAGCAAAACACCAGATGTGTCTTTATCAAGCCGGTGAACCAAGCGTGGCTTTTCGTCATACCCAAAGCGCAGCGCGTCAGCCATGCCATCAATATGACGGAACTGTTTCGTCCCGCCCTGCGTCGGCAGCCCAGGCGGTTTGTTCAGCGCGATGATATGATCATCACGATACAGCACGCAGGACTGGATCAGCTTTGTATCCGCGTCCGAGACCGTTGGCTTGGGTTGCGAGGACACCTCTCCCGGTTCTGGAAGGGGCGGAACCCGAACTTGCTGGCCCTGCTCAACCCGCGTCGCAGGTTTGGCGCGGCCACCATCCACGCGGATTTCACCTTTGCGGCACATCTTTTCGATGCGGCCCTGCGCGATATGCGGGAACCGGCGGCGGAACCAACGGTCAAGCCGCTGATCGCCCTCGTCGGCCGTTACTTCCAACATCTGAACGCCACTCATGCGAAATACCCCCGCGCGGCCGTCAGGCCAATTACAATTGCCACAAGCGACAATATCAACGACGCCGCTACATAGCCCGCCGCCAACCAATGCTGCCCGCGTTCAAACAACGTCATCGCATCCAGCGAAAACGCTGAAAACGTGGTGAACCCGCCCAACATGCCAGTCATCAAAAGCGGCGCATATCGCGTGCCCCCTTTTTCGGCCAGCACCACAACGATAACGCCCATCAGGAAAGAGCCGACGACATTCACCGCCAGCGTTCCCAACGGAAAACCGCTGCCAAAAGCGCGCAAAGTTGCAACGCCAGTCAGATAACGGCAACACGCGCCAAACGCGCCGCCAAGTGCTACTTGTGCTAATGTCCAGGTCATGGGGCCTCTGTCATCCGGTCAGGCGTGGTTGTCAACCGCCCTGCCGCTTTGCGCGCAGCTTGGCGAAGTAATCGACGCGGCGTTTCAGCTCTCGCTCGTATCCGCGCTCGACCGGTGTGTAATAAACACCGTGCTTCATGGTTTCGGGGAAATAGTTCTGACCTGAAAAGCCGTCTTCGGCATTATGATCATAGGCATAACCTTCGCCATAGCCCTGTTCGGCCATCAGCTTGGTCGGGGCGTTCAGGATGTGCTTGGGCGGTGGTTCGGATCCGGTTTTCTTTGCCGCAGCCCGCGCGGCCTTATACGCCGCATAGCCCGCGTTGGATTTCGGTGCCAGCGCTAGGTAAATCACCGCCTGCGCCAAGGCCAACTCCCCCTCGGGGCTGCCCAGCCGTTCATAGGTTTCCCATGCGTGCAGGCAGATGGTCTGCGCCTGCGGGTCGGCCAGTGCAATGTCTTCGACTGCCATACGGGTCAGGCGCCGGGCCAGAAAACGCGGGTCTTCGCCCCCCTCCAACATCCGAGCGTACCAATAAAGCGCGGCGTCCGGGTCGGACCCACGCACAGATTTATGCAGCGCGGAAATAAGGTTGTAATGCTCGTCCCCCGACTTGTCGTATTTCGCGGCGCGCTTCATCAGGCGGGTCGAAAGCGCATCAGGATCAAGCGGCTTGTCCACCTTCCACGCGGCGACCTGTTCCACCAAATTCAGCAAAGCGCGGCCATCGCCATCGGCCATCTCAAGCAGGGTTTCGCGGGCATGACCCGTTAGGGGCAGCGCACGACCCAGTTCTTTTTCGGCGCGTTGTACAAGCAGTTCCAGATGCACAAGGTCAAGCCGTTGCAGAACCAGCACTTGTGACCGCGACAGCAACGCGGCGTTCAACTCAAAGCTGGGGTTTTCGGTCGTCGCGCCGACCAAAAGGATCGTCCCATCCTCCATATGCGGCAGGAACCCATCCTGTTGGGCTTTGTTGAAACGGTGAATCTCGTCCACAAACAACAAGGTGCCCTGCCCGTTTGATCGCCGGATCTTCGCAGCCTCAAACACTTTGCGCAGTTCGGGCACGCCGGTGAAAATGGCACTGATCTGAACAAAGGCCAAATCCGTCTCGTCCGCAAGCAGCCGTGCAATGGTGGTTTTGCCGACGCCCGGCGGCCCCCAAAAGACCAACGACGACAAACTGCCCGATGCAAGCATTACGCCAAGCGGCCCCTCTGGGCCAAGCACATGCTGCTGGCCGATCACCTCGTCCAGCGCTTTGGGGCGCAGCCTATCGGCCAGCGGACGGGGCGCATCACGCGCGGGGCCAGTGGCTGGCGATTGATCAAACAGGTCTGACATGGGCAAAGCCTATTGCATCCACATCAAACACGAAAGCGCAACACGCCGCGCTGGCCACCACGGATGTATTCAATCAGCCACGACCGCCCGGCATTCTCGGCCGCAGTGGCAACATCGTCCGTATCTTTGATCGTGGTCTTGTTGACGCGCAGCAGAATGTCACCCGCGCGCAACCCAACGCGCGCGCCAACTGTGCCGGGGTCACTTACGATGACCCCTTGGCTTGTCACGCCCAACCCGAACTCTGACGCTACAGCCGGGTTTATGTTCAAAACCGTCATCCCACTCAGCACGCTTCGCTCAGAGATAACAACCTGTGCACGCGCAGGTGTTTCCGGCGGCAAGACAAGCGCCACTTGCCCCTCTACTTCGACGCCGCGCCGAAGGTAAGTCATTGATAATGTGTCGCCGATCCCACGTGACGCCATCCGAAAAATCATTTCCTGAGGCGTGTTTACCGGCGTACCGTCCAAAGTCAGGATCACATCCCCAACCTTTAACCCGGCTTCCCGAAACGGGCTTTCTGCATGCAGCTCGCTTACAACAACGCCGACGGGTAAACCCATGCCAAGCCCTTCGGCCAAAGCCGCGTCAACTGCTTGCCCGCCGATGCCGGCCCATGGCCGCGCAAACTGTGATGAACCCGCGGCGGCCTGTTCGACGAAGCGCTGCACAAGGTTGGCCGGGATCGCAAAGCCAATACCGTTTGACCCGCCCGAGCGTGTCAGGATCGCGGTATTAATACCCACCAAACGCCCCCGCCCATCGACCAACGCGCCACCAGAATTGCCCGGGTTAATCGCCGCATCTGTTTGAATGAAATAGCCACGGCCACTGCCGACCGACACTCCCGAACGGGCAAGACCGGATACTATGCCCGATGAAACCGTTTGCCCGATGCCGAACGGGTTGCCGATGGCCAGCACCAGATCGCCGACTTCGACGTCATCGGAATCACGCAGCTCCAACGTAGGAAGGTCGCGCGCATCGTTAAGTTGAAGGATCGCCAGATCGGCCTCTTCGTCGCCCAACAGAACCGTTGCATCAAATTCGCGCCTGTCGTTCAGAACCACCCGAATTTCGGTCGCCTGCCCGACAACATGATAATTCGACACGACAATTCCGTCGGACGACAAGATAACACCGGACCCCAGCGAATTCTGAACGCGCGGCACGGTACGCCCCTGCCCACGGAAAAGTTCGCGGAAAAAGGGATCATCAGCAAAGGGGCTGACCCGCGTGGCCACCACCCTTTTAGCATAAATATTAACAACCGCTGGTGCGGCCTGCCGGACAACCGGTGCAAAACTTAACGAAATTTCCGCCTTGCTGCCGGGCACAGTCGTTTCAGCCTGTGCCGACACGGCGAAAAGCAAAATGGCTAGGATTGGTAAAAACCGGGTCATCAATCGCTCCAATGGTCGATTAGAACGATATGCGTTCCTCCCACCACAAGTTCAACCAATCCCGCCGATGCTTTCTTTCGCTCCTCCCGCCGAAATCAATGCAGGTTGTCGCTTAGGTTAATCGACACGCACTGATAGTCGCCATCGTCGATGAAAACCTTCCGGCCAATGGCGTCGGTTTCCAATCCGCAGCGTTTGGTCCACATCGGCCAGCTTGCCGCCGTCAAAGCAATAATCTTCGATGCGCCCAACTCTCGTGCCGATTTGGTCATGGCCATGATCATAGCGGAATGGATTTTCAGGCGATTTGCCAGCGGGGTCTTGTTCGAGACAAACACACGTGAACACTCCCAAACATTGTCATCGACGGGTGCTTCGGCTTCCAACAGGTCACGGGGGATCGTCCCTAACAGACCGCGCTGCGCGTCGCGGATCATGTAAGAATAGATGCCACATGTGGCGGTCGTCGGCGTCAGCCGAATACCCGCCAAAACATCGGTAAAGTCGTGCACCGCAATCCAACGGCTCGCTGGGGTGTCATATTGATCGTATTCCATGCCCAAAGCTTCGGGCAAATCCCATTTCTTTTGGGTTATGAAACTCTCTTTGCGAGCGCGAAGAAGGTTCGCAAAAAGCTCGCCATGGTTGTGCATGTTGGCGAACGAAAGTGTGGTTGTCTGCATGGTATAGTCTCCAGTTGGGTTGAGGAACTTGGCAACCCTGCATGGAAGGAGACTGAACGCTTAAAGCAGCCTGTAGTCTTTCGCGCGCTGAATAGCTTCGGCTGTCGTTCGCGCCATTAATCGCCTGCGCGCGGATGTCAGCCTGGCTTTCAGCGCACTTTCGGAGATTCCGAGTTTGGCAGCGGCAGCAGCGTGACGGTCTCCTGCCGCGATAAGCTGCAGGGCTTGAGTCTGGGCTTTAGTCAGGTCTTCGGGCGGCTCCGTAATAACGTGAAGCCGGTTAACAATGGCTTCAATCCGCGCAATCTCATCATCGGTGAATTCACTCTCCGAGCGCGCAACCGAGCCGATTGTTCGCGATGTAATCTCGCCGGCAGAAATTGTAACCCCATACTTCAAACCAAAATCGGCAGCTTGCGTCAGGATCCCGAACGGGTCCGGTATATCCATCGCACTCCACCGTGTCGCACCGATGCACGAAAACCCCCAAGCCGTCGTAGGATCGCGCAAGGCGAACGCCTGCTGCGTATAATGATCGATCCAAGGTTGGGGATACGTGTTGAAGGTCATCAACGGTGCGGCAACACGAATATGTACGCCTATATAGTATCCCTCGGGCGAAATTGTGCCCAAATCTCGTAATGCGGTATCTAATTCTAACTTTATAGCCATGTCTTTTTAGACAAGTTGCGAAGAATCCAGTCAACCTTAAATTGAGGGTGTGACCTGTAGTGTTTTAAAGACTGGATAGCTCGTGAAAGCGATACACCCAAATCTATTTACGCAAGTGATGCGTTTCCCAGCCGGCGTTCGTGCCGATCTGCTGGAGTTTCTCGGAGCCACCCCTGTGGTCGACGAGCAGCTTCGCCAGATGATTGAAGAGTTGTCACAACGGCTGGACCATTCGAACGGGTGGCAGGACCATTCGCTCGTTAATTGATTAGTACCTTTTCAAAAGAAAAAGCCCCGCCAAATTTGGCGGGGCTTTTTTGTTTGGGCCTAAGCCCGAAACTTATTCTTCTGCAGCTTCTTCCGCCGCAACGCGTGCACGGTCAGCAGCGCCTTTCGCATCAACGTCACGGTCGACGAATTCGATGATCGCCATTGGCGCCATGTCACCGTAACGGAAGCCAGCCTTCAGCACGCGAACGTAACCACCGTTGCGGTCTTTGTAGCGTGGGCCAAGCACTTCGAACAGTTTCGCAACATATGCGTCCTGTTTCAGGCGCGAGCGGGCCAGACGGCGAGAGTGAAGATCACCCTTCTTACCAAGCGTAACAAGCTTCTCAATGATACGACGAAGTTCTTTGGCTTTTGGAAGCGTGGTTTTGATTTGCTCATGTTCGATAAGCGAGCCTGCCATGTTCGCAAACAGCGCCTTACGGTGCTCGTGCGTGCGGTTGAGGCGGCGGTATCCTTTAGCGTGACGCATGTCATTTCTCCTATTCGCGTTTTGCTTTGTCTGGCAGCACCTGGTCCTGGCGCCACTCTCCTTGGGGCTTAAGCCCTTATTTTCCCCGCCATTGCGGGCATTTTACGGGGGCCGCCGTGGCCGCCCCCGAATTCTTTAGATCTTAGAACTGGTCTTCGAACTTCTTGGCCAGGTCTTCGATGTTCTCTGGCGGCCATTCCTCGACGTCCATGCCAAGGTGCAGGCCCATGCCGGAAAGCACTTCTTTGATCTCGTTCAGCGACTTGCGGCCGAAGTTCGGCGTGCGCAGCATCTCTGCTTCGGTTTTCTGGATCAGATCGCCGATGTAAACGATGTTGTCGTTCTTCAGGCAGTTTGCCGAACGAACGGACAGTTCCAGTTCATCAACCTTCTTCAGCAGAAGCGGGTTGAATTCCAGACCATCGTCTTCGTCCTGACGGCCAGCTTGTTCTGGCTCATCGAAGTTGACGAAGATCGAAAGCTGATCCTGCAGAATACGCGCAGCATAGGCCACAGCGTCGTCTGGCGTGATCGAACCGTCTGTTTCGATTTTCAGCGTCAGCTTGTCATAGTCCAGAACCTGACCTTCACGGGTCGGCTGAACGTCGTAAGCAACCTTTTTAACCGGCGAATAGATTGCATCGATCGGGATAAGACCGATTGGCGCATCTTCGGGGCGGTTTTTGTCGGCAGCAACGTAGCCTTTACCGGTGTTCACGGTCAGCTCGACGAACAGGTCAGCGCCATCGTCAAGGTGACAGATCACGTGGTCCTTGTTCAGAACCTCGATGCCCGCGCTTTCCGAGATGTGACCGGCGGTCACAACAGCTGGACCTTTTGCAGCAATCGAAACGCGCTTTGGCCCTTCGACTTCCATGCGGATTGCAACGCCCTTCAGGTTCAGAACGACGTCGGTCACGTCTTCACGCACACCGGCAATAGAGGAAAACTCGTGCAGAACGTTATCAATCTGAACGCTGGTGATTGCGGCGCCCTGAAGCGACGACATCAGAACGCGACGCAGCGCGTTGCCAAGCGTCAGGCCGAAGCCACGCTCAAGCGGTTCAGCAACTACAGTGGCTTGGCGCGCTGGGTCGTTGCCCGGCTTCACTTCCAACTGAGTTGGCTTGATCAATTCTTGCCAGTTTTTATGGATCATGCGTGTCTCCTCAATCCTTGTTTGCGGCCCATGTCCTAAGCAACAAACGCCCGAGGTAAAAAATGACGAACTCGGGCCGTGCGAATGCACGACCCGAGCAACATAGTATTATTAGACCCGACGACGCTTCGGCGGGCGGCAGCCGTTGTGTGCGATCGGCGTAACGTCACGGATAGATGTGATGTTAAAACCAACAGCAGCCAAAGCACGCAGTGCGCTTTCACGGCCGGAACCCGGACCCTGCACTTCGACCTCAAGCGTTTTCACGCCGTGTTCCTGTGCTTTCTTGCCTGCGTCTTCAGCAGCCATCTGAGCAGCATAGGGGGTCGACTTACGAGAGCCTTTGAAACCCATCGTACCAGCAGACGACCAAGAAATGGCGTTGCCCTGTACGTCAGAGATCAGGATCTTTGTGTTGTTGAACGAGCTGTTCACATGCGCAACGCCTGCTGCGATGTTCTTACGCTCTTTTCTCTTCATGCGCGTCTTTTCACGTGCCATCGATCAAGCCTCCCTTACTTCTTCTTGCCAGCAATGGCCTTTGCAGGGCCTTTGCGCGTGCGAGCGTTGGTGTGCGTACGCTGACCGCGTACAGGAAGGTTGCGACGGTGACGCAGGCCGCGGTAGCAACCCAGGTCCATAAGACGCTTGATGTTCATTTGAACTTCACGACGCAGGTCACCTTCAACGGTGAAGTTTGCGTCGATGTGTTCACGAACAGCCAGAACTTCGGCGTCGGACAGTTCGTTTACACGGCGAGTGGACTCAACGCCAACAGCTTCACAGATAGAAGCAGCAGCAGCCGGGCCAATCCCGTGGATGTAAGTGAGTGCGATGGGGAGGCGTTTCCCCGTCGGGAGGTTTACGCCAGCAATACGTGCCAAGACGGACTTTCCTTTCGTTGCGGTTCCGTAGCCCCAGAACCTTTTTTCACAACTGAGGCCCGAAAGCTTTCCGCCTCCGAGCCATCAATCTAATGCCTTGTTATCGCCCGGGGCGGCCGCCCCAAAAGAAAACAAGTTGATTCTCATACGAGATGCCGTGCGTAGGGCGTTTCTCGAATAAGGTCAATAGTTGGATTTACCCTTTGTCAAGGACCGCCTTGATCGACGCTTCAACCGCGTCAATCTCGGCCAAGCCATCAACCGTCGAAAGATCACCCTTGGCATAGTAATAACCAATCAGCGGCGAGGTCTTTTTGTAGTATTCCATCAGACGCGTACGCAGGCTTTCTTCGTTGTCGTCCGCGCGGCGCTTCAGGTCTGTGGAACCACAAACATCACACTTTCCGTCTTCCTTGGTCGGCTTCGTCGCATCGTGGAAAACCTCTCCACAATTGCCACATGTGAAGCGGCCCGTGATACGGGCCACCAGCGCTTCGTCATCGACACGCATTTCGATGACGGAATCAAGCGTCTGACCAACCTTGGAAAGCAGCGCGCCAAGCGCGTCTGCCTGACCCAGTGTCCGGGGGAAACCATCAAAGATGAAACCGCCGCCCTGTTCGCCGTTCAGCTTTTCCTCGATCAGGCCGATAACGATCTCATCGGTGACCAACTCACCAGCGTCCATGATCGCGGCAACCTTCTTGCCCATTTCTGTGCCCGAGCTACGAGCCTCGCGAAGCATGTCGCCTGTTGAGAGCTGGATCATACCACGCTCATCAACCAGTTTCCGTGCTTGCGTGCCTTTACCTGCGCCCGGGGGGCCTAGAAGGATAATGTTCATCGACGAGCTGTCCCTTTTTTGCTGCCACGGCGTTTGCCCCGTAGCTGAGATTTTTCGATCAGTCCTTCATACTGGTGTGCCAGCAAATGAGACTGAACCTGATTGATCGTATCCATAGTAACGGAAACCACAATCAGGACCGAAGTGCCACCAAAGTAGAAGGGGATGGACAATTGGGCGCGGAGGATCTCGGGGAAGAGACAGACAAGCGCCAAGTAACCGGAGCCCAAAACCAGAATACGCATGACGACATAATCAAGATATTCAGCGGTCTTCTTACCGGGACGAATACCCGGAACAAAGCCGTTCTGGTTCTTCAGGTTATCGGCAACGTCATCCGTTTTGAACGCAACGTTGAACGTGTAGAAATACGTGAAGAACACGATCATCGCAGTGAAGAACAACAGGTAAAGCGGCTGACCCGGGCCAAAGTAGGCAAGGATCGTGCTCATGACTGGGCCGGACTGCGACTGAGAGAACGTCGCGATCGTTGTCGGCATCAACAGGAGCGACGACGCAAAGATCGCAGGGATAACGCCCGCTGGGTTCACTTTGACAGGCAGGTGGCTTGCACCGCCGTCATATACCTTCATGCCGACCTGACGGCGCGGGTATTGAATATGGATCTTACGCAGGGCGCGTTCCATGAACACCACAAAGGCAATCAGCGCGATCATCACCAATATCACCCCAATGATAACAGCAGGGGAAATGGCGCCGCTGCGACCTTGGCTTAGGAACTGGGCCAAAGCGCCGGGAATTTCAGCGATAATACCGACGAAGATGATCAGAGAGATACCGTTACCGACGCCGCGCGCGGTGATCTGCTCACCCAGCCACATCAGGAACATCGTACCGCCAACCAGCGTCACCACTGTGGCAGCGCGGAAATACCAACCGCCTTCCGTCACCAAACCACCGGATTCCAGACTTACGGCAAGGCCATACGCCTGAAATGTTGCCAACAGCACGGTGCCGTAGCGGGTGTATTGGTTGATTTTCTTACGGCCCTGTTCGCCCTCTTTCTTGAGGCTTTCAAGCTGTGGAACCATCGCCGTCAAAAGCTGAACGATGATCGAGGCCGAAATGTAGGGCATGATCCCAAGGGCAAAAATGCCCATTCGACCCAACGCGCCCCCCGTGAACATAGACAGGATGCCACCGATACCGGCAGAGGCCTGTTCCATGAAATCACGCAGCGCCTGACCATCGATACCGGGGACCGGAATGAATGTCCCCAACCGATATACAATCAGAAGGCCGAGAGTGAAGAAAATGCGCTGCCGCAACTCGGTCGCCTTACCAAAGGCGCCCCAGCTCATGTTTGCGGCCATTTGCTCTGCTGCAGATGCCATACCCTGTCTCTTTCATGAAAGCGCCGCCAAACCGTTTCCCGGTTTAGCGGCACTTGGAAAACTCGTAGAATGATGTAAGCGGCGAAAGCGCCGCCCACAACCTCTTATTCAGCCGCAGTTGCAGTCGTGACCGAAAGAGAGCCGCCAGCCTTCTCGACCGCTTCGATAGCGGACTTAGAAGCGCCAGTGACGTTCAGTGTAACTTTTGCGTTGAAATCGCCCTTCGCAAGAACGCGAACACCGTCCAACTTGCGACGAACCAGACCGCTTGCAACCAGTACATCTTCGTTGATGTCCGATTTCGCGTCCAGTTTGCCTTCGGTGATGAATTTCTGGATCAGGCCCAGGTTCACAACCGCGAACTTCTTGCGGTTTGGCTTGTTGAAGCCACGCTTAGGAAGACGTTGGTACAAAGGCATTTGGCCGCCTTCGTAACCTTTGATCGCCACACCCGAACGGGATTTCTGACCTTTGATACCACGGCCACCGGTTTTACCAGTGCCGGAACCGGCACCACGGCCGATACGCTTACGGGATTTTGTTGCGCCATCATTATCGCGCAGTTCGTGCAGTTTCATGTCGCTTCTCCTATGCCGGAACTACCTCCCAGCGACGGACGAGGCAAACACGGCGTTTCTTGATTTTGATTCTAGACCCAAAGGGGGCCACCGGGGGCGTATAGACGTTATCCAACAGCGTTGCAACAGGCGTGGAGGCTGCTATACTGTCTCGGTAATCGTTGCACCAAGGAACACTTTCATTAGGCTTGTTGCACGAACCGTACGGAGCGTTTTTTTGGAAAAGAGCTGGAAGATCATTGATGGACACATTCCTGCTGACCTTCGGCAGGATCTTGAAACACTGATCGAGCGCTCAAACGAAATCCGTCAGAACTATCCTGACCCGATGGTTGCGCCATGGGGCCAATTTCCCACAATACCTCCGCGTAGCATCGGCTGGAGAATGGGGCCCGGAGAAGACTACTTTTTGGACTTTCACGATTGGTTTAAAAAGCTGTCTCGCGAAGAACAAACAAACTATTGCGTCAAAAATCCAGAACCTGCGGGCTGGGCTGGGTTTTACACCCGAATTCAAAACACGAAGTAGTTTACCCGACAGCGGAAAAGAAAACGCCCCGGTGTTTCCACCGGGGCGTTCTTGTTCCTAATCTCAGAAACGCTTAGCCGCGCTCTTCGACGATCTCTACCATGTGAGAGACTTTACGGATCATACCGCGAACCGCTGGTGTATCTTCCAGCTCACGCACGCGGTGCATCTTGTTAAGGCCCAGGCCGATCAGCGTTTGACGCTGGATGGCGGGGCGGCGGATCGGGGAACCGATCTGCTTTACTACGATGGTCTTTGCCATTGTCCGCTCTCCTTACGCTTCGGCTTTTTCAGTTGCCGGTGCGTCATCCTTTTTCAGGATGTCGGCAACTTTCTTACCACGACGCTGCGCAACCTGACGGGGCGAGCTTTCCTTGGTAAGGCCGTTAATAGTAGCACGGATCATGTTGTAAGGGTTCTGAGAGCCGACCGACTTGGCCACCACGTCTTGAACGCCCAACATTTCGAACACAGCACGCATTGGACCACCGGCGATGATACCAGTACCCTGTGGAGCTGTGCGCATGACCACACGACCGGCGCCGTGGCGACCGTCGATGTCGTGGTGCAGCGTACGACCTTCGCGCAGAGGCACACGGATCATCTGGCGCTTAGCCTGTTCCGTAGCTTTGCGGATTGCCTCAGGAACCTCTTTGGCCTTGCCTTTGCCGAAGCCGACACGGCCCTTTTGGTCACCCACAACCACAAGTGCGGCGAAGCCAAAACGCTTACCACCCTTAACGGTCTTGGACACACGGTTGATCGCAACTAGGCGATCAGCGAATTCCGGCGTTTCGTCACGATCGCGACGGCCCCGGTTGTCATCTCTTGCCATGAAGGCATTCCTTTTCATCGTGGCGCTGCTTCACGCCGTTGATACCGATCCAAGTGACGGACAAAGCCCATCCCGGATCATCGGGGAGGCGTTGCCGCCTCCCACAAAGTCTTAGAACTTCAGACCACCTTCACGCGCAGCGTCGGCCAGAGCCTTCACTTTGCCGTGGAAGAGGAAACCACCGCGATCGAAGAAACACTCTTCGACACCAGCTTTTTTCGCGCGCTCGGCAATTGCCGCGCCCACTTTTGCTGCTGCTTCGACGTTGTTCTTGCCGATAACACCCAGATCCTTTTCCAAAGTGGAAGCGGATGCCAGCGTTACGCCGTTCACATCGTCGATCAGCTGCACGCTGATGTTTTTGTTGCTGCGGTGAACAGACAGACGCGGACGTCCGTTTGCCATTTTCTGCAGTTTGTTCCGAACGCGCAGGCGGCGCTTCAAGAACAGGTCTCGTTTGCTGTTTGCCATTTTTCGCGTCCTTACTTCTTCTTACCTTCCTTGCGGAAGATATACTCGTCTTTGTAGCGGATGCCTTTGCCCTTATAGGGCTCTGGCTTACGCCATTCGCGGATGTTTGCCGCGACTTGACCGACGAGCTGCTGATCGATGCCTTCAACCACAATCTCTGTTTGCTTCGGGGCTGTGACGGTTACGCCAGCAGGAACCTCGAAGTTCACATCGTGCGACAGGCCAAGGCTCAGTTTCAGGGTGTTGCCCTGCATCTGAGCACGATAACCAACGCCCTGGATCTCAAGCTCTTTTTTGAAACCATCTGTCACGCCAGTTACCAGGTTCAGAACCATGGTGCGGGACATGCCCCACTGCTGGCGCGCCCGTTTGGACGACCCGCGGGGAGTGATGGATACAATGTTATCTTCCACGCCGATTGTTACATCGTCAGTCGCGGTGAAGGTACGAGCACCCTTAGGGCCCTTAACTTCAATGGTCTGGCCGGAGACGGACGCCGAAACACCCGACGGCAGCTCGACCGGTTTTTTACCAATACGAGACATTCGCCAAACTCCTTAGAAGACCGTGCAGAGCACTTCGCCGCCAACATTGGCAGAGCGTGCAGCTGCATCCGACATCACGCCCTTGGACGTGGAGACGATCGAAACACCAAGGCCCTGACGGACCGAAGGGATTTCCTTAACGTTCATGTATACGCGGCGGCCCGGCTTGGAAACGCGCTTAAGTTCGCGGATCACTGGGGTACCTTCGTAATACTTGAGGCTAATTTCGATTTCCGGCATGCCGAGCGCGCTTGTCGCGTTCTCGTAGCCACGGATATAGCCCTCGTCCTGCAGTACATCCAGAACCCAAGCGCGAAGCTTGGAAGCAGGTGTACGTACGGTGGACTTGCCACGCATCTGCGCGTTGCGGATACGTGTGAGCATATCGCCGAGAGGATCATTCACAGACATTCAAAATCCTCCTTACCAGCTCGATTTAACCATACCGGGGATCTGACCGTTAGAGGCCAAGTCCCGCAGCTTGATCCGGGAAACCTTAAGCTTACGGTAGTAAGCCTTAGGACGACCGGTCAGCTGACAGCGGTTGTGCAGACGGGTTGCAGAGCTGTTGCGCGGCAGTTTCGCCAGTTTAAGGCGCGCCTTGAAACGCTCTTCCATCGGCAGATCTTCGTTGTTCGCGATTTCTTTCAGCGCAGCACGCTTAGTGGCATATTTTTCCACCAGCTTCTGACGCTTCAGTTCGCGTTCGACCATTGCTTTCTTAGCCATGTTCTCTACTCCTCCCGCGATCAGCTATTGAAGGGCATGTTGAAAGCTTTCAACAGCGCCTTAGCTTCCGCGTCGGTTTTCGCGGTGGTGGCAATTACGATATCCATGCCCCAGACTTCGTCGACTTTGTCGTACTCGATCTCTGGGAAAACGATGTGCTCTTTCAAGCCCATTGCATAGTTACCACGACCATCGAACGACTTGCCCGAAACACCGCGGAAGTCGCGGATACGAGGCATTGCAACAGTCACGAGGCGATCAAGGAATTCGTACATCCGGTCACCGCGAAGGGTCACTTTCGTGCCCAGCGGCATCTCTTCACGAACGCGGAAGCCAGCGATGGACTTCTTGGCTTTCGTGATGACGGATTTTTGCCCAGCGATTGCCGTCAGATCAGCTTCTGCAGATTTGACTTTCTTGGAGTCACGAACCGCTTCAGCACCACAACCGATGTTAAGCACGATTTTGTCGAGCTTAGGGATCATCATGTCGTTGGAATAGCCGAACTCTTCTTTCAGAGCAGCACGGATCTTGTCCTTGTACTCTGCTTTCAGGCGCGGGGTATAGGTTGCAGCGTCAAGCATTAGACGGCCTCCCCTGTGGATTTGGCGAAACGTACCTTTTTGCCGTCTTCCATGCGGAAGCCAACGCGGGTCGCTTTACCATTCGTGTCCAAAAGTGCCAGATTCGACAGCTGGATCGGCGTTGCCATAGGAACGCGACCACCTTGGCTGGTCTGGGACTGACGTGTGTGGCGGATCGCCATGTTCACGCCTTCAACGATTGCCTTGCCAGCCTTTGGGTCAACAGACGAAATCTCGCCTTCTTTGCCCTTATCGCGGCCAGTCAAAACGACGACTTTGTCGCCCTTCTTCAATTTAGCAGCCATCTTACAGCACCTCCGGTGCAAGCGAGATGATTTTCATGAAGTTTTTGGCACGCAGTTCGCGAACAACTGGGCCGAAGATACGTGTACCTACAGGCTCGTTGTTGTTGTTCAGAATAACAGCTGCGTTGCGATCGAAACGGATCGCTGTGCCATCTTCACGACGGACTTCTTTCGCGGTGCGAACGACGACGGCCTTACGGACATCACCTTTCTTAACACGACCGCGTGGAATGGCTTCCTTAACCGAAACGACAATGATGTCGCCTACGGATGCGTATTTACGCTTGGAACCACCCAGAACCTTGATGCACTGCACCCGGCGAGCGCCGGAGTTGTCAGCTACATCCAGATTGGTCTGCATCTGGATCATGTGGTTTCTCCCGACCTTTGGGGACTTCCCCCAGGGTTTCGTTCAAACTGCAAAGCAGTCGCTTAGTTAGCGACGACTTCCCAGCGTTTCGTTTTCGAAATTGGCGAACATTCTTGGATGCGAACGCTATCACCAACTTTGAATTCGTTCTTCGGATCGTGAGCCCGGTATTTCTTGGACTTACGGATCGTTTTCTTCAGAACCGGATGCGTAAAGCGGCGTTCAACGGAAACCGTGATGGTTTGCTCGTTCTGGTCGCTCGTCACGGTGCCTGCGAGGATGCGTTTGGGCATGTGTCGTGCTCCTTATTCAGCCGCCGCTTCAGCGGCTTTTTGGTTCAGAACCGTCTTTACACGTGCAACGTCACGACGGACGGTACGCATGCGTGCGGTGTTTTCCATGGCACCAGTTGCCTGCTGAAAGCGCATGTTGAATGCTTCTTTCTTCAGGTTGGCCAGCTCTTCACGAAGCTGGTCTGGCGTCTTGTCACGCAGTTCTTGAGCGTTCATTGCTCTTCTTCCTTTTTCACAACACCAGCGAGCCCCCGTTTCGGGTCACCCGTGACCTGGTGGATGAATGACAAACACACGAATCCCGGTGACCCGGGTTCGCGAGATGGGTCTCTATAGGAGGGAGTCGCCTAGGGGGCAAGGGAAAGTTTCCTTATGCGTCAGCATTTCCCCTGCACGCGGTGATAGCGTGCCAGCATGAGGCCGCGAAGAATGCATTCGCCGGATCCTCAGATGCCCCGGGCCGGCCCGGGTTCATCGGCAGCACGGCCGCTAACGGCGCTAGCCCCAAGCGTAGTTGAAGCTAACGCTTATCCGCTCTTCGTCGGTCATATTCATCGGCACTTCATGGCGCAGCCAACTTTCCCACAACAGCACCTCGCCCACTTCCGGCGCGACATAGACAAAGCTGCGAAGCTCCTCCCGCGCATCTTTGCGGCGCGTCGGTGCGGCCATCATCATCGGCAAACGCGGGTCTTCCAGCTTCAGCGCGCTGGTCCCTTCGGGCATCGCGACATAGGTGGTGCCGCTGATCACCGAATGCGGGTGAATGTGGGATGAATGCACACCGCCGGGAGGAAGGATGTTGATCCAGATATCCTCAAGCTTCAGCTCTTTGTCTCCCAGATCGAATTCAAGGTCTTCGGCAAACGCCGCAACATGCTTATCGAGCGCTGTGACAACATCCTGAAAGATCGGAAACCGCCAAGGCAGATCGGTCAGCGAGGCATAGCTCGTGTAACCGGGATACCCGTTCTCCTCGCACCAATCCTGTCCGGCCTCATCATCCTCAGCAATGGAATAGCACGAGGCCTCCAACTCATTGGCATCAATGGCAACGCCCTGCTCGGACAAAGCAGCGCGGTAAAGGCGAGTGACGAAGAGAGATTTGATCTGTGACATGGGCATCTATTACCCCACGAATCCACGCAAGGCGAGAGGGACAATTCGCCGACCAGGGGATAACAAAAAAGCCCCCGCCGATTTCTCAGCGGGGGCTAATTTCTTAGGTGCGTTGACCGGGCTTACCAGTCTTCGCGAACCACGATGCGGGTTTTGACCGGCAGCTTCATCGCAGCCAGACGCAGCGCTTCGCGTGCGATATCTTCGGCGACGCCGTCGATTTCAAACATCACACGACCAGGCTTAACCTTGCAGGCCCAGAAATCCACGGAACCCTTACCTTTACCCATCCGAACTTCGGTAGGCTTGGAGGAAACTGCGGTGTCTGGGAAGATCCGGATCCAGACCCGGCCCTGACGTTTCATGTGACGGGTCATGGCACGACGTGCAGCTTCAATCTGACGTGCAGTCACACGCTCAGGCTGAGTTGCTTTCAGGCCGAAAGTCCCGAAGTTCAGGTCAAAACCGCCTTTTGCCTGACCGTGGATACGGCCTTTGTGCATCTTGCGGAATTTTGTACGCTTTGGTTGCAGCATCTCTCATCTACTCCTTAGCGACGGCCGCCGGCGCCACGGGGCGCGGGACCTTCCTGGAGTTCTTGCTGACGACGATCACGAGCAGCAGGATCGTGCTCCATGATTTCGCCTTTGAAGATCCAGACTTTGATACCGATGATACCGTAAGGCGTCTTAGCCTCGGCATGTGCGTAATCGATGTCGGCACGCAGCGTGTGCAGCGGAACGCGACCTTCGCGGTACCATTCAGTACGCGCGATTTCGGCACCACCAAGACGGCCAGCAACGTTTACACGAATGCCGAGCGAGCCCATGCGCATCGCGTTCTGTACCGAACGCTTCATTGCACGGCGGAACGAAACACGACGCTCAAGCTGCTGCGAAATGCTTTCAGCAACAAGCTGGGCGTCCAGCTCGGGCTTGCGCACTTCGACGATGTTCAGGTGCAGCTCGCTGTCGGTCATAGCCGCCAGCTTTTTGCGCAGCGTTTCGATGTCAGCGCCTTTTTTACCGATGATCACGCCAGGACGCGCAGTGTGAATAGTCACACGGCACTTCTTGTGCGGACGCTCGATGATGATGCGGCTAACACCAGCTTGCTTGCAGTCTTCTTTGATGAACTCACGGATTTTGATGTCCTCGAGGAGGAGATCACCGAAGTCCTTAGTATCAGCGTACCAGCGGCTGTCCCAGGTGCGGTTGACCTGCAGGCGCATACCGATCGGATTGACCTTATGACCCATTACGCTTGCTCCTCAACTTGACGCACCTTGATGGTGAGTTCCGAGAACGGCTTTACGATCTTGCCAAACCGGCCACGTGCACGCGGGCGACCGCGCTTCATGGTCAGGTTCTTACCGACATAGGCTTCAGCAACGATCAGCTCATCAACATCCAGGTTGTGGTTGTTTTCAGCATTCGCGATAGCCGACTGAAGGCATTTCTTCACGTCAGCCGAGATACGCTTGTTGGAGAACGTCAAGTCGGCCAGAGCCTTGTCAACTTTCTTCCCGCGGATCATCGCAGCAACCAGGTTCAGCTTTTGCGGCGAGGTGCGAAGCATCTTTGCTTTTGCAAAGGCCTCATTCTCGGCCACGCGGCGGGGATTCTTTTCCTTACCCATGGCTTATTTCCTCTTCGCTTTTTTATCAGCCGCGTGACCATAGTAGGTGCGCGTCGGTGCATACTCACCGAACTTCTGGCCAATCATGTCCTCGGACACGTTAACCGGAATGTGCTTCTGACCGTTATAAACGCCGAACGTCAGGCCCACGAACTGGGGCAGGATCGTCGAGCGGCGCGACCAAATCTTGATAACTTCGTTGCGGCCCGATTCCCGAGTCTTCTCAGCTTTCTTGAGAACGTAGGAATCAACGAAGGGGCCTTTCCAAACAGAACGCGACATATTAGCGGCCCTTCTTCTTGGCGTGACGCGAGCGGATAATCAGCTTGCTCGACGCCTTGTTCTTGTTGCGGGTGCGGGCGCCCTTTGTGGGTTTACCCCACGGGGTCACTGGGTGACGACCACCCGATGTACGACCTTCACCACCACCGTGCGGGTGATCGATCGGGTTCATAACAACACCACGAACAGATGGGCGGATGCCCTTGTGGCGGTTACGGCCAGCTTTACCAAGGTTTTGGTTGCTGTTGTCAGGGTTGGACACCGCACCAACGGTGCACATGCATTCCTGACGAACCATACGCAGTTCACCCGAAGACAGGCGGATCTGAGCGTAGCCACCGTCACGACCAACGAACTGGGCGTATGTGCCAGCCGCACGAGCGATCTGACCGCCCTTGCCTGCTTTCAGTTCGATGTTGTGTACGATTGTACCGATTGGCAGGCCGGTGAAGGGCATGGAGTTGCCGGGCTTCACGTCAGCTTTTGCCGAAGAAATGACCGAGTCGCCAACGCCAAGGCGCTGCGGGGCCAGGATGTAGGCCTGCTCGCCATCTTCATAGCGGATCAACGCGATGAAGGCTGTGCGGTTGGGGTCATATTCAATACGTTCCACAGTTGCGGAAACGTCGAATTTGTTACGTTTGAAATCGACAACGCGATAGAGACGCTTCGCGCCACCGCCGCGGCGGCGCATAGTGATCCGTCCGGTGTTGTTCCGACCGCCCTTTTTGGTCAAACCCTCAGTAAGAGATTTGACCGGACGCCCTTTCCAAAGCTCCGAACGGTCGATCAGAACCAGCCCACGCTGGCCAGGCGTCGTCGGCTTATACGACTTAAGTGCCATGCTTTCTGTCTTCCGTTTAGCTGCGACAGGTAAACCTGCCTATGTGATTAGCCCCCCGTAGGTGGCCGAGTGTATAGGGCCCCGAAGGTCCCAAGTGTATTTTAACAAAGTTAAGCGGCCCCAGAACGAATCTGAGGCCGAGAACCATCCGCGCGTACTAACAGAGGGGCTGGGGGGTGTCTATAGAGTGACGATGGTTTTCGGGCTGGCCGTTCAAGGCGACATGAATTGACCTGCTGCCGTCTATCCTTGCAACGCGCCCGTTCACGATGTCATTGGGTCGTTTTCAAATTTACGGAGCAGATCCGCGAGTTTCGTCAGCTCTTCAGCGCTTAAAACCGATTGGGTAAGGTCATGCTCAAGTTCCTTAAGCGAATAATACTCCAATTCGTTTGCAATCTCGCGTCGCTTGAGAACCTTGTTGGCAGTTTTCTTTAAAAGCCCCGTCTTGGTGTGGAAATCAAACCCAACTTCATTTCGGAAATCCGTCAGAAATTGACGGACATCGGCCTCTAGGCCTCCTTCCGCCGACCTCGCCATATAGGACAAATCGCTCCACGTATGTGAATACCACCGCTGGACTTCTTCGGTAATTTGCGCGCATTGGCTGTCTTTTGTGTCGTCAAAAAGCTGAAGGAAAAAAGAGCCCGGAACGACGACAATCTGATTAATGTCCTCTTCGCTAACCGCTTCCTGATCGCGCTTTATGCACGAGATTCGCCACGCGCGGTAAAAATCCAGTCCCTTTAAAAGACGGACTAGTTCATCCCTCAAAGCCTGTCGATTTACTCTCCCTGCCATCCAACAAGCTTACCGAAGGCGACACAGCGGTCAATGTGGGCGGCTGACTTACGATCCGCTTTTGCCTGTCCTCTGAAATGAACTTAACAGGCGGATCTTCCCCACACGGACAATCAGCCCTAGCGAAACAAAAAGGCCCCCGCAATTGCGAGGGCCTTCTTCATTCTATCAGCTTTCGATTAGAGACCAGTGCTCACGTCGATTGTGTTACCTTCTTCGAGGGTAACATAAGCCTTCTTAACGTCTTTCCGCTTGCCCAACTGGCCGCGGAACCGCTTGGACTTACCTTTGGTGATGGTCGTGTTCACGGCCTTCACCTTCACACCAAAGAGGTTTTCAACCGCCTCTTTGATCTGTGGTTTGTTCGCGTCGATCGCTACTTCGAAAACAACCGCGCCATTTTCAGACGCCATAGTGGCTTTCTCGGTGATGATCGGCTTGCGGATCACGTCGTAATGTTCTGCCTTAGCGCTCATTTCAGTCGAGCCTCCAGTGCTTCAACACCCGCCTTCGTGAGCACAAGTGTGTCACGCTTCAGGATGTCATAAACATTTGCGCCCATCGATGGCAGGATATCCAGACCTTCGATGTTACGTGCTGCCTTGGCGAAGTTTTCGTTCACCGAAGCACCGTCGATAACCAGCGCGCGTTTCCAGCCCAGGTTCTTCACGGCTTTTGCAAGAACGGCGGTTTTGCCATCTGCGTCTGCCGTGTCGATCACAACCAGCTCACCCGCTGCCATTTTGGCAGACAGAGCGTGCTTCAGGCCAAGCTTACGGAATTTCTTCGTAAGATCGTGGCCGTGGCTGCGAGGGGTTGGACCCTTATAGATACCACCCTTGCGGAAGATCGGCGCGTTACGGTCACCGTGGCGTGCGCCGCCGGTGCCCTTCTGGCGATAGATCTTCTTGGTCGAGTAGCTGGTCTCGGACCGTGTCTTTACCTTGTGGGTACCCTGCTGCGCATTGTTGCGCTGCCAGCGAACCACACGGTGCAGAATGTCCGCACGAGGCTCAAGACCAAAGATCTCTTCGCCCAGCTCAACGGAACCGGCTTTGCCGCCGTCCAGTTTGATTACATCAAGTTTCATTCTGCATCTCCTTCAGCGGGAGCTTCTGCAGCGGCAGCTTGGGCCGAACGCAGAGCAGCAGGCAGAACCAGATTGTCAGGCGTCGGCTTCTTCACCGCGTCTTTAACCGTGACCCAGCCACCTTTGGAGCCAGGAACGGCGCCTTTAACCATGATCAAGCCACGGTCGGCGTCGGTCTTAACAACCTGAAGGTTCTGAGTTGTCACGCGGGCAGCACCCATGTGACCAGCCATTTTCTTACCTTTGAAAACGCGACCAGGATCCTGACACTGACCAGTCGAACCATGCGAACGGTGCGAAATCGAAACACCGTGCGACGCACGCAGACCGCCAAAGTTGTGCCGTTTCATAGCACCTTGGAAGCCTTTACCGATGGACGTACCGGAAACATCAACGAACTGACCAGCAAAGTAGTGGTCAGCGGTGATTTCTTCACCAACGCCGATCAGGTTTTCCGGGGCAACGCGGAATTCCGCGATCTTCCGCTTAGGCGCAACAGAGGCCTTAGCGAAATGCCCACGCATAGGGGCCGATACCCGCTTAGCTTTGGCTGTGCCGGCACCCAACTGAACAGCGGTGTAACCGTCTGTTTCAGAAGTACGCTGTGCGACAACCTGCAGGTTCTCGAGTTGAAGGACCGTCACAGGAATCTGCTTCCCGTCGTCCATGAAAAGCCGGGTCATGCCGACTTTCTTTGCGATTACTCCAGAGCGCATCTGCTGGTGCCCTCCTTAAACCTTGATCTCGACGTCAACGCCAGCAGCCAGGTCGAGCTTCATAAGCGCGTCCACAGTCTGAGGTGTTGGGTCGATGATGTCGAGAAGCCGCTTGTGCGTGCGGATTTCCCACTGATCACGGGATTTCTTGTCTACGTGGGGACCACGCAGAACCGTGAACTTTTCAATTTTGTTCGGCAGCGGGATCGGGCCACGTACCTGAGCGCCGGTGCGCTTGGCAGTGTTCACGATTTCCTGCGTGCTGGCATCCAGCACACGGTAATCGAAGGCCTTCAGCCTGATGCGAATGTTTTGCGACTGCATGTCGGTGCCTTTCGCGGCTTAGAGTTGATAGGTGGAGCGAGGGTCATTCCCCGCCCCACTTCGAACCCGGAGGTCTTTTAGTCGAGGATTTTGGATACGACGCCGGCGCCGACGGTACGACCGCCTTCACGGATAGCGAAACGCAGGCCATCTTCCATAGCGATTGGGGCGATCAGTTCGACTTCGAACTTCAGGTTGTCGCCTGGCATCACCATCTCGGTGCCTTCAGGAAGCGTAACCATGCCGGTCACGTCCGTCGTGCGGAAGTAGAACTGAGGACGATAGTTCGCGAAGAAAGGCGTGTGACGGCCACCTTCGTCTTTCGTCAGGATATAAGCCTCAGCTTCGAACTTGGTGTGCGGTGTAACCGAACCCGGCTTACACAGAACCTGACCACGCTCAACGCCTTCACGGTCAACACCACGCAGAAGCGCACCGATGTTGTCGCCAGCTTCACCACGGTCCAGCAGCTTGCGGAACATTTCAACGCCCGTACAGGTCGTTTTCGAAGTGTCTTTGATGCCAACGATTTCGATCTCGTCGCCAACATTGATCACGCCACGCTCAACACGGCCCGTAACAACAGTACCACGACCAGAGATCGAGAAGACGTCCTCGATCGGCATCAGGAACGGCAGGTCAACTGCACGTGCTGGGGTCGGGATGTATGTGTCGACAGCTTCCATCAGCTTTTTGATCGACTCTTCGCCGATCTCAGGATCGCGACCTTCCAGAGCGGCCAGAGCCGAACCAGGGATCACTGGAATGTCGTCGCCAGGGTAGTCGTAAGAAGTCAGAAGCTCGCGGATTTCCATCTCAACCAGCTCAAGAAGCTCTTCGTCGTCAACCTGATCAACTTTGTTCATGTAGACAACCATGTATGGGATGCCAACCTGGCGGCCCAACAGGATGTGCTCACGCGTTTGCGGCATAGGGCCGTCAGCAGCGTTAACAACCAGGATCGCGCCGTCCATCTGCGCAGCACCCGTGATCATGTTCTTAACATAGTCAGCGTGGCCCGGGCAGTCGACGTGCGCGTAGTGACGGGTTTCAGTCTCATACTCAACGTGAGCGGTAGAGATCGTGATACCACGTGCTTTTTCTTCGGGTGCGCCGTCGATCTGATCGTAGGCTTTGAAATCACCGTAGTACTTGGTGATCGCTGCGGTCAGCGTCGTCTTGCCGTGGTCAACGTGGCCAATCGTGCCAATGTTGACGTGCGGTTTGGTACGCTCAAACTTTTCCTTAGCCATGATGGCCTCCTCTTGTTCTTAAAACGGTGCTGCGCCTGACCGCGCAACACCGCGTTTTCTGAATTAGGCGTATTTCGCCTGAATTTCGTCCGAGATGTTCTGCGGAACTGGGTCATAGTGATCGAACTGCATCGAGAAGTTCGCGCGGCCCGAAGACATGGAACGCAGCGTGTTGATGTAGCCGAACATATTTGCCAGTGGAACGAAGGCGTTGATGACGATCGCGTTGCCGCGTGTCTCTTGGCCCTGAACCTGACCACGACGAGAGGTCAAGTCGCCGATGATGCCGCCGGTGTATTCTTCCGGGGTCACAACTTCGACCTTCATGATGGGTTCCAGCAGTTTCGCGCCAGCTTTACGCAGACCTTCGCGCATACCTGCACGTGCCGCGATTTCAAAGGCAAGAACGCTGGAGTCAACGTCGTGGTATGCACCGTCGATCAGGGCAACTTTGAAGTCGATCACGGGGAAGCCAGCCAATGGGCCGCTATCCATAACCGATTTGATGCCTTTTTCAACGCCGGGGATGTATTCCTTAGGAACGTTACCACCAACAACTTTGGACTCGAACGAGTAACCTTCGCCAGCTTCTGTCGGCGTGATAACCATTTTGACCCGCGCGAACTGACCCGAACCACCCGACTGTTTCTTGTGGGTGTAATCGATTTCAGCTTCGTGGCCGATGGTCTCACGGTAAGCCACTTGAGGCGCACCGATGTTAGCTTCAACCTTGAATTCACGCTTCAGACGATCAACCAGAATGTCCAGGTGAAGTTCGCCCATACCTTTCATGATGGTCTGACCGGATTCCAGATCAGTTTCCACACGGAAGGATGGATCTTCAGCTGCCAGACGGGCAAGACCCTGAGACATCTTTTCTTGGTCGGCTTTGGTCTTTGGCTCTACCGCGATCTCGATAACGGGATCGGGGAAAGTCATCGTTTCCAGAACCACCGGATCGTTGACGGCGCAAAGCGTGTCACCTGTGGTGGTGTCTTTCAGACCAGCAAGCGCGATGATGTCGCCAGCAAATGCTTCTTCGATCTCTTCGCGGTTGATCGAGTGCATCATCATCATACGGCCAACACGCTCTTTACGGCCTTTGGTCGAGTTCAGCATAGTGCCGCCCTTGGCCAGAGTACCCGAATAGATACGTGTGAAGGTCAACGAACCAACGAAGGGGTCGTTCATGATTTTGAATGCAAGGCCAGAGAACGGCATTTCATCGTCCGCACGACGCGGGATGTCACGTGTTTCTGTCTCGTCACCAGGCTTAAAGCCCATGTAGTCAACAACGTCCAGCGGGCTGGGCAGGTAGTCAACAACAGCGTTGAGAAGAGGCTGAACACCTTTGTTTTTGAACGCCGAACCAGCAAGAACTGGAACGAAGGTCATCGACAAGGTGCCCTTGCGGATCAACTTGCGCAGGGTTGCGATATCAGGCTCGTTACCTTCAAGGTAAGCTTCCATCGCGTCGTCGTCCATTTCGACGGCCATTTCGACCATCTCGTTGCGCATTTCAGCAGCTTTGTCAGCCAGCTCAGCGCGGATTGGACGAAGTTCCCACGAAGCACCAAGGTCTTCGCCGGCCCAAACCCATTCCTGCATGGTCACCAGATCAACGATGCCTTCCAGCTCGGTCTCAGCGCCGATAGGCAGCTGGATCGGGCATGGGCGTGCGCCGGTACGATCTGCGATCATGTGAACGCAGTTGAAGAAGTCAGCGCCGATCTTGTCCATCTTGTTGACGAACACGATACGTGGAACTTTGTAGCGGTCAGCCTGACGCCATACGGTCTCAGTCTGAGGCTCAACACCAGCGTTGGCGTCAAGAACAGCAACCGCGCCATCAAGAACCGCCAGCGAACGCTCAACTTCAATGGTGAAGTCAACGTGGCCGGGGGTGTCGATGATGTTCAGACGGTGCTTTTCAGTTTCGGCGTTTTTGCCATCTTCGGTGCGTTCCCAGAAAGTGGTCGTCGCAGCCGAGGTGATGGTGATCCCGCGTTCCTGCTCCTGCTCCATCCAGTCCATGGTGGCCGCACCATCGTGCACCTCACCAATGTTGTGGGACTTACCGGTGTAGAAAAGGATACGCTCGGAACAGGTAGTTTTACCTGCATCGATGTGCGCCATGATGCCGAAGTTACGGTATCTGTCGAGTGGGTATTCGCGTGCCATTGGTTCGGTCCTAGGCCAGAGTTACCAGCGGTAATGGCTGAAGGCTTTGTTAGCCTCGGCCATCTTGTGAGTGTCTTCGCGCTTCTTAACGGCGGAACCACGGCTTTGAACAGCGTCGATCAGCTCACCGGCCAGACGCTCTTCCATCGTGTTTTCGTTCCGCGCACGGGACGCGTTGATCAACCAACGGATTGCAAGTGCTTCGCGGCGCTCTGGGCGCACTTCGACGGGCACCTGGTAAGTCGCACCACCAACACGGCGGGAACGGACTTCAACCGAAGGCTTAACATTGTCCAGCGCTTCCTGGAAAACTTCGACGGGCGAGCGCTTAAGCTTGCCTTCGACGCGGTCCAGCGCGTTGTATACGATGCGCTCGGCGGCAGATTTTTTGCCGTCGATCATCAGGTTGTTCATGAATTTTGTCAGAACCCGATCACCAAACTTGGCATCAGGCAGGACTTCGCGCTTCTCGGCGGCGTGACGACGGGACATTCCAGTCTCTCCTTACTTAGGACGCTTCGCGCCGTACTTCGAACGGCGTTGCTTACGGTCTTTGACGCCCTGGGTATCCAGAACACCGCGAAGGATGTGATAACGAACACCCGGAAGGTCTTTTACCCGGCCGCCACGGATCAGAACCACAGAGTGTTCCTGAAGGTTGTGGCTTTCACCTGGGATATAGCTGATGACCTCGAAGCCGTTTGTCAGGCGCACTTTGGCAACCTTACGCATAGCCGAGTTCGGTTTCTTAGGTGTTGTTGTGTATACGCGCGTACATACGCCACGCTTCTGCGGGCAAGCCTGCAGGTGCATGGACTTCTGGCGCTTTACTTTGGGCTGCCGCGGCTTGCGGATCAGCTGTTGGATCGTTGGCATGCACGTTCCTCGTGTTGCACTTTGTCAATACTCGCCCCCAAAACCGGGGACGCCGCTTCTCGACGGTGCTCTGCACACTTGCAGAAACACCAATACCGCATGCGTTCCCTCGTTCGCGGGAACGACGCGGTGGAATTACAGAGGATCGGGGCAGTTAAACCCGGATCTTGACCACTTCAATTCTGATTTCAGGCCAAATGAGGGATTACCACACCTGCCTGAGTGGGCGCGGTATATGGAGAGTCGGCATAGTTGTCAACACAGAGCATAAAACACAGCACATGAGTGGAAGCGCCGACAGAACCGTGCCGATAGCTATCACACGGTTGCGCGGCGGGCGCCAGCCCCCCATCGCCGACAAAGGTCGAACTGAGCGCGGGATATTGCGAACACCGTAGGCCCCGGTAAGTGCTAGATTGAGGTACCTGAAGGATCCACGTAAGCTGCGCGAAATATCATCTGAAGGTGACCAATGAGTATGAAAATTGTCGGCGTCTTTTCCGTGCTTCTGCTTGCCGCTTGCGGTGGCGGCGGCGGGGGCAGTGAGCCCACACCGGAAGAAAGCGTTACGCCCGCAACGCCCAGCATCACCTCTGTCCAAGAATTCGCGGATAGCGCCGATCAGTTTGACGCCACCATTCTGAACGTGGCCAACCGCGCGCAGGCCACCAACATACCGACAAGCGGCAGTGCGACCTATAACGGTCGGGTAAGCGCTGACTATGCCGGCGACATCACCGGCAGCCTGCTGGGCGACATGTCGATGACTGCGCAGTTTGACAGCTTGGCCATTTCGGGCACGATTGATGAGCTTGTCGCGTCCGATGGGGCCGACGTCTTCGACGTTGGCGGCGAACTTACCATTGATGGCGCGTTTGCTGGCTCCGACATTCAGGCCAGCGCAACCGGTGCCTTGATGCTGCCGACAGCGACTGGCGCGTCGGTTTCTTCGGATACTGGACTTGAAATGTTTGGCGTGTTTCTTGGCCCATCGGGTACACCCACGGCCGTTAATGGCGCGATGACCGGGGGTACGGTCAATGGTGTCGCAATAACGCTGGATCAGGCCCTATTCTACGGCATCAAGTAACGGTCTGCCTACCCGGTTCCTTTAGGGCCGCGTACGGCAGCTGACGCTTCCACTACAACGAAAAAACCCCGCCAACTTGGCGGGGTTTTCATTTTCATGGCCTTTAGAAGGCGAACTTATTCGTTGTGGCTTTCCGGTGTCTCGACCAGGCCGAAATCTTCGCCCCCATCCGAAACAACATCTTCCATCGGCGCGGCAAGGGCTGCGGCTTCTTGTGCCTCTGCCTGACGCGCTTCCAGAACGGTCTGGTCCCGCTCTGCCGCGATACGGCGAACGCGCTGTGTTGCGCCACCTGTACCGGCTGGGATCAGACGACCAACAATCACGTTCTCTTTCAGGCCGACAAGCTTGTCGCGCTTACCTTGAACCGAAGCCTCGGTAAGAACACGTGTCGTTTCCTGGAACGAGGCCGCAGAGATGAACGAGCGTGTCTGAAGCGATGCTTTGGTGATACCCAGCAGGATCGGTTCGCCCCGTGCAGGACGGCCGCCTTTGGAAATCGCCTTGGCGTTTGCTTCGTCAAACTCGGCCTTGTCCACATTTTCGCCCTTAAGAAGGGTCGTTTCACCGCTGTCCAGAATTTCCCATTTCTGGAGCATCTGACGCACGATGACTTCGATATGCTTGTCGTTGATCTTAACGCCCTGCAGTCGATAAACGTCCTGCACCTCGTCGATCATGTAGTCGGCCAAAGCCTCTACACCCATGATCGACAGAATGTCATGAGGCGCTGGGTTACCGTCCATGATGTAGTCGCCCTTCTGGACGAAGTCACCTTCCTGAACAGGAATGTGCTTGCCCTTAGGCACCATGTATTCGACGGTTTCCATGCTCTCATCAGCAGGCTCGATCGCAATCCGACGCTTGTTTTTGTAGTCGCGGCCAAAGCGCACGTAACCATCGATTTCCGCGATGATAGCGTGATCTTTCGGACGACGTGCTTCGAACAGTTCGGCAACACGCGGCAGACCACCGGTGATGTCTTTCGTCTTGGCACCTTCACGCGGGATACGCGCAACAACGTCACCGGCTTTGATCTCTTGCCCGTCTTCGACCGACAGAACAGCGTCAACCGACATTGGGTAAGTTACCGGATTGTCAGCATCGTTGCGAATAGGCTCACCCGTTGCAGGATCAACGATGATCACCTCAGGCTTCAGATCGTTGCCTTTCGGCGCAGCGCGCCAATCGGTCACGATCCGCTGGGTCATGCCAGTCGCGTCATCGGTTTCCTCACGAAGGGCGATGCCGTTCACAAGGTCAACGAATTTAGCGATACCGGCTTTCTCAGCGATGATTGGAAGCGTGTAAGGATCCCATTCATAAAGCTTGTCGCCGCGGTTAACAGAAGCACCGTCTTCGACGTGAACCTTTGTGCCGTAGCCCAGCTTGTGGCTGGCACGCTCAACACCGTTTTCGTCGATGATCGCCATGACCATGTTACGGCCCATAACGATGCGATCGCCGCTCGCGTTTTCAAGCAGGTTCGTGTTGCGGAATTCAACCTTACCAGCCTGGCTAGCTTCTTGGAACGACTGCTGACCACCCTGCGCAATACCGCCGATGTGGAACGTCCGCATCGTCAGCTGTGTACCAGGTTCACCAATCGACTGCGCCGCGATGATACCAACGGCTTCGCCGGTGTTCACCATCGTACCACGTGCAAGGTCACGACCATAACACATGGCGCAAACGCCCTCTTCCGCTTCACAAGTCAGCGGCGAACGCATGCGAACAGTGGCAAGGCCAGCTTTTTCGATAGCGTCGGATTTGCGTTCGTCGATCAACTCGTTGCGGCTGACGATGACTTCATCTGTGCCGGGGCGCAGAATGTCTTCGGCAGCAACACGACCCAGCAGGCGCTCGGACAGCGACGAAACAACTTCACCGTCGTTCACAGCGGCTTCGGCTGTAATGGCGTTTTCAGTTCCGCAATCCTTCATACGAACGATGCAGTCCTGCGCCACGTCAACCAGACGACGTGTCAGGTAACCAGAGTTAGCCGTCTTAAGCGCCGTATCGGCCAGACCCTTACGGGCACCGTGCGTAGAGTTGAAGTACTCGAGAACGGTCAGACCTTCTTTAAAGTTCGAGATAATCGGCGTTTCGATAATCTCGCCAGAAGGCTTAGCCATCAGACCACGCATACCGCCCAGCTGCTTCATCTGAGCAGGGGAACCACGCGCACCAGAGTGGGACATCATGTAAACGCTGTTTGGCTCTTTCTCTGCACCCGCGTCATCAACGCGAACCGCCGAGATTTCGTCCATCATAGCGCCCGCAACTTCGTCGGAACACTTCGACCAGGCATCGACAACTTTGTTGTACTTCTCGCCCTGAGTGATCAGGCCGTCCATGTACTGTTGTTCGAATTCTTTAACCTGATCACGAACGCCGTTGACGATATCCCATTTGGTATCTGGGATAAGCATGTCGTCCTTACCGAACGAAATGCCCGCCTTAAACGCTTCGCGGAAGCCCATGGTCATGATCTGATCACAGAAGATGACGGACTCTTTCTGGCCGCAGTAACGATAAACGGTATCGATGACCTGCTGCACTTCTTTCTTCCGCAGAAGACGGTTCACCAGATCAAACGGTGCTTTCGCGTTCAGCGGCAGAAGCGCGCCAAGACGAACACGACCCGGCGTGGTTTCGAAGCGTTTGAACACCTCGTTGCCTTCGTCGTCGATCTGCTTAACACGGGCTTGGATCTTCGCGTGAAGGTGAACTTCACCAGCGTTCAACGCATGTTCGATCTCTTCGACCGAACCGAAGACCATGCCTTCGCCCTGCATACCCTTACGTTCCATGGTGATGTAGTACAGACCAAGGATCATATCCTGCGACGGAACGATAATAGGCGCACCGTTTGCAGGGGACAGAACGTTGTTCGTCGACATCATCAGAACACGGGCTTCCAACTGGGCCTCAAGGCTCAGCGGAACGTGAACAGCCATCTGGTCACCGTCAAAGTCAGCGTTAAACGCCGAGCAGACCAGCGGGTGAAGCTGGATGGCTTTACCTTCGATCAGCGTGGGTTCGAACGCCTGAATACCAAGGCGGTGAAGCGTTGGCGCACGGTTCAGCATGACTGGGTGTTCGCGGATCACCTCGTCCAGAATATCCCAAACCTCGGGACGTTCCTTTTCAACCAATTTCTTGGCTTGCTTCACTGTGGAAGACAGACCTTTGGCTTCTAGACGGGAATAGATGAACGGCTTGAACAACTCCAACGCCATCTTCTTGGGAAGACCGCATTGATGCAGTTTCAGTTCAGGCCCGGTCACAATCACCGAACGACCAGAGAAGTCGACCCGTTTACCCAAAAGGTTTTGACGGAAACGACCCTGCTTACCCTTCAGCATGTCGGAAAGCGATTTCAGCGGGCGCTTGTTTGCACCCGTGATAACGCGGCCGCGACGGCCGTTATCAAACAGCGCATCAACGGATTCCTGAAGCATCCGCTTTTCGTTCCGAACGATGATGTCCGGCGCGCGAAGCTCGATCAGGCGCTTCAAACGGTTGTTCCGGTTGATCACCCGGCGATACAGATCGTTCAGGTCCGAGGTCGCAAAGCGGCCGCCATCAAGTGGAACCAGCGGGCGCAGCTCTGGTGGGATGACTGGCACAACGGTCAGGATCATCCATTCAGGGCGGTTGCCGGAATCCAAGAAGCTTTCAACCACCTTAAGGCGCTTGATGATTTTCTTGGGTTTCAGCTCGCCTGTGGCTTCTTTCAGCTCTTCGCGCAGACGCTCAGCTTCGGCATCCAGATCGATCTGGCTCAGCATTTCGCGAATGGCTTCGGCGCCGATACCTGCGGTGAACGCGTCCATGCCGAAGGCATCTTGGGCGTCCATGTACTCTTCTTCGGTCATCATCTGACCGTAGGTGAGGTCCGTCAGGCCGGGTTCGATAACCACATAGTTTTCGAAGTACAGCACGCGTTCCAGATCACGCAGTGTCATGTCCAGCATCAGGCCGATGCGGGATGGCAGCGATTTCAGGAACCAGATGTGTGCAACGGGCGAGGCCAGCTCGATGTGGCCCATACGCTCGCGGCGCACCTTCTGGAGCGTTACTTCAACACCACATTTCTCGCAGACAACGCCGCGATACTTCATGCGCTTATATTTGCCGCAGAGACATTCGTAGTCTTTGATCGGGCCAAAGATACGAGCACAGAACAGACCGTCGCGTTCAGGCTTGAACGTACGATAGTTGATCGTCTCGGGCTTCTTGATCTCACCGTAGGACCAGCTGAGGATCCGCTCTGGCGAGGCAAGGGAAACCTTGATCTCGTCGAATTGCTTCGGCGGAGTCAGCGGGTTGAACGGGTTTGTCGTCAATTCCTGGTTCATTGCGTATTCCTTACGTCAGGGGATGGGTTGAGAAGGGCGCGAACGCCCTACTCGTCCTCCGCATCCAGGAGTTCCATGTTCAGACCGAGGCCGCGGACCTCTTTCACCAGCACGTTGAAGCTTTCTGGTACGCCAGCCTCGAAGTTATCCTCGCCTTTGACGATGGATTCATAGACTTTCGTACGGCCCGCCACGTCATCCGACTTGACGGTAAGCATCTCTTGCAGGGTGTAAGCGGCGCCATAGGCTTCCAAGGCCCAGACCTCCATCTCACCGAAGCGCTGACCACCGAACTGCGCCTTACCACCCAGCGGCTGCTGCGTAACAAGCGAGTATGGGCCAGTCGAACGTGCGTGGATTTTGTCATCGACCAGGTGATGCAGCTTCAGCAGGTACTTCACGCCGACCGTTACAGGGCGGGCGAACTGCTCACCTGTACGGCCATCATAAAGCACCGACTGGCCAGATTCAGAGAACCCAGCACGCAGCAGCGCGTCGTTGACATCGGCCTCTTTCGCGCCGTCGAAAACAGGCGTCGCGATTGGAACACCGTTCACAACGTGACCGGCAGCTTCCAGAAGTCGATCTTCATCCATGCCGGCGATGCCTTCTTCGTAGACATCGTCGCCATACGCGTTGCGCATCGCTTCGCGAACCGGTGTCAGATCGCCTGAGCGTTTGAATTCACCCAGCGCATCATCGATCTTCAGACCAAGACCCCGTGCGGCCCAACCCATGTGGGTTTCAAGGATCTGACCAACGTTCATACGCGAAGGCACACCCAGCGGGTTCAGACAGAAATCGACCGGCGTACCATCGGCAAGGAACGGCATGTCTTCCATGGGTACAACCCGCGAAATAACACCTTTGTTCCCGTGACGACCGGCCATCTTATCGCCCGGCTGAAGCTTACGCTTCACAGCGATGAAGACTTTTACCATCTTCATCACACCCGGAGGCAGATCGTCGCCGCGGCGAACCTTTTCAACCTTGTCTTCGAACCGCGCGTCCAGCGCACGCTTCTGTGCTTCGAACTGACCGTTCAATGCTTCGACCTGTGCGGCGTCGGCTTCGTCACCCAGTGCAAGCTGCCACCACTGACCTTTGGACAGCATGTCCATCAGTTCTTCGGTGATTTCCGAATTCGGCTTAACGCCTTTCGGACCTTTTACAGCAACCTTGCCAAGGATCATGCCTTTCAGACGCGCATAGATGTTGCGCTCCAGAATGACCATCTCATCGTCGCGGTCACGTGCAAGGCGTTCAACTTCTTCGCGTTCGATCTGAAGCGCACGTTCGTCTTTTTCCACGCCGTGGCGGTTAAAGACGCGTACTTCAACGATCGTACCGAAGTCACCCGGCGGTACACGCAGGGATGTGTCACGAACGTCCGAGGCTTTCTCACCGAAGATAGCGCGCAGAAGCTTTTCTTCTGGCGTCATCGGGCTTTCGCCCTTCGGTGTGATCTTACCAACCAGAATGTCAGCCGGGCCAACCTCTGCGCCGATGTAAACGATGCCAGCCTCGTCGAGGTTGCGCAGCGCTTCTTCACCAACGTTCGGGATGTCACGAGTGATTTCTTCTGGGCCCAGCTTCGTGTCACGTGCGGCGACTTCGAATTCCTCGATGTGAACCGAGGTGAAGACGTCGTCACGGGCAATCCGCTCAGAGATCAGAATGGAGTCTTCGTAGTTGTAACCGTTCCAAGGCATAAACGCGACGATCACGTTCTTACCAAGCGCCAGCTCGCCGTTGTCTGTGGACGGGCCATCAGCAACAACTTCGCCTTTGCCAACCTTGTCACCAACCTTCACCAAAGGCTTCTGGTTGATACAAGTGTTCTGGTTCGAACGCTGGAACTTACGCAGACGATAGATGTCTACGCCCGGATCGCCCGGTTCCAGATCTTCGGTGGCGCGCACAACGATACGTGTCGCATCGACTTGGTCGATGACACCCGCACGTTTCGCCATGATCGCCGCACCCGAGTCACGCGCAACAACTTCTTCGATACCGGTACCCACGAACGGAGCATCGGCCTGAAGCAGTGGCACGGCCTGACGTTGCATGTTCGAACCCATCAAGGCGCGGTTAGCATCGTCATTTTCAAGGAACGGAATAAGCGAGGCAGCAACAGACACCAGCTGTTTTGGCGAAACGTCGATCAGATCAACATTCGCGTTAGGCTGAAGCATGTATTCGCCAGACTGACGTGTCGAAACCAGATCGTTCACAAAACGGCCGTCTTCGTCGAGGTTGGCGTTGGCCTGAGCCACAGTGTGGCGCATTTCCTCGGTCGCGGACATGTAGTTCACTTCGTCAGTGACCTGACCGTCCACAACTTTACGATACGGTGTTTCGATGAAGCCGTATTTGTTCACGCGGGCATAAGTGGCCAACGAGTTGATCAGACCAATGTTTGGCCCTTCCGGCGTTTCAATCGGGCACATCCGACCATAGTGGGTCGGGTGAACGTCGCGAACCTCAAAGCCAGCACGCTCACGCGTCAGACCACCTGGGCCAAGCGCCGAAAGGCGGCGCTTGTGGGTAACTTCGGACAGCGGGTTGGTTTGGTCCATGAACTGCGACAGCTGCGAAGAGCCGAAGAATTCACGTACAGCAGCCGCAGCCGGTTTCGCGTTGATCAAGTCCTGAGGCATGACAGTGTCGATTTCGACGCTGGACATACGCTCTTTGATCGCGCGTTCCATACGCAGCAGGCCAACACGGTACTGGTTTTCCATCAGTTCGCCAACGGAACGAACACGGCGGTTACCAAGGTGGTCAATATCGTCGATATCGCCCTTGCCGTCGCGCAGTTCAACCAGCGCTTTGATGCACGAAATGATGTCGTCACGGCGCAAGGTGCGCTGTGTGTCAGGCGCATCAAGAGCCAGACGCATGTTCATCTTCACGCGACCAACAGCCGACAGGTCGTACCGCTCGGAATCGAAGAACAGCGTGTCGAACAGAGCCGACGCAGCTTCGACGGTGGGCGGTTCACCCGGACGCATAACGCGATAGATATCCATAAGCGCGGTGTCGCGACCCATGTTCTTATCTTGCGCCATCGTGTTGCGGATGTACGGGCCGACGTTGATGTTATCGATGTCCAGAACCGGAATATCGGTGATGCCAGCATCCAACAGTTCTTTCAGCGAACCACCGGTTACTTCACCTTCTTTGTCCAGTTCCCAAGTCAGCTCATCACCGGCTTCGACATAGATCGCGCCAGTTTCTTCGTTGATGATGTCCTTGGCTACGAACTTGCCAACGATCTGATCGAACGGGATCAACAGATCGGTAACAGCGCCTTCGTCGATAAGCTTCTTAACCGCGCGCGGGGTAACCTTTTTGGTTGCCTCGGCGATAACTTCGCCTGTTTTCGCATCAACAAGATCGAAAGCAGGACGCGTACCACGTGCACGTTCGGGGAAGAACTTGGTGACCCAGCCTTTACCCTTCTGAAGCTTGTAATCAACCGTGTCGTAATAGGCATCCATGATGCCTTCCTGATCCAGACCCAGCGCATAAAGCAGCGTGGTCACAGGCAGCTTACGACGGCGGTCGATACGAGCAAACACGATGTCTTTCGCGTCAAACTCAAAGTCCAGCCAAGAGCCACGGTATGGGATAATGCGGCAAGCAAACAAAAGCTTACCCGAAGAATGGGTTTTACCTTTGTCGTGGTCAAAGAACACGCCGGGCGAACGGTGCATCTGGGAAACGATCACACGCTCTGTACCGTTTACAACAAACGTACCGTTTGGCGTCATCAAAGGCATATCGCCCATGAACACGTCTTGTTCTTTGATGTCTTTAACCGACTTCGCGCCTGTGTCTTCATCGACATCAAACACGATCAGTCGCAGCGTCACCTTCAAAGGCGCGCTGTAGGTCATGTCACGCTGCTGACATTCCTCAACATCGTATTTCGGCTTCTCAAGCTCGTAACGAACGAACTCCAGAACCGCGGTTTCGTTGAAATCCTTGATCGGGAATACCGACTGGAAAACACCTTGAATGCCTTCGCCGTCCAAAGGTGCAGGCTGGTCGCCTGACTTCAGGAACAGGTCGTAGGAAGATTTTTGAACCTCAATCAGGTTCGGCATTTCCAGAACTTCACGGATTTTACCGTAAAATTTGCGGAGTCGTTTCTGGCCAACAAACGTCTGCGCCATGTGCGTCATCACCTTTCGTCTGTCGCGTCGCGCCATGCCGTCGGGCTCCGGCTGCGCACCGCTCACGAATGAAGGAGGTAAGGTCCAATTCTTGCATGCCGTCCCACCGGCTGCTCCCGAACCTTAAACCGCGCCTTAGAAAAAGCTCGTACAACAAGCCCTTTCTAAGACAGGTTCGGCTGGGCCCGAAAACTCGGACCCAGCCTTTTCAAATGGTCGCGGCCAAGGCCGCAGCCGATTACTTAAGCTCGACTTCTGCGCCAGCTGCTTCCAGCTTGGCTTTGATGTCTTCAGCTTCTGCTTTGTCGCAGCCTTCTTTAACGGCTTTGCCGCCAGCTTCGACCAGCTCTTTAGCTTCTTTGAGGCCCAGGCCAGTGATGCCGCGGACTTCTTTGATGACGTTGATTTTCTGAGCGCCAGCGGCTTTCAGGATCACGTCGAATTCTGTCTGCTCTTCAGCAGCAGCAGCGTCGCCACCAGCAGGACCAGCCATCATTACAGCGCCACCGGCAGCTGGCTCGATGCCATACTCGTCTTTCAGGATGGTTTTCAGTTCTTGTGCTTCGAGAAGCGTCAGACCAACGATCTCTTCGGCAAGTTTCTTCAGATCAGCCATTATACTGTTTCCGTTCTTTCAGATGTGTTCCAACGTAGGGAAGTTCAACCCCACACAGGCTCCGTGTTGCTTAAGCGGCTTCCGCACGCTCCTCGATAGTCGAGAGGATGCTCGCGACGTTAGAAGCAGGCGCGCCAATGGCACCAGCGATGTTCGAAGCAGGGGCACCGATACAGCCAACGATGGAGGCAATAAGCTCCTCGCGGGACGGCATGGCGGCCACGGCTTTAACACCAGCAGGGTCCAGAGCGGTCTCACCCATTGCACCACCAAGGATTTCGAACTTGTCGTTTTCCTTGGAGTACTTCTCGGCGATCTTGGCAGCTGCCACAGGATCTTCCGAGTAGGTCAGAACGGTCATGCCCGAAAGAAGGTCGGCAATGCTTGCGCAAGGCTTTCCGTCTAGGGCGATCTTGGCGAGCTTGTTCTTGGCGACACGTACAGACCCACCAGCTTCGCTCATTTGAGCGCGCAGGTCTTGCATCTCAGCAACCGTGATTCCTGCATAGCGTGCGACCACGACTACGCCAGAGCTTTCGAAGATTTGGCCGAGCTCTTCGACCAATTTCTCTTTCTGGGCTCTATCCACAGTTTCACTCCAATTCAGGAAGGCTCTCACCTTCCGGCTCGTATTTGCTGACCAAAGGCCAGCGTTCAGGTCCGCTAACGGGTCTGAGCCAAAACCGCCCGAGGAAACCCTCGGTCATTCTGGTCGTCTCCCGTCTCAGGCAGGAAATTAAGGATCCAGCTGGATCCACCCACCGTCTTGGACGAAAAACACATAAGCGCACGACGAATCGCGCGCTTATGTGCGAACTCGTGTCCTATTCAGAAAACGAAGGTTTTCCAAGCCCAAACGAAAAACTTTTTTGCGACGCCGGATTCAGACTGTGGGGAAATGATCGAAAATGGCCGCAATGCGCCGTTTTGCAGTGGCTTAAAACGCCCAACCCTACCCGGCTGTTAAGCCTTTCTGGCAGGGGCGAAGCCAAGGGGGAATACACCCCCTGAAAGTAAGAAAAAGGGCGCCAACTTTGTGGCGCCCTTCGTAACTGATTAGTTGCCAGTTGCGTTCGAAACGTCGATCGAAACACCTGGGCCCATAGTAGAGCTAAGGGAAACCTTCTTCATATAGGCGCCCTTGGCACCAGCAGGCTTGGCCTTGCTTACAGCTTCAACAAAAGCACGAACGTTTTCGACCAGTTTGGCCTCATCGAACGATGCTTTGCCAACGCCAGCGTGTACAACACCGGCTTTTTCAGCCTTGAACTGCACTTCGCCACCCTTGGCAGCTTCAACAGCCGCAGTGACATCCATAGTAACGGTGCCAACTTTTGGGTTTGGCATCAGGTTACGTGGACCAAGCACTTTACCCAAACGACCAACGATCGGCATCATGTCAGGCGTAGCGATGCAACGATCGAATTCGATCTTGCCGCCCTGAATGATTTCCATCAGGTCTTCCGCGCCAACGATATCCGCGCCAGCCGCCTTGGCTTCGTCAGCCTTAGGGCCACGTGCGAATACAGCAACACGAACGGTTTTGCCTGTGCCGTTTGGCAGGGACACAACACCGCGAACCATTTGGTCAGCGTGGCGTGGGTCAACACCAAGGTTCAGCGCAATTTCAACGGTCTCGTCGAACTTGGACTTTGCATTGCCTTTAACCAGAGCAACAGCTTCTTCAACTGTTACGTCTTCTTTGCCAGCGAATGCTTCACGCGCAGCGCGTGTACGTTTACCGAGTTTTGCCATGACGATTATCCTTTAACCTCGATACCCATCGAACGGGCAGAACCAAGGATGATCTGCATCGCGGCTTCGATATCGTTTGCGTTCAGGTCTTTCATCTTGGCTTCGGCGATTTCTTTCACCTGAGCAGCAGATACAGAACCAACAACATCACGACCGGGATTGTTTGCGCCGGACTTAACCTTTGCAGCCTTCCGAAGGAAATAAGACGCCGGAGGTGTCTTGATGTCCATCGTGAACGATTTGTCTTGGTAGTAGGTGATCACGGTTGGGCACGGCGCACCGGGCTCCAGATCCTGTGTCTTAGCGTTAAACGCCTTACAGAATTCCATGATGTTAATACCACGCTGACCAAGCGCCGGACCCACGGGGGGGGACGGGTTTGCTTGACCTGCTGGCACTTGCAGTTTCATCGTGCCTGCGAGCTTCTTGGCCATTTGGCCTCTCCTTCATATCACCACGCCGTTCCCACGCGAGGGCGGCGCTTCGGTTTAGTGGTTCGGATTACGGGCGCGCCCGGTCACCTCCCACGTGCAGCACTCAGACTTCTTTCGAAACCTGCGTGAATTCCAGTTCAACCGGGGTTGCCCGGCCAAAGATCGAAACGGTCACTTTCAGACGCTGATTTTCGTCATCAACTTCTTCGACCATACCAGCGAAGCCTTCGAACGGCCCGTCGGTTACATTAACTTGTTCGCCGATCTCGAAGATGATCAACGAGCGTGGCGCAGCCTCGCCTTCCTCAACACGGTTGAGGATCGCGTTCACTTCGTCGTCGCGCATCGGCATCGGGCGGCCTTGCGGGCCCAAGAAACCAGTCACGCGGTTGATCGAGTTGATAAGGTGATAGCCCTGATCGCTCATCTCCATGCGCACCAGCACATAGCCGGGCATGAAACGCCGCTCTGCCGTCACCTTCTTGCCCCGGCGCACTTCGATCACCTCTTCGGTGGGCACCAGCACTTCTTCGATCTGATCTTCAAGACCCTTCTCAGCAACGGCCGTCTTGATCTGCTCAGCGATCTTCTTTTCAAAGTTCGAGAGCACGCTCACCGAATACCACCGCTTCGCCATCTTGCCAGTTACCTCGCGTCTTTCGGCACTGCGGCCGAAACATTCAATAAAATCAAGCGGTCATCCCGCTAGCGACCTAAACAAAAAACAGCGCGCAACCCGAATCGATGCACGCCGGTTATTGAAGGTCTGCCCGCATTACCGGCCTAGCCCCAAATTTTCAAGAGCTTGTCGCTGAAAAAGCTTAGCCGAAAAAGCCCAGCACTGTGGCCAGCCCCGTGCGGATCAACAAATCCACGATCGAGAACAAGATCGCCATTACGGCTGACAACGCAACAACCATCACGGTCGTCAACATCACCTCACGCCGAGTCGGCCACTCAACCTTAGAGATTTCAGACCTAGTCTGCTGAACGAACTGAAGTGGGTTAGCTTTCGCCATGTAACGTCTCGATCTTCCTGACAACGGCTGGGAGATACGCTTTCTAACCCGCGTTTACAAGGGACAGTTCACGCTAGCGCGATTGCCCCTTAAACAGATAGCTCTGCCCGCGCTTCAATTTACGAAAAACCGGTTGTTCTGGGAACGTGCCACGATAAGCGGCAGCTTGACGGCTTTCAGGGTCTCTCTGGGGCCTGAAAAGCTCCAGTACAAACCGAATTGAAACGAAGATGCTTGTGACGAGAAGGACAACAACACTGGCGACAAAAACCGCCAAAGCGAAATACGCTAGTATGGGAAACAACAGAATCCGACGAATCATGGTTCCTCGTGCCTTAATCTAAAATTTTATTCGTATAGGCTGAGTGTCTTACCAAGATGTGACGACAAAAAGGCCGTCTCTATAATAAGCATCAGCCCTAAAAAAATGGACTTGCTAAAAAAACGGTCTGGCAGGGGCGGAGGGACTCGAACCCACGACCCTCGGTTTTGGAGACCGATGCTCTACCAACTGAGCTACACCCCTAGGACCACGTTGCGAACTACGGCACAGCGCGCCTGAAATCAAGAGCACATTTCAGCCTTTCGTCTGGTTTTGCAAAAGTGCCGATGTTACAAAATCAAAATGTTCAGTTCAGTACCCCGCTCTTACAGCGTTTTCGATAAATCACCTTGGCGGCTTTTGCTGCCACGCGCCTTGGCCGACGCTAACCACGTCCCGACCATGTTGCGCGAAGAAGAACAGCAACTCTACTTCTGGCTAACGTCGCTTTGGGCGGAAGGCTCGGGCGCGATCGTCGATCTGGGTTGCTTTGTCGGCGGCTCCACGGCGCGCTTGGCGGCGGGGCATGCGGCAGCGGGATTAGCTTCGAAAATTCACGCCTTCGACCGCTTCACTTCGGACGAGCAGACCAAGAAAAAGCTGCTTTACCCGGCGGGCATCGAAGTTTTCAAAGGCCATGACACGCTGCCCTTGGCCACCGCGCTATTGGGGCGTTGGGCCGACCGCATTACCCTCCATCCCGGCGAAATCGAACATGCGGTATGGAACGAACCCATCGAACTGCTGGTGATGGATGCCTCCAAAACCGCAAGTTCCGCCGATAACATGGCCGAAATCTTCTTCCCGCACCTGATCGCGGGCCAGTCCCTGCTGGTTCAACAAGACCTGATGCACTGGAGCCAACCTTGGATCGCCGCGCAGATGGAACTGTTATCGGAGTATTTCACCCCGCTGGCGTTCTGCCGCGACAGTACCATCGTTTACGGCTGCACGAAGGTCCCGACCCTTAAGGCGCTAAAGGGCGCGCAAGTCGGTGGGCTTAGCGACGATGCGTTGATATCCCTGCTTGAGAAAGCAAAACACACGCTAAGCGCTTTCGTCGAGGCGCAACAGTTTGACGAAATGATCAAAGCAATCCGCGCCAACCCAAAGGAACGCACCGCTTGGCGGTTCCAACGGCCATAGACGCCGCTATGCCGAAGATCGCTTGAACGCCGCCGTCGCCACTCCCATCGCGATCAGCGCACTGCCCCCCAGCCGCGAAAACATCGCCAAGACGGAAGGGCGCGCGATGCGATGGCGCAGCCGGTCTGCCAAGATCGCATAGGCAAGCGCGTTGATCGCCGCCAATCCCACGAATGTCGCAACAAGCACCGAAAACTGCGGCAACAGCGGGGCCTTCGCGCTGATAAACTGCGGAACGAAGGCAATGAAAAACACGATGGACTTGGGGTTCAGCGCCGTTACGGCCGCCGCATGGCCAAACACGTTGGCGGGCGTCGTTTCTGCAACCTGCGCCAGTTCCCCAAGCGAGGCGTTAGGCGCGCTGCGAAACAGCTTTATGCCAAGATAGATCAGATAGACCGCGCCGACCCATTTCAACGCCGTGAACAGCGTCGCCGACGCAAGGACAACCGCGCCCAACCCGGCCAGCGAAGCCGTCATGGCAATCAAGTCACCAAGCGCCACCCCCGCAACGGTCGCAAGGGCCACACGCCGCCCTTGGCTTATTGCATAGCTTAGCACCAGCAAAACCGTTGGTCCGGGGATCAGCAAAAGCGCCATCGATGCCGCGACAAATGCAAGCCAGAGTTCGAATTCCATGCGGGTGCCCTTTCACAAACCAGTTCCGAAACAGCCAGCCACAGGAAACCAAAATCGTAAAGCGCCATCTTTGCCAACCGCGCCAAGCATCAGACAACAAAAAAGGCCGCCCCGAAGGACGGCCTTTCGAAAGTCATGCGACTAAGAATTAGTCGAGGATTTTGGATACGACGCCTGCGCCGACGGTACGACCGCCTTCACGGATAGCGAAACGCAGGCCATCTTCCATAGCGATTGGGGCGATCAGTTCGACTTCGAACTTCAGGTTGTCGCCTGGCATCACCATCTCGGTGCCTTCAGGAAGCGTAACCATGCCGGTCACGTCCGTCGTGCGGAAGTAGAACTGAGGACGATAGTTCGCGAAGAAAGGCGTGTGACGGCCACCTTCGTCTTTCGTCAGGATATAAGCCTCAGCTTCGAACTTGGTGTGCGGTGTAACCGAACCCGGCTTACACAGAACCTGACCACGCTCAACGCCTTCACGGTCAACACCACGCAGAAGCGCACCGATGTTGTCGCCAGCTTCACCACGGTCCAGCAGCTTGCGGAACATTTCAACGCCCGTACAGGTCGTTTTCGAAGTGTCTTTGATGCCAACGATTTCGATCTCGTCGCCAACATTGATCACGCCACGCTCAACACGGCCCGTAACAACAGTACCACGACCAGAGATCGAGAAGACGTCCTCGATCGGCATCAGGAACGGCAGGTCAACTGCACGTGCTGGGGTCGGGATGTATGTGTCGACAGCTTCCATCAGCTTTTTGATCGACTCTTCGCCGATCTCAGGATCGCGACCTTCCAGAGCGGCCAGAGCCGAACCAGGGATCACTGGAATGTCGTCGCCAGGGTAGTCGTAAGAAGTCAGAAGCTCGCGGATTTCCATCTCAACCAGCTCAAGAAGCTCTTCGTCGTCAACCTGATCAACTTTGTTCATGTAGACAACCATGTATGGGATGCCAACCTGGCGGCCCAACAGGATGTGCTCACGCGTTTGCGGCATAGGGCCGTCAGCAGCGTTAACAACCAGGATCGCGCCGTCCATCTGCGCAGCACCCGTGATCATGTTCTTAACATAGTCAGCGTGGCCCGGGCAGTCGACGTGCGCGTAGTGACGGGTTTCAGTCTCATACTCAACGTGAGCGGTAGAGATCGTGATACCACGTGCTTTTTCTTCGGGTGCGCCGTCGATCTGATCGTAGGCTTTGAAATCACCGTAGTACTTGGTGATCGCTGCGGTCAGCGTCGTCTTGCCGTGGTCAACGTGGCCAATCGTGCCAATGTTGACGTGCGGTTTGGTACGCTCAAACTTTTCCTTAGCCATTCCTCTGGCGCCTCATGGATTAGGGGGCCGGGAAAGGCCCGATTCAACAACGCGCGCTAATTATTGGCAGTTGGGAGAAAAATCAAGCGTCAGTTGCTTGTTTCAGGAAGCTGGGCAACGGATGTGCCTTCCAAAGCAGCCTCGGCATCGCTGGTTTCGGGTGCCTCAAGCTCTCCAAACCACTCTGCCCGGTTTTCAACCAACCAGCGTTCGATCAGACGCGCGGTGTTGAAAGACAGATTTTTCATCTGCTTTTCGCGCGATTGTGTCAGCCCAGAACCAAGCACGGTATCGCCCGACAGGCTTTCCAGCACCGTCAACTGTTTGGGCTTTTCGTTCAACTTGGCCTGCGCCGCGTCGTCCCAAATGTTTACCGTCACGACCAGCGCCGATTTGGGTGACAGAACGACCGGGATCCCCGGAACGGCAAGCGCGAATCCGTCGACCGACACGCCGAGGTGATACAGCTTGTCGCCCTCATAGCGGCCGAACCGCTGATCAATGGCCGACTTGATCGAAGCTTCCCATTCTTCCGGTTCCGCTTTGCGGGACGGCGGAATAAGCTGGGCGTTCTTGGCAACGACGATATTGAACCCAAGCGCGAAGTCACCCAACGGTTCGGGCGTTTCGGGGATGTCTTGGCTGGTCGTACAGCCCGCAACAATCGCGATGCCGGCGATGCAGACCACCAAACGAGCAAGCTTCAAAAACGGCTTCATGTCTTCCCCAATCCCTCGGACAGTACTTTTCAGACCTTAGTTGAAACGGTTATCCCGTGGAAACCCACGCGGAGCCATCCGCCCGGCGCTTGCGCGCTTTCCGGTCCATTCGGCCAGCTCGGTTTCCGTGCGGGTGCGTCCGGCAGGGTCTTTCCACGAAAGCCCCTCTTCCAGAGCAAAGGTGGTGGCATCGCTTAGCCCGCCATCTTTGTATTTCTGCAAACGCACGCCCTTGCCGCGCACCATTTCGGGTAGCTCATCGACTGCGAACACCAGAACCTTACGGTTCTCGCCCACGCACGCCACGCTATCGCCCACAACGGTTCTGCAAACCTTGGCCAGCACATCGCCGCGCACGTTCAGAACCTGTTTACCGGTCCGCGTTTGCGCAACGACATCGTCAGACGGAACGATAAACCCGTCGCCCGCGGACGAGGCCACAAGGAATTTCACGCCCGGCTTAAGAATGAACAGATCAACGATGTCGGATTCGTTTGGCAGATCGACCATCAGGCGCACAGGTTCACCCATGCCACGCCCACCAGGAAGCTGCGACGCGGACAGCGTATAGAAACGCCCGTTGGTCCCGAACATCAACAGCCGGTCGGTGGTCTCTGCATGGAAGACAAAGCGGCCTTCATCGCCATCTTTGAACTTCAACGCCGAATCCAGCGCCACGTGGCCCTTCATCGCGCGAATCCAGCCCATTTTGGAACAGACCACGGTGATCGGCTCCCGCTCGATCATGGCTTCCAGCGGCACCTCTTCAACCTCGGTCGCTTCTGCGAACTGGGTCCGGCGCGCGCCTTCGATCGTCTTTTTGCCGAACTTGGTGCGGGTTTCGCGAAGCTGGTCAGAAATGTTTGTCCACTGGACGTCTTCGTTTTCCAGCAGGTCTTCCAACGATGCGCGTTCTTCCATCAGCGCATCACGCTCGCGCAGCAGCTCCATCTCTTCCAGCTTGCGCAAGCTGCGCAGGCGCATGTTCAGGATCGCTTCGGCCTGAACCTCGGTCAGTTCACCTTCGCCATCGCCTAGGTCAAGCGGAGAGACATAACTGGCCTCGTCCGCGGCACGGCCACGTTCCAGCGACCAGTCTTCGCGCATCAACGCGGCCTTGGGGTCTTCGTCATAGCGGATGATATCAATCACCCGGTCAAGGTTGAGGAAGGCAATGATGAAACCTTCCAACACCTCGAGCCGGTGGTCGATCTTTTCCATCCGGTATTGCGACCGTCGGATCAGAACCTCGCGGCGGTGATCAAGGAACGCACGCAGCACTTCTTTCAGGCTGCAAACCTTCGGCGTGCGACCGTCGATCAGCACGTTCATGTTCAGGCTGAACCGAACCTCTAGGTCCGATTGGCGGAACAGGGTACCCATCAGCACCTCGGGGTCCACATTCTTGGTCCGCGGTTCGAACACCATGCGGATGTCTTCGGCGGATTCGTCACGGATATCGGCAAGGATCGGGATTTTCTTAAGCTGGATCAGCTCTGCGATCTTTTCGATCAGGCGGGACTTTGGCACCTGATAGGGAATTTCGGTCACGACAACCTGCCACTGACCACGGCCCAGATCTTCGACTTCCCATTTCGCGCGCAGGCGGAAGGACCCGCGCCCGGTGCGATAGGCTTCGATGATATTCTCTTTCGGCTCGACGATCACGCCGCCCGTCGGAAAGTCGGGGCCCGGAACATAGTCGATCAGCGTCTCATCCCGCGCGTTCGGGGATTTGATCAGATGCAGACAGGCATTGATCAGCTCTTCGATGTTGTGGGGTGCGATATTGGTCGCCATGCCCACCGCGATACCGGTGGAACCGTTGGCCAGAAGGTTAGGGAACGATGCAGGCAGAACCACCGGCTCGGTCAAACGACCATCATAGTTGTCGCGGAAATCGACAGCGTTTTCCGCCATCCCTTCCAGCAACGCCTCGGCAGCAGCGGTCATCCGTGCTTCTGTGTATCGGCTGGCGGCGGGGTTATCGCCATCGATGTTACCGAAATTCCCCTGACCATCGACCAGCGGGAAGCGCACGTTGAAATCCTGCGCCAGTCGCGCCATCGCGTCATAGATCGCGGCATCGCCATGCGGGTGGAAATCACCCATCGTGTCGCCGCTGATCTTGGCCGATTTCAGAAACCCACCGCCCGACGCAAGCCGCAGGCGGCTCATCGCGTAAAGGATTCGCCGGTGAACCGGCTTCAGACCATCGCGCGCATCTGGCAGGGCGCGGTCCATGATCGTGGACAGCGCATAAGTCAGATAGCGTTCACCAATGGCGCGGCGCAAAGGTTCGGAAGGGTCGGTTGGCCTATCAATAGGCTCGTCGGTCATATCGCTCATAGATCTGGTGATAGCCGCGCCAGATTGCCCCGGCAAGCAGACAAGAGCGGGGAACGAGGCTTTCTTTTTCCCTTATCGGGAACCGTCGGCGATCTTTAAACGTTAATTTGTTGATAATCGCACCACTTGGGGAAGTGACATGTTTCGTATGAGTTTCTGGCTGTGCGCCAGCCTGTTCGCAGTAATGAGTTTAACCGACAAGCCTGCAACATCCATGCAGGCGGCTAGCTTCGTCCCTACACCCGAAGCACCCCACGATGTGGTGTCGATTAAGGCAGAGCCGGTTCTTTTAGCTGACGCTTCCGCGGTGATCGCAAAAGAATCGGCCGACGCCGCAACGACGACCGACGCGTCGATTTCCAAAGTCAGCTTTGGCACAGCGCCGACAACCGGACTTGTTGAGGTTGTCAGCCGCGACGCGCCTCAGGGTTACACCTCCAAGACAGCGCCAACAGCTAAGGCCACTGCCCCGGCGTCCGACGGCCAGATTGTTGCAATCACTGGCAGCCGAGTGAACCTGCGCGCTGGCCCATCGACGAATGAATCGGTTGTTGGCCAACTGACACGCGGCACCAAGGCAGAGGTTGTTGGCCGCCCGGCAAACGGCTGGGTCGAACTGAAGGACCTAGAAACCGGCTTGCACGGCTTTATGGCTGAACGTTTCACCGCCCCCGCATCCTGAGCGATTGAAGCAAAGGCCGCGATACCCTAGCCTGCGACCAAACAAATAGGCTTGGGGCAGGCATTTGGCTGAAAAATCTATCCTAATTACCGGCTGTTCATCCGGTATCGGCTATGACGCTGCGCATGGCCTAAAGGCGCGCGGATGGCGCGTGTTCGCCACCTGCCGGAAAGAGCGCGACTGCGCCCGCCTTCGCAAAGAAGGCCTTGAAAGCTTTGTTCTAAACTATGCCGACGAAGCCAGCATCGAATCGGCCGTGGCCGAGGCTTTGTCGCGCACTGGCGGCACGTTGGACGCCATTTTCAACAATGGTGCCTATGCCTGCCCCGGCGCGATCGAAGATCTGCCGCGCGAGGCCTTGCGGGAAATCTTTGAAACGAACCTGTTCGGCTATCATGACCTTACCCGCCGGGTGATTCCGATCATGCGGGCACAAGGGCATGGGCGCATCATCAACTGCTCTTCCGTGTTAGGGCTGGTCGCGCTGAAATGGCGCGGGGCGTATAATTCGACCAAATTCGCGATGGAGGGGCTGACAGATACCCTTCGTCTTGAAATGCGCGACACTCCAATAGAGGTGATCCTGATCGAACCCGGCCCGGTGACGTCAAACATCCGGGTTAACTCCATCCCGCATTTCAGCAAATGGATCGACTGGAAAAACTCGCCGCGGGCCGAGCAATACAAAGCCACGCTGTTGAAACGCTTGTATGAAGACGGCGGCAAGGACACGTTCGAACTTCCCGCCAGCGCGGTCACGAAAAAGCTGGTTCACGCACTGGAAAGCCGCCGCCCCCACGCGCGTTATTTCGTGACGACGCCGACCTATGCGATGAACATCCTGCGGCGTATCCTGCCGACACGCCTGTTGGATTGGGTACTGGCCAAGGCATAGGCGCGACGAAATACCGGTTCGCTTTTATCAAACGGGCCGCTATGTCCCACACAGCAGATAAAGGAAACCGGTATGTTCAACGATCCGCTTTTCATCCTCGTCGCCGTGGCGTGCCTTGCCGTAGCAGGCATTTTGTTGCTGGGCATCGGTGGCTTTGCCAAGGGTGGCGATTTCAACAAAAAGCACGCCAACCGCGTGATGCGTTATCGCCTGATCGCGCAAGCCGTGGCAGTGGCGCTGATTTTGGCATTCGTATTCCTCCGCAGGATGGGTGGCTGATATGGTTGTCATCAACAAAATCTACACCAAAACCGGCGACGCAGGCGAAACCGCATTGGGCAACGGCGCGCGTGTTGCCAAACACTCCGCCCGGGTCAACGCCTATGGCACCGTTGATGAAACCAACGCGACGGTGGGTCTGGCCCGCCTTCACGCCGACGGGGAAATGGACGCCCGGCTTGCCGCCATCCAGAACGACCTTTTCGATCTGGGTGCCGACCTGTGCCGCCCCGACATGGAAAAAGACGCAGATGCCGAATATCCGCCCCTGCGCGTCACCTCCGCCCAAGTCGAACGGCTTGAAACCGAAATCGACGCGATGACCGACGCGCTTGAACCTCTGCGCAGCTTCATCTTGCCCGGCGGGTCTGCCTTGGCGGCACAGTTGCACCTTTGCCGCACGGTATCGCGCCGCGCCGAACGCCTGACGGTCGAGCTGGCCACCGCCGAAACCATCAACCCCGCTGCTGTGAAATATCTGAACCGCCTGTCGGATTGGTTCTTTGCCGCTGGCCGTGTGGCCAACAACAACGGCAAGGATGATGTGTTGTGGGTTCCGGGCGCAAATCGTTAACCGAAAGCATTCCCTTAGACGTTAGCGTTAGAACTGCCCCGCGAAACATCCGAAAAGAAAAGAACGCGGCGTCGAAAGAATGCTACGCGTCGATTTTGACCTGTTTTCCTGCGCCGGGACTCGCTAACAAACATCCAACGCTTGATTAATACCCAAGGAGAGACACGCAAATGAAGGTTCTTGTGCCTGTTAAGCGCGTGATCGACTATAACGTGAAGGTTCGTGTTAAGGCGGACGGAAGCGGTGTCGATCTTGCCAACGTGAAGATGTCGATGAACCCCTTTGATGAAATCGCGGTGGAAGAGGCTATTCGCCTGAAAGAAGCCGGCGTCGTAACGGAAATCGTGGCCGTTTCGATCGGGGTCAAGCAAGCGCAAGAAACCCTGCGCACCGCACTTGCCATGGGCGCTGACCGCGCCATTCTGGTGGTTGCCGCTGACGACGTTCACACCGACATCGAACCGCTGGCCGTTGCGAAAATCCTGAAAGGGATCGTCGACGAAGAGCAGCCAGGCCTTGTTCTGGCCGGTAAGCAAGCCATCGATAACGACATGAATGCGACCGGTCAGATGCTTTCCGCCCTTCTGGGTTGGAGCCAGGCCACATTCGCGTCCGAAGTTAAGGTCGAAGGCGACAGCGCGATCGTGACCCGCGAAGTTGACGGTGGTCTTCAGACCATCAAAGTGAAGATGCCTGCCATCGTCACTGTTGACCTTCGCCTGAACGAACCGCGCTATGCTTCGTTGCCGAACATCATGAAGGCGAAGAAAAAGCCGCTGGATGAAAAGACACCTGCCGACTACGGCGTGGATGTCACACCACGGCTTGAGGTTGTCAAAACCACAGAGCCAGAGGCCCGTCAGGCCGGTGAAATCGTTGGCTCGGTTGACGAGCTTGTGGCGAAACTTAAGGAAGCGGGGGCTGTATAATGGCTGTTCTTCTTCTTGCTGAAGTATCCGGCGGCGAACTGGCCGTTGACGCAACTGCAAAAGCACTGACCGCTGCGAAGGCACTGGGCGAAGTTACCGTTCTGTGCGCAAGCGCATCCTGCGGCGGCGCGGCAGAAGCTGCTGCCAAGCTGGACGGTGTTTCCAAAGTTCTGTGCGCAGACGACGCTGCCTATGGCAACGGTCTGGCTGAACCAATCGCTGATCTGATCGCATCGGTCGCTGGCGATTACGAACACTTCGTAGCCCCCGCCACCGCATCCGCGAAAAACATCATGCCACGCGTCGCTGCGCTGCTTGATTCCATGATCCTGTCCGACGTTTCGGGCGTGGTTGACGGCGCAACGTTCGAACGCCCGATCTATGCTGGTAACGCGATCCAGACGGTGAAAACCTCTGACGCGAAAAAGGTTCTGACGGTTCGCACCTCCACGTTTGACGCAGCTGGTGAAGGCGGTTCTGCCGCTGTTGAAACCATCGGCGCTGCGGGCAACCCCGGCCTGTCTGAATGGGTTGAAGACAAGGTTGCCGAAAGCGACCGCCCAGAACTGACATCCGCTGGCATCGTTGTATCCGGTGGCCGTGGCGTTGGTTCCGAAGACGACTTCGCGCTGATCGAAAAGCTGGCTGACAAGCTGGGCGCGGCCGTTGGCGCATCGCGTGCTGCCGTTGACTCGGGCTATGCCCCGAACGACTGGCAGGTTGGTCAGACCGGTAAAGTTGTTGCACCCGATCTTTATGTCGCTGTCGGCATCTCGGGCGCGATTCAGCACCTTGCAGGTATGAAAGACTCCAAGATCATCGTCGCGATCAACAAAGACGAAGAGGCACCAATCTTCCAGGTTGCTGATTACGGCTTGGTCGCCGACCTGTTCGACGCAGTGCCAGAGCTGATCGAAAAACTGTAATCCGGTATCGGATACAGTCCAAATTTTGGAAGGCCCGCCCAATCGGCGGGCCTTTTTCTTGGCCACCTGTCACGTGTCTTGCCGGTACGATTTCTTCCACATACGCTTGGCCCAGCGGGCAATTACCCGTCAGATCAGCGATATTGGATCCGTCATGTTAAAGCTTTTTGGCGACGAACTCTGGATAGTCGACGGCCCGGATGTCGACGCATTCGCCGGATTTCATTACCCCACCAGAATGGCCGTGATACGTCTTTCAGATGGCGGCCTGTTTGTATGGTCCCCGGTGCACCTGACAGATCAGCTTGCCGCCCAAATAGGCGCCCTTGGCCCCGTCCGGCACATCGTTGCACCCAATTCGCTGCATCACTTGTTTCTGCCCGAATGGGCGCAGGCCTATCCCGCCGCCGCGGTTCACGCCGCGCCGGGGTTGCGCAAGAAGCGCGCCGATATTTCCTTCGATGCTGACCTTGGGGATACCGCTGACCCTGATTGGGCCGGACAGATCGATCAGGTCGTCATGCAAGGCAACCGCATCACGACCGAAGTCGTTTTCTTTCACACAAAAAGCGGAACTGTGCTGTTCGCCGACCTGCTGCAACAGCTTCCCGCCAACTGGTTTTCCGGCTGGCGGGCTGTTATCGCGAAACTGGACCTTATGACCGGCGCCGAACCATCGGTGCCGCGCAAATTCCGGCTGGCATTTACCGACCGAAACACGGCGCGTCAGGCCGCAGGTCGGATTCTTGCGTGGCCCGCTCAGAAGGTTCTGATGGCCCACGGCACCCCGGTGGCACAAGATTGCCCTGCATTCCTTCGGCGCGCGTTTGGCTGGCTGCTGTAACGCCCCTTAGCCCATCAAGCGCGTCACCACGGGTACCAACGCCTGCGCGATTTCTTGATGGACCGCGGGGCCGGGTACTTCTGCAGCTGCGGGTTCATCCAACGGCGAAAAGACCTTTCCCATGGTGCCCTGCTGCAGGGACGCATCGCTTGCCCGAACATGCACAACTTCGGTGAAACACCCGTCCAATTCCGCCACCATATCTTCATCTATCCACAAAGGCTCTGGCCCAAGATCATCTTGGCCGCGAACTCCGCTAGTTAGGTTGGACAGCAACAAAAGCACGGTCTTTCCCTGCAATCGCTCGGCCAGCAAACGCATCCGCGCGACCCACGCTGATTTCAGCTCCGCTTCGACGACCCCGAACTTGTCGGGCGCCAACCGCTTTAGCGTCGTCAACATGTGCCGCGTAAAATTGAATTCGGTGAAATCCACCTCTCTGTACAAGGTTTTCATTGTTGGCGAGGCCCGCAAAAAACGATCGTTTCGGCGCGGGTGCACCGCGTACAACCTGTTCGACATATTCTGCGCGCCAAGCGCCTGAACGACCGTCACGCCCGCGTTGCCACACAGCTCCATGATCGTGTGGTCATTCACAAAGACATCTACGCCCGCGTTCACGCAGCCTAGGTTCACCGCCCTGATTCCGGACTGTTCTTCCAACAGCTGCGGGAACGGCCGTTCGATGAATTTGCCGTACGTTTCGGTGCCGCCTAACACAGCGCAGAAAGGCGCGACCGTCATGCGTTTCGGGCCCCGAAACAGCAGCTTTGATTTGCCGTATCGGCACGGAAAATAGTTAATGGCACTTGTGCCGGGATGTTCATACATTCTTCCACCCACCTTTTTTGATATCAACTCACCCATGTTCAGATTCCCTTGCGAACCTTTCCAAATGGCTAAGCTTGGCATTTGAGGTGAATTGATCAGGTCGTTCTGGCTTGCACCCGCAGCAATCCGGGGCATATGGTCGGCCCGTCAGGCTTAAGGGGCATCCGATGGATATCAAAACGGTGGGAGTTGTCGGCGCGGGGCAGATGGGCAACGGGATTGCCCATGTCATGGCCTTGGCCGGTTACGATGTTTTACTGAATGACATTTCAGAGGAAAGCCTGAACAAGGCGCTCTCTCTGATCGACAAGAACCTTGAGCGCCAAGTGTCGCGTGAAAAGATTTCGGAAGATGAGCGCGCGATTGCGCTTGGCCGGATTAAAACAACAACCGCCCTTCCCGACCTTGGCCCGACGGACCTGATCATCGAAGCCGCGACCGAACGTGAAACCGTCAAGGCCGCGATCTTCGAAGATCTGCTACCACACCTAAAACCCGAAACGATCCTGACGTCGAACACCTCGTCCATCTCGATCACGCGGCTTGCATCGCGCACTGATCGCCCTGAACGTTTCATGGGCTTTCACTTCATGAACCCGGTTCCAGTGATGCAATTGGTGGAACTGATCCGCGGTATCGCGACGGATGAGCCAACCTATAACGCCTGCCTGAAGGTCGTAGAGTCGCTTGGAAAAACCGCCGCCAGCGCCGAAGATTTTCCCGGCTTCATCGTTAACCGCATTCTGATGCCGATGATAAACGAGGCCGTCTATACGCTGTACGAAGGCGTGGGGTCCGTCAAATCAATCGACGAATCGATGAAACTGGGCGCGAACCATCCGATGGGTCCGCTGGAACTGGCAGATTTTATCGGGCTGGATACGTGCCTTGCGATCATGAACGTGTTGCATGACGGCTTGGCCGATACGAAATATCGCCCCTGCCCGCTGCTGACCAAATATGTTGAGGCTGGCTGGCTTGGCCGTAAATCCAAGCGCGGGTTCTACGACTATCGCGGTGACGCGCCCGTGCCGACCCGTTAACCGCCCTTCAGCGCAAGGGTCCGCTCACGCAGCCAGTTGACGAAACCACGCGGATTGCCTGCCCAGCCTTCGATTTCTGGGCGGTCAATCGGTTCGCCTACGACAGGTGCCTGTGGCCGGTTCAACGAATGAACAACTTCGTACAACAGCAGACCTTGGCGCAGGGTCGCGGATAGACGGTTCGCGATTTGGTAATAGCGCGAGTTTTGCCCGGGAAAGTAAATCGGCACGACCTTGGCACCTGAACGCTGGATCATCTTGGCGGTGAACGGGTTCCACTCGGCCTCGATCGCGGGGCCGAACATCGTTTCGGAACATGCGACAACACCTGATGGAAACAGGATGACAACGCCATCCGCATTCAGGTGATCCATCGCCCGCTTACGCATTTCCAGATTTTTCTTAAGCGCGTCCTCTTCGTGCAGGAACGGCACCGGGATCATGAATTCATCAATTTCCTGAACGCCTGTCAGCAAAGAACGCGTCAGGATTTTGTAGTCAGTCCGCACCCGGCCAACCAATTCCGCCAGAACCATGCCATCAACCAAACCATGTGGGTGGTTGGCCACAATCACAACTGGCCCCTCGGCCGGAATGTTGGAAATTTGATCGGAGGGCGTTTCAAGCGAGATGCCCATTACGCCAAGCGCTTGTTGCCAAAACGCCTGACCGTGTGGGGCGCCCATTGCCTCGAACCGACGGATCAGACGCAACAGGCGAATCTTGCCCGTTGTCCATTCCATCACCCGGATCGTGTTTGCCTTCCACGGGTTGGTAAAAGTGTTCGCATAAGACAGGCGGCCCTTTTCATAGGGCTGTTCAGCCAGCGACGGGCCGTCAGAATCAGTTGCATCAACTGACATCGTCTTATGCTGATAGCTTTCAACCAAGGGGCGTGGTTCTCCTTGCTTTTTCAGTCTCAGAACTCTTCGCCGAATTTGTCAGCAACGAGCGCTGCAAGGGCCTCCATCAGTGGTTCTTCGTCCGTGCCACTGGTTTCGACCTCAATAGAGGTTCCCTTAGAAGCTGCCAACATCAAAAGCCCCATAATGGAATCCCCGGATGTGCTGAGCCCATCACGGCGAACTTCGGCATTAGCATCGAATTCTTCAACCGTTTCAACGAATTTTGCAGACGCGCGGGCATGCAGCCCTTTTTCGTTTATTATACTTAGCTGTCGCGTTGCCATACTGACCCTTTATTCTGTGTTACCGTCAAAGCTGTTGATGTACTTGCGTCCAGCCGTCAGCGAACAGGATACCGCATCATCAACGTTCAAGTGGCGCGATTTAGCCAATTTGATCAGCATCGGAAGATTGGCGCCATAGAGGATTTTCCGATCAGCCTTGTTACAAGCGTTCAAGGAAAGGTTCGATGGTGACCCGCCAAACATATCCGTAACAACGACGACGCCAGAACCGTCATCCACCTTATCCGCGGCGGCGTTGATCTCGGCCTTTTTGGCGGCGCGATCATGGTCGGGTTCGATGGAAATGGCGATGATGCCATCCTGTTTGCCCACGACATGCTCAATGGCAGCCAAGTATTCCTTGGCCAGTCCTCCATGCGCAACGATCACGATGCCGATCACGCGGTCTTCTCCGTATTGGATGCCGTGGCCGCTTGGGCCTGCCGTTCTAGTTCACGATGTCTTTTAGACACCCGCCACCCGGCGTCCGCAAGCGCATCAGTCAGTTTTTCTGCCACTGTGACGGAACGGTGCTGTCCGCCTGTGCAGCCAAAAGCGATGGAAAGGTGCGATTTCCCCTCTTCCAGATAGGCAGGAAGCAACAAATCCGTCAGTTCATAGACCTTGTCAAAGAACGCCTGAAAGCGGTCATCGGCGGCGACATAGGCGGCAACCTCGGCTGATTGACCATTCAGGCTGCGCAATGCGGGTTCCCAATAGGGGTTGCGCAGGAACCGACAGTCAAAAACCATATCCGCCCCCCGTGGGATGCCTCGTTTGTAGGAAAACGAATGGATGGAAACCGCCAACCGCGCGCCGTCCTGCTGCCCGAACCACCCGGCAAGTTCCGCCCTTAGATCGTGCAGGGTCAGTTCGGACGTATCAATCAGAACGTCAGCAAGGTTTCGGATTGGTGCCAGCAAGTCCATCTCGCGGGCGATGCCTTGGGCGGGGCTTTCGGCCGGGGCCATTGGATGACGGCGACGGGTTTCTGAAAAGCGGCGCACCAGCACATCTGCAGAACAGTCCAGAAAAAGCGTTTCAGCCTGAACGTTCGGCTCGCGCTTTAGCTGGGCGATCAAGTCCGCCAATGCTGCCGCGCTGAAATCCCGGTTTCGGGTGTCCACCCCCAGAGCCAAGGGCGGGCCGGCCATCGGCCCGCTCAGAAGGCGTGGGATCAGCGACAGAGGAAGGTTATCAATCACCTCATAGCCCAGATCCTCCAACGCATTCAGCGCGGTTGAGCGTCCGGCACCCGAAGGGCCAGTCACCAGCACCAGTCGGTAACCGGGTACATCAGGCCGTTGCGTGGTGTCAGTGTCGCTCATGCGTCTCTCCCTGCTCTTAGGTATTGCAGAATGGCTGCGGGGAAATGGTCATGTTCTACTTTGTGAAGCAAGTTGACTGAAAGGCCAAGCAGGGCGATTTCACGACGTATGGGCAAACGCTCTGTTTCGGGTTGATCCATGTCGATGGCCAAGGCCACCGCGGCGCTTTCAACCGTATCGGCGCGCAGCAAACCCACGCCGCGTGCTTCGATCAATCCCTTGATCGTTTCCGGAGCCGAGGCGATCAAACTGCCGTTCCTGAGGTTCAGCCACGTCTGGTCGTCCGAAACAAGCGTTGCACCAAGGGACATCAGCTTTAACGCAAGCGACGACTTTCCAGCCCCCGATGCGCCCATGATCAAAACAGCGCGGCCCTCTAAGGCAACTGTGCTTGCATGAACAAGAAGGGGTTCGGGTGGGGTCAATTCAGAACCCCGCCATTGATGGGATTAGAGCGGAAGGCCGACAACAAATCGCGCACCAAGCGGGTCAGACATAAGATCGGCATCCGTCGGGCGAATGTTTTCAGCCCAGATAACACCGCCATGTGCTTCGACGATCTGTTTCGAAATCGCGAGCCCCAGGCCCGAGTGGTCGCCAAACTGGCCGACGGGACGCTCTGAATAAAAGCGGTTGAAGACCTTGTTCAGCGCCTGTTCGGGAATGCCTGGGCCGGTATCTTCGATCACGACAAGAACACGGTTGGATCGGCGACGCGCCCAGATACGAACCGCATCGCCATCTTCGCAAAACGAAATCGCATTGGTGATAAGGTTCACGAAAACCTGCGCCAAGCGCGGCTCTAGACCCTGAATTTCGATATCACCGGAAGGCAGGTCCGAGATGAAATCAACGCCTTTTTCGCTGGCCTGTTGCCCAAGATATTCGGACAAATTATCGAGCAGCTTAAGAAGGTTGAAACGTTCTTCTTCTTCTTTGACCAGCTCACTATCCAGACGCGAAGCGTTTGAAATGTCACTGACCAGACGGTCAAGCCGGCGCACGTCATGTTCGATGACATCCAGAAGTTTCGTGCGCTGATCGTCCCGCTTGGCCACATGCAACGTCCCAACTGCAGACCGCAAAGACGCAAGCGGGTTCTTGATTTCGTGGGCAACGTCAGCGGCAAACTGTTCGTTCGCATCGATGCGATCATAAAGCGCGGCAACCATGCCACGCATCGCGGCAGACAGGCGGCCAATTTCATCGGGGCGGCCAGAAAGGTCGGGGATACGCACACGGGCCGGGCTGAATTTCCGCGCGCCATGCTCTCCGCCGATTTCGGCGGCAGCGGCCAAATCAGAAATTGGGTTCGCAATCGTGCTGGCCAGAACCAGCGACAGGCCGATCGACACCAAGATTGCGACCACGAACATCTGCAAAACCTGTTCCCGCTCGGACCGGACGAGCCAGTCGATTTCACCCGCAGCCGAGGTTACCGCAACAACGCCCATCACCTCGCCGGTGCGAACGACCGGGCTGGCAACTGAAAAGATGGTATTGCCTGCGCTATCGCTGCCGGTTTGTGCAACCGTCGTGCCATTGCGCGCCAGCCTTGCCAGCCCGCGTGCGTGATCAATGGATGTGACTTCGCTGTATTCTTCCTCTCCGCGAGAGAAGACACCCGATGCGCCTTCCCAGATCGAGTTCAGAAAATCAGTGATGATCGTCGATTTGCCTTGGGTGCTGATACTGACATCGATGCGCTGTTCGAACCCATCGGTGGACACAACCAGCGCGCCCGAGGTGTCGAACAAAAACACTTCTACGCCCGGCGCAAGGTCAAGCTCTGACAGGGTTCCACCGGCGTCCACGCCATCGCTGGCGGTGTAACTGACAGGGCCGAAGTCTGGCAGCTGCGCTTCAAACACATCTGCGATCAGCTCTGCCTGAGTCAGAAATGCGAACTCTCTCTGTTTCACAAGGTTATCGCGGCCGGGGTTCAAATACAGAACGCCAGCGACCAGAATAATCAGGCCCAACAGGTTAAACGTGATAATTTTCCGCGCCAAAGGCGAACGGTTAAGCGATACGAAATTACGCTTGCGGCGGCGTTCGTGAATCTCCGTATCGGCGTCGTCTGGAATTACCCAGTCTTCGCCCAATACGACAAGGCCGTCACTAGATGATCGTGTATCACGCAACAATTGGTCCCTTTCGCAAACGCCGCAGAAGCATCATTCTTCGTTGTAACGATACCCGATGCCATAAAGCGTTTCGATCGCAGAGAATTCCGGATCGGACTGGCGCATCTTCTTGCGAAGGCGCTTGATGTGGCTGTCGATCGTACGGTCATCCACATAGACCTGATCGTCGTAAGCAACATCCATCAACTGATCGCGGCTTTTAACAAAACCCGGACGCTGAGCCAGCGCCTGAAGCAGCAGAAATTCTGTCACGGTCAACGAAACATCGCGACCTTTCCAAGAAACGGAATGGCGCAGCGGATCCATCGTCAGCTCTCCGCGCTCCATGACTTTTGCGTCTTCGGGCGGCGCGCCTTCGTCGGCATCCAGTGCCTCTTGGCGGCGCAGCAGCGCGCGAATGCGTTCAACCAGCAAACGCTGTGAAAACGGCTTTTTCACATAGTCGTCGGCCCCCATACGCAGGCCAAGAACCTCGTCAATCTCATCGTCTTTTGACGTAAGAAAGATAACCGGCATCGATGTCTTCTGCCGCAAACGCTGCAGCAAATCCATGCCATCCATCCGAGGCATTTTTATATCGAGAACCGCCATATCTGGCAGACGCTTGTTAAAAGCGTCCAAGGCCGACTGGCCGTCATTATAGGTCTCAACCTCAAAGCCTTCGGCTTCCAAAGTCATAGAAACCGAAGTCAGGATATTCCTGTCATCATCAACGAGCGCAATCCGTGACATGGAGTCGCTACCTTCTGCTGTGCCAATACTCTGCTTAACGCATGATTTTTGACAGATTTTTCCGACTAACCCAAGTGGAATCAACTTTATTCGGCGAATCAGGCACGAATGCCGCCTAGTATTGCCCCTGAAAATGGCTCTGCGCGGCGAAATTACATCACTTGCCCGGACCGGTTGCGCTAACGGTTCGTTGGTTTTGCGCTAACCTATCAAAGGTGACCTATTCCCTAACAGAAACGACATGTTAAGAGGTGCCACCCGCCCTGACCGGGGAGGGTCGGCAGCCATGACCCGCTGCTGTGGCAAGATTAAACGGTCCGCCAAACGCGGATCGGTGTCGGGAGCAGACATATGACAACTGGACGGGTAAACCCCAAACAGCGCCTGGAAGATCAAGGTATCACGGGGCTGGGCCAGGTCTATTATAACCTCATGGAACCGGCGCTGGTGGAAGCCGCGCTGAAGCGTGATGAAGGAACTCTGGGCAATGGCGGTACATTCCTTGTGTCTACCGGCGAACACACCGGCCGTTCCCCCAAAGACAAGTTTGTTGTGCGCACCCCTTCTGTCGAAGACAGCATCTGGTGGGAAAACAACGCCCCAATGACGCCAGAAGCGTTCGACCAACTTCACGCCGACATGCTGGATCACATGAAGGGCGGCGAATATTTCGTTCAGGATCTTTACGGTGGTGCCGACCCCGAACATCGCCTTGATGTGCGTATGGTTACCGAACTGGCGTGGCACGGCCTGTTCATCCGCCACCTTCTGCGCCGCCCGTCGCGCGAAGAGCTGGATACATTCGCGCCAGAATTCACCATCATCAACTGCCCAAGCTTTACCGCCGACCCGGCAAAGCATGGTTGCCGTTCCGGCACGGTGATCGCGCTGAACTTCGACAAGAAGGTCATCCTGATCGGTGGCACAGAATACGCCGGTGAAAACAAGAAATCCGTCTTCACTCTGCTGAACTACATCCTGCCAGGCAAAGACATCATGGCGATGCACTGCTCTGCCAACCACGCGATCGACAACCCTGTCGATACGGCCGTGTTCTTTGGCCTGTCCGGCACCGGGAAAACCACGCTTTCGGCTGACCCATCGCGCGTTCTGATCGGTGACGACGAACATGGTTGGTCCGACCGTGGCACGTTCAACTTCGAAGGGGGTTGTTACGCCAAAACAATCAACCTTTCCGAAGAAGCCGAGCCCGAGATTTACGCGACAACCCAGAAATTCGCGACTGTGATCGAAAACATGGTTTTCGACCCGGAAACGAAGGAACTGGATTTCGAAGACGACAGCCTGACCGCCAACATGCGTTGTGCGTACCCGCTGGAATATATCTCGAACGCGTCGGGCGACTCTCTTGGTGGGCACCCTAAGAACATCATCATGCTGACATGTGATGCGTTTGGTGTGCTGCCTCCAATCGCGCGACTGACGCCGGCACAGGCGATGTACCACTTCCTGTCGGGCTTCACGTCCAAAGTAGCAGGCACCGAAAAAGGTGTGACCGAACCAGAGCCGACGTTCTCTACCTGTTTTGGCGCGCCATTCATGCCACGCCGCCCCGAAGTTTACGGCAACCTGCTGCGTGAAAAGATCGCCAAGCACGGCGCGACCTGCTGGTTGGTAAACACCGGTTGGACCGGCGGTGCCTATGGCGTTGGTTCGCGTATGCCGATCCGTTCCACCCGTGCGTTGCTGACTGCGGCGCTGGACGGTTCGCTGAACAACGCAGAGTTCCGCAAAGACCCGAACTTTGGCTTCCAAGTTCCAGTGTTCGTTGATGGCGTGGCCGAGGTTCTGCTGGATCCCCGCCGCACATGGTCAGTGAACGAAGAATACGACGCGCAGGCGAAAAAGCTGGTGAACATGTTCGCCGAAAACTTTGCCCAATACGTGCCGTTCATCGACGAAGACGTGAAAGCCGCCGCTATCGGCTAACGCACACAATCGTTGGTAAGAATTGGAACGCCTCGGTCAAATCGACCGGGGCGTTTTTCTTAGCCCATCAGGCCCTTTCGAACCAAGTTCAGCGCGGCAATCGCCAGAATGGCCAGCGTTGCCTTTCGGAACTTCACCGGATCAAGCCGGTCTTGCACCCGAAACCCCAACCACATCCCCACCGACGCAGGTATGATCAGCGCCGCCGACAACGGAATCGTCTGCGCGTTCAACACGCCCGACGTCAGGTGCGAGCCCAACAGCACAACGCCGCCGATCAAGAACACAACGCCTTGCACACGAACCATTTCGGCCTTTTCGGTGTTGAACGACAAAAGATAGGCAACGATCGGCGGGCCCCAGACCCCGGAAATGCCGCCGAAAAACCCGGCGACCGCGCCCATCAAGACCTCTGCCCGGTTTCGACGTTCCGCGCTTAGGGTCAGCTGCCGCCCCATCAACTGCGTGACGGCAAACAACAGGATCGGAACACCCAGCAGCAAATACAAAAGCCACGCCGGAAGGATCGTTACCAACGGCGCGCTGATGAAGATGAACACCACCAACACCCCGATCAGGCGCTTATACTTCACTAGGGAATCGATTGCCGCCCGCGGGCCTTGCCGAAATGCCTGTGCAACATTCGTTAGCACCGTGGCGAAAATCAAAGCGGCCAGTGCTGTTTGCGCGGGCAGAAACATCGAAAACCCCGAGATCATGACCATCGGCATCGCGAATCCCACGGCGCCTTTCACGAATCCCGCGAAGACGGATACGATGATCGCCGCGACAAAAAGCGCCAGCGGCAGTCCGAAAATTACAGTCTCCATCGGGCAGCCTTTTCTGTTTTTACCGCTATATCGTGGATCAGATCATGCTGCACCGCAAATATGGGCGCGACACATTGCTTCAAAACCACTGCCTGTGTTGAATTTTTGTTGCGCTGCACCTGCAAAGTGAATATGCCAGACTGAACCAAGAAATTAGGAGCCTCACCATGCCACATGATGGACAGGACATGCCCCAGAACGACGTAAAGAACGCAATTCTTCCCGACCTTCTGAAACTGACTGGTGCCGCCGTCGGCCCGGTCGAGGCTCTGCTTGCCACTGCCACCGAAAAGATGCGCACAGCGCTGACCGTCGATGGGCGCGTATCCGGTGCCGCGTTGGAGGCTGAACAGCACGGTGCGCATGCGTTGGCATGGCTGGCGACCTATGTCGAAGCCCTGCGCCAGATGCACGCTTGGGCCAACAAGCTGAACACCGACGGCCAACTCGGAGAGATGGAGCAACTGTTGCTTCAAATCGCGTTCGGCGAATACCTGACCCAGATTCAGGGCGGCATCCCGATGAGCCAAGGCGAAATGGCCCGCCTTCAAGACATGGGCCTTTCCCGCACCGAACAGTCGGTGTTGGACACCGCTGAAATCACCGCGCTTTGCGACGGCGGCAACACCTCGGTCGCGCGCATGCGATTGGTTGAGTTGATGCAAGACAACCACGGCCACGCCACCTTTGGCTCTACCGGGCTGGACGAAGAACTTGAAATGATCCGCGAACAGTTCCGCCGTTTCGCGGATGAACGCGTCGTCCCCAATGCCCATGAATGGCACCTGAAGGACGAACTGATCCCGATGGAAATCATCGAAGAGCTGGCCGAACTGGGCGTGTTCGGCCTGACCATCCCCGAAGAGTTCGGCGGCTTCGGCTTGTCCAAAGCCTCGATGGTGGTCGTCTCAGAAGAGCTTTCGCGCGGATACATCGGTGTTGGCTCATTGGGCACGCGTTCGGAAATCGCCGCCGAATTGATCCTGTGCGGCGGCACGGACGAACAGAAAGCCAACTGGCTGCCCAAACTGGCCAGCGCCGAAATCCTGCCAACTGCCGTTTTCACCGAACCCAACACCGGGTCCGACCTTGGCAGCCTGCGTACCCGCGCTGTGAAAGAGGGCGACGATTACAAAGTCACTGGTAACAAAACATGGATCACCCACGCGGCCCGCACCCATGTGATGACAATGCTTGCGCGGACTGACCCGGACACGACCGATTACAAAGGTCTTTCGATGTTCTTGGCTGAAAAAACGCCGGGCACCGACGCCGACCCCTTCCCCACCCCCGGCATGACCGGCGGCGAGATTGAGGTGCTGGGCTATCGCGGCATGAAGGAATACGAACTGGCCTTTGACGGGTTCGAAATTAAGGGTGAAAACCTTCTGGGCGGCGTTGAAGGCCAAGGCTTTAAGCAGCTGATGCAAACCTTCGAAAGCGCGCGCATCCAAACAGCCGCCCGCGCTGTCGGCGTTGCCCAAAACGCGCTTGAGGTCGGCATGCAATACGCGCTGGACCGCAAACAGTTTGGCAAGTCACTGATCAACTTCCCCCGTGTGGGCGGCAAGCTGGCGATGATGGCTGTGGAAATCATGGTTGCACGTCAGTTGACCTATTTCAGCGCATGGGAAAAAGACCACGACCGCCGCTGTGACCTCGAGGCTGGTATGGCGAAACTGTTGGGGGCTCGCGTGGCGTGGGCTTGCGCAGATAACGCGCTGCAAATCCACGGCGGCAACGGTTTCGCGCTGGAATATCAGATCAGCCGCATCCTGTGTGATGCGCGTATTCTGAACATCTTTGAAGGGGCTGCTGAAATCCAGGCTCAGGTCATCGCGCGCCGCGTACTGGGTTAAGCGAACCACATTTTCAAAGGCCGGCCTTCATCGGGCCGGCCTTTTTGCATTCACCCCAGCGCTTGCCGGAATGATTGACGTTTGGCATATTTCGCCAATGCTGCGTGTGATCTTTTTCTCTTTGCTATGGCTGACCGCGTGCCAAGCGGATGAAACCATTTCGGGCTATGCGGACCGCAGCGCGATCTATGTACTCACCTCTTTGAACGGCGATACATTTTCCGCAAACGCCACGCTTTCGTTTCCCGAACCAGGCCGGATTTCCGGTCGCGCGCCCTGCAACGTGTTTATGGGCAGTCAGACCAAACCGTATCCGTGGTTTGGAACCGGGCCGCTGACCTCAACCAAACGCGCATGTCCCGAATTAAAGCAAGAGCAGGCCTTTTTTAGCGCCCTTGGCGAAATGACTTTGGCCGAAGTGCAGGGCGACACGCTGATCTTATCAAACGAAGCTGGCGCAGAGATGGTGTTCACCGCTCAGAAGTGACGATCCAGCAGGTCGATCAGCCGCTGACGCGCTTCTGGCAACGGCTTGTTCCCAAGGGACGGCGCCAACCATTGCCCTAGGAAATGACCTGTCGTGCGCAGCCCGTCCCGAATTTCGTCGGCCTCTACCGGGCCTTGCCCCAACAGGCACATCGGCAACGGAAGCAATTTATCAGCCCACTCCCCGGCCCCTTCGGCGCTGACCGCCCGCCCGGTTCTGGGCGAGACATAGGCCAGATCATCACGGCTGCCCGTGACGGCACAGCGGGTCAGATCAAGGCCAAAACCCATTTCCTCCAGCAACGCCACCTCCCACCGCAGATAGGCCAAGGGCCACGCATCAGCATGCCCCAACAAATCGAGCATCGTGATCGATCGCGCATAAAGCGCGGGGTGGGCCTCTCTCTCGGGCAAGGTGAACAGCAGCATCGCGGTGACGGCGTTCAGCCCAGCCAGTGACAGGCGATCACCCATCACCGATGCCGCGCGGGATCGGATGGGTTCGACCGTAAAGCTGCCCATGTGTTCGTCCAGCCGCGCGCGCCACGTCAGATCAAGCTGCGCGCCGGGCTGCAAAATCGGCGCGATCTTTCGGCTGGTTCCCCCACGCACCACACCCGCGTGGCGACCATGCTGCGGTGTGAACACTTCGATAATCGCCGAAGTCTCTCCGTGCCGCCGCACGCTTAACAGCGCACCCTGATCCCGCCATTCCATCGGGTCTTACCCCCAATTCGCAATGAATTTGCCACCATGGGCTAGAAAGTCACGAAAGGCCCTGTTCATCAAGCAAATGACGCCCCTGACGGTCTTCGACCTCTATCACCCAAAGGTCGGGGTCAAAGCTGGCCTGTTTCGCGATTGAGGCGTCAACGTCTGCTTCATCGCCCTCTGCGAGCGTGACCCAGGCGCGCTCTCCCGTCATCAGGTCAAACGAACGCTGAAACGCCTGCGCCCTGCCATCAAGCGTGTTCAGTTTCACCAGAACCGCGCCCGCACTGTTATCACCGCGGGACGTCACAAAGGCAGGGATATCGACCAAACGAAGCCGTGCCAAATAGGCTTGAACCCAAAACTCGGCCGTTAGCCGCGTCATGAATTTCCGTCTTTGAAATCCAAGCCCATTTCGGAATACCGCTCTGACTCTTCCAGCCAGTTCGGGCGCACCTTCACCTGCAGGAACAAGTGAACGGGGCGGCCCAGAAACTCGGTAATCTCGGCACGGGCGGCTTGGCTGACGGCCTTGATCGTTTCGCCCTTGTTGCCAAGCACGATTCCTTTGTGCCCATCCCGCATGACATAGATGATCTGGTCAATCCGGGCAGAGCCGTCTTTACGCTCTTCCCATTTCTCTGTCTCTACGGTCAGCTGGTAAGGCAGTTCTTGGTGCAGGCGCAGCGTCAGCTTTTCGCGCGTCATTTCGGCCGCGATCATACGCATCGGCAGGTCAGCGATCTGATCTTCGGGGTACAGCCACGGGCCCTTGGGCAGGTGTGCCGCAAGCCATTCACGCAGGTCATCCACGCCGTGGCCACGTTCGGCGGAAATCATAAAGGTTTGGGCGAACGGATAGGCTTCGTTCAGTTTTGAGGTCAGATCCAGCAGCACCTCTGCCTTGACCCGGTCGATCTTGTTGATCGCCAAAGCCACGATCTGATTTTCGGTCGCGCGTTCTTTCAACGCGTCCAGAATGGCTTCGACGCCTTCGGTGATACCCCGGTGCGCTTCGATCAAAAGCACGACGATATCAGCGTCGGCTGCACCGCCCCAAGCGGCGGCAACCATCGCACGATCAAGCCGGCGGCGCGGGCGGAACAGGCCCGGCGTGTCGACAAACACGATTTGCGCATCGCCTTCCATCGCGACGCCGCGAATACGGGCCCGCGTGGTTTGCACCTTATGCGTAACGATTGAAACCTTCGCCCCGACCATGCGGTTCAAAAGGGTGGATTTGCCTGCGTTCGGCTCACCAATCAGGGCAACAAAGCCCGCGCGTGTGTCAGCCATTCCCGGCCTCCATTCTATCCAGCAGCGCTTTTGCCGCGGCTTGTTCTGCTTGGCGCTTTGACCCAGCAGAGGCTTGCGCCTCTTCGCCAGATTCCAGCCGCGCCGCAATTTGGAAAACCGGAGCATGATCCGGCCCTTCGCGCGAAACTTCGACATAGCGCGGCGGCTGTTGGCCCCGCGCCTGTGCCCATTCCTGTAACGCGGTCTTTGCGTCTCGTGCGTCGGCATCAACGGTGGTTACCCGCTGGCCCCACAGCTTTAGGATAACATCACGCGCCGCCTCAAACCCAGCGTCTTGATAGACGGCGGCAATCACTGCCTCCATCCCGTCACCAAGAAGCGCCTCTTTGCGGCGACCACCCGACATCATTTCTGAACGGCCCAGCTTTAGCACGGCACCAAGGTCAATCTCGCGCGCGACCTCGGCACAGGCTTCTTTGCGTACCAACGCGTTGAACCGCGGTGCAAGTTGCCCTTCGCTGGCACCAGTGTCAGCGACCAAAAGCGCCTCGGCCATCACAAGACCAAGCACCCGGTCGCCCAGAAATTCCAGCCGCTGGTTATCGGGCCGCGTGGGGGATGAGATGGACGAATGCGTTACCGCACGCACCAACAGTTCAGGCTTCGCAAAGCGATGCCCAAGCCGTTTGGCGAAGTCTTGAAGATCGGCAGATAGTTTCACTCAACAGCCTTGAAGAAACGGTCCGCGCGCCACGTCCAGAAATAGAACAGCGAACGCCCGGCGGACGAGAACATGATACGATCAGCGCGGCCAATCAGATACTTCGCAGGCACAAAGCCGACGCCACCACTGACTTGGGAATACCGGCTATCTTCTGAATTGTCGCGATTATCACCCATGAAGAAATAGTGGCCTTCGGGAACCGAAAACACCTTGGTGTTGTCGGAAAACAGACCATCGCGAACGTTAAGGGTGCTGTGGCTTACGCCGTTTGGAAGCGTTTCGGTAAAGCGTTCTTTTTCGCAAGTGCCGCCTTCCCCAACGGGCCCGTTGGAACATTTGGGATAGTACCCAAGCGGCCCCTGCTTGGTGAAGGTTTCGATGAATGGGCTTTCGGCCACCATCTTCACCGGCTCTCCGTTGATGTTCAGCACACCGTCGATCATCTGGATCGTGTCACCGGGCAGACCGATCAGGCGCTTGATAAAGTCAGATCCGTTCACCGGGTGACGGAACACAACGACATCGCCGCGCTCTGGTTCTGAGCCAAGCAGGCGATCTTCGATGGGGCAAACGCTGAACGGGCAAGAGTATTGGGAATAGCCATAGGCCATCTTGTTCACGAACAGAAAGTCACCGACCAACAGGGTGTCTTTCATCGAGCCAGACGGAATCCAGAAGGGTTGAAAAAACAGCGTGCGAAAGATGCCTGCAATCAGCAGAGCATAGACAACCGTCTTAATCGTTTCGACGATACCGCCGTCCGTCTTTTCATCGCTGGTCATGAACCCTGCCCTGACAAATTAGATGTTCCCCGCTACATGAGCGGGCAGCGGTAGGGAGTCAAGTAAGCGGCCGTGCTTCGATCACCACAAATGCCTGTGCCCATGGGTGATCGTCCGTCAAAGTGACGTGAACAATGGCTTCGTGGCCCGCGGGCGTCATTTCCGCCAAACGCTCTGCCGCCCAGCCGGTTACCGCCATCACAGGCTGACCGGTTTCTAGGTTCGACACTGCCATGTCTTTCCACGCAATCCCCATGCGAAGCCCCGTGCCAAGCGCCTTAGAGCACGCCTCTTTCGCGGCCCACCGCTTGGCATAGGTTCCCGCAGTATCGGCACGGCGTTCAGCCTTGCGCTGTTCTTCGTCGGTGAACACACGATTGCGGAACCTGTCGCCATGTCGGTCAAGCACACGCTGAATACGTTCGATGTTCGCCAGATCGGTGCCGATACCAAGGATCATAAAAGGATGTTTCCCACAGAGGCCGCCGTTCAACGAGTGTCAGCATTCGCCTGATTTCATCGTGCAAACTGCCAGCTTGGGCAAACCATCGCAAGGCAGACCGGCCCGTGCACCCGCGCGGCGCTTATTCTGCCCGCGCCTCATCCATAAGACGACGCATTTCATGAATGGCCGGGGTAAGCCCCAGAAAGATCGCCTCTCCGATTAGAAAGTGACCGATGTTCAGCTCCATCACCTCGGGGATCGCCGCGATTGGCTTGACCGTATCATAGGTCAGGCCGTGGCCTGCGTGGACCTCCAACCCAAGGGAATGCGCAAAGGCCGACATGTCGCGCAAGCGTGCCAGTTCGTTATCACGATCATCAAACCGGCCTTCGGCATGGGCATCGCAATACGCGCCTGTATGCAGCTCAATCACCGCAGCACCAATACGGGCGGCCGCTTCGATCTGGCTTTGATCGGCGGCAATAAAGATGGAAACCCGGCACCCCGCATCGCGCAAGGGGGCGATGAAATGCGCAAGACTGTTTTCTTCGCGCGCGACCTCTAGCCCACCTTCGGTCGTACGCTCTTCACGGCGTTCGGGGACGATGCACACCGCATGAGGTTTGTGGCGCAGCGCAATGGCCTGCATTTCCGCCGTCGCCGCCATTTCAAAGTTCAGCGGCAGGGTCAGCGCATCCATCAGTGCTTCGATATCCGCGTCCGAGATGTGCCGGCGATCTTCGCGCAAATGCGCCGTGATACCATCAGCACCCGACTGCTCTGCGATCTTTGCGGCGCGCACGGGATCGGGATATTCGCTTCCCCGTGCGTTACGTACCGTTGCGACGTGATCGATATTCACCCCAAGGCGCAATTGCCCAAGCGGCGCTTTTACGTTTTCAGCCATCTTCCCAGCCCCTACCGTTGCCCGCGCAGTTAGACAGGGTTCACGCGCCTTCATCAACCTTCCCGGCTGCTTTTTCGCGCAGCTCGGAAAGCTTTTGTTTGATGCGACCGCGACGACGTTTTTGATAGGCCGTGATCACCGGCACACTAAGGTAATACGCAATCAGCCCCGCAACGATGCCCGGTATGATGCCGCCCACCAGATAGGGCATGAACACCTCGTCATAAAAGCGTGACAGGTTGGACCAGTTCGCCTCTGCGTCGGTGAACAGCGCCAAGAAATTCTCAAACAGGTCATCCGCCGCGCCAAAGAACTTGTCGATCAGGGATTCGTCCAATTCCCCCTCAAACTCGGTTCCCAGCATGAAGTGACCAACCTTAAGGCACACCACCCCGATCGGAAGATAGGTCAGCGGGTTTCCAAAAAACGTCCCCGCAAGCGCCGCAAGGATATTCCCGTTCATCAGCCGTGCAATCACAGCGGCAACCAGAAAATGCAGACTGTAGAACGGCGTGAATGCGGTGAAGACCCCGGCAAAAATGCCACGCGCGATGCGTTCGGGGCTGTCTGGCAACCGATGAACCCTATGCCGAATGTAATGAAACGCCCGCCCCCATCCGCCGCGCGGATAGATGAAACCCAGAACGGATTGCATCAAAGAGGGTTTATTTCGGCGCTTGAATACCAAGCCATAGGTTCCTTTTGGCAGTTCAGAGCTTGCGATCCGCATCCCTGAAGCGTTCGATGGCCGCGACATCAGTGTCGGCCTCAAGCGCGGTCATGACCGTGTGCAGGTGCTCCACATCTCTTAAGTCGACGTCGATCAACAGGCGGTAAAAATCCGGTTTTCTATCCGCAAAGTGCAGATCGGAAATGTTGGCTTTCTGCTCGCCAATCAGGGTACAGATTCGCCCCAACACACCCGCATCATTACGGATCGTCACGTTCATTGTAACGGTATGAGACGCGGAATGTTTCCCCGCATCCCAATGAAGGTCGACCCAGCGATCTGGCTGTTCTTCGTATTCTGCAAGACCGGGGCAATCGATAGCATGCACAACAACGCCACGGCCGCGGTAGGTGATTCCCACGATGCGCTCGCCCGGGACGGGTTGGCAACACTTGCCCAACGTAAAACTTTGATCCGAGGAAAGGCCAACAACGGCCCGTTCCGCGTCCACCTCGTCATCGGTATTGGCGACAAGATCAGGATAAAGCGCCTGAACGACGGTTTGCGCACGCATTTCTGCGCTGCCAAGCCGCGCCAAAATCTCGGACGCGTCTTCAATACCCAGCGTCTTGGCGGCGGTTTTCAGCGCCTTGTCGGTCGCCTTTTTGCCCACATGTTCAAATGCGACCCGGGCAAGTTCACGGCCCAGCTTAATAAACCGCTCGCGGTCTTCTTCGCGCAGGGACTTGCGGATCGCCGCCTTGGCACGCCCGGTCACCACGATGTCGATCCAAGTGGCCTGAGGCCGCTGACCTTCGGCCGTGATAACCTCGACCGACTGGCCGTTTTTCAGACGGGTCCACAGGGGAACCCGGATGTTATCGACCTTAGCCCCGACGCAACTGTCGCCGATCCGCGTGTGGATCGAATAGGCATAATCCAGCGGCGTCGCCCCCTTGGGCAGCTTCACCACGTCGCCTTTTGGGGTGAAGCAAAAGACCTGATCGGAATACATCTCTAGTTTGACGTGTTCCAGAAACTCATCATGGTCTTCAGCGTTGCCAAACCGTTCGTTCAGGGCCGCCAACCATTTCGCCGGATCAACCGCAAACGGGTTTTCAGCGCGCACACCATCACGGTATGACCAATGCGCGGCAACGCCAGCTTCGGCAACTTCGTGCATCTGACGGGTGCGAACCTGCACCTCTACCCGCTTACCGTCACGACCCGAAACAGTTGTGTGGATCGAACGATAGCCGTTGGTCTTGGGTTGGCTGATGTAATCCTTGAACCGGCCGGGCACAGCACGCCAGCGGCGGTGAATAGAGCCTAACACACGATAACAGTCAGTTTCGTTCCGCGTAATCACCCGGAAGCCATAGATGTCGGACAGACGGGAAAAGCCTTGGTTCTTTTCCTGCATCTTGCGCCAGATCGCATAAGGCTTTTTCGCGCGGCCAAACACGTCGGCGTCGATCCCGGCCTTTTCCAGCTCTGTCCGGATGTCCTGAGTAATCTGGTGAACCACATCGCCGGTTTCGCGCTGAAGCGTGATAAAGCGGCGGATGATCGAATTGCGCCCTTCTGGGTTCAGCACGCGAAAGGCCAGATCTTCCAGCTCTTCGCGCATCCACTGCATACCCATGCGCCCGGCAAGCGGGGCGTAGATATCCATCGTCTCGCGCGCCTTTTGCGCCTGCTTTTCCGCGCGCATCGATTTGATCGTGCGCATGTTGTGCAGACGGTCCGCCAGCTTCACCAAAATCACCCGCAGGTCTTTGGACATCGCCATGAACAGCTTACGAAAATTTTCGGCCTGCTTAGTTTCGGACGAAGACAGCTGAAGGTTGGTCAGCTTAGTAACACCATCCACCAGTTCGGCAACCTCGTCCCCAAACATGGAGGCGATTTCACTGTAGGTGGATTTGGTATCTTCGATCGTGTCGTGCAGAAGCGCGGTGATGATCGTCGCATCGTCCAGCTGCATTTCCGTCAGAATAGCAGCGACAGCGACAGGGTGGGTGAAATACGGCTCACCCGATTGACGAAGCTGGCCGTCATGCATGCGCTCGCCATAGTCATAGGCGGTGCGCAGCAACTGTTCGTTTGTCTTTGGGTTATAGTTGCGGACCAGCGAGATCAGGTCTTCGACATCGATCCTCGGCATTCGGTCCGCATCCAATCGGGGGTTAACCCCTTACTTTTGCCCCTGCGCTTCCATCAGAGCGCGCAGCAGTTTCTCTTCCGACATATCGTCATCGGCGGGTTTGTCAGCTTCACCACCCATAAGAAGTGCCATCGAGTCTTCTTCAGGCTCGTCAACTTCGATCTGGGTCTGGTTGCTTTCGATCATGCGCTCGCGCAGTTCGTCAGCCGACTGTGTTTCATCCGCAATCTCACGCAGGGAAACGACAGGGTTTTTGTCGTTATCACGATCTACGGTGAGCGCCCCACCAGCAGCGATCTCACGCGCCCGATGGGCGGCAAGCATAACCAGTTCAAACCGGTTAGGAACCTTGTCAACGCAATCTTCAACCGTCACGCGGGCCATGAAATTCTCCAATCCATCTGGAAGGTGGAAAGCTCTATCTATTGAGTCGCAAACTTCTTGACAAGGGCAGATTAGCCCAAATTAGCCGATGAAAGCCTGCGAATAGGCGCTTTTTCCCTATCTGGAAGCGCATCAAGCATCTGAGACACGCTGCGATGCAGTATTGGGTGCTCCCAATCGGGTGCAATTTCGGCCAAAGGCACCAAAACGAACCCCCGATCCTGCATCCGCGGATGAGGGAGAATCAGTTCCGAAGGGGCAACTGTCATCTGTTCTTCCAACGGCATGTCCTGCCACTTGCGGACGGTTTCAACATCGGGAAAAACCGAAGAACCACAAGCCAGTAGGTCCATATCAATCGTTCGCGCGCCCCATCGAACATCCCTTGATCGGCCAAAATTATGTTCAACTTCGTGCAACCGCAAAAGGAGTTCATGCGCGGATAAATCCGACTCGATCACTGCGGCCGCGTTCACAAAATCGGGGCCAGAGCCCGCCGGAAAGCTTGGGGTTGTGTAGAGGGAGCTGATGGCAATCAGACGGATAGAATCTGACGGAAGGGAAGTCACGGCGCCTAAAACCAAATCTTCGGGATTGCCAAGTAGTGACGTTACGTTAGAACCTATAGCTATTAAGGATAGGTCTAAATTTCCATTGGATAGTATGTCGTTTTGGTGACGGCGCGAGGGTTGCGACATGCCAAAAATTCCCCTAACTCAGGTGTGTTCTGCGTGTAAATACTACTTCTTACACCACTCACAAACACCACTCACGCATCGCAGAACGCATTACCGGAAGGATTATTAATGTTCTACAGAGACGAACGGCTGGCGCTGTTCATTGATGGTTCGAACCTTTATGCAGCGGCAAAAGCGCTCGGCTTCGACATCGATTACAAATTGCTTCGACAGGAATTCATGCGTCGTGGCAAGCTTCTTCGTGCTTTTTACTACACCGCACTATTGGAGAATGACGATTACTCTCCAATTCGCCCACTGGTTGACTGGCTGCACTACAACGGCTTCACCATGGTGACGAAACCGGCCAAGGAATACACAGACAGCCAAGGCCGGCGTAAAGTAAAAGGTAACATGGATATCGAACTTACCGTCGATGCCATGGAGCTTGCCCCACATGTGGACCACATTGTGCTTTTCTCTGGCGACGGTGATTTCCGCCCGCTTGTCGAAAGCCTGCAGCGCCAAGGCGTGCGCGTATCCGTCGTTTCGACGATCCGCTCTCAGCCTCCTATGATAGCCGACGAACTTCGCCGCCAGGCCGATAACTTCATCGAACTGGACGAGTTGAAAGATGTTCTTGGCCGCCCGCCGCGTGAACCACGTGCTGACCAGCCGATGGAATACGCGACAGACGAATGATAAAAGCCGGAGCCAAGTGCTCCGGTTTTTTTTGGCGCACTGCCCCGCGTGATATTCACACGCACAGTTGAACATCTGATGATCTTTGGCTGGGGGTAGACGCCGCGCGCGCTTCGTCTTACCTCTCTGCAGACAGGAGAGTGCCGATGCAAAAGCCGCCCCTTACCCTATACCTTGCTGCGCCGCGCGGTTTTTGCGCGGGCGTGGACCGTGCGATCAAGATCGTCGAGATGGCCCTGCAGAAATGGGGCGCCCCCGTCTTTGTACGGCACGAGATTGTGCACAACAAATTCGTGGTGGACGCCCTGCGCGAACAAGGCGCGGTGTTTGTCGAAGAACTGGAAGAATGCCCTGACGATCGTCCGGTGATCTTTTCCGCCCATGGCGTGCCCAAAGCCGTACCCGCAGAGGCCGCGCGGCGCGAGATGATTTATGTTGATGCGACCTGCCCGCTGGTCAGCAAGGTCCACATCGAAGCAGAACGCCACCATCAGAACGGGCTGCAAATGGTCATGATTGGTCACGCTGGCCACCCCGAAACAATCGGCACGATGGGGCAATTGCCCGACGGCGAGGTGTTGTTGGTGGAAACAGCCGATGACGTTGCCGATCTGGATGTGCGTGATCCGGCGAAACTGGCCTTCATTACGCAGACCACACTTTCGGTCGATGACACGGCTGGCATCGTCGCCGCGCTAAAGGCGCGCTTCCCCGCAATTGTTGGCCCGCATAAAGAAGACATCTGTTATGCGACCACGAACCGGCAGGCCTCGGTCAAGGCGATTGCGCCTAACGTCGATGCGATGCTGGTGATCGGCGCGCCGAACTCTTCCAACTCGCGCCGTTTGGTCGAAGTCGCCAGCGCCGAGGGGTGCAAGTATTCACAGCTGGTGCAACGCGCCGCCGAAATCGATTGGCGCGCGCTGGAAGGCATCCGCGCACTTGGCCTGACAGCGGGCGCATCCGCCCCCGAGGTTCTGATCAACGAGGTCATCGATGCCTTCCGCGACCGTTTCGACGTGACGCTGGAAATCGTTGAGACCGCGAAAGAGAACGTTGAGTTCAAAGTCCCGCGCGTGTTGCGCGAAACCGCATGACGCAAATCCCACGTACCGCGCTTTGGCTTGGCGTTGCGGGTCTTGTGCCCTTTGTCTGGGGAACAGTCACGCTGATGTCTGAAAGCGCGGCAGGTTTCGGCGTCGCCCAATTTGGCCCGCGTTATATTGGGCCATATGTCCAGATCTTCTATGGCACCGTGATCCTGTCGTTCATGTCCGGCGTTTTGTGGGGGTTCGCGGCCAAGGCGGATGAACCCGTTGCATCGCTTGGCTATGTGCTAAGTGTCGTGCCCGCCATCTGGGCCTTTTTCTTTGTCGGCGGCGGCCCGACCAGCGCGATCATTTACCTGATCGCTGGCTTTCTTGGCCTGTTGGGGATCGACTGGCTGTTTTGGTCGCGCGGGCTTGCCCCACGCTGGTGGTTGCCCTTACGTGCTGGCCTGACCGGGGTTGTCGTGCTTTCCCTTGCCCTCAGCCTGCTTTAAGCCGGGCGAAACATCTTAACTGCGCGAGTGTCTATGCCTGATCTATACGCCTATACCGATGGTGCCTGCAGTGGAAACCCCGGCCCCGGCGGGTGGGGCGCGTTGCTGCAAGCGATTGAGGGCGAAACCGTCATCAAAGAGCGCGAGCTTAAGGGCGGAGAGGCCGACACCACCAACAACCGCATGGAGCTGTTAGCCTCTATTCACGCACTTGAAAGCTTGGCCCGCCCCAGCACGATCACAGTCGTCACGGACAGCGCATATGTGAAGAACGGTGTCACCAGCTGGATTCACGGGTGGAAGCGGAACGGTTGGAAAACCTCCAACAAGAAGCCCGTTAAGAATGTTGAGCTGTGGCAGCGGCTGGACGAGGCGCAAAAGCGCCATCAGGTCACTTGGAAATGGGTAAAGGGCCACGCGGGTCATCCGGAAAACGAACGGGCCGACGAATTGGCACGTGCCGGTATGGCACCGTTTAAACCATAACGGTTTAGGATTTGGCGATATAGGTCTGGTACAGCCAGATCAGCAAAACCGCCCCAAGGATCGCCCCAACAAATCCGGCGGCGACGCCGGTAAGGACCAACAGGAACCGCAGGACAAACCCGCCGATCAACGCACCGGCGATGCCGATCGCGATGGTGACAACGACGTTGGCTTCGACCTTCATCATGCGCGTCGCGATGAACCCGGCAGCAGCCCCAATAATGATAAGAAATATTACATGCATAGGCCCGACTATGCCCGGTGGAATTCCATTTGGGAAGTCAGCTTAGAACGTCGGGCAATTCGGTGCCGCGCAAAAACTCTTCGGCATCCATCGCGCGCTTGCCCTGCCGCTGCGCCTTAAGCACCTCAACCGCACCTTCGCCACAGGCAATCGTTAGCCCGTTCAGAACCTGCCCCGGCGCGCCGCTTCCTGCACCGATACGCGAAGCGAGCAGTTTCACACGCTCTCCGCCCACCTCGCACCATGCGCCCGGGAACGGAGACAAGCCGCGAATTTTCCGATCAACCACAGTTGCCGGTTCCGCCCAGTCGATGCGCGCCTCGGCCTTGTCTATCTTTTCGGCATAGGTGACGCCATCGTCGGGCTGCGAGGTCGGCTCCAGTTCGTCCAATTGACCCAGCGCCGTTACGATCAGACGCGCGCCCATATCCGAAAGCCGATCATGGAGCACGGCGGTCGTTTCCTCGGCGCCAATAGGTGTCGCTTCGCGCAGCAACACAGGGCCGGTATCCAGCCCGGCTTCCATCTGCATGATGCAGACGCCGGTTTCCGCATCGCCCGCCATAATCGCCCGGTGAATAGGTGCCGCACCCCGCCACCGCGGCAAAAGCGATGCGTGGATGTTCAGGCAGCCGTGTTTCGGGGCGTCCAGCACGGGTTGCGGCAGGATCAGGCCATAGGCCACCACCACCGCGACATCGGCGTTCAGCGCAGCGAATTCGGCCTGCGCCTCTGCATCACGCAGCTTAACGGGATAACGCACAGGCAGGCCCAGCGCCTCGGCGCGGGCTTGAACTGGGCTGGGGCGCTCTTTCTTGCCACGGCCCGCCGGGCGGGGGGGCTGGCAATAGACACATGCGATGTCATGACCAGCATCAACCAGCGCGTCCAGAACGGGCACCGAAAACTCTGGCGTTCCCATAAAGACGATACGCATCAGCGGCCCCCTAACTTGGCGGCGCGCTTTAGCAACCGGTCGCGCTTTAGCTTTGACAGGTTATCGAAATACATTTTGCCATTCAGATGATCGATCTGGTGCTGAACAGAGGTGGCCCACAGACTTACGAAATCACGTTCCTCAACCTCTCCCTGTTCGTTCAAGAAACGAACCGTCACAGCGCGGGGGCGTTCCACCACAGCCGAAACACCGGGCAGGTTCGGGCTTGCCTCTTCGTGTTCGCGCATCTGAGCAGAGGCATGAAGGATTTCGGGATTGGCCATTTTCACAGCCTGCCCACGTTCATCGGAACAATCCACAACGGCAAGGCGCAGCATCACACCAATCTGCGGCGCACCAAGGCCGTAGCCGGGCATCGCATCCATGGTTTCAACCATATCGTTCCAAATGCCGCGAACCTCGTCAGTGATTTCATCCACTGGGGCGGCGGCCGTTTTCAGGCGCTTGTCGGGATACGCGACAAAAGGACGGGTCGTCACGCCCGCGCCCTTTCGCGTTTCAGCTTTTGCATTTTCCGCGTGATCATCTGGCGCTTTAGCGGCTTCAGATAATCGATGAACAGCTTGCCGTTCAGGTGGTCAATCTCGTGCTGGACGCAGGTCGCCCACAGGTCTTTGAACCGCTCTTCCTGGACCTCGCCGTTGACGTCGGTCCAACGCACGTCAACTTCCGCGGGGCGATCCACCTCTGCGTATTGATCGGGGATGGAAAGGCAGCCCTCTTCGTAGGTGCTCATTTCGTCAGACGCCCAGATGATTTCCGGGTTGAACATGGCCATCGGGCGGTGCGCTTCGCCCTCTTCCTTGACGCAATCCATGACCAGAAGCTGCAGCATCACGCCAATCTGCGGCGCGGCAAGGCCGATGCCCGGCGCGTCATACATGGTTTCCAGCATGTCATCGGCCAGCGCGCGCATCTCATCAGTGATGTCGCCTACGGGCTCTGCTGCCTTTTTCAGGCGCGGGTCGGGGTGTATCAGGATCGGTCGAATTGTCATGCCATGGCATTTAGGCCAAGGCGCGCTGTTTCGCAACGTTCCTTAATGCTTGCACCCGGCTTGCGGTTGGTTAGCCTGACGAAAAAAGGAGACCCGCATGAATTTCGACGAAGTCATCGACCGCCGTGGCACCCATTCAGCAAAATGGGACATGATGGAAAAGCTGTATGGCGTTTCCGCGGACGATGGCATTTCGATGTGGGTCGCCGATATGGACTTCCGCCCGCCGCAATGCGTTTCCGATGCGGTTCAGGCGATGGTTGATCACGGCGTCTATGGCTATTTCGGTGACGACAAAGCCTACAAAGAGGCGATCCGGTGGTGGATGGGCACGCGCCACAGCTGGGTCGTGGAACCGGAATGGATCTTTACCACACACGGCTTGGTCAACGGCACCGCCATGTGCGTGGATGCATTCACCGCCCCCGGTGATGGCGTGGTCCTGTTCACACCCGTCTATCATGCCTTCGCCCGCGTCATTTCAGCCGCCGGTCGAAACATCGTGGAATGCGAGCTGGTCAACAACGATGGCCGCTATGAAATGGATTTCGAAGCCTACGACGCACAGATGACCGGGGCGGAAAAGATGGTTGTCCTTTGCTCCCCCCACAATCCCGGCGGGCGCGTATGGACACGGGACGAACTTCAGGGCGTCGCTGACTTCTGCAAACGCCATGATCTGATTTTGGTGTCGGATGAAATTCACCATGATCTGGTGTTCCCCGGCCAAACGCACCTTCCGATGCCGCTGGTTGACGAAAGCATCCATGATCGGCTGGTCATGATGACGGCCACGACAAAGACCTTCAACATCGCAGGAAGCCATTCCGGAAACGTGATTATCGCCGACGAAAAGCTGCGCGCGAAATTCGCGGCGCGTATGGCCGCCCTTGGGATTTCGGCCAATTCGTTTGGGGTGTTCATGGCCACAGCCGCCTATTCCCCAGATGGTGCCGCGTGGGTGGACGGGCTTGTCAGCTATCTTGATGAAAACCGCCGCCTGTTTGAAAACGGCGTGAACGCCATCCCCGGGGTCAAGGCGATGCAGCTGCAGGCGACCTATCTGTCTTGGGTCGATTTTTCCGGCACGGGCATGGATATGGCCGAAACGACCCGCCGCGTGCAAAGCACGGCCAAGATCGCCGCGAACCACGGCCCGACTTTCGGCAAGGGGGGCGAAAACTTCCTGCGCTTCAACTTTGCCACGCCCAAATCCGTCGTGGCCGAGGCGGTTGAGCGTTTGCAAGAAGCCTTCGCCGACCTTCAATGACAAAGTTGCTGGGGCGGCTGTTTTCGGCACTAACACTGGTTACTTTGCTGGTGGCCGGGGCGATCTATCTTCAAAGCCGCCTGCCACCACCGCCGCCCCTTGCGCCCATCACTGGTCAGATCGACAAGATTCTGATCGAAAAAGCCAATCGCAGAATGACGCTGTTCCAGAACGGCACGCCCGTGCGCGAATACAAAATTGCGCTTGGCTTCGCACCTGCCGGGCACAAGACAGAGCAGGGCGATGGGCGCACGCCAGAAGGGGTTTATAAGATCGACCGGCGTAACCCGCGCAGCAAATATCACCTATCCCTTGGGTTGGACTATCCCCGCGCCCAAGACAGACAACAAGCCGCCGCGCGTGGCGTCGACCCCGGCGGGGACATCTTCATTCATGGCCAACCCAACGGTCTGGGCCGTATCGCCACGCTGCCCAATGACTGGACTGCGGGCTGCATTGCCGTGGCCAATGAGGTGATCAACGAAATCTGGGCCGCAACCCCCGTTGGAACCGAGGTTGAAATTCGCCCCTAACCGCTTAACGCGGCAACAGCGCAATCGGCGCGTCTTTGTCACGCACGAAATCAAGCGGCGCTTTGTCGACTGCCGCGGTGTTTCGTTTGAATTCAAAGATCAGTTCGCCGCCCTCTTCGGACGACGCCATGATCAGCGCCTGATACAGGTGGCGCGATCCATCAAACACATCGACCAAACCACGCAGATGGGGTGCCGTTTCCGCATCAAGGGCAAACCCGCCCGACCAGAATCGCAACACCGGGTACATGTCTTCGCCCGCCCGCACACGCAGCCGATTCTTTCTGCGCAGCGCGGCTTTGCGCGCTTTTTCCAAGCCTTCACGGACCTCTTTTGGCAAAAATTCAGACATGGCAGACACTCCCCTTCCCTGCCCCGAAACTAATTGGATCAAAGTTACCGTCAAGCTAACCTTTCGTCGCGCAAGCGTTTTTATGCATAGTGCGTTCCTGCATATATTCTGCGCGCAGAAATCCCTACCTATGTGCCCGCATTGGCCCTAGGTCACGTAGCAACCGAAGGAGAGCATGATGGGCCAACTGGTAAACGGCGTCTGGGATGATGCGTGGTACGACACGAAGAAAAGCGGCGGACGGTTCCAACGAACCACTGCGGGCTTTCGCAATTGGATCACCGCAGACGGAAGCGCCGGGCCAACTGGCGAAGGCGGCTTCCCAGCGGAAAGCGGGCGTTACCACCTTTACGTTTCATACGCCTGCCCTTGGGCGCACCGCACCCTGATTTTCCGTGCACTGAAAGGGCTGGAAGAACATATCAGCGTTTCCGCCGTGCATCCCGACATGCTGAATGACGGCTGGACGTTTGAAACAGATTTCCCCGGCGCGACGGGTGATACGCTCTATGGCCTGCCATTCATGCGCGATGTCTATACCAAGGCGGTTCCAGATGTTTCCGGCCGGGTCACCGTGCCTGTCCTGTGGGACAAAAAGCGCGAAACGATCGTGTCCAACGAGTCCTCGGAAATCATCCGCATGCTCAACAGCGCGTTCAATGGGCTAACCGGTGACACGCAGGATTTCTGGCCTAACGCTTTGCACGACGAAATCGAAGAGGTGAACGCCCGCGTCTATGACAACGTGAATAACGGTGTTTACAAAGCCGGGTTCGCCACCAAACAAGACGCCTATGACGAGGCCGTGACCGCACTGTTCGACACCCTAGATTGGTTGGAGGAACGCCTAAGCACGCGCCGCTATCTGCTGGGCGATCAGTTGACCGAGGCTGATTGGCGGCTGTTCACAACCCTTGCGCGGTTCGATCTGGTTTATCATCTGCATTTCAAATGCAACAAAAAGCGGCTGATCGATTACCCCAACCTGTGGGGTTATACCCGCGAACTTTACCAATGGCCGGGCGTGGCCGACACGGTGAAATTCGACCATATCGTGCGCCATTATCATTACAGCCATGACACGATCAGCCCGAACCGGATTATTCCGATCAACCCAGAAATCGACTGGTGGGCGCCACATGGCCGGGCACACCTGAAAGCTGCCTGAACGGTTGCCAGCCGCCGTAGGGCTGTTACTGTCCGCCCGAGTTTGTTTTTCGGAGGTTGTTCATGCGTTTCGCCCTGCCCCTTGTCGCAAGCCTGTTGCTTGCCCCTGTCGCAGAGGCCAAAGCGCCCTGTGGCGGCACGTTCGGTTCGTTCCTGTCAGGCATCAAGAAAGAGGCCGTTTCCAAAGGCCACGCGCCCGCAACGGTTGATCGGTTCCTGTCTTCCGCGCGCCAAGATCCCAAAGTGATCAAGGCCGACCGATCCCAAGGGGTGTTTCAGCTTGATTTCGTGACGTTCTCGCGCCGGGTGATCAGCCAGAACCGCGTTGATAACGGCCGCCGAAACTCGAAAAAATACGACAAAGTTTTTGACTATATCGAACGGAACTATGGTGTGTCGCGTGGGGTGCTGTTGGCATTCTGGGCGCTGGAAACCGACTATGGCGCGGTACAGGGCGATTTCAACACGCTGAACGCCCTGTTGACGCTTTCACATGATTGCCGCCGCCCCGACCTTTTCCGCCCGCAGGTCTTCGCCGCGCTGGAGCTTTTCGAAAAAGGCAGCTTCGACCCCGCCCGCACCACAGGCGCATGGGCAGGCGAAATTGGCATGGTTCAGATGCTGCCCGGCGACATCCTTGAAAACGGCGTCGATGGCGATGGGGATGGCAAGGTCAGCCTCAAGACCTCTCCGCCTGATGCGCTGATGTCTGGCGCGAATATGTTGCGTGATCTGGGCTGGCGCGCGGGCGAGCCGTGGTTGCAGGAAATCGTCGTCCCTCAAAACCTCGACTGGTCGAAAACCGGGCTGCACACGAAGATGCGTGTCAGCGATTGGGCAAAGTTGGGCGTGAAACCCCGCGCCGGTGGGCTGGGTGCGGGTAACCTGCCTGCGTCCGTCTTGTTGCCGATGGGGCGTAAGGGGCCAGCGTTCCTCGCCTATCCGAACTTCGATATTTATTTCGAATGGAACAAAAGCTTCGTCTACGTCACCACCGCCGCCTATTTCGCAACCCGTTTGGAAGGTGCCCCCGTTTATAACGCGGGTAACGCTGAACCCGGCCTAAGCGGTGGGCAGATGAAGCAGCTTCAGCAAAAGCTTAGGGCACGCGGGCATGACGTGGGCAAGGTTGATGGCATCCTTGGCGCCAAAACCCGCGCGGCGGTTCAGGCCGAACAAAAGCGCCTTGGCCTTCCCGCTGATGCGTGGCCAACAAAGGCACTGTTGGGCAAGCTTTGATGCCCTTCCACCCGACCCGCGATGAATTGATGGCCGCGCTGCCACATATTCTTGATGCACCGAAGGACAACGCGCCCATCGACATCCTGTGCTTTCGCCCCGGCTATAGCGAACGCACCTATCCCGATCAGATCGAACTGTGCCCCGATCGCGGGATCATAGGGGAACGGTGGGCGAACCACGCCTGGCTGCGCAACCCCGATGGCAGCGGGCATCCCGGCATCCAGGTCTCTATCCTTGGCGCGCGGGTGTTTAAGGCCGCCGTGGGCGGCACAGCGGGCAACATCCACCCCGGTGACACGATCATCGCAGACCTTGATACGACCCAGTCAAACATGCCCACCGGCACCCGCCTGCAAATCGGCACGGCAGTACTGCGCGTGTCCGAGGTGTTCAACGACGGCTGTGTGAAATGGCGCAAACGCAATGGCGACGCGGCGAAGGATTGGCTGGTGGAACCGGAACACGTGCCGCTGCGACTGCGCGGGTTGCTGTGCGCCGTGGAACAGGCCGGAGTCATCCGGAAGGATGATGTGATCCGCAAAGCCTAGGAACGAAAAGGGCGGCCCCGTTGGACCGCCCTTGAATGTCTTGCCGCGCAGATGCTTAGCCTTGCGATTTTGCCTTACGGCGCGACCACAGGCCGAACAGACCCAGCGAACCACCTAAAAGTGGCAAAGTCGCTGGAAGCGGCACAGTTGCCGTTTCATACGTCAGCTCACCCGCAACAGCGATGTAGAACGCAGGAAGCGAGGCGAACACCCCGGTACCACCGTTCGTGAAGTTGATCTCTGAGGTGCCTTGGAATGTCAGCGTAAGGAACCCATCAGCCGCTGCCCCAGAGATATCAGTCGCCAACGTGGCGCTGCTGGAAAGAAGGGGCCCAAAGTCATTCCCCGTATCGCCCGAAAATGCGAAGGGGTCGTTGCTGTCAATACCATCAAGGATCGTACCTAGAACGATACCATCTACCGAAATCGTCAGTGATTCTGGGAGGTAGCCTGAACCGCCGTTCCAGCTTAGATCGCCTTGCGTTGTCAGATCAAAAACCCGTCAGCAGGGTCGCATCGGTCGCAACCGCAACATCAAAACTAATACTTGGCCCGGACGGCCCAGTCGTTGTGGTATATTCGGGGCCAAACGCGATTGACGTTGTCGCGGCGCTAGCTGCGCTCACACCCAAGATCGTTGCAGCCGTCAGGGCAGCAATGCCCAACTTCGTTGTCATGTTTCTGACTCTCCACCAATTTCTTTGAAGCAAATACGTTGGCCATCTGGCTGGCATTTGCCCCACACCCAATTGTGTCATTAATGTGGCGAGCCATTCTTTGCTATGCTTTTTTCAACACAGCCAAATTTCTGAAACAATGGAAGCTAAGCGGTGCTATTGCTGCCTGAATGGCATCAACGGTCAGCGATCAAGGCGCTTAAGCCACCATCTGTTCGGCCTTCTTAAGGTCCACGGAAACAAGCTGACTAACGCCTTGCTCTGCCATGGTCACCCCAAACAGACGATCCATCCGCGCCATCGTAACCGCGTGGTGCGTGATGATCAGGAAGCGCGTGTTGGCGCGGCGGGTCATTTCATCCAACAAGTCACAGAACCGCGTGACGTTGGCGTCGTCCAATGGCGCATCCACCTCGTCCAGCACACAAATCGGGGCTGGGTTGGCAAGGAACACTGCAAAGATCAGCGCCATCGCCGTCAGCGTCTGTTCACCACCTGACAACAGCGAAAGCGTCGAAAGCTTTTTGCCGGGTGGCTGGCACATGATTTCCAATCCGGCATCCAGCGGGTCGTCAGATTCCACCAGAACCAGCTTCGCCTCGCCGCCGCCAAACAGGTGCGTAAATAGAAGAGAGAAGTTGCTGTTCACCTGTTCGAACGCGGTCAAAAGCCGCTCGCGCCCTTCGCGGTTCAGGCTGGCGATACCGGTACGAAGCGCCTTGATCGCCTCTTCCAGATCGTTCTTTTCGTTGACCAGCGTTTCGTGCTCTTCGCGAACCTCTTTTGAGTCCTCTTCGGCCCGCAGGTTCACCGCCCCCAATGCATCGCGCTGCCGTTTCAGGCGGTTCACGTCATGTTCGATGGTTTCCGCAGGCGGCATCTTGTCAGGGTCCGCGCCAAGGCTTTCCAGCAATGCGTCGGGTGTGACTTCTTGCTCTTCCTGAATGCGTTCAGCGGCGGCTGCAACAGTTTCGCGCGCCGCGTCTGAACGCGCTTCGGCGCCCGCGCGTGCTTCGCGGGCTTCCGACGCCGCGCGCTCTGCATCGCGTTCCGCCTGTACCGCGTCGCGCAAGGCCGTATCGGCCAAGGCCAACGCATCAGCCGACGCACGACGGCGCGTTTCAGCGGCTTCGATCGCCTCCACCAACTCTTCGCGCTTTTCGGCAATCTCTTCAGGTGCCGCCGCGGCCTCTGCCAGTTCCTCTTGCGAGGTTTCTTTGCGTTCGGCCAGTTCGCTAATACGCTTTTCGGCGGTTTCCAAACGGTGCCGCCAGCCGCTGACCTCTTTCATGATTTCCTGACGCCGCTTCGTCCGGGCCTCGCCCTCGCGGCGCAGTTCATCATGGGCGGAGCGTTTGGCCAGCATCGTCATCCGCGCGGCCTCGACAGTCATTTTGACGTCTTCAACCTCGGCACGTGCTGCGTTCAGATCGCCAAGATCCGCCATCGCAGCCTGCGCCTCTTTCTGGCGTGTCCGGGCGGCAAGGGCCTCTTCTTCGTGGCGGTTCACGGCCAGTTGCGCGCTTTCCAACTTGGTTTCAGCGATCGAGCGGTCCGCTTCGGCACGTGATAGGGCACGACCGGTATCGGCGACCAGACGGTCCGCATCACGGCGCGCCTGACGCGCAAGTTTGTCTGCCTCGGTCAAATCCGCCAGACGCATGGTCAGAACCTGATGCGCCTGCGCAGCGCCGACCGCGCGGGCGTTTGCCTCTTCCAGATCGCGCTTCAGTTCGACCAGCCGGTTCAACTGCTGCAATCGCAGCGCGGCCGCCGAAGGTGCATCTTCGGCCCCGGCGCGAAAACCGTCCCAGCGCCACAGGTCACCTTCGATGCTGACAAGGCGCTGGCCGGGCTTTAGCAGCGGCTGCAAACGGTTGCCATCGGCCGCGTCGATCAGCCCGATCTGACCCATGCGACGGGTCATAACCGCCGGCATAGAGACATAATTGGTAAGCGCGGGAATCCCATCTGGCAAAGTTTGCGCCGGTGAATACCCAGGCAGCGACGCCCACCCGGACGGTGCGTCGCCCGTAATTTCCGGATTGCGCAAATCGTCGCCCAGCGCCGCGCCAAGCGCCTTTTCGTAACCCGCCTCAACCCGCAGATTGTCAAGCAATTGGCCACCTTCGGCGGTGTCGCGTTCGACCAATCGGGAAAGCGCGCCAACTTCGGCCCTAAGGGCACTGGCCTCACCTTCGGCTTCGGAATGTTCGGCGCGGGCGTCCGCCTCACGCGTTTGGGCGTCGGCGCGGGCCTCGTCCGCCTCAACCAACGCATCTTCGGCGTTTTCGGCGGTCTGAACCGCATGTTCTTGCGCGGCCTCGGCCGTTTCTACATCGCCCGACAGTTTTTCAAGCGCCTGCCTGGCCTCGGTCACCGTGATGCGTGCGCGTTCGGCTTCTGACTCGTTCTTGGACAGGGTCTTGGAGGCGTCCTCTAGCAGACGTTGGGCGGACTGATGGCGTGCCGCCAGACGGGCCACATCTTCGGTCAGTTCCGACAGTGTCGTCTCGCGGTCTTGCAAGACCTGCGCGGCATCATGCGCGGCGGCGGTTGCGGCCTCTAACCCGTCGTCGTGGCCTTCGTTGGCCTTGGCGATCTGCGCCTGTTCCCACTCCAGCCGCTCAATCGTTTCGCCCGCATCTCGGTTCAGGCCAGCTTCGCGTTCCATGTCATGGGTCAGCTGATCGATTCGCGCGGTCAGGGTCTGAATCGTCTGCTTTGCGCGCGATTCTTGATCGGCCAGCGTATCACGCTGCACCTGAAGACGTTGGAGAACAGCGGCCGCAATCGCCTCTTCCTCACGCAGGGGGGGCAGCTTTTCGTCGGCCTCAACCCGAGCTTTTTCGGCCTGCCGGGCGGCTGTTTCAGCTTGCGCCGCGGCCTTGGTACGCTCTGTCAGGTCTGCCTGAGTCTGGGCTCGCGTTTCATCCGCTTCTTTCCAACGGCGATACAGCAGCATCCCCTCAGCCCGGCGCAGTTCTGTGCCGATTTCACGGTACCGCGCGGCTTGGCGCGCCTGACGGGCCAATTGGCCAAGCTGGTTGGCCAGCTGTTCGATGACATCATCGACGCGACCCAAATTGGCTTCGGCACCCTTCAGCTTTAGTTCGGCCTCATGGCGACGCTGGTACAGGCCGGAGATACCGGCGGCTTCTTCCAGAATCCGGCGGCGGTTTTTCGGCTTGGCGTTGATCAGCTCTGAGATCTGACCTTGCCGGACAAGCGCAGGCGAATGCGCCCCGGTCGAGGCATCAGCGAACAACATCTGCACATCGCGGGCGCGCACGTCTTTGGTGTTCGCCTTATAGGCCGAACCTGCATCGCGCGTGATGCGGCGCACCACCTCAAGCATGTCTTGATCATTAAAGCCGGCGGGGGCCAACCGGTCGGTGTTATCGATGGTCAGGCTGACTTCGGCAAAGTTGCGCGCGGGCCGCGTGGCCGCACCGGCAAAGATCACATCCTCCATCCCGCCGCCACGCATCGCGGTCGGGCGGTTTTCGCCCATGACCCAGCGCAGCGCCTCTAGCAGATTGGACTTGCCACAACCGTTTGGCCCAACCACGCCTGTCAGCCCCTCGGCGATCACAAGATCAGTGGGGTCAACAAAGCTTTTGAAGCCGTTCAGTCTTAGCCGATTAAAGCGCAAAATTTGCCTGCCGTGATTCCAATAGGTCTTAAATCCTTCGGCCTGAACGGCAATGAGTCAAGCACAGACCACACAATATGCGCCAATACCGGCAGTTATCCACAATATATCGCCCTGAAACCTGTATATTGTCACCGTCCCATCGCCCCCGGCACGCGCAAATTTCCAGTTGACCATCTGGTTAACAATTAACGAGATAGGCCAGAAAAATGAATCACATGCCTGTTGGGGGGCAGTTGGTTATGGCCATCGAAATTCGTACCGAAAGCGCAATCGCGCCAGACAGTCGCAACCTGATCGACGCCAGTCAGGCGGCACTGCTAGAGGCATTCCCACCCGACGAATGCTTTAGCTTTTCGGCCGAAGAGTTAGACACCCCGAACACCCAGTTCCTTGTGGCTCGCATTGATGGCCGCGCGATGGGCTGCGTCGCTTTGGTGGATCAAATCAAATACGGTGAAATAAAGCGCCTGTTCGTTTCTCCCAAAGCCCGCGGCATTGGAGTTGCGCGAGCGTTGATGATCGCGCTGGAATCCGCCGCCGAAGATATCGGCCTGACGCATCTTAGGCTTGAAACCGGGGAACAACTGGCAGAGGCGGTCAGCCTTTACCGTTCGCTGGGTTACACGGATCGCGGTGCCTTCGGTGATTACCCCGATATCGCGTCAAACCTGTTTATGGAAAAAGCCGTCGGGATTGAGGTGACAATCAGCTGACGCAGGCAAGCTTGGCTTTCATCAGCGCAGGATCACCCTCAAAGCTGCGCGGAACAATCTGGCACCCGGTTGCCAACTCAATGGCCCGATAGCCGCGCCCCATGACCCCACGGGCCTCTTTTCCGAATTCGAAATTGGTACGTATCGCTTCGGCCCGTTCGCCGTTGAAGTGAACCACAAACGTGCTGTTTTCGATTTGCACCTGACGGGACGGCGCATTGATCAGACCCACGCTTGGACTGTCACAGGCCGCCAACAGTATCAGTGCAATCCAGATCCGCATTTCAGACACCTTCGCGCATAAGTTACGCAAGTTATGTGACCCGATTGGTAAACCAAGGGTTAACGCCCTCATGCCGAAAGACTTGATCCCGCCGCCCCGATTGTTACCATCCTTGGACACTCACACCACAACGGGCATTTTCGCAAACGTGAAGAAAACCTGTATCTACAAATCCAACTTCGGTCGGCGGGCTGTTGAACAATGACCAAGCTTCGCCGTGTGACCGCGCCATATGATTGGCCCGCATTGCTTCGGCTGATACGGGCGAATTTTTCGTACATGGAAGGGCGCATTGATCCGCCATCATCCATGCTGAACCTAACGGCCGACGCCATCGCAGCGCAGGCCAGTAATGGGGAGGTGTGGGTGATTGAGCAAAACAACCAGCCCATCGCCTGTATCTTTCTGACGCCGCGCGACGACGTGCTTTACGTTGGCAAACTGACCGTCGCGCAAAGCCATCGTGCAGCGGGCCACGCCCGACGCTTGGTCGAAACCGCAGTAACCCGCGCGCGCGATCTGAACCTGCACGCGCTAGAACTTCAGTCACGGGTTGAGCTGTTGGAAAACCATTCCGCGTTTACCGCGATGGGGTTCGTGCAAACCGGCGCGACCGCCCACCCCGGCTTTACACAGCCCACCAGCCTGACCTTTCGCAAAGCGGTTTAGCCTGCTTCCCCCAAGGCGCGCGTTTCGCTTAGGGTAAGGCCGGTCGAAAGCGCCTCTGGGTCAAGGCGCAATTCGATGACCGCTGGCAGGCCAGAGCTTTGCGCGCGCCCAAAGGCTGCGGCGAAATCATCCGTACGCTCCACAACCTCTCCATGGCCGCCATAGGCACGCGCAAGCGCCGCAAAGTCAGGATTGGCCAGATCGGTGCCGCTGACGCGCCCGGGATAGTGGCGTTCTTGATGCATGCGGATGGTCCCATACCGCCCGTTGTTGGCAACCACCACGATAGGTTTGGCACCATGCTGAACAGCCGTTGAAAACTCGTTAACGGTCATTTGGAAACACCCATCGCCCGCCATGCAGACAACCGTGCGATCCGGGTGTTCGATGCTGGCGGCAATCGCTGCCGGAAAGCCATATCCCATAGAGCCAGAGGTCGGGGCAAGCTGCGTTCCGAAGAGTTTGAACTGATAATAACGATGTAAGAACGCCGCATAGTTTCCGGCGCCGTTGGTCAGCACCGCATCCTCGGGCAGGTTGTCGGAAAGCCAGCTGACGACACGCTCCATCTTCACCGTTCCAGGCGTTTCCTTTGGGGCCCGCCACGCATCATATTCTGCGCGCGCGGATGTCACCCAATCGCCGCGGCTGACCTCAGGCGCATTGACCTGCGCCAACGCTGCAATCATCTGCGACGCGCTTACCGCGATACCGGGGTCAGGGCGATAGACGCGCCCAAGCTCATCGGGGTCGGGGTGGATATGCACAATCCGTTTGTCCGGCTGGGCCGGGTCAATCAGGGTATAGCCGTTCGTCGCGATATCCCCCAACCGCGTGCCAAGCGCGATCACAAGATCCGCCGCCTGCAACCGCTGACCCAGCTTTGGGTTCATCCCGACGCCAAGATCACCGATGTAATTCGGGTGCCGGTTGTCCATATGTCCCTGCCGACGAAACGTGACCGCCACAGGCAGCGCAAACCGTTCAGCGAACCGTTCCAGATTGGTAGCAGCGTCCCTAGACCAGCCCGCCCCACCCGCAACGATCAGCGGCCGCTTAGCGGTGGAAAGCGCATCCAGCACCGCCGCGATTTGCGCCTCACTCACCCCTGTCGGCATCGGCACGGGGGCCGCGATATCCGGTGTGTCTGAAAAGGCGCTTAGCATATCCTCTGGCAGGGCCAGAACGACGGGGCCGGGGCGGCCAGACGTGGCCACATGAAACGCACGCGAGATGTATTCAGGCAGCCGGTCGGTATCATCCACCTCTGTCGCCCATTTCGCCAGCGGGCCAAAGAACGCGCGATAATCGACTTCCTGAAACGCCTCTCGGTCACGGTGGCCGCGAGCGATTTGCCCGACGAACACAACCATCGGCGTGCTGTCCTGCATCGCAACATGAAGACCGGCAGACGCGTTCGTTGCCCCCGGCCCCCGCGTCACGAACAAAACACCCGGCTGTCCGGTCATCTTACCCTGCGCCTCGGCCATCATGGCGGCACCGCCTTCTTGGCGACAGACGACATTTTGGATGCCGACATCGTGCAGCCCATCCAGCGCCGCCAGAAAACTTTCGCCCGGAACGGAAAACACCCGTTTCACGCCCTGAATCACCAATTGATCCACCAGAATTCGCCCGCCGTGCCGCGCCATTCGCCCGCCCTCAACTAATATATCTGTTGCGCAACCTGCGCCAAGCGTCGGCGCAAGGCAAGGAACCCTTTGTCCTTTGATGGCACTGCGCTATTTGGCAAGTGACTGGATGAAGGATGAAAATATGAAACTACTGGGCATTTCGGGTTCCCTGCGCCAAGAGTCGTACAACCGCAAACTTGTACACGAGGCCGCGCGCCTGTTCGCTCCGACGGAATTCATCGAAGGCAACCTGCGGTTTCCTCTTTATGACGGCGACCTAGAGGCACAGGGCATCCCGGCCGAAGTCCAAACCTTGGCAGACCAAATCGCCGCGGCGGATGCGGTGGTGATTTCCGGGCCGGAATACAACAAATCCATCTCTGGCGTGCTGAAAAACGCATTGGATTGGGTCAGCCGCGTCGAAGGTAACCCGTGGCACGACAAACCCGTCGCGATCCTATCGGCGACATCTGGAATGGCAGGCGGCCCACGCACGCAGTTCGCACTGCGTCACTGCATGGTGTCCTTTCGCCCCCAGCTGTTGATGGGGCCGGAAGTCACCATCGGCAATGCTCCAAAAGCATTCGGGGAAGATGGCCGTCTGACAAATGAGACCAGCATTAAGTTCTTGCAGCAATTGATGGACGCGCTGCGCGAAGCCGCGAAAGGCTAAGCCGGGTTCGCGATCTCGATCAAGTTACGGTCGGGGTCGCGGATATAGATTGAAGTGATCGGCCCCATGGCGCCTGTGCGCTTCACCGGCCCTTCCTCAATCGCGATTCCCCAGCCACCCAGATGGGTCAGCCAGTCATCCAGCGGCGTATCGCTAAGGAAACACAAATCCGCGGTGCCGGGGCCGGGATGCGCCGCCTTGGGGTCGTATTCGCGCCCGGCGGGATGCAGGTTGATCTTCTGTGTTCCGAACTTCAGTGCCGTGCGGGTTGACCCGTCTGCGGGGTGAAACTCTTGCTTTTCCATGCCCAGAACGGTTTCGTAAAAGGCGACCGCATGGCCGATATCGGCCACTGTTAGCACCAGATGATCGAGAGACGTGAGCGTTGGCGGCATGTTGCCTCCTGTCGACGAGATGACTAGTTTTCACACCATGCATCAAGCCGTCGGACGAACACAAACCTTGATTGACCCCCTGGACCCGGCACGCGCGGCAGCGCTTCATGCGACGTTGGACCTGCCCGGTGCCACTCCTGGCGCTGGCGATAAGCTGGCCCCGTTCTTTCACCAGATCTATTTCTGGGATGCACGCGCCCCCGGTGAATTGGGCCGGGATGGGCACCCGAAAATCGGCGATTTCATCCCCGATCTTGGTTTACCCCGGCGCATGTGGGCCGGTGGCCGTCTGTCATTCAACGCCCCTGTCACCTTGGGCGAACCCGCCGAAAAAACAACGATAGTTGAAAGCGTTTCGGAAAAGCTGGGCCGCACGGGGCCATTGGCCTTTGTCACCCTGCGCCACGAAATTCGCCAACGCGACACTCTGTGCGTGACTGAACATCAGGATCTAGTCTATCGCGAAGACCCAGCCCCCGGCGCAACGCCACCCATAGCGCCCCAAGCCGCCGATGAAGCCGAAACACAGGACGTGGCCGATTTTTCGCCAACGCTGCTGTTTCGCTATTCGGCGCTTACGTTCAACGGGCACCGCATCCATTACGACCGCGACTATTGCGGCAAGGTTGAAGGTTACGGCGGGTTGGTGGTGCATGGGCCGCTTTTGGCCCAGCTATTGATGCTGAAAGCGGAACGGGAACTTGGTGCGCTGAACAGTTTCAGCTTCCGGGCAACCGCGCCCTTGCTGGATTACGAACAGGCCACGCTTTGCCGCAATGGCACCGTGTTGTGGGTGCGCGGGCCGGACGGGCGGCAATGTCTGGTGGCCGAAGCAGGCTAGGCGTCACTGCGCAGCTTTCAAAGGTTCGCCTCAACCCGAAATGCGGGTGGGATAGAATCTTTGCCGTTCAATATCAGGTCAGCCATCAATTCCGCCACTTTCGGGGCCACGCCAAACCCGATTTTGAAGCCGCCGTTGGCAATGAAATGCCCCGGCTTGCCCGGATATTCACCCAACATCGGCGCACGGCTTTTCGCGCGGGGGCGCACCCCGGCCCAACGTTGCAGCACCTCGGCCCCGGCAAGTTGCGGCACCGCGGCCAGCGCGCGCTCCAAAAGCCCGTCAAGCTGGGCATCGGTGGTGTCGGGCGCGTCAAAATCCCGCTCGGTGGTGGAGCCGATGGCAAGCGTTCCATCCGCATGAGGCACAAAATGCACCGTATCCGCGAAAAGCTGCGGCATGTCGGGCGCCGCGTATTTCAGCAGCAACGCCTGCCCCTTTTCGCCGTGACCAACGAATTGATCCAACTGGGCGGAAAGCGCCATCAACCCTTCATAGCCGGTGGCCCACAAAACCGCTCCCTCGGGCTTTGCATCGCCCGTCACCACCTCGCCGCCCAGCGCGGTCAACGCACCCGCCAACGCAGCACAGGACTGTGCGGGGTGAAGGCGCGCCGTCAGCGTATCGTGAATAACGTATCCTGTCGGGCTGGGCGGTGCCCAATCAGCGAAATCGGTATAGGGCAGAACGCGCCACTGTGCTTTGCCCTGCCACAACTCTGCAGCTTGCGCGGCCCGTTCGTGGGCAAGGGCAAGCCCGCGTTCGTTGATGATCGGCTGCAAGCGCCCGGTTCGGCCATAACCCGAGGACAGGCCCGAAACCCGCTCAACATTCGCCCAGAACTGTTCTGCCATCACAAGGCTTTCGAACTGAAAGGCTTTTTTGTCGTTCCACCGCTCGGGCGCATGCGGGGCAAGCGCACCGACGATGCCACCGCTTGATCCGGCCCCGACGCGCCGCTTTTCGATCACGCGCACCTTTGCCCCTCGCGCCGCGCAGACGAACGCAACAGACAGGCCAAACGCACCGGCACCCATTACTGTAAGATCAACCGTTGCCATTCCCCGCGCCCTTCCGCATTCTCGCGCCATTGGCTTCGTGTAAGGCATCCCAAGATGACAGACCAGCAGGCAGAGCTGGAGTGGAAAGATGGCGGCACGCCGGTTTCCCTCCGCTTCGATGATCCATATTTCTCGCTCGAAAACGGGCTGGCGGAAACGCGGCACGTGTTTTTGGCTGGGAATTCCCTGCCCGAACGGTTTCGCGATGGGTTTCACATCGCCGAGCTGGGGTTTGGAACGGGCCTGAACATGCTGGCCTCCTTGATCGCATGGCGCGAAAGCGGCGCGTCGGGAAGGTTCCACTTTACCAGCTTCGAAGCGTTCCCCATGGCTTCCGATGACATCGCCCGCGCCCTGACCGCCTTTCCCGAAGCAAAGGACGTGGCCGAACCATTTCTGGCCGCATGGGCGGCGGGTGATCGCAGGTTCGAAACGCCCGAAATGGTGGCCGAGGTCATCATCGGCGACGCCCGCGAAACGCTTACCAATTGGCACAGCAAAGCCGACGCTTGGTTTCTGGACGGTTTTTCCCCAGCCAAAAACCCCGAGCTTTGGGATGACGCCCTGATGGCGCAGGTCGGCGCGCATACGGCACCAGAGGGCACCATTGCCACCTATACCGCCGCCGGATTTGTGCGCCGTGCGCTAAGCGATGCGGGTTTCGATGTTGAACGCTGCCCAGGCTTTGGGCGCAAGCGGCACATGACCGTCGGAAAGCTGGCCAGATGACGGAACAGAACACCCGGCTTGGCATCATGCTGATGATCGCCACGACCTTGGTCTTCGCGGTTCAAGACGGCATCTCGCGCCATTTGGCGGGGCACTATAACGTGTTGATGGTGGTGATGATCCGATACTGGTTCTTTGCCGCCTTCGTTATCTTCATCGGTGCGCGAAAAGCCGGCGGCGTACGCGCGGCCGCGGCCACCAGCCAGCCGATTTTGCAAGGGTTCCGCGGGCTACTGTTAGCGGCCGAGATTTGCGTGATGGTGGCCGGGTTTGTCATGCTGGGGCTGGTTGAAAGCCACGCCATTTTCGCCAGCTACCCGTTGCTTATCGCCTCGCTCTCTGGGCCGATCCTTGGGGAAAAGGTAGGCTGGCGGCGCTGGGTGGCGATTGCCATTGGGTTTGTCGGGGTGCTGATCATCCTGCAACCGGGGTTTCGGGTGTTTTCGCCCGCCGCGCTGATCCCGTTGGCAGCCGCCCTGATGTTCGCGCTGTATGGCCTGCTGACCCGATATGTCGCGCGCGAAGACAGCGCCGCCACCAGCTTTTTCTGGACCGGCACGATGGGCGCCATCGCAATGACCGCTGTTGGCCTGTGGTTCTGGGAACCTATGCGCGCGCCAGATTGGGCCTGGATGGCGCTGCTGTGTGTTACCGGGGCGTTGGGGCACTATTTGCTGATCAGATGCTACGAAGTCGCCGAGGCCAGCGCCGTGCAACCCTTTGCCTATCTTCAGTTGGTCTTTGCATCGACCCTTGGCCTGACGGTTTTTGGCGAAACGCTGAAGACGAACGTCGCCATCGGCGCTGCCGTCGTTATTGGCGCGGGGTTGTTCACCCTGTGGCGGGAACGGCAGACGCGTTAGATTTTACTGCGTCTGCAGTTCCTTCGACAATCGCCACGGCGTCGTTTTGCCAGTCAAGCGCGCACGATAGATGGGCACCGATTCCGTGACGCGCATCACATAGTTGCGGGTTTCACGGAACGGTATCATCTCGATCCAATCGATCACGTCCACGCCAGCAGATCGCGGATCGCCGCGTTCGCCGATCCAGCGCCGTGGCCGACTGGGTCCCGCGTTGTATCCGGCCGAAACAAGTACGTAGTTATCCCCAAACTCTTCGATCAGCCCGGCCAGATAAGCCGCGCCAAGACGGGCGTTATAGGACGGGTCGGTTAACAGCGCGGTACTGGAATAAGCAACGTCCAGTTTCCCGGCCACCTCTTGTGCGGTGCCCGGCATCAACTGCATCAGGCCCCGCGCGCCTGCGCCGCTGACCACCACGGGGTCAAATTCGCTTTCACGGCGCGCAATGGAAAGCACCAGTTCGGTGGGCACAGGGTGTTCCGCGTCGCCCAAGTTGGTGACAGGGAAATAGGCGCGCGGCATCACGTTGCCCTGCCCGGCGGCCACTTTCGCGATACGCAGCGCGATATGTTCTTCGTTGAGGGATAGCGCCAAACCGGCAAGCTGCGCCTGACCGTGGGCACCGGCAGTTTCCGCAAGGTGGGTCAGAAACAGCTCTGCCAAGTTACGCTCTCCGGCTTGAACAAACAGCAGTGCTGCTTTCAGCGCGCTTGATCCGGCAAACGGCGCCGTCGTCCAATCGGGATAGGTTTCCGCGCCGATCAATCCGGCATCCATCGCCATGCCCGCGCGTTCAGCCGCAAGTTGGCCGTAAAAACCGGTCTGATGCTGTCCGCCCTTGGCAAACGCCGCTTGTGCGTCTTCGGTACGGCCCAACTCTTCCAAGGCACGGCCTTCCCAATACCCAGCGCGGCCCAAGCTGATGGGGGTTTCCACCGCTGCTTCGAAACGCCGGAAATGGGATAGGGCGACCTCTGGTTCTTTCAGCATCCGCAGCGCGATAAAACCCGCCAGCCATTCCAGATCGGCAAAATCGGACCCTTCGGACAGAAAATGATTGGCGGCCAACCGATAGGCCAGTTCTGCGTCGCCTGCGCGCATGGCTTGGCGGGCCAGCGTTCTGCGGCGGCTGGCCCAGCGCGTGGGCTGGCCCAATGCGGCGGATGAAATGCTGCGTTCATCCAACAGCGCCATGGCATCTTCGTCGCGCCCTTTGCGCGCGCGCCAAACGAACCGCTCATACGCCAGCCCGGCGTCGTTGGTTAGGTTGGCCGGAATCGCCTCTATCATCTGATCAACCCCTGCGCTTTGGCGGCGCAGCGCGATCCGCGCAGAAGAAAGGGGGCCCCATTCTTCGGGAACAAGTGGCAGCATTAACTGGGCCGATGCGGCCTCGCCCTGCCACAGCATGGCATCCAGCCGGGCCAGATGATGAGGCTCAAGCATGTCACCGAATTCATTCAAGAACGCGGCGTGCACGGCCGGGGTCAACAGCATGCTGCGCCATGTCAGAACGGCCTGCGCCTCGGCATCACCGTTGCGGCCCAGCGCCTTATAGGCATTGGCCAGCCGCAACCCACCGATACCAGTGGCCGGCGCATAATCGGCGAAATAGTCCAAAACGGCATCTGGCTTAGCGCTCGCTGGAATATCAACTTCGCCCCGCGCGCGCATACGATCAAGCCCGGGCCAGTCTGGATTGCGCTTTAGGAAATCGACATATTGGTCAAACTCTCCTTCGCCAGCACGCAGGTATCGCCACTCGACGATGTCTTGCACAACGCGGCCTTCGGGCCGGGCGATGGTGCGCGCGGCCTCCCATTCGTCGGCACGAACCGCTTTCATTACCAAAGAAAGCGCTGGTTCAGCGCGCGCCGCAATCGGGTGCGCCAACAACACAAATGTTAGAACTGTCAGAAAAAAGCTGCGCATAGCGTCCTGTCTGCATGGATCATTTGCCAAAACTCTCACTTCGCCCTATCAGGCTGCAATACACAAACTTGGCAACTGCTGCCGGGCAAGATAGGTTCCGCGGCGTTTGCATATGGGGCGACTCACCCCAAGCCATGAATCACAGGAGGAAGCGTGTCATGATCAAAGGGTCCATTCCAGCCCTGGTGACGCCGTTTAAAGACGGCGCAGTGGATCGCGATGCGCTGAAGGCGCTGGTCGAATGGCATGTCGCCGAAGGCAGCCACGGCATTGTGCCCGTCGGCACCACCGGCGAAAGCCCCACGCTCAGCCATGCTGAACACGAAATGGTTGTGGAAGAGGTGGTGAAAGCCGCCGCTGGCCGCATTCCGGTTATCGCTGGCGCCGGGTCGAACAACACCGCCGAAACCGTGCGCCTGATGCAGCACGCCGAAAAGGTGGGCGCGGATGCCGGGCTGATCGTAACACCTTATTACAACAAACCGACGCAGGCGGGGCTGATCGCACATTTCACGGCGGCGCATGATTGCTGTGAACTGCCGATCATCATCTACAACATCCCCGGCCGTTCGGTCGTTGATATGGCCCCTGAAACCATGGGCGAACTGGCAAAGCTGCCGCGTATCATCGGTGTGAAAGACGCCACCGGCGATCTGTCGCGCGTACCGCAGCAGCGCATCACCTGTGGCACGGATTTCATCCAGCTTTCGGGCGAAGACGCGACCGCGCTTGGCTTTAACGCGCATGGCGGCACCGGCTGCATTTCGGTCACGGCCAATGTTGCGCCCAAGCTTTGCGCCGAATTCCAGAATGCGACGCTTGCTGGTGATTACAGAAAAGCACTGGAATATCAGGACCGCCTGATGCCGCTGCACATCGCCATCTTCATGGAACCCGGCGTTGCGGGCGCGAAATACGCGCTGTCACGCCTTGGCAAATGCCTGGAAGAGGTGCGCTCGCCACTGACGCTCGTGTCTGAAGCCACCCGTAACCGCATTGACGCTGCGATGCGCCACGCGGGATTGGTGAACTAACGCGCCATGCCAACAGATCGGAAACCGCCCCGCCCCGGCGAAATCATGCTTGATTTCGAACCCGGAACGCGCGGCGGCCCGACGCTGGAATTCATCGGTGAAATCCGGTCCCCGTGGGGGCCGGACGATTGCCCCAAGAACATCGGCCAAGCCCGCGAAACCGGAAAACCGGCGCGTGTAGAGTTGCGGCCCGAATACGCCCCGGCCCTGTTGGGGCTAGAAGTGGGTCAACCCATCATCCTTTTGTTCTGGATGGATCGCGCCCGGCGCGACCTGATCCGACAGGCGCCGCGCCACGCCGATGGGCTGCGGGGTACCTTTGCGCTTAGATCCCCGGTGCGTCCGAATAATATTTCGATGTCGACTGTTCGCATCACCGAAATTGATCACGAAACCGGAGTGATTGGCATCGATGCGATTGACGTGCTGGACCACACACCGCTGCTGGATATCAAGCCGTGGCTGTCGCGCGTGGATGTGCCGCCGGGCGAACTGACCTAAGACATCTTTTCCCCGGCCTTCGGATACCCTATATCCGTGCAACCATGGCAAATAAAAAATCAGACCCGAATTACAATGTCATCGCCGAAAACCGGCGGGCAAGGTACGATTATGCAATCGAGGAAGACCTCGAATGCGGAATCATGCTTGAAGGGTCCGAGGTGAAAAGCCTGCGCGAAGGTCAGGCCAACATCGCCGAAAGCTATGCCAATGTCGAAGACGGTGAACTGTGGCTGATCAACAGCTATATCCCGCCCTACGACAAAGCGAAAACTTGGGGCCATGAAGAACGCCGCAAGCGCAAGCTTCTTGTCTCGAAGAAAGAGCTTGCCCGGCTATGGGCAGACACCCAGCGTAAAGGCATGACCCTTGTTCCGCTGGTGATGTATTTCAACCATCGCGGCATGGCCAAGCTGAAGATCGGCATCGCCAAGGGTAAAAAGAACCAGGACAAACGCGCGACCGAAGCCAAGCGCGATTGGCAGCGCCAAAAAGCTCGCCTTCTACGCCACGGGGAATAGGCCGAAAAACTTCCCTTAGGGGTTGTGGGTATTTTTATGGCAAGATGAGCGGGCCGGAGGTGGGGTCAGGCTCCGGTGGCATTAAACCTGGTTTAACAGTCCTGGCCCGCTGGAAGGGACAGATTATCATGGAACAACTTATCATCAGCCTACTTTCTGGTGCTGTCGGCGGTAACGTTGCTGGCGGCCTGATGAAGAACCTTAGCCTTGGCACAGTTGGCAACTCTATCGCTGGTATCGTCGGCGGTGGTATTGGCGGTCAGCTGCTTGGCATGCTGGGTGCAGGCGGCGTTGCAGAAGCTGCAGGCGCGGCTGGCGGATTGGACATTGGTGCGATCGTTGGCCAGTTGGCATCCGGTGGCGTTGGCGGCGGCGTCGTAATGGCGGCTGTTGGCATCGTGAAGAACATGATGGCCAAGTAACGTTCCGACCGGGTGCCCTTTTGTTGGGGCGCCCGGACTTGCCTCAGCGCGGTTGCCGCTTTAATCAGTGGCGATGAACGCGCATCCCGGAGGCGACGATGTCTGCAAATGACCCCCAAACCCTCGTATCCACCGAATGGCTGGCTGCGCATCTGAACGACCCTGATCTGCGGCTTTTCGATGCGTCTTGGTACATGCCCGACATGAACCGTGATGCGAAGGCCGAATACGAAGCCGCACATATTCCCGGCGCGCGTTTCTTCGATATTGATGAAATCAGCGACCACCGCTCTTCGTTGCCTCACACCGCCCCACCCGTTGAAAAATTCATGAGCCGCATGCGCGCCATGGGCGTGGGCGACGGTCATCAGGTTGTTGTTTATGACGGCATGGGCATGTTTTCCGCTGCACGGGTGTGGTGGCTGTTTCGCCTGATGGGCAAGACCGACATCGCCGTGCTGGATGGCGGGCTGCCCAAGTGGCAAGCCGAAGGGCACCCGGTTGAGGATCTGCCCCCCGTTGTCAAAGATCGCCACATGACGGTGCATCGTCAGGCACATCTGATCAAAGACGTGACACAGGTTGCCGCGGCATCGAAACTTGGTGATTACGAAATCATTGATGCCCGCGCAGGCGACCGGTTCCGCGGAGAGGTCGAAGAGCCCCGCCCCGGTCTGCGTTCGGGTCACATCCCAAATTCCAAGAACGTGCCCTTCCCCACGCTATTTGCCGCAGATGGCACGATGAAAGACCCCGCTGATCTGAAATCCGTGCTGGAAGGCGCAGGCGTTGATCTGTCTAAGCCGGCGATCACCACCTGCGGATCAGGCGTTACGGCGGCAATCATCAACCTTGCGCTAGAACGGATCGGCCATCGTCAACACGCGCTTTATGATGGGTCGTGGTCCGAATGGGGCATGTATGACGACCTGAAGGTCGCAAAAGGATAAAGCCCGTGCTGGGTCAGCTAAAGCCACAACCCGAAGACGCAATCATAGAGCTGATGGGCCGGTTCAAGGCCGACCCTCGCCCCGACAAAGTTGACCTTGGCGTCGGCGTCTATCGCAACGCGGCGGGTGAAACACCCGTGATGCGCGCCATCAAGGCCGCCGAACGCGCTTTGTGGGATAGTGAGACCTCCAAAAGTTACACGGCACTTGCGGGCGATGCAGGCTTCCACAACGCGATGGCGGACCTTGTGCTTGCAGACAGCGTTGAAAGCACCCGTATCGCCGCTGCGGCCACCGTTGGCGGCACTGGTGCGCTTCATATCGCGCTTGAGCTGGTGAAGGACGCCGCGCCAAACGCGACTGTGTGGGCCTCTAACCCCACATGGCCGAACCACCCGCCGATCATCAAGCGCACTGGCCTTCGGTTCGCCGAATACCGCTATTTCGATGCGGATGCGCGCGCGGTTGATTTCGGCGCGATGATGGCCGATCTGCAGACGGCGCAAGCGGGCGACATCGTGTTGTTGCACGGCTGTTGCCACAACCCGACGGGCGCGAACCTAACATTGCCTGAGTGGCAACAGGTCGCCGCCCTGCTGACGGAACGCGGCCTTATCCCACTGATCGACATCGCGTACCAAGGGTTCGGCGATGGCCTGACCGAAGACGCCGCAGGCACCCGCCTGATCGCCGCGCAATGCCCCGAGGTTCTGATCGCCGCAAGTTGTTCGAAAAACTTCGGCGTTTACCGCGAACGCGCCGGGGTTCTGTTGGCCATTGCCGCAGATGGCCCAACGCGGAACGTCACACAGGCAAACCTGACCGCACTTAACCGCCTGAACTACTCCTTCCCGCCAGATCATGGTGCGCGCTTGGTTACGAATGTACTGAACGATCCAGCCCTGCGCGCCGATTGGGAGGCCGAGCTTGAAGGTATCCGCACCTCTATGCTGTCGCTACGCACCCAACTGGCCGACGAACTGCGCCGCCTGACGGGGTCTGACAGGTTCGGCTTTCTGGCACAGCATCGCGGCATGTTCTCGCGCCTTGGGGCGACACCGGAACAAGTGGTGGCGTTGCGGGAAGATCACGGGATTTACATGGTTGGCGACAGTCGTATGAACATCGCTGGCCTAAGCACGGACACCGTGCCGCTGGTTGCTGCCGCAATTGCGCAAACCGGTATCTAACGGCCTTCTTCACTTCGAACATTTCGGCACAAAAAAGCCCGGGCGCGAACGCCCGGGCAGTTTTCTCTGACTAACAGGAAGGGGTGTTAGCCTTTAGAGAACTCAGGATAAGCTTCCATACCCAGTTCAGCCATATCCAGACCGTTGATCTCGTCCTCTTCGCTTACACGGATGCCCATGGTCGCTTTCAGGATGAACCAAACGATTGCCGATGTGACACAGACGAAGATGCCGACCACAACGATGGAATAAAGCTGCGTCATCAGGGATGCGTCAGAGTTGGTGAACACAACCGCGATGGTGCCCCAGATACCGGCAAACAGGTGAACCGGGATCGCACCAACAACGTCGTCGATCTTCAGCTTGTCCAGGAATGGAACTGCAAAGACTACGATTACGCCACCAACAGCACCGATCAGCGTCGCAGCACCCAGCGAAGGTGTCAGCGGCTCGGCCGTGATGGAAACCAGACCAGCAAGTGCGCCGTTCAGTACCATCGTAAGGTCAGGCTTTTTGTACAGAAGCTGTGTCAGCAGCAGCGCAGTAATCGCACCACCAGCCGCAGCCGCGTTCGTGTTGGAGAAGATGCGCGAAACGTCAGCAACGTCACCGATCGAACCCATGGCCAACTGCGAACCACCGTTAAAGCCGAACCAACCCATCCACAGGATGAATGTACCCAGCGTAGCAAGCGTCAGGTTAGAACCGGGGAATGGTGTTACACGGCCGTCTTTGTACTTGCCGATACGTGGGCCAAGGATAAGCGCGCCAACCAAAGCAGCCCAACCACCGACAGAGTGTACAACAGTCGAACCAGCGAAGTCCAAGAAGCCCATCTCGTCCAAGAAGCCGCCGCCCCATTTCCACGACGCCTGCAGCGGGTAGATGATGGAGGTCAGGATGATCGTGAAGATCAGGAAGGGCCACAGCTTGATACGTTCAGCCAAAGCACCCGAAACGATCGATGCCGTCGCCGCACAGAACATCAGCTGGAAGAAGAAGTCGGAGCCGGTTGCAGCATAGCCATAGTCGTCAACCGCGTCAGCGCCAACGCCAACAGCTTCCAGAACGCCCACTGCTGGGAACAGCGCAGAGAATACGCCTTCAATCGCCCAGTCACCCAGTGGGTACATCAGGTTATAGCCGATCAGGTAATAGAAGATCGACGCCAGCGAAAACAGCGCCACGTTCTTCATCAACTGCATGGTTACGTTTTTGCCGCGTACTAAGCCTGCTTCGAGCATGGCAAAGCCAGCCGCCATCCAGAACACCAGGAAACCGCCCACAAGGAACAGTACCGAGTTCAGAATGAATACAACATCGGTCGGAACCGCCGCCGGCACCTCTGCCTCTTGGGCTAGGCCCAACGAGGGCATCACGACAGCAGCGGCCGCGATGGGAAGAAGTTTGTTAAAGTTCATCTGTCCTTATCCTTTCTAGAGGATCGTCGCTGCTCACTCAGAGCGCGTCATCATTCGTTTCGCCCGTCCGCACGCGAACAGCTTGGTTCACATCAAGGACGAAGATCTTGCCGTCGCCGATCTTGTCGGTCTTGGCGGTGGTTGCGATGGTTTCCACCACCTGATCGGCCATAGCTGCGGAGACCACGATCTCCAGCTTGACCTTAGGAACAAAATTCACGGCGTACTCAGCGCCACGGTAAATTTCTGTGTGACCGGACTGCGAGCCGAAGCCCTTAATCTCTGTCACCATCATGCCACGCACACCGATGGCGGTGAGGGCTTCCCTTACCTCCTCCAGCTTGAACGGCTTGATTGCTGCAATGATCAATTTCACGTCGTTACCCTTCCGTTGTGCAGATTCCCTGCGGGGATATTCACGTCGGTCACAAGGGCGTGTTCGGGCCGCTGACTCAAGAAAGGCCACAACTCTTAGGTGACATAAAACATGGCATGCTGCACAATTTTTGCACAAATCAATGCGTTTGATTAAAATGTAGGCGCAATAGAAACCCTCTTTAACTGCGGGGTTGGCGCTCCACATTCTGAGTCAGGTCCGATATTCTGGATTTGAGAGCAGTTAGTAATTCGGGGTGAGTATGGGCGCGACGGGCGGAAAGAAACCACCATTGGTGGCCGAGCGGCGAAATCCTACGAAGAAAAAACCGGCTAAAAAACCCGCGCCAAAGAGCGCCCGCCGGAAAACGAAGCCGAAGGCAGCCAAGACAAACCGGAACCCTATTGTGGCGTTTTTCCGGAAGATAATCGGCTGGGTGTTGGGCCTGATCTGGCGCATCACTTGGCGGGTAACGGCCGTGGTTGCGATGATCATCGGCTTGGCCGTGTTCTATTTCTATGCCTCCCTGCCGCCAGTGACCGAAATGCTGGATGCCCGCACGCGCGGGTCTGTCACCCTGTTGGACCGTGACGGCAAGGTATTCGCATGGCGCGGCGATCAGTTCGGCGGGCAGATCACTGCGGAAACCGTTGCCCCAGCACTTAAAAATGCTGTGATCGCGACCGAAGACAAACGCTTTTACAAACATTTCGGCGTCAGCCCGCGTGGCGTTGCCAGCGCTGTGCGCATCAACCTGCGCGAAGGGCGTGGCCCGCTTTCTGGTCACGGCGGGTCCACGATCACCCAGCAAACGGCCAAGCTGTTGTGCCTTGGCGTGCCGTTTGATGCGACGAAATGGAAAGACGAAAACGCCTATGAAACGGACTGCCGCCGCACGACCATGTGGCGCAAGATCAAAGAAGCCGTCTATGCCATGGCGATGGAAGCGCGGTATTCCAAGAACGAGGTTCTGACCATTTACCTGAACCGCGCCTACCTTGGCGCGGGCGCGCGCGGGTTTGAGGCGGCAAGCGAACGCTATTTCGGAAAATCCGCCAACGAAGTGAACGCCGCAGAGGCCGCGATGTTGGCCGGTTTGCTGAAAGCGCCATCGACCTATGCGCCGACGAACAACCTTGAACGGGCGCAAAACCGGGCAAATGTGATTGTCGGTTTGATGGAAGATCAGGGTTATCTGACTAAATCACAGGCAGATAATGCCCGCGCGAACCCTGCCGCACTGTCCGACGCGGCCGCAGCACGCGCAGGCGGTTATTTCGCCGATTGGGTGATGGAGGCAGGGCCAAACTTCCTGACCAGCGAAACCACCGAAGACGTGATTATTCGGTCTACGTTTGATCCACGCCTGCAGACAGCGGCCGAGGATGCCTTGAAGTGGGTGTTCGACAACAAGGTCCGCGAAGGGTCGAAAGCGCAGGCCGCCATTGTGGTGATGTCGGCTGACGGGGCCGTGCGCGCCATGGTTGGCGGGCGCAAAACCAAAGTGTCCGGCGCGTTCAACCGCGCGACGATGGCGTTGCGTCAGACGGGGTCGGCGTTCAAGCCCTTCGTCTATGCCGCCGCGATGGACCTTGGCTTTACCCCGAACGCAACGGTGGTGGATGAACCGATAACGCTTAACGTGCCGGGTTCCGGGCCCTACACGCCCAAGAACTACACCAAGGATTTCAAGGGCCGTGTGACGCTGACAGAGGCGCTGAAACATTCGCTGAATATTCCTGCGATCCGCGTGTCTGAATCCGTGGGCCGCGATAACGTGCTGAAGGTCGCCGAAGATTTCGGTATCAAAAGCGATATGGCCGTTGGCCCCGCGATTGCCCTTGGAACGTCAGAATCGACGTTGTTGGAAATGACCGGCGCATACGCTGGCATCCTGAACGGCGGGCGCAGCGTGAAACCCTACGGCCTGATCGAACTGCGCCTTCAGGGCGAAGAAGAACCGCTGATCAATCAAGAAGGCGGCATGGGCGAACGCGTCATTTCAGAAAACGCCGCCTATAGCCTCATCTATATGATGAACGAAGTCATCGACGGCGGCACCGGAAAACGCGCGAAGCTTCCTAACCGCGAAGCGGCGGGTAAAACCGGCACAACACAGGCCGCGCGCGATGCGTGGTTTATCGGCTTCACCGCCGATTACGTGGCTGGCGTTTGGATGGGGTATGATGACAACACGCCGCTGACCGGGGTCACGGGTGGTGGGCTTCCTGCTGACATCTGGCGTGAAACGATGCTTCGGGTTCACGACGGGCTACCGGCGCGGCAATTGCCGATGATCATTCCGATTGATCCTAAACCCGCCCCTCAGGCGCAGGCACAGCCTCAAAAGCAGAAAAAGAAAAAGAAGAAAAAGCAGGACGACCCGGCAGAACGTGTTTTGCTTGAGGTGCTGAAGTCTATCCTTGGAAACAACTAGGGCCCGCACCGGCGGTACGGGCCCCGTTTCAGAATAGTGTGGGCTTAACCGGCGGTCTTCAGGTCAGCGATCAGCTTGTCGATATTACCACCACGACGATCAAGCATTGCGCCGATTTCCGTGCGTTCCGATGCAAGCATGTTCACCCCTTCGATGAACAGGTTGAAGAACAGGTTCTTGCCGCTTTTGTCAGAGACAAGGAACACCACCTCGAACGGCGATTCACCTTTTAGGAAGGCGGTTGTTTTCACCTCGTAAAAGCTTTTCACCTGACGGGCGTCGTTAACTTCCAGACGGCCACCGATGAATTCGCGGAAGCGTTTGCCGTATTTGCGCGAAATGTATCCGCGGAACACAGTGGTGAACGTGTTCATTTGCGCCGCGCTTGCCGAACGTGCAGCAACGCCCAGCGCTGAACGCGCGATGATCGGGACATCAGCGTAGCGTGCGAAAATCTTTTCAAAGGCCGCATACATCTGGGTTTCGGATTTGCCCGAGTTGATGATCGCGTTGATTTCCGTAACGACACTATCAATCAAAGATTTGGCCTGCGCCGTGTTCAGGGCCAGCGCGCCACTTGGAAAGGCCATGGCCGTGGGAACGGCCAAAAGACCCGCAAGGGCTGTGCGTCGTGTCATATCATTGTGCATAGGGATCCTCGTAAACATCAAGGTATTCGGGTTCACCGGTTACTCCGCCAAGCTCATAGCGGCGGTTTTGCAGATACAAAAGCCGCGCCTGCGCATAGCTATCTGCGCTTTCATATAGGATTGAATCAACCGAATCCGAGAATTTATATCGATCACCCAAAAGATCAGCGACGCCCGCGACCGTATCCACATTGCGAACATCGACGGGAACGAAAGCGCGGGTTGGGTTGGAAAGGTAATCAACCACCTTACCGACAGTGTCTCTTTCTGTTGATGGGCCAAGCAGTGGCAGTTCTACATACGCGCCTTCACCCACGCCCCATTTGTGCAGCGTTTCACCGAAATCGGTATCGCGTTCGTACATTCCGATTGTGCTGGCCGGATCGAACAGACCCGCCAGACCGATCGTCGAATTGAACAGGAAGCGGCCCGCGTTGTTGACGGCATCGTCCAGTCTAAGCTGCAGCAGGTCATTCAGCACAAAGCCCGGCAGATCCAAGTTGGACGAAAAGTTGCCAACGCTGCGCCGTACGGGCTCAGGAACCACGGTTCCGTAAGCTTGTGAAACCGGGCGGACAATGTTCTTGTCTAGGTCACGGTTGATTTCGTGAACGTCACGGTTCTGTGCCTCAAACGGGTCGCGCACGTCACCGGCATTTTCGGGCGTACTACATGCACCCAATACCGATACGGCAAGGATTGCGACACCGGGCCTAAAAACATCACTTCTAAAAAGTCGCCAAACTGACAATGGATTTCTCAACTTCAGGTTCATAGTCTTGCGCAACATAGTGACGAGTGAAAAGAAACCCAGAGCGCTTGGCGATGCAACACAATGCTGTGGCCAAGAGGTGACATAGGCGAGTCTCCGCACCGCAGGTGTGGACAAGACAGGAACACAAGCACCCATGCGACAGTCAGAGCTTGAAAAGGGCCTAACAGAGCTGCGGAACGCGCGCCGTGCAAGCGCGGGGCTGTTCGGCGCCGTGCTTCTGTTCAGTATTTTCGTAAACCTGCTGATGCTGACCGGCCCGCTGTTTATGCTTCAGGTCTATGACCGCGTTCTAAGCAGCCGGTCCGAAGAAACGCTGTTGGCGCTTGCGGTCCTTGTGGCCTTCCTGTTCCTGATGATGGGCCTGCTGGATCACGCGCGCAGCCGTGTGATGGCGCGCGCAGCCGCGCGCTTTCAGTCGTTGCTGGACGCACGGGTCTTTTCCGCGGTCTTACGCAAAGCGGCCGTTGCCAAAGGGAACGAACCGCCCGCATCCGGGTTGCGCGACCTAGAAGCCGTGCAACGGTTCATGTCCTCGCCCGCGCTGATGGCGTTTTTTGACATCCCTTGGACACCGATCTTTCTGCTTGGGATCTTTATCTTTCAGAAATGGCTAGGTGTCTTGGCGTTGACGGGTGGCTTCATTCTGATTGCAGTTGCTATTCTGAACCGCTGGCGCACCCGCGCCCCTGCTTTGGAAGCTGCGCTTTCGTCCAATCAGGCGGATCATCTGGCCACGCAACTTCGCGCCGAGGCCGAAGCCGTGCGCAGCCTTGGCATGCAAGGCGCCGCCTTTGAGCGGTGGGAGATCGCGCGCGTTAAGGCGCAAGAGCTTCAACTGACAGCCAATGACCGCGCAGGCGGTTTTACCACCACAACCAAGACCCTGCGCATGTTTCTGCAATCGGCCATGCTTGGGCTTGGTGCTTATCTTGTTCTGCACGGAGAGATGACCGCTGGCGGGATGATTGCCGCCTCTATCCTGATGGGGCGCGCACTGGCACCGGTTGAACAGGTCATTGGCCAATGGTCCCTGCTTCAGGCGGCCGCGAAGGGCTGGAACGAACTCGGAGAGCTTTTGGCCGATATCCCAGAAGACCCTGAACGCACCCCCCTGCCACGCCCCAAAGCCCTGTTAGAGGTGCAACAGCTAACCGTCGTACCCCCCGGCGAACAGCAGGCCGCATTGCGCATGGTGGCGTTCAAACTGGAACCCGGCCAGGCGCTTGGGGTGATCGGGCAATCTGGGTCAGGTAAGTCAACGTTGGCGCGGGCCCTGACGGGTGTGTGGCGCCCTGCTGGTGGGCGCATCCGGTTGGATGGTGCATCGCTTGATCAATACGACCCAGATGTCTTGGGCAGCCACATCGGTTATCTGCCGCAGCGGGTTACGCTGTTTGATGGCACCATTGCCGAAAACATCGCCAAGCTGGCCTTGAACCCAGACCCAGACATGGTTGTCGCCGCCGCCAAAAAGGCCGCAGCGCATGATATGATCGTCCGCCTTCCCGACGGGTATGACACACGCGTTTCCTCGGCTGGGGGGCGGCTTTCGGGCGGGCAAATGCAACGTATCGGTTTGGCCCGTGCGATGTACGGCAACCCCGTGCTTCTGGTGTTGGACGAACCGAATTCCAACCTTGATAGCGAAGGGTCCGAGGCCCTGAACGCGGCCATCCGCCAGATGAAGGCAGAGGGTGGGTCAATTTTGATCATGGCGCACCGCCCTGCCGCCATCCAAGAATGTGAAATGCTTCTGGTGTTGGAAGCTGGCGCACGCAAAGCCTTTGGCCCGCGCGACGAGGTGCTAAAATCAATGGTTAAAAACTATGGCGAGATTAAACGCTCTACCGGCAGCGGAGGCGTGACATGACCCAGACGCCCCCCCGCAAATGGTCTGCGCGCGCGCCGCTGACCCTTGGCTTCATCGCGCTGTTGTTGCTGCTGGGTGGTTTCGGCACTTGGGCGGTAATGGCCAACATTTCTGGCGCAATCGTCGCCGGTGGCCAGATCGAAGTTGATCAAAACCGGCAGGTCGTTCAGCACCCCGACGGCGGCGTTGTCGCCAAGATCGACGTGGAAGAAGGCCAGTTTGTCGAAGCCGGTGAGGTTCTGATCGAACTGGATTCATCCCTTCTTGCGTCGGAATTCGCGATTGTTGAAAGCCAACTGTTCGAAGTCATGGCCCGCCGTGGCCGTCTGACGGCGGAACGTGATGGCAAGCCCACCGTGACGTTCAACGATGAACTTACCGCCGTCGCTGCTGAGCGCCCAAAGGTCGCAGAACTGACCGACGGCCAGACCCGGCTTTTCAAAGCCCGCGAAGAAAGCCTTCTGAAAGAGACCGAACAACTTGAAAAACGCCGCGCCCAGATTGCTGATCAGGTGATCGGCATTCAGGCACAGCAGGTTGCGCTGCAATCGCAGCTGGATTTGATCGGTCAGGAATTGGTCGATCAGCAAAGCTTGTTGGACAAGGGGCTGGCGCAAGCCTCGCGGGTGTTGTCGCTGCAACGCGAAGACGCCCGCCTGTTGGGCGAAGTTGGTGAATTGGCGGCCAGCGTTGCCCAAGCCAAAGGGCAAATAACCGAGATCGATATCGAAATCCTGAAACTGGGCACCACGCGGCGCGAAGAGGCGATCAGCCAACTGCGCGATCTACAATACCGCGAGCTGGAGCTGATCGAACGCCGCCAATCGCTGCGCGAACAACTGAACCGGCTGGAAATCCGATCACCCGTTCCTGGCATAGTCTATGACCTGACGGTATTCGCCCAACGCTCGGTCATTCAGGCGGCGGAACCGGTTCTTTATATCGTACCCCAAGATCGCCCCTTGGTGATCGCTGCGCGCGTTGATCCGATCCACGTGGACGAGGTGTTCGTCACCCAACCCGTGATCGTGCGATTTGCGACGTTTGACAGCCGCACCACCCCGGAACTTGAAGGCTTTGTTACCAAAGTCTCCGCTGATGCGTTTGTGGATGAACGCACGCAGGCCAGCTTTTACCGGGCCGAAATCGTGCTTGGCGAAGGTGAAGTGGAAAAGCTGGGAGAGTTGAAGATCGTGCCCGGCATGCCCGTCGAAGCGTTCATTCGCACATCCGACCGCTCACCGCTGGCTTATCTGATCAAACCGCTTGCCGATTATTTCAACCGCGCCTTCCGCGAAAGCTAACTTTAAGGTTTCTTGCGCCGTCGCCTGCCGTTAGCGTCAGCGCAAACCTTAGAAGGAGCAATTGGATGAGCAATAAGATTGAGGCCCGTCTGGCCGAACTTGGCGTGACCCTTCCCCAAGCGCCCGCACCTGCCGCGAATTACGTACCTTACGTGATTTCCGGCAACTTGGTGTACGTGTCTGGCCAGGTTTCGATGGATGAAAACGGCTTTATCACAGGCAAGCTTGGCGAAGACATGGCCGCAGAGGCCGGCGCAAACGCCGCCAAGACCTGTGCGATCGGCCTGTTGGCCCAAGTCAAAGCCGCCTGTGATGGCGACTTGGACCGCTTGGCGCGCGTGGTAAAGCTGACCGGTTTTGTGAATTCCACCCCCGCATTTGGCGACCAGCCTAAGGTGGTGAACGGTGCGTCTGATTTTCTGGTCGAAGCGTTGGGCGACATCGGGCGCCATTCCCGTTCGGCGGTCAGCGCGGCTTCGTTGCCCTTTGGCGTCGCGGTTGAGATCGAAGGCATTTTCGAACTCAAATGACCGCGCTGCCCAACGCCCTTTTAACCACCCCGCTGGCCCACCGCGCCTTTCATGACAAGGCGCAGGGGCGGCCCGAAAACTCCATCGCTGCTATTCGCGCGGCGGTGGCTGCGGGCTATGGCATCGAAATTGATGTTCAGCCCTCGGCCGACGGTGTGGCGATGGTCTTTCATGATTATGACCTTGGGCGTTTGACCGCGCACAAAGGCCCCATTCGCCAGCGCAGCGCCGCTGAGCTTGCCCAGATTGGGTTACTGGGTGGTAACGAAGCAGTGCCGACATTGGCCGCCGTTCTGGCCGAAGTTGCCGGGCATGTGCCACTGTTGATTGAGATTAAGGATCAGGACGGGGTGATGGGCCCAAACGTTGGCGCGCTTGAAGACGCGGTTGCCGATGACCTGAAAGCCTATCAGGGCGATGTTGCGTTGATGTCGTTCAACCCACATTCAGTGTTCGCTTTGGCAAAATCCGCGCCCAACCGTCCGCGCGGGATCACCACCTGCGGCTATCACGCCGAGGATTGGCCGCTGTTGCCCGAACCGACACGCGCAAAGCTGCGCACGATACCGGATTACCGCGATGTCGGGGCCAGCTTCATCAGCCACGGCTGGCAAGACCTGAAAGACCCGCGCGTGGCAGAACTGAAATCAGCAGGCGCCAAGGTCTTGTGCTGGACGATCCGCTCAACCTCGGACGAGGCCACGGCCCGTCAGGTGGCCGACAACATTACCTTCGAAGGATACAAAGCCGCCCTACCTTGACCACGCCGCAGCGCGGCACAAGTATTAAAGAAAGTCAGCGCCGGGGCCCGATGTCAGACACTCAGATCGAAATCAGTATCTTCAACAGCCTCTCCGACATCTCGGCAGAGGAATGGGATGCCTGCGCCAGCCCTGAAACCGCTGATGGTGGGCGACCCGTTGATCCGTTTACCACGCATCGCTTTCTGTCCGCGCTGGAAGAAAGCGGCTCTGTCGGTCAGGGAACCGGCTGGCAGCCACGGTATTTGGCCGCACGAGCCGGGGGCGGGCTGATCGGCACCGCGCCGCTTTATGTGAAAAGCCACAGTCAGGGCGAATATATTTTCGACCACAACTGGGCGCAGGCCTATGAACGTGCAGGCGGGCGGTATTTCCCGAAATTCCAGATTGCCGTGCCCTTCACCCCCGCCACCGGGCGGCGGTTTCTGGTGCGCCCTGAATTTCAGGAAATGGCGCAGGCTGCGTTGGTTCAGGGGGCCGTGCAACTGGCCGCTGAAAACAGCATCTCATCCGTCCACATCACGTTTTGCACCGAAGAAGAGGCCATCGCCGGTGAACAGATGGGCCTGATGCACCGCATCACGCAACAGTTCCACTGGGTGAACAACGGCTACACCACGTTTGACGATTTTCTGGCCACACTCTCTTCGCGCAAGCGAAAGAACATCCGAAAAGAGCGCGCCACGGCCCAAGCCTTTGGCGGGCGCATCCACGCGCTGACCGGCGATCAGATTGAGCCAGAACATTGGGATGCCTTCTGGCGCTTTTATCAGGACACCGGCGCAAGAAAATGGGGAACCCCTTACCTGACTCGTGCGTTCTTCGACATAGCGCAGGAAACCATGCGCGATGACATGATGCTGATTATGGCGGAAAGGGATGGGCAATACGTGGCCGGTGCGTTGAACTTTGTTGGCAGGGACGTGCTTTTTGGGCGTTACTGGGGCGCAATCGAAGACCACCCCTGCCTGCATTTCGAAGCGTGCTATTATCAGGCGATCGACTATGCGATTGCCCACGGGCTTGGCCGGGTCGAAGCTGGCGCACAGGGTGAACACAAACTGGCGCGTGGGTATCTGCCGGTAACAACCCATTCGCTGCATTGGGTCGCCGATCAGGGCTTTGCCCGCGCAATTGGCGAATATCTAAACGCGGAACGCGAAGCCGTGGACGAAGAGATTGAAATCTTAACCAGCTATGGCCCGTTCAAAAAAACCACGTCGGAGGACGAATGACCGAAAAACTGACCGGAACCGCCCGCGATGCCGCCCTAGCCCCTTTGCTGGAAAACGGGTGGAACATGGCCGAAGGGCGCGACGCCATCGCCAAAACCTTCGCCTTCGCCAATTTCATTGATGCGTTCGGCTGGATGACACGCGTTGCCATTTGGGCCGAAAAATGGAACCACCACCCAGAATGGGCAAACGTCTATAAAACCGTTGAAGTCACGCTGACGACACATGATGCGGGCGGGCTTAGCGACCTTGACGTGAAACTCGCAAGAAAAATGGACCAACTGGCAGACTGATGGAAAAGCTACTTACGACCGAAATCATCGACGGCAAAACGCTGGGCGATGTGCTGACGCTGGAATTTCTGGCCTCGATCACTGGCAACGTTATTGCTGCGATCCTGATCCTGTTTGCCGGCATGATGCTGTCGCGATGGGCCAGCGGGCGCATCCGCGCACTTGGTGAAAAACACGCGCGGCTGGATGAAACCCTGTTCAACTTTCTGGGCAACATCACGCGATACGCGGTGTTGGGCTTCACGGTTCTGATCGTCCTGAACACCTTCGGCATTCAGACCACTTCATTGGTCGCTGTTATCGGTGCTGCGGGTCTAGCCATTGGTCTGGCGCTTCAGGGTACGCTTTCGAACGTGGCGGCGGGCGTGATGATTATCTTCTTTCGCCCCATCAAAACCGGCGATTTCGTAGAGGTGAACGGCCAAAGCGGCACGGTCAAAGACATCACCCTGAACTTTATCGAACTGGCGTCGACCGGGAACGTGCAGATCATCATCCCCAACGCCCAAGTTTGGGGAAACACGATCACCAACTATTCGGTCTATGACACCCGCCGTGCGGAATGGATATTTGGCGTGGGTTATGGCGCGAACCTTGCGGATGCGGAAAAGATCATTCGCGATACGATCATGGCCGATCCACGCAGCCGACCAGAACCCGCACCGTTTGTGCAGGTCAATAACCTGAACGCCAGCTCGGTTGATTTTCTGGCGCGCGTCTGGGTGAATTCAGGTGATTATTTCGCCTATCAGGCCGACATGAAGCGCAAGGTGAAAGAGGCGTTGGATGAAGGCGGTATCGACATCCCATTCCCCACCCGCACGATGGTCATGCAACAAGGTGCCGAAGCTTAGGCACGCCCAAAGCGTAACGTGCTGCCACCCCGCGGTGGCAGCACAATATTCGCCGACCCCTTAGTTCGTGATCGGGGACAGCAGGTCTTTGTTCAACACAAGGTTCCGCACACCGTGGGCGTGATCCTCGTCGAACGGGTTGTCTGAAAGCCAAGTCGCAAGCGAGTTGATGTCGAGCTTTATGACCTTCGGGCTTACGCTCCACGTCACCTTATAAGGCGACCCTTCTTCGTTATAGCCCGGACCGGTCGTAGAACCGGCATAGACCACAGGCGTTCCAAGATCGGTTGGAAGCTGTGTCACCTGATACAGATCACCGACCTGCTCAATCTTTGCCATCTCTAAGAAATTCGCCGCGCTGGTTTCGTTGACCAACACGGCAACGACCGTGTCCACGCGCAGTTGTGGGGTGGTGCCATCATCGCTGACGCACGCGCCAAGGGTTGGGCCAGGGCTGACCGCCGCCGATGAATGCACGAAATGAATTTCGATTGTGTCGCCGGGCACCAAATCGCCGTGATCGCTTGCGCCAATTGTCGTACCAACTGGGGCCAGCTCTGCCTCGGCCAGTTCGCCGTCGTATTTAAAACCGGTGCCGTATCCGTGACCGTCGCCATTACCGGCATAGGTCGTAAATTCGCCGCCCTTGTGTTCGGCATTTTCATGGAAATGAATATTGCAAAGATTCATCGTCGTCCGCGTGGGCGAAATGTCGAACGTGACAGCGTTCACACCTTCAATCGCATCGATATCGCGAGGAGATTGAGGCCCGAACCCAGCACCAGCGGTTGACGCTGCAAGCGCTGCACGCTGTTCAGCAATAACCGTATCCGAAACGTTGTCATGTGAACCGGCGACAAAATAGTCGTAGGCCGCATAACCACCCGCCGCGATGGCCGCGGCGCATATTGCATAAGATATTGTATTCACAGTTACTCCTACGAGAAGTTAGTTTGGCTGTGCAACCGGAGGCTGCTTTGATATCGAACACACCATGGCAAAAGCAGCATCCACAATGCAACTATTTTTGACACATTATTGACAAAGTTTTGCCTCACCTCGCGTCAGCGGTATCGCCTTCGTGAGTGCGTTGATCCAAGCATCCATCCGAAAAGATTGGGGCGCCCTAAGGCGCCCCGGATCGATTTAGATTGCGTCCAACAGGGACTCGCCTGCTGAAATCTCGCATTCGCCGGGGCTGGCTTCTTCGTTCAGCACCTTCACGACACCGTCTTCGACATACATCGCATAGCGTTTGGAACGGGCCATGAGGCCAGCAGGGGGTGCGGTAAAATCCATGCCGATGGCTTTGGTGAACTCGCTGCCTGCGTCGCCCAGAACGGTCACGCCGCCAGCGGTTGCACCGGTCGCCTCGTCCCATGCTTGCAGCACGAACGGGTCGTTGACGGAAACGCAGATCACCTCATCGATGCCCTTGTCGGCAAACGCGGCGCGCGTGCGGATAAAGCTGGGCATGTGCGCGGAATGGCAGGTCGGGGTGAACGCGCCGGGCACAGCAAAGATCACCACTTTGCGGCCGGACAGCTTGTCACCAAGGGAAACCGCTTCGGGGCCAGCGGCCCCAATTTTCACGAAAGTCGCCTCTGGCAGCTTATCACCAACGGAAATCGTCATTTTGCATCCTCCTCACGGATTGCTATGGGCTTAACTGAAGTTATAGGTTCCCTGCGAACAGGGGCCAGAAAGAAAAGGACATTTAATATGTCTCATATTGTTGTGATCGGTGCAGGACAGGCCGGAAGTGCATTGGTTGCGAAGCTTAGAGCGCTGGATTTCACTGGTAAAATCACCCTGATCGGCGAAGAAGGCGTGCCCCCCTATCAACGCCCGCCCCTTTCCAAGAAATATTTGCTGGGCGAGATGGAGGTCGAACGGCTCTATCTGCGGCCGGAGAGTTTTTATCAGGACAACGGAATCGATCTGTTGTTAAGCGACACAGCCGTTTCGATTGATCGCGCAGACAAAGTGGTCGTCGCTGGCGGCAAGGCTATTGCCTATGACCAGCTGGCCCTGACCACCGGATCCGTCCCGCGCCGCCTGCCCGGTTCCATCGGCGGCACGCTTGAAGGCGTGCACGTGGTGCGCACCTTGGCTGATGTGGATGAAATGGCCCCCGCCTGTGTCGAAGGCGCGCGTGTTTTGATCATCGGCGGTGGGTACATCGGGCTAGAGGCGGCCGCTGTCGCCGCATCGCGCGGGCTGAACGTTACCTTGGTGGAAATGGCCGACCGTATTCTGCAACGCGTCGCCGCCCCTGAAACCTCCGACTTTTTCCGCGACCTTCACAAAGGCCATGGCGTCGACATGCGCGAAGGTGTTGGGCTGACGCGCCTGTTGGGCGAAGGGCACGTTACCGGGGCAGAGCTTAGCGATGGCACGGTACTGGATGTGGATTTCGTCATCGTCGGCGTTGGCATCACGCCCGCCACAGAGCTGGCCGAGGCCGCGGGCGTAACCATCGATAACGGGATCGCGGTTGACGAATTTGGCCGCACGTCTGACCCGGTAATTTGGTCCGCGGGGGATTGCGCCTCGTTCCCATACAAAGGCAATCGCATGCGGCTGGAAAGCGTGCAGAACGCCATTGATCAGGCCGAACTTGTGGCCGCAAACATGTTGGGGGCTGAAAAAGCCTATGCCCCTTACCCTTGGTTCTGGTCCGACCAATATGACGTGAAGCTGCAAATCGCCGGGTTGAACACCGGATACGACCGCGTTGTCGTGCGCAATGACGGTGATGGCCAATCGCACTGGTACTATGCGGGTGAAACGCTGTTGGCGGTCGATGCGATGAACGACCCACGCGCCTATATGATCGGCAAGCGCCTTTTGGAAATGGGAAAATCACCATCCCCTGACCTGATCGCTGATCCGGCGACCGAACTTAAACCCCTGCTAAAAGCGTGAGGATCATTGCCGGAAAGCATCGCGGGCTAACGCTTGCATCCGTGGGCAAAGGGGATGCCGGTGCGCATCTGCGCCCCACGACCGACCGTGTGCGCGAAAGCCTGTTTAACCTGCTTTTGAACGGTGGCTACGGCAATCCGGTGGCCGACGCGCGGGTGCTGGATCTGTTCGCGGGCACCGGGGCGCTGGGGTTAGAGGCGCTATCGCGCGGCGCGACGCATGTTACGTTTGTCGATGACGGCAACAAGGCGCGCGCGTTGATTCAGGAAAACATCCGCAAATGCCGTGCCGAAGGCGTGACCACACTAAACCGGCGCGATGCGACACGGCTGGGTGAGAATACAGATACGCCCTACGACCTTGTCTTTTTGGACCCCCCCTATGGCAAAGGGCTGGGCGCAAAGGCGCTGACCGCTGCCGAAACTGGTGGCTGGTTGGCCGACGACGCCCTGATCGTTTGGGAGGAAAGCACGCCACAAGACGCTCCCGCTGGTTTCACCCTTTTGGACCAACGTAAATACGGCGATACCCACATCTCTATCCTGCAGGCAGGCACAACATGACCCCAAAAGCTGTGATTTTCGACTGCGACGGCGTGCTGGTCGATAGCGAACCGCAAAGCAATGTCATCCTGGTCGAAAACCTAAAGCGGCACGGCCTTCCATTGACGCAGGACGAGTGTGAGCACCTGTTCATCGGTGGCGCAATGCGTTCTGTCGGGGATCGCGCGCGCGAAATGGGCGCGGACCTGCCCGACAACTGGATCGACGAGATCTATTCAGAAATCTACGCCAGCCTTCGCCAAGGCACGCCCAAAGTGCAGGGCATTGATACGGTTCTGGACAGGTTGGATGCGGCGAATATTCCCTACGCGGTCGGATCGAACGGCAGTGAAGAAAAGATGGACATCACGCTTGGTCAAACCGGGCTGAAACAGCGGTTCGGGGGGCGTATTTTTTCAGCGCATACCTACGAAACAGCCAAACCCGACCCTCAGCTATTTCTGATCGCGGCCAAGGCATTGGGGGTTGCGGCAACGGATTGTGCTGTGGTCGATGACAGCCCCGCCGGGTGTATCGCGGCGCGACGGGCCGGGATGCGCTGCTTTGGATTTGCCGAACGCACCGCCCCCGATCGTCTGGCTGACGAAGGGGCGGAACCCGTTGCTTCGATGGCGGATCTGTTGGCAAAGCTAGGCGTTTGAGCCCACGCTAAGACAGCTAACACATTCTGATTTTTTTACTTTATGATCAAAGCACTACGGCAACACGCGCCAAAAGAATGTGGCGTCTCTTGATATGTTATTGACTGCTTATGCACGCCATGATTGCGTGAGCGATAACATAGTAAATTGCGTTCAAAGGGCCGCCCCATGCTTTTTCGAGTTTTTGTTTATATTGCGTTACCGTTTGCGATCTTCCCCTTTGTTCCGTTTCTAAAGGGCAGCACCCTTTCAATCGTCTTGCTTCCGGTCCTTATCATCCTAATTGCGATCCTTGTCGGGCTTAGCATCCGGGAGGCAATGCTTCGGCGATTTGGGTCAAAGGCGACTAGGCTTTTGCTTAAGTTCCGTTGGTATTCTGGCAACCCACGGCATCATAAGAAGGTCGAAGTGCTGGCTGATAAAATCGCCGAACACTTCAACTTGACGTTCGATGCCAGTGATCCCGAAGAAGCAAAAAGACTTGAAACAATGTTCAAGTCGCTTCGAGCGACCAATCGAACGTCGCCGCCAGTCTTCCAATATCCACTGTCGCCCAAACGGCTGTTGCAAAAGCTTGCCGTAAGCGCCGAGCGCGTGCCGGAAGAAAAGCAGCTGCAGTTTTTGAATCTGGCCTTCGCCGTAAACGCACGGACCCTGAATGCCGGCACTAATCCAGGCATTTTGGCGCGGATGGCACGAAGCTGGAACCGTTTGGTCTCTGATGTTCTTTGGCAAAAGAAAATTCGCCACGTCGAAGAATTGGCCCAAATCGGCAAGTCCGATCCGGGTGCGCACTGGTATCTATATTATTCGGAAGAACCTCGCACGCACGGGGGGAAACCGGCGAAACCAAAGGCCTATTTGTGGGCCGTCGCCACAAGCATGTTCAATGCCGTGGATATGGCAGAGCGTCCGGTGAATGTACGGTTCTTGCCGCTTGGCTATCAGCGGCGCCTGATCGCCCTTGGCGTCGCCATCGAAGGTTCTGATCGTGACTATGAGCGCAAGCGGCGCAGCCATCGTAAATTTGCCGACATCCTGCGGCGTGCGCGTCAGTTGGTTGAACTTACCGAAGAGGGTCCAGCGCCTTGCACCGAAGCCCAAGAAGCCGATCAGCCCTCCGGCGAAATCGCAGCGCTTTTGGACGCACAGAGCGTTCCCGGTATCTATCTGCGGCGACTGTGGCCCATTGGTCAGGAAGCAACCGGGCACAGCTATCTTGGTGGCCGCCCTTGCCTGCCATCCTCTATCGCGTGGCCGTTGCATGGCGAAACTGGCCTGCCAATGCATTTCCTTGCGCAGATTGACTGCAGCGACCTTCCAAAGTCAGAGGCAACCTCCGTGCTGCCCGCTGAAGGGCAACTTATGTTCTTTGCAGATCTGGACGAGGAAATGGTGTGGGAAGATACGCCCGACGCACCGGCCGCAACCCGCGTCGTTTATGTGCCCGCCGATCAGGTAACAAACCAAGAAGCCGAACTGCCCGATTTGCTTCCCGAAATTAACCATGCCTACGGCGAGCCGTCCGGGTACTTTGCGAGGAAGGGCGTGAAAGAATACGCCAAATGGCCCGTCACCTATCATCCGGTGAATACTTTCAGCATGTCCCCAGATCAGGAACGATCCAACCCCGATCTGGCCTCACATGCCCAACAGGCGCTTAACAACCAGCTTTCCGGGCTTCTTCCCGAGCAACAAAACAACACGCAAACACGCCTGTTCAGTGTTGATGAAAGACCCACCGAAAATGTCCACCACTTGGCAACGGACGATGCCGGGAAACCGCTGAAAACGGTCTCGTTTGATCCGTCCTCTCGTGGTCCGCGCTTTCCCTATTGCGGTGCGGTGATCAAAGGCATCGGGCTGGCACTGGCGCAAGAAGTGGCGCAGCGGCAAGAAACCATGAAACTGCGCGCCCCCAAGAACGAGGAAGAGCAGGCGCGTAATGACGCAACATCGCGCGACCTGAACGACCTGCTTGAGGAAATTAACAAGTTTTGCAGCGACATCGCCGACACCCCTGACAAGACGCCGCTAGAACCGGAAATGCGCAAGGCGGTGATTGACTGGCTTCAAACCCAAGCGCGTCATGGCAAGCTAGGCTTCCACATCATGGCCGAACGCGCGATCGGCACGACCTTGCTTCAGTCTGCGCAGAAAGCGGTGACAGACAAATCAATTCGCGACTGTTTGGGCCCAGAAGTCTTTTCCTGCTATGCAGGCACGCTGGCCCCAAGCCCCAATCAGTCAGAACATATTCTGCTTGGTGCGACACAGTCGAAAACCAACAGCACTGAACAAGGCGGCATCAAATTGCTAACCTTGGACAGCGACTATGGCATGGGCTTTATGTTCTGCGACCTCGGTATGGCAGAGTTCTGGATCATGCCCGAAGACCTGAAAGAACTCCGCTTTGACCGGGCGTATGGGGCAACGGCGGGCTTTTAGCGCGTCAGCCCCAAGTGGGGTGGAACTTACCCGCAGGGGATGAGGTGAAAATCTCAAACCCTGTGGCGGTCACACCGACCGAATGCTCGAACTGCGCAGACAAGGATTTGTCGCGCGTTACGGCGGTCCAGTCATCGGCCAGCACTTTGGTTTCTGGGCGACCAAGGTTCACCATCGGCTCGATGGTAAAGAACATGCCTTCTTCCAACACCGGGCCAGTCCCAGCGCGGCCATAGTGCAGCACATTGGGCGGCGCGTGGAACACGCGGCCAAGCCCATGACCACAGAAGTCGCGAACAACGCTCATCCGGTGGCCTTCGACGAAGCTTTGGATCGCGTGGCCGATATCGCCGAAGGTATTGCCCGGCTTAACCGTTTCGATCCCGCGCATCAGGGCGTCATGAGTCACGTCGATCAAACGCTCTGCTTTGCGCGACAGCTTGCCAGCCACATACATGCGGCTTGTGTCACCGAACCATCCATCGACAATCACTGTGACGTCGATATTCAGGATGTCGCCATCCTTCAGCCGCTTGTCGCCGGGGATGCCGTGACACACCACGTGATTGACCGAAATACACGAGGCATGCTGATACCCCTTATAGCCAATCGTGGCCGAGGTCGCGCCAGCCGCCGTCACCTTTTCGGTGATGATACGATCCAGTTCGCCTGTCGTCTGACCGACGACAACAAATTCCGCGATCTCATCCAGAATTTCAGCGGCCAGTTTCCCGGCCGCATGCATCCCCGCGAAATCCGCAGGTTCGTAAATTCTGATACCGTCCCGCGTCATGCGGCCTTTGGCGCCTTCGTCCAATGGTAACTCCTTCGACTTTGGCAAACTAAATAGTGCCGTTTCCCACCAAACGCCAGAGGCGCGCTATTGGTTGACCTTTATTGGCCCACCAAGGTTTACGCCCTGTGGTGAAATCCGGGTGTCATAACACAATACCTCGACCCCGGCATCGCGGGCCATATCAAAAGCTTGCGCATATTTAGGGTCGATATCTGCGGCCAAACTGAACATCCGGCAATCTGTGCGCTGTACAAGATAAAGCATCACCGCGCGGTGTCCGTCGGCCACCATATTTGATAATTCGGCCAAATGTTTGCTTCCACGCGCCGTTACACTGTCGGGAAATTCGGCCAATTCGCCTCCACGGCACAGGGTCACGCTTTTCACCTCAACATACATATCCGGCAGGTCCGGTTCGCTTAGCAGGAAATCAATGCGGCTGCGTTCGCCGTATTTGACCTCGGGGCGGACAGTGCCATAGCGCGCAAGCTCCGCCACCTCACGCGCCTCAAGCGCGGCCTTCAGCGCACGGTTGGGAACAGAGGTATCAACCCCCGTGAAGTGCCCGTTTTCATGATCAACCAGCCGCCAGCCGTATTTCAGCTTTTTGCGCGGGTCGTCGTTGGGCTCTAACCAGATTTTCATGCCGGGTTCAGCCAACCCCATCATGGACCCGGGGTTGGGGCAATGGGCTGTAACCTCTTGCCCGGTGTCCAACGTGACATCGGCCAGAAAGCGTTTGTAGCGGCGTATCAGCCGGGCGGGCACAAGAGGGGTTTGAAAGCGCATATTCGCCACCTATACCCAAGGTAACGCCAGAAACAAGGAGTGGGCCATGACCAACCCAACCGCCGCAATGCTTGTGATCGGGGATGAAATCCTGTCGGGCCGGACGCGCGATTCCAACATGCACTTTCTGGCGGGCGCGCTGACAAAGCACGGTATCGCCCTGAAAGAGGTTCGTGTGGTGTCGGATGACCGGGATATGATCATCGACGCCGTGAACGCGCTGCGCGCCAGCTATGACACGGTCGTTACTTCGGGCGGCATCGGCCCCACGCATGACGACATCACCGCAGAATCCATCGCCGCCGCCTTTGATGTGCCCATCACCATTCGCGACGACGCCCGCGCCATTCTGGCCGCCCATTACGCCGCCACCGGTGCCGAACTGAACGACGCCCGGCTTCGCATGGCGCGCATTCCCGACGGGGCCACGCTGATTGACAACCCAATCTCTAAGGCGCCCGGTTTTACGCTCGAAAACGTCCATGTGATGGCCGGAGTTCCCAATATCTTTCAGGCGATGGTGGCATCGGTTCTGCCAACGCTGACGGGCGGTGCGCCGCTGCTTAGCCAGACCCTTAGGATCGACCGTGGAGAGGGAGAGATCGCCGAACAGCTTTCCGCGCTGGCCGACGAATTTCCGGACCTTTCGGTCGGCTCCTATCCGTTTCAACGCGATGGGGCTTATGGCGTGAACATCGTCATCCGCGGCAGTGACGCGGCGATGATTGACCATGCAATGTCCAAGCTTGCCGCGCTGTTCCCCGAGGCGACGAAGTGATCCGCACGCCCGATATTTACAAAGTGGCAGAGGCAACCTGGCCCCCCGCCTCTACGCAGCGCATCGGCCCGTGGATGATCCGCGATGGCCAAGGTGGCGGCAAACGCGTTTCCGCCGCAACGGCCGAAGCGGCTGTTCAGCCTGCCGATCTTGGCCAAGCTGAAACCGCGATGGAGGCACTTGGCCAGACGCCGCTGTTCATGGTTCGCAACGGCGAAGATGCGCTGGATCAACTGCTGGAAAACGCTGGCTATGAGGTTATCGACCCCGTGGCGGTCTATGCGATTCCCATCAGCGAAATCGCCACACAGCGCCCCCCGCCCATATCTGCCTTCACCATATGGGAGCCCCTGAAAATCATGGAAGAACTGTGGGCCGAAGGTGGAATCGGCCCCGCGCGTTTGGCCGTTATGGCGCGTGTAAAAGGCCCTAAAACAGGCATTTTAGGCCGCGTGAATGACCGCGCAGCAGGCACAGCCTTTGCCGCCATCCACGAAAAAACCGCGATGATTCACGCGATTGAGGTGACCGACACCCAGCGTCGGCAAGGAACCGCCATCAACATGATGCGTGAGACCGCGTTTTGGGCACAGGATCATGGTGCAGACACGCTTGTCGTGCTGGTGACCGAGGCGAACGCGCCAGCCCGTGCCCTTTATGCTTCGTTGGGTATGAAAGTTGTGGAAAACTATCATTACAGAATAAGATCGGCTGAAACGAGCCGGAGCAGTTGATGCAGGACACCGAAAAACCGACAGCACTTGACCTGCCTATGGTCGAGCCTCTTCCAGATGGAACGCAGAAGTATTTCGACATCTGCGTTGAAAAGCTTGGCATGGTGCCAAACGTGCTTAAGGCCTATGCCTTCGACATCACCAAGCTTGATACCTTCACCGCGATGTACAACGACCTGATGCTGGGCGACAGCGCGCTGAGCAAGCTGGAGCGCGAGATGATTGCCGTCGTCGTGTCGTCGATCAATCGGTGCTGGTACTGCCAAGTCGCGCATGGCGCCGCCGTTCGTCAGCTTTCCGGTGACCCCAAACTGGGCGAAGCGATGGTAATGAACTATCGCGTGGCCCCGTTGGACCCGCGCCAACGCGCGATGTTGGACTTCGCCGCAAAATTAACCGAATCGTCCAGTAAAATCGAAGAAACTGATCGCGCGACACTGCGCGAGGTCGGCTTTTCGGACCGTGATATCTGGGACATCGCATCGGTTGCGGCGTTCTTCAATATGACCAACCGCGTCGCCTCGGCCGTCGATATGCGCCCCAACGAAGAGTATCATAGCCAATCCAGATGAAGATGCGTCCCGTCATACTGGCCTCGGCTTTTGTGCTGACACCTTTTGGTGCCTCGGCGCAATTGCTCGACTTTCCGGGCGGGGCTGCGCGCACGGCTGAACGGGTGGAACAACTTGCCAGTTATCGTCTGCCGATTGGTCCTTGGGACGGTGAAGAAATCCAAGCCATATGGGCCGAAGGTGAGGTCGTTCAACAGGCGTGGCAAGTGCGCGCCGAAGGTATCACGACCCTGCAAATGCTTGCGCCTTTGCGCGAACAGCTGATCGAACAGGGCTTTGACATCCTGTTTGAATGTGACGCCAACATCTGCGGCGGCTTTGACTTTCGCTATGCCACCGACGTGTTGCCAGAACCGGCGATGCATGTGGATCTGGGCGATTACCGGTTTCTGTCAGCCCAACGCATGGGTGACACACAGCCCGAATACATCAGCCTGTTGGTCAGCCGATCCAGCTTGAAAAGCTTTATTCAGGTGATGCGCATTGGTGCCCGGTTGGGATCTGCTGAAAAGTTGATTTCCGCCTCCACCAAAACGCCTATGCCGCTGTCCGCGCCGACTGTGGCAAAGCGCACTGGCCCTCTTGCAGCGACGCTTGAAGATGCCGGCCATGTCGTGCTGGACGATTTGCTGTTCCCCACAGGATCGTCGCGTTTGGGCGAAGGCGATTTCCCCTCTCTCAGCGAACTGGCGGCCTACCTTTTGGCGAACCCGGACAGAAAAATCGTTCTGGTTGGCCACACAGATTCCGAAGGCGGGCTGGATGGCAACATCGCGCTGTCGCGCAAACGCGCGCGTTCAGTGATGGATCGGTTGCTGAAAGAATTTGGCGTGCCATCACGGCAAGTGAAGGCGCAGGGGGTCGGCTTCCTTTCACCGTTGGCCAGCAACCTGACCGATGACGGGCGGACAAAAAACAGAAGGGTCGAAGTGATACTCACCTCGACCCAGTAGTTTGCACCTTCTAGTCTTTTTGGTTCTCGCTGCTCTGCCTTACCAAATTTCTGGCCCCTTATTGGAGAAGCTCTCCACCAGAAAATCTATGAATGCCCGTACTTTCGGCTGGGTAAACCGACCGGGTGGATACACGGCATAGATGCCAAGATTTTCCACCGGAAGGTTTGGAATAGCCTCTTCCACTAGGCCCGCCTCAACTGCGTCCTTATACAAGAAACTTGGCAAATAAGCGATGCCAAGGCCCGAAATGGCTGCGTTCAGCAAAGATTGGCCATCGTTCACAGTCAGCCAACCCGCCGTACGCACCTGACGTTTTTCGCCAGACGGCGCAGTAATCTTCCACACATTTCCGTTCGACTGATTGGAATAGTGCAGCAATTTGTGTTCGTTAAGGTCGTCGATCTTTTGCGGACGACCAAATTGCTGGAAATACGATGGCGACGCGATCATCCGCTTTGTCGTATCCGTCAATTTGCGGGCACGCAGCGTGCTGTCTTCCAGTTCGCCGATACGGATCGCCATATCAAAGCCTTCCGAAATCAGCTCTACATAGCGGTTGTTCAACACCATGTTGACGGTGATATCGGGAAATTCCTGAAGGAAGTCGCCAAGGATCGGCGACAAGTGGTTCACACCAAAATCGGTGGCAACCGAAATACGCAGCAGACCAGATGGTGCCGATTGCATAGACGTGACCAACGCGTCCGCCTCGCCTGCATCGTTCAGCACGCGGCGCGCGCGGTCGTAATAGGCCAGACCGATTTCCGTTGGGCTAACACGCCGGGTGGTGCGGTTCAGCAACCGCGCGCCCAACCGCGCCTCAAGCGACGAGACATGTTTGGAAACAGCAGATTTCGAGATGCCCATCTTTCTGGCTGCATCTGTAAAACCACCCTGATCCACCACAGTGGCGAACGCTTCCATTTCCGTCAGTCGATCCATTTCAAACCCTTCACACGCACGTAATGCCGTATGTTGTGCTTATCGGGGTCAATTCAGGCGAGAATGGGGTACAGTGCCGACAATACTGGGGTATTCCGAAGATCGTCCCACATAACGAAACGGGCGATACGGGACGATCTTTATTATTTTTCAGCAACTTACCGTAAATCAGGCAACATCACAGCGACGCGGCCAACCTTGTGCCCTGATCAATTGCCCTTTTTGCGTCCAATTCCGACGCAACATCGGCACCGCCAATGACATGCGGGGTGATTCCAGCTTTTTCCAAGTCATCCGCAAGCGAACGGTCCGATACCTGACCAGCGCACAGTACGATTGTGTCAGCTTCGATCAGTTGAGGGTTTTCGCGCGCTTCACCAAACGAAACCTCCAAGCCTTCTGGGGTGATCCGTTCGTAGTTCACGCCTGGGATCATCTTCACACCTTTGGCCTGAAGGGTCGCGCGGTGAATCCAGCCGGTGGTCTTACCCAAACGTTTGCCGGGCTTTTCGGCCTTACGCTGCAACACCGTTACTTCGCGTACAGCGGCGTCGGGTTTCGGGCCCTCGGGGTTAAGCCCACCGCGGTGAACCGCAGGGTCAGACACGCCCCATTCGGCCAGCCATGCTGGCAGGTCTTCGGTCGGGCTTTCGTCGGTCACCAGATATTCCGCCATATCGAAACCGATACCACCGGCCCCGATGACGGCGACACGTTCACCGACCTTGGCTTTGCCCCGCAGCACATCAATATAGTTTAGAACGTGCGGCTGATCTTGCCCGTCGATCTGAGGATCACGTGGCAGAACACCGGTTGCGACCACTACCTCGTCAAAACCTTTCAGGTCGTCGGCAGAGACTTCTTGGCCCAGACGCAATTCAACACCCGCGCGCGACACCATCGTTGCGTACCAGTCGACCAGACCGTGGAATTCTTCTTTGCCCGGAACCTGACGCGCCATGTTCAACTGGCCACCAATCGCCTCGGCCTTGTCAAATAGGGTGACCTTGTGGCCCCGTTGCGCAGCCGTGATCGCCGTGGAAAGCCCCGCAGGGCCAGCACCCACCACGGCGATAGAAATCGCAGCCTCGGCAGGTTCAATAGGCACCTCTGTTTCGAAACACGCGCGCGGGTTCACAAGGCAGCTGCTGATTTTGCCGCTGAATGTGTGATCAAGGCAGGCTTGGTTACAGGCGATGCACGGTGCGATCTCGGCGGAACGCCCGGTGGCGGCCTTCGCGACAAAGTCGGGGTCGGCCAGAAACGGGCGGGCCATCGACACCATATTGGCGCATCCGTCGGCCAACACGGCCTCTGCCACTTCGGGTGTGTTGATGCGGTTTGACGTGATGACGGGAATGTTCACTTCACCCATCAGCTTTTTCGTTACCCAAGAAAATGCGCGGCGCGGTACAGACGTAGCGATCGTGGGAACGCGCGCCTCGTGCCAGCCGATCCCGGTGTTGATGATCGTCGCACCGGCCTTTTCAACCTCTTTGGCCAGTTGAACCACCTCTTCGAAGGTGGAGCCATTGGGCACAAGGTCGATCATCGACAAACGATAGATAACGATGAAGTCATCGCCAACGGCGGCACGAACGCGGCGCACCACCTCTAACGGCAGACGCATCCGGTTTTCATACGACCCGCCCCAGCGGTCGGTGCGTTTGTTCGTGTGGGTCACAAGGAACTGGTTCAGGAAGTAACCTTCGGACCCCATGACCTCTACGCCGTCATAACCGGCTTCGCGGGCGCGGGCGGCGGCGGTGGCCATGTCGGCGATCTGTTTCTCGATCCCGGCCTCGTCCAGCTCTTTGGGTGGAAACGGCGAGATGGGGGATTTTACCGGCGACGGCGCAACACATTCCGGGCCATAGGCATAACGCCCCGCATGAAGGATCTGCATCGCGATCTTGCCGCCCGCTTCGTGCACCCGGTCGGTGACAATACGGTGATTGGCAATATCGTCGTCAGAAAACAGGCCCGCCGCACCGGGAAAAACGCCGCCTTCGGGGTTGGGCGCCATGCCACCGGTCACCATCAAACCCACATCGCCACGCGCGCGTGTGGCGTAGAATTCAGCGACGCGGTTCCAATCACCGCGCTCTTCCAGCCCAGTGTGCATTGATCCCATCAGGACCCTGTTCTTGAGCGTGGTAAAGCCCAGATCAAGCGGGGCCAGCAAGTGCGGGTAATTGGTCATGGTATCCTCCCTGTCGGCCGCAGGATGGAAAGCGCGGCGCGACTTGTCACGCGCAACGCCGCGTCACATGCCTGCCCCCAAAGCCGCTATCGTCACGTTAGGAGGTTTCGACACAATGCCGACGGAAGGATTTCTTCAACATGTCCAGTTCCGCCCTAAGCAAATCCACCTCGGCGCGAATATCGTCTTCCAAAGGTTCGCCCGTTACGATCGAAAAGCTATCCAACGTTTCACCGGTGGCACCATTCAGGATGATAATCGTCTGCACACCATCCCCCAGAAGAGCCGAGGGAATAGGCACGCTTACAGTATATTCCCCTGCCGCGTCAGGAATCGCAGTCACCTGAACCCCGTCCAACAGGGTGTCCAAATAACGCGCCTGTAGGTTTGGCGCATCATCAGGCGCGCCTGTCAAAAGCCCTTCCCACACGCCAGCGAATATACGTCGTTTCGTAAGCACCATGCCTGTCATCGCTACGCTCCGTTATAACTCTGCACGAGGGCGGCGGCTTAGCGACACGTCCCGCAGGGTAATCTGGTTCATCTGTGGGCCCTTCAAGATGAGATCCAGCCACATACTCTCAACCCGCTTTTCATTCACTTCGCTGTAGGCGAGGTCAAATTCCACCACGGCCTTAACATCGCCCAACGGCATCTCGCGCACGATCTGTTCTGTGTTTGGGCCGTGCTTGACATTCAGCCGTGCGAAAATTTCCAACGAATGTTCCAGTTCGACGATGGCTTCCAACCGAACGATATGACGCCGTTGAAGGCCCTCGGATGCCTCTTTGGGAAGGTCAATCGCAAGTGACAGAAACGTTCCTTCGAAACGGAACACATCCAGTTGCAAGCCGAAGGGGGCCAAATCCTCGGCGCGGGTATTTCGGACTTGGCGAACGGCAATCTCACACACGTTACAATCGTGATGAACGGTTGCCTCATCGCTTAACTTTGCTTTGCTGGGAACGGGCGCATGACCAGCAGGAAACAGCGCCCCGCGCCAGACGTCGGGCCGATAGCCCCAGTCAGACCCCATCGGCATCTGGATCGCCTTGGAACCGACGGCAGGAAGCGTCAGGCGTTCGTCGGCAATGTGTAATACCTTGTTAAGCTGGCGACGCACCAACCGCGCATGCGTGCGTTGTTCACGCAACGCCGACAGATCTTGGGCCCCCGCCTTTTCCGCCGCACGGGACCAGCGCCGCAAAGCACGCTGCCCGCCCATTCGTTCCATCAAACTGTCCAGCTTACCTGCCATAATCGTGCCCTGCCCCACATCCGGCTTTGATAACCGGTGAACCCGTATAAGAACAAGCAGAGCGAGGCCAACTTGGCCAAAAGGACGTGTTCGCCCCGGCTAACCGCTGTTCGCGGCGCTCTCTGCTTTGATGCGCGAGACCAGATACTCCAAAATGATCGCGCCCGTATCGCCGCTGATCGGGCGATCACGCAACGCCAAGACCGATGCTGAAACGATGTGGCCGTTCACATCGAAAATCGCGCGCCAGTGCTCTTTTCCAAGCCCGCTGTCAGTATCCTCACTGCTATCGCGTGCATGGATCACAAATGTGCCTCTGCGCAGAAACGTATCCACGACTTCGACGCTTTCGGCACGACCATCACGGGCAAGCGCCGCGCGCCCTTCGATGGACTCAAAGAAGCCCGCCAGCCGGTCGGCCTGATCCTTTACGGCCACGCCATCATCGGACTGCTCGAACACGCTGACGGCAAGAACCGTTGGAACGCGCGGGCGCTCGGCGGCGTCATCCCCGGTAATCGCTGCGCAGCTTGCCAAAAGGACAAACGCGTTTTCGTCACTATCGCGCGACACATTGCGGTCAACACAATAACCTTTGGGCCCACCGACAACGACGCTGTTCCCAGCCACCGACATCAGTTCTGGCGCCGCGCGCGTCACCGCTTGGTCGTCTGGAAGCATCTCTGTGCAACCTGAAACAAGCGCCAGCAGGGCCAGCCCTGCAAACGCCCGTTTGATATTAAAGATCCATGTAAACATGCGTCTCTTCATTTGCGCCGGGGTGTGTAACTGCGCCCAACCGGGTCGATCCGACAAGCTGTGCGTATTTCCACAGTGCGCCAGATGCATAGTCGGTTTTGCGCGGGCCTTTCCAATCGGCCTTGCGGGCCTCAAACTCTTCGTCGGTCAGGTCAACGCTGATCTCGCCTGTCAGGGCGTTGATCGTGATCATGTCGCCATTCTTAAGCAATGCAATCGGGCCGCAATCAGCCGCTTCGGGGCCAACGTGACCCACACAGAAACCACGCGTCGCGCCCGAAAAACGGCCGTCGGTGATCAACGCAACCTTCTTACCCATGCCCTGCCCGGAAAGCGCAGCGGTGGTCGCCAGCATTTCACGCATACCGGGGCCGCCGGCGGGGCCTTCGTTGCGGATGACGATAACCTCGCCTTCGCTGTATTCACGTTTCTGCACGGCTTCGAAGGCTTCTTCTTCGCATTCAAACACGTTTGCGGGGCCGGTGAACACTTGGTCTTCGTCGCTCATACCCGCGACTTTAACGATTGCGCCTTCTGGTGCGATGTTGCCCTTCAGGCCAACAACCCCACCAGTTTTCGAAATCGGCGTCGCGACCGAATGAATGACCTTACCGTCCACTTCGCGCGTGATTTGGTCCAGCTCTTCACCAATCGTTTTGCCGGATGCGGTGATGCAATCTTCGTAGATAAGGCCAGCTTTCTTAAGCTCGCGCAGAACAACCGGAACGCCGCCAGCATCGAACAGATCCTTGGCAACATATTCGCCGCCCGGCTTCAGGTTCACAAAGTAAGGCGTGTCGCGGAAGATGTCGCAGACGTCGAACAGATCGAAATCAATGCCAGCTTCGTGCGCGATGGCAGGAAGATGCAGGCCAGCGTTGGTGGAACCACCCGTACAAGCCACAACACGCGCCGCGTTGATCAGCGACTCTTTGGTTACGATGTCACGTGCGCGGATGTTCTTTTCCAGCAGGTTCATCACCGCAGCGCCGGACGCTTCGCCATACTGGTCGCGGGATTCATAAGGCGCAGGGGCACCTGACGAATTCATCAGCGCAAGGCCGATCGCTTCGGACACACAGGCCATGGTGTTTGCAGTGTACTGGCCGCCACACGCACCAGCGGACGGGCAGGCAACACGTTCCAGAATTTCCAGCTCGGCATCGGACATTTCGCCAGCTTGGTGTTTGCCAACCGCCTCGAACACGTCCTGAACAACCACGTCTTTGCCGTTCAGGCGACCCGGAAGGATCGAACCGCCATAGATAAAGACGGACGGCACGTTCAAACGCACCATCGCCATCATCATCCCCGGCAAGGACTTGTCACATCCGGCAAGGCCAACAATGGCGTCATAACAGTGGCCGCGCATGGTCAGTTCAACCGTGTCGGCAATCGCCTCGCGCGATGCCAGCGACGACCGCATGCCTTCGTGGCCCATCGCGATACCATCGGTCACGGTGATCGTGGTGAATTCGCGCGGCGTACCTTCGGCAGCTTTCACGCCCATCTTAACCGCCTGCGCCTGACGGTTCAGCGCGATGTTACAAGGTGCGGCTTCGTTCCAGCAGGTGGCGACGCCAACCAAAGGCTGGTGAATTTCTTCCTCGGAAAGGCCCATCGCATACAGATACGACCGATGCGGGGCGCGTTCGGGCCCTTCGGTCACATGGCGGCTGGGCAGTTTGGTCTTGTCAAAGCGGCGACTGTTCATGGGTTCCATCCGATCTGGCCTGGATGGGGAATAGCCGCCGAAGCGTTATTTCACAAGCTTGATTGATGCCATGGGGTGCCCGGTTTAGGGTCGCGCAGAAGGATGAATTCGATAATGCGATACGCCCCCCACGAAAGCTTTGCCGCCCCTGCGCGCAACCGACCAGAGATTTGGCGACTGATCGTCGGCTTTCTGGCGATCAACCTGATTCAGCTGATGCTGATCTTCGGCTGCTACAGCATCGTCGCAAATTTGGCGGGCCAATTCACCGCGCGCCAGTTGTTCAATGACGTCTTCATATCCACCCTGACCGCGCGCGACACGTTGCTTATGCTGGGGTCGTTCGGGTTTCTTATCGTGGGCATCGCCATTGTTGTAACGCGCATCCACCACCGCCCGTTTCTTTCACTAATCGGCGCGCCGGGACAAGCAGTGCAGGACTTCTTCGCAACGCTGAAGGCATTGGCCATCCTTTCTGTGGTAATCGCGTTCGCCTTGCCCAATGACATCGAACTGATGCCCAATCTGGCCTTCGCCAAATGGGCTCTGCTTTTGCCGATCTCAATTCTGGTCTTGTTCATCCAAGTCTCTGCCGAAGAGCTGTTGTTCAGAGGCTACCTGCAACAACAACTTGCCGCGCGGTTTCGCTCTCCGGTTATCTGGATGCTTTTGCCTGCGCTTATCTTTGGCGCTGGGCACTATGCGCCGGACGCTGCGGGGGAAAACGCGGTCTTTGTCACGATATGGGCGGCTTTGTTCGGGCTAATCGCCGCCGATCTGACCGCACGGAGTGGCAACTTGGGGCCGGCGATCGCGCTTCATTTCGTTAACAACGCCGCGGCCATTCTGTTTGTTTCGCTTTCGGGGCCGATGTCCGGGCTTGCGCTTTACCTTTACCCATACGAAGCGGATTCTACGGCGCTTCAGCCACTTTTCGCGGTTGATCTGGGGGTTCTGTTCGTAAGCTGGCTTGCAGCACGGGTTGCACTGCGGGTGTAAGATTGCAGCTTTGACAATGGCGCGTTAGCTTCGTTCAAATTGAGCAGGCAATCAGGAATTCACAACATGCGCGCGCCCGAATTCGCGGCCTATATCGGCCCGGCCCGGCTTTACCCAGAAATTTGGCGCATCCTGTTGGGCATGTTGCTGATATTGTTTATTTATATCGGCGTGTTCGCCATCATGCTTGTCGCGCTTTATCCGATTGTCGGGCCCTTGGAATATTTTGCGTGGCTGCTGAAACTAAAAGCCCCGACCGAGGCAGGGCCGACCTTCTTCCTTCTGCTCAGCTTCATAGGCATGGGCCTTGGCCCCATCATCGCCGTGGGCGCGTGTCACTTGCGCGGGCCCGGCACCTTGTTCGGGCCAGCCGACGAAACGCTGCGCGGATTTTTCCTGACGGTTGTGGTGCTTTTGCCGCTTTATGGTGGCCTGACAGCGCTAAGTTTCTGGCTTTCGCCCCCGGAACAAAACTTGGCCTTCGACACGTGGCTTGGCTATCTGCCACTCGCCTTGCCGCTTGTGTTCATACAAACCACATCCGAAGAACTGATCTTTCGCGGCTATTTGCAACAACAACTTGCCGCGCGGTTCGTTGCGCGGTGGGTTTGGATGGGGCTTCCCGCGCTGCTTTTCACATCGCTTCACTGGAACCCCGCTGCCGGGTCCAATATCTGGATGATCTTGGCCGCCGTACTTGGCTTTGCGCTGATTGCTGCCGATCTGACCGAAAGAACCGGCAGCCTGGGCAGCGCCATGGGCCTGCATTTTATCAACAACGTGTTCGCCATGCTGTTCGTGTCTGTCGGGGGTACAATCAACGGCCTTTCGCTGTTCGTCACGCCCTATGATGTGGCTGATAAGACCAATCTTCCCCTTGGCCTTGGGCTTGATCTTATTCTACTTTTCACTGTCTGGCGCTTGCTGCGTTACATCGTTGCCCGATAGTCAGATTGCAATTCACCGCGCCCCGGCTTATTTCGGGCACATCTCGTAGCGATAGGCATGTCCGTATGAACTGGATTTCGAATTACGTCCGCCCCAAAATCAACTCGCTTTTTTCCCGTCGCGAGGTGCCAGAGAACCTCTGGACCAAGTGCGACGAATGCGGGACGATGCTGTTCCACCGCGAACTAAGCGACAATCTGAACGTCTGCACCACGTGCGACCATCACATGCCAATCACCCCGCGTGAACGGTTCGACGCATTATTCGACGGCGGTATCTTCACAGAGATCGAAGTACCTAAGCCCATCGCCGACCCCCTGCATTTCCGCGATCAGAAAAAATACCCTGACCGCATGAAAGCCGCGCAAAAGAAAACCGGCGAACCCGAAGCGATGCTGGTCGCCGAAGGCGAAATGGGCGGCACGCCCATCGTCGCTGCCGGGCAAGACTTCAGCTTCATGGGTGGTTCCATGGGCATGTATGTTGGCAACGCCATCATTGCCGCCGCTGAACGTGCGGTTGAACTTGGCCGCCCTCTGATCCTGTTTTCCGCCGCTGGTGGCGCGCGCATGCAGGAAGGCATTCTGTCGCTGATGCAAATGCCGCGCACGACGGTTGCTGTCGAAATGCTGAAAGAAGCGGGCCTGCCTTACATCGTGGTTCTAACCAACCCAACATCGGGCGGCGTTACCGCGTCTTATGCGATGCTGGGCGACGTTCACATCGCAGAGCCGAACGCCCTGATCTGCTTTGCCGGGCCGCGCGTTATCGAACAGACCATCCGTGAAAAGCTGCCCGAAGGGTTCCAGCGTTCTGAATATCTGTTGGACCACGGCATGCTGGACCGCGTGACCATGCGCACCGAAATGCGGGACGAACTGATCACGATCGTTCGGATGCTTATGAACCTGACACCAGCCGTGCGTGGTAACCTTCCTGCGCCCGAGCCGGAAGCAGAAGAAGCTGAAGCCGCGCCAGCAGAAACTGGCGAAGCAGACGCACCTAAGGCGTGAACCCCACAGGCAGCGACATCATCCTTGACCGGATGATGTCCCTTCACCCCAAGATTATTGACCTGACACTTGATCGTGTTTGGCGTCTGTTGGCCGCATTGGACCATCCCGAACGGGCATTGCCCCCAGTTGTCCACATCGCGGGCACCAACGGCAAAGGGTCGACCCAAGCCATGATCCGCGCCGGGCTAGAGGGGGCGGGCAAACGCGTTCACGCCTATACCTCGCCGCATCTGGTACGGTTCCACGAACGTATACGCCTGGCCGGAGAGTTGATCGAAGAAGACGCGCTAAGCGAAATCCTTGATGAATGTGTGCGCGCCAACAACGGCGAAGGCATCACCTATTTCGAAATCACCACGGTCGCGGCCCTGTTGGCCTTCGCCCGCACCCCTGCTGACTTCACCCTGTTAGAGGTCGGCCTTGGCGGCCGGTTGGACGCGACAAACGTGATCGACACGCCCGCGCTGACAATCATCACGCCTGTTTCCATCGATCATCAACAATACCTTGGCGATACGCTGGAAGAAATTGCTGGCGAAAAGGCGGGCATCCTAAAACGCGGTGTGCCCTGCGTCGTCGGCCGGCAACAGGAAACCGCCCTTGACGTGATCGAAGCACGCGCCGCACGCCTTGGCGTTCCGCTTTTGGCGCATGGGCAACATTGGCAGGTGTGGGAAGAACGCGGGCGGCTTGTCTATCAAGATGAAACCGGTTTGCTTGACCTGCCTTTGCCAAACCTAATCGGTGCGCATCAGGTTGATAACGCCGGTATGGCCATCGCTGCCCTGCGCGCCCTTGGAATGGACGAAGAGGCCTGCGAAGCCGCTGTGACCAACGCCACGTGGCCCGCGCGCATGCAGCGGCTGACCAAAGGGCCGCTGGTCAAGGCCGCCGACCGCGCCGAACTGTGGTTAGATGGCGGTCATAACCCTGCCGCAGGCGACGCGCTGATCGAGGCACTTTCACGCCTGCCAGATCGCCCATTGCACCTGATCTGTGGGATGTTGAACACCAAGGACGTCACCGGATACCTGCGCCCTTTGGCGGCACAGGCGCAAAGCCTTCATGCGGTTTCCATACCGGGTTCTGCGGCGACGCTTTCAGCTGACGAAACAGCCGATGCGGGAACCTCGGTTGGCATCCCTTCGTCGATTGCGGCATCGCTTGGCGACGCCGTTCAAGACATCACAAAAGCCGCGCCCAATGCCCGGATCTTGATTTGCGGGTCACTTTATCTGGCTGGCGAAGTTTTGCGGGAAAACGGTTAGGGTTAGCAACCGCTGGCGATAACCAACTGGGTGCTTCTATTTGTTCCGCCCAAAGACGTTGAACAACGGGGTCGCGAATGGCCCCGTACAGCAGGCCGCCAGCGCAGTACCAGCCCCCGCGACGACAAGGGTCGAAAAACCGCTAAGTGCATAGACACCTACGGCGAATAATACTGAATAGCCCGCGATCAGTGAAAACACGGCAGACCCGGTTCCAATCAGCGCCCCAAGAACAATGAATCCAACAATCATTTGCCACTCCAGATTTTGAAACTCCGGCCGTTGAGCGCCGGTTACATTTCATAAAAGGAGGCCAAATGTGGCGGGAATGTGGCGAAAATCTTTGGATATACTTAAGATGTTAACGTTCACTCATAAGAGGTTAAAAACAACCATTCGGACTGCAAATCACCGAAAAGTTTACGCTTTTTAATAGTCTCTTTCCCAGAAAACGCCGACGCTTGTGTCGCCATCACTGCCAAGGCCGCCCTTAACGGTGAACGAGGATGACACATCAAGGTTCAAGTTAATCTCGCTCTTGCCTTCTGAATCCACGGTGACGTCGGTGTAGATATTGTCTGATATATATTTGCCCGCACGAACAGCCGTCGTCCCCTCGGCGTCAGAGGTCACATCCAGATCGTCCAAACCAAAGCTTTCCCTTAGCTTGGACACAATCCCACCGCCGCCACGCCCGGCAAGCGTTGCGACCGCAGATGCCAGTTGGGCCGCTTGAAGTGGCGACAGATTATCAATGCCCTGCCCGAACAACAACCGCGCCAAGACCTCATCCTGGGGCAGCTCTGGCTGCGATAGGAAGCTAACCTCGGGTTCGCTGACGGGCCCTTCGGTGACGATTTGGATGGTCACATCGTCCGCCTGCGTTTCAGCAACCAACCGGATATAAGGATCGAACGCGCCCTGCAGGCGGATCTGGCCTTCGGTCAGGTCCAGCCGTTTGCCCAATATATCAAGCCGGCCACGGACAAGGTCGAACCGGCCGATCGGGATAACGTCACTGGTTGTGCCCGTGACCCGTAGTTGCCCGCCAAGTTCGGCATCCAACCCGCGACCACGTACAAAAATCTGAGAAGGCGCTTTGACCGTCACATTCAAACCCAGCCCGCCACTTGCGCCAGCTTCGCTTTCGGTGCCAGCAGTCGGCGAAAGCCCAGCCCGGTCGCGCGTTGCTTTGGCTGCGGCCTTGTCATTTACGTGCACAAGCCCGTCGGGAATAGCGCCAGACACACCGCCGATGGTTGATGGCACCTGCACCTCTGTTTCGCCCAGTTCAAGCGTTCCGCGGATTTGACCACCAGAGGCCAGCGGGCCACTTAGACGAAGGTCACCCCGAACGGAACTTTGGTACAGTTCTGGGTCACTAAGCGAAACGTTGTTCAGGCGGATTTCAAGGTCACTGTCAAAGGGCGCGGTCAGTGAAACCGGCCCGGTCACAACAACACGCCCACCGCCGACCACATCGCCACGCACCTGCACCGATGCCCGGCCCCCAGCCAACCCAATGTCGGCATTCAGATCGCGGATCGCCACACCCAATGTCGGCGCAGAAAAGCGTGCACCGCTGGTCGCGATGGTGCCAGAAAGCGCATCAAGCCCCGGCTTTCCGTTAATACGCAGGTCATAGCCAACCGTTCCTTGGACCGAACGCGGCGCGATAAAGCTGTTGGCAAGACCCAACGGCGCGGTGCCGTCCGTGGAAAGGTTCATCGTCTTGCCGTCCCCCGCGACACGGCCAGCAACGCGTGCTGTCGTTCCGCCCGGCCCTGTCGCGTTCAGCGCCAGTTGCCAATCGCTTCCGACAGCTGTGGCTGTGCCGCTTGCGGTCACGGGGCCGGGAAATTCGGGCACCAACAGGCCCAAGTTCGCCAGCCGTGCGTTGAAGTTCAATGTTTCACTGTCGCCCACACCGCCCGAGACTTGCGCCGTGATCTGCCCGGTTTCAAGCGACAAGGCAGAAACCGTGATGCGCCCATCCGCCCGTGACGCTTGCAATGACAGCCCGCTTTGCCCGCCAATCAACTGATCCAGATCGCCCAGCCCCGCCGCCAAGTTACGCCCGGTCGCATCCAGCTGAAGGTCAAAATCATCGCCTTTGATTTTCGCGCTGCCAGTCGCTGACGCCTGCAGGCTGCCGCGCAGAGAACGCCCGGCAAGGCGGGAAAACACAGCAAGGTTTTCGACAGAAACCTCAACCGAGCCAGCCGCTGGAAGATCTTCATCATTCAGATCAAGCGAGCCGCCGCCTGAAACCAACGCACCGGCCCCCTTCAGGATCAGGTCATCGATGCGCAGCGGGGAGTCTTTTGTCCAATTCAGCATCGTGTCCAGTGACGCCGGGCCAGCCAAACCGGGCGCCACCGGTGCAAGGTCAACCAATTGCGCACTGATCTGCACGCCACCATCATCGTTTGTAAGGGTGCCCTGTGCGGTCGCGTTGAAGGCGTTGCTGCTGGCGGTGAACTGTTCCAGCACGGTAACACCACCATCACGCTGCGCGATCAGGGTGACGTTTGTCGCGCCGCCAAGAAGCGCATCCGCCTGTTCAATTCCCGTCACCAGATCGGTTGTGGTGGCACGTGCTGTCACGTCGAACGCATCGCCCTTAATCGCGCCGCGCCCTGACACATCGGCCCGCACCGATCCGCCAAGTGGCCGCCGCGCTAATTCAGAGAATGGTGCAAGGTCGACAACCGTCAGCTTAAGATCGCCAACCGCTGGCAGACGTTCGTCGGCCAGATCAACGGTGCCGCTGCCGATTGCCGTGGCACCCGCCCCTTCGACAAACAGCCGTTCAAGCGACAGGGGTTGATCCTTTTGCCACTTCACATTGGTATTCATCCGCGCAGGCCCCGAAAGACCCGGCGCAAGTGGCGCAATCTCGTTCAGACTAGCCTGCACAAAAAGCGCGCCCGCCAAACCGTTCAGCGTGCCGTTGGCATCCGCGTTCAGCGCATCGTTCGCGATCGTGAATTTCTTAAGCTCTGTTCCGGTCTCGTCCCGCTGTGCCAGCAGGGCCAGTTGGCTTTCGCCCGCAAGCAACGGGTCAACCTGTTCCACGCCCACGGTCAGATCAGTGGTCGTTGCATCCAGCGCGATATCAAACGCGCCACCCAACAAGGTACCTTCGCCCACCAGCGCCATTTCAGCCGTGCCGCTGATCGGGCGCCCGGCCAATCCAGAAAAGCGCGCGATGTCATCGCTGACCAAACGCAAGTTGCCATTCACCGGGTATCCGCCGCCATATCCATCAACTTCGCCGCGCGCGGTCAGGCTTAGCCCCGCGCCGGAAAGATCAAACCCGGTCAGGTTCAACGGCTCCCCTTCGGTCCAATTCAGCGCTGCGGTGCCGCGCAATGCATCCCCCAACGCGGTCGCCAGTGCCGTATCTTGATGCGCGATGCCATCCGCCACGATCTGCACGGCAGCGGTGACTTGGCGTGGAAGGCTTCGACGGATTGTCCCGGTGCCCGACAGCGTTGCGTTTGAAAGCGTAAGCCCATCGCGCCCGAACCCTTCGACAACCGCGCTGGCGGCCCATGCCTCGCCCTCGTTTGCGTCGAAGCGGGCGGTAATCTGGGCGGATCTAACAATAGTTTCCGGCCCAGACAGCGGCAATACAACGTCCCCATCGCCCGCAATGGTGCCTTCAAGGTCAAACCGTTCTGGCAAGCCATCCGCCGCCACGACCAAGCTGCCTTCCAATGCCAAAGCGGCTGCGGAAAGACTGAACTCTTCCAGATCCAAACGACCATCGGCGCTGCGTTCGCCAGTAAATTTCAAGCGCATCTTCGGGCCAAAGAAGGGCTGCAACGCCGGGGCAAAAAGCGGGGCGATATCGCCGCCCAAGTCACCGCTGAACTGTCGGTCGGGCGCGGCCCCTTCACCGTTTTCTGTGGCAGTTTGGCTGATCTGCCCGGCGAGGCGTTCTTCGCCATCAGACGACAGCACGATATCGGCCGTGAAATCGGAAAGTGGGGCGTCACCCTTCACGCTTAGCTCTATCGCGGGGCTACCGGGCAACGAGATAAGCGTACTGATGAACCCGCCTGGCCCCTCTGACAGGCCCAGATCAAGCTTCAGTACATCCGTTTCATTGGCGTATGACGCATCCAGCGCGAAAGTGCCTGCTTCGCCATCTGTGCGCACGACATCCAGCTTGGCGTGCCCTTCCCCACCGGCAAGGTTCACGCTGCCTTCCAACGCGAATACCGCGGCTTCACCAAATAGGGCGGCCCCGACATCAACCTTGGCAGCCTTGATCGTTTCGATGTTCACCGACACCGGCAAATCAGGCAGTTGGAAGGGGGTCGCCTCTGCATCCTCGGCTGTCACGCTCTCGCTTTTTGGGGCGCGTGGAATGATGATTTCATCGGCGGAAAGTTCCGTCACCTCTAACCGGCCCCGCAACAGGGCGGCGCGCGACCAATCCAAAACGACACCGCGCAGGGTCAGCCAAACGCCGTCATCATCGGCGATCGTCAGCTCCTCGACCGTTGCACGGGCGGACAGCGCACCTTCAAACCCTACGATGCGGATCGTGCGTCCGGCACCCGACAGGTTGTCCTCTAGAAAGGCCTGCAACACACCGCGATCACCCGCTGCATCGTCTTGGGCAAACGTGGGTATGGCCGACAAAACAAGGAAAAGGAGTGCGAAAACAAAACGCATCAGAACGCCTGCCCTATGCCAACGTAAATATGAATGCCGTCGCCGGTGGCCCCACCGATGGGCGTTGCGACATCAAGCCGGATTGGGCCGATGCCGGTTTCATACCGCAGCCCCAAACCCGCACCCGAATGCCAAGCGCCATTATCCCCCGGCCAACTGTCAGCTCCGATAAAGCCCGCATCGGCGAAGCCAACCACAGAAATGCTATCGGTTACGCCCACGCGCACCTCTGCCGACGCACCAAGAAACGCGCGCCCGCCGGTGCTGTCCCCGCTGGGAAGGTCAACGTTAAGCGATTGGTACGGCTGCCCGCGCACGGTGCCGCCCCCACCCGAAAAGAATAGCATGTCTGGCGGCACATCGACGATTTCTGCGCCGATCACCGACCCGAACTGAAGGCGCCCCGCGACCACAAACCGGTCGTCAGCGCCCAACCCTTCGTAGGCCCGCGCATCCGCATAAACCCGCGCGCCCGACTGGCTGCCAGAAACGCCAACAAAGGGCTCGCCCGTTGCTTGCAGGTAAAAGCCACCCACCGGGTTCAACGGGTTGTTACGCCGATCCCATGCGGCCGTTACCGGAATTGTCAGGTGCGTGAAGGTACGTTCGCCAAGATCGTCGCGCACTTCGGAATACCGAAACCGGACACCTGCCCCAACCTCTAGAACATCGGAAAACTGGCGAAATAGGCTCGCACCGACTGTGGCTTTGCGTTCAAAGAAATCGGGTTCGTCAAGCTCTTCCAGCTCTCCCAGCACCAGCAGGCGGGTGTCTTCGTCGAACGTTGCAGGCCGCGTGATGGTCGCGCCAAGGCGATAATCCACCCCGCCGGAATCCCCGGCGATGCCCTTTACCTCGCCTTCGATCCGCAACCGTTCAGCACCGCCAAGCAGGTTGCGGTGCATCCAATAGGCAGACACACCCAGCCCTTCAAGCGACGATACCTCTGCCCCGAAGCCAAACCGGCGTTTCTTTTCGTCAACCAGCGCGGCTTCGATATCAAGCGTGTCGTCTGCGTTCGGAGTTTCAGCCTCCAACAACGCAACAGAGCGGAACGCGCCGCTGCGGCGCAGGCGGCTTGCGGCATCTTCAAGCTCTTCGGGGGAAAAGGTCTCTCCGCTGGGCAGGCCCGCGATCTCGCGGATACGCTTTTCGCGAACCCGGCTTTCCGAAGTGATGATCAAATCGCCAAATTGCAGCCGCCGGCCGGGATCAAGCTGAATATCCGCTGCCAACGTCCGCGCGCGATGATCGGCGGTGATGTTCTGCCCGGCGATACGTGCCTTGGCAAAGCCAACATCCCGATACCCGGAAACACCCGCTTGCGCGGCTTCTTGAATAAGCGTGCTTTTCGCAGGCTCTCCAACTGCAAACCCTTCCGGCAGAACGGTGCTGTTGGCCAAGGGCGCAACCCGCGCCTGCGAGAACTTGAACTTTGGCCCCGGCGTGACCTTCAGGCGAATTTTATCGATGGTTTTCGGGGTTGCAAACGGCGGTATCGACGCCGCCTCGCGCCCGTCGACCAGAATATTGATAACAGGGCTATAATACCCCATCGCGTATAGAACGCCGATCAGTTGCGCATAATCCGCACGCGCCGCCGCCAGCAGATCTTGCGGCTTGGTCGCCTTTTCCTCGTTCGCGGCAATGGCAAGCGAGGCCGCGCGAAGATCATCTTGTAAATCATCGCCAGCAGTCGGGGCAGACAGCCGCACTTCGGTGGCATTAACAGCCCCCGCCCACAGCAGCGATAAGGCAAGGCCCGCCGCCTTGATCATTCTTGCGTGCATATCCCCAACCGATCCAACCCTCTACGAATGACGCCTATCATCGCCGCAATCACGATCAAAGGAAATGACGAAACCGTATAGGGCCATGCGCCGAAAGCCGCGCATTGCCAAAGACGCCATTGACCATGATATTTCGCACGGAATGTAGCGTTACGGCGCAGTCAGTTAAACCCGGCTATTGGGCTTAGCCGTTCAACATTTGGACATTTGAAGGCACGCCAGCCCGCATCACATTTCCTTGGTCTTTGGGGTTCGTGATCAGAACAATCGCCGGACTTGAAACGCCGCTTTCGCGGATCGCCGACGCGATACCGCCCAACCGGGAGGAACAACGCGTCTGATCTGCGGTCGAAACCGAACCGACCACATCGACCAAACATTCCGGAGACAGCCCGGCGTCCAACAGGCTTTTCTGAACATCCTCAGCCCGGTGCATCGCCATATAAAGCGCCAGCGTCGTGCCGGGTTGCGCCAGTTTTCCCCAGTTGGGAACCGGGTCATCGTCGCGGCAGGTGCCCGTGGCAAAGACCAATGTGTCCGATACGCCCCGTTCGGTCAGTGACCGGCCAAGCGCAGCAGCGGTGGCGCTGGCGGCGGTGATACCCGGAACGATTTCGACGGGAATTCCAGCTTCGCGGGCGGCATCCATTTCTTCGGTGGCGCGACCAAAAATCGCCGGATCGCCCGATTTCAACCGAACCACACGCCGCCCTTTGCCCGCTTCGGCGACGATCAGCGCGTTGATCCGTTCCTGTGGCCAAGCCGAAGCTCCGACCACCTTACCGACGAACACGCGCTCTGCGTCCCGGCGGGCCAGTTCCAACACATCAGGATCAACCAGACGGTCATAGAAAATAACATCTGCCTCTTGCAGCCGCTCTACCGCGCGAAGGGTCAGCAAATCGCGCGCGCCGGGGCCAGCGCCGACAAGGGCGATTTGGCCCACCTGACGGTCTTCTTTGCGCCCACCTTCGGCAATGGCAGATTTCAACAGCTCTGCCGCGTCACGTTCACCGCCACGTTTATGGGTCTGCCAAGGGGTGCCATTAAACGCCCACCGCCAGAACGCACGACGATCCTCTTTCGGGACGCGTGCAGCAACGGCACCGCGCAGCCGCCCAGCCAGCGCCGCAAAGGCACCGATACGCGGGTCAAGCATTTGTTCCACATCTGTCTTAATCCGGCGGGCCAGAACCGGTGCGGTTCCTTCGGTGCCGATGGCCACGACAACTGGATCACGGTCAACCAGCGATGGGGTCGTGGCATCGCAAAGGTCGGGCTGGTCCACTACGTTGACCGTCGCACCTGCCGCCTTGGCGACGGCATGCAGGCTTGCATCAACGCCCGGACAACCTGTGCCGATAAACACCAGCGCGCTATCGGCAAAGCTTTGCGCGGTAATCGGCCCTGAATCATGTTGCGCGCGGCCGCCACTGACCAACGCGGCCAGCTCATCATCCAGTTCTGGCGCCAAGAACGTGATCTGAGCATCCGTCTTTAGCATCAGCCGTGCTTTTTGCGCCGCCTGTTCGCCACCGCCCGCAATCACCACACGGCGACCAGACATCTTTAGGAACATGGGAAAGCTTTGCATCGGCTTTTCTTTCGCTTAGGCGGCCTGTGCCGAAAGACGGCTCTGCCACAGTGATTTCGCAAGGTCCAATCCGGCACCGGCTGCAGCTTTGCCACAAGTTTCAAGCGCCAGTGCCGCAGTGCCAATAACAATCGCTTCGGCAACGGGCAGGTCAATTTTACCCGCCCAAAGATCGGCAAGGTCGGAAGGTGTTTCGCTGGCCTCGGCCAAGCGCATGGTTTCGTCGATCAGGATCGTCGCGGTGTCGTGCCATTCCTGACCGTCGCGCAGCCCGAACAGTTCCAGCGCCTTGCTGGGGTGGCGCTCAAACTCTCCACCGCCGCCTTTCAGGATTGTCAGATTACGCTGGCCCAACAGCCCCCCGGCATCCGCCTGAAGCGCGCGATAAGGCGGGTGAAAAACGCCCTGAACCGACGCATCGGCCCGCGCCGGGTTCAACACCCGCAGCACTGTGTTCACGGCGGAACGCAGGCCAAGCACATCGCGCAACGTCAACAGTTCCAACAGACGCGGCGAATAGGTTTCAAGCGGCAGATAGGCGATGCCGTCCTGCTCTAGCAAATGGGCCGCGTCTTTGGTGGATGTTGCAGCCTTGATGCCAACTTCGGGCAGCGACGCCCGCACCGAAGCGATGGGGTTTTGGTGACTGTTCCAACCATGCAGCAACACCGGCACACCGGCGGTCGACACAAGCTTGGCCGACAGCAAAAACCACGGAAGCCCGCGTGTACGCCCGGCTGCATAGCTTGGCCAATCCAACGCTGGGCGGGGGCCCTCCCAATCGGGCAGTGCGCCGCGCACGGCCTCGACGAAACCGGCAACTTCGTCGGCGATTTCCCCGCGGAAACGAAGCAGCATCAGCAGGGCGCCAATCGCCTCTGGCTCTGCCTCGTTCGACATGATCAGCGCCATGGCTTCGCGTGCCTCCTCCCGCGTTAAAGATCGGGATCGGCCCGGGCCACGGCCCAGAATGCGAACATATGGCGCTAAGGTCACTCGGCGGCCTCCTTCGTGCGAACACTTTCCAACAGGGCCGCAATTTCAGGTCGGCAAGAACCACAGTTGGTTCCCGCACCCAAAGCTGCGCCGATGGCTTCGACGCTCATCAACCCATCGGTTTCTATCGCAGTCAGAATAGTGTTCACGCCGATGTTGAAGCAAGAGCACAACGTCGCCCCCGGATCAGGCATATCGGCCCCCGGACGCCCGGCCAACGCAATCGCCGCCTCGCCCCCGATCAGCCCAACCAAATGGTTGCGCGACACGGCAACAGGTTCTTTTCCAGCGAACAATGCGCCGACAAGCCTGCCCTCTTCGGTCAGCGCGATACGCGCGGTGCCTTTGGCGTGATCGAAAACCGTTACAGCGGCGGCATCGGGTGCGTTGAACAGCTCTCGGGCGTAGGCCTCCCAATCCTTGGGGGTGGCCATGTCGGCCAGTTCCGCGCGCCAGCCATTCCCGGCGCGTGCGCTGGCCCAATAAGACGTCTTCGCATTCAACGCGCGCGATGACACGGCGAACCCGTACCACGCCGCGTTAAACCGCGTGACTTTGACGACCGAGGCCTTGCTTTCGGGCTGCCCCGACACAGGGTCAACCTCTGCCCGGACCAATGCGTCGATCCGCGCCGCAGAGGCATATTCCGAGGTCCAGTGCATCGGCGCGAACACCTGTTTGCGGCCCACGCGATCCGTCGGAAGCGCCCTCAGCAACGCACGCCCCTGCGGGCTTTCAACCGTTACTAAGTCAGCGGGTTTCAGGCCAAGTTCGGCAGCATCCTCTGGGTGGATTTCCAAAAACGGTTCCGCCAAATGCTGACTAAGACGGCCGGAAAGCGCCGTGCGGGTCATCGTGTGCCATTGGTCACGAATACGGCCCGTGTTGAACCGGAACGGATACTTCGGCCCCGTTTTGGCCGCAGGCGCGCGGTGCGTCAGCGGCAACATCTTTGCCTTGCCCGTATCGGTGAAAAATTTGCCGTCGCCAAAGAACCGACCACCCGTGCGCACGGCGTTGATGGGCCAGCGAACAGGCTCTAACCCGTCGTAATCGGCGTCTTCCAAGTCACTAAGCGCCGAAATGTCGAAGTCACGGCCAAAGCCAGCGGCGACACCCGAAAGGGCGGCATATTCGCGAAACACCTCGGCCGGGGTTTGATAGTCGAACTCTTTGGTCCACCCCATACGGCGACCCACGTCAGACAGAATATCCCAATCATGCCGCGCCTCGCCCGGGGCGGGCAGCAACCCGCGCTGGCGGCTGATGCAGCGTTCGGAATTCGTGACTGTTCCGTCCTTTTCGCCCCACCCCGTGGCAGGCAACAGAACATCGGCCAGCTTTGCGGTATCGGTCGTGGCAAACATGTCAGACACGACAACAAAATCGCACCCAGCAATCGCATCGCGCACGGCATCTGCATCGGGCATCGAAACCGCTGGGTTAGTACAGATCACCCACAGCGCCTTGATCTTGCCGTCGGCGACACGCTGGAACATGTCCACCGCCTTGGCACCGGCGGCCTCTGGCATCGCAGGGGCATCCCAGAATTTGCGCACAGCGGCGCGGTGTTCGGCGTTTTCGATATCCAGATGGCAGGCCAGCATATTGGCCAACCCGCCAACCTCGCGCCCGCCCATGGCGTTGGGCTGGCCGGTGACGCTGAACGGGCCAAGGCCGGGTTTACCGATACGACCCGTCGCCAAATGGCAGTTCAGGATCGAATTCACCTTGTCACTGCCGCTGGTGGATTGGTTCACGCCTTGGCTGAACACGGTCACAACCTTTTCGGTGCCGGTCCACATTTCAAGGAAGGCGGTCAGGTCTTCGTCGCTTAGCCCGGTGACGGCGGCATCGTCCGCCCGCGCGGCCTCTACGGCCTTATCAAAGCCATCGACGCTGTCGGAAACAAACGCTTCGTCCACCAACCCGCGATCGACGATTTCGACCAAAAGCCGGTTGAATAGAGCCACATCGCTGCCCGGCTCCAACATCAAATGCAGGTCAGCCAGATCAGAGGTCGCGGTGCGGCGCGGGTCGATATTGATGACCTTCATGCCGGGGCGGTCCTGCTTGGCCGCAACGACCCGCTGGTACAAAACGGGGTGACACCAAGCGAGGTTTGACCCAACCAAAACGATCAGATCGGCCTGTTCCAAATCCTCGTACATGCCCGGCACGGTATCGGTTCCAAACGCACGGCGGTGCCCCGCGACGGTTGAGGCCATGCAAAGGCGCGAGTTGGTGTCGATATTGGCCGAGCCGATGAAACCCTTCATCAGCTTGTTCGCGACATAGTAATCTTCGGTCAGCAACTGGCCCGAGACATAGAATGCCACGCTGTCTGGCCCGTGTTCGGCAATGGTTTCGCGGAACTTCTGTGCGGTCAGGTCAAGCGCTTCGTCCCACGTGGAACGGGCACCATCGATCACCGGGTGCAACAAACGCCCGTCCAATCCAACCGTTTCCGCAAGGGACGACCCCTTGGAACACAGCCGCCCTTTGTTCGCCGGATGCGCCGGATCGCCCTTAACGGTGATGCCGCCCTGCCCGTCTGGCGTCGCCAGAACCCCGCACCCAACGCCGCAGTATGGGCATGTTGTGCGGAATGTGCAGTCATTTGACTGCGCGACGGGGGCCAGCGGGGCCGTGACAGGGGTATCCGCGCCGTCCATTAAGCGGCCGTCCGTTTGGCCAGCTGTGTCCCGTCGATGATAATGCGCCCATTCTCGACGCGGACTGGATAGGTTGCGATCTGTCCTTCGTCGGCCCCCTGCGCTTCGCCGGTTTCAAGGCTGAACACCCAGTTATGCAGCGGGCAGGTCACGCTTTTGCCGTGCACGATCCCATCAGACAGCGGGCCACCCTTGTGCGGACACCGGTCAGAGGTCGCAAAGACCTCTGCCTCGCTGGTGCGGAACAAGGCAACGCAGCCCACGGCGGTTTTCAGAATACGCGCTCCGCGTACCGGGATTTGGTCAATAGACCCAACATCGATCCAGCTCATTCCGCGGCCTCCAGTGTAAGATTGGCAAGGGGTTGGTAACTGTCAGCCTTTTCGCTGACATGTTCGGCCCAAGGGTCGTTGCGATAGATGGATTGGGACAGTTCAAACCGCTCGAACAAGGCTTTGCGCTGCTCTAGGTCGTCGACAACCTGTTCCTTGACCCAGTCAAGCCCAACCTTGGCCACCCATTTGTATCCACGGTCCAGATATTTCGCGTTTTCGCGGTAGATTTGGATAAAGGCGGCGGTCAGTTCGATCGCCTCTTCTTCGGTCGCGACCTTTGCCAACAGCTCGGTTTCTTTGACGTCCATGCCAGCAGCCCCAGCCACGGACACCTCGTAACCAGAGTCGACGCAAATGATGCCAACATCCTTACAGGTCGCTTCGGCACAGTTGCGCGGGCACCCCGAAACGGCCAGCTTCACCTTGTGCGGGGTCCACGATCCCCACAGCATTTTTTCAAGCTTGATGCCAAGCCCTGTGCTGTCCTGTGTACCAAAGCGGCAGTGATCTGTGCCGACACAGGTTTTGACCGTCCGCAAACCTTTGGAATAGGCATGACCAGAGACCATTCCAGCCTGATTAAGGTCATACCACATGGATGGCAGATCCTCTTTCTTCACGCCTAAAAGGTCGATCCGCTGGCCACCAGTCACCTTTACGGTCGGCACGTTGTACTTGTCCGCGGCATCAGCAATCGCGCGCAGCTCGTCCGGGGTGGTGATCCCGCCCCACATACGCGGCACGACCGAAAATGTGCCGTCTTTCTGAATGTTCGCGTGGTTGCGTTCGTTCACAAAGCGCGACTGAGGGTCGTCTTTGTATTCCAACGGCCAATCGGCCAGCAGATAAAAGTTAATCGCAGGGCGGCAGACGTGACAGCCGTTGGGCGTGTTCCAGCCAAGTTCCTGCCAAACGGCGGGTTGCGATTTCAGCTCTTGGCTTTTGATCAGGCGGCGCACGTCTTCGTGCGTCAGATCGGTACAGCCACAGACTGATTTTGACGTCGGCAGAACGAAATCATCGCCCAGCGTGACCGCCAGAACCTGTTCCACCAAACCGGTACATGTACCGCACGATCCGCTTGCCTTTGTTTGAGCGCGAACATCGTCCAGCGTGGTTGCCCCGCCTTCGATTGCACTTACGATCTGACCTTTACATACGCCATTGCAGCCACAGATTTCTGCGTCAGCCGGTAAGGCTGCAACGGCTGCCAACGGGTCCGCGGCGGCACCCCCTTGGAAAGCTGGCCCAAAGATCAGCGTTTCGCGCATTTCGGAAACGTCTTCGCCGTCTTTGATCAGGTTATAGAACCAGTTGCCGTCGGCCGTGTCGCCGTACATCACCGCGCCAATAACGACGTTGTCTTTCAGCACAAGCCGTTTGTAGACGCCGCGCGACGGGTCGCGGAACACGATGTCTTCACGGTCGTCACCATCGGCAAAATCGCCCGCGCTGAACAGATCACAGCCTGTAACCTTCAGCTTGGTCGAAACCTCTTTGTTGACGAACTTGGCCTCTTCCCCGGCAAGCGTCTTGGCAATCACCTTCGCCTGATCATAAAGCGGAGCAACAAGGCCAAACACGGCACCATCGTGTTCAACGCATTCGCCCAACGCCAGAATGTCAGCATCAGACGTGACCATCTGATCATCCACGTGGATACCGCGCCCGACGGCCAGACCGGCATCCTGACCCAATGCGATGGACGGGCGAATACCCACAGCCATCACCAACAGATCACACGGCAGTTCGGTGCCATCGTCCAGCTTCAGCGCCTTAACGTGCCCGTCTTCGCCCACGATCTCTTTCGAATTCGCGCTGCACATAACGGTAATGCCCCGATCCACCAGCGCCTTGCGCAGCAGGTAACCGGCGGCCTCGTCCAACTGACGTTCCATTAGGTGGCCCATAATATGAACCACGGTCACGTCCACACCGCGCATCTTTAGGCCGGCTGCCGCCTCTAGCCCCAGCAGGCCGCCGCCGATGACAACCGCCTTGGCGCCGGGCTTGGCACCCAGATCAATCATGCGGTTGGTATCTTCCAGATCGCGATAGGCGATAACGCCTTCCAGATCATGGCCGGGCAGCGGGATCATGAACGGGTTCGACCCCATGCCAAGCACCAGCTTGTCATATGGAACCTCGCCGTTTTCACCGACCACCACCTTACGCGCGCGGTCGATCTTCAGAACCTTTTCGCCGAACCGGCAGGTCACATTGTTTTCTTCGTACCAAGCATCGTCATGGGTAACGATTTCTTCGTACGTCTTTTCACCGGATAGAACCGGGGACAGCATCAGGCGGTTATAGTTGCCGCGCGGTTCTGCGTTGAAAAGGGTAACGTCATAGGCGTCTGGCGCTGTTTCAAACAACTGCTCCAGCGCCCGCCCCGAGGCCATGCCGGCCCCAATGACTACGAGTTTCAAGCCCATGTCTTTCACCATACTTTCTTTTGAGAGGGGTCCGGTGTGACCACCGATGTGGTCGGATAGGCGGCGTCGATCATCACTGACGACAGCGTGCCATAGGCCGCAACCCATGCGTTCCGAAGCTCGGGCGTGAAATCCTCGCCCAGGCCCTTTTCCAAGGTATAAATCAATGTCTCCCCAACCACTGGATAGTGGTCGGGTTGCACGCCGTAATCGACGTGTTTGACAGCAAGCTGCTGGGCAACCGGAACAATCGCGTCCAGATTTTTCAGCCCGTTCACAACCGCGCCCAGCGTGGTCATCAGCTTTTTGCCCTGCTCTTTGAGTTCGCCTTTGAACATCGGCTTCACTTCGGGCGCGACTTCGAACAGCCGGGAATAGAAGATATCGGCGGCAGCATCCGATATCGGGACTACCTTTTTGAAGCTGCCCTGGATCATATCGATCTGAGTGGCGTCCATTTCCGTTACTCCGCTGCTATGGCTTTTGACGGTGCCGCCTTCGGTTTTGGCTTTGCGCCATGCTCGTATTCCTCAAGGAAATCGAGCACCTCTTGGCGGTAGGTGTAATAGTCAGGGTGTTCCAACAGCGCTTTGCGCGTGCGTGGGCGTGGCAGGTCCACATCGACGATCTTGCCGATGGTGGCCTGTGGCCCGTTGGTCATCATGACCACGCGGTCGGCCAGAAGGATCGCTTCGTCGACGTCGTGGGTCACGCAGATGGCGGTAACTTTGGTCCGGTCCCAGACCTCCATCAGCACTTCTTGAAGTTCCCACCGGGTCAGGCTGTCCAACATGCCGAAGGGTTCATCCAAAAGCAGCAACTTGGGCGACAGGGCAAAGGCCCGCGCGATGCCAACACGCTGACGCATGCCGTTCGACATCGAACTGGCAGCCTTATCCATGCTGTCGGCAAGGCCCACACGTTCTAGGTAATACTCAACCACATCTTGGCGTTCGGCTTGGCTGGCGCGCGGGTAAACCTTGTCGACCCCGATCGCCACGTTTTCCTTCGCGCTGAGCCAAGGGAACAGGTTGGGCGATTGGAACACCACAGCGCGTTCAGGGTCAGCCCCGATAACGCCACGACCATCTAGGTTGATAACCCCTTTGGAAATCGGGTTCAGACCCGCCGCCATCGTCAGCACCGTCGACTTACCGCAGCCCGAATGCCCGATGAGAGAGATGAATTCGCCCTTGTTCAGCTTCAGGTCAAAATCTTCCACCACGGTCAGCGGACCCTTAGGCGTAGGATAGATTTTGTGCAGCTGTGAGAATTCCAGATACCGGTCCGTCCGCGTGCTGGCCCCGGCCTGCGCATCAGCCTGCGCCTTGGGCACGTTGTGGATCGCAGTCACGCTTGGCAGGGTTTTGGTGCCCTCAACCTTGGCCTGAATACCCACATCCATCAGATAGTTGGTGACATCGGCGCGCAGGGTTTTGAAACCCTCATGATGGTTCATTTCGCCACGTTCACGTGGGCGCGGGATTGTAACCTTGAACTCATCACCCAGCGTTCCGTCCGGGTTGAGCGGGATGATGCGGTCAGCCAGCAGGATGGCTTCGTCCACGTCATTGGTGATCAGAACGCAGGTCTTCTTGTCAGCTTCCCAGATGTGCTCAATCTCATCCGCTAGGTTCGCGCGGGTCAGCGCGTCCAGCGCCGAAAGCGGCTCGTCCAGCAGCAGCATCTCGGGGTCCATCGCAAGGGCGCGGGCCACGTTCACACGCTGGCGCATCCCGCCCGACAGTTCGGCAGGGCGGCGCGAAGCCGCGTGCGACAGGCCAACCATCTTAATGTAATGCGCGACCTTTTCTGCCTTTTCCGCCTTGGGCATATTAGGAAAGATCGTATCGACGGCCAGCGCGACGTTGCCGCTTACCGTCAACCAAGGCATCAACGAATAGTTCTGAAAGATTACGCCGCGTTCAGGGCCGGGGCCGGTGATCGGCTTGCCCTTAAAGGTAACCGCGCCCTTGGTCGGTTGTTCCAGACCCGCCATCAGGTTGATCAGCGTCGTCTTGCCCGACCCTGAGAACCCCAGAAGGACAAGGAACTCGCCCTCCTGAACTTCTAGGTTGATGTTCTTCAGAACGTGGGACTGGGATGTCCCCTCGCCGAAGCTCATACTGACGTCTTTGAATTCAAGTACTGCCATGTCGATCACCGGTTATTCGAGAAGGTGAAGAGGGACTGGATGGCGTACATCAGACGGTCCAGCAGGAAGCCGATGATCCCGATGGTGAACACCGCCACCATGATCTTGGCCAACGAGCTGGAGGAACCGTTCTGGAATTCATCCCAGACGAATTTGCCAAGGCCGGGGTTCTGGGCCAGCATTTCGGCTGCGATCAGAACCATCCAGCCAACACCAAGCGACAGGCGCAGGCCGGTAAAGATCAGCGGAAGCGCCGAAGGCAGCACCAGCTTGGTGATCTTCGTCCATGTGTTCATCTTCAGAACCTTGGAAACGTTCACCAGATCCTTGTCGATGGATGCAACGCCCAGCGCGGTGTTGATCAGCGTTGCCCAAAGCGAACACAACGTCACCGTGATGGCCGAGTTCAGGAAGGATTTGGAGAACATGCCGTCGTTCGTCACGTACACTGCGGAAACAACCATCGTCACGATGGGCAACCACGCCAGCGGCGAAACGGGCTTAAATATCTGGATAATCGGGTTCAACGCGGCGCTTGCCGTGGGCGACAGACCCGACGCAATGCCAAGTGGAACAGCAACGATCGTGGCCAAGAAGAAGCCGAAGAACACCGTTTTGATGGATGTCCAGATTTGCGCGTAGTAGCTGGGCGCGCCTGTGTATGCGATATCTTTAACCTGATCGGCTTTGCCAGCAGCAATCAGTTTTTCGTTGCGCGCCTCAAGGCGTTCATAGAACTGCGCCTCTTTGGCGGATTTGCGCATCGCATCTTCGTGCAGGTTTACGGCTTCTTCCCAAACCTGTGCGGGGCCGGGCACAGCACCCAGCGATGTTTGAACCGTCGGGGCCAGCGTGGACCACAGCAAAAGGAACGCTGCGATCGACAGCAGCGGCACACCCAACAGGCGCCAGATGTCTTTCATCTGCGCCTTGGGGTTATCGCCAGCAACGGCTTTCAGAACGGGCGTCATCCAGCTTAGGCCAAGCACTTGGAACCAAGCGTCGGCCTTGTTGATGCGCGTGAAAAGTCTGGCGCGGCGTTCCTCACGCCGCTCGTTTTGGGCGATGGTTGGGTCGATAGCGGTCATCGGAACTCTCCGGGTAAGATAGCTAGTGTGTGGAACGGGGCGCCGGTGGAAGCATCCGGCACCCCGAGTGTTAGAGCGTTAGCCCTGAACTTCGTTGCCTACGACTTTCTGATCGCCCTTAAGGCCGATCGGCAGACTGTCGAGGTATGCGTTAGGTGTTTTGCCGTCGTATGCGATGCCGTCGATCACATCCTCAGGTGGGGTTGGCGCCTTGTAACCGTCGCTATCCCAAGGGAAGTCAGCCTCGTTCGCCAGTCCTTCTTCGACCAACAGCTTGGCCGCGTTCAGATAGATTTCTGGCTTGTAAACGGACTTGGCGACTTCGTCGTACCAGCTGTCAGGCTTGGCTTCGCCAATCTGGCCCCAACGGCGCATCTGGGTCAGGTACCAGACAGCATCCGAATAGAATGGGTAGGTCGCGTTATAACGGAAGAACACGTTGAAATCGGGAACTTCGCGCTTGTCGCCCTTTTCGTATTCGAACGTACCAGTCATCGAGTTGGCGATAACTTCGGCATCCGCACCCACGTATTCAGCACGCGAGAGGATCTCTACAGCTTCTTCACGGTTGGCGTTGTCGTTTTCATCCAGCCAGATCGCCGCGCGGATCAGCGCCTTGGTCACGGCCAGTGTCGTGTTCGGGTACTGTTCGGCGAACTCGGCATTGATACCGAAGACCTTCTCAGGGTTGTTCTTCCACAGCTCGTAATCGGTGATAACCGGAACGCCGATACCTTTGAACACGGCCTGTTGGTTCCAAGGCTCACCCACGCAGTAGCCATAGATTGTGCCAGCTTCCATCGTCGCAGGCATCTGCGGCGGAGGCGTCACAGACAGCAGAACATCGGCGCCGATCTGGCCGGTGATGTTCTGGTCGCTGTAATAACCAGGCTCCAGCCCGCCAGCGGCCAACCAGTAACGCAGTTCATAGTTGTGAGTGGAAACCGGGAACACCATGCCCATGTTGAATGGCTTACCGGCGGCTGTGTATTCCTCAACAACTGGTTTCAACGCGGATGCGGAAATCGGGTGCTGCGGGCGGCCATCGTCCATCAACGGAACGTGTGGTTTCATCTTTTCCCAGATTTCGTTGGAAACGGTAATGCCGTTGCCGTTCAAATCCATGGAAAAGGGGGTGATGATGTGTGCTTCGGTGCCGAAACCGATTGTCGCCGCCAACGGCTGACCGGCCAGCATGTGCGCGCCGTCCAATTGGCCGTCGATCACGCCGTCCAAAAGAACTTTCCAGTTAGCTTGCGCTTCAAGCGTTACAAAAAGACCTTCGTCAAGAAAGTATCCGTTTTCGTATGCCACGGCCAATGGGGCCATGTCGGTCAACTTAATAAATCCGAATTTCAGTTCATCTTTTTCCAACTCAAGTGGCTCTGCGAATGCAGCCCCAGCAAGGGCCGTCGTAGCCGCTAGAATGGTTGCGATGCGTTTCATATTTCTTCCTCTGTCAGGCCCCGGGGAGGAACGGGGCGAAAAACAAAAAAGCCGCTGACTCACCCTGCGATAATCGCAGAGAGTCGAGCGGCTTTGCTCAGGAACCCACGTCTTTGGGGTAATTCGGTGAAAGAGACATCGTCGCCTCTTGCCCCTATAAAACGCCCTAATCCGACGGGATGAACAACTGCGAAACCCAGATATCCGGTCATTTTTCGCTGCAACGCGGCGGGCGACGGGGCGTCTGCCTAATTTTTAATCAATTCGTCGCATCCGGGTCAAAAATGCGGCCATCAAAGAACGCGTCCCGCATCAAAAACAGTTTTCCCGATTCTGATGCAGCCGGTGATTTTTGCTGCACGGCACCTTCCAACTTTTCCGACGCACCGGGCAAATCGGCGCCCGTCGCACGTAGATGCCGGCGATACAGATCTGTGCGGAAAACGCCTTTGGCCGTGGCGGCCGCACTTGCCCGATCCAGCCCTGTTCGGGCCGCCAATTGCGCACCAATCCACGCGGCTTGTGATTTCCACGGGAAGTTAGCCGCACCGGCATGGAATTCCAGAAACTCCGGCACGTTCCGTTGTTCGCCACTTTGCGAAATTACCAAACGCCCCGTCAACGCGCGGTCCACAACCTCGGCCGGGACATTCACGTATTCGGGCCGCGCCAATATTTCTGATGCCGTTGTCAGATTGCTCCGATCCCCCAACCAGCGCCCCGCCCGCCAGACGGCGCGCAACAGGCGGCCGGTGATGTCGGCCTCGGCCTCGGCCCAATCATGGCGCACGGCCAAGACCTTTTCTGGCGCAAAGCCCCAAATCGCGCAGCCCGGCAACAACAGCTCGCCCACGCCATTTTCCACCGCGATAGAGCCCCACGGCTCGCCCACGCAGAACGCATCAATTTCGCCGTTTGCCATGGCTTCAGCCATCAACGCAGGCGGAACGGTCTTGATCTCTACCCCCTGCGGCGCTGGCAGGCCCAGCGCGCTGAGCCAATAGTAAAGAAGCTCTGCATGCGTCGAAAACGGGAACGGTACGCCCACCCGCAAAGCACCGTCAGATGCCGCGATCAGAGCTTTGCCAGCCAAGGTCGCATCAGTGAAATCAAACGGAAACCCGTCGGCACGCATCTTGGCAGCCAGTTCGCGTGAAACGCCGATTACTTGGCCATTTACGGATAAAACGCTAATCGCATCAATGCGCGTGGTCATGCCGCCAAGGCCCAGCGCCATCGCGATGGGAAGCGGGGCCAGCATGTGCGCGGCCTCTATCTGGCCCAATGCAAGCATATCGCGCAGGGTCGACCATGACGGCGCGCGCCGCAGATCAAGGGTGATCCCTTCTTCTTCGGCAAATCCAAGTTCGCGGGCGATGACTAACGGCGCGCTGTCCACCAGCGCAAGAAAACCCGCTGTGACAGTCACGCCGCTCATGAAAGCAACCCCACCGCAGTGACCAACGCTTCGGCGACATCGACCACTTTTCGCCCTTGGTCCATCGCCGTTTTGCGCAGAAGGGCGTATGCCTCATCCTCGCCAATACCGCGGGCTTTCATCAACAGCCCCTTGGCCCTGTCGATGATTTTACGTTCTTCAAGCGCGCGTTTGGTCGCCTCTAACTCTGTCCGCATCCGTTGGAACATATGAAAGCGCGTGATCGCCGCGTCCAAAATCGGCTTGATCCTGTCAGAGCGCAGCCCATCCACCACATAGGCAGACACGCCCGCCTCAATCGCGGCCTTGGTCAAACCGTCATCGCTTTTGTCCACGAACATCGCAACGGGCCGGTCCATCGGGCTGGAGGCCAGCGTCAACTCCTCCAACATATCCCGCGATGGGCTAGAGACATCCACCAAGACTACGTCTGGGTTCCGTTCGGAAATGCGACGCGCCAATCCGGTTTCTTCGGAAATGACGAATACGTCGTGATCCCCCGCGTCACGCAGGCTTTCCATGATCAGCATGGCGCGATCACGGTCTTTTTCGACAACAACTATGGAAAGGCGGTTTGACATCCCGCGCAGAAATCGCAGCGGCAAGCCGGTTTGTAAATGCACCCATTCGACGGTGGCATGAGGCAAATTGAACATCTGCACATATTTTAGGCATTCACCCCAGTACTGCCCGCACTTCGGGCGCAATGGATGCTGCAACTGCAACAATATGGCCCAAACAATGCAGCTTTCGCCGCCGACGCCATGCGGCTATCGTCATGGCAAGGAGCGTTAGCGTGGATTTCAAACAAGCCTTACCGTCTGACATTGACCCAACCGCGATCGACAACGCGGTTTGGTTGGACGTGTTGCAAGCCGTTGATCGCACCTATGCCGAACTTGTCGATTACCAAGAGCGTCTGGAAAAGCAGAACGAAGAACTGCGCGCCTTGCGGCAGTTTCTGGGGTCTGTCCTTGCCTCCATTTCCGATATTCTGGTCGTGGTCGACCGATCCGGCACAATTGAAGAGGCAAGCGCATCCGTCGAAACGATGCTGGGCCGCCCCAAGGATCAGATCATCGGCGCAACCGTGTTGGAAGCCGTCGAAAGCGACGAGGCCGAACGCCTTTCCAACGCCATCTCTTACGTTCTGTCCAATCGCGCGAAGACATCGCTGGAACTGACGATCGCGACCGTTGAAGGAAGCGCGCCGTTTGATGTCAGCATCACACCCCGGCTGGATCAGCGCGGCAAAAGCATTGGGGCCGTTCTAACCGGGCGCCCACTGGGCGAACTGCGCCGCGCCTATACCGAACTAGAGGCAAGCCACGTCGCCCTGAAACAAGCGCAGGCACAAGTTGTTCGCAACGAAAAGCTGGCGTCGCTTGGTCGGCTGCTGGCGGGTGTCGCGCATGAGCTGAACAACCCGATCAGCTTTGTGTACGCCAACGCGCACGCGCTGGAAAAATATGCTGACCGGTTCGAAAGCTATTTTGAAAGGGTACAGGCAGGCGCAACGCGGGACGAACTGATAAACCTGCGCCACGACCTGAAACTAGATCGCGAGCTGCGCAACCTTAGGGCCGCCATTGATGGCGCGCGCGACGGGGCGGAACGTGTGCGCGACATTGTCGAAGATTTGCGCCGCCTGTCGGCAGAAGGCACCGGAGAGGCCGCGCGCTTTAATCTGGCCGAAACGGCCCGCGTCGCCGCCAGTTGGGTAAAGCGCGGCAGCAAATGTGACACTGACATCCCCGTCGAAGGCCCAGACGAGCTGTGGGCCCATGGCCGCCCGGGCCATATTCAGCAGGTGGTGATGAACCTTGTGCAAAACGCGCTGGATGCCGTTGCCGCGAAAGCCGAACCGAGCGTGAAGGTGGAGCTATTCACAGAGGGCGATATTGCCGTCCTGCAGGTTTCTGACAACGGCGAAGGCGTGCCCGAGGCCATACGCAGCGCCATTTTCGACCCGTTCTTCACCACCAAAGATGTCGGGAAGGGCACGGGGCTTGGCCTGTCGATCTCTCACAAGATTGCGCATGAACACGGCGGTCATCTGCGCCTGTGTGAACACAGCGGCCCCGGTGCCTGTTTTCGGCTAGAGCTTCCGCTGGAAGGGACCACGCCATGAAAAATGTCCTTTGGCTGCAGGCTTCGGGCTGTGGCGGTTGCACCATGTCGCTGCTGTGTGCCGAAGATCCGAACCTGATGGACCTTTTCGCGGGCGAGGGGCTGAATTTCCTCTGGCATCCTTCGCTAAGCCAAGCAACCGGGGCAGAAGTGCGCGCGATCCTGAACCGCATTCTAAACGGCGAAGAGCATCTTGATATCCTATGCATCGAAGGTGCCATCGCCACCGGCCCGCGGGGCACCGGCCGTTATCAGATGATGGCGGGCACGGGCCGCGCCATGCTGGAATGGGTGCGTGATCTTTCCGCGCTGGCCGATAACGTCGTGGCTGTTGGCACCTGCGCCGCCTACGGCGGTGTCACCACGGCGGGCGGCAACCCGTCCGATGCCGTGGGCGTTCAATTCGATGGTCAGCACGCTGGCGGGATTCTGGATGCGACCTTCCGCGCGAAATCGGGCCTGCCCGTTATCAATGTCGCTGGCTGCCCCACGCACCCGAACTGGGTCACCGAAACCCTGATGATGCTGTCGCGCGGAAAGTTGGAGGCCGATGACATAGATGGCTTTGCCCGCCCCCGGTTTTACGCCGATCATCTGGTCCACCACGCCTGCCCGAAGAACGAGTTTTACGAATATAAAGCCAGCGCGCGAAACCTGTCGGAAATGGGCTGTATGATGGAAAACTTGGGCTGCGTTGGCACCCAGGCCGTGGGGGATTGCAACATTCGCCCGTGGAACGGCGGCGGCAGCTGCACCCGTGCCGGATACCCCTGCATCAACTGCACCGCCCCCGAATTCGAAGAACCAAAACACGCCTTTACCGAAACCCCGAAATTCGCGGGTATTCCAGTTGGTTTGCCGTCTGACATGCCAAAGGCGTGGTTTATGGCACTTGCATCCCTGTCAAAGGCGGCCACACCGGAACGGATCGGCACCAACGCCGTATCAGACCGCATCCGCGTGCCCCCAAGCCTGAGGCGTAAGAAAGAATGACCGAAGGCAAACTGATTGTCGGCCCGTTTAACCGGGTCGAGGGCGATCTTGAAATCAAACTGGACGTGGCTGATGGGGCGGTGACCTCTGCCCATGTCAATTCGCCGCTGTACCGTGGGTTCGAACAGATGCTGCTGGGCAAAGACCCGCGCGATGCGCTGACGATCACGCCGCGTATTTGCGGTATCTGTTCGATCAGCCAATCAGCCGCAGCCGCGCGCGCGCTGGCTGATGCGGCTGGGGCGAAACCCACGCCGCAGGGGGAAATCGCCACGGCCATCTTGCACGGCGTCGAAAACATCTCGGACCACCTGACGCATTTCAACCTGTTCTTCATGCCCGATTTCGCCCGCCCAGTTTACGAGGGGCGCAGCTGGCACAGCCGCGCGATCCGCCGGTTCACCGCGATCGAAGGCTCCGCCATTCGCCAATCGGTCGAAGCACGCGCTAAGCTGTTGCACATTGTCGGCCTTTTGGGCGGCAAGTGGCCTCACACCTTGGCCATTCAGCCCGGCGGCGTCACCCGCGCCCCGACCGAAACCGAAAAGATCAGGATCGAGGTCACCCTGCGCGCCTTCCGTCGCTATCTGGAAGATGTGCTTTTCGATGCCAAGCTAGAGGACTTTGTCGCACTGCAAAGCCCATCGGCGTTGGCAGAATGGTCAAGCGGCGACGCCGGGTTGTTCATGGAAGTCGCCGCCGATCTGGACCTTGCCACAATGGGCACAGGGTCCGGTCGTTACCTTTCGTTCGGGGCTTACCCATCCCAAGCGGGGCCAGCCTTCGCGCAAGGTCTGTGGATCAACGGCGCGCGTCAGCCGCTAGACACCAACGCAATTGCCGAAGACCTTTCGCACGCTTGGATGCTGGGCAGCGCGGCACACCCCGCCAAAGGCCAGACCCTGCCGGATGAGGAAATGAACGACCCCGCCTATAGCTGGTGCAAAGCGCCCCGGTTGGCGGGCCAGACCATCGAAACCGGCGCGTTTGCGCGGCAGGTCGTTGATGGGCACCCGCTTGCCATCGCGTTGGCCAAACAAGGCAACGGGGTGCTTGCCCGTGTTGCCGGGCGGCTGCTGGAGCTTGCCCTGACCCAAATCCAACTTGAACAGTGGGCCGCGGCCCTAAACCCCGACGCCCGCTTTATGGATACGGTTACGATCCCCACGAACGGCATCGGCGAAGGGTTGGTCGAAGCCGCCCGCGGCGCGTTGGGCCATTGGATCAAGATCGAAGATGGCCGTATCGCTGGCTATCAAATCATCGCGCCAACCACATGGAACTTTAGCCCGCGTGACGCCCACGGCATCCCCGGCCCCGTCGAAGCCGCGCTAGAGGGTGCGCCCGTTCTGCCCGGCGAAGACACCCCAATCGCAGTGCAGCACATCGTGCGCAGTTTTGACCCCTGTATGGTCTGCACGGTGCACTGATGCCCGCCCGTCGGATTCGCGTGCGTGGTCAGGTGCAGGGGGTCGGCTTTCGGCCGTTCGTGTGGCAGTTGGCCAATCGGCTTGGCATCAAGGGTCAGGTTTTGAACGACCCACAGGGCGTTCTGATCCTTGCGACCGGCGATGCGTTAGAGGCCTTCGAAACCGCGCTTCGCACTGACGCGCCTTCGCTTGCAGAAGTGACAGGGGTGGAAAGTGAGCCGCATGAATTCTCCACGCCACCTGTCGGGTTCACGATTCTACAAAGCGCGGGCAAAGGCGCCGAAACACGCGTAACGCCCGATGCGGCGACCTGTGATGCCTGCGCCACTGAAATCCGCGATGCTGCTGACCGGCGGCACGGTTATGCCTTTGCCAACTGCACACATTGTGGACCCCGTTTCACCATTCTGCGCGGCTTGCCCTATGATCGGGCGCAGACGTCGATGGCGGCATTCCCGATGTGCCCGGCCTGTGCCTCTGAATACGCAAACCCGGCGGACCGCCGGTTTCACGCACAACCCGTTGCTTGCCCCAATTGCGGCCCGCGATTATGGCTAGAGGATGGGGGTGGGGAAACTGCCCCTGATGCCATTGAAGCAGCCGTGGCGCGCCTTGCCCAAGGGCAGATCCTAGCGATCAAAGGTCTGGGCGGGTTTCATCTGGCATGCAATGCGCTGGACCCAGCCGCGCTAACGCTGTTGCGCCACCGCAAACGTCGCCCAGCCAAACCCTTTGCGGTGATGGGCACGCTGAACATGATCCGCCAATACGCGGCCCCCTCCAAGGCAGAGGCCAAGCTGTTGCGCGATCCAGCCGCCCCAATTGTGTTGTTGAACAAGTCAGGCATCGCATTGCCCGAAGAGGTCGCACCGGGGCAATCCACCCTTGGCTGGATGCTGCCTTACACCCCGATGCACCACCTGTTGATGGATGCGTTTGGCGGGCCGTTGGTCATGACCTCGGGCAACTTGTCAGGGGAACCACAGGTCATCGGAAACAAAGAGGCGCGCGAAAAGCTGGGCGATTTCGCCGATGCGTTCGTGATGCATGACCGCGATATCGAACGGCGGCTGGACGACAGCGTGGAACGCGTCACGCCGCACGGGCCCATGGTACTGCGCCGGGCGCGGGGCCGCGTGCCCGGCACCCTGCCACTGCCACCCGGTTTTGAGGATACGCCGCAGGTGGTTGCCTATGGCGGTCAAATGAAATCCGCCATCTGTCTGCTGAAAAACAACGAGGCGCTGTTGTCTCATCATCTTGGTGATCTGGACGATGCCCTGACATCAGAGGAGTTCCTGAAGGCCGACACCGATTATGCCGCGCTGTTTGATCACCAGCCTGCGTTGGCAGCCTGTGACCTTCACCCCGATTTCCGCGCCTCGCGGCATGCCGCCAGCAAAGGGTTGCCACTGGTTCAGGTGCAGCACCACCACGCCCATATGGCCGCCTGCCTTGGCGAAAACGGTTGGCCGTTGGATGGCGGCAAGGTCGCTGGCATCGTGCTGGACGGGCTGGGCCTTGGCCCCGATGGAACCGTTTGGGGTGGCGAGGTTTTGCTGGGCGACTACCTTGGGGTCGAACGGGCGGCTTGGCTGAAACCTGTCCCGCTCATTGGCGGCGACATGGCCCAGAAAGAGCCGTGGCGGAACCTGCTGGCACAGCTTGATGCCGCAGGGATGGGAGACCTTGCTGACCAACTATTCCCAGACAAACCGCTGGCAATGATGCGCCAAGCCGCAGCCGCCGGTCTGAACGCGCCGCTGTCATCTTCGGCCGGTCGGTTGTTTGATGCCATCGCCGCCGCGCTGGGGTTCGATGGTGCGCTATCCTTCGAAGGCGAGGCCGCGATGTGGTTAGAGGCGCAATCGCTGCGCAACCTATCCCACCCCGGCTTTGGGTTTGGCATTCACGACGGGGTCATCGACCCTGCACCGTTGTTCCGCCAGCTGTTCGATGAACTGGACGCGGGCAAAGAGCCGGGCCTGTTGGCCGCATGGTTTCACGCCAGTCTGGCGCGCGCTTTCGCCGATCAGGCGCTGGGGCTGGTCAACAATGGTACAGCGCAGGCCGTGGTTCTGTCAGGGGGGTGTTTTCAGAACGCGCTTTTGCTTGATCTGACCGTCAACATGCTGGGCGACGTGCCGGTCATGATCCACCAAAAGACCCCCGCCAACGACGGCGGGCTTGCCCTTGGTCAGGCATTGGTCGCGGCTGCACAAGCGCTGAGCCAATCGGAAAGCAAATGACCATCCGCGCTCAAACCCGATAAGAACCTCACCGTCTGCCGCCACACGAAACGCGTGAAATTCAGGCTCAAACATCTGTTTTAATTGCGATTATCACGATCTCAGCTTCATCCGTACATTCCCTTTCCGCCGCGCCGCATACAACGGCACACCTTAACTGAGGCCCCGATTCCGCCCGGATTCGGACCAGATAAGGGAGGGAACGCATTGGAAAACATCGAAACCTTTTATGAAGTCATGCGTCGGCAAGGGATCACCCGCCGCAGCTTCATGAAATATTGCTCACTTACCGCTGCTGCATTGGGCCTTGGCCCCAGTTTTGTACCGAAAATCGCGCACGCCATGGAAACGAAGCCGCGTACACCCGTGATCTGGGTTCACGGGCTGGAATGCACCTGTTGTTCCGAAAGCTTCATCCGGTCGGCACACCCGCTGGCGAAAGACGTGGTTCTGTCGATGATCAGCCTTGATTACGACGACACGCTGATGGCTGCCGCTGGCCATCAGGCCGAAGCCGCGCTGGAAGAAACGATTGAGAAATACAAAGGCAACTACATCCTCGCGGTTGAGGGGAACCCGCCCCTGAACGAAGACGGCATGTATTGCATCGTTGGCGGCAAGCCGTTCGTCGATCAGCTGCACCACGCGGCAAAGCACGCCAAGGCGGTGATCAGCTGGGGTGCCTGCGCGTCTTATGGCTGTGTGCAGGCCGCCAAGCCGAACCCAACCCGCGCCACGCCGGTGCACAAAGTCATCACCGACAAACCGATCATCAAGGTGCCCGGCTGCCCGCCGATCGCCGAAGTTATGACCGGCGTCATCACCTATATGCTGACCTTCGACAAAATGCCCGAGCTTGACCGCCAAGGTCGTCCGCAAATGTTTTACAGCCAGCGCATCCACGACAAATGCTATCGCCGCCCGCATTTCGACGCTGGCCAGTTCGTCGAAGAATGGGACGATGAGAACGCGAAAAAGGGTTACTGCCTATACAAAATGGGCTGCAAGGGCCCGACCACATACAACGCCTGTTCGACCGTGCGTTGGAACGAAGGCGTCAGTTTTCCCATTCAATCGGGCCACGGCTGTATCGGCTGTTCCGAAGATGGGTTCTGGGATCAAGGCAGCTTTTATGACCGCGTGACCGACCTGACTCAGTTCGGTGTTGAAGCGAACGCTGACAAGGTTGGCCTTGGTGCCGCCGGTGTCGTTGGCGCAGGCGTTGCCGCCCATGCGGCCATCAGCGCGCTGAAATCGGCCCAGAAGAAAACCCAATCCAAGAAAGAGGAGGCATAAGCCATGACGTTAACGCCAAACGGCTTTGACCTCGACAATACCGGCCGCCGTATCGTCGTTGACCCGGTCACCCGGATCGAAGGGCACATGCGTTGCGAAGTGAACGTGGATGAACAGGGCGTCATCCGCAACGCTGTGTCCACCGGCACCATGTGGCGCGGGCTAGAGGTGATCCTGAAGGGTCGCGACCCACGCGACGCTTGGGCCTTTACCGAACGGATTTGTGGTGTTTGCACGGGAACGCACGCGCTGACCTCTGTTCGTGCGGTTGAGGATGCGCTGGGGATCATGATCCCGGACAACGCGAACTCCATCCGCAACATCATGCAGCTGAACTTGGAAATCCACGACCACGTTGTGCATTTCTATCACCTGCACGCGCTGGATTGGGTGAACCCGATCAACGCGCTGAAGGCGGACCCAAAGGCGACAAGCGAACTGCAACAATCCGTATCGCCCAGCCATCCGATGTCATCGCCCGGATATTTCCGCGATGTGCAAAACCGGCTAAAGAAATTTGTCGAATCCGGTCAACTGGGCCTGTTCAAAAACGGATACTGGGACAACCCCGCCTATAAACTGCCGCCCGAGGCGGATTTGATGGCCACGACCCATTATCTGGAAGCGCTGGACCTGCAAAAAGAGATCGTGAAAGTTCACACGATCTTTGGCGGTAAGAACCCGCATCCGAACTGGCTGGTTGGTGGCGTTCCCTGCCCCATCAACATGGATGGCGTCGGTTCCGTCGGCGCAATCAACATGGAGCGGCTGAACCTTGTCAGCTCCATCATCGACAAGTGCCACGAGTTCAATAAGAACGTGTACCTGCCGGACGTCGTGGCCATCGGTGGGTTCTATAAGAACTGGCTTTACGGTGGTGGCCTGTCGTCCAAAGCGTGCCTTGCCTATGGCGACATCCCAGAGAACCCGAACGATTTCTCGCCCGAACAGCTGCATCTGCCGCGCGGCGCGATCATCAACGGCAACCTCGACGAAGTACACGAAGTTGACCCGCGCGATCCAGAACAGGTTCAGGAATTCGTTGACCACTCGTGGTACACTTACGGCGAACCCGGCAAGGGCCTGCATCCGTGGGATGGCATCACCGAACCGAACTACGAACTCGGCCCCAACGCCAAAGGCACCCGCACTAATATTCTGGAGCTGGACGAGGCCGCGAAATATTCGTGGATCAAAGCCCCGCGCTGGCGTGGGCACGCGATGGAAACCGGCCCGCTGGCCCGTTACATCGTCGGGTATTCCAAAGGCCACGAAGAGATCAGCGATCAGGTGAACCGCCTGTTGCGCACGATGGATCTTCCGGTGGATGCGCTATTCTCGACCCTTGGCCGAACGGCTGCACGCGCGCTGGAAAGCGAATATTGCGGCCGCCTTCAGCGGTATTTCTTCGACAAGCTGGTCACCAACATCAAGAACGGCGACAGCACCACGGCAAACGTCGAAAAGTGGGATCCCAAGACCTGGCCGAAAGAGGCAAAGGGCGTCGGCATGACCGAAGCGCCGCGTGGTGCGCTGGGGCACTGGATCAAGATCAAAGACGGGCGCATCGAAAACTATCAATGCGTTGTTCCCACCACTTGGAATGGCAGCCCGCGCGACACCAAAGGCAATATTGGCGCGTTCGAAGCCAGCCTGATGAACACCCCGATGGAGCGCCCAGACGAGCCGGTGGAAATTCTGCGCACCCTGCACAGTTTTGACCCGTGCCTTGCGTGCTCTACCCACGTGATGTCGCCGGATGGTGACGAACTGACCCAAGTCAAAGTGCGTTGAGGGAGGACACACCATGAAAAAGACACTGATCGTATACGCAATGACCGCAGGCGCGGCGGTGGCCCACCCGGGCCACGACGCCGCCGCGCTGCAGGGTCAGGCGCATTGGCTGGGCCAAGCCGACCACATCGCCGTGGTTGCCCTTGTCGCTGCTTTGGGGGCCGTGATCGTGTATCGCCGCCCCCGCGCCATGCTTCGCCGCATCCTGCGGCTTGAATGATGGGAGGGTGTGATGACTGACACCACGCCATCCCCATTGTCCGGCGCCCATGCCGATGAACATGACATCGCTACGGCCTCGCGCCAGACCAGCGTTTATGTCTACGAGGCGCCGGTCCGCATCTGGCACTGGATTAACGCCGCGGCCATCATCGTGCTGTGTATCACCGGCTATTTCATCGGCTCTCCGCCACCGTCAATGCAGATCGCCGAGGCCAACTATCAATTTGTGTTCGGCTATATCCGCTTTGCACATTTTGCGGCAGGGCTGATCATGACCGTGGGCTTTTTGGGCCGCGCTTATTGGGCCATCTTCGGCAACCACCACGCACGGCAGATGTTCTATCTGCCGATCTTCAAGGTCGAGTGGTGGAAAGAAGTGTTTTTCGAGGTCCGCTGGTATCTGTTCCTTGAAAAGCAGCCCAAGAAATACGTGGGTCACAACCCGCTGGCTCAGCTTGCTATGTTCTGCTTCATCACGCTTGGCGTGGCGTTCATGATCGTGACGGGCCTTGCGCTTTACAGCGAAGGTTTGGGCCAAGGCAGTTGGGCGGATCTGATGTTCGGATGGGTCATCCCGGCCGTCGGTGGCAATTCAATGATGCTGCACACCATTCATCATCTTGGCATGTGGTGGATCATCATCTTCATGATCATCCACATCTATGTGGCCATTCGCGAAGACATCATGAGCCGACAGTCCATCGTTTCGACCATGATCTCGGGCTACCGGACGTTCAAGGACGACGACCCAGACTGAGGCGGGTCAAATCGCAGGTGGAAAGGCGGGCATCATTGTCCGCCTTTTTCTTGTGAAAGCTTGCTTATCAGTTGTCGACAAATTCGGACAATATGCTTCCATCGCTCAAGGCAAAGGTTTCGCAAAATCTAATTATTAGTCTTTATTATAAGATACTTAACTAAGACTTCCAAGTTTTTGGAAGAATGCTTATCGGCGACCACAAAAGGCTTATTGTCAGTTTACTGCCACATCGGAAGGGAGGGTTCCGGTGGGAAATGGCATCGAACAGAGGGGGGAACATGGCACCGAATACGCTGATCCTTGGCATTGGAAATGTGCTGTGGGCTGACGAAGGCTTTGGCGTGCGCTGTATCGAACGGCTGGCTGAAACTTGGGCATTTGACGACAATGTAAAGCTGCTGGATGGCGGCACGCAGGGGCTGTACCTGCTCCCCTTCCTAGAAGACGCTGAAATTCTGGTTGTCTTCGACGCGGTCGATTACGGCCTTGCCCCCGGCACAATGAAGGTCGTCGAAGGGGATGAGGTGCCCGCCTTTATGGGCGCGAAGAAGATGAGCCTGCACCAGACCGGGTTTCAGGATGTCATCGCCACCGCGCAACTGATGGAACAATGCCCGCCCACCCTGCTGTTGATCGGCTGCCAGCCGGTCGAACTTGAGGATTATGGCGGAGGGCTGCGCGATGCTGTTGCGGCACAAATTGACCCCGCTATCGAAATCGCGCTGAAACGCCTTGCCGATTGGGGCATCACCGCCCGCCCCGGCAAAGCCGCCGCCGCTGATCTGGCCGATGCCTCCATCATGCGTGACGCTTATGAAAACGGTCGCCCCTCTGAAGAACAGGCTTGTCGCACCGGCGATGACCGCTTTTTCCCGACCGAGGTTTAGCCAGATGTGCGTAGGCATCCCGATGCAAATCACGGCGATCAACGGGATCGCGGCCCATGCGTTGGACGGGCAGGAAACCACGTTGATCGACTTGTCGCTGACACCAGACGCCCAAGTCGGGGATTGGATTCTAACGTTCCTCGGCAGCGCCCGAGAGGTGATTTCAGCGGATCAAGCGGCAAAAATCGCGGCCGCGCTGGATGGTCTGCGCGCGCTTATGGCGGGGGGCGATTTGGGCGCGGCCTTCGCCGACCTAGAAGAAACAGGTCCACAGCTTCCGCCGCACCTTCAGGCGGCAGCGGACCAAGGCAAAACAACGGCGTGAAGGGGAACCCACATGTCCTATCTGATTGAACGACTGTCATCCGAAATGGGCTGGCCCAGTCTTGGCAACGCCAGCGACATCGCCGAATTCATCAACCGCCCCGGCGTTCACGTGCTTTTCGTCCCCGGTGACGCAAAGCGGAACCTGGAAACCAACGATGTGGCCGTCATCCTGCCCGAGCTGAAGATGACGTTTCAGGGCCAGTTCGACTGTGCCGTGGTGCAAGACAGCGCCGAGGCCGCGTTGCGCGAATCCGCTGGCGTCTGGAAAACACCCAGCCTGATTTTCTATCGCGAGGGCTCCCAGATCGGCGCGATCCCCAAAGTGCGTGATTGGGATGAATACATGGCCCGCATCATGCAAATCCTTGCCACACCAGCAGTCGCTTAACGGAGGCTTCCATGGCCAGCAATTTTCACCTTCCGCCCACCGGATACGGCCCCGGATCGCAACCCACAGACGAAGACGGCAAAGAGCTGGAATACATGCCATTGCCGCGAGACATGCGCACCTATTCGGCCCACACGCCCTATGTCGATGATCTGGAGCCGCTGACGCCCGCGCTGACCCTGCTGGCTGACGTCGCCGATGCCTGTGACGAGGCCGCCAAGACCGGTACGGTCGCGTCCTTCGACCTTGCCACGCTTGACCAAGCGAACCGCGCGTTGATTGCCGAAACCATGGGCGAAGGGGAAGTCGCGGTAAAAATTCTGTCGATCCCGGCCATCGCCGCACAGGAAAGCGTGTTTGCCGGCGTTTGGGTTTTAAAAGGCGCGGGCGTCGACCTGCTAGAGGTCGCACCGGTGCCGACCCAATCACGGACCGTGGCGTTTCACCCCAAAACGCCCGCATTGGGCGAAACGGCACCTCGCCAGCCCGGCGTCGTGAACGCACCCGCGCTGGTCGCCGAGCTGTTTGATAAATCTGCCGCGCACCACCCCGGAAAAGAGCCGCATGTGGTGAACCTGACCCTCCTTCCCCATACCGAAGAAGACTTGGTCTGGATGGATAGCGTGATGGGGGTGGGTTCGGTGACCATCCTGTCGCGCGGCTATGGCAACTGCCGCGTTCAGGCGACGGCAACGCCGCATGTCTGGCGGGTGCAGTTCTTTAACTCGATGGATACTCTGATCTTGGACACGTTCGAAGTGACGGACATGCCCGAAGTCGCCATCGCAGCGACCGAAGACCTGAGCGACAGCGGCGAACGCCTGCGCGAAGTGTTGGAGGCGATCCGATGACCACCTTCGAAGGCAGCTATCTGGGCGCGACCGATAAGATCAGCGCGGCCGCGATCATGGAATGCAAAATCTGCTGGACGCCCTATGACCCCGCCGATGGCGATGATTACCGGCAGGTACCCCCCGGCACCCCGTTCTTTGCCCTGCCCGACGACTGGTCGTGCCCCAACTGCGATGCCCCGAAAGAACAATTTCTGGTACAAGACGACCCCGGCAGCGACGCCACCCAAGAGGCCGCCGATATTGACGAACGCACCGCAAAGCTTGTCACCGACTTTCACGAGGTCTGGCACGCCAAGATGCGTGATGTGCCGTTGGTCAACAAAATGCTGCACGTCGAAGCTGTTGGATTTCAAATGCACGAAGGGCGCCCCTTGGGTGTGCTGATCTCTCCTTGGTTCATGAACCTGATCATGCTGCCAGCAAAGGGCGAAGATTGGTCAGACCTGCGCGCCGGTGCAAAAGAAGACCTGACTTTCCCGTCGGGCACCTATGAATTCATCCACAACACCCGCGAAATGGTGGGCGGCTATAAGGCGTGTTCGTTGTTTTCGCCTATGGGAGAATTCAAAACTCAGATGCAGGCAACCGATGTCGCCCGCGCGGTGATGGCCGCCCTGTTCGACGAAGGAAACGTGGCTGAAACGGACCGATCAGCCGACATCCGCGCCACGCGCGAGGCAGAGCTGGAGGCCATTGCCGAAGCCGAGGCAGCGCGAGACGACCAGGCAATCGACCCAACCCCAACGCGGCGCGCCGTCATCACCGGCGGCCTTGCCCAACCGGACGAGGAACAGGCCTGAACCATGCTGGACCGGCCACCACATACCCCAAACCCAACCGGCCTTGTTCCGGTGGTGGGGGCTGCATTGCCGATTGGTGATGCGTTGATCGGTGAACCGGTGGAGAAAGCGATAGAGGTTTTGCCGCTGGTCTTTAACCTGTGCCAAAGCGCTCAATCCATGGCGGTCCATATGGCGTTCGGTCGACCCTTTGACCTGCGGCTGTTGTCGGATTTGCGCATAGAGATCCTGCGCGACCATCTAATGCGGCTCTATATCACCTGGCCAAGCTTCTTTGGCGGCACAGCGCGCGCCCTTCCTCAGGGGTGGGCAGAAGGCGGAAACGACCTGGCCCACGCTGTATTTGGCGCCGACACCCCACCGGAAACGTCCCACGATTTCGCCGCCTTTCTACGGGGCGACACTCCCGCGGCAAGCGCCCTGCGCCACATCCGATCTGCCTTTGCACCGCATGAGGCTGCGACGAATATTTTGCCCCCTGTCACCGACGACACGGCATTTCGCAAAGATGCCTGTGAAAATTCCGTCGCGGCGCGCCATCGCGAACATCCCGTTATGCAAGCCATAGAGGACACGCTGGGGCGTGGGCCACTTTGGCGCGCGACGGCGCGGCTCTATGATATTGCGGCGTGTATCGGCGGGTCCCTTCCCCCCGCTGTCCGCCCATCGCAGGGCCGCGCCATTGTTACAGCCGCGCGCGGGGCCTATGCGGTCTCGGCCGCGACCTCGGGCGGGAATGTCACCGCGTTTCGCCGGATAACGCCAACCGATCACCTACTGGCCCCGCACGGCATCCTTGCGCAATCGCTGTCATCCTTGCGACCAGAAAACCATGGCCTTGCCCCGCTGATGCTCGATATCCTTGACCCGTGCAGCCCCGTAGAGCTGCGGGAGGTTGCGAATGCATGAAATGTCGCTTTGCGAAGGCATCAGGACAGTAATCGAAGATCAGGCCCGCACGCATGATTTCGCGCGCGTCAGCCGACTTAGGGTCGAAATCGGGCGTTTCGCCGGGGTCGAGAAAAAGGCGCTGGCCTTCGCATTTGACGTGGTCATGCGCGGCAGCCCCGCCGAGGGCGCAGAGTTAGAGATGATCGACCTTCCCGGTCGGGCGATGTGCTACGACTGTATGAAAGAGGTAGAGATCGACGACCGACTGTCCCCCTGCCCCGACTGCGGGGGTGGCAAGCTGATGCCCCAAGGCGGCGATGAAATGCGGATCAAAGATATGGAGGTGGCGTAATGTGCACGGTTTGTGGATGCGGTGACGCAAAACTGGAAGATCACGGACACGGGGCGCAAGGCCACCACCACCATCATCACCATCATGGCGATATTCACTTTGGCCATGGCCCCGCCGGCGTCGAAGTGCCGGGGATGACCCAAGAGCGGCTGATCGAAATCGAAACCGGTATTCTGGCCAAGAATGATCGTTATGCCGATGCCAACCGCGCCACCTTGGCCGGGCTGAACGCTTTTGCGCTGAACCTTGTGTCGTCGCCCGGTTCGGGAAAAACCACCCTGTTGTGCAAAACGATCGAGGCGCTTGGCGACACCCCCCTTGCCGTGATCGAAGGGGATCAGCAAACCAGCAACGACGCCGACCGCATCCGTGCCACGGGGGCCAAGGCGGTGCAGGTGAACACCGGAAAGGGATGCCACCTTGATGGCCACATGGTTGGCCACGCGATGGAACATCTGGGCATTGCGCAAAACAGCCTGTTGTTCATCGAAAACGTCGGCAACCTTGTCTGCCCAGCGTCGTTCGATCTGGGCGAAGACTGCAAAGTCGCGATCCTTTCAGTGACCGAGGGCGAAGATAAACCGCTAAAGTACCCCGACATGTTCACTGCCAGCCGTATCGCGCTGTTGAACAAGGTTGATCTGGCCCCCCACTGCGATGTCGATCTGGACCTTTACGAACAAAACCTGCGCCGCGTGAACCCCGGCATCGAGGTTCTGCGCGTTTCCGCCCGCACCGGCGAAGGGATGGGCGCATGGGTCGGCTGGCTGCGCCAAAACCTTTCCGCGAAACCCGGTGTGAAAGCGGCAGAGTAACCATGACCTCCCCCACCCTTCCCACGATCCTTTTGGTCGATGATGAAGAGCATTCGCTGTCCTCTATGCGGATGGCGCTGGAAGATGACTTTGACTGCCTAACCGCTAGCAACGCCGACGAAGCGTGGGCGTTGTTAGACGACAACTATGTTCAGGTCATCTTTTGCGATCAACGCATGCCCGGCAAAACTGGCGTCACCTTCCTGACCGATGTGCGCGAACGCTGGCCCGACATCGTGCGCATCATCATTACCGGTTATACCGAAGCCAATGACATGGTCGCCGCGATCAATGACGCCGGAATCTATCAGTTCCTAACCAAGCCATGGCACCCTGATCAGCTGTTGCTTGCCGCACGAAATGCGGTGCGTTTGTTCCAGCTGTCGCGCGATCACGAACGGATGTCGCTAGAAATGCGATACCTGGGCGACACGGTCGAATCCAAGGTCGAAAAACGCCGCCGTGCATTGCGCGAAGGGTTGGGTTTTGAAAACGTCCTGCGGGCGCCGAATTCACCGCTGAACGCCGTCGTTGAAACCGCCCGCCAATACGCCAGCTTCGATGTGCCGACCTTGTTGGTGGGCGAAGCGGGCACAGGCAAAACCGCGATGGCGCGGGCGATGCATTACACCTCGCTTCGCTCTGATAGGCCGTTTTACGAAATCAACTGTGTCGGCCTGCCCGAGACATTGCTTGAGGTGGAACTGTTCGGTGCCAAACGTGGGGTTTTGCCCGGCGTTGCGACTAACAAGATCGGGCTGGTGCAAAAGGCAGATCGCGGCACCCTATTCTTGAACGGCGTCGACAGCTTGTCACCCCGCATGCAGATCGCCCTGCTGCGGCTGGTGCGCGAAGGCGCGTATCAAACGGTGGGCGGGCATGAAACGCTTAACTCCTCGGTTCGGTTGCTGACGGGCAGCCACCGCGACCTGCGCACCGAAGTAGCCGAGGGGCGCTTTCGCAGTGACCTTTATTTCGCCTTCTCTGTCGCGGAGATTACCGTGCCGCCTCTGCGCGCACGGCCCGGCGACATCGCGGTGATTGCGCAGCATATGCTGTTCGATGCGGCCTCGGCCCATGGGAAGCCGGTGCACGGCATTGACGACCCCGCACTGGAGTTTCTGGAAGGGTACGATTGGCCCGGCAACCTGCGCGAGCTAGAGAACGAAGTGACTAGGATGCTGATCTTTGCCCAAGATCGCGTACTGGGGCCCGACCTGATTTCCCGCCACATCCTTCAGGCCATTCCGTCCGACGCCGGTGCCGACCGATCCGCCGATGATGCCATCGCCAGCGAAGGCACGTTGAAAGACCGGGTCGAGCTGATGGAGATGCGCATCCTGCGCGAAACACTGACCCGCATGAAATGGAACAAAAGCCGCGCCGCCGCCGAACTGGGCCTAAGCCGCGTTGGCCTGCGGGCCAAGCTTGAACGCTATGGCGTTACGCCACCCCGAAAATCAGCCAATTCCAACGAGGAGGAATAGCCATGTGCCTTGGTATCCCCGGCCAGATCGTCGAAATCACCGACCCGGCCCGCCTGATGGCGATGGCTGATGTGTCGGGCGTGCGGCGCGAGGTGAACATCGCCTGCATCGCCGATGGCCCCTTGGAAAGCCTGATCGGGGAATGGGCGTTGATCCACGTCGGTTTCGCGATGAGCCGCATTGACGAAGACGAAGCCGCCAAAACGCTGGAAGCGCTGCGGGGCTTGGGCGAAGCGCAGGAAACGCTGGAAGCCATGGCCGCTGGCGACGCCGCATTGGAGGGACGGGCATGAAATACGTAGAAGAGTTCCGCGACCCCAAGGCGGCCAAGGGCGTATTGGCCGCCATCGCGCAGGTTACCAATGAAATCGGCGCGACCCGTGAAAAACCCGTACACATCATGGAAATCTGCGGCGGGCACACCCATGCAATCTTTCGCTACGGTCTGGACAAGCTGACACCGGAAGGCATCGAATTCATCCACGGCCCCGGTTGCCCGGTCTGCGTCCTGCCGATGAGCCGCGTTGACGAATGCGTCGAACTTGCCGAACGCCCCGAAGTGATTTTCACCACCTTCGGCGATGCGATGCGGGTTCCCGGCACGCGAAAATCCCTGATGCAGGCAAAGGCGGATGGCGCGGATATTCGGATGGTCTATTCCCCATTGGACGCGCTGGAACTGGCCCGCCGTAACCCGGATCGCGAGGTGGTGTTCTTCGGCCTTGGCTTTGAAACCACCACGCCGTCGACCGCTTTGTCGATCCAACAGGCCGCGGCCGAGGGGCTGACCAACTTCACCGTCTTCTGCAACCACATCACCGTGCCCCCGCCCATCAAGGCACTGCTGGATGATCCGCATATGGTGCTGGACGGGTTCGTCGGGCCGGGCCACGTGAGTATGGTGATCGGCATTCACCCCTATGACTTCATCGCGCGCGACTATGGCAAACCCATCGTCGTGGCCGGGTTTGAACCGTTGGACCTATTGCAATCCGTCCTGATGGTGCTGGAACAAATCCGCGATGGCCGCGCCGAGGTCGAAAACCAATACGCCCGCATCGTGCCCGACAACGGCAACCCTGTATCAATCGCCGCAATCGATGAGGTGTACGAGGCCCGCCCAAGTTTCGAATGGCGCGGTCTGGGAGAGATCGACGCAAGTGGCCTGCGCATTCGCCCGAAATACGCCGCCTTCGACGCCGAAGAAAAGTTCGGGATCGGGTATGGCGGCGGGCAAATCCGCAGCGTGCAGGAACCCGATGGCTGCGCCTGTGGGCAGGTTATGACTGGGCGTATCAAACCCGTCGCCTGTCCGCAGTTCGGCACGGGCTGCACACCCGAAATGCCGTTGGGTGCGCTGATGGTCAGTTCCGAAGGGGCCTGTGCCGCGTATTACCAGTACGGCGGCGCACGCAGCCCGGAGCCCGCAGAATGAACATGGCCAAACCCATCACGCGCCTTCGCGACGAACGCGTCACACTGGCTCACGGCGGCGGCGGCAAGGCAATGCGCGACCTGATCACCGAGGTGTTCACCGATGTCTTCGCCCCACCCGGCGACGAAGATCAGGCCCGCCTGACCCATCCCGCAATCACAGAACCCGGTGCGCAGCTTGCCTTTACCACCGACAGCTTTGTCGTCACCCCGGTGGAATTTCCCGGCGGCGATATCGGCAAGATCGCTGTTTGCGGCACGGTGAACGATCTGGTGGTCGGCGGTGCCCGGCCTCTGTGGCTTTCCGCGTCGTTCATCATCGAAGAAGGGTGCGAGGTTGCCCTGCTGCGCCGCATCGTCGCCTCGATGAAGGTCGAGGCAGACAAGGCAGGCGTTCAAATCGTAACCGGTGACACCAAGGTGGTTGGCAAAGGGTCGGCCGATAAGGTGTTTGTCACGACGTCGGGTGTTGGCGTCATACCCGCCGGTCGGCATTTGGCGGCGGATCAGGTTAGACCCGGAGATGTGGCCATCGTGAACGGTGTGCTGGGCGATCACGGCGCGGCCATTTTGGCGGCGCGGGGTGATATGGCCCTATCTGCGGATATTCAGTCAGACTGTCAGGGGCTGGGTCATTTGATCGAAGCGGCGCTTAAGGCCGCCCCCGGTATTCGCGCCGCGCGGGATGCCACACGCGGCGGCGTTGCGTCGGCCCTGAACGAAATCGCAGACGCGGCTGGGGTCGCGATTGAAATTGACGAAACCGCCCTTCCCCTGCGCCCAGAAGTACGCGGAATGTGCGAAATTTTGGGGTTGGACCCGCTGTATTTGGCCAACGAAGGCACGCTAGTTCTATTCGCTCCGCCGGATCAGGCCGATGCCGCAATCGCCGCTATGCGCGCGACAGACGCGGGGCGCGATGCGGTTGCCATCGGAACGGTCGGTAAAGGTCGTGCGGGGCTGGTGACGATGCGCACACTCTTTGGCGGGTCGCGCGTGGTTGACATGCTTGTCGGAGAGCAGCTGCCGCGAATTTGCTAGCGATATTACTGCGCGCTTGCGTTCATAACTGCACTTTTTGCGGCATCCCAAATCCCGGCCAGTTCGCCCAGTTCGGCACGCATCTGTACGCTTTCGTCAGCTTTGCCTTGGGTTTCCAAATCTCGCAGTTTGCGACTTAAATCAACGGCACCGAAAACCGCCGCAGACCCGGCTGTTTTATGGATCGCGGCGATAAGTTCTGCGTCGTCGGCATCACCAGCCCAAGGACCGGTCAGTCTGACGATTGCATCATCCGTTTCGCTAATAAACGCCTTTACCAGCGTCTCCATCGTGTCCTGCCCGATGTCGTTACGCAGGGCTTGAAACAGCCCCATATCCAAGCCGCCTGACATGCCACCTCCTGATGGTTCATAGTTGCTGTTGCCGGCGTCCATATAGTTATCACAGACCCGGTCTATCGTACGCCGAAGCGTTCCCTGCGAAATCGGTTTCACAAGCGAATCGTCCATACCGGCTGCGGTGAAACGGGCGATGTCATCAGGCAGCGCATGAGCCGTAAGCGCAACGATAGGAACATCCTTTGACAAGGCCTCACTGCTCCGGATGCGGCGGGTGGCCTCTACGCCATCCATCCGCGGCATGCTGATATCCATCAGGATCAGATCGAACCGCTTGGTCATGGCCGCGCCGACACCTTCGTCGCCATCATGGGCTTCGGAAACGGTGTGCCCCTGCTTTTCAAGCATCTCGCGGACAACCATTCGGTTGATCCGGTTGTCTTCAACAACCAGCACGCTTAGGGGCCGCGCGGTCTTAGTTTTGGGTGAGTCATGCCCATCAGGAACATTATCGAGCATGGAACGTTCGTACCGCGAGGTTGGAACGGAAAGCGGCAACCGAAGCCAGAACAGGCTTCCTTCGCCCAGTTCACTGACGACGCCCATTTCGCCGCCCATCGCCGCAGCCATGCGCCGGGAAATGCCAAGGCCAAGCCCCGTTCCGCCAGTTTCGCGCACGTAAGACGTGTCCAGTGTTACGAAGTCGTCGAAAACCCGGCTTAGATCTTCGTCAGCAATGCCAATTCCGGTGTCCTGCACGCGGAATTCGACCACGTCATCGTCATGCAGTTGTTCTACTTCGATCGTGATCGACCCGTTCCGGGTGAACTTCACCGCGTTACCAACAAGGTTCAACAGAATCTGGCGCAACCGACGCGGATCGCCGATGGCCATGTGCAGGTTTTCAGAGTGGTTCTGCGCCTCAAGCGTATTTCCCGCCGCCTTAGCAAGACTAAGCTGCCCGTTGACGATCTCCTCTAGCAAGCTGTCCATATCGAACGGCACCTGCTGGATTTCGACCTTGCCCGCATCCAAACGCGAAATATCAAGAACGTCGTTTACATGGTGCAGCAACAGCTTGCCCGACGTACCCATGATTTCCAGATACTCTTGCTGGCGCGTCGTCAATTCGGTCCCTTCAAGCAGTTCCATCGTTCCCAACAAACCATTCAGCGGCGTGCGCATTTCATGGCTCATCACGGCCAACAGTTCTGCCTTGGCTTTTTCACCGGCCAGTGCGTTATCGCGCGCCTCCATCAGCTCTTGTTCAGCAGTAATCCGGTCGGAAATATCGCGCAGGAACGACACAAAAATTTCGCCCGAACTGCTTTGCGCTGTCGAGATTGAAAACTCGGACGGGAACAGGGTTCCATCTTTGCGCTGCGCATCCAGTTGGATAAGACCTTGGCCGACGACGCGTTTTTCGCCCGTCTCGCGGTATCGCTGCATCCCGCTTTCATGGCCAGCGCGCATTGATTCAGGAACAATCAGTTCTGACAGGTTGGCACCCACAGCTTCGTCCGCTGTGTAACCAAAGATACGCTCTGCCGCCCCGTTGAATTCCAGCACGCGGCCCATGCGATTGATCACAACAATCCCATCAAGTGACGTAGAAACAACCGCCTCTAGGCGGGACGTTGTCATTTGGTTTTCGGTCGCGCGCTCTTGGCTGATGCGATTCACCCGAAGCAGGAAAAGGATCAGAATCGACAAGGCCACAACAAGGCCAATGGTGATCGCGGCGACGTGGCGCAAAGTTTTCACCACATCCACCCGTTGAAGATCGGCACCTGTCGCGAAAACCTCGACCCCGCGGAGGGAGATTGCGCGCACTGGTTCGTGCAGGGCACCGATTTCTTGCGTCATGCCTGGCAACGAAGCGGAAAGAAGGCCGTCGGGCCCATCAATCAGAACGATGTTGCGATCGAAAAAGTCACCGACCCTTTCAAGCGCATCATGCACCAAAGGCTCCCCACGTAAGCGCTTATAAAGCGGACTTGTTCGCAGGATATCGACGCGGCTGTAAAAAACATCAAACCGTTTACGAATGGAACGAAGGTCAGAACTCGCCTCCGCATCCGCCCTTAAAACAGCCGCGTCCAGGGCATACAATTCCACCTCCATCTGGGACAGGTTCCACTGGATATTGTCGGAGTTCGCGACAGCCAACGCATCAATGTTATTTCGCACCTCTACGCTGAGCACAAAGATTGTGGTCGCACACATTGCAAACGCAAGCATGACAACGCTGTACTTCAATAGGTGCGAAATCGCATTGATTTGTGGGCGTTTGGGATCCAGCAAAAGAAGTCCGCCACAGAGGTTATATCGTTAGCACAGTCAGCCTAACGTTGAATTTCAATCCGATCGAGCTGCCAAATGCTGCGGGCATAAATCATTTCCGCGCGGTAGCCGGGATCGGCGTCGTAGGGATAAACCAGCCAAAGCGGGCCTTTGTCACGAACCGGCATATAGTTTCCGTTGTGCATGTAAGCAATGATTGGACCGTTTTCGACAGCGTCAGAAACCGGAACTTCGACCGCATAATCGTTAATCGCAGTCACCTTAAGCGTGCCTTCGGTAACTTCGAGAGAATCCAAAAACGTTTTAAGCAAGACGCCCTGAAATTCTTGTACGCCTTCGGTCCAGATCGTGCTGGTAGAGATTGTAGTCTGCGCCATCGCTTCTAGGTCAGCCAAATCGAACAAATGGCCTTCAACGTCGCCTGAGACAGTAAGGATTATTTCCTTGTCAGTGTCCTGAGTTGTTTCGGCATAAGTCCGATCCACCATCAAGATGACTGCCATAAGCAGTCCTGCCGCAAAAAACATTACCCGTGCATGTATCGCCATTTCTTGTCACTCCATCATTGGGGCCGCTATTGCCCCGCCAGAGACTTGTGCCATACTTATGGGGCTGGTTCATCAAAGCAGACGGATACATGGCTATCCTTTTGGATATGTTGATGTCTCTGAAGAACGCCCCTTCGATACCTTCGCCAGAGTACAAGTAGTGCTTTGGTAATAATATACTCAGATTTTAGGGCGGAACCCGCCTCAAAAGAAGAGTTTACGAGAGGGTAGCGATGCCACCTGAAATTAAAGGTTTGATAAGAATTGCGCAGAACACATTCACAAACAATCAAAGCCAGACTATGGTTGAATTAGTACATCCGGAAGTAGTGATAGCATGCGTATTCTAGTAGCCGACGACCATGATCTGGTCCGCGAGACAATCGCCGCATTTTTAACCAACGAAGGGGTCGTCGAAGTATTGACAGCCGCAACGCTGGACGAAGCGATAGAACAAACACAATCAACCGGCAGCTTTGATTTGGTCCTTCTTGATTACAACATGCCGGGAATGAATGGCCTAGACGGGCTAAGCCGCATGATGGAAGCCAACGAAAAGCGCCCTGTCGCCCTATTGTCGGGAACTGCATCCCGTGACGTCGCAGAAGCCGCAATCAAAGCGGGCGCTGCTGGCTTTGTCCCCAAAACGCTTGGCTCACGATCAATGGTGACGGCCGCGCGCTTCATGGCAGAGGGAGAGATCTACGCTCCCGTCAACTTCATGCAACAGGAGAGCGCGCCCGGACGCACGCAACTTACCAAGCGTGAATCAGAAGTGCTGCGTGGCATTTGCGAAGGCAAATCCAACAAAGAAATCGCAATCGACTATGACTTGCAGGAAGTGACTGTGAAACTTCATGTAAAGACACTCTGCAGAAAGCTTGCGGCCCGCAACCGCACGCATGCAGCGATGATCGCGCGGGACCAGAACTTGGTCTGACGCGCCATCAACTGGCCGACCCTTTCCCAAACACTATAAAGCCGCGCCTATCCCCCTGAACAGGGGCGAACGGCGCGGCTTTCGTTTGTGGAAACATCGAACCCTATCATTTCGTATAGTTTCGACATCCCTTCGCGCCGCATCGGTAAGCCTTTGCTTTTACGAACTATTCCTTCGTTTTGCTGACTTCAAAAACCGTTTGGGTGATAGTGGATGCAGAAAGTGAAAAGGTAGTTTGATGTTTGTCTCTGACAATTTCCCAACCCGACTTCCCCACACCAACCTTCTGGTTGGGAGCGGTCAGAGATGGCTTACGACCCCACACTTTCGGGACTCAATAAATCGTACCAGTGCTTTCCACGTAAAGAGAAAGGTCCCCTACACCTCCGACGCAATGCCATCGCGTCACTCAGGATCACCCTGCCGGAACATTGCCGCGCTGTTTACCGCCAGCGGGCAATCGATTTGCGCTATCCTCACCCAGATATCGCGAGTCTTAGCAACTCCAACCACTCCACACACGGGACTTGCTTAACGGAAATTTTCTCCGTCCGTTTCGGTAGGGTGCATCCCTGTAAAATTAACTAGTACGCCCCCCGTCTGACGGGGGGCTTTTTATTTGCCCCAATCGGCATCCTGCATTTCGCGCAAACGGCTTGCTGTACGCTCGAACTCAAACGCGCCTGAGCCTTCGACATACAGCATTTCTGGCAATGCGGCCGCCGAACAAATCAATCGCACCTTCGCCTCGTATAGCGCGTCAATCAGCGTAACAAAGCGCTTTGCCTCGTTGAAATTTGAACGCGACAGGCGCGGAATATCTTCAAGGATCAGCACCCGCACGGCATTGGAAAGCGCCAGATAATCCGCCGGGCCAAGCGGCTTTGCGCAAAGGTCCCAAAACGTCGCGCGGGCGACCCCGTTGTGGAACTGCGGCACTTCCACCGTGCGGCCCTGAACCGTCAGGGATAGCGGGCCACCCTTACCATCAGAGAAATCGCGCCAGATTTCTTCCATCGCTTCGCGAGACGCGGCATCCGCGGGTGTGAAATACACCTCTGCACCTGACAGCCTGTTTTGCCGGTAATCATTGGGCGAGGCGAGGTGATGCACCGCTAATTTCTGCTTCAGCACCTCAATAAACGGCAAGAACCGATCCCGCTGAAGCCCATCTTTGTACAAATCGTCAGGCACGCGGTTTGACGTGGTTACCACCGTCACACCAGCATCGAACAACAGGTCGAACAACCGCCCAACGATCATCGCATCGGTGATATCGGTCACCTGCATTTCGTCAAAACACAGCAACCGCAATTCGGCACCGATAGCCCCGCCAACCTTTTTCAACGCGTCGTCGGCACCGGTTTTCCGCATTTTGTGCAGCTCGGCGTGGACCTCTTGCATGAACGCATGGAAATGCACGCGCCGCTTTTCGGGAATCGCCACATTGTCAAAGAAGAAATCCATCAACATGGATTTACCGCGCCCAACGCCGCCCCAGATATAGAGGCCAGGAACCGGGGTTGGCTTTTTGCGCAAAAAGGAAAAGCCGCGCTTTTCCGAAGCTGCCGATTCAAGCCCGCGGCGGACAGTTTCCAGCGGATCAAGCATCGCCATCTGGCCGGGATCGGCGTGCAACGCGCCACTGCTTACAAGCTGGTCGTATTTTTCGCGCAAAGTATCATACATTTTTCCACCAATAGGCCTGTCCGACGCATAAGAAAAGATGATGCGCGCCATGAATTAAATTGGATTGACCATGCCTGAAAGCTCCAGCAACTTGGCCCGGTTGCAGGAGCCGCAAAATGAATACGACACGCACGCCACTACTGACCCCGGTTTTGATCTCTGGTTGCTTGATCATCATGATCGGCTTTGCCATTCGGGCAAGCTTTGGCGTGTTCCAAATTCCCATCGCGGACGAATTCGGATGGATGCGCGCGGACTTTTCATTTGCGATTGCGATTCAGAACCTAGCATGGGGCATCGGGCAGCCGATCTTTGGCGCGATTGCCGAACGTTTTGGGGATCGCAGGGCCATTTTTCTAGGCGCGCTGACCTATGCGGCGGGTCTTTTGCTTTCGTCCTATGCGGTGACGCCCGGACAACACCAACTTCTTGAAATATTAGTTGGATTCGGAATCGCAGGAACCGGCTTTGGTGTCATCCTTGCGGTCGTCGGTCGCGCATCGAGCGATGAAAATCGCTCCCTCTCGCTGGGGATCGCGACCGCTGCGGGGTCTGCCGGGCAGGTGTTTGGGGCCCCGGCCGCGGAATGGCTGCTTGGCATGATGGGCTGGCAAGAAGTCTTTATGATCTTCGCCGCCGTGATCCTGCTGACCCTGTTTGCCCTGCCAATGATGCGCTCCCCCAAGGTCGCAACCCGTGAAGAGCTGCAGGAAAGCATGGGCGAAATCCTGATGCGTGCCTTTCGCGATCCGTCTTTCACGCTGATCTTTCTGGGCTTCTTTTCCTGCGGCTATCAGCTTGGCTTTATCACCGCGCACTTCCCTGCGTTCGTGACTGAAATGTGCGGGGCGATCGACCCTTCGGGCACGTTGGCGGCGATTGGGGTTTCGTCCACTTCAGCGCTTGGTGCGCTTTCGATCTCGCTTATCGGGTTGGCCAATATCGTGGGCTCCATCGCGTCCGGCTGGCTGGGGAAGAAGTATTCCAAGAAGTACCTGCTGGCACTGATCTATCTTGGCCGCACCATCGCGGCTGGCCTGTTCATCATGCTACCGATTACGCCCACAAGCGTGCTTCTGTTTTCTGTCGTCATGGGCACATTGTGGTTGGCCACCGTGCCGCTGACATCTGGGTTGGTCGCACATCTGTACGGGCTTCGGTACATGGGAACGCTTTACGGCATCGTGTTCTTCTCGCACCAAGTCGGTTCGTTCATGGGCGTTTGGCTGGGTGGGCGCCTGTATGACCTATACGGCAACTACACGTTGGTGTGGTGGATCGGCGTTGGTATTGGCGCGTTCTCTGCCATCGTCCACCTTCCCATCAAAGAGCGCACAGTCGTCCGCTCGGCCGCAGCTTAGTAATCGCGCACGAATTCCCTTAGGAAGTCCTGCATCGCGGCGTGGATGTCGGCAGAATGCGAATAAGGCAGCGCGTGAGTGGCCCCCAGCAGGGTCACTTGGCGCGCCTCGCGGTTGATTTGCGCCAACCGCCCGACGGCGGTCATTGGGATCGCGGCATCAGCATCCCCCCAGATCGCCAACACCGGAATGTTATTTTCAGCGATTATCCGGTGCTCTGCTGACAGGTCATCGGCAAGCATATTGCGCAGGCTGGAAAGCACCGCAGGAAGATACCCACGATATCGCGTTTCTGCGGCTTGGCGTTTCGCAATCCCGTCGATTTCCCCCACCGGCGCTGCGCGCAACGCCCGCCGCAAAAACATTGCACCGAACAAGCGCATGAACAGGTCGCCCACGAAAGGCGTGCGGGTGCAGAACCGAAAAAACGGGCTGGGCGTATGGCCCAACCCCGCGGTCGCAAGCAACACAAGCCGATCGACACGGTCAGGGTTTTGGGCGGCGTAGGCCGTCGCGATACTGCCACCCATGGAATAGCCGAACAGACTAAAGTCACCTTCGACGCCTTGGTCGGCCAACAGCTCCTCTAGTTGTCTAAGGAAAAACGCGCGGTCCTGATGGCCTTCGGGCCGGTCCGACATGCCACGGCCATACAGGTCATAGCGAAGCACCCGATAACCCATCATGTTCAGGATTTTTTGCACTGCCAGCCAGACATAGCTACCCGTTGTCAGCCCGTGAACACAGACGGCCACCGGGCCTTTCTTAGGCCCTTCCCAACTGTAATGGGTTTTGCCGCTGGGTAGGTTTGCGAACTTCCCTTTTACGGCCCGGCGCGCATTGGTGTTCATCGGCTTGCGCAACAGTTCGGGCAGCGCATAGGCAAGAGCAACGCCCAGAATTATGATCGAAGTCCACATCATCGGTTGCGCCATGCCTCTAGGATATAGCGGCTGACCATCAGGTCCAGATGCGCCCCACCGCCATTTTTGAAAAGTGTGATTTCATCGTCGGACCGCCGCGCAAATGAACCGTTCGTCAGGTCATAGAAGTCGGCGACAATGTCGTCGCGGGTGATGACCCCATTTGCCAAGGGCTCTTTCAACTCGCCGATATGATCCAGCGTCGTGGCGCGGCTGTCCACAAAAATGCGGGAACATCTAAGCGCGTCATCGTCAGCTTCGCGCATGTCAGACCGATAGGCCCCGATCAGGTCAATGTGCTGCCCCGGACGCAACCATTCCCCTTTGATCAGCGGCGATTGCGTCATCGTAGCCGAGGTCACGATGTCTGAACTGCGCACCGCCGAGGCCAAATCAGGCGCGATAGAGACGTTGGAATAAACCTCTGCCATCCGCGCAGCACTGCCCAAGCTGCGGTTCCAAATCAGAAACTCGGCATCTGGAAACGCGCTGGAATAGGCTTTGTAGAGCGAGTGCCCAACGGTCCCCGCACCCACGATCAAAATGACCTTACTATCCGGGCGCGCCAGTTGCTTCGCCGCCAAAAGGCTGTCGCCTGCCGTTTTCCACTTGGTCACCAGATGGAAGTCAACGATCGCTTCCAGCGTTCCGTCCACATCCGAAAACAGGCTGACCGCGCCGTTGACGGCAGGTTTGTCATTCGCGGGATTGCCCGGAAAAATCGTGGCCGTTTTAACCGCCGCGCCCATGCCATCAATCCACGCAGCGCGCGAAAGCAGCGTATCGGGATCGCGGTAAAGAAATGTATCGTCAACCTCTGCCCTTGGCATGGAATGACCGGCGGTCAGGGCGTCGGTCAGGGCGTTCCAATCCAACAGTGGATCGCAGGCATCAAAGGGGATGAATTCCACGTTCACGGCGTCGCCTCGGCCTCCGTCAGCAGGCCTGCGTTTACCAACCGCTCGGCCCAGCCCTGCGGCCCTTCAAACAGGTGCGCCTGCCAACCGCGCGCTTTCGCGGCGTTGATGTTATCGATGCGATCATCGGTAAACAAAAGACGTTCTGGCGCGATGCCGCAGTCTTGTTCGACCATCTCGTATATGCGGGTGTCAGGTTTGATCACCCCCATGTGGCCCGAGATATAGGACCGGTCAAAGTCACGCAGGAACGGGTAAAACGGCACGGCATATTCAAAGCTGCCGATACCAAAGTTTGTCAGCGAAAATACGGGCACGCCTTTGGCCTGAAGCGTTTTCAACAGATGGACTGAATGCGGAATAATCGGCTTGGCCAGCTCAATCCAATCATCGTGCCACATCCGAATTTCATCGCGGAATTCGGGATAGGCTTCGGCGGTTTCATAGATGGTCGCGGTAAAATCCTCGCCCCGGTCCACGCGGTCATTCATGCCATGCAGGTCAACGGCTGCGAACATTTCCTTGCGCCGGGCTTCCCCGACAACGCGGTCATAATAGCGTTCCGGCTGCCATTCGATCAGCACGTTTCCGATGTCGAATATGACGGCTTCTGGGGTCATGCGTTACCTTCTTTCCGCGCGGCTTGCAGCGCACGTTCCAACGCGTCAAGAAACCGCGAACGATCTGCTTTTGAAAACGGGCGCCCGCCGCCTTGGCGGAACGGGTCCGCGGCGCGCAAGTCGGCCATCAAATCACGTGTGGCAAGCAGATTGCCGATATTGCCGGGCGTAAACGCCTCGCCGTTGTGGCGCAGAACGCGGGACCCTGCTTCGACACATTTGGCAGCAAGGGGGATGTCGCCGGTTATGACCACGTCGCCTTTGGTCGCGCGTTCGGCGATCCACATGTCGGCAACGTCGGGCCCGTCGGGGACATACACCATCTCCACCAACGGATTAGGCGATGGACGCAGGCCGCCGTTTGCGACCATGAAAACCTTGACCTTGTGGCGGTCGGCGACCCGTTCAACCTCTGCCTTTACGGGGCATGCATCTGCATCGACATAAATCACGGACGTGCCTTTTCGTTATCGCGCAAAATCTGATGGCAGCAATTCCATCGATCCCGTTTTGATGTGGGACCGCGCCCCTTGCGGCTTCTTCTCAAAAACGACGATTGAATCGTACACGTTGATCGAAGCGGTCGAACGGGTGAATTCGGAAACCTCGACCCCAGAGGAATAGGTCGCGTGTAGGTCGTCAATTTTGTCTTTGACGGTTTCCATGAATGTCCCCGCGCGCTTAGCGCCACCGCCGAACCGGGGCAGGTAACAGGTGTGAAGATCCTCGGCCATATAGACACCCGTCGGCGACATGCGATCATAGATCAGATCGAAAGAGGCGTTCAAATGCTTCATCAGATGGCTGCCGTCATCCAGAACGATGTCAAAATCGTATCGCGACAGGACATCATCCAAAAGGGCCGGATCATCCTGCGAACCGATGACTACTTCGATATCGTCTTCGCCGTATTGGGCGCATTTAGGGTCGATATCCAAGCCCACGATCCGCGTGCCCGGCCCAAAATACTCTTGCCACATCTTAAGGGAACCACCGCGAAACACGCCGATTTCAAGCATCGTTGGAGACTTGCCAACAAACCGCGAAAAGTGGCGTTCGTAGATGTCGAAATAGTGCAGCCATTTGTGAACGACCCGTCCACCGTTGGATAGGAAGATTTCCTGCAAGCTGCGGTATTCGTGCATGTTCAAGCCTTTATTAAGTAAGTCAGGTCACCCAAGCCGGGGTTAGCGATACAGTGCTTCCGCATGAAAGCCGATGTGTTCTTCCATGAAAGACGCAACGAAGAAGTAGCTGTGATCATAGCCCTTTTGCATCCGGAAAGCAGCAGGCTGACGTGCTTCGGCGATGGCGGCGGAAAGAGCTTCGGGTTTCAGCAGATCAAGGAACTGATCATTGCTGCCTTGGTCGATCAGCATTGGCCCGTCAAAACCAACATTCTTCACCAGAAGCGATGCATCATGGCGTTGCCAAGCGGCCTCATCATCACCCAGATAGGCCGACAGTTGCTTGCGGCCCCAGTCCGATTTCGTCGGGTTCGCAATTGGCGAAAAGGCGGAAACAGACGCAAAGCGGCCCGGCAGGTTCATCGCCAAAGTCAGCGCGCCATGGCCACCCATCGAATGCCCGGTAATCGCCTGACGCTCTTCATCGATGGCGAAGTTGTTAAGCAGCAGGCGCGGCAGTTCGTCCGCCACGTAATCCCACATCTGGAAATGCGGGGCCCAAGGCTGCTGCGTTGCGTTCACATAGAAACCCGCGCCTTGGCCAAGGTCATACGCGTCGTCATTGGCCACGCCTTCGCCGCGAGGCGAGGTGTCTGGAAAGACCACAGCGATACCGTGTTCCGCCGCCCAAAGCTGCGCGCCCGCCTTTGTCATCGCGTTTTCATGGGTGCATGTCAGGCCCGATAGGTACCACAACACCGGAACGGGGCCATCTTCGGCCTCTTCGGGCAGGAACAAACCAAAGGTCATATCACAGGCACATGCGTCTGAATCATGCGTGTAAACGCCTTGAACGCCGCCAAAGCACCGATTTTCCGAAACAGTCTCAAACATGTTTTGCCCTCCATGGCTTACCTTGGCGTAACGCGGCCCACGCTTTCGGGCAAGAGTCAGACATTGGAAACCCAAGCGATGACAGCCGAAAGCGTGAAGATACTAAGCGCGGTAGAGATCAGGATCGAGGCCGACACCCGGTGCGGCGCAACGCCGTAGTGTTGGGCCAAGATGTAAACATTCCCCGCCACCGGCAACGCCGCCGCCGCAATCATCACGCCGGCGGCGTAAGGCTCCACCGGGAACAGAATAAACGCCGAAATGGCAACCGCGCCGGGGTGCAGAATGAGCTTGGCGAATGAAAGCCATCCTGAAACGGCCAACCGCTCTGCTGATTTGGACGCCAGAGATGCGCCAATCGCGAATAACGCACCCGGTGTTGCAGCGGCACCAAGAAGGCTGAGGAATTGGTTCATCGGCTCGGGAATGGGCAACTCGGCGGCTGACCATGCAAGCCCAAGGGAAATGGACACGATCATCGGGTTGCGGATCAGCCCAGCGCCCACGGTGCGGAAAATACCCATGCTCATCCGCCCATCGCGTGAGCCTGTGATCAGGATCACAATCAAGCTGCCAAACACGATCAAGTCCACCGCAAGAACCAGCATCACCGGGCCAATCGCGGCCTCGCCCAAAAGCAGCACCAGCATCGGAACACCAAGAAAGCCAACGTTGCCGATCACAGCGCACTGCGCCTCTACGGCGGCTTCTTCAACGCCCCGGCGACGCAGCAGGGCAACGGTTGTGGCGATGATGTAGACCACGCTGGTGCCAAGCAGGTAGGCCCCGACAAAGCGCCAATCCATCACCTCTGCAAACGACAAGTTCGCCGAGAACCGGAACAGCATTGCGGACAGCGCGAAATAGAAGACGAACTTGGTAAGATAGGCTGTCGCCTCTTCCGTGAAAAAGCGTGTGCGACCAGCCCAGTAACCAAGGCCGATCAGCGCAAAGAAGGGAAGGGTCTGAAACAGAACAGCCAGCATGAAAACCGCCTAGCATGACAAGCACGCTAGGGGAATGCCCGGCCGCTAACCGCTCCCGATTAATACCCCTGCCGCGAACACCAGCGCGCCGCCCAGCACCACTTGGAATGCGGCGCGCAGGAACGGCGTGTTCATGTATTTCTTTTGGATCCACGCAATTGCCCACAGTTCGACGAACACCACGACCATGGCGATCACGGTTGCTGTCCAGAAATGCGGAATCAGATAGGGAAGTGCGTGCCCCAACCCGCCGATGGTGGTCATCACACCCGACGCGACGCCACGTTTCAGCGGGGAACCGCGCCCCGAAATTTCACCGTCATCCGACGCCGCTTCGGTAAAGCCCATAGAGATACCCGCACCGATGGACGCGGCAAGGCCGACAAGGAATGTCGTCCAAGTATCTTGTGTCGCGAAGGCCGTGGCAAAGATCGGCGCAAGGGTCGAAACAGAACCGTCCATCAACCCCGCCAGCCCCGGTTGAACCCAGGTCAGCACAAATTTGCGGTGGGCGGTCAGTTCTTCCCGATCGCGGGCTTCGCCATGAAGATGCGTATCGATCAGCGTGTCGGCGGTTTCGGAATGGCCAGCCTCGGCTGCGGCAAGATCCCCCAACAACTTACGCGTTGCCGCATCGCTACTGTTCGCAGCGGCAAGTTCGTAAAAGCGTTGTGCGTCACGCTCCATCACTTCGGCCTCTTCGCGAATGCGTTCAAGCCCAAGGTTTTGCACCAACCAAATCGGACGCCGGGCGTAAAAACCCGAAACATGTTCGCGACGGATAAGCGGAATAACGGGGCCGAACCGCGCCTCGTGCAGCTCTATCAGTCGGCGCCGGTGTTCGTCTTCTTCGGCTGCCATGCCATCGAACACCTTGGCGCTGTCCGGAAACTCGGCCCGCAGTTGTTCAGCGTAGGATCGGTAAATGCGCGCGTCGTCTTCTTCAGAAGAGATCGAAAGAGCCAGCACTTCCTGTTCGCTTAGGTCGGAAAACCGACGCCGTTGTGAAAATCCGGGAATCATATTCTGCCCCTCAGTTTAGAATAATTCTAAGTTAAGCCTGCAGCACCCACATTCAACACCGTAAATATGTCGCACCATTTTGTGAACTGTACGGTTCAGTTTATGCTTGCAAACTAAACTGAACGGTTTATTTAAAAACTGAACCAAGTAGTTCAGAAACGGAATGGACCAATGAAAACTCGTAACGCTCTTCTCGCCGCAGCTTTCGCTGTTATAGCAGCCCCCGCAATGGCCGGTGGTTACTCTTTTGACCTGCCAACCCTGACTTTCCCCCAGCCAGAGCCAACTGTATCGGGGCAAGCTTGTTTTAACCCAGCTGACGCAAAGGACATCGTTTGCACAGCCCAATAGGCCGATACACGGTGCCCTCAATGCGGTTGCTCCAACTGCGCCTTGCTCGAACTGAACTGAATGGTTTAAGATTGAGAAAAAGAAAGGGCGCGCAATGAACGCCGTCACCGACGGAATCAAAAAGGGGCGAAAATTCGATCAGGTGCTTGAGGGCGCCCGGCTTGTATTCATGCAAGACGGTTTCGAAGGTGCCAGCGTCGATGACATTGCACGCGCTGCTTGTGTCTCTAAAGCTACGCTTTACAGCTATTTCCCCGACAAGCGCCTTCTGTTCATGGAAGTCGTCAAGGCAGGGTGTGAACAGCAGTCAGAAGCCGCGCTAAGCCTTATTGATTTCGAGGCACCGGTGCCCGTCGTTCTGCAAATGGCAGCCGAACATCTGGTGAAATTCTTTTTGTCCGATTTCGGCAAAAGCGTCTTCCGCGTGTCGGTCGCAGAATCTGATCGGTTTCCCGAACTTGGTCAGCTGTTCTATGAATCCGGGCCAGAAAACGCCTGTAGAAAAGTCGCCGACTATCTGACCAAAGCCGTCGATCGCGGTGATCTGGTGATCGAAGATATCCCCTTCGCCGCGCACCAGTTCGTTGAACTATGCAAGGTCGACCTGTTCCCGAAGGTGATCTTCGGCGTGAAGCTTGAATTTAGCGAAGATGAAAAGAACCGCGTCATTCGCGGCGCGGTCGATATGTTCATGGCGCGCTACGGCGCATAAGCCGCGCGCAGGTTTCTGCCTTCACGGACGCAAATCGTTACTTTTTAGAGATGCGGTAATCGGAATGGCAGGCCTTACACGTGCCACCGATTTTGCCCAAACCCGCCTGCACACCTGTAAGCGAGTTTGTGTCGACAGACTGTGCGACCCCAACCAGCGCTTCCGACTTAGCGACGAAATCATCCCAGTTGGACCAGATTTCGGGTTTGGCCTCTGTCTCTGGGTCGGTTTCCGGTGCTTTGAACAAGGCCGGAACAGCCTCGGCTTGTTCGACGATCGTGGCGACAGCCAATTCGGCCCGACCGGCATCGAAATTGGCCTCCCCCTTAGCCATCTTCCCAAGCGCCTTCATGCTGCTGCCAATGGCAGACATCGACTCCATGCGCGCCTTAACCGCTTCGTTCTGGACCTTACTGTGCGCGACCGCCGCGCTTACACCAAGGATCAGCGCAAGAGCAGCCATCTTTCCAAGGGGGTTCATTCTTTCTCTCCGTCGTTGGACATTGCTTATATTAGATGATGCGCGCATCGGGTTTCGAGTCCCCTCGCGGCGCTCACGCGGCCCAATTGGCAAAGTTTCGCCATCTCAGAACAAAATATGAACATAAATCCGCCGATGAACCGGAGGAATGAACCTGTTTAGAAATTTGAGGTGGGGGGGAGGCCCCGGCGTCGCAGGCTGGGTGGGGGCTGATAATCTGCGACACCGGGGTTAGCGATCTTTGCTATGAAACCTTTTTTGCACTCAATACAGGCAATCAAAGGTTCGATTCGGGGGAAAGAGCGGGTCTTTTACGGGCAAAATCAGGGCAAAGCTTGATTTGCTGCGCGATCAGGTCCAGTTTTTCAGAATGACGATCCAATCACCGACGCCCTTTCCCGCCCCCCGTATTCCAGAGCAGGTCAGCTTTGACCGAAAGGAGTTGGGCGTAATCCTATCGCTCTATGGCCGGATGGTCGCCGCGGGCGAATGGCGCGACTATGGCATTTCCGCATTGCGCGAGGTTGCCGTCTTTTCCGTATTTCGGCGCACGGCTGAAAACCCACTTTATCGCATCGAAAAGCGGCCCAAGCTGCGTCAGAAACAGGGGCTGTACGCGGTTATCGGTATGGATGGCCAAATTCTGAAACGCGGGCACGACCTGAAGACCGTGCTGCGCGTTCTTGAGAAAAAGCTTATCCGGTCGGTTGATTAAAGCCGTTTGTGCGCCGTGACGGGGCCGCCGCCCTGTTCTTCGATCCGCGCCACAGCCCCTGCAATCGGTTCATAGGCCACAGCCATATGATACGCATTGGCGTGAATCAGCGTGTCACCATCCACCGCCAGCGCAACATGACCTTTCCAAAAGAAAAGATCCCCGCGTTCTGCCGGTGTGCCCGGTTCAAGCGGGCTGCCCAACGCCTTCTCTTGCAGGTCACTGTCACCTGGGCAAGGGATGTTCCCGGCAAGCAGAGACGCCTGCACCAATCCCGAACAATCAATCCCTTGGGCGCTGTTGCCGCCCCAAAGGTAGGGCACGCCAAAATGCATCTGCGCAACGGTGACGGTATCTGCAAATGGCGCATTGATCGGGCGCACATGCGGTTTGGGAATAAACAACCCCTGATCCGTTTCGAAAAACGCCCCGTCCGCCGAAACGATCCGAACACGCGCGCCGAATGACAGCCAAGAATGTTCGATCTGCTTCATGTCAGGACGGCGATACAGATGCGTCGCAGGTACCGCGACTCGGTGGGTCATGTCGGCGGCATCAGTCAGGGTAATCGCATCAACATAGCCAACATAACCGTCCCGTGCGGCCTGAACAAAGGCGACGCCGTTCAATTCTTCGAACACGGTGACATGCTCGCCGTATAAAAGCTGACGCTCGCGCTTTTGCCTTTCGGGCGTGGCCCACAGGTTGGCGATGGACATGCCGATTTGCCGCCTTTCGCCCGCGGTGAAGGTTTCGGCATCGACCTTGCCCTGCAAGGACAACGCCGCAACCCGTGCGTTAGCAGGCGTCAGGCGCTTGTCCATCACAGGCCCAACATTGCTGGCAAAGCGTCTAGCAACGCGCGCGCGCCCTGTCCTGCGCCGCCTTTCGGCCGGGCCGGGGCTGCGGTGGGTTGCCAGCCATAGATGTCGAAATGCAGATAGGTCGGTGCTGAATCCACGAAACGGCGCAGGAACAGCGCAGCCGTGATCGACCCCGCAAAGCCGCCCGCCGGGGCGTTATCCAGATCGGCGATTCCGGGTTCGATCATCTTTTCATAGGGTTCGTGAAACGGCATGCGCCACACCGGGTCGCCCACTTTGACGGCTGCAGCGGCAAGTGCGCCAGCCGCCGTTTCGGACCCGGTATAAAACGGCGCGATGTCCGGCCCGACCGCCACCCGCGCAGCGCCCGTCAGCGTCGCCATCGAGATGATGCAGTCACTTTCCTCTTCATCCGCTAAGGTCAGCGCATCGGCCAGCACCAAACGCCCTTCGGCATCCGTGTTGTTAATCTCAACCGTAAGCCCCTTGCGGGAGGTCAGGATATCCTGCGGCCGGAACGCCCCGCCCGAAACTGAGTTTTCGACAGCTGGCACAAGCACGCGCAACTGCAACGGAACGCCCAAAGCCATGATCATATGCGCAAGGCCCAGCACGGTTGCCGCGCCGCCCATATCTTTTTTCATCAAGCCCATCGATGCGCCCGGTTTCAGGTTCAGCCCGCCCGTGTCAAAGCAAACCCCCTTACCCACCAGCGTGAGGCGCGGCCCGGCGCTGCCCCAGCGCATGTCCAGCAACCGTGGCGCCTGCGCCGCCGCGCGGCCAACCGCGTGGATCATGGGGAAGTTTTGCGACAACAAATCATCGCCACGCACCGCGTCGATGGTGGCCCCGTGTTCCGCGGCCAGACGGAACATCGCATCTTCCAGCGCCTCTGGCCCCATGTCTGCGGCCGGCGTGTTGATCAGATCGCGGGTCAACGCCTCGCCATTGGCGATTGCTTCCAGCCGGGCAGCATCGACACCTTCCGGCGCCTTAAGCAGCGCGCCCTGCGCCTTTTGGGCCTTGTATCGGTCAAACCGATAACCCGACAGCAGCCAGCCAAGCAGTTCCTCAGCCAAGGCATCGCCCTCTAGCGAGGTTTCAAGGTGGTAGTTACCCGCAGGCAAACTTTCAGCCGCCTTTGCCAGATGAAAACGGCCACGCGCGCGTGCTGACGCGTTTCCGTAACCCACAACGGCACCAGCCAAGGCACCCTTCGCGCCCGGCAACAACTGGACCTCGCCCAAGCGACCGCCAAATCCGGTGGCTGCAAGCCAAGCCGCATGTTCCGGCGTGCAAGTTTCAAGCCACGCGGCACAGGCCGATTCCTCGACCACATGAACCGGTATGGTCGTCGCATCTTTTGGGGCAAAGGTCAGTCGCATCAAACTCTCCGGCAGGGATCAACAGCGCAAGACTAGACGTATTGCCCCTGCCTGCAAGAAGGTTCAGCCCGAAAGATCCTGCAGGTCCCACACCATCTTAAGGGAACGGTTGGCAACCCGTTCCAATCGCGCCAACGTTGCCGCCAAAGCGACCGGATTCTTGGTGCCGCCGACTTCTGCCAGATTGGCGGCCGCTTTCGACAGGCTAGAAAGGCCCAGTGGTTCGGCGATATCGCGGACGCGCAGGGCCTTTTCTGCCAGATCGGCCAATCGGCCTACGCGTGCGAGCCCCTTTATGCGTTCCAGGGTTATCGCCAAATCTTCCATCGCACGGGAAACGGCGACCTGCGCCCGCGCTTCGCCCATATCAACATATATTGCCGCCAAGCGTTCCGGGTCCATCCGCAACGCCTCGTCCTGCCAAAGTTTCGTTATCACAGTCATCAGGCACCCTCCGCACCGCTACTTTTGCCACCACAGCGGGGACAAGGTCGCGCGGTAGCCTCAAGAAATGGTTGCGATAGCAGGAAGAAATCTCTCGAATTTCTTGCAAATGCGTTCTAGAGATTTGATTCATGAGCAAAGATACACCTTCCAATGATTTCCTTCGCCCGCTTCCCGCCTTTCTGGTCCAGCGTTACCAGGGGTGGAAGGCGACAACCTATTCTGAAAACAAAGTGTGGTATCGCCGCCTTGCCGACGAAGGGCAGCGCCCCCGGGCGATGGTGATTTCATGCTGTGACAGCCGCGTGCATGTCACATCCATCTTCGGAGCAGATCAGGGCGAATTCTTTATTCACCGGAACATCGCGAATCTGGTGCCCCCTTACGCGCCCGACAGTGACCACCACGGTACATCCGCAGCAGTGGAATATGCGGTGACGTCGCTTAAGGTCGCGAATCTGGTGGTGCTTGGTCATTCCAGTTGCGGCGGCGTTAAAGGTTGCCACGATATGTGCGCCGGAACCGCGCCAGAATTGGAAGAAAAGACCAGCTTCGTCGGTCGCTGGATGGATATCCTGCGCCCTAGCTATGAGAAGCTATCGGGAATCGAAGACGAACAAGAACGCCTTCAGTCGCTGGAAAAAGAAGCGGTGTTGGTGTCGATGACGAACCTGATGTCGTTCCCGTTCGTCCAAAAGGCAGTCGCAGACGAGACGCTGTCACTGCATGGCGCGTGGCTTGATATTGGCGCCGGGGACTTGGAATTCTTCGATCCCAAAGAAGACAAATTCGTCCCAGTTTGATGAAAGACTTGCCCAGTCGCGCGCTTGCGCGGCTTGGGCCGCTTGCAGCTGGTTCAAGTATGCACACTGCAATTGAACCAGCTTGCGATCATGAAGCGCCTGCGCGTTTGCTCCGCACATATCAAAGTTAGACCGACCGGTTGAACACGCGGCTAGACAACTTTGTCGGCCGACCCGGGCGCGGTGACGTGTGCCTTTACGGCACACTTTCGCCGCCATCGGATCACTGCTGCCTGTTTGGGTTTAGCAGCGGACGTTGTCGCGAGTGATGAAGAATGGGCCGCCATTGCTTTCGCCAAGGTGAACTTCGATACGTTCAACAACGTTCATGTTCGCCCTTGTCGCAAGCGCCATGCGGCGGCGAGAGCGGGCTTTTTCGATTAGCTGAGATCCTGTGAGTGTCATGGCTAGTCCTCCTATTTGTAACCAGCCTACATACTTTTTTATCAACTGGAAGAGGAATTATTACTAATCACACACTTTTAACGATAGTATTTATCAATATTCACTGAAAATAAGAACTATGGCTGCTTTGAAACCGGTATTCAGGCCTCTTCAGTAGCACCGACAAGTTGACCGAATCTTAACCGTGCTTGTTTGAAACGCGCCCGCGCTTAGCCCCGCCACCTGCCGCATGCGCGGAGCAAGAACCGAAAAAAAGCGCGCGCGCCAAGGCAAAAGGGCCGCGTTGCCGGGAGTTCTGCTTGGCGCTATCCACGGCATAGCCAAGATCACTCGCAAATATATCGGACAATTCAGAACGTGTGAGCGGGCTAGAGTTCTTAGTCGGCATCTGGTTTTCCTGCGTTCAGGCGGCATGCTTGAAAGTTGCATCGCCAACCCAACAAAAGTTCAACAGATTCTAATCGTTACCAAAGAAGCGTCTGCTAACTATCGCACCGCACACGTTATAGTTGCAACAGTTTTCACAGATTTTATCGCCGCCGCCCCTGCAAACGCTGAAAAATTGGTCGGTTAAGGACCATCTATTTCAAATTAAAGAAATTTTCTTGAAGATGCGGCGCGGTAGGCGTTCATTTCCCCACCCCGAAAAACTGCGATGCGGCGGCCGAATTAACATCGCGGCCCGCGAATCCCTGAATGAGCAGTCAACATTCAGGCAATGCCCCTGCCCCAATGCATGGGGCAGGAGCGTTTCAGGCGATTAGCCTTTTTTCAGCACACGCTGGCCCAGCAGCTCTGCGATTTGCACGGCGTTCAACGCGGCGCCTTTGCGCAGGTTGTCGGACACGCACCACAGATTGATGCCGTTGTCGATTGTCGAATCCTGACGGATGCGGCTGATGTAAGTCGCGAACTCACCGACCGATTCAATCGGGGTGATGTAACCACCGTCTTCGCGCTTATCGACAACCATGATGCCCGGTGCCTCGCGCAGGATGTCACGAGCTTCGTCTTCGTCCAGGAACTCTTCGAACTCGATGTTGATCGCTTCCGAGTGGCCGACAAAAACCGGCACGCGCACACAGGTCGCCGTGACTTTGATCGACGGGTCGACGATCTTTTTGGTTTCCGCGACCATCTTCCATTCTTCTTTGGTCGAACCATCGTCCAAGAAAACGTCGATGTGTGGAATCACGTTAAACGCGATCTGCTTGGGGTAAACAGACGGCTCAACCTCTTGGCCCGGTACATACATGCCCTTGGTCTGGTTCCACAGTTCGTCAATCGCGTCTTTGCCCGAACCGGACACGGACTGATAGGTGCTGACAACAACCCGCTTGATCTTTGCGCGGTCATGCAACGGCTTCAGCGCAACAACCATCTGCGCGGTCGAGCAGTTGGGGTTCGCGATGATGTTTTTCTTGGAATAATCCATGATCGCGTCAGGGTTCACCTCTGGCACGATCAACGGCACCAGCGGATCATAGCGGTAGAGCGAAGAGTTATCGATCACCACACAGCCCGCAGCGGCAGCTTTGGGTGCATAGGTCTTCGTGGCATCGGAACCGATGGCAAACAGCGCCATATCCCAACCGGCGAAGTCGAACTGCTCCAGATCCTGGGTCTTAAGGGTGGTATCGCCAAAGCTGATTTCGGTGCCCAGCGAGCGACGCGATGCAAGTGCAACGATCTCATCAACTGGGAACTGGCGCTCAGCCAGAATGTTCAGCATTTCGCGGCCCACGTTACCCGTGGCGCCGACAACGGCGATTTTGTAGCCCATGTTGGCTCTCCTAAGGTCTTATGACTCGGCGCGGAGCTTTAACCTAAAGGGGAAACGGGCGAAAGGGGTCTCACCCTTCTGCGGCAATCAACTTGTGCTTTATGGCTTTTGGGTCAAGCGTGACGCTGCCATCGGGCCCGGGTTCCGCAATCTGGTAATATTCCTGATCAAGGTAGTTCATGAAGGCCGCCCGCAACGGCGCATCAAAGCCAAGCGTGTTCGCGCCTGACAAAACATCGCGAAGCTCTGAAAGCCCGGCGGCGGTTGTCACCAGACCGGGAATGGCGAAAAACGCCTTGCCCAAAGTAATGACCGGCTTGTCGTAAAAGAACGCCTGCAACCCGACAGAAGAGTTGATGGTGATCACCCCACCCGACGCGGCGACCTGCGCGAACGTGTCGGTTTGGTTATCGATCACAATGCGGCCCTTCGCGCGTTCGACTGCCGCAGCCAACGGCTCTGCCAGCGAACTTTTGGCCGAGGGGTGTTCTTTCACGCGAATATGCCAACCCTCAGGCAGGGCGTCGGCGGCATCGGCCAGCGCGGCCAACATACCGTCAACAGTTTCGACCCAATCGGCGAAAAGGGTGATCTGACTGTCGTTGGGCACCTGAAGCGGGCAGAACAGGAATTGACCAGCATCCGACAAGGTTGCGCCATCGCCCTGCCCCACATCTGCACGGCGCGAGGCACGTGCAGTCAGGTTTGCCCCAAGCGCCCGCCAACCTTCGCCTGTCCGATCTGGATTGCCCGCGGACCATTTCAAAAAGAATTCAGGGGCGCGCGGCACGCTGTTCAAGGCGTTGACGCCGGCGGGGTCGATGGTCACGCGCCCCGGAAAAGGGGCCAGTTCAACAAACAGCCTTTTCGCGCCCGCGTCTTTCGCGCCATCCATGAACGCCCGGCGCGATCCGGTTATACCGTTCCAACACACTGCGACCCGCTTGGGGTGCTTGGTGAAATAGCGTCGCGCCCAGTTATACTGCGCCCAGATCAACCGGTATTTCGCAGCGCCGCCAAGCGCACTTTTCGGTTTGCGTTTGGCCACGGCAAGCGCGGCTTCGGCCCGCTCTTTGCTTTCCGGAAAAGGGCGGAACGACAGACCGATAAACGGCAGGCGCACGGCCCCACCCACCGCAGCGGCCAGCGCTTTGAACACGCTGTCTTTCTTTCGCGTCCATCCGGCGACGTAGGCAATCATGGCAAAATCCGAAATCGATGTGTCCAACCCGCGCCACCCTAACGGCGGCGCGCACGGGTTTCAAAGCACATCACCAACAGATCAGCCAGCGATCAGTTCAAAGTGGTAGTGCACCATCGCAGAACTTTGGCGGCTCACATGCTTATGCAACTGTTTCAGGCGCTGCGGGTCATCCGACTTTTCAGCCGCCCGCCCGATGCGCGACCACGCGGTCAGATAGGCGACCTGGCTGGTAAGCTTCATAAAGTCATCAGCTAACGCCGCCGGAGCCTCTGACGCCACAACCACTTCCCGCGCGCGTTTCCAATTTGGCAAACATGCAGTCAAAGCAGCGTCGCCCTGCGCGGCTTCGGTTTCCACGAAACGTTCAAACGCGTCAGCCGCAGCGCCGCCATTGTGCCGCAACAGCCGCGATGCCAGCGTGATAGCGTGAATTTCGTTTGTGCCTTCATAGATCGCTGTGATCCGCGCATCGCGATAGTTTTGGTCCGCACAGTATTCGGTCAGATAGCCATAACCGCCCAACACCTGAATTGCGGAATCCGCCGCGCGAATGCCCGCATCCGTGGCAAAGGCTTTGCAGATAGGCGTCAGGAAATCGACCAGCGCAACATCGTCACCTTTTTCAAGCGCCACGAGGGCAATATGGCACAGCGCACGCGCGCCCAGCGTCAAGGCGTCCTGCTCGTCAATCATCCTCGCAACGGCGGGGTGTTTGTCGATCGTTACCGACGCCCCATCGGCGCCCCGGCCCTGTACCCGCTCAGCCGCGTAGCTGCGCGAAATTTCGGTCGCGCGCGCCGCGTGCGCGACCCCCTGCAAAGCCACATCAAGCCGGGCATGGTTCATCATTGTGAACATCGCCTTCAGCCCGCAGCCCAGTTCGCCCAACAGCTCTGCCTTGGCGTTGCTGAACACGACTTGACAGGTGGGCGACGCATGGAGCCCCATCTTTTCTTCGATACGTTCAACGGTAATGGCGTTGCGATCCCCGCCCTCGGACTGGGACGGGCACAGGAACAGGCTTAACCCCCTGACGCCGGAACCGGCATCGCCCGTCCGTGCAAGAACAAGGTGCAGGATACCGTCGCTCAGATCCTGATCCCCGCCAGAGATAAATATCTTTTCCCCCTCGACGCGCCAGCCGTCAGGGCCATCCACCGCCCTAGTGCGGATCGCCGACAGGTCAGACCCGGCACCCGATTCCGTTAGGCACATGGTGGACAGCCACGCGCCACTTGTCAGCAGTGGGATATAATGCGCCTGCTGCGCCGCATCGCCGAAATCCAACAACGTGCGGACCGCGCCGGGCACAAGGCCGGTGACCATCTGCAGCGAATGGTTCGCGCCCGAAAACACCTCGCTTACTGCGGCGCCGACGGCGCTGTTCATGCCTTGGCCGCCGTGTTCCTCAGGCGCGCATAGACCCTGCCAGCCTTGATCAGCCAACTGGCGATAGGCCGCGCCAAAGCCATCGGGCATGCGGACCCGCCCATTTTCAATGCGGCATCCCTGTGCGTCGCCTGCGGCGTCTGTGGGCGCGATTTCAGCTTCTGCGAAACTGGTAAAATGCTGCACGATCTCGCCCGCCAGTTCCCCGTCCCAATCGGGAAGGTCACCAGCGCACGCGACATGTTCCAGTGAAAATAGGATATCTTTCACCGGTGCGTTGAACTGCGTCATCGCGGCCCCCTTAGATAGACTGCAACAACCGCATCGCGTTTTCCTTGAGGATCAGCGGGCGCACCTCGTCGCGGAAATCGGCTTGATCGAACGCGTCCAGCCATTTTTCCGGTGCGATCATCGGCCAATCGGACCCGAACAGCATCTTTTTCTTCAGCAGGGTGTTTGCGTATTTCACCAGAATTGGTGGGAAGTACTTCGGCGACCAGCCCGACAGGTCGATGTAAACGTTGGGCTTGTGCTGCGCGACGGAAAGCGCCTCTTCCTGCCACGGGAAGGATGGGTGGGCGAGGATGATCGGCATATCCGGGAAATCCACCGCCACATCGTCGATATACATCGGGTTGGAATATTTAAGCCGCATCCCATTGCCGCCCGGCATGCCGCTGCCCACGCCAGTTTGCCCTGTGTGAAACAGCGCCGGTTTGCCCGTTTCGGCTATCGCCTCGTACAAAGTATAAGCGGCCCGGTCATTAGGGTAAAAACCTTGCATCGTTGGGTGAAATTTGAACCCCTGAACGCCGTAGTTTTCGACAAGGTTCCGTGCCTCGCGTGCGCCCATCTTACCCTTATGCGGATCGATGGAGGCAAAGGGGATCAGAATGTCAGAGTTTTCGGCACACAGTTCGGCGACTTCTTCGTTCTTATAGCGGCGATAACCGGTTTCACGCTCGGCATCGACGGGAAAGATCACGGCGGCGATGTTCTTTTCCCGGTAATGCGCAGCGGTTTCCGGAATCGTTGGCGGATGGGACCACGGCGCGCCGAAATACTTGGCCATCGTGCTTTGCAGATCGTCATAGCCATCATCGGCATGGCAGCCACACGGCTCTTCTGCGTGGGTGTGGAAATCAATCGCGCGTACTTTGGAAAAATCTACCATGTCGTACCTCCATCAAACCCGGATCAGGGCCGGGTCTTCGTTGTCATAAAGCCGTTCCAACAGATCGGCGCGGCGTGTCAGGATTTTGCGGATGTTCAGGCTGCCCTTGTCGGTGATCTCGTGGTCCTTCAACTGCGGCGGCTCTGACAGGATAATTGCGCGGTTAATGCGCTTGGCAGACCCGGTTGCGGTTTTGGCCATGTCGCGCAGGCGCTCTTCGATCTGGGCGCTAAGCGCCGGATCAATGACCGCCCCGGCAGAGGTGTCAGACACCGCCCCCGGAAGCGGAAAGATGAACAGGCCAATCTGATCACGATCATGGCCGCAGATCACAACGTCCTGCACCAAACCGGCAAGCGCCTTAAGCGCATCCAGACGCAAGACGCCTGCCTGCACCCATGTTCCGGTCAACAACTTGAAATCTTCAGAGACACGCCCGTCAAACACCAACCCGCGCGATGGATCCGCATCGTCGACAAAGCGCACGGCATCGCCGGTTACCAGGAACCCCTCGTCATCAAACGCTTCGGCGGTTTTCGCCGGATCGTTGAAATAGCCGCGCATGATGTTCGGCCCTTTGACCCGCAATTCACAGCGCATTTCATCATCGGGCAACAGCTTGACCTCTGCCCCCGGCAACGGAACACCGATCACACCTGACCGCCCGATAGGTTCATGGACCATAATCGTGGCGGGCGCGGTTTCGGTCATGCCCCAGCTGGACGCCATCAGAGGCAGGCTGCCCCGTTCTTCCATCGCGAAACGTTCCAGACTTTCCCACACATCCTGCGGCAGGGACGCGCCCGCGTAAAAGATAAGGTCAAGTTCTTTGAAATAGGCGCGTCGCAGGGCCGGGTCACGCTCCATCGCGTTGACAAGCATCGCATAGCCCACGGGCACGTTGAACGCCAAGGTTCCCGGATGCTCTTTGATGTTGCGAAGGGTGTCTTCGAAGCCAGCTTTGGTGGGCTTTCCGTTGTCGATATAAAGGCTGCCGCCATTGGCGAGCATCATGTTGAAGTTGTGGCTTCCGCCGAACACATGGTTCCATGGCAGCCAGTCCAGAATACGGGGTGGCCGCGCCTTCAAGAACCGCAGCGCGTCAGAGATCTGCGTTTGGTTGGCACACATCATGCGGTGCGTCGTCAGAACCCCCTTTGGGTCCGAGGACGACCCCGAAGTGAACAAAATCTTAGCCAGCGTATCTGGCCCGACTTTGGCGTGGGCGTCGTCGACACCCCCCTGTCCGTGGCCCAGCAAATCGGCAAATGCGGTCACTGGCACAGGCGCGCCATCTGTTTTGACCGCGACCAGTTCCACCCCTTCAAGCTGTGGCAGTGACAGCGCAGAGGCATACTGCGCCGCGTCCGAAACAAACGCCATCGCGGGCTTCACCTTTTCAAGCACATAGATCAGCCGCCCGTGGGCTTCGGGAATCAGCGAATACTGCTCTGCAAGGGGGACGATGGGTACACCAACATATTGCGCGGCAAGCGATAGGATCGCATGATCAACCCCGTTGCCGGACATGACCACGATTGGGCTATCCGCGCCCAAGCCCCGCGCCAAAAGCGCGCCAGCAACGTTGCGCACCATGTTTAGCAATTCGTTATAGGTATGTTCCCGCCAGCCCGCACCCGCACGTTCTGCGATGGCAACGCGCCCCGGCGCCTCTTTCGCCCACCGGTGCAACCATGCGCCAGTGTTCGGCGCGACCGCCCCAAGAGAATGCGTAGACCGAAGCAGAATTGACCCATCCGGGCGGCTTTCCTGATGCACGTCATGTGGCAGCAGCTCTATGCCGCTGGCATCTATCTGGTTCATTCTTTGGTCTCCCCCCAAAATTCGCCACCTATGACGCGCTGTTTTCAACCCGCTTGAGCAAACCAAAAAGCGTTTCACGTTCTGCGTCAGATAGATCCGACAGCAGAGCATTTTCGTGCTGTTTTGCCTCTTCGACGATGCGCTCAAAAAGGCGGCGACCCTTCAGCGTAATCCGCAGCGCATAAGTCCGCCGGTCACCTTCCACGCGATTGCGCGAAATCAACTCCCGCCCTTCCAGCTCATCCACGACAACCACAACGCTGGAACGTTCTATTTTCAGGGCACCGGCAAGCTGGGTCTGCGTCAGGTCGCTATTCTCGGCGATGATGCAAAGCGCGGAAAAGGTTGTGACCCGTAAGTCATGTTCGGCCAGAACCCGGTGCATATCATTGCGCACAACCATATACGCGCGCTTCATCGTGTAACCGATGAAGCCACGAAGGGTCGTGTCGTCGATCTGCGGTGCGGTCGCTGGTTTTGACGCTGAAATTGCCATCAAAGTCCTCCTGCTAGCCTCTCGAATTCACACCTTCTGCGAACTGTTATGTTACAGAACTATTAAATAAGCGAACCTATTGTCAATTTGGAAATTCACCGCCCACATGCGCCCGGCTTCGCCCTCCCATAGGATGACAAAATGCGGAGCGCGGATCGTTGTTTGCTTTGAAGGCGTGACTGTCGACCTGAGAGAAAGGCGACGCTGAAAGACTGGCGCGCGTCGGCCTTTTTTCTTTCAACCATTGGGTGATTTTGTTTGTTGGTTGTTTTTGGGTTTTGGTGGGTCGTGATTCTTAGGGTTTTGCGTTTTTTGCTGTGGGCGTGGAGTGCGCGGTTTTTTTAGAAGCGACTCTGGAACAGTGGGTTAGCCTTTTTGGTGCGCTGTTTGTGCTGTTGGGGTTAAGGCGTTGGTTGTGGTTTCTTTTTTACGCGCCAGCCACAACTCTGGGTTTACTCGATTGATATTGGGTGCTATTTTTGCGGTAATGCTTCGATATGATTGTGGACGGGCGCGTGTTTTGCGCTGAAAAAGTTGAAATAGAGCGTCTATTCGCTAAAGAGTCTTTGTCCGGGGCGAATTTTCCGCTCATCGGGAAGATATCTATGTTTTAACCTCAAAAAGTCCCGTCGACGCCTTACTTCAGTCAAAGTGTTTTGGGAATTTGCTCAAAGTAGTAACGTATGGA
>NZ_FXYE01000011.1 GCF_900184935.1 Actibacterium lipolyticum | reverse complement strand
CCGTCGTTGGTGACCGTATAGGTATAGGTCACAACATCACCCTCAGCGACCGGGGTCGACAAGGCAGAGGTGTCATCCACCAGCTCCATCGACACAGCAGGTGCTGGCGCAAGCGGCGTTACAGTCGCATCAGCCGCGCCCGTCAGATCCGCAGGATCGTCAGACGTGGCCGTGACAACGGTCGCGTTCGGATCGGTGCCGTCAACGGTCGCGGTCTGGCTGAGGCCACCGGCATCGATGTCAGACTGCGTCAGCGTGTAAGTCGCTGTATAGGTTGCAACTTCACCTGGCAGAAGCGTGCCTTCGGCAGACCCAAGGCTGCTGGCCGGGCCCTCAAAGGCAGGGGCCGTCGTCAGCGTCAGCGCCGTGCCATCCGCATCGGTCAGCGTCGGTGTGATCGGCGCAATCGTATCCAGCGCAAGCGTCACGTTGCCGTCGTTGGTGACCGTATAGGTATAGGTCACAACATCACCCTCAGCGACCGGGGTCGACAAGGCAGTGGTGTCATCCACCAGCTCCATCGACACAGCAGGTGCTGGCGCAAGCGGCGTTACAGTCGCATCAGCCGCGCCCGTCAGATCCGCTGGATCGTCAGACGTGGCCGTGACAACGGTCGCGTTCGGGTCGGTGCCGTCAACTGTCGCGGTCTGGCTGAGACCACCGGCATCGATGTCAGACTGCGTCAGCGTGTAAGTCGCTGTATAGGTTGCAACTTCGCCCGGCAGAAGCGTGCCTTCGGCGGACCCAAGGCTGCTGGCCGGGCCCTCAAAGGCAGGGGCCGTCGTCAGCGTCAGCGCCGTGCCATCCGCATCGGTCAGCGTCGGTGTGATCGGCGCAATCGTATCCAGCGCAAGCGTCACGTTGCCGT